>JAKSLH010000001.1 GCA_024401335.1 Bacteroidales bacterium
TCGGAGTTAGTGTCGTACTGCTTAAGTCAGTATGTCATGAAGTTGTGATCGCTCACAATATGTTCGTCTTCGACTATGATGAGTGAACTGACCGAGAATCCGCCCAGAGTGGCCGTTATAGATGTTGTGCCTATTTTTCGTCCTGTGATAATTGCAGAACGAGTTCCGGAGTGAGATATGCTTATGATAGATGTGTCGGCAACTGTCCACTCTACCGGTACATCGGGGATGCCACAATTTGTCCCGACGGGATAATAGTCCACATTGACCGTCATAGTGTCGCCGACAGCCATACTTGCTTCGTGATATGTAAAGAACAAATCACGAAGATACTTCTTGTCATCTCTGCTACAAGCAAAGAAGGCAAGAAGTATCAATATTGTAGATATGTAATGTCTGAGTGGCAAGGTGTTACTTTTGCTTTGCCATTTTCTTGAAGTCGGAAGCCAAGACACGGTCGTGGTTCTTCTTGTCAATATTGTGATAGTTGAAGTAATATACTTCGCTATCGTCAGCGCCGATAACCATCTTGAAGCAGCGAGTATTGTATTTAGCGACCTCTGGTCCTACTTTGTGAACGAATACGACATCCTTCTCCTGGTTTTCAATAGCAGCAGTAACTTCGGCCTTAGTGACAAATTTAAATTTGTGTGGATAGATAGCCTTGACAGCCTCTTCGTTCTGGAGAGACTTTTCGAGTTCTTCCTTTACGAGATAAAGAGTCTTATTGGCGAGGCTCTTGATATTCTTGTTGTAGTAGAGGAGAGGGTTTTCGCCTATTTTCTTCAAGAGGGCAGGGTTGTCCTTAATCATAGTCACATGATTCTGTACAAAGCGAAGGAAGGCAGCCATTTTGTAAACATAATTCTGATCTTCCACACTTGTGTATGCCAATGGAATAGAGATAAGGTCTGGCATATTCTTTACCTTGCTCTTTTCTTTTCCCATAAGGAGGCTGAGGTAAGTATAGCGAGCCTTAGTCTTATCCTTTTCGTAGGTTACGGTAGTTGTTGTAAGGAAAGAATATGAAGGGTCGACGCGTTTGTTGTCAAATTCCTTAGTAGAGATGAAATCGAACTTTGTCAGTTTCCATTCCTTCTCCATAAGTTTTTCAATCTTCACATTGAAGTCGCTCATGATGTTATCGTCGAGGACTACGAGAGTGCGAGTGTCGTCGAAGTTGGCATAGTCTTGTGCAGTAGGTTCGCATTGAGCCATAGCTACAGATCCCATACCCATAAGGGCAACTGCAATAAACATTATTTGCTTTCTCATAATTGATCTATGATTTATAGTTACTAATTGTCTTTAATACAAATATACTCAAGCGATACAAAAATGATGCCTAAGCGATGAAATATTCTGTTATTTGCTGAATAAGTAGTAGAAATATCTTTTTTGCTATGTGCCTTTATGTTATCGTTATGTTGTCGCTATGTTGTCGCTATGTTGTCGTAGTGACATGTTTCTATGTAAACGGAGACAAGTAGATTATTAGTCTTTTGTTTCCTTCTTTGTACGGAAGATCAGAGCGAAAGCAATAGCGATAACCAAAGCGTATGTTGCGAAAATTGTCCATACCGTGTTCCAGTCGCCAACTTGAAGTCCGTCGGTGTTTGTCGTATAATGGTTGACAACAGCCTGTGCAGACAGCGTGCCAACAGTAGCGCCGAGTCCGTTGGTCATTAGCATGAACAGGCCTTGAGCGCTAGAGCGTATAGACTGGTCTGTTGACTGGTCGACAAAGAGTGAGCCAGATATGTTGAAGAAGTCGAAAGCGACACCATAGACAATCATGGAACAGATGAGGAATACAATTCCAATGCCCACAGGATATCCTATTGCAAACAATCCGAAACGGCCAACCCAGGCCAGCATGGCAATCAGCATGACATTCTTTATGCCGAAACGTTTAAGGCAGAATGGTATGAGAAGTATGCAGAGTGTTTCGGACACCTGTGAAAGAGATATAAGGATATTAGAGTGGTCGACAAAAAACGCACCTTGATAAGTCTCATCGGCGGCGAAGCTTTGAATGAATGGGCTAGCGTATCCGTTGGTTATTTGAAGCGACACTCCCAATAACATTGAGAATATGAAGAACAGGCACATCTGGGTGTTCTTGAAAAGAGAGAAAGCCTTAAGTCCGAGTACGTCGGCAATAGACGTCTTGTCATCACCTTTAGACACAGGGCAGGAAGGAAGTGTCTGTGTGTAAATAGCCATAAGGACGCCCCAAGTGGCACATACGAAGAACTGGTAACATGATTGCTGGTAGCCGAGGAGGTCGACAATCCACATTGATGCGATAAAGCCTACGGTTCCGAATGTGCGGATTGGAGGGAAGCATTTTACCATGTCGAGATTCGCCTTCTCCAGTGCATTGTATGAAACAGAGTTGGAGAGGGCAAGTGTTGGCATATAGAATGCGACAGATATGGTATAGAATGGGAATATGTCGCCCATGTGAATGTCGGCAGAAGAGAGTCCAATATAGCCCACATAGGCCATCATCATGGCCGCCACAAGATGGCATAGGCCGAGGAGGCGTTGTGCAGGAACCCAGCGGTCGGCGATGATTCCCATCAAGGCAGGCATGAAAATAGAAACGATACCTTGTACGGAATAGAACCATCCGATATTGTCGCCAAGCCCTATGCTGGCAAGGTATCCACCCATTGAAGTCAAGTATGCGCCCCATACAGCGAACTGCATCCAGTTCATGATGATCAGTCGGAGCTTGATGTTTTTATCCATAAGAATCTATATATTAAATAGGTATGTGCAAAAGTAATCAAAAAGAGGCATAGACAAGCCAATTTGTTCGTGTAAATGTGTTTTGTGGGCTAAAATATATGTATTGTATTAATACTTAAAGTGTTAGTATGAGATGTGCTGTATTTCGAAAAGCAAAAATAACTAAAAAAACGATGGAGTAGATGCATTTTTTTCAGCAAGTGTTTGAAAAATCATCAACAAATGATTTACTTTGCAAAGTTGTTTTGAAGAGAGTGTTCTCAAACAATTGATTTAAGACAATACGAGACAATTAAAAATATTACTAACTTAAAACACAAAGCTATGTCAGAAGTTGCATCAAAAGTTAAGGCAATTATCGTAGACAAATTGGGCGTAGACGAAGCAGAAGTAACAGAAACAGCTAGCTTCACAAACGATCTTGGCGCCGATTCACTTGACACTGTAGAACTCATCATGGAGTTTGAGAAGGAATTCAACATTACAATTCCAGACGACCAGGCTGAGAAGATCGCTACAGTAGGTGACGCAGTTGCTTACATTGAGGCAAACGCATAATAAGTAACCTGAAGGTAAGAATATGGAGTTGAAAAGAGTAGTAGTAACGGGTCTGGGTGCCATTAGCCCTCTCGGTAATACCCTAGCAGAAACATGGCAGGGATTGGTGAATGGAGTTAGCGGTGCAGCCCCTATCACTCAGTTCGACGCTTCCAAATTCAAGACTCAGTTTGCTTGTGAGGTCAAGAATTTTGACCCCGTTGCATATTTCGGCAAGGAGGCACGCAAATTGGACAGATTTGCCCAGTTTGCTGTCGTTGCTGCCGATGAAGCTATCAAGGACTCGAAACTAGATCTCGACACTGTCGACAAAAACGAGATAGGTGTCATCTGGGGCGCGGGCATTGGCGGAATTATCACTTACTTCAGTGAAGCAAAGGATTATTTTGCTGGTGATGGAACTCCAAGGTTCAATCCTTTCTTTATACCTAAGCTGATAGCAGATATTGCTCCTGGCTATATTTCTATCAAATATGGATTTGGTGGTCCGAACTATGGTACTGTTGCGGCTTGTGCTTCGTCAACAAATGCCATAGCTTCTTCCCTTGATCTTATTCGTCTTGGTAAAGCAAACGTTATTGTAACTGGAGGCTCAGAGGCTGCATTGGTAGAGCCAGGTGTTGGCGGTTTCTCGTCGATGAAGGCTCTCTCAACACGCAACGACGATCCTAAGACAGCATCACGTCCTTATGACAAGAATCGTGATGGTTTTGTAATGGGTGAAGGCGGTGCTTGTCTTGTCCTTGAGGAATATGAGCATGCAAAGAAGCGTGGAGCTCACATCTATTGTGAGTTGGCGGGTTCGGCATTCTCAGCGGATGCATATCACCTTACAGCTCCTCATCCAGAAGGAGAAGGCGCTACGAGAGTGATGTCGAAGGCATTGGCAGATGCGTCACTTAAGCCAGAAGATATTGACTATGTTAATACTCATGGTACATCAACACCTCTTGGTGACAAGGGTGAGATAAAGGCGGTTCTTAATGTCTTTGGTGAACATGCATATAAGATGAACATCAGTTCAACAAAGTCAATGACAGGTCACTTGCTTGGCGCTACAGGTGCTTTGGAGGCTATCGTCTGTGTAAAGGCTATTGAAGAGGGCATTGTTCCTCCAACAATCAACCATTTTGAAGACGATCCTGAGATTGATAACAAGTTGAATCTTACATTTAACAAGGCTCAGAAACGTAATATCAGAGCTGCGCTCTCGAATACGTTCGGTTTTGGCGGTCATAACTCAACAGTAATCTTTAAGGCACTGTGATATTGACCAACCGGATTAAGAATCTAATAAAACTTTTTTTCCGCAAGGAGAGAAAGTTTTATTTTTTTGTCTTTAAGGCATCTGGGTTCTTGCCTTGTGATGTCGATCTTTATAAGGAAGCGTTCGTTCACAAGTCGGCCATGACTAAAGTAGATGGTCGTTCTGTATATAACGAGCGTTTGGAATATCTAGGTGATGCTGTGTTAGACATGGTTGTTGCCGATATCCTATATCATAAATATCCGGAGGCAGACGAAGGCTTTATGTCGCGTATGAGAGCGATGATAGTGAGCCGTGAGCTTCTCAATCAGGTGTCTATGAATATGGGACTGGTGGAGTGGATCAAGTATAGTGGGGCTATATCAATAACCAAGACGCATCTTCCGGGTGATGCTTTAGAGGCTCTTGTTGCTGCAATATATCTTGACAAGGGGTTGTCTAAGGCAGTGAAGTTTATCAGGAAGCGCATTGCGAGTGATGAGCAGATTGAGCAGGTGCTGGTTGATATGGTTGATTACAAGTCACAGGTGATACAGTGGGGGCAGAAGCATAAGGCAGAGGTAGAGTTTCATGTTGTCGAGACCGGAAGAACAAAAGAAAGCAGAACGAGTTTTGAGTGTGTCGTGAAAATATACGGAATCAAAAGAGGTGAGGGGCATGGTGTGACAAAGAAAAAAGCGGAGCAAATGGCGGCAGAAAAGGCATTAGGATATTTGCAAAAGTGTGAATAGTAATGATTTTATCCCCATTTTGAATATTTTTTACACCTAATGCTTGTGAAAAATATGACACGTTTTTATCTTTGTTTTCTACATGAGAAGTAAAAAGATTATAATATGGTTGTGTATTGTGATGACTTTAGCATTCACAGGCCTTGTATTCATGCAAATGAGCTGGATAATCGAGGCCTCGGAACTAAAGAAGAGTCACTTTGATCAGCTCGTACGTCAGAGTATAGATGCTGTTATCACTCGTCTTGAGACAGATGAGATGTCGGCAATCAAATCTAATTATAGTCTTGATGAAAGATTGTCGCCGATATTCAGGCGACAGATGAAATCGCATAGTGGTGGTGAGTCAGGAAGTAAGAGGGGAAAGAATTATAACATCTCTCTTGACCTGGATGTGGATGGCCACTTTAGTCTCAATACATATAAGCAGGACACCCTGATATCTGCTCTCAAGGGACGTGCGGACCTTGATGACATGTCTCATCTTGATCCTCTGACTAATGCCATGGTGGCGATTCAGAAAGAGTTGAGGCAGAAGGTTGACGAGCAGAGTCATATCTTGATGCATACTCTATTTGAGGACATGCCGATAGAAAAGCGTGTTGATCAGCAAAGGCTTGACGGTATGCTTATGCAGAGTTTTGCGGAGCGCGGAATCTCGTTGATTCATGAGTATGCTGTGTTAAATTCGCAAGAAAAGGTAGTTCTTTGTACCGCAGGGTATAACCCTTCTGACGATGTCCTCGTATATAAGAAAAGACTCTTCCCAAATGACGTGCATGCAAAACTGCATAGTTTGGTGGTATATTTTCCTGAGCAAAAGACATTCTGGGCCGAGTCGTTGGGGTTGCTCATACCAACAGTGATATTCACGTTGCTGATGTTGGGCATCTCGATTTATACGATTGTGATAATATTCAGCCAAAAGAAGATAGACCAGATAAAGGACGACTTTATTGGCAATATGACACATGAGTTCAAGACGCCGATTGCCAGCATAAGTATGGCTGCGGAGATTATGATGGAGCCTTCCATACCGGTGACGAAGGAATCGGTAGTGAAGAAGTGCAAGATTATAATGGACCAGTGCAAGAGGCAGCGTAATATGGTGGAGAGAATCCTTTCTATTGCGGCTATTGACAGTGGTCGATTGATATTGAACCGCAAGGAGATGGATGTGAACGAGATAGTCGATAGTGTGGCTAATTCGTTCAGACCATTGGTAGAGAATGAGGGAGGAGAGTTGAACTGCTTTATAGAGGCAGTAGATAGTGTAGCATTGGTTGATGAGGTGCATTTTACAAACGTAATATACAATCTCACTGAGAATGCGTTCAAGTATAGGAAACCTGATGTACCACCTGTGTTGTATATCAAGACGTGGAACAAGAATGACGGCTTGATTATATCTATAAAGGATAACGGCATGGGTATCACGAAGGATAACTTGAACAGGATATTTGACAAGTTCTACCGCATACCTACAGGAAACGTTCACAATGTGAAGGGTTTCGGTTTAGGCTTGGCATATGTAAAGAGTATTGTCGATCTGCATGGTGCACAACTTACCGTGGAGAGCGAAATAAATATAGGAACGAAATTTGATATATTTTTACCATTAAAAGACAGTAAAAATGGAAAATAAGGAGCACAGAATTCTTTTGGCTGAGGATGATGAGAACCTTGGCATGTTGCTGAGCGAGTATCTGATAGCAAAAGGCTACAATACAACGCTTGCACCAAACGGTGAAGACGCATACAACGCTTTTGTCGCTGGCAAATATGACATCTGTATCTTTGACGTCATGATGCCAAAGAAGGATGGTTTCACATTGGCTCGTGAGATCCGTATGCTCAACACAGAGGTGCCTATCGTATTCTTGACAGCAAAGACAATGAAGGACGATATCCTTCAGGGTTTCAAGGCAGGTGCCGATGATTATTTGACAAAGCCATTCAGCATGGAAGAACTTCTGCTCCGTATTGAGGCAATTTTGCGTCGTACAAGTGGCAACTCTCAGGTGCAGGAGACATATCTGCTTGGCAAGTATAAGTTTGATACTCAGAAGCAGCAGCTTACAATAGGTGAGGAGACAATTAAGTTGACTACTAAGGAAAGTGAATTGCTCAAGCTTCTTTGTGCTAATGCCAACAAGGTGTTGGAGAGAAACATTGCGCTCAAGACAATCTGGGTTGATGACAACTACTTCAATGCGCGAAGCATGGATGTGTATATCACAAAGTTGCGTAAGCATTTGAAGGAAGACCCATCGGTTGAGATCATCAACGTACATGGAAAGGGCTATAAGCTTGTTATGTAATTAGTAAGCTGTACTAAATAAACAGAGCTGGTCATATTTGTTGTGATCAGCTCTTTTTTTGTTCTGTGAGCCTGTTAATGGTTTTGGGAAGTGTGCTATATATAGATCATCTGGTTATATTTTGTTCAAAATGTAGTTAAAAAGGTCTATAAGGTGTTTTGTGTGAAATAATGTGGGAATAATTTATTAGATTTGCATTCGCAACTAATTTTATTGAATTGCTAGGAATGGAATTTACAGCGATACAGATAGCACAGGTGTTGGGCGGAACGGTTGAAGGTAATCCGGATGCTCCAGTACGTACATATTGCAAAATCGAAGAGGGTGTGCCAGGTGCGCTCACTTTTTTTGCTAATCCTAAATATGAGCATTTTGTTTATTCAACATCAGCTTCTGTAGTGCTTGTAAACAATGATTTCCAGCCTTCACAGGAGGTCAAGGCAACCCTTATCAAGGTTCCTAATGCATATGAGGCATTAGCTCAGTTGCTCAATATGTATGAGCAGATGCAGCCTAAGAAGGTTGGCATTGAGCAGCCTTCGTTCATAAGTCCTAAAGCGACAGTAGGTGAGTTCGCGTATGTTGGTGCATTTGCATATATTGGTGATGGAGCTAAGATTGGTAAGAATGTAAAGATATATCCACAGGCATATATTGGTGATGGTGTCGTTATTGGTGATGATACAACAGTGTATGCAGGTGTTAAGATATACAAAGGATGCAAGATAGGTAGCCGTTGTACATTGCATGCAGGATGCGTGATCGGTGCAGATGGCTTCGGTTTCGCTCCAGACGCTAATGGCGTATATCAGAAGATATCGCAGATTGGCAATGTAGAGATAGCTGATGATGTTGAGGTGGGTGCAAATACATGCATTGACCGTGCGACGATGGGTTCAACGCGTATCGGCAAGGGTACTAAGCTTGACAATCTGATACAGATAGCTCATAATGTAGAGATAGGCGAAAGCACTGTTATGGCTGCTCTCGGTGGCATAGCAGGTTCTACTAAGGTGGGTAGTCATTGTATGTTTGGTGGTCAGACAGGCATAGCAGGTCATATCAAGGTTGCTGATGGCACAAAATGTGGTGCTCAGACAGGAATAGCGGGCAACGTGAAGAAAGAAAATACTACGGTATTCGGTTCGCCAGCTATTGATGTCATGACATATAACAAGGCATATGCGGTCTTCCGTCATTTGCCAGAGATGAAGAAGCAGCTCGATGAGCTTGTTGCGTCTCAGAAGAAATAAACATCGGGAACATGGAGAAGCAGACAACACTTAAGGGTTCGGCATCGTTTAGTGGCAAGGGTTTGCATACTGGCGTGGTGGTTAACCTGACAATAAAGCCAGCTGAGGTAAACTTTGGATATCAGTTTAAGAGAGTAGACGTAGAGGGTCAGCCATTGACTCCGGCAGACGCCAACAGAGTATCGTTTACTCAGCGAGGTACCGTGTTGGCGGGCGATAGTGATAAGGTGCGCATATCGACGATAGAGCATCTGATGTCGGCGTTGAGAGCTATGAGGGTAGACAACTGTCTTATAGAGCTTGATGGTCCGGAAGTTCCTATCTTGGACGGTAGTGCGAAACCATTCGTTGATGCGATAAAGAACGTAGGCATAGCTGAGCAGGACGCAGAGCGTCAGTATATGGTAATAACTCACAAGGCGGTGTATGAAGAGCCAGAAAAGGGCATAAGGATCATTGCTTTGCCGGAGGATTATTTTGCGGCTCAGGTTAATATAGCGTTTGACGGTTCGCGATGCTTGGCAAATCAGTATGCGCTTATAGAGAGTCTTGACGAGTATGAGCAGGTATATGATTGCCGTACATTCGTCTTCTTGAGAGAGATTCAGATGCTTTTGCAGGCAGGTCTTATCAAGGGAGGTGACTTGGAGAATGCGATAGTGTTTGTAGACCAGGATATGACAGAGGAGCAGCGTAAGGAGCTTGCTCGTCAGCTTGGCAAGGAGGATGTGACGATACATCGTTCGGGCGTATTGAACGAACATGATTTGAAGTATGCCAACGAAGCAGCACGACATAAGCTTCTTGATCTTATAGGCGATTTGTCGCTTGTAGGCAAGCCGATAAAAGGACGTATTATTGCAACAAAATCGGGTCATGGCTCGAATACTGCATTTGCGCGTCAACTTATGAAAGAGTTTAAATAATAAGAATTTATTATAACATACAGATATGATTCATCCATCAGCAGTAATTGACCCAGAGGCAAAGATAGGCGAGAATGTAGAGATAGGTCCATTCGTTACTATTGAAAAAGACGTCGTAATAGGCGATGGCTGTAAGATTATGAGTGGCGCGGTTATTTGTTCTGGTACTCGTATGGGGAAAAACAACCGTATATTCCCACATGCCGTGATAGGTATGGTGCCACAGGACTTGAAGTTCAAGGGCGAGTATACTACATGTGAGATTGGAGATAATAACTCTATTCGTGAGTTTGTTACAATCAATCGTGGTACCGCTTCTAAGGGGAAGACTGTTGTGGGAAGCAATAACCTGTTGATGGCATATGTTCATCTTGGACACGACTGTGTATTTGGCAACAACATCATTGTATCAAACGCATGTCAATTTGCTGGTGAGGTAGAGGTTATGGACTGCGCCGTGGTTGGTGGCGGATCGTTGGTTCACCAGTTTACGCGTATCGGTTCGTATGTTATGGTACAGGGCGGTTCGCGCATTGGCAAAGACATACCTCCATATGTAATGGTAGGTCGTGAGCCTGCAAGCTTTGAGGGTCTTAACCTCGTAGGCTTGAAGCGCAGAGGCTTTGATGCAAAGCAAATAGGTGAGGCTCAGGAGATATACAAGTATTTCTATCAGAAGCCACTTAATACAACACAGGCCGTTGAGGCCATAGAGGCAGAGGTGCCTCAGAGTGAGTTGCGTGATTCGATATTGGCGTTTGTCAAGTCGTCATCTCGTGGCATCATTCGTGGAGCAAAATAAAACAACCTCAGATTTCACAATCCACTCCGCATAAAAGGGCGCTAATTAGAGGCCATTTGTCTGTGACAGACATTTTTCGTTATAGTTGGGATATTCTTTTGGTGTTGGAACGTGAAGGGAGGCTAATAAATAATAAGACATGACATTTGAAGAAACAGGTCTTTCAGAAGAGATACTGAAGGCCATCGGAGAACTAGGATTTGTAACTCCAACACCAGTTCAGGAACGTTCGATTCCTGAGATTTTGAACAACGGACAAGACGTCATTTCGCTTGCGCAGACAGGAACAGGCAAGACGGGTGCATTTGGCTTGCCTATCGTGCAGCTTGCGGACTTGGCGACAGAGAAGACACAGGCTCTTGTCTTGAGCCCTACTCGTGAGCTCTGTCTGCAGATTTCCAAAGATCTTACATCATTCGCAAAGTATCGTAAGGGCGTAGAGATAGTATCGGTATATGGCGGTACTGACATACGTGCTCAGCTCAAGGCGCTCAAGGGTGCAGCGCATATTGTGGTTGGCACTCCAGGTCGTGTGATAGACCTTATCAAGCGAGGTGCTTTGAAGATAGGCGAGATACGTTGGCTTGTGCTTGACGAAGCCGATGAGATGCTCAATATGGGCTTCCAGGAAGACATAGAGACGATACTTGCTGAGACACCAGAAGAACGCCAGACATTGCTCTTCTCGGCAACTATGCCACCTTTCATTGAGAAGGTAGCTCGCCAGTATATGAAAGAGCATATAGAGATACGCATTGGACGTACCAATCAGGGAGCTGATACCGTAGAACATCATTATTATATGGTAAAGGCAGCTGATCGCTATGCAGCATTGAAGCGCATAGTGGATATGGTGCCCAATATCTATAGCATAGTATTCTGTCGCACAAGACAGGAGACAAAGGAGGTTGCAGATAAGCTTATTGCTGACGGATATAATGCAGACGCGCTTCATGGTGACCTATCGCAGGCTCAGCGTGATACGGTTATGGAGCATTTCCGTATAAAGCATCTTCAGATACTCGTTGCCACTGATGTGGCTGCTCGTGGTATTGATGTGACGGATCTCACCCATGTAATCAACTATAATTTGCCAGATGATCCAGAGGTATATATTCACAGAAGTGGACGTACTGGTCGTGCGGGCAAGAAGGGAATAAGTGTGACAATTGTTCACAGCCGAGAGCTCAGCCGTATCAAGCAGATAGAGAAAGTATCGGGCAAGAAGTTTGAGCGCAAGATGGTGCCAACGGCAGAAGAGATATGCCAGACCAAGCTGATACATTTCGTAGACGAGATCGAGAAACAGGAGTTTGATGAACAGTCGGCAGTGGCTCCGTTCATACCAGCGATGCTTGAGAAACTTTCGAAGTTCTCGACAGAGGAGCTTATCAAGAAGGTTATCGCTAGTGAATTCAATGCTGTTAACCAGTATTACCAGAATGCGGGTGACCTTAACTTGTATGATGACAGAAAAGAAAAGAAGGGTAGAAGTGACAGCGATGCTGAGCAGTTTGATCGTATATTCATCAATATAGGAAAACTTGACAGCATCCGTCCTGGTGATCTCATGGGCTTGATCAACAATTACACTAGAGATATCAGCGAGAAGATATCTATAGGTCATATAGACATCATGCGTAATTTCTCGTTCATCGATGTGGACAAGACATATAGCCAGGAGGTTATCAACAGAATGAATGGCCAGAAGATTGATGGCTATAAGCTTGTTGTCGAGATGGCTGGCCCACGTGAAGGAGGAGAAGAGCGTAAAGACAAGGGAGGTTTCGGTGGCAAGAAACGTCGTGATCGCGGCGACCGTGGCGGTGAACGTCGTGACAGGGATCGTCGTGACCGTCGAGACAGAGGTGACAGGGGCGACCGTGGTGATAGACGTGATCGCGGCGATCGTAATTCATATAGAGGTGGCGACAATGCAGAACGTGGCCAGAAGAGAGATCAGGGATTCAGAGCACGTCAGAAAGAAAAAAAGGAAAGAAAGAGAAACAAGTAGTAAAGTTTAGTTATGGACATTCTCATTAGGGTGCTTCAGGTTGTACTGAGCATATCGATATTGGTTATTACTCATGAAGGAGGTCACTTCTTCTTCGCCAAGTTATTCAAGACAAGGGTAGAGAAATTCTATCTTTTCTTTGATCCATGGTTCTCATTATTCAAGTTCAAGAAAGGTGAGACAGAATATGGTATTGGCTGGCTTCCTCTTGGAGGTTATGTGAAGATCTCTGGTATGATTGACGAATCAATGGACACTGATCAGATGCAGCAGCCAGAGCAACCTTGGGAGTTCAGAGCTAAACCTGCATGGCAGAGATTGCTTATCATGCTTGGCGGTGTGATGGTCAATTTGGTAACAGCCCCTTTGCTTTTCTGGATGATTCTTTATGTGTGGGGTGAGACATATCTTCCATATAATGAGTCGAAATTCGGTCTTGTCTATCACGAAGTGATGAAAGAGGCTGGGTTTAAGAACGGCGACCTTATCGTAGGTGTGAATGGCAATGAAGTAGAGACATACAAGGACTTTGCAAATCCCATCTTGCTTGAAGACGAGTCGGTAATCAATGTCGTAAGAGACGGTGAGAAGATGGAGATAAAGATGCCTCATGAGTTCTTCCGCAAGGTACTTAGTGAAAACGTAAGTTCTTTGGCATCTATTAGAACCCCGGTTGTCATTAGTAATGTAGCTCATGATAGTGGAGCTGAAAAGGCTGGCCTTATGGCAGGTGACAGTATCACTGGTGTAGCTGGCAAAAGTCTGGTATTCTTGGATGAATTGAAGTTAGCTCTTGATGAGTACAAGGATACTACAGTCATGGTCTCATTTGTCCGCAATGGTGTTGCAGATACCGCTAGTGTATTTGTTGATGCAAATTCTAAGATAGGCATTGTACTGTGTGACATCACTCGCTGGGTCGGAGAGAAGCATCGTGAGTATGGTTTCTGGGAGGCATTGCCTGCAGGTGTCAGCAAAGGCTGGGATTTGCTATGTAACTATGTGAAGCAGATACCGATGTTGTTCACCAAGGAAGGCTCGACAAAGGTTGGAGGCTTTGGTACTATAGGTAAGATGTTCCCAACGACATGGGATTGGGAGTCGTTCTGGTATATAACAGCATTCATGGCTATCATGCTTGGTGTTGTGAATGTATTGCCTATTCCAGCTCTTGATGGTGGACATGCGTTATTCCTTATTATAGAGATGATTACTGGCCGTAAGATCAGTGATGAATGGATGGAGCGATTCCAGACAATAGGCATGATTCTTTTGATAGCATTGATGCTATATGCAAACGGCGGTGATATTGTGAGGGCTATCTTTGATTAACGACAAGAAGCGATGAGATCGTTCTGGATATTGTTGTTTTTTGCTTTGTGTGCCATTGAGGCAATTGCTCAAAGTAAGAACCCTCAGATTCCAGAGTATATATATCAGAGTCGTATGGCTCAGCTTGATAAGCAATCGCCTATTAAACTTGAATATAATGCACAGGTGAGAGCTTATATAGATGTCTATCTAGAAAGGCGTCGTGATCACCTGTCGAATATAATAAGCCGTTCGCAGCTCTATTTCCCGATATTTGAAGAGTATCTTAGCAAATATAATCTTCCACAGGAACTGAAATATCTCGCTGTGATAGAATCAGCTCTTGATCCCAAGGCAAAGTCAAAGTCAGGTGCAATGGGATTGTGGCAGTTTCTATATCATGCGGGACTGATGCTTGATTTGAAGGTGACAAGCTATGAGGATGAGAGATGTGATCCGCTGAAGGCTACAGATGCAGCATGTAGATATTTGGCATACCTGTATCAGAATTTGGAAGATTGGCAATTGGCTCTTGCGGCATATAATGGAGGTATAGGGACTGTACAAAAAGCCATTGAGAGAGCTGGCGGGAAAAAAAGCTTTTGGGAGCTAGCTCCATATATGACAGATGAGATGAAGGCATATGTTCCTGCATTTATTGCTGTGAATTATGTGATGAACTACTATGATTTGCATAATGTTGTACCCGTAAAGCCCAATTATACCTTCCAGGATATAGATACTGTGTATGTCAATATGAGCCTGTCGTTTGACCAGATTGTTAGAGCTACAGGTGTGGATCGACAAAGTTTGCAACAGCTTAATCCTCAATATATCAAAGACTTTATTCCTTATGATGACATGCCGATGTTGCTTATGTTGCCAAAGTCTGCTGTCAACAGATATATAAGGAATGAGACAAAGCTGAAGCCCGATGTGTCACCTGATCTGACGGGGTATTTTGGTATAAAGAATCTTGAAGCTATAGTGTCAACGTATGTTGTTCAAAAAGGAGATTATCTGCATAAGATAGCGATGAAGTATAATACCACTGCTGAGCAGATTATGGAGTGGAATAATATGACGACAAAGGACGTCAAGATAGGCCAGAAACTGCAGATACATGAGTTTAGGGAGATATCCCCGTATTTCTTTGTTGTTCAAGAGAAGGTTTAAGAGTTAGCTCTTGGACAGATCTATGATATATATCCCGATATGATTATAGTTATACACAAGATTTGTCTCGTTATATTTTGTTTGTACAAAATATATGTGTGAAGTGTTGTTAGGTATAACTAATATTTATATCTTGTCAGAAATTAATAGATTATTATGAAAAACAGTCTACTGACAAACATGGTATGCGCTATTGCTATGGTAGCTTGCAACCAACCAGCGGAGACTAATCCAGTGCTTAGCATTGAGGGCGGTCAAGTGCAAGGCATCGTTTCCAATAATTCAATTGTTTACAAGGGAGTTCCCTATGCGGCCCCTCCTGTGGGAGATTTGCGTTGGCGTGCACCTCAACCAGTCGAGAAGTGGGAAGGCGTTATGGTATGTGACCATTTTCTTAATGCGGCACCTCAAGCTGCGCATGATCCTAACGACGGGAATTATGGTACGGAGTTTTTTGCCGAAGATGCGCCATTTTCGGAGGACTGCTTGCACCTTAACATTTGGGTGCCTAAGGATGTTGCAGGCAAGTCTGATAGTAAACTGCCAGTTGCCTTGTGGATACATGGGGGAGCATATAGTGCAGGTTGGAGTTTTGAGCCAGAGATGGATGGCGAAGCATGGGCGGAACGAGGTGTTATACTGGTGACAGCGAATTATCGTTTGGGTGTGTTTGGCTATCTGAGTCATCCGTTACTTACCGCTGAGAGTGGTTTCAGTGGTAACTATGGTTTGATGGATCAGATTGCTGCTCTTAAGTGGATAAAGCGGAATATCGTGCAATTTGGTGGAGATCCGGATAAGGTGATGATTTTCGGACAGAGTGCAGGTGGTGGTAGCATACGTTGCATGATCATGTCGCCAGAGAGTCGTGGCCTTATCAGCGGTGCGGTTGTCATGAGCGCAGGTGGACTGAATGGTCGACTTACTGAGGGTGCGGGTCAGGAGACCGCCGACGCTTTGGGTAAAGATATTATGGATATGGGTGGATTCACTACGCTAGAGCAGATGCGTGCCGCTTCGTATGAAGAGTTGCAAGAAGCATTGAATAAGTATGCTATGGAGAAAAAGGTCTGGCTTAGTCTTACTCCGCATGTTGATGGCAAAGTGCTAGTGGAGAGTTTTGACAGTGCGGCATATAACAATCATTTGGCAGATGTGCCTCTGATGTTTGGTTCTGTAGCGGATGACATGGCTGGTCTTGATAATGGATTTCAGGAGTTGGCTAATCTACGTGATAGTCTTGGTAACAAGCCTACATATATTTATCGCTTTGATGCATCTGCTCCAGAAGATGGTCGACCATGTCTGCATGGCTCATTTCATAGTTCAGAACTCTGGTATGTGTTCCGTACGCTTAAGCGTTCGTGGCGTCCATATACCGAAGTTGACGAAGAGTTGTCGAACCGTATGGTAGATTATTGGACAAACATGGCAAAATATGGCAATCCAAATTATGATGGCAGTGGTGAATGGAAGGCAAGTACAACTACTCAGCCGTATGTTCAGCCATTGGAAAGAAGATAAATAATACGTTTTTTAGATATGCATTTGATCGACCTCGTAAGGGGTCGATTTTTTTTGTTTGGGAACTACTATGCATCTAACACAAATCTACTATGTGACATATTGTGATTTTGGATGTGAGTAATGTGTCGAAAGGTGAATGGATGAAATTATTGTAATAATTGCCCTAAATTCATAATGACAAATGGCATTTAATTAACGAATGAAGTTTTTTAATTTGGATGTATGTTGATAATCAATTTGTTAGCTCAGAAAACCGAAGGTTGGATTTCGTCGATTAGTGGCTTTTTTGCTTGTTATTGGATATATATGCCCCTAACTTTGCATTTGTAAATACATGAAAAACTGATTTGTCATGTGATAAATGACAATCCGAAGAATATAAGAATACTGTTGAAAATGATTTACGTTACAAAAGTATCTGCTTCTGCTGAGAGAGCAATGGTATTAGAGAATGATGAGATATCATCTTGTAGATGTGCTTGTGCATTTTGTGATGAGCAGGCGAGTGAGACCGTAGTGGTAAAAAAGGCATTTGATGACATAGGGCAATGTTTCGCTGTTCCATTGTGTGACAAGTGCAAAAAGACATACGAGGTTTTGACCGTATGGAAAAACAGATTGATGATTGTTTGATGATTGTGTTGTGCATTCTTATATGTTAATACCTGCTCTGAGATATTCATAGATATGGTTTACGTATGAAGTTGCCTGGTGCATGTCCATTTGGGGTGGCGCCGGGCTTTTTTTTGTAGGATATGTTTTGTTGTTTTAGGTGTTACAGTCAAGTGATTAGATATTGGATGTAGTTAATTGTTAATCTCTTCATGCATTATAATTCTATATTGGTAATATATTTTACGTTGTAAAGATTTTTTATCATTCAAAATTTGTTTTTCAAACATTAAATGAATTATCTTTGCACCGCTGAAAGGAAACCTGCGGGTGTGGCGTAATTGGTAGCCGCGTCAGACTTAGGATCTGATGCCTCACGGCGTGGGGGTTCGAGTCCCTTCATCCGCACAGTGAAAATGGCCGCCAGCTTTCGGGCTATGGCGGCCATTTAGTTTCCTTGCCAACAGCAAGGTATAACAGTAAAGAAACATAATTTAGTATAGAAATGAATATTTCGAGAGAAAACGTTGACGCACTGAACGCAGTCATCACTCTGAAGGTCGAGAAGGCCGATTATGAGCCAAAGGTAGAAGCAGCTCTTAAGAACTACGCAAAGAAGGTGAATATTCCAGGTTTCCGTCCTGGCAAGGCTCCAATTGCAATGGTTAAGAAGCAGGTTGGCAAGGCAATTCTTGCTGAAGAAGTGAACAAGCTTTTCGACGAGACAATCAACAACTATATAAAGGATAACAACATTAATGTTGTTGGTCAGCCACTCCCAGCAGAGGGTCAGGATCCTATCGACTTTGACAAGGAAGTTGGTGATATCACTTTCAAGTTTGATATGGGTATTGCTCCAAAGCCATCTGTTGAACTTGAGAGCGTAGAGGTTCCATATTACACAATCGAAGTTTCTGATGAGGATGTTGATCTTCAGATCAAGACTTTGACTCAGCGTTTCGGTACTAACGAGACTGTTGACACAGTAGGTGAGAAGTCGATGATTAAGGGTTCTGTTAAGCAGGAAGGCGCTTTCAGCAATGAATCGACAGTAATCTCTACTTCGGTTATTAAGGATGAGGCTGAGAAGGCTAAGTTTATTGGCAAGAAGGTAGGTGACGTTGTTAAGGTAGACCTAAAGAAGGCTTATCCAAACGACACTGAGATTTCATATATCTTGAGCATCAGCAAGGAAGATGCAGCTAAGGTTGAGGGTGAATATGATTTCACAATCACTGAGGTTACTGAATTCAAGGATGCAGAGCTTAACCAGGACATCTTCGACCAGGTATATGGTAAGGATGCTGTAAAGTCACTCGATGAGTTCAAGGCTAAGACAAAGGAAGATCTTGCAGAGCAGTTCACTGTACAGCAGGACTACCTCTTCGCTCACAAGCTTCGTAAGACTTTGGTTGCGAAGGCTAACATAGAGCTCCCTGAGGCATTCATGAAGAGATGGCTTACTGTTATCAATCATGATAATAAGAACTTCACTTCTGAGGTTCTTGAGAACGAGTTCCCACAGTTGCTCGACGAGTATCGTTGGACAGAGCTCCGTCAGGCTATCGCTGAGGCAAACGGCGTGAAGATAAGTGATAAGGAAGTTATTGCTTATGCTAAGAAGGCTGCTAAGACTCAGTTTGCTCAGTATGGTATGACAAACATCCCTGAGGCTGCACTTGAGAACTATGCTGGTAGCTTGTTGAAGGACAATGAGCAGCGTGAGCAGATGGTTATGGGTGCAATCAACGATGCTGTTGTTGCAGTTGCAAAGGAGAAGGTTAAGCTCCAGCAGAAGACTACAACTCGTGCTGAGTTCGGTAAGCTCTTTGAAGACTAATTGAAGCTGAAAGTTTAGATTGGCAACAGACTGCTAGTTAACGACATATAGGCAAGAGATAATAATGATCCTGCTGGGCGTAATATGCTCAGCAGGAATTTTAATAAAACGAGATATAGATATGATAAATCCAAATGACTTCAGAAAATATGCTGTTAAGCATCAGGGAATAAGTGGCAATGCGTTTGACCAGTATTCTACATTTGTTGATAGCTATATCAATCCTACAATCATCGAAGAACGTCAGTTGAACGTGGCAAGCATGGATGTTTTCTCACGTTTGATGATGGACAGAATCATATTCTTGGGTTGTGAGATAGATGATACGGTAGCCAATATCGTTCAGGCACAGTTGCTTTATCTTGAGTCGGCAGATTCATCAAAGGATATCTCGATATATTTGAATTCACCGGGTGGTAGTGTGTATGCTGGTCTTGGCATATATGATACTATGCAGTATATATCATCTGATGTTGCAACTATCTGTACGGGTTTGGCTGCTTCTATGGCATCAGTGTTGCTTGTGGCCGGTGCAAAGGGCAAGCGTTCGGCTTTGCCACATTCAAGAGTCATGATTCACCAGCCAATGGGTGGCGCTCAGGGACAGGCTTCGGATATAGAGATTACAGCCCGTGAGATACAGAAGCTCAAGAAGGAGCTTTACACTATCATTGCAGAACATTCTGGCAATCCATTCGAGCGTATTGAAAAAGATTCGGATAGAGACTACTGGATGATAGCTCAAGAGGCGAAGGAATATGGTATGATAGATGAAGTGCTGAAGCGCGAGAAGAAATAAATGACGATATTAGAAGTTGAATAGATATATAACGATGCAGACCATGCAATATGTGTTGCATGGTTCTGCATTGTTTACTTTATATATTAGCAGTTGACGATGAAAAAAGAGGACAAGTGTTCGTTTTGTGGCCGTCCGCGTGATGGTGTGGGATTGCTTATCGCAGGTGTCTCAGGCTTTATCTGTGACTCATGTGCAAGACAGGCTAAAGAGATTGTAGATGAACAGTTTAAGTCAGAGTCAGCAAAGAGTCTGGGTAAATTGACATTGAAGAAGCCAAAGGCCATAAAGGAGTATCTTGACCAGTATGTCATTGGTCAGGATGACGCCAAGAAGTATCTGTCGGTAGCGGTGTATAACCATTATAAGCGTCTGATGCAGAAGGACTCTGAGGATGATGTTGAGATAGAGAAATCGAATATTATTCTTGTTGGAGAAACTGGTACAGGAAAGACATTGTTGGCTCGTACTATAGCTAAATTGCTTGAAGTGCCATTTACAATTGTAGATGCTACAGTTTTGACAGAGGCAGGTTATGTAGGCGAAGACATTGAAAGTATATTGACACGTTTGCTTCAGGTGGCGGACTATAATGTAGAGGCAGCAGAAAGAGGCATAGTTTTCATCGATGAGATAGACAAGATAGCTCGCAAGGGGGACAATCCTTCTATCACAAGAGATGTCTCTGGTGAGGGCGTTCAGCAGGGTTTGCTTAAGCTTCTTGAGGGGTCGGTGGTTAACGTTCCGCCACAGGGTGGACGCAAGCATCCAGACCAGAAGATGATTCCTGTCAACACAAAGAATATTCTGTTCATCTGCGGTGGTGCTTTTGATGGTATAAAGAGGAAGATAGCTAATCGACTTAACTCAAGGGTTGTCGGTTATAATTCTGATAAGGACAGAGATCAGATAGATTTCGATAATTTGCTGCAGTATGTGGCACCTCAGGATTTGAAGTCGTTTGGACTTATCCCTGAAATTATAGGCCGTTTGCCAATTCTGACCCATCTTGATCCGCTTGACAGAAAAGCATTGCGACGCATATTGACTGAGCCAAAGAATTCGCTCATCAAGCAGTATGTTAAGATGTTTGAGATGGATGGCATTGCGCTGACAATAGAAGAAGATGTGCTCGAGTTTATTGTTGACAAGGCTGTAGAGTTTAAGGTGGGTGCTCGTGGTTTGAGATCGATATGTGAGACCATATTGATGGACAAGATGTACGAGGCTCCGTCTGAAAAGTCGAAGAAACTGTCGATAACTCTAGAATATGCAAAGGAATGCATGAGCCATGTCAGTGCGGCAAAGCTCAAGCAAGCATAACTGAAAAACAAACAACAGGAAAACAAATAATCTGAATGGGTAAGATAAAGATGCCAATACTGCCATGGATGGCGGATGATGATGAAATGTCGGGCTCAATAACAATACCAATACTGCTTTCAAACGAATCGTTTGAGGTGAAAGTGGCAGATCTGCCGGAGGTGTTGCCATTGCTACCTATACGCAACACCATATTATTCCCAGGCGCCATCTTGCCCGTAACGGTTTCGAGGGAAATGTCGGTTCGTCTGCTCAGAGATATGGAGCAGTCGAAGGGAGATTTTGTAGTAGCGACACAGAAAGATGCGCGAGTTGACAAACCTACGATAGACGATGTATACAAGATAGGTACGTTGGCACGAGTTGTGAAGATTGTTGATTTGCCTGACGGCTCGAAATCGGCATTGCTTCAGGGGCGTGCACGAATGACTATAGGAGAACTTCAGAGTGATGTTCCATATATGAAGGTCTTTGCGACATTACAGCCAGAGGAGGATGTTCCAGAAGAACTTCAGAGAGAAATGGAGGCTGCTTGTAGCCTTGTGAAAGATATAATGGTGAGAATACTAAAGAATCTAGGTTCATTCTCGCCAGAGACATTCTTTTCGCTTAACAACTACAAAGCAGATGTGTCATTCTTGCATTTTGTAGCTGGAAATTCGAACCTCAGTATAGAAAACAAGAGAGAGGTGCTAGAAGAGAACTCTCCATTGCAAAAGGCAAAGATGCTTGCCAAGTATCTTGGTGAAGAGTTGCAGTTTGTTCAGCTGAAGAATGAGATACAGAACAAGACAAATCAGGATATCAGCCAACAGCAACGTGAGTATATGCTTCATCAGCAGATGAGAGCAATACAAAGTGAATTAGGCAATGATACGGAGAGCAAGCTTGAAGAGTATAAGGCTAGGGCAAAAAAGAAAAAATGGCCAGCTTCTGCTAAGGCTGTATTTGAGAATGAACTTGTTAAACTATCTCGTATAAGCCAGAATTCACCAGAGTACTCGGTAGAGATGGATTATGTTGAGACATTGCTGAACTTGCCATGGCATAAGTATTCGGCAGATAATTTCAATATAGCGAAGGCAGCAAAGACACTTGATGCAGATCATTTTGGACTTGATAAGGTCAAGGAGCGAATATTGGAGCATCTTGCTGTGTTGAAGCTTAAGGGAGATATGAAGTCGCCTATATTGTGTCTGTATGGCCCTCCAGGTGTAGGAAAGACTTCGCTTGGTAAGAGCATAGCAGAGTCGCTCAACAGGAAATATGTGAGAATGTCTCTTGGAGGTCTGCATGACGAATCGGAAATAAGAGGCCATAGAAGAACCTATATAGGTGCGATGATGGGTAGAATAATGCAAGGCATAAACAAAGCTACCACGTCAAACCCGGTATTTATTCTAGATGAGATAGACAAGATAACAAAGGATGGTCATGGTGATCCAGAGTCAGCATTGCTCGAGGTTCTCGATCCAGAGCAGAATTCGGCATTCCATGACAACTATCTTGATGTTGACTATGACCTCTCTAAGGTGATGTTTATTGCTACTGCTAATAATATCGGTGGCATATCGCAGCCTTTGCTCGATAGAATGGAGCTTATTGACGTTTCAGGATATATTCTTGAAGAGAAGATCGAGATAGCGATACGCCATCTTTTGCCTAAGCAGATGCTGGCTCACGGCATTGAGAAGAAAGCATTCTCTATCAACAAGAAGGTGATGACCTATTTGATAGAAAACTACACGCGTGAGAGTGGTGTCCGTCAGCTAGACAAGACACTTGCCAGTATATGTCGTAAGATGGCACTGAAGATTGCTAGGGGTGAAGAGATTGGTGGTCCTATGTCGAAGAAAGACATTGCCGAGTTGCTTGGTGTAGAGAAATATAGCCATGACATGTGGGAAGAGGGTATGAAGGCTGGTGTTGTTACCGGCTTGGCCTGGACCGCAGTCGGAGGTGAGATTTTGTTTATTGAAACTAGCGCTAGCAAGGGTAAGGGCAAGCTGACATTGACAGGTAACCTGGGCGATGTGATGAAGGAATCGGCTATTCTTGCTGTTGAGTATGTCAGGTCTAATGCTGCTTTATTTGGCTTGGAGAACATGGATTTTGACGAGATGAATTTCCATATTCATGTGCCAGAGGGAGCTATTCCTAAGGATGGACCATCGGCAGGTATAACAATGGCGACATCGGTGGTGTCTGCATTGACTGGAAGAAAGGTCCGCAAGAGAATAGCAATGACAGGAGAGATTACCCTTAGAGGTAATGTGTTGCCTGTAGGTGGCATAAAGGAGAAGATATTGGCAGCTAAACGTGCTGGTGTTGAAGAGATCATATTGTCTGACAAAAACAGGAAGGACATCAACGAGATAAAGGAGATGTATGTTAAGGGCTTGACATTCCATTTTGTTAAGACAATAAAAGATGTAATAGACAAAGCACTTGAATAACTTTTGTATATTTGCAGAATGAGTGAAATAAAAGACGCATTAGTATTGGCCATCATAGATGGTATACAGGATATAAAAGGCAAGAAGATAAGTGTGTTGGATTTGCGCAAAGTAGATTCATCAGTATGTGATTACTTTGTTGTATGTGAAGGCAACAGTTCAACTCACGTGTCGTCTATGGTAGATAGTGTAGAGGACAAGGTACGTGAGATGACCGGCGAGAAACCTACACATGTAGAAGGCAGACAGAATGCCATGTGGATACTTATGGACTACTATAATGTAGTGGTTCATATCTTTCAGAAAGATGCTCGTGAATACTATTCGCTTGAGACATTGTGGGATGATGCCGTAAGAGTAGATATTGCCGATATAGATTAATTACAGAAAAACAAGCAAAATGGCAATGCAGCAAAAAAATGACAAGGATAGGCAGAGGCTTCCAAAATTCAATCCATATTGGATATATGGTATTGTTGTTGTCGTGTTGATACTTATCAGCACACTAAATATTGGACAAGAGCCTCAGAGACTTTCTTATGCCAAGTTTGAAAAGAACATATTGGGCAGCCGAAGCATAGAGAAGATTGTCATCATACGAAACGAACTGAAGGCAGAGGTGACTCTTATGGCTGATTCGGTTGATCAGTTCAAAGATCTTTTTGCACAGAAACAGGCAATTCCTAAGAGTGGCCCTCACTTCATAGTAGACATTCCATCGATAGATAGTTTCGAAGAGAGTCGAAAGGCTGTTGAAACGGCAGAGCACCGAGATATTCCTTTGTTTTATGAACAGAGAAGTAATGTTTTTGGTGAGGTTTTGTCATTCATGTGGCCGCTGCTTCTGATGATAGCTATCTACTTCTTTTTCATGAATAGAATGTCTGGAGGTTCTGGTAGCAGCATTTTCAGTGTTGGTAAGTCAAGGGCTCAATTGGTTGACAAGGATTCTAATGTCAATGTTTCGTTTAAGGATGTCGCTGGCCTTGAAGGTGCAAAAGATGAACTTGTAGAGATTGTGGAGTTTTTGCGTCATCCAGAAAAGTATACAGAACTTGGTGGTAAGATACCTAAGGGCGCTTTGCTTGTTGGCCCTCCTGGTACCGGAAAGACTTTGTTGGCAAAAGCGGTTGCTGGTGAAGCAAATGTGCCATTTTTCTCGATGTCGGGTTCTGATTTCGTTGAGATGTTTGTGGGTGTGGGCGCAAGCCGTGTACGAGACCTGTTCCAGAAGGCAAAGGCCAAAGCACCAAGTATTATATTCATTGACGAGATAGATGCCATAGGACGAGATAGAGGTCGTGGTCGTGGATTATCATCTAATGAAGAACGTGAGAACACTCTTAATCAGCTGCTCACAGAAATGGACGGCTTTGGTACTAATAGCGGTGTGATAATATTAGCGGCAACCAATCGTGCTGACATTCTTGATAGCGCTTTGATGCGTGCCGGTCGTTTTGACCGACAGATTAATGTTGAGTTGCCTGATATTCATGAACGAGCAGCTATATTTGATGTGCATTTGCGTCCATTGAAGCTTGTGGAAGGCTTTGAAAGAAGTTTCTTGGCAAAGCAGACACCAGGTTTCTCTGGTGCAGATATCGCAAATGTATGTAATGAGGCGGCGCTTACTGCTGCACGAAAAGACAAGAAGTTCATTGAAAAACAAGATTTTCTTGATGCTATTGACCGTATAGTAGGTGGTCTTGAAAAGAAAAACAAGATTATAACAGATGCGGAACGCAAAGCCATAGCATATCATGAGGCTGGACATGCGTCAATAAGTTGGTTGCTAGAGAATGCTCATCCGTTGCTTAAGGTTACTATTGTCCCTCGAGGCAAGGCACTTGGAGCTGCATGGTATCTTCCAGAAGAACGTCAGCTCACTACTAAGGAGCAGATGCTTGACGAGATGTGTTCTACACTTGGCGGTCGTGCTGCTGAGGATGTCGTATTCGGCAAAGTGAGCACTGGCGCTCTTAATGATTTAGAGAAGGTGACCAAGCAGGCTTATGCAATGGTTACATACTATGGCTTGAGCGAACAGATTCCAAACTTGAGCTATTATGACTCATCAGGATCAAATGACTACTCATTCAACCGTCCTTATTCTGAGCAAAGAGCAGAAGTGATAGACAAGGAAGTGTCTTCTATAGTAGCTGAGCAATATGAACGAGCAAAGCAGATATTAATAGAGAACGCAGACAAACACAAGCAGCTTGCGGAAAGATTGCTTGAAAAAGAAGTCATTTTCAGCGAAGATCTTGAGAATATTTTTGGGCCAAGAAAGGGTGGTGTGAATCCGAATGAACTGTTGAAGGATGAAACACCTAAGGCAGAAACTGTAGAGGAGGCCTCGTCAGAAGAAATAGCTGATAAGACGGATAATGAGGTTGAAAAGGCTTGAAGTTATTTTTCGATGATATTATTCAGTTTGTTTCTTTTGAAATATTAATGGATATACTAATTTTGCCATTTAGAAGCTACACGTGGTAAATATGGCCATGATGTAAGGCAAATAGGAACGATCTCTAAAAGAACTATTGATGTCTAATTTTATACAACGTGCCATAACTGGTATACTTTTTATTGTAGTAATAGGTGCGGCCTTGATATTGAGTCCTGTCACTTATGCTATGATAATGGTCTGCATAATAACGTTGGCTACAAATGAATTTTGTAGAATGACTCGTAGTGACGAGGATCATTTTCATCCTCATTTCTTCTTGGCATTAGTGTCGAATGTTGTCGCATTTACCATGGGGTTCTTGATATTCTTTCAAGGTTTTGACCCTCGTAGTCTTTTGATTCTAATCTGCTTTATATGGGCCGTATTCTTGGTTGAACTTTTCTCAGTTCATCAAAAACCTATTCATAACATTGGACTTACACTATTGTGTAACATATATATTGGTTTGCCATTCGCATTGCTGAATCTTTTGGCGTTTAAGGGAGGTGCGTATGATTGCCGTCCTATTATTGCTATGTTTTTGTTGTCATGGATAAATGATACAGGTGCGTATTTGTGTGGAGTGACAATGGGAAGACATAAGTTGTTTGAGAGAGTATCGCCAAAGAAAACCATAGAGGGATTTATAGGAGGCGTGTTGCTTACTGTAGCTGCTTCGTTCCTTTTGCAATATGTTTCAGGTTTGGGCGACAAACAGGAGTTGCCTTTATGGTTCTGCATTGTTTGTGGATTCATCATGGCGGTTGTCGGAACATGTGGAGATCTTATTGAATCAAAGTTCAAGAGAGCTGTCAATATCAAGGATTCCGGCAAGTTACTTCCTGGCCATGGAGGTATTTTGGATAGGTTTGATGCCATGCTTTTCGCAGCACCGATAGTTACTCTACTTTATTATTTCTTTATATAGCATTTAATTTTACAAATATATTTTCGTAATGACTTTACATAAAGAGGGATATAAAACCACTGTTATAGCAATTGTTCTTTTTGCTCTTATTAATATCGTCAGTTATAAGTTTATTGGCGGTAATGTATCGCATGTGATATTGTTTGTCACTGGTTTGACTGCTTTTATGGCAATTAACTTCTTCCGTAGTCCAAGACGCCATTTTGTGACTCAGGATGGTGCGATTATCGCTCCTGCTGACGGTAAGGTTGTTGTTATAGAAGAGGTTTACGAACCAGAGGTGTTGAAGTCTAATGCTCTACAGGTTTCTATTTTTATGTCTCCGCTAAATGTGCATATAAATTGGTATCCTGTTGCTGGTTTGATCAAGTTTAGTACACACCAACATGGTAACCATAAACGTGCATATTTGCCAAAGTCATCAACAGAGAATGAACGTAGTTCAGTTCTTATCGAGACAAAGAATGGAACGCAGATATTAGCACGACAGATAGCTGGTGCGATGGCGCGACGTGTTGTATGTTACGCGGAGGAGGGTCAGCAGGTTGAGCAGTCGAGTCAGATGGGTTTCATCAAATTCGGTTCACGTGTGGATTTATTCCTTCCAATTGGAACCCAGATAGATGTCAAACTTAAGGATAAAACAACGGGTGGACAGACAATTTTGGGTTGGCTCAAGTAAGATAAAACAAACATTATAAATAAAGAGCCTGCTGATTGTTGAATTAGTAGGCTTTCTTTTTAAACATTCAATTACAGATGCGCATAGCATCAATTATTAACTACTCTAATTTTTTAGACATTGAAAACCAGGGGTACCTATTTTGATCTGATAGATCAAACCTACTATTTTCCACAGGATGGTTTTGACCTCGAGAATGGAAACTTGTTTTTCCATAATGTTTCATTGAAGTTTATAATTGAAAAATACGGTACGCCGCTAAAAATCACCTATTTGCCAAAGATTGGTGATCAGATAAAGCGCATTCGTAATCTCTTTAGCAAGGCGATAAAGACTCATGGTTACAAGGGTAACTACAAGTATTGCTATTGCACTAAGAGCTGCCACTTCTCGTTTGTAGTAAAGGAGACCTTGCAATATCAGGTTCAGCTTGAGACATCGTCGGCATACGACTTGGATATTGTACGCGAGCTTTATGAGGAGGGTACTATCAGCAAGGATATAATTATCATCAATAATGGGTCTAAGAGTGACCTTTATCTTCAGAAGATAAAGATGATTCAGGACCTCGGCTTTAGGAATGTCATCACTGTGCTTGACAGTAAGAGTGAGCTACAGAGATTGCTCGATGTCATGAAGACAGATGTTGTCAATATCGGTATTCGTATGGCTATCGATGAGGAGCCTCAGTCGGCATACTATACATCACGACTTGGTATTCGTCCTTCGGAAATTCTCAAGTTTTATAATGACGAGATTAAGGATAATCCACGTGTGAACCTCGAAATGTTCCATTTCTTTGTAGACTCGGGTATCAAGGATAACCTATATTTCTGGGGCGTATTCCAGAAAGCGTTGTCGGTGTATGCTGAGCTCAAGAAGAACTGTGAGAGCCTTCATATGATTGACCTTGGTGGTGGACTTCCTATCAGAAACAACCTTGGCTTCGAATATGACTACAAGTATATCGTCAATGAGCTCGTTCGCGGCATCAAAGAAGTGTGCGTCAACGAGGAGATTGATGAGCCAGATATTTTGACTGAGTTTGGCAAATATACTGTTGGTGAGTCGGGTGCGGTCATTTTCAAGGTGGCTGAAGCTAAGCAGCAAAATGATACCGAGCTATGGTATATCATTGACAATAGCCTTATGACTACGATCCCTGATTCTTGGGGTATTTGTGAGAAGTTTATTCTCTTGCCGGTTAACAAGTGGGATAAGCCATATACGCGAGTTAATATCGGTGGCGTGACATGTGATCATGCCGATTATTATAATACCGAGGATCTCAATCAGCAGGTTTTCCTACCTAAACTCTCAAAGGATGATGATGAGCCTTTGTATATCGGATTCTTCCATACGGGAGCTTACCAGGATTCTATTAGTGGCTATGGTGGTATCAAGCATTGCCTTATACCATCTCCAAAGCATGTTGTTATTGATCGTGACGAGAATGGTCAGATTATCGACTACTTGTTTAGCGAGGAACAGAGTTCTGACGAGATGCTCAGAATATTGGGTTATAACCGACGATAAAGCGCTTTGTCATGGCCTACAACACTATACCAATTGAGAATATACTTTTCTTGGACATAGAGACGGTGCCTTGTCACTCTGGGTTTGCCGAGCTTGATGAGGATATGCAGAAGTTGTGGGACAAAAAGTCGCAACAATTCAGACGTGACGAAGAGACTGCTGACGATGTATATCAACAAGCAGGCATATATGCTGAGTTTGGTAGAGTGGTGTGCATATCGGTAGGCTTTATTAGGATACACCCAGAAACAAAAGAAAAGATATTCTATAGTAAATCGTTTGCTGATGACGACGAGAAGAAACTTCTTGAAGGGTTCTGTGCATTAGTAAACGAGAGATATTCTACTCCCGACAAATATATATGCGGCCATAATGTAAAGGAGTTTGATATGCCTTTCATTGCGAGACGCATAATAATCAATGGGCTGTCTCTGCCTCGTGTATTGGATATAGCAGGTAAGAAGCCATGGGAGGTGTCGTTTATAGATACCATGGAGATGTGGAAGTTTGGCGACCGTAAGTCGTTTACTTCGCTCAATCTCCTTACTCATGTCTTTGGCATACCGACCCCAAAGGATGATATAGATGGTAGCCAGGTAGCCAATGTCTATTATGGAGAGCATGACCTGGCACGTATAGCGGTATATTGCGAGAAAGATATTTTAGCTACGGCCCAGGTGTTTCTCAAGATGAGAGGTGACGAACTCATTGACCAGAGTCGTAATGTGATACATAGAGAATAGATATGGCAGAGCAATTGACAGGCACGAAAGGTATTTATATCTTGACTGGGCGTCAGGGAGGGAAGGGCAAATTCGGTGGAATTTGGACCGGAACTACAGCTGATGGACAGAAAAGTGTGTCGGTCAAATGCGTCGAGAAATATGGGCAGGCATTGCCCGCTATTATGGGTCGCCTGATGACTGTCGATCATCCCAATGTGGCCCACACCCTTGATTCTTGGGTATGTGAAGACGGCTGTCTGTATATCGTCAGAGAATATGTAAAAGGCACAGATCTTAAGACAATATTTACCACCAAAGAGCTATATCGTAAAGTCGATGAGATGAAGTATGTTCATGCCGGACTCTCTGTTCTCAAAGCTTTACAGCAAGTACATGGGGCAGGCGTGATACATCGAGATGTTAAGCCATCGAATATTGTCATACCTCATGGTGATGGAGAGTCGCCAATCGACCAGGACTTTTCGAAGGCAGTCTTGATTGATTTTGAACAATGCTCGACATATCCTGATACAAGTGATGTGCGATCGTCGTTTGCGTTGGTTTTCTCGCCACCGGAGATGCTTCTCAAGAGAAATAAGCTCGTATGCCCGGCGTCTGACCTATTTGCCCTGAGCATAAGTTTGTTTCAGCTTATTATGGGCAAGGCTCCTTATTCGGACTGCAATCCTGAGATATTGGTCAATCTGCAACTCACATACCCTATGAAACAACCGGCAAGGATGGACGATCAGCTTTTTGCCGTACTGTCCAAGGCTGCATATAAGGCAAGCTTTCCACGACCACCACGTCAGTTGCAGCCAACCGAAGTAGAGAACATACTCAGACAGGGCATTGATGGCAGATATCAGTCGGCCGAAGAGATGTATGACGAGCTGATAAAAGTAGAGAAGACCTTCAAGCCAGTGAGCTGGCTTAATAAGATGTTTGGATAATATATAAGAGATGAAACAATATATTGACCTCATAAAAAGAGTGCTGGACGAAGGTGTTCAGCGTGAAGATAGAACTGGTACGGGCACAATAGGTGTCTTTGGCCATCAGATGCGTTTTGACTTGCAAGAGGGGTTCCCTTTGCTTACCACAAAGAAATTGCATCTCAAGTCGATTATCTATGAGCTCCTTTGGTTTATCATGGGTGATACCAACGTGAAGTATCTTCAAGATAATGGCGTGAGAATATGGAACGAGTGGGCAGATGAGAATGGCGATCTCGGACCGGTCTATGGTCATCAATGGCGTTCTTGGCCAGCGTATGACGGCACAACAATCGACCAGCTAGGTAATGTCATAGAGCAGATAAAGAAAAATCCTAATTCAAGACGACTTTTGGTTAGTGCTTGGAATGTAGCCGAGGTTGAGAATATGGCTTTGCCACCTTGCCACACCATGTTTCAGTTTTATGTTGCCAATGGCAAGTTGAGCTGTATGCTCTATCAGCGTTCGGCCGACATATTCTTGGGTGTGCCATTCAACATAGCGTCGTATGCATTGCTTACAATGATGATAGCGCAGGTGTGTGGTCTTGAGCCAGGCGAGTTTGTCCATACCTTGGGCGATGCGCATATATATACCAACCATCTCGAGCAGGTGAAGGAGCAGATAACACGAGAGCCATATCCGCTGCCAAAGATGAGGATTAATCCGGCTGTGAAGGATATCAACGATTTCAAGTATGAGGATTTCGAGCTTGTCGATTATCAGGCGCATCCGCATATAAAAGGAGTTGTTGCTGTATAGTTTTTTTCGGCGTAAAGAGTGTACTATGGGAAAGATAGCGATGATAGTAGCCATTGATCGCAACAATGCGATAGGCAAGAGTGGTGATCAGCTCGTATATATATCAGAAGACCTGAAGCATTTCAAGGCAACAACTACTGGGCATACTGTGCTAATGGGACGTAAGACAAGCGATGCTTTGCCTAAGGGTGTGTTGCCTAACAGACGCAACATAATCATCACGCGTTCGTTGTCGTGGCAGCACGAGGGAGCCGACATAGCTCATTCGGTTGAGGAGGCTATCGGCATGATAGGCGATGACGAAATGGTGTTTGTGATAGGTGGTGGAGCAATATATAAGACGATGATGCCATACGCCGAAGTGCTCTACGTGACAGAGATTGACAAGGCATTTGAAGAGGCCGACACCTATTTCCCAGTAATCGACGGTGAAGAGTGGCATGTGTCGAATGTGTCGGATTGGATGGATGACGATAAGAATGACGTGCGATTCAGATATGTAGAGTATCAGAGACGATAGCGCATTTTGAGGCAAGATAAGCAACAAAGGAGAGTACCCATGAACGGATGCTCTCCTTTTTGTTTTTTTACATACTCCACTTTTTCCGTTCCTATTTTTGTAGAATATTGCATTTGGTGGGAATGAAGAATTCTCCACTTTTTTATTTGTATATTTGCCTTGTAGACAGATTAAAAAATGGACGACAAGATTATTATATATCAGACAGCCGATGGAGAGACCTCCATTGATGTGAAACTTGATCGAGATACTGTTTGGCTGACACAAGCTCAAATGGCAGAGTTATTCAATACAGACAGAACATCTATATTAAGGCATATAAAAAACATATATCAGTCAGAAGAGTTGTCTGAGGAAGCAACCTGTGCAAAAAATGCACAAGTTCGATTTGAGGGAAATCGAAAAGTCTCTCGTATGATACCATTTTATAATCTTGACATGATTATATCAGTAGGATATCGCGTAAACTCCATACGCGGTACCCAATTCCGCATTTGGGCCAACAAGGTTCTGAAAGAGTATCTTGTCAAAGGATACGCTATCAACAATAAGGTTGCTGTGCAGAAATATGTCGAATTGAGTCAGTTAGTTAATGTGTTGGGGCGTACAGTCAGACAACAAGAGAGACTGACCGGCGATGAGGCTAGTGCTCTGATTAATGTCGTTGCCGACTACAATTACGCTCTTGAGACTCTTGACCGATATGACTACCAAATTCTGAACATCGAGCAGACCACCAATGAGGAGCGTTTTCATGCGACATACGACAATGCCATGCAAGCCATTGCCTGCATGAAACAAAAGTTCGGTGGAAGTCCATTGTTCGGTAACGAGAAGGATGGTTCGTTCAAAAGTTCTATCGGTCAGATATACCAGACATTTGGAGGCCAAGACCTCTATCCCTCTGTCGAAGAAAAGGCTTCTATGTTGCTTTATCTGGTCACCAAGAATCATTCTTTCAGTGATGGCAACAAACGTATTGCCGCGGCCCTGTTCCTATGGTTCATGAATAACAATGGCATATTATATGATGAAAATGGAGGCAAACGCATTGGCGACAACACGCTGGTGGCACTCACTCTTATGATAGCCGAAAGTCGCACTGAAGAGAAGGATACAATGGTCAAGGTAGTTGTAAATCTCATCAATAGGGAAAACTAGGTGTAAATTTATTTACGCATTTCTACAAAGATATATATAATTAAACCCAGAGACGTTGCCCATCGGTAGCGTCTCTTTTTTTTGTCTTCGTTTTGTTTTTCCAACCTATAGGTCAATTTTTTTTGAAAAAAATTGCTGTTCCCTATAATTTTTCGTCATGTCCATGCATCTAATGGTTGTAAAGTGATTAAGAAAGAAGAATCACATAACAAATAACAAGTAGAACAATAAAAACTTAATACTATGGAAAATTACAATGTAAATGAGATGAACGATCAGATTGCAACACTCAAGAGCAACATTGAGAAGCAGCATAATGTTATCGACACTCTGATGCGCGAATCGATGCAGAACAAGGTGAACGCCCTCAATGCCAATGCACGCAAGTCGATATTCTGCGCACTCCTGATTGCGGTATTCTACCCTTTATTCCACTATCAATGCAACATCTCAATGTTGTGCATAGGTGTGATAATAGCTATCAATATCGTTATGGCTATTGCGGTATATCTCGTTCACAAGCCACTCAGCACAACCAACCTTATGCGTGGCGACACATCATCGGCAATATCCGTTGTAGAAGGCATACGTAGATTTTATCTTACGTATGTCAAGTATTGGGGCTTCTGCTATATCCCATGGTCAATCTGGTTTGCGTACGAGCTGATCGTTGGCATGGGCGTTGATGAGCGTGGATCTGTCGTAATAGGTGTGTTATGTGGCTTCATCGGTGCAATTGTCAGCGTCAGAAACAATAAGGATTGTTTGGATGTCGTTTCGCGTTGTGAGGCATTGCTCGACCAGTTGACCGATGGCAAGTTCAGTGCTGCCAATGCTAGTTCTGCAGACGCAGAGAAGTGCAAGAAACCATTGTTTGACATTCGTTTTGAGTCGAAACGCTCTATCATAGGCATGTTCTTTTCAGTAGTTCTGTTTAGCAGCCTCTGGATGGCACCTGATCTCGAGCCTATATTTACCAAGCCATTATGTATCTTCGGCGCTGTAAGTAGCTATGTTATGCTTCTTGTGGCACTATTCATCCACCGTCAGCTCAACAAGGTTAACGACCACAGCACATTAGTTGACATACTTTCAACTACAAGCAATTATGCCAAGATCTATGGCTACATGCATATCGTTACTTGCATATTGACCTCAATCCTTGTGATATGGATGTCTGTTAATATCGTCTCAGCATACGGCATAAGCGTTGTAGCTACAGTAGTGACAAGCGCACTAACCATAGCAGGCTGCGCTATAATTGGAAACATGACATACGACAAAGTGAAGCAGTCGGTCAATCAGATAGCAGAATTGCAGAAATAAAAAAGGGTTATTGAACGACGCTGATAATAGAAAGGTGTTTATGTGAAAAGGAGACTGTGTCAGATGTCGACATAGTCTCCTTTCATTTTATTTGAAGCCGTTTCTTATTCGAGACAAGCGTCGAGCGCATCGCAAATGGCTTCCTTGTCCATGTGCTGACCAATGAACACTAGCTTTTGCATTCTGTCACCATATTCTGGGTCCCAATCTTTTTGCAGACCTGGATTCTCCATCATGAATACTTCAAGCTCATGAGGTGGCATTGTGGCATACCACTGCCCAACATTCTTGAGTTGTATCTGTTTGCCAGCCTGTTCAAATAGGTAGCAGGTGTCTCGTTCGTCAGCAAAGTAGCAGATGCCCTTGGCGCGTATGACGCTTTTAGGCCATTTGCGTGCAACGAAATCATCGAACATTCCGAGATTCATAGGGCGACGTGCATAATATACGAATGTGCCTATGCCATACTCTTCCACTTCGCCTCCCTCATGATGGTGATGGTGGTGGTGATGATGGCAATGACAGTGTTCTGGATCTGGGCAATGTTCTTCGTCGTGATCCTCTTCTTCATGTTCATGATGATGGTGGTGATGGTTATGTTCATGTTCCTCATCATCTTCATCGTGCTCATGATGGTGGTGATGATGGTGTTCATGTTCGTCTTCGTCATCATCTTCATCCTCTTCATGATGTTTCTCTATTTCATTTATCCATGCTGCAGAAGTGGCAACTTGGTCGAAGTCGAACATGCCCGTGTTGATTATCTTGTCGAGCTCTACGTCGCCATAGTTGCATTCGATGATAGCAGCCTTAGGCTGAAGTGCGCGGATAATCTCCTTGATGCGGCCAAGTTCTGAAGGAGATACTTCGCTCGCTTTGTTGAGCAATATGATGTTGCAGAATTCAATCTGCTGTATGACAAGGTTTTCGATATCTTCCTCACCGATGTTTTTCTTCATGAGTTCATTGCCGTTGCCAAATTCGTCGCGCATGCGAAGTGCGTCAACAACGGTGACAATGCAGTCCATCTTTGGTATGCCGCCCTGGCTATATCGAGGGTCGAGCTGAGGAATAGAGCAGATAGTCTGTGCAATAGGAGCAGGTTCGCAGATGCCGCTGGCCTCAATGACGATATAGTCGAAGCGATGCTGTGCAACGATGTCGTGTAGCTGCTCTACAAGGTCCATCTGGAGTGTGCAGCAGATACATCCATTCTGAAGCGCTACAAGATTGTCGTCTTTTTGTCCTACTATACCACCTTTCTCAATAAGTTCGGCATCTATATTGACTTCACCTATGTCATTTACGATAACGGCGAATTTAATACCGCGTTTGTTAGAAAGAATTCGGTTGAGTAATGTTGTTTTCCCGCTACCAAGATAACCTGTAAGCAGTAATACTGGAACTTCCTGATAATTCATGTTGTCTTTAATTATCTATTACTCTGCAAAAATACTCATTAAACAGCAACAATGTATTCTTTGTGCTAAAAATAGTATTGAATATGCGTCACAGTAATCGCCTTGTTGTTTCTTGCTCCAATTATTTCTACATTCGCAGATGAATAACTATACTAAGAACCCTCATGACTCTTTCAGAAAGATTATCCCACGGTCTATGTGAAGCCGAGGTCTCTGCATTCTGTCAGGAATTCAGCATCAACGCATCATCAAGGAAAGATCTTTATGACTTGATATATTATGCAGACAAACGTATTGCGAGTAATGCTGCGTGGATACTCACCCGTATGCCATTGGCTGATGTCGCTTTTCTACAGGATAATCAGAGTGACATCATCAATCTTGCGATAGAGGAGAGGGAGAGTGTCACTCTCCGTAGGCTTTCTCTTAACATCCTCAACCGACAGACATTCAACGCTGATGATCTACGTTCTGATTTTCTTGATTATTGTTTGAATACCATGGCTAGTGCAAGTGAAACTCCTGGCATTCGTTCTCTTTGTATTAAGCTGGCTTATAAACAATGTCTTTTCTATCCTGAACTACTGACCGAGTTTTTGCAATATATAGATATAATACGTCAACAACCAATGCAACCTGCTGTTCGTTCAGCTGTTAATAACACTCTAAAAGCAATCAATAAGCATAGATAAGCTATGGATATAATCCAAGACATACAGAAACGATTGTTTTCTGAACAAGACCTCAAATATCAGGCCTTCCACGCCAAGTTGGTTCCGACTCTTCCTCCCGACAGAATAATCGGAGTCCGCACTCCGCAATTGCGCAAACTGGCAAAGGAATTTTCAAAACACAACGATATAGATGTCTTCCTAAACGCTCTCCCTCATGACTATTATGATGAACGCAATCTTCACGGTTTCATAATATCTGAGATTAAGGATTACGACAGGTCATTGGCTGAAATAGAACGCTTACTTTCTGTCGTTGATAATTGGGCTACTTGTGACTTGTTGTCACCTAAGGCTTTTAAAGTCAAATCTAATCGTCAGAGACTAATTGTTGATGTCAGACGATGGATGAGCAGTCCTGAACCGTATATAAGAAGATTTGGCATCGAGATGCTTATGAGCCATTTCCTTGATGATGCTTTTGATGTGAAATATTTGAAATGGGTTGCCGATGCTGCCACCGACCACTACTATGTGAAGATGATGATAGCATGGTATTTCGCAACAGCGCTTGCTAAACAATACGAGGCCACTATCCCTTACATCGAACAGGGTCGTCTGACGTCGTGGATTCATTCAAAGACCATACAGAAAGCCATCGAAAGCTACCGCATTACCGACGAGCAGAAAGCGTATCTGAGGACATTAAGAAGCGTGCAACATAGATCGTGATCTTCAACAGACCAAATATATTGAGGATGAAAGAAGTTCATCCCAATATAATATGCTTAGAAGTTTAGGCCTACTGTGATGTAATGGTTGCTTGTCTTCGAGTCGATGTCTACATCCCCAACTTCTAAAGTAGTGAACTTGACTAGGTCTGGCTGGAATTTGTAGCCGACATACAATCGTTTAAAGAGATTGACACCTGCACCGATATTTAGGCCAAATTGGAATCTATTGGAGTCATAGCCATAATCATTGTCGAAGAAGTTGATATCCTCGTTATAGCCGATTGCGTCTACCTGTTCTTTTGCTAAGAGGTTAAACTTTAAATTGGCTCCGGCAAAAGGAATGACCTGAAGTCGGTTTGTGAATTGGAGCTTGATGGAAAGGTTGGCTGGAATGGCAACGTTAATGTAGTTGCCGGTTGTTTCTGCATAATCAATCCCATCACCCTGAGTGTCGCGGAGGTGAGTGAAAGTGGCATTCGCACCAGTCTCGAAGAAAAGGAGCGGCGCATTGAGCTTGAAGCCATGGATGAATCCAATGGCAAAACCCTTAGGACTTTCTTCTGCCGTTATGTCAAATCCGGAAGCAGATGTCTTTTGCATTTGGCTGACGAATGATAATTCGAAACGAGAATAGCTCTCATTGTCAGAAAGGATTTGTGCTGTCGCATGCGACGAAACAAGTGCTGCAAATGCAGCAATGATAAAGCTAAGTAGTTTCATTTTGAAGAATATTGGTTTTAAATTTATACTGCAATTTATAGTTTTTTGATTTAAAGTTCAAGCATTAGTTTGTTTTTTTAATCAGAATCGATAATTATAATCTGAAGGATATTCAATGCGTTGATGAGAATCACTACGTGTAGTTTCCCGATATGTCATGAATGAGACGCGGAGAGGTAATTGTTATAGATTCAAAAATAAGCAAGTGCCCATATGGCATGTGATTTGACTATAGGTCGAAAAAAATGGCAATAATTGTGCATATATGTAAAATGTATTTAATTTTGTGCGACTCAAAGGTATGACATGAAAAAATCATGATATGAACAGGTTGTTATGTTCGGCTGATTTCTATAGTTTTTTCTGGAATACATTTGTGTTTTCAAATAGTGACTTTTAGTTAAGAAATGTCACTTGTTTGGTGTGGTATGAGCTGTTGATAAATAAAGGAGTGACTATATTGTTGTGGGGGTCAATAAATGAAATAACCCCTACCGCACGACGCAATAATGGCATTGTTACCTATGAGATCCACGCTATGATTGACACTCATAGCCTTCACGATTGTAATATTTATTCGGGCTGTTCGGCCATGGCTAAGATAGTTATAGGTAGGGCATATAATGTGTGGTGTCTTGGTGAAAAGAACATTCATTACCGAGGAGATTCGGCTTATGTCGAAGTTGTGCAACCTAACAAGCATATAGTGAAAAAAACAGTTACTTCATGTTTGTCTGATGGAATATCTACATCCATGTGATTCATTAGTCATAAAAACTTATATAAACCGGAAATAAAATGATTAGAATTGCAAATCTCTCAAAGTCATTTGGCGACAAAGTGGCTGTTAACATTGAAGGTCTCAGCATAAAAAAAAGTGAGACCATTGGTATAGTCGGTAATAACGGAGCAGGCAAGACAACTCTTTTCCGACTTATGCTCGACCTATATCAGGCTACCACAGGTGAAGTGCTTAACCACGGGCTCAATGTAGCGAAGAGTGAAGATTGGAAGGCCGATACCGCTGCTTATATCGACAATGGTTTTCTCATCGATTTCCTCACTCCTGAAGAGTATTTCGATTTTCTTGGCAATGTACGTGGTCTCGACTCGTCAGAAGTAAAAAGCCGACTTGCTCAGTTCGATAAGTTTATGAATGGTGAGGTGTTGGGCCAGAAGAAGTACATCAGGAACTTCTCGAGCGGCAACAAACAGAAGATAGGTATCATTGGGGCAATGCTTGCACGTCCCGACATACTCATCCTCGACGAGCCATTCAACTTCCTCGATCCTTCGTCGCAGATTGAAATCAAGCGTCTGCTAAAAAAATACAATGCCGATTATGGAACGACAATCATCATTTCGAGTCACAATCTCGATCATATTGTTGATGTCTCAAACCGAATTCTGCTCATGGAGAATGGTTCGATTATAAACGACATTGCAAATGCAAATGGTGAAGCCGTTGAAATGCTGAATAATTACTTTGAAACGAAGTAATAGTGGTTGTGTTTCGCAGAAAATTCCATTGGCATGAACAATGATTTACATATAGGAAGCATGATTCGTATGCAGTTATTTGAAAAAAACATGACTGTCACTGAACTTGCTAAAAGAATTTATCGATCACGTGAAGCAACACGTGACATTTTGAATAAGAAAAGCATCAATACCGATTTGCTTCTTGATATCAGCAAAGTATTAGATTATGACTTCTTTAAAGAGTACTCTAAAGTTCAGCAGAACGGCGTTTTTTACACCGCTAAATATTTGATTATGTTCTGTTTAATAAATTTCTTTGCATTGTCTAAATTTTTGTAATGAAAGTGTATAAGATAAATAGTTTGTTTCAACTAGAATCTATTAGATGTAGACGTTTTTTCTCTCCAATAAAGTTGATACCTGTTATACTAATATTGGGCTACATCTTATTTATTCTACAGTTTTATATGAAAAAGTCAGACAGTATCATGATGGATTATGGTCTGTTGCGACTGTGTTTGTTATGGGGAATTGTGGATTTGTTCATGAAATTCTTTTTTCAAAAAAAACAATTGTCGTTCCCATCGTTTGTATATGTACAACCAATATCTAAACGAATAAGAACTCGCTTTGAGGCATATAGTTCGTTAATGGACTTCTGGAATTATTATATGCTATTAATTCTGGTGCCAATTATGTTTTCCCTTAATGAAATAAGTTTTTCATTAGAATTAATGGTATTGAGTATACTAATATCTTACAGCAACTGCTTTGCTTTAAGGATCCTCTCAAAGAGTTGTAGTTGGATATTTCGCATAGCTGCATTTTTGTTGCCTATATACTATATTGAAGCAATAAAACTCTTAGACAGTGGAATGTTTCAGATATGGATTGTAATTGGATTGCAAGTTTTAATATCATTGGGGTTGATTTTTGTGTCGTTGAATATCAAGTATTACGACGAGAATAAAGAATTAGAAGTTTGTATCAGTCAAAAATTACATGTGTCTTCATGGTATAGTAATGAATTATTGCCATTTATCAGATGTAAACGACTTCGACCGATACTGATTTTTGTGATACTATATATAATAGTATTTTTATATTGTAATCCTAGTTGCGATCCATCTGTCATCAGACAGAATGCTTTGTTCTGTTTCATTTTCTCTAATATCTTATTGGGACAGTATTCTTACGGCATAGAAGCCAATTACTGGCATTTATATGATGTCAATCCTATTATGGTTAAAGCATTGTTTGACAAAAAGTTTTATTTTTCTTTTTTTTCTACAATACTGATAATGATTGTGTCTTTCCCGTTTTTTATTATTAGGGACGTTTCGTTGTTATATATTATTTCTGTCGCATTATTCGTTGGAATATTGTTTGGTTTAATTCTTCAATTAAATTTCCTTTTTACAAATAGAATTGATATCTGGTCATCTGCTTTTATGAATTATCAAGGTAGTCGTATTATAATAATTATATATCAGATAATACCGATTGCGTTAATAGTAGGATTGTCAGTATTCTTTGAGAAGTACAATTATATAAATGAAGAGAGTGTGGCCTTTTTCGTTATAGGTCTCATAAGTTTTGTTTCTAAAAATAAGGTGTTTGATATATATTATAAGCTGTATCGAAAAAACAAATATAGAATTCTAGAACGATTTAAAATTTAAAACTGATGAGAAGAACAATAATAAATTTAGTCATCATATCCGTGTCGTATTTGCTATTGTATTGGTTTAATTGCACTATATGCCTATGTTAGCAAAGATATTGTATGTGTTGTCTATTCGTCAATATCATTATTATTTATGTTGACATCAGGCAAGTGGCTTCGCACTATATTCCTTGGTTTTATGAAACGACGTTACGAAAATATGTCAGGGTTCAGGGGAGAACACAAATAAACACATTTGTTAGCTTTGGTGCTCAAATAAAGCAGACGGCTGTCAGACTATAGTCCGGCAGCCGTCTGGCGTTTTATTGTTGTGAAATATTTTAGTTCTTTGCGCCTAATCTTGCCGCATCAAACCACTCTACCATCTTCTTGAGGTTCTCTGGTGAATACATGTTGAAGCCATGACCACCACCAGGTTGCTTTATGAAGAATGTCTTGACACCTGCCTGCTGGAGTTTCTCAAACAAGAGGTCGCTCTGGCAGCAAGGCACAACGTTGTCGGCATCACCATGGAACATACCTACTGGTACGTCGTTGGCATCGATGTAGTAAGTTGTGTTGAGGAGTTTGTAATAATCCTCGTTACCCTCCTTAGGCATGCCCATAACAACCTCTTCTGGACTGTTTTTAGGCTTCTCTATGCCATCGCAGTCCATGTTGAGCAAGTCGATAGGACCCGACCATTCGCAGCAGGCATTGACCATGCTGCTATATTCTGTATAGTTGCCCAATGTGCCTTCGATATCATATTCGGCTTTGCCACAACGGCCATATTTTACACCGTTACTTGTTGCCATGAGCGATGCAAGATGTGCACCCGACGAGAATCCTGATGTCCCAATAAATGAGGCGTCAAGCTTGTATTTGTCTGCGTTGCCACGAAGGAAACGTACAACAGCTTTGATGTCATTGATTTGAGCCGGATACTTCGCCTCTATGCTTGCTCTATGGTTGGGAGTGACTACTGCATATCCCGCTTCAAGAAGTGCTGCACATATGGTGTTGATGTCTGCAATGCCCTTAGAGCTGTTGCTGAACCAAGCACTGCCATATATGTGCACTATGACCGGATACTTGTCTTTCTTCTCCTTTGGAAGGTAAATATCTAGCGTATGTGAGGCAAGATCATCACCTGCATAGTTTATGTCGGCAAACTTTTCCGAATACTGTGCCTGACTATCGCTGTTCTGATTGCCTCCGAAGCCAAATGGAGCATTGGGCATCTGGGCTGCAGCTGTCAGACTGGCAAAAGCTATTGCAAACAAAAATGATACTCTTTTCATCCTGTAAACGTTAGAGTTTTATTGTGTACAAAGAGAATGAATATGGTGCTACGTCAATTGTCGACTTCTTCGCCATCTTGACATTTTCTACAACTGGCTCAACAGGATGTGCCTCATAGTTGTTCTCATCTTCTGGCTTGCCCGAGATAGTTGTCTTGACTACCGACTTGATTGCTCCAAATCTAGATAGATCTACAGTTGCTTTCTTCGCGTCTGCACTCGCGTTGCAAACCTTTACGTAAAGCTCTCTCTTCTTTACATTGAGTACTACTGACTGCTCCTGCATGTTTGTCTTACCGTCGATTTTTACGCAGTCACCATAATAGTACTGGCCAGACGACTGACCGAACATCTTCTGTGTGTAGTATGAACATGTGAGGAATGTACGCTCGTTGTCAAAATAGATCAGGTCTGGATCCCAAGAGTGGTGGTTCTTCTTGGCGAAGAGTGGAGCGTATGATGTCATGACTACGATGTCACCATTGCGCTCTACGTGGCAGAGGTAAAGTGCCTCAGCAAGTGCATCCTGGAGCTGGTTGTTGCGGCCACGGTTCTGTGATGAGTATTCGCCAAGGTAAACCTTTGTCTTGCGGTCTCGTGGGTAGTTGTCATACTGACGCTTCTCCTGGAAGTAAGTTACAGGCTCGTAGTAGTGCTCGTCTATGATAGGCATGCCGAGCTCTTCAGCGAGCTTCCATGAGTTCTCGTAGTCAGGGTTGCCTGGATGAGAACCTGGGCCTGCTGTGCCGACAATTACGATCTCTGGATGAGCTGCTGTTACACGCTCATAGATATACTTGAAGCGCTCTATGAATTCTGGAGAGATGCGTTCCTCGTTGCCTATACCGAGATACTTGAGGCCGAATGGCTTTGGATGACCTGCATCTGCACGCACCTTACCCCACTTAGTAGTAACGTCGCCGTTAGCCCATTCGATGAGGTCAAGGGCTTCGTTAACCCACTCATCCATGTCTTCCATTGGTACAGCCCACTGGTTCTGCTTCTCTGGGAAATTCCAACCGCCATTAACACCTTGACAGCTTACACCTGAAGGGAGAATAGGCACAGGAGCGGCTCCCATGTCTTCACATAGCTGGAAGTATTCGAAGTAACCGAGTTCCATAGACTGGTTATATCCCCATGTGTTCTTCTGCTGACGACGAGTCTCTACAGGGCCGACTGTTTCTTTCCAACGATATGTGTTCCAGAATCCATCACCACCACCATGTACTACACATCCGCCAGGGAAACGCATGAACTTAGGGTTGAGGTCTGCCAATGCCTGGGCAAGATCCTTGCGGAGACCATGGCCATGGAAGGTGTCGGCAGGAAGGAGTGATACCATGTCGATATCAAGTACACCTTCTGTCTCGCTTATTACCTGAAGATTTGCTTCGCGGCAATCTTCGTTAGCTACAAGGTCAAATTCATATTTCTGCCAGCCTGTTGTGACTGTACGGAATTTCTTCTCTGCTATAGAAAAAGGAACTGGCCATTTAGGTCCTTGAGCATCTGCCTCTGGAGCCTTAAATCCGCCAAGAACAACTTTTATGTTCTTTGCCTTGCCGTCTGGATTGCGCAAGAATACTGAGAAGTGATATGTCTCGCCTTTCTTTACAAAAATGCCGTCATAGCCGTCGTTCATGATGCCGACACCTGTCTTCCCATCATAGTCTGGCATGTCTGTTACAATACGCTCGATGTTGACACGCATAAAGTGTGGGTTGTTTGAATGTATTGCTCCGTCTGTCGCTGCATCATAGTAGCCTGATGAGTGTCCGTCACGTACAAGATGCCATGCTGTTCCAGGACCATAGCCGTCTTTGATGGTTGGGTTGTACTCGAACGAACCGTTCTGTACAAGCTGTGCACAAAGACCACCATCTGCCGAAGAGCTGATATCCTCAAAGAAGATACCTATGAGTTCGTCGCTGATAGCTTTGCCACCAGTTGGAGCTGTCATTGGCTTCTGGGCGTTGATTCCTACTGTGGAAGCAAGCATTAGAGCCGTGAGTACTTTTTTCTTGTTCATTACGTTGTATATTAAATTGATTGTTTATTTATATTGTTTCTCTTGTCTCTTTGCCGTCATATACAATGCTGGCTTTGCCCGTTGGGGTGATGATGTTGAATGTCTGAGTCGCTGCCATCCCTTTATACTGGCCCTTGCGCTTGCCTATGGTCAATGTATGGCTTGACTCTTCCCACGTTAATCTGACGGTTGCATATTCTCCCTTTTCACAGTTGTAGTTGTCGCCTTCGTCGTCATATAGGGTGAATGTGGCATCTGCACCTGGGTATATCACGATGTCAATGGCTTTGTCTCTCTGCTCTGCGCTGTGTTGCACTTCTTGACCCATCGTGATTATGTTGCCTGCGCGCACAAAGACCGGTATTTTGTCTATTGGGGCATCGGCAATAATCCTCTCTCCGCCACGGTGCTTCTCTCCACTCCAGAAGTCATACCAGTCGCACCCTTGTGGCAGATATACGTCGCGTGTCGTCGCTCCAGGGTCGGTAACCGGACATACGAGCATGGCGTCGCCAAACATATACTCGTCTTTGATGTCGAGCACGTTGTGGTCGTTCGCAAAGTCAAATGCAAGAATTCTGGCCATTGTGTAGCTTTCGCTTGTGATACGCCTTGCGTTGCTGTATATATATGGTAGCAGCTTGTAACGCAGGTTTATCATCTTGAGTATGGCGTCGTAGTATGTTGTGCCGGCTTCGCCAAATCGCCATATCTCACGCGGTGTGTCTGTCCCATGGCTGCGCATCATCGGCAGAAATGTTCCCCATTGTAGCATTCGTGTGTAATATTCTCTATATGACTCGTCTTTGCATCCGTCGGGAAACTCTCCTTTGTAGAACCATCGTCCCCATGGGTCGTTGCCGCCTGTGAAGAATGAGCCTATGTCAACCGACCAATACGGACATCCTGTCGCCATGAAGTTGAGACCGGCAGGTATCTGCTGCTTGAACGATTGCCACGATGCATGTGTATCACCGTTCCATGTTATTGTCGCATAGCGCTGCTGCCCTGCATAGCTTGAACGTGTGAGATTTACCACTCGTTTGTCACTCGTAGTGCGACGCTGATTCTCATAGATGCCCATCGCGTGGTATAGCGAATAGAGGCTGCTGCGTTCTTCACCTAGTGATATGCTCAGAGCTTCCATGTTGTGAAGCCATCGCTCATAGTGGTTGTCCCATCCATAGTCGCTGCCCATGTTCTTCCAGTCTCCGTCAATAGGTTCTGAACAGTCACACCACCATGCGTCGAAGCCTTTCGAGAAGAATTCATTGTTTGCATAGCTCCAGTAGTAGTCTCGCGCTTCGGGATTGAATACGTCATATACCGACTGCTTTAACATGTATCCACGCTGGCTGAAGTCTTTCTCTTGTGGACAATACTGAGGGTTGGGCCAGATGCTTACCATAAGGTGCGCATTCATGGCATGCACCGAATCTGCCATGGCTTTAGGGTCGGGATAGTACTTCGGATCCATCTTCATATATCCCCAACCTTCGGGCCAGTAGTTCCAGTCCTGCACTATCATGTCGATAGGTACACGTCTGTTGCGGTATTCGCGCAGAGTGCCTATAAGATCGTCTTGAGATACATAACGCTCTTTCGACTGTATGTAGCCAAACATATATCGAGGCATCATCGGACATTGACCGGTCAGGTTTCTGTATTCCTTCACTACATTGTCCATGCAGTAGCCTGTCATGATATATACGTCCATCTCATTGGCTGCCTCTAGCTCCATGTATGATTCGTTTCCGTTGTCCGAGAATATCATGCCGCATCCGGCGTCAAAGAGCAATCCGTAGCCTCTTGTCGACATTAGCACGGGTACCATCGCCTTGAGGTTGTGCTGGGTCAGATACATGGTCTTGCCTCTGAGGTTCATGTAGTCCTCCATGTGAGCACCAAGCCCATATAATGCTTCGTCTTGATGGAATCTGAACGCCATGCGGTATTTCGTGATATATCCTATGGTGTCACGTCTTATCTCGTCTTTGACTGTCACATCCCCATTGGCCGTGTGCTCTACGTGTGCTGTCGATTCATCATACGTCACATCTACCTTGGCTACTTGCTCCGACATGAACGGCTTTTGGGCGTCTGTTTGGAAGATTATATTGCCGTTTCGCTTGTCTCTGACGGTAATGGCGTGTGTCGATTTGTTGAGTTCAACCGCCACTTCGTCGCTCGTCAGTCGCTCTATGTCACCGTCAAAGGTGTGCTTCACGCTGATTGGGGCTCCGTCATAAACTACCACTCCTGTATTGTTGCTCTTCAGTGTGTCACCCATGGCGTATTGCAGACGTACAACCGTAGGAGTGACGAAGCTGATGCTAATGGTATGTCCGTCACCACATGGTACAACAGTCTCCGTAGCCTTGTCCGTACATGCCGTGAAGCAGACAATAAGAGCAAATATCAATATCAGCAGATGTCTCATGAAGTTTTAGTTTACTTTCCAGATGCGTAATACAATGCCGTTCTCCATCCATCCGCCTACAGAACATACGAAGAGTGAGTTGTTCAACCAGTCGTATTTGCTGTCTGCTGGCGCTTCAAACTGTGGAGCTGCACGGAAATAGAATGCGTCATTACCGTTCTCGTCTTTGCCACTCCAAATGATACCTCTGTTGCGAACGTGGATGTTCACTCCGTCATCTGTCTTTATCGAATATATGGCTTCAAGCTCTGTGCGGTTTCTTTCCTTGTCTATGAGCTGGTAGTCTGCACCACCTGCTATTATTGTACCCTTGATTGTAGGACCTTCAAATGTACCTCCCGTAATTGGAATCACGAAACGTTCTCCGTGCGACATGGTGCCAACAGAATATGACTGCCCTAATGTCACCTTAAGCTCAAAGGCAAATGTTAATGTTGGCGCATCGTTGTTCTGTGCAAATGCTGATAGGTTGCAGGCAAGTATAGCCAGTGCTGCAATAAGTGTTTTGATGTATCTCATCTGATATGTTTTTGAATTGATTTATCCATCAACAAAAATACGAAATGACACCCCCTATATGGTGCACAAAAGTTACATATATGTTGGATTATGATACATTTTTTTGCATTTGATGGCTTTAGGTATACATAAAAAACCACAACTTCTCATCTTTTTTCGAGAGTTGTGGCCTTGATGTTGTCTGACTGTGTGTCAAATTTGTGTTCGCCTTGTTAGGCTAGTTCTACATTTACTAATGCAAGAACTGCGTAAATCAATTTCATCATATTCTTGTTGTCGTTAATTTGTTTTCATCGCAAAGTAAAGCAAAAAGTTTCCATCCGCCTACAGGTTTCTCAAAAACTAGATTTTTGTTATGATTATTTGTCTAATAATTGTACATTTCTCCTCTTTTTTATGACATATATAATAAAAGGCAGACCATGATGGCCTGCCCTTCATTCCCGTTTTTTTTGTAATCTATATTCGTTATTTCATTGATTTCAAAACCTTGACAAGGGCTTCGCGTCTCTCTGACCATGTCGCATAGTCGTCTGCTTTTATGGTTTCGCTCGTTTTCATCTTGTAGTCCGATGGTATCATATATACCACACATGGACATGTCTCTCCTGCCGCAATGAGCTGATCCAATATGTAGTTGGCTTGTCCCACTTTGTGCCAGCTCTCGTATGTCTCGTTCTTTGGTGCGATAAGTGCTATTGTCGGAATATTTGAAGCTGTCGTTCTTGGTTCACATTTCGCATATTTACATGGCTTGCCGTCATCATATTTGCCTGTTATGTATGTGACTGGTGTATAGTCTATGTCTCCCGTGTTGCCTATCTCATACGGATGTTCTGGCATCTCTGCTATGCTGCGCTTGAAGCCCTTGTCTGGAGCAAGATACATGTTGCTTGCATCGGTCACTTTCAATCCGTCAACATTGAAGTTGTAGCAGAATATATCCGACCTTACTCCATTGAGCGTTACGCTCCATACCCCTGTCGTGTCACGATCCATCTTTATCGCAGTCTCAGTTATCTCGCTCTCTAATGTTACGCTCTTGGCTTCTGGTGCCTTGACGCGGAATGTCACTCTTCCGTCACCGTTGTATTCAGGTGATATGATAGGTCTTGGGAACAGTCTCGCCATCACGCTTGGTGTGAATGGCACTTCTTCGCCTGTCGCCTCTGGCGCTGTGTGCCGTTTGACATTGCCTCCTCCGACGCCTCCGGATTGAATAAGAGCTTTAGTGTGTGGCTCAAGAAGTACTTCGCGTTCATCCATGTATGGCCAAACTTGTCATTTGTAAATTCTTTGACTGTACGGATGCCCTTCTTGTCCAGAAACTCCAGATAATCACGCGATGTGCCATAGAGGAAGTCATCTGTACCTATGCCTAGCCAGAATAGATGCAACTGCTTGTTCGTGTCCTCTGCATTGTCATAGACGTCAGGTATCTCTGTAGTGGTGAATGAGCTGTACGAACATAGGTATGAGAATTTGTCTATGTTTGTCAGTCCGTTTAATAATGCCTGGTTGCCGCCTCGCGAAAATCCTCCTATGCCTCTGTGGTCACGGTCATTTATGGTGCGGTAGTTGTTCTCTATATATGGCATGAGGTCGTTGATGAGGTCTTTGCTGAAGACATCACCCATCGTCCTGAAATCTACATGACCCGACAGTAACTTGATAGGATTGCCGTATGGCATAACGACTATCATCTCTTTCGATTCTCCCTTCGCAATCATGTTGTCCAGTATGACGTTCGCACGCCCTACCTTGTAATATACCTCCTCCGTATCTGTCGTTCCGCTTATCAGGTAGAACACTGGCAGGTTGTCGTTGCTCTCATTATATGATGCTGGGGTATATACTAATGCATGGTTATATGTGCCTAGACTCTTTGAGTAATATGTCACATAATCTACATTTCCATGTGGCACATCTTGTAATGTGTGCACCAGTGGCTCGCCTTCTCCCTTTATCTCTAGAAGTGAGTTTTTGAAGCCTTCGTTAGGAAACCACTCGTCACACATCGGGTCCATTATGCTCACACCGTCCACAATGAAGCAATATGGATACATGTCAGGTGCTGCCGGACCTAATGTCACGCTCCATAGCCCTGTCAATGAGTCTCGTTTCATCTCGTTGCGACCAGCAAACTGTACATCTACCTGTACGCTTTTTGCTGAATCATTTCTGTAGTTGAAGGTGACGGTGCCGTCTGCATTTACAATGGTTGATGGCGTTTGGTCTTCACCAACTTGGGGGCTGCATGCTCCCATGACGATTGCTGTTGCAGCAATCAGATAATTCAATTTTTTCATAGCTCAGTTACTCAATATGAAGATATTCCAAAATTATATGTTTTTGTCGTTATTATCAAAACAAGATGTGACTAAATATTAAAAAGACATCAAAAAACATCATTTGTGTCCCGAATATAAAAAATGCCGCCAAGATCTGTTGTCTTAGCGGCATTTGTATGTCTTCGCGTTTATGCTACTCCGGCTTTGTCTCGAGGCCTAGTCTGCCTCTCTTGACTATGCTTCCTTGCTCCTCGTCACCGACTTCAAGCGACTTGTTGTTTCTCAAATGCCAGTTGTAACGCTCGTCGTAGTAATAGTAGCAGTCATCATCATAGAATGGTGACCAGTCATAATAATCCACTACCTTATACAGGCAGAAGGTCTCTCCATCATGACCGAAACGTCCCGTGAACGTATCTCTTGTCATGTGATACTTATATATGTCAACGTCTAGGTTGTGGTCGTATGGGTAATATATCGAGAGAATGCCATCTTCCAACACCCAGTCGAAAGAATAGTTCTGGTGACCGTATGGCCCCTCTGAATAATAGTCTGTCTGATACCCATATCCATGGGTCGCTCCATCATGGTCAGGGAAGAATCTTACTCGTGTCTCATCTGCATAATATACATGCACATCATGACATCTTCTGCATTCCCATTCATAGAACATGCCGAAGTCTCCTTCCCACTCTCCGGTTATGATCGAGCTTTTGTATTCATCCTCATCCCATTCGCATGATGTGAAGGTGCAGCAGGCAAATACACTTGTCAATAAGCTGATAATATACTTGGTTTTCATCATGTCTCAATTTTAATATCGTTAGTATTCTGTGTCTCTTCAGGTTCGACCAATGACCTCTTACGTCTATCCCTATATAAGGTTCGCATTCTGTGTCACAAGTGAACTGTTGCTGATGTGTTAATATCAATTTCTATGCCAATATATGTTATTCTATTGAATATTGCAAGAAAATAATGCTTTAATAGCTTATCCGTTTGTGTGTAGTTCAACTATTTTATTCTAATTTTGTCCGCGTATAAATCTATAGATTGTTTGATATGAATAAGAAAGTTGGCATCATTGGAGCCATGGACGTTGAGGTCGAACTTCTCAACTCTATCATGAAGCCTGCCGAGGGATGCGGTGCGATTAAGACAACAAATGCTGGTAGTTGCACTTTTACCGAGGGCTCTATCGACGGTATTCCTGTTGTTGTCGTTCAGTCTGGCATTGGTAAGGTCAATGCAGCCCTCTGCGCTCAGCGCCTCATTATGCAGTTCGGAGTGACCCACGTTATTAATTCTGGCATCGCTGGCGCTATCGCTCATGGCCTTCGTGTCCAGGATGTCGTCGTCTCTACAAGCGCTCTCTATCACGATATGGATGTCGTTGCTTTCGGACATAAGATATGCGAGATTCCTGAAATGGACTGCTCCGATTTCCCTGCCGATGAGGCTATGGTCAAGGCGGCTCAGAAGGCATTCGCTTCTCTCGAGTCTGCTAAGGGGCATCAGATCCTTGCCGGTCGTATCGCTAGTGGCGACCAGTTCGTCGCTTCTAAGGATCTCAAGGACGAGATCGTCCGCCGCTGCAGCCCTATGTGCGTCGAGATGGAAGGCGCTGCCGTCGCTCACGCTTGCTATCTCAACAAGACGCCTTATGTTGTCATCCGTTGTATGAGCGATATGGCTGATGATAATGGCGAAGAGACTTACTCTTTCAATAAGATCGATACAGCCAACATGAGCGCTAACCTTGTTCGCAGCATGTTGCCTCTGTTCTAATTGTTATCTGATAAACTACTTAATATATAATACTATGGCAGAAGACAAGAAATATAACGTCGATAGCTTCAACCTCGACCATACTTTGGTTGTGGCTCCTTATGTTCGTCTCGCAGCTAAGAAGGTTGGCGAGAAGGGCGATATCGTTAGCAAATATGACATACGCTTTACACAGCCTAACAAGGAGTTCATGGAGACTGGCTCTATCCATACTCTCGAACACCTCATCGCTGAATATATCCGTGAGGAACTTCCTGGCATCGTGATCGACCTTAGCCCTATGGGCTGCCGTACAGGCTTCTATTTTACTGTATGGGGCGAGCACGAAGAGTCTTACATCGCTGAGCATCTCGCTAACGTACTTCGTAAGGTGGCTGTCTGGGACAAGCCTGTTCCTGCTACTACTGCTAAAGAATGTGGCAACTACCTCGATCATAACCTCGAAGGCGCTAAGCTTTGGGCTAAGAGATGGGTTGAAGGCATAGAACGTAAGGGTTGGAAGTGCATGTAATGCATTTTTTCTGACTGATATAATATTGTAATACAATATATTATGGCGATAGGGTAGTGCCTGTCGCCATTTTCTTTTCAAAATAATTCATCTTCCTTGTAATTTTTCGATAGGTACACGCATCTAATGGGTGTTCAATGATTCAGAAGAAGCAATATGAAAGACGAAGCAAAATTTACTCAAGTGGTGCGAGACAACAAAAGCACGATATATACAGTGTGCTATATGTTCTCGCAAGACAAGGATGAGGTCGATGAACTCTTCCAGCTTACACTAATCAACCTCTGGAACGGCTTTGAGTCGTTTAGGGGCGATAGCAAGGTTGAGACATGGATATGGCGTGTGGCGCTCAATACATGTCTCTCGTCGGAGCGCAAGAAGAAATCGACCGGGACCAAGGTGCCGCTCAACGTCAACATCGACCTCTATGCCGATAGCGACGCTGACAGCCTTCAGGTGCAGGCTCTGCGCAAGCGCATCTCGAAACTTGGCCTTATCGACCGCTCGATAGTGCTCATGTGGCTCGAGAACATGAGTTACGACGAGATAGGCGCTATCCTTGGCATCACACCAAGCAACGTCGGAGTAAAGCTTCTGCGAATCAAGGAACAGCTTAAGAAAATGTCTAACGATTAAAAAAAACTACTACTATGGAAGATATACAGTTCGAAGAGATGCGTTCACAGATCGCTATCCTCAAAAGCAAACTCGAGAAACAGGAGATTGTCAACGATAGCATATTGCGCGATTCGATGCGGATGAAGGTCAACAATATCAACAAGCGTGCTTACAAGGTTATCTTCGGCGCCTTTGCCTGCATGCCTCTTTTCATTCTGATTCACTACTCGTCACACATCTCTTGGCCGGTCATTATCGGTTCGATACTCATACTTCTGTGCTCTGCTATCGGTACTTATCTGATCCATCATGATGTAATGAAGAGTGGCTTCATGAATGGCAATGTTGCCGAAGTGTCTAAGGCTCTTGTCAAAATGAAGTGCCAGTACACTAATTGGACAAAATATGCAATATCTCCTACAATCATCTTGATGGGATGGTATACCTACGACTTCGTTACTCAAATGGGCTATCAGGGCACAATACTAATGATAATGCTTGTTTGTTGCGTAATATGTGGTTTCATAGGTGCATACGCAGGCATCAGCAGAAACAAGAAGACAATCCGCGAGTGCGACGAGATACTATCGCAACTCGTAAGTAAAGATGGCGAGGCCACATGCAATGCCGATGCTTCACTGTCAAGCAAATTCGATTCTATCGAGTTCCAGGTCCGCACAATGTTCACTCGTGGCTTTATTTCAATGTTCGTGTTCGCTATACTTGCCTTCGCAACGTTCCATATGCCTGCATCATTTGCCCTGGCCGCTATCCTGGCTACAGGTCTTGTAGCTCTGGCCCATATTATACTCTGCCGCGATATGGTCAATGGCAACACCCTCTGCCAAAGTGGCTCTGAACTTAGAGAGACTACAAGCAACTTCAAGAGCAACTTCAAGATAGCTTCTCTGCTCGATTTCTTGGTGTCTGTATCTCTTGCTGGCTGCGTGGCGTTCATCATCTCTATCATTCAGCCTCTGCCATTGTCATTGATTCTTGCAGCCTTCGCTGGTCTTGTAGTTCTGGCCGCAGTCCTCAATCGCAATACATACAACAAGGTGAAGTCTCTTTGTGATGAAATCATTGAACAATTGGCCTAAGGCTTGCTAGGCATCATAAAACAAATGCCGGAACGCTCTCAAACATTGCTTTGAGGGCGTTTTTTTGTCGTCTGCACATCTAGGGGCAGGCCTTGCTCCTGCTCTTTATCTTACGCCTGCCCGTTGTCTTCCATCTCTTCTCTATCACAATCACCTCTATCTTCCTTCCCGCGTCATATTTCTCTTTCTTATGGCTCATGTGGTTGTCTTCTGCCTCGTTCTTTCTTGTCTTTTCTCTTGCCTCTTCTTCTTTTCTCCTTATCACTTCTCCTTTGAGCTCTGCCACATACCATGCCCTCGCACACCCCATGGCTGTCTTATATCCCATCTCTCTCGCTCTCTTCTCCCATTGTTCTCTCCTCCCGTCTCTGGCCATGTCTTCTCTGGCCAATACATTAGCTCTTTTTAGCAGCTCTCTACACTCTATCTGCGCCTCTGTGTTCGGCTGCACACACTTGAACTTCTTAAACGTATAAAGTCTGCCGTTCCTTTGGGTTATCCTAAAGGAACCACCGCGCTTCGTTATCATTCTCCGCGCCCCTCTCAGCGTTACGCCTTCGCTTAATACTATTCTTGCCATATCTGGTTGTCTGATGAAGTTCTGCGTGTATGTTTCTCTGTTACTCTGCAAATATACAAAAAGGAATCGAAACACGTACTTTCAATGATGTAATAAGCAGCCCTTGGCTTATGAAACCGCATAAGAAAAAGGCGTCAGTCCCGTATTGGGCCGACGCCTTTGACATATCTGTTTCGTATGTTCTTCCTTACTCTACAAGCACAAATTCAGTACGACGGTTCTGATCAGGGTCGTCACTTATGAGCTCTGTGCTTCCCTTGCCTTCATATTCCAGCTGCTCTGCCTTTACACCTTTCGAGATGAGGTAATCGACAGCGGCCTTTGCTCGGTCTTCAGAGAGTTTCTGGTTGAATGCTGCATCGCCCTCTGGTGATGAGTGGCCAATTACTTTGAGCTTGAGATTTGGATTGTCAAGTAACATCTGCTCCATGTCTTTCAAGGCTGCCTTTGTCTCATCTGTCAAGTTGGCCTTGCCCTTGATGAACTTTGCGGCGTTGAATTTCTTCTCTATCTTCTCTATAGCTTGCGACACCTCTGCTACAACGCTGTCTTTCACGGCTGTTGCAGCCTCTACTGCCTCAACGGCTTCTGTACTTGCACTTTCAACGTTGTCTTTCACGTCTTCTTTTGAGCATCCTCTCAAGAGCAGGAACAGCAAGAGCAACAAGAGCAAAAGGAGTAGTAGCCACCACCACCATTTGCATTTGCTTTTCTTCTCCTCCTCAGGCTGTTCGTCATCGGTGTTTGTCACTTCCGCTACGGCTTCTTCTGCTTTCTTTGCAATCTCCTCTGCCTTCTCTGCTACATCTTCTGTCTTCTTAGCAACATCAGCCAGCAATGGCGCTACAAAGCCGTTTATGTTCTCAAGGCTGAAGGAACCCTTTGTGAAGCCTCCGTCAAATTTCTCGAATGAGGCTACTTCTATGCCATATTGCTTCGCCCAGTTGAGCATGTCGTTATACGACTCTGACGTCCACACCGATTCCATAGCCAGCTCCTTGCCGTCTGCTGTGTGTATCGTCTCGTCTTCTTGCTCAAATATAGAGGTTGTCGCTGATATGTCTTCGTGGTTGTGCGCCCACACTCTCTTGCCTTCTACTGTAACTATCTCGTGAAACAAGCCATACTTGTAGAATGGGTCTGTCTCTTTCTTGGCCTCGAGCTTAGCGAACTTTGAAGTCAGACTTGGTGGAAATGCTTTTGCTAGATCCTCAGCTGTTGTCTGTGGGTTGATTTTTAAGTATGCATTGACTATACCCAACGCGGTACGGTTCATAGCTTTGCCGTGTACACGGATCTTACCTGTAGATTCTGCCATAATTGTTAGTGTTAAGTGTTTGCTATTGGCTTTTTTATATTATACGACACATGTGCAATATTGTTCCAAACATTCTCTTTGTCAATCTCTTTCTAGCATCTTGCATGTCTGTTTCCACTCAGTGAAGCCATGCGCTCTGTCCGTGGCGCTTGATTGACATTAGGTAACATTTTATATAGAGAAACAGAGCTTTTGAGAGGAGAAATGTTACATTTTTGCACTCTTTTGTAACATTGGTGTATGTTCCCCATTAAGGGTTATTGATAATTTTGTGCATCATCAATTAACATGTATCTATGAATAAAGTTTTTTCTTTGCTGGTTCCTGTCTTGGCGTCTACTTTGGTGTCGACAGCTCAGACTACCGGTTTGAAAGATGCCTATGCAGATTATTTCTCGGTAGGCGTGGCTGTCAACAAGCGCAATGTTGACAACGCCGAAGAAATGGCTCTCGTTAAGAGAGAGTACAACAGCATTACGGCTGAAAACGAAATGAAGCCTATCTCTGTTCATCCTCGTGAGGGCGTGTGGACATGGGAAGATGCCGACGCAATCGCTAATTTCTGCCGTCAGAACAATATCAAGCTCCGCGGACATTGCCTCGTATGGCACTCTCAGTTCTGCGACTGGATGTTCTATGAGAACTATGAGGAGGTCATGGGCGACCGTCCACAGGGTTTCGGTGCATTCGGCCCTAACGCTGCTCCTAACAACAATGTTGCTCCTGCTAAGGGTAAGAAGAAGGGTAAGGCTAAGGAGCTGAAGCCTGTTTCTAAAGAGGTGTTCTACGCTCGCCTCCGTGAACATATCCATACTGTAGTCAATCGCTACAAGGATGTCGTTTACGCATGGGATGTTGTCAACGAGGCTATGGCCGACAATGTTCGTCCTACTCCTTGGAATCCTGAACCATCTCCATATCGCGATTCTCAGCTCTATAAGCTCTGCGGCGACGAGTTCATCGCTAAGGCTTTCGAGTTCGCTCACGAGGCCGATCCTAACGCTATCCTCTTCTACAACGACTACAACGCTGCCGATCCTGGCAAGCGCGACCGTATCTACAATATGGTTAAGAAGATGCAGGACGCTGGTGTGCCTATCACTGGTATCGGTATGCAGGGCCACTACAACATCTATGGTCCTAGCATGGAAGATATCGAGGCTGCTATCGTTAAGTATTCTGAACTTGTTAAGACTATCCACTTCACAGAGATCGACATCCGTGCTAACCAGGAGATGGGTGGCCAGCTTCAGTTTAGCCGCGAGGGCGTAGAGATCAAGCCTTATATCAAGACTCTCCATGCCGATCAGTTCGCTAACCTCTTCAAGGTGCTCCGTCGCCACAAGGATGTGGTTAAGGTTGTTACTATGTGGAATGTTTCCGATAAGGACTCATGGGTTGGTACTGCCAACTATCCTTTGCTCTTCGATAAGGATCTTAAGCCAAAGCAGGCTTACAACCTTGTAAAGAATTTCGATCCAGCTCTCGACAATGCTGAGATTAAGGAGGACTTCGTTCCTTGCTCTACTAACCAGCCTGGTCAGCAGTATCCTATGGTCAACTCTCAGGGCTACGCTCGTTTCCGTGTTGAGGCTCCTGATGCTAAGTCGGTTATCGTTAGCCTCGGCCTTGGCGGTCATGGTGGCACTGTTCTCCGTAAGGATAAGGATGGCGTTTGGGTTGGTACAACTGAGGGCCCTATGGATGAGGGCTTCCACTACTATCACCTCACTGTCGACGGTGGCGTTGTTAACGATCCTGGCTCTAAGAACTACTATGGTTCTGTACGTTGGGAAAGCGGTATCGAAATACCTGCTCACGACAAGGATTTCTATGCTGAGAAGAATGTTCCTCACGGTAATGTTCAGCAGATTCTCTTCCACTCGCCAAGCACTGGCGTAGAGCGTAGAGCATTTGTATATACTCCTCCTACATACGGCCAGAACCCTAAGCAGAAGTTCCCTGTTCTCTACCTCCAGCATGGTTGGGGCGAAGACGAGACTGCTTGGAGCAACCAGGGTCACGCTAACCTCATCATGGATAACCTCATCGCTGAGGGCAAGATCGCTCCTTTCATCATCGTTATGACTTATGGTATGACCAACGACATTAAGTTCGGTACTATCCAGCAGTTCACAGCTAAGGAGTTCGAGACTGTCCTTGTCGACGAACTCGTTCCTTACATCGACTCTCACTTCAAGACTATCGCCGATCGCAATCATCGTGCTATGGCTGGACTCTCAATGGGTGGTATGGAGACTCACCTCATCACTCTCCGCCGTCCTGAGACTTTCGGCTACTTCGGTATCTTGAGCGGTGGCCTCTACACTCCTGACGAGATAAATGCTCTCGACAAAAAGCTCCAGCCTAAGGCTATCTTCATCAGCGCTGGCTCTAAGGAGAATCCAGAACGCATCGTTAAGGCTGTAGAAGAACTTAAGGCTGCTGGCTTCAACGCTAAGTCTTATGTCTCTGAGGGTACTGCTCATGAGTTCCTCACTTGGCGCCGTAGCCTCCTCGAGATGGCTCCTATGTTGTTCAAGTAATAGCTGTTCATACAGATAATACACTCCGACTGCTGTCTTCCTTTGCGAAGATGGCAGTCTTTTTTTTGTGCCCTCTCGGATGATTTGATTACTTTTGTAGAGTGTAATAATCATCCGTAATGAAACTACCTTCCACGAAACTTCTGGGCCGCTTTGCCCATTCCAAGCTATATAAGGGCCGACATCTTAATCCTCTAAATACCGACGAACATCAGGAGTGCACATGCATGAACTGTAATACGGTATTCAAGGGTAACTACTGCCCCAATTGCGGACAGAGTAGCTCTACCGGCCGCCTAACTATGATGCAGGCTATCGACAACTTGCTTGGCCTCTACCTCAACCTCGATAAGGGTCTTCTTCATACTTGCATCGACCTCCTCTACCGCCCAGGATATATGATGCGCGACTATATCAAGGGACATAGGGTTGAATATGTCAAGCCTATCCAGCTTCTATTCCTTTTAGCTACCTTATATCTTGCTTTGCACTATGTCCTGTTCTTGGGCAGAACAGACTCTAAGGCGGTTGAACTGAGCGATGACGATAAGGTCGAACTGCAACAGACTGCCGAAGCCATCAATGCAGAGGGTATAAAGGTCAACTTCGACATAATGAGCGATGAAGCGGCAGATACCACTTCGGTCGCCGACGATTCCCATCATAAGACCAAGATAAGACTGGAACGCGACGAGTTGCAAGAAAGATATCCCGTAGTCTACGATATCATAATGGGTGTTGCCGACAACAAAGCGGTCGGAGCTCTTTTTCTGGTCATCTTCATGGTGTTCCCTTATCGGATGTGTTTCCGTAAGACTCCTATGGGACAGCTCATCAACTCTACAGAATGCTTCTTCATGATGGTCTATGTCGAGTGCCAGCAGCTTATGTTCAACATTGTCATGCTTCCTTTCGAGCGTTTCATCAACAACAACGACGAGCCACTGGCCTTTGGCCTGCCGCTGTTGCTCCTGCTCTGGGATTCTAAGCAGTTCTTCGGCATAACATGGGGCCGTAGCCTCAAGCTCAATATTCTCTCGTTCATGCTTGCGGTTGCCTTTTTCATTGTCGTGGCCGTTTGTTGTGGACTGATAATTGAAGCGGTATGGAATTAGTCACACCCTCACATCTAATTTTGCATTATTAAAATTATATTTGCAACATTAAAACATCCTCGTTTATGCCAGACAAATTCACACATCTACACGTTCACTCGCACTACTCTATGCTCGACGGAATGTCTAAGGTTCCCGACCTGGTCGACAAGTGTATGCGCACAGGTATGCATGCTATGGCTCTTACCGACCATGGCAACATGTTTGGTATCAAGGATTTCCTCGACTATGTAGGTAAGGTTAATGGCGCTCCTAAGAAAAAGGTGAAGGAGTGCAAGGAGGATATCGAAAAGACTACAGATGAGGCTAAGCTGGCCGAGCTCAATGAGAAACTGGCCAAGCTTGAGGCCGATGCGGAGGCTTTCATTCCTTTCAAGCCTATTGTTGGTATTGAGGCCTATTGCGCTCGTCGTACCCTCCATGATAAGGATAAGGACTATAAGGCTATAGACCCTGAAACAGGACGAGAGTTTATTCCCGACCGTAACGGTTGGCACCTTATATTGCTGGCTAAGAATAAGACGGGCTACCTTAACCTCTGTAAGTTGGCTTCTCAGGCCTACGTTGATGGTTTCTACGGCAAGCCTCGTATCGACAAGATAATACTCGAGAAGTATCATGAGGGTCTCATTGTATGCTCTGCTTGTCTTGGTGGCGAGTTGCCTCAAAAGATTATAGGGCGCGACCTTAAGGGCGCCGAGGAGACCATCATGTGGTTCAAGAATATCTTTGGCGATGATTATTATATAGAACTCCAGCGTCATAAGACTGACAAGCCTAATGCCGCTACCGATACTTTTGAACGCCAGGAGGAGGTCAACCCTATCCTCGTCGATCTGGCTCGTAAGTGTGGAGTTAAGATTATATGCACCAACGACGTTCACTTTGTCGAGGAGAATCATGGCGAGGCTCACGAACGTCTCGTATGCCTCTCTATGGGCATCGACTACGACGACCCTAAGCGTAGGTTGGCCTACACCAAGCAGGAATGGCTTAAGTCACCGGAGGAGATGGCTGCCATTTTCCCTGACTTTCCTGAAGCTCTTGAGAACACTGTCGAGATAGCCGATAAGGTTGAGGTCTATTCTATCGACTCTGGACCTATCATGCCTAAATATGACATCCCTGCCGAGTTCGGTACCGAAGAGCAGTATCGCCAACGTTTTACGGATGAGGATCTGTTCAACGAGTTTACTCGCGACGAGAAGGGACAGGTGGTTCTGTCTCAAGAGGAGGCTGAAAAGAAGATAAAGCGTCTGGGCGGCTACGAGAAGCTCTATCGTATAAAGCTCGAGGCCGACTATCTTAATAAGCTGGCTTGGGAGGGCGCTGTTTATCGCTATGGCGCAAAGCTTACGTGGGATGCCGAAAACAATCGCTATGAGGTCGACCTTGAGCAGAGGGCTAAGGATCAGATCATATTTGAGCTTCACGTGATGAAGACCATGGGTTTCCCTGGTTACTTCCTTATCGTTCAAGATTATATACGTGCCGCACGCGAGGAATTGGGTATGTTCGTCGGACCAGGACGTGGATCTGCCGCTGGTTCGGTGGTGGCCTACTGTCTTAAGATTACCGATATCGACCCGCTTACCTACGATCTTCTGTTCGAGCGTTTCCTTAACCCTGACCGTATCTCCCTTCCCGATATCGACGTCGACTTCGAGGATACTGGTAAGATTATCGAATGGGTTACTAATAAATATGGTGCCGAAAAGGTGGCACGTATCATCACTTATGGCACAATGGCTACTAAATCGGCATTGGCCGATGTCGCTCGCGTTCAGAAGGTGCCGCTCGAAGAGGTGAACCGCCTGAAGAAGCTGATACCTGATAAGTTTGATGATGTCATCGATCCTGAAACGGGTAAGACGTTTGGCTCGTCGGGTAAGAAGCCTCCTAAGGTTAAGCTTAAGAATTGCTTCAAATATATCCCTGAACTTAATGATGCTCGCAACTCAGAGGATCGCAACATAGCTACTATGTGCGAATATGCCGAGCAGCTCGAAGATACTAACCGTCAGATCGGTATCCACGCCTGTGGCGTTATCATCGGTGCCGACGACCTTACCAACTTCGCCCCTATGTGCGTCGTTCCGGATAAGGAAACTGGTCGCGACGTACTTGTGACGCAGTATGATGGTCACGTAATCGAGAGCGTGGGTCTTATCAAGATGGACTTCCTCGGTCTTATCACTCTTACGCTCATTAAGACTACTATCCAGAATGTCAAGAAGTCAAAGGGTATTGATGTCGATATCGACCATATCCCTCTTGATGACGAACTTACATACAAACTCTTTGGTGAGGGCCGTACTATCGGTGTGTTCCAGTTCGAAAGTCCCGGTATGCAGAAATACCTCCGCGAACTGAAGCCTACTGTCATTACCGACCTCATCGCGATGAACGCCCTCTACCGTCCGGGCCCTATCGGTTATATCCCTAACTTTATCGCACGTAAACACGGTCGCGAGGAGATTAAGTACGACCTCCCTATTATGGAGAAGTACCTGGGCGACTCCTATGGCGTTACGGTCTATCAGGAGCAGGTGATGCTTCTGTCACGTCTGCTTGCGGGGTTCACTCGTGGTCAGTCCGACTCGCTTCGTAAGGCGATGGGTAAGAAGATCTTCAAGATGCTGGAGGAACTGAAGCCTAAGTTCATCGAGGGCGCTATGAAGAACCCTCATATCCGCGATGGCCTTACCGAGGAGATGAGCGACGAGAAGCTGAAGGAGACTCTCGAGAAGATTTGGAAAGACTGGGAGGCTTTTGCCTCTTATGCCTTCAACAAGAGTCACGCGGCTTGCTACGCTTGGGTGGCATATCAGACGGGCTATCTTAAAGCTCATTTCCCTGCCGAATATCTGGCGGCCAACTTGACCATATCTAAGGATACCATTACCGAAGTCCAGAAGTTTATGGAAGAGTGTAAGGCTATGGGCATCAAGGTTAAGGGACCTGATGTCAACGAGTCTATGATCGACTTTACCGTAAACGATAGGGGAGAGATTCTCTTCGGTATGGGTGGCGTCAAGGGCGTTGGCGAGGGACCTGTCCTCGCTATCATCAGGGCTCGCGAAGAGGGTGGTCCGTTCACGTCTATATATGACTTTGTCGAACGTGTCAATCTTCAGACTTGTAACCGTAAGGCGATTGAAAGTTTGGCTCTGGCTGGCGCTTTCGACGGAATAGAAGGTATTGTGCGCGAACAGTTCTTCGCTCCTATGAACTCTAAGGGTCTTACGGGTAGCGAAGTGCTTGTTCAGTATGGCAACAGCTATCAGCAAGATAAGAATAGAAACCAGGAGTCTCTCTTTGGCGATATGTTTGGTGGCGTGGAGATTGCGCGACCTGTCCTCACTAAGGTTGTCCCTTGGACCGACCTCGAACGTCTCAACAAGGAGAAGGATGTTGTCGGTATCTATCTGACTTCTCACCCTCTCGATATGTATAGGTTCGAGATGAAATATGTGATGAATACACGTGTGTCTGAATTGACAAAAGAGAACTTGCCTAATCTTCTCGGACGTAATTTCGTCACTGGCGGTATCGTTACTAATACGCGTCCCGGACTTACCCAAAAGGGCGATCCTTTCCTTATCGTTACCATCGAGGATATGGAGGGACCGGGCGAAATTGCTCTGTTCAGTAAGGATTATGCTAATTATGCTAATTTCTTCACTCAACATGCGTATGTCTGTATTATGGGTAATGTCGCTAAATCTACCTACAATGATAGCGTAAGGAAGAATATAACTAAGGTGATGTATATGTCCGATTTGCTGACGCAGAATCGCTTCAGGTCAATGACTCTTACTATGGACTATAATTCTGTCGATAAGATATTTATTAATGACTTGAAGAAAATACTGACTCGTAATAAGGCCGGACGTGCAGTCGCCAACTCCGATAGTGGCCATAATATGGTCCCTGTGAGCTTTGTTCTCAACGATGTTCAAAACAGGCGTCAGTTACGACTGTTCTCACGCACTCATAGTGTGGAACTGGGCCCTGATATAATGAAGTTTGTTGAGGAAACTCCTGGAGTGGAAATGGTTTTGCAATAACTTTGACGAATAAATGAAACTGCGCTATTCCATTCTGTTTATCTTGGCCGTCATTCTTATGCTGGCTATGATTAGTATGTTCTTCCCTCAGCCTTCGTTGCCTGTGGGTGGATATGAATTGCGTTTCCCTTCATTCGACAAGATGTTCAGCCATAGCGCGACTGCCGATAGCATGGCCTCTGCCGACGAGATGCTCCTTGCTGCCGAAACGTCTCTTACTATGCAGGTTGTCGACTCTGCTCAGCAGGCTAGGGAAGACTCTTTGGCGTTCTACCGTAATTTCTTCGCTAATAGCCCTACCCGCATTTGCTGCCCTAATGATAATGATCCTGAGTTTTTCTATCCTTTCTTTGAGGCTCTCGATAACGCATCTTCCTCTTTCGTTCATGTGATGCACTATGGCGACTCGCAGATCGAAGGTGATAGAATTACTGGTTACCTCCGTTCTATGTTCCAAAAGCGCTTCGGAGGTGCCGGACCAGGCTTGCTGCCTCTCCGTCAACCGGTAAGCGCTATGCATGTCCAGCAGTCTCTGTCTGATAGCGTGACGATGTACTATGCGGGCGGAATGATGGGCAACCGTGCTCCCGATAAGCGCTATGGTGCTATGGCTCAGGTTGCTCATGTCGCTACTCGCGATACTTTGGTCTTTTCTGCTAAAAGTCGTCGTGGCAAGGATTTCAAGCGTGTGACGGTGTTCGCCTGCGGTGCCGATTCTGCCCTTAGCGTGAGCATTCAAGATGAAACGCAGGTATTCTCTCCTGGGTACGATTTTCAGTCTGTCATTTTCGACCTCGGCAGCCGCAGAAATGCTTTCTCTATGCAACTCAGCGGACGCGGTATGGTCTATGGTGTCAACATATCCGACCCTAACGGTGTCTCGGTGACTAACCTCCCGCTGCGTGGCTCCGATGGTACTTTCTTTAGCCGTATCGAACCTTCTGCTATGAAGGCTATGCTTCATCAGCTCAATACACGTATGGTGATAATGGAGTTCGGCGGCAATGCTCTACCTATGATATCCGATTCCGCTAGCGTCAACCGCTGGTGCAATTTCTTTAAGGCGCAGATTGGCTACGTCCGCCGTATGTTGCCTCAGGCTGCCGTGTTGGTTATTGGTCCGGCCGACATGTCAACTAAGGTCAATGGTGAGTTGCAGACTCATCCTATGTTGCCTTATCTCGTTCAGCAGATGCGAACATCTACGGTGGAGGCTGGTGCGGCTTTCTGGGATATGTATTCTGTCATGGGCGGATATAACTCTATGATTGCTTGGGTCGGACATAAGCCTTCTTGGGCGGCTTCCGACTACGTGCATTTTACTAAAAGGGGCGCCGACAGGATATCTGAGGTTCTTTGGGAGTCTCTTATGGTCTATTATGACTACCGCGATTTTATAAGTAATATGCCAAACGGCACTAGTGACGATGAAGAGTAGGTGTTGCTGTATATATAATGGACTTCGCAGATTGTTTGTCGCTATCTGCTGCTTTTTATCGTTTGTCGTTAGCTTGGCTCAGTCGTATGCCGATATCGACATCAATGCTGTGCTGGCCGATACTGTTGGCATAATGAGTGCCTTTGATGGTCATAGTATTCGTCAGCAGGTGGCGTTGCCCGAATGTGCTCAGCCCGACTCTAATTTCTTGCGTTTCCCTGTGGGTGAGTCTAGCGAGGTGATGCGTTTCGTTGAGAAGATGGACTCGGTGCTTCTTTTCCGTAAGGGACGTGTCAATATCCTCCATATCGGTGGATCACATGTGCAGGCCGATATGTACACCCATGTCTTCCGTCTTAATATCGACTCACTGAATGGTGAATTGATGCCGCCTCGCGGTCTGCTGTTCCCTTATTCTGTGGCTAAGACTAATAACCCGTCCAATTATAAGGTGCGTTATGGTGGGGAATGGACAGGCGCTCGTAACTCGCTCCGACAGTTCTCGCTGCCTCAGGGCTTGTGTGGCATTCTGTCCTACACTGTTGATACATCGGCTTGGTTTAGCGTAGATCTCAATCCTGACTCTACATTGCGATGGATGACGAATCATCTTCATGTCCTGTGCTCTTCTACTCAAGGTCGAGCTTACCCTGCTGTTGTCCTGGAAGACTCGACTTTGCTGTCTCCTGTGCGCGAAGAGACGGGCTATCGATTCGACCTTAAGGAGTCTCTTGGCAAGTTCTCACTTAAGGTGGTCTATGATAGTCTCCAGGCTCAATACCCCGACACGTTTATCCTCAATGGCGTTTTTGCCGACAATGATGAGCCTGGCATCGTCTATAGCTCTATTGGCGTCAATGGCGCTTCTGTGCCGTCATATCTCGGCTGTGTCAACCTCGAACGCGACTTGAAGCTTGTGAAGCCCGACTTGGTTATCTTCGCTATTGGCATCAATGATGCTACCATGCCTAACTTCAGCGACTCTCTGTTTGTCGCCAACTACGATTCTCTTATTACTCGCATCCGTAGCGTCTCTCCTGAGTGTGCCTTCATTTTCATAACCAACAACGACTCTTTCCTTCGCGCTCGCCGTAGATACTATGTCAATACGAATGGTGAAGTCGCTCGCGATGGTTTTTATCAGCTGGCTCGTCAATGGAGGTCTCCTGTGTGGGATCTCTATGAGATAATGGGTGGACAGAGTTCTATGCAACAGTGGCAGAACGATAAGTTGGCTCAACGCGATAAGGTGCATTTCACTAGGGCTGGCTATCTGGTCGTCGGACAGCTGTTCTACGATGCATTCCTTGATTTTTATTTAAATTCCGACATTAAGCTCTATGAATACTGATTGGCTACTCGATATATTTAATAGCGCTAGACATCTGCTTGCGTTCGACGAGAGTGCCCCGCTGCTCTTTACGGAGTTCTATTTTTGGGCGTTCTTTGCTTTTGTCATGGTGGTGTTCTCTGTCCTTCAACGCAAGATCCTGGCCCGCAACACTTTCCTTTTCGCTGTAAGCCTCTTCTTCTATTATAAGACAAGCGGTATCTTTATCCTTATTCTGCTGTTCGCTACTCTGGCTAGTTTCCTTGTCGGACGCGCCATATACGCTTCTCGCAAGGGTGCTGCCCGCAATGCTGTCCTGGCTCTTGGTGTAGCGGTCAATCTTCTTGTCCTTTGCTATTTCAAATATGCTTATTTCATAACCGACATGGTCAACGGTATCTTCAATACCGATTTTGCCGTGATCGACTACTTCGCTGTCATTGGTAATGCACTGACTGGCTCTGCCGCGTTTTCTGTCGAGACGATAATGCTTCCTGTCGGCATATCTTTCTATACTTTCCAATGTATAAGCTATCTGATGGATATCTACCGTGAGCGTATAAAGCCTGTTGATAACATACTCAACTATGGCTTCTATGTCTCGTTCTTCCCTCAGCTGGTTGCCGGACCGATTGTTCGCGCCAATGAGTTCATTCATCAGCTCTATCGCCCTTATTCTCTCTCGCGCCGTCATTTCGGTATGGCGGTCTTCTGGATTGTCAACGGCCTGGCTAAAAAGATTATCTTGTCCGACTATATTGCGGTCAATTTCATCGATAGGGTGTTTGAGAACCCAATAATGTATTCGGGATTCGAGAATCTCACGGCTTTGTTTGGCTACTCTCTTCAGGTGTACGCCGACTTCTCTGGCTATACCGATATAGCAACGGGCGTGGCGCTGATGATGGGCTTCTATCTGCCACAGAACTTCAACTCGCCTTATAAGGCTCCTAATGCGGCTAACTTCTGGAAGCGTTGGCACATGTCGCTCTCCCGCTGGCTTCAGGATTATCTCTATATCTCTATGGGCGGTAATCGAAATGCCTCTTTCGGCACTTATTTGGTTATCGCTACCGTGGCTGTTGTGGCGACTATCCTTTCTGGTAACATATGGGTGGCTGTCGTCATTCTGACTCTGGCTTCCAGCCTTGCCATATTTGTGGTCCTGCGTCCCGATAAGAGGAAGTTTATAACTACTAATATCAACTCTATGAACACTATGCTTCTCGGTGGCTTATGGCATGGTGCGAGTTGGAACTTTATGATATGGGGTGGCCTCAATGGCATCGGAATGATAATATTCAAGATATGGAAGCCTATGGGCATATACGTGAGGGCTATCGTGTCTGTCGCGATATGTGCTCTATGCTGTTATATAGCCTACACTACCCAATGGCCTTTCTTCAACATAGCTGTTGTGTGGATGGGGGCTATTGCTCTCGGCGCTGTGCTGAGGGCGTTGTATAACATCTGTCGCATACCATTCCAGCTCTCTTGGCTCGAACGGGCTTGGGCTATATCGCAGACTTTTGTGTTCATCACTTTCACTCGTCTCTTCTTCCGATCTGGCTCTAACCTCGATCCTGCAGAAGCTAATGAGACAGCGTGGAATACGGCTAAGAATATGGTCAATCAGATAGGCGGTCACTGGAATATCTCTCTGATACCTGAAATGACTGTTCACTATGCTAATATCTTCGCTCTGATTGTCATCGGCATGATTATACATTGGCTGCCTAGCCGACTCAAACGCCGCTACAGACTCTGCTTCGCTATGCTGCCTCTGCCTGTCATGGCTGTCGCTGTCGTAGCCATAGTCTTTGTGGTCTACCAGTTCGTGACGGCCGACTTGCAGAAGTTTATCTACTTTCAGTTCTAAACTATCACCTTTGGTCGCAATAATTTGCTAACTTTGCAGCCGTAAATGTGTAAACGATAAAACAATATATAATATGAACGTCACAAAACCATCCATACCAAAGGGTACTCGAGATTTCTCACAGCTCGAGATGACACGCAGAAACTATATCTTCGATACTATCCGAGGCGTGTTCCAGCGACATGGCTTCCTCCCTATAGAGACGCCTGCGATGGAAAATCTCTCTACATTGCTTGGTAAGTATGGTGACGAGGGTGATAAGCTCCTCTTTAAGATCTTGAATAGCGGCGATTTCCTTTCGGGTGCTAACGCTCCTCTTAGCCCTAACTCCGACAAGGCGTCTCTCCAGATCTGCGAAAAGGGTCTCCGCTACGACCTTACCGTTCCTTTCGCTCGCTATGTCGTTCAGCATCAGGCTGAGCTCACTTTCCCTTTCAAGCGCTATCAGATACAGCCTGTATGGCGTGCCGACCGCCCTCAGAAGGGCCGCTACCGCGAATTCTATCAGTGTGACATCGATATATGTGGCTCAAATAGCCTGCTCAACGAACTTGAACTTATACAGATTGTTGCAGAGGTCTATAAGAAACTTAATATCAACGTTAAGCTCCTTATCAACAACCGTAAGGTTCTTGCCGCTATCGCAGAGGCTATCGACGCTCCCGACCATATCGTCGACATTACTGTCGCTATCGACAAACTCGACAAGATTGGTATCGAAAACGTCAATGCCGAACTTGCTTCCGACGGACTCTCTCAAGCTCAGATCGATAAGCTTCAGCCTATCCTCAACCTTGAGGGCTCTCGTGTCGAGAAGATTGCTGCTCTCCGCAACATATTGACTACCGAGACAGGACAGAAGGGCCTCGATGAACTCGAGACTCTCTTCCGCTATGTCGACTCTCTTAATATCGATCTCAATATCGAATTCGATATCCGACTTGCTCGTGGTCTCAACTACTACACTGGCGCTATATTCGAGGTTAAGGCTCTCGATGTTCAGATCGGTAGCATCACTGGCGGTGGCCGCTACGATAACCTTACTGGCATCTTCGGCCTCGATGGCATGAGCGGTGTCGGCATCTCTTTCGGCGCCGACCGCATCTACGACGTGATGACTCAGCTCGACCTCTTCCCATCCGACGCTGTGGCTACCACTCGTCTGCTCTTCGCCAACTTTGGTGCCGACGACGAGCTCTACTCTCTACAGCTCCTTGCCGCCGTTCGCGAGGCTGGCATAAGCGCCGAGATCTATCCCGATGCTGCCAAGATGAAGAAGCAGATGCAATATGCCGACAAGAAGGGTATTCCTTTCGTCGCTCTTTGTGGCGAGAACGAACGCAACGCCCAGACTATCACTCTCAAGGATATGGTCAAAGGCGAACAGATGACAGTCTCTCTCGCTGAGGCTATAGCTATGATTAAGGCTTAGGTTTATTAATAACCATACTTCCTAAGGCGCTGCTCTCTCCACAGACAGCGCCTTTTTTGTTGTCTGTATGACAGATTATATGCTCTTTGTCTGATTTTCATAGTGTTAAAATGCCTCAATAATTCATATCGGGTGACAATATGGTGGATTTTGTTGTATATTTGCGCTTTTGTATGATCGATATGTAGTTTTTCTATAACTATATTCTATTGAGATACATATACCTTACTTTGTCAATTTATTTTTAGAATAAAACACGAACAATATATGAAGCATTTTTACAAATTACTATTACTAGCACTTTTGGCAGTAAGTAGCTCCCTGTCCTGGGCTCAGAACTACAATGTCGTTTACGGTGAGGGTTCCTCCTCGATGTACTTCAAGGTATATCCTAATAGTGACCCTGATAAGAGGTATGCAGAAATGGTGGCCGGCGAATATCAGTATTCTGGAGTTGTCATGGTTCCAGACGAGGTGACATTGGACGACGTAGAATATCCTGTTAAAATTATAGCATCTAAATGTTTTGCTAACTGTAAGCTTTTGAAGCAGGTTGTTCTTGGCGATAATGTCACGACAATCAAGAATCAGGCATTTTACTATAGTGGTGATGCATCAGAAATACTGGATTATAAAGGTGTAAAACGGAATGGTGTGACGGTCAATCTCGACGCTCCATCTCTTACCACTATTGAAGCTGGTGCTTTCTCCTCTACTAGTTTGACCCCTCCTGATGGTATTTTGACCATAGGTAAGAATGTGACGAGTATAGGCGATACTAAAACATCGTTATTCAGCTGGGCACGTTTTTATGGATATAAGGTTGTGGTTGCTGATGGCAATACTAGCTACGTTGTGGGTTCTGACGGTGTTTTGTATGACAAGGACAAAACAAAACTTGTGCTCTTCCCTTACTTTGCAGGTGGTGTCGATTATACAACACCTGCTTCTGTAACAAGAGTGTTGTCTCACTCTATGTATGATTTTTCTTCATCTCTAAAGTCGTTCACCGACGGTGGTGGATTGGAATATGTAGGTAGCATTGGATGGGGCTGTGCCAAAATCTCTTTGGGATCAAAATTGACGACCTTGAGCGAACAGTATCGTCTATGTGGCGCGACAAATCTTAATTTGACAATAGACGCTGCTAACCCCCAATATAAGGTCATTGAAGATGCTAATGGAAACAGAGGCCTTTATGAGTTGAATGATAGCGGTGTAGCTTACAAACTTCTCAAGGCTTTTCAGACTAATGGTAAAAGTGGTAGCTATGGCTCTGATACTTTCATCCTTCCAACAACGGTTTCTCATATTGTTAGTCTCGCTTTCTATCAATGTACTTCGCTAAAGTATGTTGATTGTCAAAACAACACGGTTCTTTCGGCTGACAATATAGACAACAGTGCCGCTCCAGCTCCTGTTTCTATCACATATACCAATATCTCACTTTATGCAGAACGTGATGGAGAGGAAGGCATTGAGTATACCAAGGACATGAAGAAGTTGGTCAATTGGAGTAGCAATGCCAATGTGGTCAACTATGTGATGCCAGAAACGGTTACAACAATTGCTGGTTCTGGTCTGCATGATAATAAGTATGCCAAGACATTTGATATCGGTCCAAATCTCTCACTTTCAGGTAATGAGGGAGATGGCTATTTCTGGAGATTAACTAACTTGGAGAAGTTTACCAATTCACGCAACAACACTAAGGGATTGTTTGTTTTCGATGATGCGTTGTATAGAAAAAGCGATGGTAAAATCACATTGGTATCTTATCCTTCGGGGAAAAAGGCATATACATATACTGTTGCAGATGGTACGAAGGAACTCTCTGGTAATACTGGAACACCTGACTTGAGAGCATTCAACAAAACCAATCTGTATGCTGTTGACCTGGGCGATGACGTGACGACCATTCGTTATAAGGCGATGAGAGATATGAGCAACTTGGCAGTGCTGAGACTTGCTTCACCGGTTGTCCCTACAGCTTCCAGTGGATCATTTTATGGAACCGCAAGCGTAGACAATCAGAAGGTATTGTGTGTGCCTCATGATTTACAAGACATATATAAAGCTAACTCGGTTTTCAACACATGCTTTAAGTTTGTTGATGACGAAGATAAATATTATGAATATATAAAGGCTATTGTTATCAAGTATGACATAGAGCACCTGAAGCAGAATATAGACAACGATGATTACTCTTCAACTGCTGAGACAGGTGTTGTTGGCAATCTTATGTGCAAGACAAAGGCCGAAGAACATGTCCTTACTGGTGCAATGATCAAGGGCTTCCATGTGGTAAATGTGGAGGATATCATACTCGAAGAGAAAGGTGCTACAGCTAAGATATACTATGACAGAGATCTCTATACAGTTACATGGAAGAATGGCGCCACAACAGTGGCAACAGGTACTGAGCGCTATCAGACGCCTCTTGCTGCTCCTGATGCTTCTGAGGTGACTCCTCCTGCTGGTAAGAGCTTCTTCGGATGGCATACTAACCCTGAGTCTTCTATGGCTCTTTCACTTACTGATGCTATATATGAAGGTGATGTGACTTACTACGCTTTGTTCGCCGACAACGCGAAAAAGAAATATATAGTTAAGCATCTGTTGCAGAATATCGACGACAACGACTATACCGAGGATGTTGCCTCAAGAACTGAAGGTGAAGCTGCATGGGGTACACAAACAACTGCTAGCGCGAAGTCATTTACTGGTTTTACTGCTAAGGCTTTTGAACAGAAGACTATCGCTGAAGATGGCTCTACTGTCGTTGAGATCAAATACGATCGCAACAGCTATACTGTGACATGGATGAACGGTAGCACTAAGTTGTCTTCCGCTACTAAGCGTTATGGCGTCGCTCTGACTGCACCTACCGCTCCTGCCGCTGCCGCTGGTAAGCATTTCGTTGGATGGAATACCGACAAGACTGCAAGCTCTGCTGTCGTGGTTCCTGCCCAGTACGAGGCTAATGCTACTTACTATGCTATATATGTCGACAATGCTTCGGTTAGCTATTCTATCAAACATATGCTCCAGAACATTGCCGGTACTTCGTATGTCCTCGATGAGACTGAAAGTGGTCATGGCATTGCGGGTACTCAGACCGATGCTAGGGCTAAGACTATTACTGGCTTTACTGCTAAGGCTGTTACTCAGAAGACTATCGCTGAGAATGGATCAACGGTTGTCGAGATCCAATACGATCGTAATAAGTACGATGTAGTATGGATGAACGGAACGACGGAATTGTCTTCTGCTAAGGTTGCCTACGGTGCTGCTATTACTTCTCCTGCCGCTCCTGCCGCTGTGGCTGGTAAGCACTTCGCTGGTTGGAATACTGTCACTAACGCTACTGAGGTTCTCGATCTCTCGGGCGCTACTGTTTCTGCCGATGTGACATACTACGCTACTTTCTTCGATAATGCTACTGTTAGCTACTCTGTAGTTCACATGACTCAGAAGCTCGACGGTACTTTCGAGGAGAGGGCTAACTCTACAGGTATGGGCGTCGCTGGCTTGATGACGGCTGCTTCTGCTGTCGAATACGATGGTTTCACTGCTCAGACTTTCGACCAGAAGGTTATTGCCGAGAATGGTTCGACTGTTGTCGAGATTCGCTATACTCGTAATAGCTACGCTCTCGCTTACGATAATTTACAGGGTGCGACGATTAAGAATTCTTCTGGCTATACTAAAGCTGGTGCTGTGAAGTTTGAGTCTAGCCTCGTCATGCCTGTTTTGGTGAGAACGGGTTATACCTACCAGTGGAGCACTATCCCTCCTACTACAATGCCTAGCGAGCCGGTTACTATGACTGCCGTGTGGACTGCTAATACTTATAAGGACTATTGGGACTTCAACGATGGTAAGAGCGGTGCCGTTACTGGTGAGACGAAGTTCGGCGAGGTTATTAGAAAGCCTGATGCTATCCTCTCTAAGGAGGGCTATAATTTCATCGGATGGGCTCGCAAGGAGACTCCTACCGTTGTTATCGCTGATGACAATTTCGGTACCATGCCTGCTAACGATGTTTACTTCATCGCTGTTTGGGAACTCAAGGATGTTACTTATTCTGTAAAGCATAACTTTGAGAACCTCGATGGATCTTTCGTCGAAAACGAAACATTGAGGGAGTCGGTTACTACTAAATATGGTTCGTTGTCACAGGCTGTGGCTAAGTCTGTCGATGGATTCACCGCTCAGACTATCGCTCAGAAGGTTGTCGAGAACGATGGCGTGGTGATCGAGGTCAACTATATGCGCAACTCTTATGTCCTTACTTGGATTAACGAGAAGCCTGAGGCTACTACAACCAACGAGAGCTCTTACACTAAGAGCGGCTCTGTGAAATATGGCGCTCCAATTGTAGCTCCTGTTTATGTCCTCGAGGGATATACTTGCTCTTGGAATGCTTCTGTCCCATCGACAATGCCTGCCGCTAATGTGACGCTCACTGCTCAATACACTGCTAATATCTACAATATCAGTGTTGCCGATGCTGAGGGTTGCCTTAAGGTGACTGTGGCGTCATCTGCTGCCTACGGCTCTACTGTGGTGATTAACCCTATCACTGCTAAGGAGGGCTACGAGCTTAAGTCTATCGATGCCGATAAGGCTACCATCGAAATGGTGGATGGTAAATATAGCTTCACAATGCCTGCTAGCAATGTTGTCATCACTCCTGTCTTCAAGAAGTCTCTCTACGATATCACTGTCGAGACGGTGTCTGGCGGTAAGGTGACTGCTTCGGCTGCTAGCGCTACTATGGGCGAGACGGTGACCTTCGCTATTGAGGCTAATACTGGTTGGAAGCTAACTAGTCTGACTAGCAGCGACGCGACGGTGAACGTTGCTGCCGACAAGCTCTCTGCTTCTATCACAATGCCTGCTAAGGCGGTGACTGTTACTCCTCTGTTCGAGAAGATCAACTATAATATATCTGTTGGTGAGGTGAACCATGGTAGTGTGTCTGTAGCTGGTGGTAAGACGAGCGCTCAGTATGGCGATATGGTGACTGTCGAAATAACTCCTAGTGCGGGCTATCACTTCACTGCTTTCATGGTTAACGGTGAGACTTATGTCCTTAGCGACAACAAGTTCGAAATGCCAGCTTCCGATGTGACAATATCTGCTACTTTCAGCGCAGAGGGTTATGGTATCACTATAATGCCTGTCGAAGGTGGTTCCGTTACTGCTGAGAAGAACAATGATGTTATCATCGACGAAAAGGTTAACCTGACTATTACTACAAATCCTGGATATGAGTTTGTCGGAATGACGGCTTCTAACGGTGCTACGATAGCTGTCGCTGCCGACAAGAATAGCGCTGTTCTGACTATGGGCGCCGACAATACTACTGTTACTCCTCAGTTCAAGAAGCTTGGCCTTTCTGTTGGCTTTACTGCTAACGATGGCAATGAGGTCGAGGTTTACGTTGGTGATGTCAAGACTGATGTCGCTGGTGTTGGCGATGAGGTTGTCCTTGTCTTTAAGCCAGCTAAGGGCTACGTGTTCGATATGGTGACTGCCGATGGCATCGACTTCATAATGACTGCCAATGGCGCTAAGTTCACTATGCCAGCTAGCAATGTTACTGGCTCTGTGAAGTTCAACAAGATAATATATAGTATCAAATATAAGGATGCTGACCACGGTAAGATCTCGGGCGCTGAGTCTGCTAGCTATAAGGACAATGTGATCGTTGCTATCGATGCCGATGAATACTACGAGATTGTGTCTCTGACTGCCGAACATGGTGAGGTGACGATATCTGATGATAAGTCTTCGGCTACTCTGGTTATGGATGCCGAAGATGAGACGCTCTCTGCTGTGTTCGCTAAGAAGCAATATCGCATCCAGGTGTCTGCTACTGGCAGTGGTTCTTTGGTTCCTAGCGTTGAATATGCGGGTATTGGCGATGTGGTGAATGTCGCTATCAACCCTGAGACTGGTAACGCTCTCGATGGTGATGTGAGCGTTGTTGGCGCTACTTGGGAATATACTGCCGACAAGCAGGGCGTCATACTTACTGTGACCGACGAGGTTGTTGTGGTAAGCGCTACTTTTGTCGAGAAGCATTACCTTGTCAACTACGAGGGCGCCCACTGTGATGTCAAGGCTCCAACAAGCGCTCTCTACAATGAGAACATAACGATTACTGTTACTCCTGGTCTGGGCTATGAGATTGTCTCTGTGACAATCAATGATGCCGATGTTACTTTGTCAACTGATGGATCTTGTAGCTATATCATGCCTGACAACGACATAATGATAAGTGTTGTTACCGCAGCTATCGATTATAACGTGTCTGTTGTTGATGGAGAAAATGGTGATGTCAAGGTATATAGGTCTATTGCTCATGTGGGCGATGAGATCGAAGTGGGCTACGAGCCTGCTGAGGGCTTCCACCTTATTAATATTTATGTCAACGGCGAGGTTAAGGGCTTGAGTGAAAGAAATACGTTCATCATGCCTGCCGAAGATGTTGTCGTTACAGCTAAGTTCAGCGAAACGGGCTATGGCATCTCGGTTCTCGATGTCGAAGGTGGTACAGTGATACCTTCTGTCAATGAGGCTAATATCGGCGATGTCGTGGATCTTAAGATAGTGCCTTCTGCCGGATACGAATTTGTATCTCTTAAATTGGCCGAGGGACAGAATGGTAAGATAACCGATGTCAACGCTGACGCTCTTACTGCTAAGCTGGAGATGGCTGCTGAAAATGCTACTATCGTTCCTGAATTTAGAAAGAGTGCTTTCAAGATTTCTTTCACTGCCAACGCTACCAACTCTGTCGAATGTGTGGAAACGGCTAACCTTGGCGATAAGGTGACGGTGTCTTTCACTGCCGATAAGGGCTATAAGTTCGAGTCTATTGCTGCTGAAGGTATCGAATTCGTCATCGCTGCCGACGCTCTGAGCGCAACGTTCACAATGCCTGCCGCTAATGTTACGGGTTCTGTGACTTTCGCTAAGATCGACTACTCTATCCTCTATGCTGAAGCTGATAATGGTGCGATAAACGGTGCTGTTGTGGCCAACTATGGCGATGTGGTGGAAATCAAGATACAGCCTGCTGATAACTACGAATTGGCTGGCATCACTGCCGCTAACGGTAGCTCGATAACTGTAAGTGAGGATAAGCTTACTGCTGAACTTACTATGGGGGCTGCCAACGAGATTATCACGGCTACCTTTGCGAAGCGTCTCTTTGCTGTCACTCTTGTTGAGTCCGACTATGGCTCTATGGAGGCTGATAAGGATAAGGCTGGCTTTGGCGATAAGGTGACTGTCATCGTGAAACCTGTCGAGGGCTATACTGTTGACAAGGTGCTTGTCAATGGCGTTGAGTATATGGTCGACGAGAGCAGAACTGTCATTTTTGATATGCCTGCTGAGGCTGTCGAAGTGGAGGCTCAATATACTAAGAGTGGAGTTGATCCTATCGTCCCTAGCTGCTTCAATGAGGCTAAGGCTGTTGCCTACTACAATTGGCTGTTGATGGTCGACAAGAACGACCTTGAGGCTAAGGGTGCGGTTGTCGACGAATCAATGGTTACCTGGTATAAGGTGGTCGGCGATCTCGATGATCCTTGCGATGACAACGCTATATTGGATGATGAGCCTGTCAAGACTGGTTTCTACTTCACTTCTGATACTAACCTTAAGGGCTCGGGCGATTATTACGCTGTTATTGTGACTAAAGACGCTAAATACCGCACTGAGGTATTCTACTTTGCAGATAAGAAGGCTCCTATTTCTATGGCGCCTACTAGAGCTTCTCGTGGCCAGATAATTAGGGTTAAGGGCTTGGCTGACGAGGCTACTATCGCTGTATATGATATGAATGGTCGTCTGTTGAAGGTTATCAATACCGAAGGCACTCAGACCTACGATTTGCAGGCTGAAGATAATAGCGGCATGTATATCGTTAATATCATCACCGATGGTGAAGAACGCTCGATTAAGTATATAGTGAAATAATTGTGAGGATTAAAGAATAACTGACAAAATGAAAAGAATATTATTTGTGACCATCCTTCTTTTGCTTTGCATGGGCAATGTGATGGGACAACGTAATAATGACAAGTCTATGAGATGGACTATCGGCGCTGGTATGAGAGTCGGTATGGGAACAATGAAGCAGGAGACTGATGCCGCTCAGAGCGATGCGGGTAAGGGATTCGATGGTGCTGCCGAAGGCATCTATACTATCTATTTCCCGAAGAAGTGGAACGGCCCTTCTCTTGGTGTCAGAACGGGTCTTACTATGGGCTATCGACAGAACTCGCTTACTATGCCTATCGACCTGGAATATAAGATGACCGACCCTGAAGGCAACCCTATAACCTACCACGTTACCGCTGATAAGGTTAAGGAGACCGACCGACAGTTCTCTGCCGAATTGCCTGTGATGTGCGCGGCCTACTACAAGAATTTCGTAGTCAATCTCGGTGTTAAGGTCGGCTTCCCTGTGCTGTCCAGATACGAGCAGAAGATGACTAATCCTCAGCTTACTGCTACCTACGACGACCTTGGCGTTAGCATCTCTGGCGAAAAGGTTACTGGTGTGATATCTACCGATGATAATCATACTAAGGCTAAGCTCGATGCTGCCGGATTTAATATGTGCCTGTCGTTGGAAGCTGGCTACGAACTGCCTTTCAGGATTCTCGGAGGTAAGCTTCAGGCTGGCATATACGTCGATTATGGTCTGGTTGACAATTTCGACTCTAAGGGCGAGAAATTCACCGAGGCCGATCCTTCTACTATCGATGGCGATACTAATACTCCAACTCTCGTTGTCGTGAGAACACTGACCGACTCTTATGTCAATAATGTCGGTATCTTCGATGTCGGTCTCCGCGCGGTATATGTGTTCGACTTCAATAAGAAGAAGGGCTCTTCTGGTGGCCGTCAGCGTAACAACGGTTTTAGCAACTGGAAATAATACTTCCCGATCTATTATAGACGAAGGCTTTCAATAGACGTTGAAAGCCTTCGTTTTTTTGCTTGTATATGTGGAGCCGATGAATAACTGCTCTTTGCAAATATGTCCCGTATTTTCGCATAAAAAAGGCGTTACCCCTTTGGGAGTAACGCCTCGGTATTTATAGAATTGTTATTCTATAGACGATTACTTGTCGCCACGGATAGCTGCGATACCTGGGAGAACCTTGCCTTCCATGTACTCGAGCATTGCACCACCACCTGTAGATACGTAAGATACCTTGTCAGCGAGGTTGTTCTTGTTGATAGCAGCAACTGAGTCACCACCACCGATGAGTGAGTAAGCACCCTTAGCAGTTGCAGCAGCAACAGCCTTAGCGATAGCAGTAGTACCAGCAGCGAACTTGTCAAACTCGAATACACCCATAGGACCGTTCCAGATGAGTGTCTTAGAGCTTTCGATAACCTTCTGGAAGTTAGCGATTGACTTAGAAGCGATATCAAGACCCATCCAGCCGTCAGGAGTCTGGTCGATAGCTGTCTCGTTTGTAGCTGCGTCCTTGTCGAACTTGTCAGCGTTGATTGCGTCAACTGGGAGGAGGAGGTTTACACCCTTAGCCTTAGCCTTAGCGATGATGTCAAGAGCAAGGTCAAGCTTGTCAGCCTCACAAAGTGAGTTACCGATCTGGCCACCCTGTGCCTTAACGAATGTATAAGCCATACCACCACCGATGATGAGGTTCTCTACACGGTCGAGGAGGTTAGTGATGATGTTGATCTTGTCAGAAACCTTTGAACCACCCATGATAGCTGTAAAGCCTTCCTTCTTTGCTGCAAGAACACCGTCCATTGCTGTGAGCTCCTTGTTGATAAGGAAACCGAACATCTTCTTGTCATCAGCGAATGAATCAGCGATAACTGCTGTAGAAGCGTGCTTACGGTGTGCTGTACCGAATGCATCGTTTACATATACCTCTGCGTATGAAGCGAGCTTCTTAGCGAAAGCAGCCTGCTTTGTCTTCATCTCCTTCTTTGCAGCGTCGAATGCAGGATCTTCCTTCTCGATGCCACGTGGCTTACCCTCTTCCTCAGCATAGTAACGGAGGTTCTGAAGGAGAAGAATCTCACCTGGCTTAAGAGCTGCTGCCTGAGCATCAGCGTTAGCGCAGTCCTCTGCGAACTGGATAGTAGGAACACCAAATTCCTTAGTATACTTCTCAATTGCAGGGATGATCTGCTTCAAAGAGAACTTTGCGTCACCTTCCTGTGGGTTTACGTTCTTTGGCTTACCCATGTGTGACATGAGGATAGCACAACCGCCATCAGCGATGATCTTCTTGATTGTAGGCAATGCACCACGGATACGAGTGTCATCAGAAACCGCACCAGTCTGCTTGTCCAATGGTACGTTGAAGTCAACGCGAACGATGACCTTCTTGCCAGCGAAGCTGTAGTTGTCAATTAAAGTCATGACTTTGTTGTTTTTATATTTATAAATATTGCTACAAAATTACTTTACAGATTAAGAATAACAAAATATTTGTGTTTAAAAAAACGATAACCTACGGCCACGAACTGCGTAAAAGAATTTATCTTTGCAATTCATTAATTAAAACCATACCCACTTGAACGCAGTCAGACACATATTAACTATCTTCTCCGCGCTTCTGATGACCATGTTTTCTTGTGTCGAGCTAAGCGCAAAGAACGATCCGCGCGTACTGATTGTCAGCTCATACAACCCTGATGCTGTGTCTGCGTCGAAGACTATTAATGCTTTTGTTGACCATTTCAACGAACGTTGTCCCGACGCGACTATACTCATTGAGAATATGAACTGCAAGAGCTTGTCTGAGGCTCATAGCTGGACAAGTAGAACGCGAGATATTCTCAATAAGTATTCTGAAACTAATCATAAGCCTGACATCATTGTCCTTCTGGGACAGGAGGCGTGGGCTTCGTTCCTCTCTCTCAATCCGTCGGAGATCAATAGCCAGATCCCTGTCATGTGCGCTATGGCTTCGCGCAATATCGTGCGTATGCCTTCCGATACATGCCGTCTCGACACATGGATGCCTTCTTCTATCGACTATACTTTCCTTCGATCGCGCTACAACATTGTTGGTGGCACTCTCTACGAATATGATATAGATAAGAATATTGAGCTCATCCGTCGCTTGTATCCTGAGACTAAGAACATAGCTTTGCTTACCGACAATAGCTATGGCGGACTTACTCTTCTCGCTCATGTCAACGACTGTATGCGCCGCTACTCGGAATATAATCTTATTCTTCTCGATGGACGTGTCGAGACTATCTACTCTATGTCCGAGCGTATCTCTAATCTCCCTGAGAATACTGTTATGCTGGTTGGTACATGGCGTGTGGATATGACGGAAAGCTATTATGTGAAAAACTCTACGCGTCTGCTCAAGGATGCTAACCACGATGTTCCTGCTTTCGCTCTCTCGGCTGTCGGACTCGACTATTGGGCTGTCGGCGGATTCTTGCCTGACTATCGCTCACAGGGTATTGAGATTGCCGAAAAGGTGCTCGATTATTTAGACGACTTGCAGCATGATAAGATAAGGACTTCTTCTGATGCTATGACGGTTGTTGGCGGACATTATGTCTTCGATAGGGATGTCGTGAACGAGAGTAATATCGACGAGTCTGTTATACCTGACGATGTCGAATGGGTCAACTACCGACCTTCTTTCTATCAGCAGTATAGGTACTATTTCTGGGCGATGTCTTTCGCTTTCGTCGGACTGCTCTTCATTATCCTTGTCCTTACTTATTTCTTTAGGCGCACTCGCAAACTTACGGCTTCACTCAAGGAGTCGCAGGCTGAACTTATTGCCGCAAGGGACAAGGCCGAAGAGGGTAACAAGCAGAAGACGGCTTTCTTGGCCAATATGAGCCATGAGATACGAACTCCTCTCAACGCGATTGTGGGATTCGCTGAAGTGCTTACTACCGACGAGTCGCTGTCTGCTGCCGACCGTATGCAGATCAATGATATCATAGGCAAGAACTCTCAGATGCTGCTCGGTCTTATCAATGACATCCTCGATATGTCCCGCCTCGAAAGTGGTAGGACGAAGTTCGAGTCGGCTCCTTGTGATGTCATGTCTCTCTGTGCCGATGTACTTGAGACGTGCAAGACGGCTTCGCGTCGTGATGATGTGGATTTTATCCTCGATGCTGTGCCTAACCATCTGAGGGCTGTCGTCGATGCTCAGCATCTCCGTCAGGTGCTTATCAACCTCTTGTCTAACGCTAATAAGTTCACTAAGTCGGGCTCTATATGCCTTACCGTTCGACGTAAGATACATGTTATCGAGTTCTCGGTTACCGATACTGGCATTGGCGTGCCTAAGGATAAGCAGAAGCTGATTTTCAACCGTTTTGAAAAGGTTAATGAGACATCTCAGGGCTTTGGCATCGGTCTCTCGCTCTGTAAGAGCATTGTTGAGCATTTCGGTGGCGAGATCTATCTCGATCCAAGATATACTAAGGGCGCTAAGTTCGTATTTACTCTTCCTTTTATCGAACCATCCGACGATGGTTGGACCGACAACTGCGGCCTTCTCTAGTCAGCTCAATAATTCGTAGTTTACTATCGCCGAACTCCGTTTCGTATTTCGTAACTCGTTATTATTAGTGATCCCGAGGGGAATCGAACCCCTATCAGCAGAACCGGAATCTGATATTCTATCCATTGAACTACGGAACCGTAAAATCATGTGTCAAAGTTATACAGAAAAAAGGAAATTTGCTAATTTCGTACCATTATGAATTTAGCCGAGATAAAAGAAACATATAGCCGGCTCCAATCTCTTCTCGAAAAGGGTGAGATAGGCTCGGTAATTAGCAAGTTGTCGTCTGAAAATATGGCTGTTACGGCATCTGTCCTCGACGATGTCCGTTATTCATATAACTCTCTTCTCGATTTTTCCTCGACTGGCGTGGTCGATCCTCTTAGCAAAAACATTCTCGTCAATATAATCGAACAGCTCTATTCTATCGTTGATGAATGGCGCGACCGCGAGTCTTTGCGCTGTGGCGCTACGACATTACGTTTCAAGGCTATGCGTGAATGGCAGGACGAGGTGGGGTCTGCCGACTGGTCGGCTTTTGAGAGATGGACGTCCGACTATGCCTCTGCATTGGCGGAGGACGACACGACGAGACTCGATGATATATCGCAACATATCTTCAACGCTATATGGGCATCGCGCGACGATGATAATGTTATCAACCTCCTCCGACGTGTGTTCGGCGAAGGGTCTGATGTGCGTAGGCGCGACCGTGAGTTGTTTATCGGCGCACTCCTGATGAGCCTCGAGAGTAGCTTCTCTTCGGGCTATCTTGAAATGCTTATTGAGTTGTGCAGCTCGTCTGATGTCCATATCCGCGCAAGGGCTATGGTGTGCGTTGTCGTGACTATGGTGTGGTATCATAAGAGACTGGCCCATTTCCCGTCTGTCGTGGCGCAGATCGACTTCCTCATGGAGGATGCTTCGTCGCGTAAGGAGATGCTGACTGCTATACGTAGCGTTCTTCGTAGCCCTCAGGCTTCTGCCATAATGGATAAGGTGACCAACGAGATAACTCCACAGATATCGGCTCAGATGGATGTCCTCGAGCGTCGTGGCTCGTTCCATGCTACAGCTGAAGACTGGGCCGAGATGACGAGCGACAACCAGGCTCTTAGCAAGAGTATGAAGCAGCTCGATAAGTGGCATGACGAAGGTGCCGACATTTTCTTCGCTACTGTGTCGCATCTTAAGAGCTTCGGCTTTTTCCGACGTCTGTCAAACTGGCTTGTGCCTTTCACGAGGGATAATAATGAGATACAAAGTGCTATAGCTCGCTTGGCCGACGATGTGCGCGAGGCGTTTGTTGAAAAGATAAGTGAAACGGCTACTCTTTGCGAATCCGACAAGTTCTCGGTGCTGCTGAGCATCGCTGTTATCCCTGAGGCTCATAGGGGCTCGATATGTACTGTCTATCTGCGCGAACTCGACCTGGCATCTGACATTAAGTCGGATGACGGCCTCGACGAGGTGGATGCTGGCTTCTGCAAATATGTGACTTCGTTCGTTCACGATATATACCGCTTGTTCAATGTTCACCCGTCAAAGCGCGACATGAACAATCCGTTCGACGCTCTCTCTCCGTTTGTCCAGAGCAGGTCTTTCATGAAGTATCTGTCTGACGACGAACTCTATGGCATGGCCGACTATTGCGTCGAACACGATGTGATAAATCTTGGAACAGCGATGTATCGCATCCTTATTCTCAAGGATTCTGAAAATATCGATCTGTGCAAGAAGATGGCCTACTGCCTTATCAAGGTGGGCGACTACCGTCTTGCTGTAGATTATCTTGACATGGCTGAGATGCTTGGCGACACTAAGCTGTGGACGGTCAAGAAAAAGGCTCTCTGCTATTCTAAATTGGGCGATGTCAAGGGCGAACTCGAATGTCTCCTTAAGATTGCCTCGTCTCGCCCCGACGACATGTCGGTTGTCGAGAGTATCGCGAGATGCTACGAGTCACTCGCTCTCTACTCTGAGGCTTTGCGCTACTATTTCGAGGCCGAATATAAGCAGAGCAGCTCCTCGCTCAAGAGCAGCATTGTCCGCTGCTACTATTTCCAGGAGAAGTTCGACCAGGCATTGGCGCAGATCAAGAGGATTGAAAACAAATGTAGTGACGACTTCATCATTGAAGGTCATATATATAACATTATGCAACAACAGGGCGACGCTATCAAGTCCTATCTTAGCGGCGCTATACAGTGTAAGTCTGTTGATGAGTTCATCGATAAGTTCGATGTGAACGCTACCGTGGCAGCACGTCATGGACTGACAAAGGAAGATAGGATATTGGTATGCGAAATAGTTCGCAAGATTAAAGAAGGAGAAAAATGAACAACTGGTTTCCGACAAACAAGATAGTCAACGACCCGGTGCACGGCTTTATAACTATCGAATATAAGCTTCTGCTCGATATTCTTAACCACCCTTGGATGCAACGCCTTCGTCGTATCCATCAGCTCGGCATGACAAGCCTTGTCTATCCTGGTGCGCTCCATACCCGTTTCCAGCATGCCCTGGGAGCTATGCATCTTATCCATCTGGCTATGGATACGCTTCAGAATAAGGGAACTCTCATTACCGAAGATGAACAACGTGCTGCTATGGCGGCTATGCTGCTCCACGATATCGGACATGGCCCGTTCTCTCACGTGCTCGAGCGTTCTATTGTCAATTCGGTAACTCATGAGGAGATCTCTAAGGTCCTCATGGAACGAATGAACCAGATGATGGGCGGACGTCTGGACCGTACCATCGACATATTCGAGGGCCGATGCAAGCCTTTCCTCCACCAGCTTATCTCGAGCCAGCTCGATACCGACCGTCTTGACTACCTCAAGCGCGATAGTTTCTATACTGGCGTGTCTGAAGGTACTATCGGCTCCGACCGTATCATCAAGATGCTCGATGTTCACGACGATAAGCTCGTTGTTGAGGCTAAGGGTATCTACTCTGTCGAGAAGTTCCTCATCGCCCGCCGTCTCATGTATTGGCAGGTCTATCTTCACAAGACTGTAATGTCGGCTGAACGAATGCTTACGAGTATTCTCCGACGTGCTAAGAACCTTACTCGTCAGGGTAAGCCTCAGTTCGCTCCTCCTCACTTGGCCTATTTCTTCGAGAATGAAATAGATAAGGATAACTTCGACGAATATGAGACGATACGTAACTTCACACTCCTCGATGACAATGATATTATGTCGGCTATCAAGGTGTGGACTATGAGTGACGACCGTATCTTGGCAACTCTCAGTACGTGGTTTATCAACCGTCATCTGCTCCATATCGACATCAGCGAGAATAAGTTCTCCGACGCTATTGTCGAGGAGGCTTGCAAGAAGACGGCTCTCTTCCTTAAGATATCCGAACACGACGCTCGCTACTTCGTTATCACTGGTCGTGTGAAGAGCAATACTTACAACTCATTCGGCAATGATACAATCAATATCATCGGCAGGGATGGCGACATATATGATGTCTCGGAGAAGTCCGAACTCGACTTCGATTTGCTGGGTGACAAGGATTCACGATGGTACCTCTGTTACCCTCGCGGGGTGACTCTCTAAATCAAAGAAAAATTTGTGAGTCTTAAATATTGTTTGTTTCTTTGTAAATATTGAAGCACTACGGATATGGGTTTCCTAGATATATTTTTCAAGAATAAGAATTCGGAGAGGGCGCACAAGGTGAACAACTATTCCGACATGTCGGAGTTCGTTTCTGAGAATTTCTCTGACCTCAAAAGACTGCTCTCGTCGGGCGGCTACAACGACCGGCATAGACGACTTGTTGACATGGCGGGCATGTGCGGCTGTCATTGCCTCCTCTTATGCCGAAAGGATGCTCAGGATAAGTTTGTTGTCGTTGAATCGTCTGACAAGTCTTTCCAGGTCGAAGACCGCACGTTTACATGGATGCATAGCCAGCCTGTGGCTTCCAACGACGCAGCAGCCATGCTTAGCGGTCTGCCATTCCCTAAGATCGGTGCAGTAGGCTTCATCTCCGTCCCTATCAAGAATAGCAAGAACGCACAGACGGGACTTCTGCTTGGTCTCGCCGTGAGCGACATATCCAATATCGACGCTAAGACGCGTCTGCTTCATCTTCTGGCCCCTACTTTCGAGGCCGACATCGAATGTGAGAAGCTTAAGCAAGGACGCGCCGCCTACGAACAGCGTATCGTCTCTCTCCGTCAGAATGTCGAGGTGCTTACCAACGACCTCAAGATTGAGAAGGAGAAGTCGGCTGAAAACAAGGAGCTTAAGTCGATATTCCTTACCAACCTCTCTCATGAGATACGTACTCCTATGAACGTTATCATGGGCTTCGTCGATCTGCTCGAGACTGTAGATAATGAGAGCGATCGTACCGAGTTTATCAGTATTATCAAGCAGAACTGCGATATGCTTCTTAAGGTAATCGACAATCTTATCGATATATCAAAGCTCCAGTCGAGCTACATGTTCAAGGCTGCATCTCCTATCCAGCTCAACGATATTCTTGTCGAGATTAAGGAGCGCTTCCAGGGTGTCCTCCGCGAAAAGGGTAAGCAGGTCGATATCGAGACGTCATTCGGCCTCGAGGCTCCATTTGATACTATCTGGAATAGCGACGAGATTATCAATAAGGTCTTCGACCAGCTCCTCGACAATGCTTGCAAGTTTACCGAAAAGGGTAAGATATCTTTCGGCTATTCTGTTGACCATAAGGAGGCAACTTTCTTCGTCAAGGATACTGGCTGCGGCATAAAGAGCGGCAACGAAGATAAGATATTTAGCATGTTTAGCGCTACCGAAAACGCTCTCACTCGTCAGATGAACGGCACTGGCATCGGATTGGCTGTTGCCAAGCGTTATATAGAGTTGGCTAATGGCCGTATATGGTGCGATACTGGCTATAAGGGCGGTGCATGCTTCTATTTCACGATACCAACAGAAAAACTCTAATTCTCTAGGTTTATGAACAGATTGCCAATATATAAGAGTGACTCATATCTTGAGCCATACGCTAATATCATTAATGATCGTCATAAGAAGATCCTTTCACGCATCGAAGATATCAAGTCTGACTTCGGTTCGCTTATGGAGTTCGCTACTGGCCATCATTACTATGGTTTGCATAAGACGAAAGATGGATGGGTGTTCCGCGAATGGGCGCCTAATGCCACTCAGATTTTTCTTATTGGCGAGTTCTCTGGCTGGAAGGAGAAGAAAGAGTATGAACTTAAGCGTATTGAGTTTGGCAACTGGGAGATAACGTTGCCGGCCGACGCTCTTAAGCATCAGGATAAATATAAGCTCTCTATGCATTGGAACGGTGGTCAGGCCGATCGTCTGCCTGCCTATGTTACGAGAGTTGTTCAGAATGAAGATACTAAGCTCTTCGACGCTCAGGTGTGGGAACCGGAGAAGGCTTTTAAGTGGACTGACAAGAATTTTAAGGTCAACCCCGAAAATGCTCGTCTCATATATGAGGCTCATATCGGTATGAGTGGCGAGGGTGAGGGTGTGGCTACCTACGAGGATTTCCGCAAGAATGTGCTTCCTCATGTCATCGAGACTGGCTACAATACGCTCCAGCTCATGGCTATACAGGAACATCCCTACTATGGTAGCTTCGGCTATCATGTGAGCAATTTCTTCGCTGCCTCTTCGCGCTTCGGTACACCGGAAGACCTTAAGCGTCTTATCAATGAGGCCCATGAGAATGGCATTGCTGTTATCATGGATATCGTCCACTCTCATGCCGTGAAGAACGAGAATGAGGGCTTGTCGAAGTTCGACGGTACAACCGACCTCTACTTCCATTATGGCGATAGGGGCAACCATCCTGCTTGGGATAGCCGCTGCTTCAACTATGGCAAGATCGAGACTTTGCGTTTCCTCCTCTCTAACGACCGCTTCTGGCTCGAGGAATACCATTTCGACGGCTACCGCTTCGATGGCGTGACGAGTATGCTCTACTATGATCACGGACTGGGCAAGGACTTCACTTGCTACGCCGACTATTTCTGCGCTAACGAGGACGAGGATGCTATTGTCTATCTCGCACTTGCTAATATACTCATCCATGAGGTTAAGCCTTATGCTGTTACTATAGCCGAGGAGATGAGCGGCTTCCCTGGTATCGCTGGCGACATAGAGGCTGGTGGCTTGGGCTTCGATATGCGTCTCTCTATGGGTATTCCTGACTATTGGATTAAGCTTATCAAGGAGGTCCCTGATGAGAAATGGCCTGTAGGTAAGATCTTCTACGAACTGCAGCTCCATCGACCTGAGGAGAAGACGGTTAACTATGCCGAGAGTCACGACCAGGCACTTGTGGGCGACAAGACGATTATATTCCGCCTTATCGACAAGGATATGTACACCGACATGAACTGCGAAAGCCAGAACATGGCTGTCGATCGTGGTATGGCGCTGCATAAGATGATTCGTCTCGTTACGCTCTTTACGTCGAATGGCGGCTACCTTACGTTTATGGGTAACGAATTTGGCCATCCTGAGTGGATCGACTTCCCTCGCGAGGGCAACGGATGGAGCTATAAATATGCGCGTCGCCAATGGGATCTGGCTAAGGCGGACTATCTGCGCTATCATTTCCTTCAGGACTTCGAGACTGAGATGCTTAAGCTCTATAAGGAGGTGCCTCAGCCTACCTATCCTTATCGTCTCTACGACTACGACGGCACTCAGGTGCTGGCCTTCATGCGCGGCGACTTGCTGCTCGTGTTTAACTTTAGCCCTACGAACTCTTATACCGACTATGGTATCCCTGCACCTAAGGGACGCTATAATATTGTTCTCTCTACCGACGAGGGCCGCTTCAACGGCTTCGACCGCAACGATATGTATTTCGTGTTCTACACTCAGCCTGAGGGCGACCACGATGTGCTACATCTCTACATCCCATCACGCTCGGCTATGGTACTCAAGAAGAGAGATATTGTAAGAATCAGATAAACAACAGATATGACAAAGATTTTATCAGCTTCAGAGCTTCAGGACAACAGTAACATATACAAGGAGAAACTGACCTCTAGTGTGGGCTCACATGTGAAGTCTATTCTCGGACTCATGGGTGAAGATGTCAACCGCGAAGGTCTCGTGAAGACTCCTGAACGAGTGGCTAAGGCTATGCAGTTCTTGCTCAAGGGCTACAATGAAGACCCTGAGGCTATATTGCGCGGAGCAATGTTCAAGGAGCCTTACCAGCAGATGGTTGTTGTTAAGGATATAGAGGTCTATTCTATGTGCGAACACCATATGTTGCCTTTCTTCGGTAAGGCTCATATCGGCTATATCCCTCGCGACTATATTACAGGGTTGAGCAAGCTCCCTCGCGTTGTCGAGGCTTACGCTCGCCGCCTTCAGGTCCAGGAACGTCTCACTACACAGATCAAAGAGTGCATTCAGAACACTCTCAACCCTCTCGGTGTGGCTGTGGTAATCGAGGCTCAGCACATGTGTATGCAGATGCGTGGCGTGCAAAAGCAAAACTCGTTTACTACTACTAGCGATTTTACCGGCGCTTTCGCTACAAGCATCGCTACTCGCGAGGAGTTCTTTAATATCATCGGCAGAAAAATGCATTGATGCCTTTCTGGGTTTAGCATATTGGCCTCCGACTTTGTCTGGGGCCATTTTTGTTTCCCCCCATGGCCTCTTGTGATTGTAAGTTGGCAGATTTTTCTTACCTTTGCCACACTACGAATATTATTGAAATGAAACACATACGTAATTTCTGCATAATAGCGCATATCGACCACGGTAAGAGTACTCTTGCCGACCGTCTGCTTGAATATACTAAGACTGTGACTGGCAAGGATCTGCAGGCTCAGGTGCTCGATGATATGGATCTCGAGCGCGAGCGCGGTATCACTATCAAGAGTCACGCCATACAGATGGACTACGTGGCGCAAGATGGACAGAAATATGTGCTCAACCTTATCGATACCCCGGGCCATGTGGACTTCTCTTATGAGGTGTCTCGTTCTATCGCTGCCTGCGAAGGCGCTCTGCTCGTGGTGGACGCTACTCAGGGTATTCAGGCTCAGACAATATCTAACCTCTATCAGGCTATCAATCACGACCTGGAGATCATACCGGTTCTCAATAAGATGGATATGCCTAACGCTATGCCTGATGAGGTGGAGGATCAGATAATTGAACTCATAGGCTGTAAACGTGAGGATATAATACACGCAAGTGGACGTACCGGTATGGGCGTGCCAGAGATTCTCGAGGCTATCGTAAGCCGCATCGCTCCTCCTGTGGGCGATCCTGAGGCTCCTCTGCAGTGCCTTATCTTCGACTCGGTGTTCAACTCTTTCCGCGGTATCATCGCTTACTTCAAGGTTGTCAACGGTACTATCCGCCCTGGCGATATGGTTAAGTTTGTGGCTACCGGTAAGGAGTATGATGCCGATGAGGTGGGCGTACTCCGCCTCGACCTCGAGCCTCGTAAGGAGGTGAAGGCTGGCGACGTGGGCTATATTATCAGTGGCATAAAGACTAGTAGGGAGGTTAAGGTGGGCGATACCATAACTCATCGTGATAACCCTTGTGAAAAGGCTATCGACGGATTCGAAGAGGTGAAGCCTATGGTCTTCGCCGGTATCTATCCTATCGATACCGAAGATTACGAGGATCTGCGTGCTTCTATCGAAAAGCTACAGCTTAACGACGCTTCACTTACTTTTACCCCAGAATCGTCTCTCGCTCTCGGCTTCGGCTTCCGATGTGGCTTCCTCGGACTGCTGCATCTCGAGATTGTGCAGGAACGTCTCGACCGCGAATTCAACCAGGCGGTGATCACTACTGTGCCTAACGTGCCTTATAAGGCTTATACGAAGAAGGGCGAACTTATAGAGGTTCACATGCCTTCGGCCCTGCCTGAACCTACCGTACTCGACCATGTCGAAGAACCTTATATCAAGGCTCAGGTGATTACTAAGAGCGAATTTGTCGGCACGATAATGACTCTCTGCATGTCTAAGCGTGGTACGCTACAGAAGCAGACTTATCTCACTTCCGACCGTGTGGAACTGGAATATGATATGCCACTGGCTGAGATTGTGTTCGACTTCTACGACCGTCTTAAGAGCCTCTCTCGCGGATATGCGTCGTTCGACTACTATCCTATCGACTACCGTCCTAGCCAGCTCGTTAAGATGGATATCCTCCTCAATGGTGAAAAGGTTGACGCTCTTTCTACTCTTACCTTTATCGATAACGCTGTGATTATCGGACGTAAGATGTGCGAAAAGCTTAAGGAACTGATACCTCGCCAGCAGTTTGAAGTGGCGATACAGGCGGCTATCGGCGCTAAGGTTATCGCCCGCGAGACTATCAAGGCTGTACGTAAGGATGTGACAGCTAAGTGTTATGGTGGCGACGTGTCGCGTAAACGTAAACTTCTCGAGAAACAGAAGGAGGGTAAGAAGCGCATGAAGCAGATCGGTAGGGTAGAGGTGCCTCAGAAGGCTTTCCTCGCCGTGCTTAAACTTGACGAATAATCATTTCTTTAGATTTATATGTCGATGCCGACTGTGCCTTTACTGGTATAGTCGGCATCTCTGTTTTCTGATGCTTTGCTTCGTATGTAAAAAAAGACTAAAAATCGTATAGAAACAATTATCGTATTTGACGGCGTTTGGTTATCTTTGTGCAGAAAACCTTAAATTAACAACACAAGAATAATACTATGACTAAACAGAAGCGTTTTTTCCTCGAGGAGGATGAGTTGCCACGCCAGTGGTATAATATCCAGGCTGATATGATTAATAAGCCTATGCCTCCACTCAACCCTGCAACTAAAGAGCCTTTGCAGCCTAAAGATCTCTATCCTATCTTTGCAGAGGAGTTGTGTAACCAGGAACTTGATCAGGAAAATGCTTGGATCGATATCCCTGATGAGGTGCGCGAGATGTATAAATACTACCGTTCTACTCCTCTTGTTCGTGCTTACGGACTAGAAAAGGCTCTCGGTACTCCTGCACATATCTATTTCAAGAATGAGAGTGTGAGCCCTGTTGGTAGCCACAAGCTTAATTCGGCTCTTGCTCAGGCTTATTACTGCAAGAAGCAGGGTATCACAAATGTGACAACAGAGACTGGCGCTGGCCAGTGGGGTGCGGCTCTCTCGTATGCTGCTAAGGTGTTCGGACTCGAAGCTGCTGTTTACCAGGTTAAGATATCTTACAACCAGAAGCCTTACCGCCGTATGATAATGCAGACTTATGGTGCTCAGGTTACCGCTTCTCCTTCTATGTCAACTCGTGCCGGTAAGGATATCCTTACTAAGGACCCTAACAACCAGGGATCACTTGGTACAGCTATCTCTGAAGCTGTTGAGCTCGCTATCAATACCCCTAACTGCCGCTATACTCTCGGCTCTGTGCTGAGCCACGTGACTCTTCACCAGACTGTCATCGGCCTCGAGGCTGAGAAACAGATGGAGAAGGCTGGCGAATATCCTGATATCGTGATAGGGTGCTTCGGTGGCGGTTCTAACTTCGGCGGTATTAGCTTCCCATTCATGCGTCATAATATCAAGGACGGCAAGAAGACTCGCTTCATAGCTGCTGAGCCTGCTAGCTGCCCTAAGCTTACTCGCGGTGTGTTCCAGTATGACTTCGGTGACGTGGCTGGTTATACTCCACTCCTCCCTATGTTTACTCTCGGACATAACTTTATGCCTGCTAATATCCACGCCGGTGGTCTCCGTTACCATGGCGCTGGCGTTATCGTGAGCCAGCTCCTTAAGGATGGACTCATGGAGGCTGTCGATATCAAGCAGCTCGAGAGCTTCGACGCTGGTATGCTCTTTGCTCAGGCTGAAGGTATCATCCCTGCACCAGAAAGCTGCCACGCTATTGCTGCCACTATCCGCGAGGCTAATGAATGTAAGAAGACTGGCGAAGAGAAGGTTATCCTCTTCAACCTCTCTGGACATGGCCTTATCGATATGACTGCTTACGATCAGTATATGTCAGGTTCCCTCCAGAACTATGAGGTGACAGATGAGGATGTTCAGAAGAATATCGCTGAACTCGAAAAGGTGATTAAGTAATATCACTTCCAACGGGTACATTCTCTCCACACCAGGAAAAAGTACCTCGCCAACTTGTCGTAGAGATGGTGCGTGCACCGTCTTCGAATAGCCTGGTCTTCAAACAGCCTGGCTAACGCGAACTGAGACGTGACGTGCCGCATCTACATGATAAAAACAAGCCCTCTAGTGCAAAAGCATCAGAGGGCTTGTTATCTTTGGTATATTAGTGACTGTTATTCCTCCCCGCCTGGTCTTCACAAACAGCTAACACCGAACTTCATTTCGTAATTCGTAATTCCCCAATGTTTCGTAATTCGTATTTCGTAATTATTCCCGTTTTTGTATATTTGTTTGTTGTCTAAACTATCAAAATTTATAGGTATGAAAAATGTCGTAGCAATCCTTGTCGCCTTTATTGGCTTGTCTTTCGCCCATATCGCTGAAGCTCAGGATACTGTAGTGATGAAAAATGGCGAAACGATATCTGTTGATGTGTTTAAGATAGATGTCAATAACATCTACTACAAATACAAAGGAGAAGCTCTAGAATATCAAATGCCCAAATCACAAATACGCGAAGTCACATACCGTAACGGCCGTAAGGAGACGTTCAGCACGTTGTCCGAGTCGGTTGTGAAGGCAGAAACCGAGATTCTCGATTTCGTAGAAACTGCCGCCAAGGCCAAAGTTGAGGCTGTCGAAGCTGTCATTGCCATTGTCAACGCCTTCGCCGATGCAGCCGTGTCCGAAGCCGAAGTTATCGACGAGAGTAAGGCACAGGCTAAGGCTGCCGCACAAGCCGCAATGACTGAGGCTGGTAAGGCTCTCGAAAAAGTCAAGATAGAGATTGGTATAGCTATCGAGGAGTCAAAGAAGGCCGCAGCTGAAGCACAGACGAAATAGTCGCTGTTGTATTGCGATTGGCGCCTATTTGTATTTTATCGTGTAAGTCTTCTTGTTGCCGACTGTCTCACAATCGGTGACATAGTAGCTGTTCTCCTTGTAGAACTTATACATATGCACCCATGAGTAACAGAAGACACAGGTAAAGGCCAATGGAAGAAATCTCTTCCAGAAAACGCATTCACCATATAAGCAGTCTATTGTACACGCTACGGAATCTAAGATACAGATAACGGCCGCGCACGCACATAGGGAATATTGCCACTTTGGCCTATAGTGTACTTAACTCCTTCACCGAGCAACATTTTGTTGCAAAAAAGCGTACACTGAGTAAAAAGTTATATTCATGAATATAGAACTACTCAAGAAGCTCAGCACGCTGATGAAATACACTATGTTTGCGGCGTGTGTCATCATGACGGCCCATGTTGTCGGTCTGTTGTGCGGCAAAAATTTCTTTTTCGCTGAATGGTTTTGCGGATTCTCGGTATTGGGTTTCGCTATGCTCTTCATAGCATCATACGTGCTCAGCTACGACAATATGTTCAGAGCGTTGCTGGTATATGATTTCGCCATTAACCAATGTATCGTATTTCAGCGCTCGTTTAACATCTTCGGCGAATTCCTCACGACAGCTCGCCTGATAGCTGCAACAATTGGCATTATACTCATAGTGATCTTCATTCTTACAGCTAACACTTATAAAGAAGATGATACATTTGAGGAGTGATAAGAACCTATTTTGGTGTTAAAATCAATATTTTACAAAAAAAGATTTCGTATTCGGCTGAAAATGTATATATTTGCAACTGAAAATACAATACAACTCACTTGTAGGGGACTTTTCAGGTCCCCTATTTTATTGTAACAAACTGAAAATATCAGAAATGATAACCGTAGATACAGTTGGTAAGATAGTTGAAGCAAAACTCGCCGAAGATGGCGTGTTCGTGGTAGAGCTGACAGTAAGCGCCGACAATTCTATCCGCCTTGTCGTTGACAAGAAGGAGGGTGTTGACATCGACTACTGCGTGACCCTCACCCGCATGATCGAGGAAGCTCTCGACCGTGATGTGGAGGACTATGACCTCGAGGTGTCGTCGGCTGGTATAGGCTGCGAGCTTAAGGTGCTCGGACAGTTCGAGAAGAACCTCGGCAACGAGGTGGAGGTGACCTACGCCAACGGCTCTCATAAGAAGGGTATCCTTACAGCAGCCGACGCTGAAGGGTTTGAGGTGGACATCGAAGAAAAGATTGTTGTCGAAGGCGCTAAGAAGAAGCAGACGGTGACTAATCATTACCGCTACGCATATAATGAAGTGAAACTAGTAAAAGACGTAATATCGTTTAAGTAAGATAAAAATAAGCGAGATATGGAAAAGATTAATCTGATAGACACATTCGCTGAGTTCAAAGAGCTTAAGAACATCGACCGTGCGACTCTCATCCGCATCCTCGAAGATGCTTTCCGTAGCATCCTTGTTAAGACTTATGGTACTGACAAGAACTATAACGTCATCATCAATACTGATAAGGGCGACTGCGAGATTTGGCGCAACCGTAAGGTCGTTGAAGATGGTGCTGTTGAAGATTCTAACCTCGAGATCTCTTTGACCGACGCAAAGAAAATCGACGCAGATTTCGAAATTGGTGAGGATGTTACTGAGCCAGTTCTCATGAAGGACTTTGGCCGCCGTGCTATCCTTAGCCTCCGTCAGCAGCTTGCTGGCTGCATCATGGAACTCGAGAAGGACAATATCTACCAGCTCTACAAGGACAGAATTGGACAGGTTGTCGTTGGTGAGGTTTACCAGGTTTGGAAGCGCGAGGTGCTCGTGCGCGACGAAGAGGGTAACGACCTTATCCTCCCTAAGACTGAGCAGATCCCTTCCGACTTCTTCCGTAAGGGTGATACCCTCCGCGCTGTCGTTGTTCGTGTAGAGATAAAGAACAACAACCCACTCATCATCCTCTCGCGTACTTCTCCTATCTTCCTTGAGCGTTTGTTCGAGTCGGAAGTTCCTGAAATCTTCGACGGTCTTATCACTATCAAGAAGATTGTCCGCATGCCAGGCGAACGCGCTAAGGTTGCCGTTGAGTCATACGATGACCGTATCGACCCAGTTGGCGCTTGCGTTGGTATGAAGGGCTCACGTATCCATAGCATTGTTCGTGAACTTCGCAACGAGAATATCGACGTTATCAACTTTACTAATAACATTCAGCTCTATATACAGCGCGCTCTCAACCCTGCTCGCATCAACTCTATCAAGGTAGATGAAGAAAAGGGTCGCGCTGAGGTATATCTTGACGCTGATCAGGTGTCATTGGCTATCGGCCGTGGCGGTAGCAACATCAAGCTTGCTATGCAGCTTTGCGGATACGATATCGATGTATATCGTGAGCAGTCGGAGGGTGAAGAGGATGTTCAGCTCGAAGAGTTCGAAGACGAAATCGACGGCTGGGTTATCGACGCACTCAAGCAGATCGGTTGCGATACCGCTAAGTCGGTTCTCGAACTCGGCCGTGAAGAGTTGCTTCGCCGTACCGACCTCGAAGAGGAGACTATCGCCGACGTTCTGTCTATTCTTAAGGCTGAATTCGAATGATACCCCTGCGGTCCCGCCACCTTGGTTGATGGATAGCGAGGTGGCTTTTGTTTAACGTAAAAAGGTTATGAAAAAAATATGGCAGAAGGAAAAAGAGTGAGCAAGTTGGCAAGCGAATTGAACGTTGGTGTCAATTCAATAGCTGACTTCTTAAAAAGCAAAGGATATAACGAGGAAGTCACCCCAAACACTAAGGTCCCTGATGAGTTTTGCGCTATGTTGGAGGAGAAGTTCAATCCCGACAGAAGCCTCAAGAAGCAGTCTGAAAAGATTGGCGAAGAGCAGAAGCACAAGCAGAAGAAGGAGACTATAAGCATCCAGCCAACGGTGGAAGCAGAACTTGTCTCGCCTGATCCTATCAAGGCACCTAAGGTTGTCGGTAAGATAGATCTGAGCAACGGCAAGAAGCCTGCCGCACCTCAGCATAATAATAACAACAACAATAATAAGCAGGAACAGAAGCCTGCTCAGCCTAAGCCTCAACAGCAGCAGCCTAAACCTGCCGAGGCTCAGCCTAAACCACTGCAACAGCCAAAGCCTCAGCAGGCTGAGGAAGAAGAGGATGTTTTCAAACTTCCTAACCAGCCTAAGCTTAGCGGACCTGTTGTGCTTGGCAAGATCGACCTCCCTGTTGGCAAGACCGACGCTTATGGCCGTGGCAACAAGAAGAACGATAAGAAGAAGCGTCAGCGCATCCAGAAGGAGAACGAGCGCGTGGACCTCTCTTCACCTAATACTATCAAGCAGGTCAACAACGCTATCAACCGCGATAAGCAGAAGAAGAACGGTGGCCAGCAGAATGGTGGTAATAACAATGGCCAGCAGAAGCAGAATGGTGGCCAGAACAACAATAATTTCAAGCAGAATGGTGGCCAGCAGAATGGTGGTAACAACAACAACGGCCAGCAGCAGCGTAACAAGGACAAGAAGAACAAACGCCCTCAGCACCAGGAGGTGAACGAGGAAGATGTTCAGAAGGAGATTAAGGAAACTCTCGCTCGCCTTACTGCTAAGGGAGCTAAGAGCCAGCACTCTAAGCATCGCCGCGACAAGCGTGAGGAACTTAGCCAGCGCCGCGCCGAGGAAGAGGAGCGCATGGAGGCTGACAAGAAGATTCTCAAGGTGACTGAGTTCGTGACAACAAGCGAACTCGCTAGCATGATGGGTGTCCCTGTCAACCAGGTTATCGCTACCTTCATGTCTCTCGGTACTCTCGTGTCTATCAACCAGCGTCTCGACGCCGAGTCTATGGCTATCGTTGCTGAGGAGTTCGGCTATAAGGTTGAATTCGTTAGCGTTGAAGTGGCTTCTGCTGAAGAGGAGATCGTCGATGATGAGGCTGACCTCCAGGAACGTCCTCCTATCGTGACTGTCATGGGTCACGTCGACCATGGTAAGACTTCCCTCCTCGACTATATTCGTAAAACAAACGTTATCTCGGGTGAGGCCGGCGGTATAACTCAGCATATCGGTGCTTATAATGTGACTCTCGAAAGTGGCCGTCATATTACTTTCCTTGATACCCCAGGTCACGAGGCCTTCACTGCCATGCGTGCCCGCGGTGCTCAGGTTACCGACGTCGCTATCATCATCGTCGCTGCCGACGATAGCGTCATGCCACAGACTGTCGAAGCTATAAACCACGCTTCAGCAGCTAATGTGCCTATTATCTTCGCTATCAACAAGATTGATAAACCAGGCGCTAACCCTGATAAGATACGTGAGGCTCTCGCTAATATGAACTACCTCGTTGAAGAATGGGGCGGTAAGTATCAGTGCCAGGAGATTTCTGCTAAGAAGGGCCTCAATGTTGATAAACTTCTCGATAAGGTGCTTCTCGAAGCTGATATGCTCGAGCTTAAGGCTAACCCTAACCGTCAGGCAGTGGGTAACGTTATCGAGTCTTCTCTCGATAAGGGCCGCGGATATATCGCTACTCTCCTCGTTAGCAACGGTACTCTTAGTGTTGGTGATATGGTGGTTTGCGGTTCTAACTATGGCCGCGTTAAGGCTATGTTCAACGAACGTAACCAGAAGGTCGAGAAGGCTGGTCCTTCTGAACCAGTTCTCGTTCTCGGTCTCAACGGCGCTCCAACAGCGGGCGAGAAGTTCAATGTGTTCGCTGACGAACGTGAGGCTAAGGAGGTTGCTACTAAGCGCGACCAGCTTATCCGCGAACAGCAGAAACGTACTCATAAGCATCTTACTCTCGATGAGATCGGACGCCGTCTCGCTATCGGTAACTTCCAGGAACTTAACGTTATCGTTAAGGCCGACTTCGATGGTTCTGTACAGGCTCTTAGCGAATCACTCATGAAGCTCTCTACTGAAGAGATTCAGGTTAATGTGGTTCACTCGGGCGTAGGTCAGATATCTGAGGCCGACGTTAACCTCGCTGCAGCTTCTAACGCTATCATCGTTGGCTTCCAGGTTCGCCCTTCTAGCGAGGCTCGTAAGCTCGCTGAACGTGAGGAAATCGATATACGTCTCTACTCTATCATCTACGACGCTATCGAGGAACTTAAGGACGCTATGGAAGGTATGCTCTCTCCTGAAATCAAGGAGCAGGTTAACGGTAACGTCGAGGTTCGTGAGACATTCAAGATCTCTAAGGTCGGTACTATCGCTGGCTGCTTCGTCAACGAGGGTAAGATCAAGAGCAAGTCTAAGGTTCGTGTCATCCGCGATGGTATCGTTGTCTATACCGGCGAACTCGGATCACTCAAGCGTTTCAAGGATGACGCTAAGGAGGTCGTTGCTGGTCTCGATTGCGGTCTGTCTATCACTAACTACAACGATATACAGGTCGGCGATATCCTTGAGGCTTACGAAGAGATCGAGATTTCTAGAAAGCTCTAGTTTTAAGTATTCTGACTATAAGAATAATAATAGAAGTGCCTGCTCCCGTAAGGGGCAGGCCTTTCGTTTAATTACTAAATATATAGTGATATGAGAAAGGGTTGGAAATGGATCCCTACACTCTATTTTGCCGAGGGATTGCCTTATGTGCTGATAATTACCGTTTCTGTCATCATGTATAAGAATCTGGGGGTCTCAAATGCCGATATTGCTCTCTATACTAGCTGGTTCTACCTGCCTTGGGTGATTAAGCCGTTGTGGAGCCCGGTCGTCGATCTCCTGAAGTCTAAGCGATGGTGGGTGATCACTATGCAGACTTTGCTCGGCGTCGGATTCTCTTGTATGGCGTTCTTTATCCCTACGTCTTTCTTCTGGCAAAGTACTCTCGCTCTGTTGTGGCTCTTGGCTTTCTGCTCTTCTACTCACGATATAGCAGCCGATGGCTATTATATGATCGCTCAGGATGAATCCGACCAGTCTTTCTTTGTCGGTGTCCGCAACATTTTCTACCGCGTGGCTATGGTGTTCGGACAGGGTGTGCTTGTCATGGCTGCCGGATCGTTGAGCCATTATGTCGATGGCATGCAGGAGGCTTGGGCTATCGTCTTTGGTGTTGTAGGTGTCCTGACTCTGTCAATAGCGGTATATCACTATTTTACTCTCCCTAAGGCTAAGGAGGTGGCTTCACGTTCTCTTGGTAATGTGCGCGACTTGTTCGTCTCTTTCTTTAAGAAAAAGGGTATCGTTGTCGCTATGCTCTTTATCCTTTTCTACCGCTTCGGCGAGGCTCAGCTTTCTAAGATCGCGTCCCCTTTCTTGCTCGATGGGCAAGAGGCTGGTGGACTGGGACTGGATAACGAACATGTGGGTTTCATATATGGCACTATAGGTGTCATTGCTCTCCTTGCTGGTGGCCTGCTGGGAGGTTTTGTTGTGGCTCGCGATGGCTTGAAGAAATGGCTGTGGCCTATGGTCTTTGCTATGAATGTCCCTAATTTGGTTTATGTGTTTCTCGCATTTACACAAACGGCCGATGTCTGGGTCGTGAGCTCTTGTGTGGCACTCGAACAGCTGGGCTATGGATTCGGTTTTACGGCGTTTACGCTCTATCTGATACATTTCTCCCAGGGAGAGTATAAAACGGCTCATTATGCCCTATGTACGGGCTTTATGGCGCTCGGTATGATGTTGCCTGGTATGGTGTCGGGATTCGTGCAGGAGGCTCTCGGATATAGCATGTTCTTTGTCTATGTTATCATCTGTTGCATACCGGGTATGGTTATCGCTAAATGGCTCGACATTGATGCTAAATAATGATAAATTTGTAATATTGTTGTTGCCAATTATCAATTAATATGTATCTTTGCAACGCAAAAAAGGGATGGTCTAGTAGCTCAGCTGGATAGAGCAGCAGCCTTCTAAGCTGCGGGTCGTGGGTTCGAGTCCCGCCTGGATCACCAAAATAGGCAAGTGAATTTATGTCGCTTGCCTTTTTTGTTTGTATATGATTCCCTCCAGTATATAACTTGCTATAGTATAAACTTGCCCTAGATATAACCTGCTCTATAAAAAAAGAGAGAGATGGAAAAACCTTCCATCTCTCTCTTAGTGTCGTGTATGTGTCGCAACTATGCGTTCTTTTCTGTCTCGTTGTGAGAGCGAGTCTGCATAGGGTTGGCAGATATCTCCTTGTTTATCTTGCGGTTTCTGAATGTGTTGATGGCAAGATAAAGGGCGTTGTTAAACGACTCGCATGAGGCCATGTCTTGTCCTGCCTTCTCATATTCCGGACCGTGAGCTGTTCTTGTCTCAATCTGGTCGTTACCTATTGTGAGCGTTGCTCCACTCTCGTAGGCAAGAGCCTTGAAAGGTGCTATGCCCTGGTCAGAATACATGGCGAGAATGGCGTCAAACTTGAATGCTGCGTCACTACCAAAAAGGGCGTCGGCAGAATATGGACCCATGGCGTAGATGTTTTCTGCACTTACCTCTTCGATGGCTGGTGTGATGATGTTCTGCTCCTCTTCGCCCATCTTAGGGTTGAGACTCAAAACGGCTATTCTAGGACGACGTATTGTGAAGTCGTTCTTGAGCGACTTGTCAAGTGTGCGTAATGCCGATGTGATACGCTCCTTGGTGATGTATTGAGCGACGTTGTTGATGGATACGTTGTCGGCTACTACACATACTCTCAAGTTGTCTTTCACATATAGCTGCAGCCCCTCTGGCTTGTTAGGGTCCGATACGTTCATAGGAGCACATACGAGAACGTCAATCTTGCCGTTCCTTAAGTCCTGACGTGCTGCCTTGAGGGCCTCGAGAGCTGCCTCGTCGGCAAACTGAGATGTCTTGCCCAATTCTACATGGATGTTGTCGTCGGCACATGTCACAATATTGGCACGCTTATTATGAGCCTCCGATGCCTCGCGTATGTTGTTGAGGCTGAAATTCTGTATGTTGAGAGCTTTGCGATGGTATGCGGCAGCCTTTGGCGAACCATAGATGATAGGTACGAAGTTGTCGTATGCCTCTGGCTCTGCCAAGGCTTTTAATATTAGTTCGAAACCTATGCCGTTAACGTCTCCCTGCGCTATACCTACTCGTATTTTCTGTTCTTCTTCCATATTTTTGATATGTCTTTATTTCTCGTTTATCTTCATTGTATACATTATACTCTCTAGCTGACGTATGAGGTTGCGTTTCTTGTCTCGGCTAGGGTAATATACAAATCCGTCGGTTACTATTATTCTATTGTTTATCGTGTCATGATGTGCCCTGAGGATGAATGGACCACCCATTGCATAGCCTTCCATGCGCCATAGACCTCTCAACTCGGCTACTTCCATGCCTCTGTATTTGCCGCTCTTATAGAGTGTCTCGTCTAGACCGAAACGTACCTCAGTACACATGAACGAGCCGTCAGGTCCCTCGATGTTCTCTCTCAATAGCGAGTCGCGCTTGTTGAGTATATATGGCATGGAGAGCGAGCTTTCACCTACGTATGGGAAGTCATACGTGAGGAGGTTCACATTCGACTCATCCGTGTCTATCCTTATCCACGACATGTCCTCCTTGTTCTTCGGATTGCATTTCGTGAATGTGTTTGGTATGATGATGTCCATGCCCCATTTCTCGGATAGTTCGCTCTGGATGGCAAAATGCTGAATACGCTTGTTGTAGGCTATCATTCTGTCTCTTTCTGACTTAGACAGGTAACTTACTACTTTGATGTGGTTGCGCTCCACTAGCTTAAGTAATGATGCCTTTGATTTGGCTTTTATAGAGATATACGCCTGCGGACGGGCCCACATGTCATCAAAGCACATGAGTGTGTCTTTGCTGATGGTGTCGGCTACTACAACGTCTATGATGTTTCTAAACTTTGCCATCGTCTCGTTGAAATATCCGTGTGGTACCGTCTGAACATCAAAGATAGGTTCTGCCGCTGCCAAACCCAAGTAGTTGTCGTTAAGCATGGCTGTAATATATCTTCCTGCTGTGTCTGCCTTTATGTCGTCGTTGATGATGACGAGAACTTCGCCGTTTTTGCCGGTGACGCTCGACTTGAATACTTCGCCATTGCCCGATTTAGATTCGCATGAGCAAAGAATCGCTATTATCGCGATCTGGCTTAGGATGATTGGAATGTACTTTTTCATGGCGATTTTTTTTTTTGATGAAAGCAAATTTACAATAACAAAACTTATTTTCCTATTCTTCCGCTGCATATTTCATTGGCTCATCGTCTGTAGAATAGGCTTTTATAGGCTTGGCACCCATGTTGATCAGCATGAGATGGTTGAGCGTATAAAGCAGACTGTCGAGGTGCTTCTGTCTGTTCTTCGACGTGAGCTGGCATTCCCATAGCCTTATGACATGCCATCCCATCTTCTTGAGCTGACTATATGTCTTCTCGTCTCTCTCTTTGTTGCGCGTTATCTTGTCCTGCCAGAACTGGGTGTTGGTCTTCGGCAATACGTAGAGGCTGCAGTCGCTGTGACCATGCCAGAAGCATCCGTTGACAAAGATGACTGTCCTGTATTTGCGCATGACGATGTCGGGCGTGCCAGGCAACCGCTTGACGTGTATGCGAAACCGGTAGCCGCTGGCATGCAGGAAGCGTCTGACTATCAGTTCGGGCTTCGTGTTCTTGCCTCTGATATGACTCATGCATATATGCCGTTGCTGAGGTGTCAGCTTGTCTGCCATCGTTATCTTGATATGAAAAGAGACGAAGTGTTTCCGCGCTTCGTCTCTTCAGTTGTTATATGTCTTTGATTGTTATCCCTTGAGGGCTATGTTGACAATCTTGCCAGGAACGACAATCACCTTGGCGATTGTCTTGCCGTCGATGTACTTCTGAGTCTGCTCATTTTCAAGAACTGTCTTCTCTACCGCTGCCTTGTCCATGTCAAGTGGCAATTCAAGCATGAAGCGTGTCTTGCCGTTGAATGAGATAGGGTAGTTGAATGAGCTCTCGACAAGGTTCTTCTCATCGAATACTGGCCATGCTGCATCGAGAACGGTTGTGTCGTGACCCATCTGATGCCAAAGCTCTTCAGCGATATGTGGAGCAAATGGAGTGAGGAGAACTACAACTGGCTCGAATATCTCTTTCTTGTTGCACTTGAGGTCGCCAAGTTCGTTGAGCAGAATCATGAACTGGCTGATACATGTGTTGAATGAGAAGTTCTCGATGTCTGATGTGATCTTCTTGATGGCCTTGTGAAGCGACTTGAGCTCCTTGGCGTCGGCCTTGGCTTCTACAAGTCCGCCGTCGAATACTCGCCAAAGCTTCTTGAGGAACTTATGCACTCCGTCTATGCCGTTTGTATCCCATGGCTTAGAGAGCTCTACAGGTCCGAGGAACATCTCGTACATACGAAGTGTGTCGGCACCATATTTCTCTACTATCATGTCTGGGTTGACTACGTTGTACATTGACTTCGACATCTTCTCAACTGCCCATCCACATACATATTTACCGTCCTCAAGGATGAACTCTGCTGTCTCAAACTCAGGACGCCACTTCTTGAATGCTTCGAGGTCAAGTACGTCGTTTGAAACGATATTCACGTCAACATGAATAGGTGTCACGTCATACTGGTCCTTGAGGTTGAGGCTCACGAAGGTATTGGTGTCCTTGATACGATATACGAAGTTGCTTCGACCTTGTATCATGCCCTGGTTGACGAGCTTCTGGAATGGCTCTTCTGTTGAAGATACTCCCATGTCGAAGAGGAACTTATTCCAGAAACGTGAGTAGATGAGGTGGCCGGTAGCATGCTCTGAACCGCCTACATAGAGGTCTACATTCTTCCAATAGCCGTTAGCTTCCTTTGAAACAAGTGCTTCCTCGTTCTTGTTGTCCATATAACGGAGGTAGTATGCACTTGAACCGGCAAAGCCTGGCATTGTGTTGAGCTCAAGTGGGAAGATGGTCTTGTTGTCAACAAGCGCCTTGTCTACTATCTTGCCGTTCTTCTCGTCCCATGCCCACATCTGAGCACGTCCGAGTGGTGGCTGACCGTCTTCTGTTGGCTTGTATTCTGATATCTCAGGAAGTTCGAGTGGCAACTTGTCTGCTGGTACCATATATGGCATCTCATTCTTGTAATATACAGGGAATGGCTCGCCCCAGTAACGCTGACGTGAGAAGATGGCGTCGCGGAGACGGTAGTTGACCTTTACTCGGCCAAGGTTGTGCTCCTTGACATATTTCTTGGTTGCTGCTATGGCTTCCTTGATTGTAAGTCCGTTGAGCGTGAAGTCGATATATGGCTTCACTCCTGCACGTGGCGAATTGCTTACTATGCCTTCCTTTGCGTCATAGCTTTGTTCGCTTACATCTGCTCCCTCGATAAGTGGTATGATTGGCAGGTTAAAATGCTTTGCAAAGGCGTAGTCGCGACTGTCGTGGGCTGGTACGGCCATGATGGCTCCTGTGCCATAACCAGAGAGTACGTATTCGCTGACCCAGATTGGAATAGCCTCGCCTGTGAATGGGTTGATGGCGTATGAACCGGTAAAGACACCGGTAACCTTGCGGTCTGATATACGGTCGCGTTCTGTACGCTTCTTTACGTATGTGATATACTCATCTACGGCTGCCTTCTGGTCGGCTGTTGTGACCTGAGCTACATAGTCGCTCTCAGGTGCAAGTACCATAAAGGTGACACCAAACATGGTGTCGGCACGTGTGGTGAAGATGGTGAACTTAACGTCAGAGTCTTTTACAGAGAACTGTACCTCTGTACCCTCAGAACGACCTATCCAGTTCTTCTGAGTCTCCTTGATTGACTCGCTCCAGTCGATAGTCTGAAGTCCGTCGAGCAGACGCTGTGCGTATGCGTTTACTCGCAAACACCATTGGCGCATTTTCTTCTGAACAACAGGATAGCCACCTCGTACAGAGACACCATCAACAACTTCGTCGTTGGCAAGTACTGTTCCGAGCTTTGGACACCAGTTGACCATTGTCTCGCCAAGGTATGCAAGGCGATAGTTCATGAGGGTCTCCTGCTTCTCTTTCTCGCTCTTGGCATTCCATTCTGCTGCTGTGAATGTAAGCTCCTCACTTTGCGCTATGTCGAGATTCTGTGTGCCCTCTGTCTCAAAATGCTTGATGAGCTTCTCTATTGGCTGGGCCTTCTGGCAACTGTTGCAATAGAATGAGTTGAACATCATGGTGAATGCCCACTGTGTCCACTTGTAGTATATTGGGTCACATGTGCGAACCTCGCGGCTCCAGTCGAAGCAGAAGCCTATCTTGTCGAGCTGCTCATGGTAACGGTTGATGTTTTGGTCGGTTGTTATTGCTGGATGCTGACCTGTCTGGATTGCATATTGCTCGGCTGGCAGGCCGTATGCGTCATAACCCATAGGATGAAGCACGTTGAAGCCATTGAGACGCTTGTAGCGTGCGAAGATATCACTTGCGATGTATCCGAGTGGGTGGCCTACGTGAAGGCCGGCGCCCGATGGATAAGGAAACATGTCAAGCACATAGTATTTTGGCTTGCTCTGGTCTACATTTACCTTGTAAACATTGTTATCGGCCCAGTATTTCTTCCACTTGGCCTCTAATTCCTTGAAATTATATTCCATTGTGTGTATTTATTTGCGCAAATAAATTCTATACCATGCAAAGATAATGCTTTATTGTGATATATCACCTTTTTTTGCCTATGTAAGTGAATGGTCATACATCAGGTAATGGCTCTCTTTCATGCCTACTTTCTTGTATGTCTCTTGTGCTGTCTTGTTGCTGTTCTCTACATACAGCCGTATCTCTTTGGCGTTGTCTTCGTGGGCTAGTCTGACGGCCTCTCTGTATAACGACTTGAAGATGCCATTCCCGCGATGCTCTTTCTTTACAAATACGCTTTGTATCCACCAATACCATGACGCTCTCCAGTCGCTCCATTCCTTGGTTATCATCAGGCTCGCGACGGCCGACCCCTCTTCGTCTCTGGCAACAAGGTATAGCCCTTTGCTAGGGTCGTTCATGACACTTCTGACTCCTAGGGTGACGGTCTCCTCGTTGAGGGTGATGTTTTCGGTCTCTAGGGCCATCTCTAGCTGGAAATCTACGATATTGTCAATATCCCCTACCTTGCCTTTGTCTATGCTGTATCTCATGATTGTATGTTGTTGTGGACAAAAATAAATAAAAAAACCGCACAAGGGGTTCCTTGCGCGGCTTTTGATTGTTATTCTGTTTGACAGATTAGATCCACTTCAACAATGGGAAGTCCTGCTTATGAGGCAAGAGGGCATTGTTAGGGAAGATACGTATGCCGAACTTGAATACACCAGGGAAGTTGAGTGAAAGGCCAACTGTATAAGTAACCTTTGTTCCCTTCTTCTCTGCTACGGCAAACTGCTCTGAATGAACTACCTTCATGTTGTCGTCTGCACCGCTTGTGAACACAAGCTCCATGCCGAGCTCAACATCAGGGTTCTTGTTGTCGAGGATGATTGAGATGTTGTAGATGTCGCCGATACCAAGCTCGTTAACTGCGATGTCTGGCATGTCAACGCTTACAACCTCGATGTTGTCCCAGTTCTCCTGAACACTCTTCTTCCATGCTGCAAGATCCTTTGCATTCTTGAATGAATCAGCCTTCAAGATAGATGCACGCTTCTCCTGTGGGATGTAGAACTTGTTGAGGTAGTCTGTGATCATTCTCTTTGTTGTGAACTCTGGAGCAATGTTGTTGATAGAGTTCTTGATATACTGTACCCACTTTGTAGGAACGCCGTTCTTCTGGTCGTAGTACAAAGGAATGATTTCGCTCTCGAGCATATGGTAGATTGTTGCAGCATCGAGCTCATCCTGATACTTGTGGTCTGCATAAGTCTGCTTGTCAGTAAGAGCCCAACCAGCACCTTCCTTATAGCCTTCATACCACCAGCCATCAAGAACTGAGAAGTTCAATACACCGTTCAACTCTGCCTTCTGACCAGATGTACCTGATGCCTCGAGTGGACGTGTTGGCATGTTCATCCATACGTCAACACCACTCACAAGACGACGAGCCAACTCCATGTCGTAGTTCTCGAGGAAGATGATCTTGCCAAGGAACTCAGGACGATGTGATATCTCAACGATATTCTTGATGAGTGCCTGTCCGCCACCATCTGCAGGGTGTGCCTTGCCGGCGAAGATGAACTGTACAGGACGCTCAGGGTTGTTGACAATCTTCTTCAATCTCTCAAGGTCTGAGAAGAGAAGGTGCGCACGCTTATATGTTGCGAAACGACGAGCGAAACCGATTGTGAGGGCGTTTGGCTTGATGCCTTCGAGAACCTCAAGAACACGTGCTGGATCATCAGTTGTGTTCATGTTGTTAACCTTACGCTGCTTAACGTAGTCGAAGAGCTTCTTCTTCAAAGTACGACGAACTGTCCACAAAGCCGAATCGTCAACGTTCTGTATCTTTCTCCAGTAATCCTTGTTAGATACATCCTTAAGCAGATGAGTGTCGAGATGCTCCTCGTAGAAACGCTGCATTTCGCTTGATGTCCATGTGCCGAAGTGTACACCGTTTGTTACATAGTTGATGTGGAGCTCGTCTGATGTGAAGCCTGGCCAGAGGTGACGGAACATGTCCTTTGATACCTCGCCATGCAACCAGCTCACACCGTTCATCTCCTGTGATGTCTTAGCAGCAAGTACACTCATAGAGAACTTGCCGTCGTTTTCGCGACCAAGATCGAAGAACTCGTCCCATGAGATGTTCAAGAGCTCAGGTATGTGGTTCAAGTACTTGCCTACGATTGAAGCCTCGAACTTGTCGTGACCTGCAGGTACTGGAGTGTGTGTAGTAAAGAGTGATGATGCACGTACAATCTCAAGTGCCTCCTTGAAGTTCAAACCCTTATCTGTAAGGTTAACCAAACGCTGGAGGTTGAGGAGTGCTGCGTGACCCTCGTTGCAGTGGTAGATGTCGCTTTCGATGCCAAGGGCGTCCAAAAGTCTAACACCACCCATGCCGAGAACCATCTCCTGCTTCATTCTGTTCTCCCAGTCGCCACCATACAAAGCATGTGTGATTGTACGGTCATCTGGGTTGTTGAGAGCATGGTCTGAGTCAAGGAGGTACAATGGTACACGACCTACGCTTGCTTTCCAAACCTTAAGCTGTACCTGACGGCCTGGCAAGTTGATAGGGATATAGAGCTGCTGACCATCTGCTGTGCGTACCTCTTCGATTGGCAAGCTCTGGAACTCCTGTGGCTCGTAGATAGCCTGCTGCTCGCCGTTGATTGAGAGCGACTGCTTGAAGTAGCCATATCTGTAGAGAAGACCGATAGCTGTAAGGTCAACGCGGCTGTCAGAAGCTTCCTTGATGTAGTCACCGGCAAGAATACCAAGACCACCAGAATAGATCTTCAAGATGTTCGACAAACCATACTCCATTGAGAAATAAGCGATTTTTGGCTTGTACTCGAATGGCTGCTCAAGATATGTCTTGAACTTAGTATATATCGCATTCAATCTACCTACGAAGTGCGAGTCTGATGCCAATTCGCTAAGTCTTGCGTATGATACACGCTCGAGAAGCAAGATAGGGCTCTTTTCTACTTCTTCCCACAAGTCAAGGTCGATGCTCTCGAACAACTCGATTGCTTCATAGTTCCAGCACCACCAGAGGTTGCGCGAAATCTCATGCAAGCATGCGAGTTCCTTTGGGAGTTTGGATTTGACGATGATCGACTTCCACATTGGTTCAGCCGATGGCGCAAAATTCTTCTTGTTTTCCATAAATATGCGTTATTTCGTTTCTTTCTTTGTTGTTTTTTTAGTAGTTGTTTTATCTGCCGCTTTCTTTGTCGAAGCCTTCTTTGCTGGAGCTTTCTTCTTTGGTGTGAGTTCTACTCCTGCCTTTACAAGCTGCTTCTCAAGTGACGAGAGTTCTGCCTGCTGCTTCTTGATGAGTTCCTTGAGTTCTGATACCTCTTCACTTTCGCTGCTTGGTACACTCTGGTGCAATCTTTGCGAGAAGTCTGTCAATACATTCATGTAGTTGATGAATGCATCGTAAGGTGTCTGATATGGATTCTGATATGCTCTGTTGCCGCCGTTGGCAAAGAACTTAGTTGCCATATAGTAGAAATGGTCGCTCGACTGCAAGAACTGCCAGTCCTTCAAAAGATCTTCGTCGTTGCACTTCGCAACGAGATCGCTAAGCTTATACAATGTGTCAACAGCTTCGTTCTGCATCTCGTTGCCGAGCCATACTGTAACGTCTCGCTCCTCATCACCCCAGCTTGTTGCGCTTGGAACGTTGATTGCCGATACTGGCTGGAGCTTAGAGATAGCCTTGCTTGGTGTTGTGAATGCATAGCCCTTGTCGTTCAATACAACTTCTGGCAGTGCCTTCAAGAAGTCAAGTATGCCGCTCTCCTTGCTGTGGTTTGCACCGAATGTCTCGTAGTTCATGAATAGATTGATAATCTCTTCATTGTCTGCAAGACCGTCAAGCCATCCTTTGAACTTCTCGGCTGTCAATGGCCATGATGGCCAGCTCTGGTTGCTGAAGCGGAGCGCAATGTCGTCACTCATGTGATAGTTTCTCAAAAGAACCTTCAAGCGTGGCTCTATAGCGTTGCAATACATGAAGTTGGCGCTCTTCCAGCCCAACACCTGCTTTGCACCTTCTGCAAGCATACCCTTGAAGCCCATCTGAGCTACCTGCTCGCCAATCCAGTCAGAATAGATAAGCTCTGTATTTCTGAACACTGTTGGCACCTGGCCGAATGTCTCTTCGATGGTCTTGACCTGCTCTGCTATCTGACGCTTGAACTCGTCTGCGTTACGAAGTGATGCCAAAGAGTGGCCTGATGTTTCTGCAAGGAATTCAACCTGCTTAGTGTCTGCAAGAGCCTTGAAGCTGTCTATCACTTCTGGCGCATATATCTTGAGCTGATCAAGTAATGTGCTTGAAATAGAGAATGCTACAGAGAACTTGTTCTTGTGCTTCTTGATGAGTTCAAGCAACAACTTGTTTGTTGGCAAATAACATGTGTGTGCCAACTTGTTGATGTTGCTTTCGTTCGCATAGTCATCATAGTAGTAATGGTCGTTGCCTATGTCGAAGAATCTGTATCTGCGCAGTTTCACTGGCTGGTGCAACTGGAAGTATAAGCAAATATTTTTCATAATTCTTATTGTTTTAATTGTTGTTGGCTCCGCATTACTACTTGTATACTACGGAATCATAGATTTTCTTGATTTTCTTGGCTGAGTTTTCCCACTGTAGTGAATCAACCTCTTCTTTGCCGAACTTGGCAAACATCTTGCCGAGGGCAGGGTAGTTCAATACGGCATACATGGCATCTGCCATCGCGTCAATATCCCAATAGTCGGTCTTGATTGCGTATGTGAGAATCTCGGCAACACCCGACTGATGCGATATCAATACAGGCACGTCAGTCTGCATGGCTTCAAGTGGTGAGATACCGAAGGGCTCACTTACAGATGGCATGACGTATAGGTCGCTCATTCTAAGCATAGAATAAACATCCTGACCACGCAAGAAACCTGTGAAGTGGAATCTGTCGGTGATCTTCAAGCTTGCTGCTCGTCTGATCATCTTCTCCATCATGTCACCAGAACCTGCCATGACAAATCTTACGTTGTCCATCTTGGCAAGCACCTTAGCGGCAGCCTCGATGAAATACTCAGGACCCTTCTGCATCGTGATTCGACCAAGGAAGGTGATGAGCTTTTCGTTCAATCCCTTTGGTGAGTAGTTCTTCATCTCTGGCTTCAAAGGATCAACAGCGTTATAAACTGTTACTACCTTCTCTGCTGGAATGCCATACTTCTCAATAACTATGTTTCTTGTGAGGTTACTTACGGTAATGACCTTGTCGGCCGCTTCCATTCCTCGCTTCTCTATCTCGTAAACTGTTGGGTTTACCGAGCCACCGCTTCGGTCGAAGTCTGTCGCGTGTACATGTACCACAAGTGGCTTGCCTGTTGCTTCCTTCGCAGCTATTCCCGCAGGATATGTCAACCAGTCATGCGCGTGGATCACGTCAAATGTGTGCTCCTGGGCAATGATGTTGGCAATAATAGCATAGTTGTGAATCTCCTGCAGAAGCGTTGTTCCGTATTTTCCAGTAAAGCTGAATTTGCCTTCACCGTCTGTCTGCAAGAAGCGGAAATCTTCACCTACGTTGAGTGAGCGTAGCTTGTAGTAGTCTTCTGGATCAACATAAGGCACGAGCTTCGAATCAACCTCAAGGTATTCGAGGGTCTTGCTCAATTGTGACATACGCAGTCTCTTGTTTTTGACCGATATGTTGTTTGCTCCTATGATGTCCTCGACTTTGCTCTTGTCCTCGTCACCAAACGCTTTTGGTACGACGAAGAGAACGTCCAAGTCGGGTACGGAAGCCATACCTCGTGTAAGTCCGAAGCATGCTGTTCCTAGACCTCCTGAAATGTGAGGTGGGAACTCCCATCCGAACATTAGTACTTTCATAGTAGATCTATTTTGAATGTGTTACTTCGTTTCTATTAACTTCATTAACTTGAGTATAGCTGCAACATTCCATGCCATGGAAATTGCTCCCTTGACCTGATGAGGTGGGTTTCCGTTGTAGCGTTCTCCGATAGTTCCAAGTCCGTGGTCTTGTAATTCAGGCTCCCATGTCTCGACTATTCTCTTGATCTGGCTGATGCCGCTGTTGTGGTGAATGTCTACCATGAGGTCTCCATAGAATGAAAGTAACCATGGATATGCTGGACCCTGGTGAAGTCTCAAAAGTCTTTCGTTCTCGTTGCCGTCAATTGAAGCAAGGTATTTCTCGTCATTTGGAGAGAGGCTTCGTATGCCTCGAGGTGTCAGAAGTTCTCTTGTTGTTGTGTCAAGCACCTGCTTCTTCTGCTCCTTGCTTAATGGACTGTACTTTAATGCCGCTGCTATGAGCATGTTTGGTCTGACGCTCTCTGACTTATAGTCGCAGTCAACATAGTCATAAAGATATCCCTTGTCGTTGCAGAATGTGTTTATGAATGCGGCACCTACCTGGTCGAGTCTTGGCTGCCATGTGTCTATGAAGTCTTTCTTCTTGAGCTTCTTTGCTACTTCAAGTGTTGTCGCAATCGCATTATACCATAATCCGTTTACTTCAACAGCACATCCATATCGTGGAGTTACAAGCATGCCCCATGATGTCTTGGCGTTCATCCAAGTCTGTGGTTCACCTTCGTTGCGGGCATATATCAGTCCGTTGTCCTGTCTGTGCATCTTGCCAGGAACGCCGTTCCAGTAATGGTTCAAGAGGGCGTTCATCAGGTCGAAATGCTTCTTCGCGTCGATTTGCTTTGGCATGAAGCGCTCCATCTCGTTGATGCAGTAGAAGAACCACAGTGGCACGTCGATAGAGGTGTTGTTCATGGCAGCTTCGTCGATATACAGCTTCTTGAGGTTCTTAAGGCTCTCCTCGAAGATCTCTGCATAGACCTTCTTGTCGTCCTGGTATGCAGCAAGACCAGCAAGTGCTACATACATGTCACGAAGCTGTGGCTTCTTCCAGTGATATCCGGCCTTCAGCATGATGGTGTCGTTCTTTCTTTCGATGAACTGCTGGCCTGCATTCATAAGGAAGTGCAACATGCTGTCTTTTGGAGTGCGGTGCTTCACCTCGTTGGTGAACTTTGTCTTCAAGCCACCAGGTGCAGCCTCAAACAACGACGCTGATACTACGACGCTCTCTCCCTTCTTGATTGGGAATTCGAAGTATCCAGGAACATAGAGGTCTTCTGTGTAGTCATATCCTCTATATCTCTCCTTGATGTACTCAACATCTCTATACCAGTCTGGCATAGCTATGTAGTCAACCTTCTTGTTCGCTTGTATATAGAGCTCTGGCAGTTCCTTGTAAAGCTGGAACTTTACGCCGTTCTCGACTTCTGTATAGTGAGTGTCGGCAACCATGTTCTCGTGTGTGAGCTCATGTATGCTTCTGAATGCCAGGAATGGCTTCAAACGTAATGTCGTTGGTGTGTGCGCGTCCTCAAGTGTGTACTTGATCAACACCTGATTCTCATGGCCCGCCAAGATGAACTCCTGTGAAATGACTACGCCACCTACGCGATGTGTCAACTTTGTTGTTGGGGCAGCTGAATAGTCACACATGTACTTGTGGCCTTTGGGCTCGAAGTAATCACCCTTGTACTGCTGAATGCCAAGGTTGAAGATCTTCTCGTTCTGTATTACAGAGCATTGAAGTGATGATAACATCACGTAGCTCTCACCTCCAAACTTCTCAAGTGGGCATACCAACAAGCCGTGGTATTTGCGGGTGTTGCAGCCCAATATTGAAGTACTCATGTATGCTCCCGATCTGTTTGTTCTCACAAATTCTTTGAATAGTGAGTACTCCAGGTTTGGTAGCTTTGAGGTATCAAATTGGATGTAGTTCATATCTTAGAAGTTTTATTATTCTTTTTCTTGTTATAGTGTTTGTGTTTCTTCGTTCCCTCGCTTAGATTCTGTCTCGCTTTTATAGTGCCGAAATTAGTAATAAAAACCTTAATTTCAAAGCAATACTATGCCCACGAGTTGTGAATTATCTATTTTTAGCTGCTATTTAATATCATTTAATATTTTAACAGCTTGTTAATGCCATACATATCGTTTCTGATATTGTACTTATTCACGAATTCCTCTATGCGTTTCGCTGTCGCTTCGACAAATTTACGGTATTCTGTTTCGCTTCCCATGGGTCTGTGGTTTAATGCTTGGGTCAGCTTCTGCCCCTCTCTTACCATCTGCCTGGTCTCGTCGCTCAGATACGCCTCGGCAAAGTGTTCGTAGATGTAATCTACGGCAACCGCACTCGGATGTATCATGTCGTCAGCATAAAACCTGTAGTCCCTTAAATCATCAAGCAACAACTCATATGCCTCGAAGTAACTTGTTTCAATGTTCTTTCCGACGATCTCGTCTACTGCCTCCAACAATATGGCCTTGCTTACCTGGTTGCCATGCATGGTGTCTTTTACATGCCTTATCGGACTTACAGTGAAAATCACATGCACATCTTTGTTCAGGTCTCGTAGCTCACCTATCGTTTCGTTCCACATGCCTACTATCTCGTCTTTCGTCAGCCTTGCTCTCTCAAACATATTGGCCGGCATCTTGTGACAATTGGCTACTATGGTACCGTTGGTCTGCAGTTTATACGTCCAACTTGTGCCAAAGGTTATAGCTATTGTGTCTGCTTTTTTGACGAAATCATGCATTTTGCATGTTTGTTTGTCTATCTGTTCTTTGATAAGTTCTTTAGATGAATCAAATAACTTAGTGTTAGACAGCCAACTAACCCATGAGTTACCGTTGTAGAAAATATCCTCATTTTTGCATGGTGCATTGCGTATTATTGCCGATAATTGGGCACTTATGCTTGCCGGATTGTATGATGTGCCGTACGGATTGGCTTGGCAATCCATCATTCCGTCTTTCAGCTTCTGACTGATGCTGTCGGCAAAACATGAACCAATGAAGAATATCTTGCCGTTTGGTCTGATGCTTCTTACATTTTGTCGTGTCTCTATCGTCGTTCTAAATATGTTTTGCATGTGCCTCTATTATATATAGGTATATAACGCCTTGAAAAAGCGTCTTCATATGTGTTGTTAATCTTGCTTTTTGCAAAGGTAACACTTTTTAATAAATGGTTGGACCATTGCGATAGCTCTTGTTCTCTTTCTTTTTGTCTGCTCGATTGCTCTATATGTAACATTTTCTAACAATCGTGTAACATGGTTGCCTTGCTTATTATGTGCTTTGGCCTATTTTTGCTCATGTTAAATCAATACAATATGAAACGTTTTTTTCTTACCTTATCTGTCGCTTTGACGTCGTTGACGCTCTGGGCGCAAAATCCTTACTTGCCTCTGTGGGAACATCTTCCTGATGGCGAACCTCGCGTGTTCGAGGATCCTGATCAACCTGGCAAATATCGCGCCTATATCGTGGGGTCTCACGACCTGGCTTTTACTCAATATTGTGGACCTGATATCCGCATCTGGTCGGCTCCTGTCGAAGATCTTAGCCAATGGCGCGACGAGGGTCCTGCTTTTACTTATTTTATTGATGGACAGTGGGATACCATGTTTGCTCCTGATCTTGTAGAGGTTGTCGATAAGGCTACTGGCCAAAAGATATATTACCTCTATCCTCATTCTCGTGGCCATCGACGTGTTCCTATGGTATGTAAGGGCGATCGCCCTGATGGTCCTTTTGTTCCGGTTAATATTGCTGATAATGGTCGCGAATGTTTGCCGGGCTCTATCATCGACTTCGACCCTTCGGTCTTCGTTGAAAATGTTACAAGTAAGAAGGATAAGGATTTCGCTAAGGGGTTCCGCGCTTACGTATTCTATGGCTTCCAGCATTCTACAGCTTTCGAACTTGATCAGGATAATATGTATGCCGTGCGTCCGGGTACTGAGATTCATGATAATTTCATTCCTGCTAGTAGACGTTATGGCGAACCTCGTGATCCGGAAGGAACTCAATATCCTGCTCTCTATAAGGGACAGAATCCTGGTGATTTCAATTTCTTCGAGGCTTCATCTATTCGACAGGTTGGAAATAAATACGTGATGGTCTTCTCTGGCTATTCTGGCCCTGACTATGGTTTGGGTTCTACCAACTCTGCTCTCCGATATGCCTTTGGAGATTCTCCTCTTGGTCCATGGCGTTCGGGTGGTGTGCTTGTCGATTCTCGTGGCGTTGTGCTGGGCGAAGATGGAGAACATCTGGTTACGACAAATGCTGCTCATAACACTCATGGCTCTCTTCAGGAGATCAATGGACAGTGGTATGTCTTCTATCATCGACCTCCACGTGGCTTCGGCTATGCTCGTCAGCCTATGGTGGCTCCTGTTAAGATCGAGTGGGATAAGAAGAAGGTGGCCGATGGCGGTGTTGTGAAGATTACAGCCTACGATCCGTTCGCGGCTGATGAGAAGTGGACTGCTGAGGCTGCAGATGGTATGAAATATACTGGTGCTGAGGTGACTTCAGAGGGCTTCCAGATATTTGGCCTTGACCCATATAAATACTATTCTGCTGGTTATGCGTGCTATATGACTGGTAACGACTGGATGCAGGATTCATGGGACAATTGGGATAACCACATGGATCTTGCCGGTATTACTAATAAGGGCATTGTCGGTTTTAAGTATTTCGGCTTTGGTGGCCTGCAGCAGAATGCTAAGGGCGTTAAGGCTTTCAGCGGTGCTGTGGCTGGCAATCAGACTAAGATCAATGTGTGGATTACTCCTACTACTAAGGAGGCTTTCAAGATACGTGTCATGTTGGACGCTCCTTATGCTAATGATATACATCATGGCAAGGAAATAGCCGTTATCGAAGTGCCTGCCAATTCTGCTCAGCAGCCAACAAAGTTGAGTGCTGATGTAGCCGGATATGTTGAGGGTTTGAGTGGCAAGCATGCTATTTACTTGGTTGCTGAGGGCCCTGAAATAGAGCAGCCACGCAACGACCGTCCTCGTTGGCCTGGTATGCCTCCTATGCGTCCTCGTGGCCTCTTTGATATGCAGGGCATTTCGTTTAGTAGCGTGACTTGTGATCCTGAACGTCCTGTTCCTCCTGTCGTGTCTATTGCTGTCGATGGCAAGGATCTCGTCATTCCAGCAACTCCTATTCGTTCTACAAACTTTAATGGTTATACAGATGTGACTCGTTATCAGGTGTTCGGGCCGTTGACTTACAATTCTGTTATCGACGCTAAAGCAAGCGATCCTTCGGTGAAGATCACTGTTGGTAAGATTGCAGATGGCCGCGCAACGGTTAAGTTCGAATATAAGGGTATGGTTAAGATATTTCTTATTAATTAGTTTAAGTATTCTAGTTTGGTTTGGGTTGCTCTTTCGGGCAACCTTTTTTTGTTTGGTGTCGGTAAAAATGAATATGGGACGCGACCTTGATGTCACGTCCCATACTCGAGACTTAATACTCTGTATTCTATGTTTTATCTAGAATCCGAAGTTTACACCGAATGTATAAACACCGCCGACCTTGTCTGTGAATACAAACTCGTTCTTCTGGTTGTTAAAGAGGTTGTGAGCATTAGCAAACAATTCAACATTGTCAACAGGTTTATAGCCAATCTTCATGTTCACTGTGAAGTGATTCTTGAGCTCTGTCGATCCGTATGTGGTGTCCATTGTACGCTTGCCAAGGAAATTTCCGAAGGCTGAGACGGTCATCCTCTGCATTGGCTTGTAGATAAGACCAATCATGCCATAAATTGATGGCGTTGCCTTGTGCTTGTGTCCATTGATCTGGTCCTTCTTGAGCGCTGTTGTAGAGCCGATGAAGAACTCGTCAGTCTCCATGCTGCGAAGTACGTTATACTTTATAGCGTAATACATGTTGAGAGGATTCTCTACACCATCCATTGTCTCGCCCTTGAGGCCGGTTGCCTTAAGTTGATTGAGGAGGGCTTCCTGCTGTGCCTCGTTCATGTTGCTCCAGCCAATGTTGTTCATATAGTTCTCTACGAGACTGTGACCTGTTATGGTGGCGAGGAGCTGCTGTGCTTTGTTGACGTCACCCTGTGAAGCTACCGCAACAGTTTGCATGATGTCGCCGAAGAGACGTCCGCTTACGAGGTTGTTGGTGAAAGATGCTGTTGCATTGCCTACCTGCATAGCTATTTCCTGAGTCTGGCTATACTGGTAGTAGTCGTCGATGCGAGTCTGCTGCGCGTTGGCGTTGATTTTAGCGATGAGCTTAGGAGAGATGATCCAGTCCATGTTGATGCTAAATCCATACTGATTGACCTTATATGGAAGGTTGTTGTACTGAACGTATGTTCGTGTTGTTGCACTTCCGGCTGTCATTCCAGAGCTCTGAGCAATAAGACCCTGCAAAAGTCCCTGCTGTGCCTCTGGAGAAGGTGCGTTGAGTATGGCATTGAACTGGCCAAGTGCGTTGCCCATGATAGCCTGCAACATAGGTGCGTCGACAACGTGCATTGTGCGGTTTGCCATCAAAGCGCCGTAATCTTCGGAGTGTGACATGAAGAGTTCTGCATCAATGAGGATGTTTGAGATAGGCTTCCAGCGATAACCTAGTTCATAGCTGTCGGCATGAACAAGGTCAGCATCTTCGTTGCCCACAAAAACCATCTTCTCTGGTGTCATATATGTGCGGACCCACTGGTAGTTGGCACTTGAGTTGACCATCGTTGCACCACGGTTGGCACGCCCATACACAAAACGTATGAAGTTGTTTTCGTTGATTTTGTAGTTGGCGCTTGCCTGCCATGAATGGTTCCACTTGTCTGGAATGCTGGTCTTGTCTGAGCGGAAGGCACCGCTGAATCGGAAGTCGCCCACTTTGTAGTCAACGCGTACAGATGGTGCTATGTTTGTGATCTTGGCCTCTGTGTCGAAGAAGCCGTAGAGACGGTTCTTGGAGTCGCCTGGCTTGCCGTCCTTCACGTAGTACCATGTGTAGTCGCCACTCTGCTTAGGGTTTTCAGAGTTGTATACTGGCAAGTAGTCGTTGTACTTTACCCATTGTGCTGCTATACCTGGCTTGATGTGGAAATCGTTGATGTCTATGTCATATTCGGCACTCGCATTGAGCGAGTTGTGACCAACTTTAAAGCCTGGAACACCGTTTGAGTAGTTCTGTGGACCGAAGTCGTAGCTTGCGTTGAGCGAGAGCCCGTGGATGCCTGCATTGAGGTTGACGTAGCCACCCTTAGAGATACGGTTGTTGAGTGAGAATACATCGTCGCCCATAGGTGTAGAGATGACGTCAGAAGTCTGGTAGCCTGCCTGAAGGTCAATGCGTACATCACTGTTTGGCACAAAGCTGAGGTAGCCATTGAAGCCGAAATTCTTACGTGCCTTACTGATGTTGTTGAACATCTCGTTTACAGGGGTCTGTGGCTCTGTTGCGTTCATGATCAAGTAAGTTGGAATAGGTGTTGGCATGGCTGTTCGACGAACAAAACGAAGGTTGTTAACTTCGTCAACTGTCATCCAACCTCCTTTCGACACGTTAGTGTAGTTGCCTTCTGCTTCAAAAGCGTTGATGTCGGCAATCTGCACCTGCGAGTATCTGTTGGCCTGTGCTTCTGGAGTGTTTGCTCTGTAGAGGTCGTTTTGTGCCATGACATATAGTTTGTCGGTGCCACGGCCACGATTCTGCATGTTCATTGTGAGACCTGCTGCGATCTTGCCGTTTTTCCAGGCGTTGCGTATCGCTATATCGCCTACGACAGTCTCTTTTGTACCCATCTGTATGCTGCCTGAAACGAGGTTCGAACTTTCACCTGGCTTCTCTGTGATGATGTTGATGACGCCTGTTACTGCATTGGCACCATAGAGTGCGCTACATGCACCGCGAACAACTTCTATTCGTTCAACATCTTCTATCGATATCTGAAGCATGTCCATTGTCAATGCACCCATCGCATAGTTCTGTACCGGACGGTTATCTACCATGAGAAGTGTGTTTGCGTTCTCCGAGTAGAGGAGCATGTTGTTGTCTGGTATGTTGTTGAGGCCGCGCATCTGAATGTCATATATGCCGTTGGTCTTTTCTGTTACAATCATACCAGGGATCAGACGAAAGGCCTCTTCGATAGTTGAAATGCCGTATGTGCGCATCTCCGCACGGGTGATGACGGTTGTTGAAAGTGGGGAAGTGAACGAGTTTTCCTCTGTCTTTGACGCTGAACTTACGTTCTTGTTCATGATCATGGCAAACAACTCGTCAACGCTTGATACACCAAGCGTTTCAACTGCTTCCATCAGATCCTCTAATGGTAGTTCTGACAATTCGTCTATGCTCATCGTCATGATTTGTTCCTTTGTCAATTTGCTTTGTGCAAAAGTGTTCGTGCACATAAGGACTGACATCATTGCCGTTGCGATGTACTTAAGTCTCATGGTTTCTATTTAGTTTGTGTTTCTTGTTCTGTTTTTATTAATTATTACGTGATATAGGATTAAAGGTTGTGCATTTATGCATATAAAATGTTCTATTTAGACATAAAAATAGGCGTGATTCGCTTGAATCACGCCTATTTATTGTTTTGTTGTTAGTGTGTTTATCTTTTGCTGTCTAGTATCTCCGCCCATACTCGTGCTGCGCTTTCTACTTTTCTGGCGCATGGTCTTAATTTGTAGTATTCTGCGTTTCTCTCATCTGGCACGTTTGTGTCTGTGGCTACCTTACACCCGTTCATCGCTAGTAGCTCGGCGCAAATGTACGAGCCATTTCTCTCCTTGAATGTTTCTAGTGCTTCTCTGACAAGGTCGTAGCATGCAGCTTTGCCCTCTTTGTCTGATCCTTCTGTCTGGCCTTTCTCCATTCCTGCTAGCATAACCATGCCCGATGCTGCGCCGCATATCATTCTTAGGCGACCGATGCCTCCTCCGAAACCGGCTGATATTTTCTTGGCAGTTGTGTCGTCTATGCCATACATGTCCGAGAAGGCTGCGAATACACTCTGGCTGCATCCGTAACCTTGCATGAATAGCTCTACGGCTTTTTGCACTCTGTCTTCGAGGTCTTGTCTCATGTCTATTATAAAGCTAGTTTGAATGCGTTGCCAGATTCTGTTCCATGGTTTCCGCAGTCGTGGTGGTCACATGTCTCGGCATTGTCCTTGAGCTTGCCATTAAGAAAGGCTTGCAAAACGTCTTCTACGTCCCCTTCACATCCTCTTATGACTTCTATGCAGTGTTCACTCAGCTTGTTGAATGCTCCTTGTCCCATGTTGCCGGCGAGCATCAGGCTGATACCCATCTCCTCCATGGTCGAGGCTATGTTCGACTTGCAACCGCATCCTTGAGGCGAGTCTAGTCTTTCGCGTTTTGTTATATTGTTCGTTTCGTCTATACTGATCACGGTGTAGTGGTCGCAATGGCCAAAGTGGCTGTCCACCTTGCCGTCTCTTGTTGGTATCGCGATAATTTTCATATATGTTGAGTATGATTGTTTTCTTTGCAAATATACTCTTTTTAGTATTGTCTGCCAATAAGTAAAAAGGCCCTGCAGTTTTTAATTGCAGAGCCAGAAGTCTATTTGGTTTGTTGTGTTGTTAATGTTCTACTACGCTTTCGCCAACGGCTTGAGGGTAGTTGAGGTAGTTCTCGTAAAACTTCACCTGTTCAAAATAGGTGAGTCTCACTTTTGTAGGCTTCATCAGAAAGTCTCTTATTCCGCTATCTGAATGGGCGTGAAGATCGATTATTTGAAGTCCTTTGATTTTAAGATAATAGTCAAGGATGTCTTCCCTGCTGAATCTGTTCTGTGTGATACTTGCAATCTCGTTCAGTACTTCGTTTTTCTGCTCTTCACCCGATGGAAATAAAATAGCCGACAATCGCTCGATTGTCTTCCGCTCTGAGTAGCGTAGGATGAGTGCTCTCCCTACGAATAAGGCTACTGCAGATACCGCTATTATCAAAATAAATTCTATAATCATATACTTTCAGTGTTCTTTGGTCAACCCGTGACATGCATTATTACGCAAACGTTTGCGAATGGTTGCGTATTTATGAAAAAAATATCAGAATTTTTTAAATCCGTACTTCTCCATCCTTTTTTCTAGGTATTCTTGTTCGGCTTGCCCGTTTGTTGCTCTTAGAGATGCTCGTTTGTTTAATGCCCAGAGGTCCATTATTGTCGAATAGCCCGATCTGCAGTATATGTCATCGGCATTGTCTATTAGGTCTCTGAGTTGTTGTGCGTCGCAATGGTCTATGTACTCTATACCGTTCTTCTTTGTTTTGCTTTGTTTGTCGCTTACGATGCCTCTTACTATTACGTTGTTGCCTGTAGTCCCTTCGAATATCTTTGTTATGTCTTCTTCCAATATGCTGCGTTGTGGCTCTGGTCCTGATATGATGGCTAGTCTGTCGATATGTGTTCCTTCGGCGTGTCTCTCTGTCAGATTCATCCTCGATAAGATGCCGATGGTCTTTGTTCTGGCCGTGATGTTTTTGCAGTTCGACAGCTCTCCTGCTAGTCCGTTAGGGTAGGGGGCTATGTCTGGTATCCACACTTCGTCAAACTTGTTTATCCACAATGATAGACATCTGGCGAATATGTTGTTGAATGTCTGTGGAGCCCAGCTTGCTGTTGTCGGTGTCGTCTGATGTGTTATGAGAATGCTCTCGCATTTGTTGCTTCTGACTCCATATCTGTTGTCAGATATGATTCTCTCTATGCCTTCTCTCTCTACTATCTTCTGAGTGTCTCTGTTCTCTTTATATGTATAATATACTATCTTGGGCACTTGCAGGGTTATTGCTACCCATTGCGGAAGGTGACGGGTGAACCATGGTGAAAATGATTTGAGCTTTATGGCCCTGAGCTGTGGGTGATCGCTTGATATCAACTCTAATGAACGTCCTGAGCCTGCAAGTATCACCTCGTTGCCTGCCGCTATCTCTCTGCTGACTATTTCACTCGTTCTTGATGCATGTCCTAGGCCCCAGTCAAGAACTGATACCAGTACTTTCACGTCGTTAATTTTCTACAAATATAGGCATTTGTGAACATCTTTTGCTACTTTTGTGAACTTTACACTTATTAAGCGTACTTTTGCGCAATAACACAGTTTGTATTAAAGGAAGACAAAATGCCAATAAAGATACCAGACGCACTCCCTGCTCGCAAGATTCTTGAAGGTGAAAATGTGTTCGTAATGAGCGAATCCCGTGCTCATCACCAGGATATACGAGCTCTTCGTATTCTTATCCTTAATCTTATGCCTGTCAAGGTCACGACCGAGACTCAGATATTAAGAAATCTGTCCAACTCACCTCTACAGGTCGATGTCGAGTTCCTTATGACTAGCACCCATGTGTCTAAGAACACTTCCAACGAACATCTGTCTACTTTCTATAAGAGTTTCGCCGAAGTTCGTAACCAGAAATATGATGGTATGATTATTACTGGTGCTCCTGTAGAGCAAATTCCGTTCGAGGAGGTTGACTATTGGAACGAACTGGTCGAGATCATGGAGTGGACTAAGTCTAATGTGACTAATACGTTCCATATCTGTTGGGGTGCACAGGCTGGCTTGTACTATCATTACGGGATCGACAAGCACCCTCTTCTTCAGAAGATGTTCGGCGTGTTCGACCATCATGTTGTCGATGATTGTAACGAACCTCTTGTCCGCGGTTTCGACGACGTGTTCAAGGCTCCTCACTCGCGACATACTGGTGTGAGCCGCGAGCAGATTGCTTCACATCCCGACCTTATGATATTGGCGGAGTCCGATGAAGCTGGCGTCTATATCGTGGCTTCAAAAGACCGTAAGCAGATCTTTGTGACAGGCCATAGCGAATACGATCGCGATACCCTGGCTGGCGAATATGCTCGTGACGTGGCTAAGGGACTACCTATTCAGGTCCCTGCTAATTACTTCCCCGATGACGACCCAACTAAGACTCCTGTTGTGTCTTGGAGAAGCCATGCTCACCTCATCTATTCTAACTGGCTTAATTACTACGTATATCAGGCTACGCCTTACGAACTCTGATTTGAGTCTTTAGAAAAAGTCTAGGTAAAGTTTGCAGAAACAAAAAAATAAGCATACCTTTGCATCGCTTTTGGGAAGACCAAGGCATTTTAGGGAGATTCAATAGCTCAGCAGGTAGAGCACAACACTTTTAATGTTGGGGTCCTGGGTTCGAGCCCCAGTTGGATCACCGCTTCCAGAGGGATTCGTTTTAGAACGAGTCTCTCTTTTTTTTGTCTATATTGGGTGAGATTGTGTAAAAACGAACATATATAGAGAAATTATGGACATTCCATGAATATGTTCGTTGTATATCTTTGTGAGGTAAAATAGAACATAATTACCTAAATATGACAAAATCTGTGAGGTCTACAAATGTTGTCTCTGACGCGAGTGTTTATGAGATAACTGCCGATGATATCTTTAAGTACTCAAAAATAATGCTTGGCAAAGATATCGCCTTCTTCGATGAGTGGTTTAATGTTCGTACTTTTGCTCGCATTAAAGATGGTATGGCTGTCATTATTTGCAGAAAGGGACGGGTGGATTTGTCTATAAATGCTCGCGATTACTCGGTTGAAGAAAACTCGTTCTGCGTGTTGTCGTCTAATGTCGTTATCGGACCATCCCGCTCGAGTGACGATTTCCAGTGCTCTTTCTTCTATCTCTCTAATAAATATGTTCAGGATATTCTCCTTGTTCGTAACCGAAAGATTGTCATCAAAGACTTGTTCGTCCGACCTATTGTTAATCTGACTCCTGATGCATTGGCTGTCTTTGATAACTATTACCGATTCATTGAAGATAGAATGAGCGTTGTTGGTAATGACTATCAGCCTAATATCGTTAGGTCTCTCGTATGTGCCCTGTTCTATGAGCTGTTCTCTTTCGCTAAACAATACTCTGCTGAAGATGATGAAGAAGTCGTTTCATCTCGACATAGCGATCAGCTCTTTAAGGCTTTTGTCGATGCTCTACACTCTGATGGCGTAAAACGTCGTTCCGTGGCCTCCTATGCTGCCGACCTGTGCATAACTCCTAAATATCTCTCTGTTATCTGTAAGGATAATACCGGACTGACTGCTATGGACTTTATCAACGAGTTTGTTATGCAAGACGTCCGTCGTATGCTCGTCTATTCCGATAAAAGTATCAAGGAAATATCTAACGAACTGGGCTTCCCTAATGTCTCTTTCTTCGGTAAATATGTGAAGATGCACTCCGGATTGACTCCTCGACAGATGAGGCGCTCTGAACTTTGATTGTTCTCGTAGAATATTATTCTACTTGATTGTATATAAGACTCGATATCGTGGATTTATATCCTATGATATTGGGTCTTTTTAGTTTTAAATTCCATGTTTTAAGAAATGTTTGGTTGTAACATCTATGTAGCATAACTTTGCAATGTCAACCTAAGGAATATAACCCGTAGGTTTTAAAGGGATAATTAATAGATAATAATACTAACACTTAAAAACCAGACATTATGAGCAACCAGAAACTTCACATCGAAACATTGGCCCTTCATGTTGGCCAGGAGGCTGCCGATCCTACAACCGATTCTCGAGCAGTACCTATCTATCAGACTACTTCGTATGTCTTCCGTGATTCTCAGCACGCCGCTGACCGTTTTGGACTTCGTGATGCTGGTAATATATATGGCCGATTGACTAACTCTACTCAGGGTGTCTTCGAACAGCGTGTGGCTGCTCTCGAAGGTGGTGTCGCTGGTCTTGCCGTCGCTTCTGGTGCCGCTGCCATAACATACGCTCTTCAGAACATTCTTCAGAATGGCGACCATATCATAGCCGCCGACAATCTCTATGGCGGTTCGTTCAACCTTATTACTCATACGTTGACTACTCAGGGCGTTACCAATACTATTCTCAATGTTAACGACCTTAAGGCTCTTGAGGCGGCTATCCAGCCTAATACTAAGGTGATCTACGCCGAGACTTTTGGCAACCCTAACTCTGATGTGACTGATCTCGACGCTATAGCTGAAGTGGCTCACAAGCATAACATTGTCTTCATAGTCGACAATACTTTCGCTCCTATCCTTGTCCGTCCTATTGAACATGGTGCCGACATCGTGGTTATCTCGGCTACTAAGTTCATCGGTGGCCATGGTTCTTCTCTTGGCGGTGTCATCGTTGATGGCGGTAAGTTCGACTGGAAGAAAAATGCCGATAAGTATCCTACTATCGCTAAGCCCGACCCTTCATACCATGGCGCTGTGTTTGCCGATGTAGCTGGTGCTGCTGCCTTCGTTACCCGCATCCGTGCCGTGATTCTCCGCGACACTGGCGCTACTATTTCTCCTTTCAACGCATGGATCCTTCTTCAGGGCGTCGAGTCTCTGCCACTTCGCATCGAACGTCATGTCGAAAATGCTCTCAAGGTTGTCGATTTCCTCGCTAAGCATCCTAAGGTGGCTAAGGTTAATCACCCTTCTTTGCCTTCTCATCCCGACAATGCTCTCTACAAGAAGTATTTCCCTAAGGGGGGCGGCTCTATATTTACTTTCGAGGTTAAGGGCTCTCAAGAGGACGCTTGGAAGTTTATCGACTCTCTCCAGATATTCTCGCTTCTCGCCAATGTTGCCGACGTGAAGTCTCTAGTTATCCATCCTTACACAACAACTCACTCTCAGATGACTCCTGAAGAACTCGCTCAGCAGCATATCACTCCTACTACTGTCCGCCTCTCCATCGGCGTAGAGCATATCGACGACATCATCGCCGATATCGACCAGGCATTAGCCAAGATCTAAGCTCATAGTTCTATATAAATAGCAAGGTCCAATTCCCGTAAAGAGAATTGGACCTTTTCTATTGTTGTTATTCAGTTGTTGGGCTTGATTTATGCCAATGGTCGTATGTCGATATTGAGCTCGTCAAGCTGCTTCTGATCTACCTCGCCTGGAGCACCGAGCATTACGTCACGTCCCTGGTTGTTCTTAGGGAAGGCGATGCAGTCGCGGATTGAGTCGAGACCTGCGAAGAGGCTTACGAAGCGGTCAAGACCGTATGCCAAACCACCATGAGGTGGCGCACCAAACTTGAAGGCGTTCATCAAGAAGCCGAACTTGGTCTGTGCCTGTTCTGGGGTGAAGCCCAAAATCTCAAATATCTTCTGCTGAAGCTTGGCGTCGTGAATACGGATCGAACCACCACCTACTTCTACGCCGTTGATTACCATGTCGTATGCGTTTGCTCGTACACTTGCTGGATCTGTGTCAAGCAATGGAATATCCTCTGGCTTTGGTGATGTGAATGGATGGTGCATTGCCATCAAGCGCTGCTCCTCATCACTCCACTCATACATTGGGAAGTCGATGACCCAGAGACATGAGAATTTGTTCTTGTCTCGCAATCCAAGCTGATTACCCATCTCAAGACGAAGCTCACATAGCTGCTTGCGTGTCTTGAGCACATCTTCACCGCTGAGGATGAGGATGAGGTCGCCTGGCTCTGCGTTGAAGGCTGCCTTCATCTGCTGGAGCACTTCCTGTGTGTAGAACTTATCTACGCTCGACTTAACTGTGCCGTCTGCCTCTACTCGTGCATATACCATGCCCTTAGCACCAATCTGTGGACGCTTAACGAAGTCTGTCAATGCATCAAGCTGCTTGCGTGTATATGTTGCTGCTCCCTTAGCACAGATACCACCTACGTATGCTGCGTTGTCAAATACCGAGAAGCCATGGCCCTTCATGATGTCCATGAGTTCAACGAACTTCATCTCGAAACGTGTATCTGGCTTGTCCGAACCATAGTACTTCATGGCATCTGCCCATGTCATACGTGGAAGGGTAGGGATGTCTATGTTGAGGATTGTCTTGAAGAGATGACGGCTCATGCCTTCAAACATCTGAAGGATATCCTCCTGCTCTACAAACGACATCTCGCAGTCTATCTGTGTAAACTCTGGCTGACGGTCTGCACGAAGGTCCTCGTCACGGAAGCACTTTACTATCTGGAAGTATCTGTCGAAACCTGATACCATCAAGAGCTGCTTCAATGTCTGTGGACTCTGTGGCAATGCATAGAACTGACCTGGGTTCATGCGGCTTGGTACAACGAAGTCTCGCGCTCCTTCTGGTGTTGAGTTCACAAGGATTGGTGTCTCTACCTCAAGGAAGCCCTGCTCGTCAAGATAACGACGTACCTCGAAAGCAAACTTATGGCGAAGCTCAAGGTTCTTTCTTACTACCTCACGACGAAGGTCAAGGTAACGATACTTCATGCGGATGTCATCACCACCGTCCGAATTCTCCTCAATAGTGAATGGAGGTGTGAGCGACTCGTTGAGTACGTTGAGTGTGTTTACTTCTATCTCAATGTCACCTGTATCCATCTTTGAGTTCTTGCTTGCTCGCTCTGTAACTTTACCAGTTATCTGGAGCACAAACTCACGTCCGAGGTGATTGGCCTTCTCTGCCAGTTCTGCATTTATTTCATCTGTAAATACGAGCTGGGTGATGCCATATCGGTCGCGGAGATCAACGAATGTCATGCCACCCATCTTACGTGTGCGCTGCACCCATCCTGCGAGTGTTACTGTCTCGCCTACGTTGCTAATGCGGAGCTCGCCGCATGTATGAGTTCTATACATATCTTGTGTAATTATTTGCCTTTTAAAATCGACTTGCAAATTTATGCAGTTCCGTCAACATTTGAAAATTATATCACAAAAAACAATAGTATCAGGCAGTTATTCAACTGTGATTGTTCTCGTGTTGTCTTCTCCTACTGATATCTTTATCTGTGCTATATCCTCTGGCAATAGGCTCTCTATTATCTCTGGCCACTCTATAAAGCAGTATGAGCCTGAATAGAAATAGTCCTCACAGCCCATGTCTATTGCTTCTACTATGTTTTTAAGTCTGTACATGTCAAAGTGAAACACTGAGTCGCCTCCTCTTGTCTCGTAGTCGTTCACTATGGCAAATGTCGGACTGTTGACGATGCTGTCTGTCCCTATCGCCTCGCATAGCGCCTTGATGAGTGTGGTCTTGCCTGCACCCATAGGTGCGTCAAAGGTCACGACACGTCGTGCGCCAATGCTCTTCAATATCTCTGGAGCTATCGCACTAAGCTCTTCAACTGTATTTGCTCTATATGTTGTCATATCGTATTTCGTATTTCGTAATTCGTAACTATTCCGTCAGCGACAATATGAAGCTTATGCCTACATTCACGTTGTTCGTCGGATATGATGATGAGATATATGGTTTGCCTATGCTCTGGTCATAGTAGAACTGCATGCTGAATTTCTGGGTAAAGGCATAGTCAGCTGAGAACTTAACCGATGTTGTCTTGGTACCGCTCGCCAATTCGTTGTCTTTCTCTTCTATTCGTCGCAATATGGTGTAGTTGTCTCTCTGCGAAAGACCCAACGTGAGGTTCAGGTCGTTGTTGAACTGCTTCTCTTCACCTTTCTTGCCTATGAAGAGCGGCACGTTGTCAAATCGGTAGCCTAGATTCAACGACCATTCCTTGCCATACGTCTCTGTTATCTGGTTGTTCGACAGACTTAATACAAGGTTTCGTGTGCGACTTGTCGTTATGCTCGATGTGAGGTTGTTCACGAATGTCGCACTTATGCCTATGAATGGATTGAGCTGGTCTGAGATGCTTACCGTTGCGGCTTCATATTCCGGTATGAAGTTGTTCTGTAGGTCTCTGATATACGATATGCCATCTCCCGCATCTTTCCAGTCTAGGTTGGTGTTGTATGATCCTATCGTATACTTTGATGTGTATGCATGACTCAACTCGATGTTCCTTACGATGTCTTTCAACGCTTTTATGTTGTTCAGTCCGCTGAATGTCACCTTCCAGTTTGGCCTCATGTACTTGGCGCTCGGAATGAAGCTTGTAAATACGTCTTTAGTGCCTTTGTTTGTGTATGCTGCCACAAAGGCTGGTATCATCACCTCCTGTGCCGTCTCGCTATAGCCGTCATTGCCTTGCAATCCTCTTCGGCTCGCCAGTGTCTCTCCTATGCTTCGACGTGTGTCTATGAATCTGTTGAATGCCTCTGAATTCAACGTTCCTGTTCGACCTACATGGCTGAATATTGTTCCCCACGCGTTATATGTCATAGAGAACGATCCTGTCTCGTTGTGGCTATATACATTGTCAAAGCCTTTTGAGTTGAATACATAATATTCTGTCATCGAATTGCTGTGCGAACGCTGGGCACTGAGCTCTACCTTCAACGCTTTGAACATCTCAAACGATACTCTTATCTGCAGGTTCGTCGATCTGGTCATCGCGTATGGCTCGTTAAGTGTCGTGTCCGATGTTATCCAGCCTTTCTTGATGGCTGTCATGGCAAAGTCTTTGTCTTGCATACCCACGAGGAACGCAAAGCCTGGCGCTAGTGAGCCATGGTCACTCGATGTGCCTGCAAAGTGACTACCTGGCAGATAGCCCGGCAACGCTGTTGAGTTGTTCTCCGAATAGCTTACACTGATGCTCTTGAGCGACGTGAGGGCTATCATGGCTATGTCTTTGACTACCTGCCCTGGCTTCTCCTCTTGCGTTATGGTGCCGGTGATGACTATGCGTCCGCTGTTGGCGTTCGCTGTCGGCGTGAATTCGGCATTGTTCTCGTCAATGGCTTTCAACGTGCCTTTTACTGTTCGTCCCTTGTCGTCAAATGCTCTTGCCGATACATCAGTTGTCTTGAGCTTGTGGTTGATCTTGACTACCTTGCCTGGCTTCATGGCAACGTTCTGCTCGGTATATTTGACGGTCTGGGTGCTCGGACCGTTGTTCTTCTTCTGGCTCTGGTTGCGTGTGTTGCTCGACCAGTTGTATTTGTTGTATATGTCTTTGAGGTATGCCGACTTGTTATACATCGTCGACAGGTTGGCCATGCTGTTTAGCTGCTTGGTGTTCCTGTTCTGTATGTAGTTACCCCAGTCATATTCTGTATTCAGATTGCCTGCCTGCCATATGTATGTGCCCTTATATTGTGCATTGGCTGTTAACCAATCTAAGTATGGCAGTTTGTTGATTGGTACATTCCAGCTCAAGTCTCCCGAGTGTTGGTAGTTTGTAGCACGTCCAAATCGTTTGATGTTCTGCCATACCGAGTCTCGCCACATCTCATACTCTTCCTTGAAGCGCTCTTTGTTGACGGCTACATCTGGCTCGTCTATGCGCGAGTTGGTGGCGGCACTGAGGCTGAACTTCAATGTCTTGGTGAGGTTATATTTGAACTCAAGGTATCTGTCCCAGTTGAAGTCTTTGCTTACGCTAACAGGAACCTTATACTCTGGGTTCGTGACGTTGCGCTTCTGCACTTCCTGGTAGTTTCTGTTCAGCTCCCATCTATACGCTATGAGTGTTGGCTTATAGTAGAAGTTGAAGTCTTTGATGATGGCAAATTTCTTTGAGTCGAGACTTGTCTTCTTGAATGGCTCTACTGGTTTGGCCGTTGTGGTGTAGTTATACGCCAATGTGCCGCTCCACTCCTTGGTCTTGTCATATTCTGTCTCGGGATCGGTCTCTGTGGTCTCGGTTATCGAATATGATGCAGAGAGGTTCGATGGCGAATAAATCTTCGCTTTCTTGCCTTTCTCTGGCTTCAGACGCATGTTCGTCACATTGATGCTCTTCACTGTCTCTGTGGTCTGACTCATGGCCTTTATGCTGTCTCTCTCACTTCGCGATGTGGTCGTGCTCAAGACGTCTCTCAGCCTTACGTCTGTGTCGTATGGCGAATACTCTGGTGTTGAGATGTTCTTGCTGTATGAAGCATAGAATGGCATGCTGATGCGCGAATTGACTCCCATAAGTTTGCCTAGCTCAAGGCTGGCTGAGATGTCAAATTGTGCATTCTCGTTTATTGCTCTCTCCGTTGTGCTCTGGTCTATAGAGCCCCATCCTATGCTCGCATACTGACCCGACGCTGATATCGATCCGAGGTCTGCTAGCTTTATCGTTGTTCTGCCTCGTGCTGCCCAGCCGCCGTCTCCGTCAAAGTCGGTCAGGCGAAGCTCGTTTACCCATATCTCTGCCGACTTGGTGCCTGCTCCATGTGAACGTAAGCCGATCATCATTGTTACAACATTGCCTAGCGATGGATTACCCTTGATACGCACTCTGTTGTTTATCTTGTCAGGGTCGCTTATCGTGTATATGTCCTGCAGCGTTACTTTTGAGTTTATGTTGCGCTTAGCATCGTTACGGGCTACCTTGGCCTTAGTGAAGACATTGAGCGGTATGTCAAGCTCATTCTCTTCTGGCCATACCGCATAACGGTCGGTCTCATTGTTGTCCGAATATGTGCCGTGTGGCGTGAGCTTGAGCGGTATCTCATACTCGTAGTAGTTGTCCTCGTAGTCTGTTCCTAGTCTTACGAAGGCCGACATCTGGTTGTCTTCCAGCGGATAGCCGTCAACAGCTTCGGCATGGATATACATCTTCAGCCGTTTGTAGTTTCGTATGTCTAGGTTTATTGTCTTGTATATGGCTCGTGCATCTGCATTTCCGAGGTCTATTACTTTCAGCGAATAGGCCTGTTCGTTGAGCTGTCTGAGCTGTGGGTTTGATGGATCGACCTGACGGTCAACAGTTGGCGGAAGGACGTAGTTGACTGGCACTCGTCTGTCATTCTCCTCGATGTTTACTGTCGAAGTGGTGAATACGGTTGCAGTCGAAGGATGTGCGCCTTGCTCGTCTTCCCATAGGTCGTCTGTATATTTACGCCATTCGCCTTTTACAAGGTCAAGGGTGGCAAATCGCAGGATACAGGTGTCCGCAAAGTTCTTCATGAACATTCGCATGAACATCATCGAACTCATGTCTGCTATGTCGCCGACTACCTTGTCTGGATTCCTCAATGGTATCTTGAACTGATACCATCTTACGTGACTGCTCTTGCCGTTCTTGAGCTTCACGCTGGTCTCCATCATGTCTGCTATGTAGTTCTTTCCTACTATCATGCTGTCTGGGTAGAGCGACACTTTATACTGGTAGTAGTTCTCTGTCTCGCTTAGCGTATAGTCGTTGTTGAGGTCTTCGTTGTCCGGATGGTTCATCGAGGCTGTTGAATATGCCTCTGGCGAATACTCCGATGGACATGAATTGCCTTCCTGGTTGTTGAAGCGCTTATATCTGTCTAGGATGTTTACTCCCGCTGCATCATAGTCCGACCCTCTGTAGTAGTGATAGTCATCGCTCGCCGGGTCGCTTATGATGGCCTGATATGCTTGGTCTGTCAGCTCGCCGTTGGCATGCATGGCTTCTATGTCATTCACATACTCGCTGTAGAATGTTCTCTCTTTCTCCGAATCCATGCCGTTCAAACCTACGTCTTGCATTCTCATCGAGGCAGGATCTGTGTTGAAGCTGTTTACTAGGCTGTTGTTTCTTGGCACATATCCCCACGCCGTGCTGTCGCAATCCCATGGCTCTGATGGTGTCGGTAGTCCGTTCTCAAATGATTTACGTGAGTCTTTCAGCACGTCCTCCGATATCGTTCCGACGTTGAAGTAGAGGTCACCACCTGCGTTGGGCTTGTCTTTGGTGTAGATGAATGGATCAAGCATCCAGAATTCGATGTATTCTACATTGTTTGTCTCGAAGTCTGTTGTCTCCAGCTTTCTCTGTATGCCGGCCCACTTCTCTTCTGGCTCTCTCAGGAAACCGTCTTTATCTACGTCACGAGTGAAGTTATACTGACCTCGCTCATTAGGATAATAGGCAAGGTTCAATATCGATATGTTTGTCGATTCACCGTAAGCCGACTCTTTGTTCGGATACAGCTCTTCTTCATATACTTCTCTTACGTAGTGGCTCGACTGCTGCTCTGGATCGTTCTTGATATGACGTGGCGTTGTTGTCATGCTTCTCAAGAACAGTGGGTCTATGGTGTACCACGCTAGTTTTGCTCTGTCATAGCCATGTCTTAAGTCATTGTCAAGGTCTGCATCTGGGAAGAGGTCTTTCTGGCCCTGTGGCTTCGATGCCATCTTCCAGGCTGTCCACGACTTGATGTCATACGACACCGACGAACCTTCAAAGTCATCGATATACGACGCATTGATGCTCTTTGTATGTCCTGCTACGAGCTTGGCTATCTCGCCCTCAAATGTTATTGTCGACTTCTCCTTTGTGCTGAGCATTGGAAGCGCATCAAGTGCCTTGGTGATGAATGGTAGCTCTTTCTCAAACTCTGTATTCAAACCGAGCATGGTGTTCGAAACTGACTCCTCGCCATAGGCTACTTTGTATGTCAGCGGCTTCTCCTTCATGTGTATCACAGTGGCTCCTATGTTGAAGTTGTCACTGAACTGGTAGTTGAGGTGCGTGCCGACAAGTGTCTGCGTCTGCGTGCTTATGGCACTCTCGTTCTCATACGAGATGTTTATCGCTGTGCCTGAGTTGGCTATGCTCTGGTTGATGATCTTCACACGTCCCAATGAGTAGTCTACGGTGTAGTCCACGTTTTCTGTCAACACCTGTCCGCCTGCAGTCACGATGACCGATCCTTGCGCTAAGTTAAACGCGTTGAGCGGTATGTCACTCGATGACTTCGATGAGTACGTTCCTCTTATCTTGAATTTGTTCTTGTGTGTCTGTTGCTTGGCATATACCTGCGTGCTGTCATATAACGCGGTGAAGGCGAATTTCTTCGCAAGCGATGGCTCGTCCTCAAGCACCTCGGCTATGTAGCTGCCAAATGGCTCTCTCTCTGGGAAGATGATGCGTCCCTTTGATGCCAGTATCGTTATGCCATCTACAAAGTCATACTTGCCGTCGGCACTCACGTCATTGTTCGAATTGAGTCTGTCGAGGTTCAGTATCTGCAGATATGTCTCTCCGTTGTGACCTCCATACATCGGCTTCTTGCCTTCGTTGAGGTAGTTGAGATATTGGTTGGTGGAGTCATTGCAATATACGATGTTCAGGTTGAAGTCTTTCGCCTCTATGTCGTATGCTCCGAGCGAATAGATGTTCTTCATCATCAGCTGCCATGTCTTGTGCGATGGCGTGAGTGTTGTGCCTTTGATGAGTTTCAGATAGAGGCACTGCGGTGCATCTACGCCGGAATTCGAGAATTCACCTACCTGATATGTCTGTCCTCTATAGGTGTACTGGTAGGCTACAGCCAATACCTCGTTGTTGTTCAATGGGGTGTTGAGCGAGATATAACCTAGGTTCTCGTTGAGGGTATATTCACTCGAGGTGAGCAACCTTGCATTCTCTATCTTTTCATACGAACGACTGGCCTTGAATCCGCTTATGCCGTTGAACGTTGTCGTTACGTTACTTATTGTTCGCGCATTTGCGTATGTCGTCGTCATTGTCTTATAGAGGTCGTTAGCGTCATTGCTAGGATATGCTCCCTGCGCCGATCTCCACATGTTCGCATTTGTCATGTTGTCTCCTGTCTCACCCAAATCTACAAAGGCTAGCACATTGCGGGCGTTGTTGTAGTTGCCGCTTGTGTTTGTTACCCATACTTCTATCTTGTTGATGGTGATTGGGGTGTTGACTGTTGGCAGACTCTTGAGCGCTCCGTCGTAGAGGTCTTTGAACTTGTGCGAGAGGAAGAAGTGCTTGTTCTTCTCGTAGTCTGTGATGTCTATGTCAAATTCTTGCTTTGTGGCACCTCCCTGTACGGTGATCGACGATGTCTCGCCTTTCTTTTGCGAGAAGACTGTCGAGACACTGAGTTTGCCGAACTTCATGTCCATCTTGAAGCCAAAGAGGCTCTGGCTTCCTTGTATCAGCGTTCCTGGCAGACTCCAGTTGATGTTGCCGGCTTCTATGTTCTGTATTATGTCGTCCTCAGTACCTGTATATGCTAGCTTTACTTCGTTCTCAAAGTCAAATGTGGCGTCTGTGTTGTAGTTTATGCCTAGCTTCATGCGTTCACCTATCTGCGCATTGAGGTTCAGCTGTATGCTCTCGTCAAAGTCAAAGCTGGTGTTCTTGCGCATGCGCTCCTGCATTGTCGGATTGTCTATGCGGTTCGACTGCACGCCTATGCTCACCTTGGCTTGTCCCTGCAGTTTCATGGTCACCATGTCACTGCCAAAGACGCTTTTGAAGAGGTCACTGTTCACTTTCCACTTCGAGTTGAGCAAGGTGTTCTTCTGCTGCTCTTCTGGTGTCTGGTTTTGCGTTAGTCGTGGACTGGCCTGCTCGCGTTTGCTCATCCAGTAGTCCATCATCGAACGCCTTATCTTGTCGTTCTGATACTCTTCTATCGACATCGAATATGGCATGCGCACATTCAAACCACCCATCTTCCTATAGATGGTTACCATGCCTGTCTCGGCATCATACTCTGCCGAATACTCCGCATTGTCTGGGTCTTTCAGGTCAAACGATGAGCCTTGACTCTTCGCCTCCGGTATGTCTCCCTCGTTCTTTATCGGATATCTCAGCGGCTCTGTAGTGTCTTGTGCTGCCGATATTTCCATGCGAGGCTCTATTGCAACGACATTGGCTATGTGCGGACGCAACAACGGAGCACCGATGGTCATCATCAGTGTCGTCGCACTCAACCCGCAAACCGCTATATATCGTCTAATGCCTCCCAATGATTATCTGTTTGTCAGTTATCAAAGCAACTTAAATGCTCCCTTTACAATCTGCTCTACCTTCGCATCTGGCTGCTCCTTCAAGAGCTTGTCCACAACCTTCGTTGCCTGCGCTCTCGCATAGCCAAGTGCCTCAAGTGCCGAAAGTGAATCCTCTCTCACCTTGTTGTTCACCGGTGCAAAGAGCTCGCCTTCTGCCGTTGCGCCTACTTCTATCTTGTCCACCTTGTCCTTCAGCTCTACGATGATCTTCTGTGCGGTCTTCAGGCCTATGCCTTTGATGCTCTTTATCGCGTTGACATCGTCGAGCAAGATGGCTCTGCGTAGCTCGGCAGTAGGGTAGGCCGAGAGTATCATGCGTGCCGAACTGGCTCCTACACTTGGTACGGTGATGAGCAGTCTGAACATCTCTCGCTCCTCACTCGTCGCAAAGCCATATAGGTTGTACGCATCTTCACGTATCGCCTCGTGAACAAGCAGTTTTACCTTCTGCTGGTCCTTTATTGCCGTATATGTTCCCAAGGTTATGGCAGCCATATAGCCCACACCCCCGCAGTCTATCACCGCGTATGTGGCCGTACACTCCGCCAACTCTCCCTTTACATAATCAATCATAACTTTAATTTATCAATTTTGACCGCGCAGCTGATAAGCCCCGCTCATAATTTTGAATTGTCAATTATGAATTTTGAATTGTGAATTGTGAATTGTCAATTGTGAATTGTCAATTGTCAATTGTCAATTCTCAAAAGCCTTCCATCCCTGTGCCTTCAAGTCCATCTCATCACCGCCGGTTGTTATGAGGCGTCTTCCCTTGTCGGCCTCTGTGATATATCCGATGGCATAGATGTTCGGACCAGGTATGCTCTGGAACTTCTGGTAGTCTTTCTGATCTATGGTGAACAACAGCTCATAGTCCTCACCGCCGTTGAGCGCTGTGACAATAGGCGCTATGTTGAGCTCCTCGGCCATGTTACGTGTCACATGGTCTATTGGCACCTTCTCTTCATAGATGCGGCACCCTACATTCGACTGCTTGCACAGATGTAGCATCTCACTCGACAAGCCATCGCTCACATCCATCATCGATGTCGGTACAACACCAATCTTGCCTAGGAAATCTATGATGTCTGCTCGTGGCTCTGGCTTGAGCTGACGCTCTAGTATGTAGTCGTATCCGTCAAACTCTGGTCTGCCGTCGTTGTCTCCTCTGAGCACTCGTTTCTCACGCTCCAATAGCTGAAGTCCCATATATGCTCCACCAAGGTCACCGCTCACGCACACTATGTCGTTCACCTTCGCTCCACTTCGGTAAACAATCTTCTCTGGGTCCGCTTCGCCGATGGCTGTGATGCTTATCGTCAGTCCTGTGAGCGATGTCGAGGTGTCTCCTCCTACGAGGTCCACTCCATATCTCTCGCATGCTAGCAACATGCCGTCATAAAGCTCGTCTATGGCTCTGAGGGTGAACTTTGAACTCACGCCTATCGACACGGTTATCTGCTTAGGCTGCGCGTTCATCGCATATACGTCGCTCAGGTTCACGGCAACCGCCTTATATCCCAAGTGCTTAAGCGGACAATAGGTAAGGTCAAAGTGAATGCCCTCAAGCAACAGGTCTGTTGTCACCACCTGATGCTTTCCCGCCGGGTTCAGCACTGCCGCGTCATCACCGATGCCCTTCACCGTCGAAGGATTCTTCAACTCTATCTGATCCTTGATTCTTTCAATAAGGCCGAATTCTCCCAGATCAGCAAGAGAAGTCGCTATCTTTTTCTGTTCCATAATCAATTCTTCATTATCCATTCTCACCCACGCATCCGATGGCCCCGCTCATAATTGTGACTGCGTAGCTGATGAACTCCGTTCATAATTGTGACTGCGTAGCTGATGAACTCCGTTCATAATCGTCAATTTCCAATTCCATCCAACCTCTCCCTTATGCTATCCGAATACTCCATGTATGCGTCAAAGTCATCATTGCTGACTGGCTCGACACTTGGCGCCTCCATCTTCAGCGGGTCTGTTGGCTTGCCGTTCATATATACACGAAAATCCAGGTGTGGTCCTGTTGACATGCCTGTCGAACCAACGTAGCCTATCACGTCTCCCTGTCTTACCATCGCTCCGTTTGTTATTCCCTTGGCAAACCCTCTGAGGTGCATATAGACTGTCGTATATACGCTGTTGTGACGCACCTTGATGTAGTTGCCTCCTCCCTTTGCGTCCCAGCCTTTGGCTATCACCTTGCCGTCACCGATGCTCATCACCGGCGTGCCCGATGGCGCAGCATAGTCCACTCCGTGATGCGGTCTGCGTATCTTGAGCACTGGGTGCATACGTCCGTTCGAGAAACGGCTCGAGATGCGCGAATACTTCAGCGGAGCTTTCAAGAATGCTTTGCGCAGACTGTTGCCCTCAAGGTCAAAGTAGCTCGCCGTGCTGTCCTGCTCATAGCGGAAAGCGTAATACTTCTTTCCGTGGCTCTCAAACACAGCCGCCTTTATCTCGCCAATGCCGACCGATGTCGAATCTACATACTGCTCCGTATATATCACCTTGAAGTTGTCCCCCTTCTCGATGCCGAAGAAGTCTATCGTCCAGGCATAGATGTCACTCAAGTCAAGCGCTATATTCGGATTTAGTCCCTTCTCTGCCGTCGCGTTCCATAGGCTCGAGGTGATGACTGCCGAGGCTGTCTTCTCCACGGTCTTCACCTCCCTGTGGTCTATCATGGCTCTCATCTGCTTGCCTATGTCGCAACGCATATATGTCGTCTGACTCACGTTATAAACCAAGTGTGTCAACTCGCGTGTCGTGTCGTTCGGACAACTGTAGAACAACATGTAGCTGTTGCCCTTCCTTATGCTCCTCACGTCAAACACCTCACCAATAGCCGTCGTGGCATCATACGCCTTCTGACGAGTGAGACCTGCTCTCAGCAAGATAAGCATCAGGTTGTCGTTCCTCCCTACCACATTGCTCTCTACCGTAAACGAATCGATAGGCAACCCATATAGCAGCTCCGGCTCAACGGCAACAATCGTGTCACACTCCTCAGCCTCTGCCTTCGCCTGTTTCTTGTCACATCCGCTTAACGCCCCCACAAGGACCATCCCCAGCACCAATGCAACAAGTGTAATCTCTTTCTTCATCTGTCTCGTTTTTCTACTGTCGTTATCAAGCATCCGCAAAGATAGTGATATTAATTAACATAGCCTCCCTCTCCCTTCCCATAAATCTCATTTATCTACTCCATCTCCATCTCTTCCCACTACAGACAAAAAAGCATTGCCTCCGTTCCCAGAGACAATGCTTTTTTCAATATGTTTTGGTAGCGACTAGTTGCCTACGACAACACGTCTAACGTCTGTGCCTACTTTCACGATGTATACGCCGGCTCTGGCCATTTGTATTTTTGTCGTGGCGCCTGTCGCATCCTTTCGCGCAACTAAACGTCCTGTTACGTCAAACACAAGTGTTTCGGCCTCTGCATTATCCACCACGATTACATTCTGATATGCATAGATCGATGCGCTTGATGCAGATATCTCAGCCAAAGCATTCCCATAGTTCTTATATCCCCAGACTACTGGCCTGTCTTCGCTGTTCCAGCGATTATTCCAATAGATTGGCTGTGAACTGGCCTCGCAATAGATTGTGAGATTCTCGCAGCCGGTGAATGCATCCCATCGTATTGCGGATACCGACTCGGGTATGTATATTGATGTCATGCCACTGCAACCATAAAATGTTTCTTCTCCAATGAAGTTGGTCGTGTTTGGAAGTTTCACCGATGTTAAGCCCGTACATCCGCTGAACGCATATTCGCGTATGATTTTTATAGAGTTTGGTATGCTGACCGATGTCATGTCGCTGCAACCATAGAATGCAGAAAGGCCTATCACTTTGCAGTCCTCATGTATGCTGCACGTTGTTATGTCTTTTGATTTCGCCTCTATAAGATACAGATATGGATTCTCCGCATTGCCCACGTATATGGCATTGTCATATTCGTTGTAGTGCAGATTTGTGCAATACCCAAATGCTGATGGACCAATGTAGGTGACTGAGTTAGGAATAGAAATTGAGGTTAGTTCATGGCGCTCATAGAATGCCTTCTCAGCAATGCTGGTTACTGTCTCTGGAACGGTTACATCTCCGCCTTCCCCAATGTATACTAATAGTATTGTCTTTTCTTCATCGTAATAGATGAAGTCTCCATCTATTACGCCGTTAACCGATAATGCTCCCCATGGAGATCCTGTCGCTGTGCCACTATATACGATGTTCTTTACACCGCCAAACGCGTAATCAAGTATGGTTGTTACTGAATTTGGTATGACTACTGAAGTTAAGCTTCTACAGGTAGAGAAGGCATCTTCGCCAATGGCTGTGACTGAGTTAGGAATGGTAACCGAGGTCATTCCAGTGCATGACTGAAACGCACCCAGTCCAATGTAAGTGACAGAATTAGGAATGGTAACCGAGGTTATGTCCCTATAGCCTTCAAATGAATACCCCCAAATGTAAACTACTTTGTCAGGAATGGTTACATCTCCACCATCTCCTATATATGCTGAAAGTTCCGTCTTCTCTTCGTCGTAATATACAAAGTCCCCGTCAACTATGCCGTTCAAATTCAGTGCATTCCATGGAGCATTTGTAGATTCTCCATTGTATACTATATTTTTAACATGGTAAAACGCGTCGCTACTAATTTCTGTAATTGTGTTAGGTATGGTCACTGAACCTAATCTACTGCAACAATAGAATGCTGACGAGCCAATGCTAGTGACCGACTCTGGAATGTTCACCGATTTCAGGTCATAGCAGTATGCAAATGCATACTTCCCGATATTAGTTACGTGTTCTGGAATTGTTACAGAACTCAATTTGTGACATGATTCGAACGTGAAATCGCTAATGCTAGTGATTGAATTAGGAATGTTTACTGTAGTCAGCTTAGTGCAATTGCAGAACGCGGCCTCGCCTATGCTTATGACGGTTTCTGGAATCGTGACTGATGTTATGTTTTCGCAATTTGAGAATGCTCTCGGTCCTATACTTGTCACGGTTTCTGGTATGGTTACTTCGCCGCCTTTCCCTATGTATGCAGTAAGTTGTGTCTTCCCTGCGTCAGCATAAATGAAATCTCCATCGACTGTTCCGTTAATAGTTAATGCACCCCATGGCGAGCCTGTCGCTTCACCGTTGTAAACAACGTTTTTTATCATGTTGAATGCATAGTTTTCGATGCTTGTGACAGTATTGGGGATAGTTAATGGATTTATGCCAGTACAGTTAGAGAACGCTTCAGAACCTATGTTTGAAACCTTCGCCGGAATGTTTATTTCAGACAAATCATTGCATTGAGAAAATGCTCCGCCACCTATTATTTGGCAATCGTCATGTATCTCGCATGAGGTTATTTTTTTTGAGTTTGCTTCAACTAGAAATACGTATGGGTTCTCTTCGTCGCCTAAATATTTTGCATTGTCATATACGTTATATTGCAAGTTTGTGCATCTAGCAAAAGCTTCATTGCCAATGCTTTTGACCGAATTGGACATATTCACAGTTGTCAGTCCAGAGCATTCAACGAATGCGTAATCACCTATGTGGGTGATTGACTCTGGGATGTTGAGCTCCGTCACTTCTTGACCATTTAAGTACAGATGATGCGCATACACTAATGGGTTTGAATAATAACCGCTAAAACTGATTCCTAGCCAACCTTCAATGGATTCTGCATTCACCGTGGTTAGTCTGTCGCACCAATAGAATGCCAAGTTTCCTATGCTGGTGACTGAATTTGGAATAGTGATTGTTGTTAGGCCACATTCCCAAAAAGCACAAATGCCAATGTCGGTTACCGAATTGGGAATGGTTATCGATTCCAAACTTGAGCATTGCCAAAAAGCAGCCTCGCCTATACTAGTTACCGACTCTGGGATGGTCACTGATGTTAAACTTGTGCAACAACCGAATGTCCACGTTCCCATGTCAGTCACTGAATTGGGAATGGTTATCGATGTGATGCCACATCCAAAAAAAGCACTTTTGCCTATTGTGGTGACAGAATTTGGAATTGTTATAGAAGCTAATTTATTGCAACCTGAAAATGCTTCGTTACCAATACTTGTGACCGAGTTTGGGATCGTTATGCCTGTCAAATCGTGGCAATATTGGAATGCATATTCTCCAATGCTGATAACGGAATACTCCTCCTCGTTATATGTGACGCTTTGTGGTATGACAATACTGCCAGTGTAATATGAGTCTCCTCTTGTGATGCTTGCTGTCTTGTCTTCTGAGGATGCAATGTCGTAGTAGATGCCTTCTACTTCAAAATCATAGGCCTTCGCTCCCAAAGTTCCCATGAAGACAATGACCATTAATAGTAAAGTTTTCTTCATATTTGAAAGTTTTAGTTTATTGTATGTTACGGATATTTGTTGGCTCCGTAAAGTCTTGGGTTTCTTCTATTTGTTGCAAATATATATATTACTATCATTATAACAAGCAAAGATGCTGTTGCTTTTCTGTCGTTATTCTCTCCAAGCTAATAATTTGCTTCCTGTTTCTTGAAAATGTCGAACATTCGCCATATCTTTGCACTACCATCAAGCATACGTTAAGCGATGAAACTCACTCTCATAGACAATAATCCGCTTACTCTCAAGCGCGCACGCAGCCTCTACCGACGCCGCGAGCCTCGTCATCGCCTTACGCTTCGCAATGGTAATCTCTATACTATGCGCTACAATCCCGGCATCCAACCCCGTACCGAATCTCAAGAAAAGAGCTGGTCTCTCTTCAAGGAAGCCAACGCTCGCGTCGCCGCCGACTTTGCCGTCCCTTCTCGTAAGGCTCACTGGGTCCGTCTCCAACGTAAGCAGTCCCGCTACAAGACGGCTCGCGGACTGGCACGCGCCTACTATATGTCACTCCTTAAGTCTCAGCTCGCCAATGAGATACAAGATATCAAGTCTTCCAATCTCTCTGCCGCATCCTCGCTCCGACTTCACCCTTCGCTGGCCATCACGCCTGCCTCTCCTTCGCATCCGTCGTCCGCCACTCTCGCTCCACTATCTCCTGGTCGGCTCCCGTCTATCTCTTGGACTCACCATCGCAATGTCCATTGGTGGCAATCTTCCCTTAAACGCCTCCGCATTTAGCGTGTTGTCCTATTCTTTTTTTCTGTTTTTCTGAGAATCTTATTTGCGCCCGACCTTCATTCTCCATTTTCTTAGTAAATGGACTTGTACAGCTATTGTCTATAGCTTCATTTGTCTTTCCGTGTCAATCATCTGTTGATTGTCCTATTTGTATTATTGTCTCTCTTGATCTAAATCTAAAATAAAGTTAAAATTCATCTCGTTTTCCCCCTCTCCCTCCACCATCTCGTGATGCCCCTTCCATGCCTCTTCCATGACCATATGCATATACAGCGATAATAGTGCGATACTAGTACCAAAGTAGTAGCATAGTAGTAGCAAAACCGACTTTTATCATGTTTTCACGACTAATATCGTCGATTTTTAGTCATCTTTTTCCATTGAAATCTCAACTTCAAAGTCTTTGCTTATTCGAGATTAATTCCTAAATTGCTTGCTTAAAGTGCATGGTCTGCACACATGTTTGTTATCAAATTATAAAAATCTGATAATCAAACCTGTATATGGATTTGAGTTATTGGGCGATTTGTTTGACTTTTTGGGCATTTTGTGTATTCACTGCTTCCAAAGAGCTTGCTATCGCCTATATTAACAATTATTAACACTATGAGTAGTGATGTTCGATACATAATTGCGCTCTCGCAGGTCAACTCGGTTGGACCTGTGATGATGCGTTCCTTGGTGTCTGCATTTGGTAGCGCCGAGGGTGTTGTTCGTGCATCACGCTCCGACCTCAATAGTGTGCAGGGACTCCGTCCTGAAGCTGCCGAGACGATAACGTCAAAAGTGTTCGATGAGTACCTTGCTAAGGCCGATTATGAACTCGAATTTGCAGCGCGTCATAGCATCGATGTACTGCCTTTTACGTCGCCTCGCTATCCTCAGCGTCTCTCTCAGTGCTCGTCGGCTCCCGCGACTCTCTTCCTTAAGGGCGATGTCAATCTCAACTCTGTCCACATGCTTAGCGTCGTCGGTACGCGACAGCCTTCTGAAGAGGGCAAGAGGTTGACCTACGAAATCGTTAGCGAACTCGGCCGACGCTATGCCGACATGGTTGTTGTCAGCGGATTGGCCTATGGCGTCGATGTCGCCGCTCATCGCGCTGCTCTCGAGGCTGGCGTAGCTACTATCGGCGTTGTGGCTCATGGTCTCGACCAAATCTATCCTTCGCGCCATCGCGACGTGGCCGCTCAGATGGTTCAGAATGGTGGCATACTCACAGAATATTTCACGGGCACTCGTCCCGACGCACCCAACTTTGTTGCTCGCAACCGTATCGTTGCTGGCCTGAGCGACGCTACTCTTGTTGTCGAGAGTGGAGCTAAGGGTGGCTCTCTCATCACGGCCAATCTGGCGTTCGACTTCAGCCGCGATGTCTATGCCATACCAGGCCGCCCTGCCGATCAGATGTCTGCAGGATGCAATGCTCTTATTGCAAAGAACATCGCCCAGCTGGTGTGCGATGCCGATGATATAGAAAAAAATCTTGGATGGTCACAGCAGCCTCAGCCTATACAGGGCGATCTGTTTAGCTCGGTCGAAGAGCCTGTATCTGAGTCTGCCACTGGTCACAATATGATATACGAAGCTCTCATGCCTAATAAGCAGATGACTGCAGCCCAGCTGAGCACTGCCATAGGCCAGAGCATAAGCGAAGTAAGTGCCAGCCTGCTCCTCATGGAGCTTGAAGGTCAAGTAAGGCTCTTGCCCGATGGCACATACGTCCTCAACAAGTAGAATACAATCGAAAACTATTATATATGAATACGCGATTAGATAACAAAACATCACAATATATGAAAGATATATTGAACTGCATATATAAGCCACTCGCAGTCATGCTGCTGATGTTCTATACGTCGGTGTTGGCGTTTGCTGCCTATGAATTCCAGTATTATACACCCGATAATGGAACTACTAAGTATCTCTACATCTATAGTGATGACCCATTGGTTAGTACTGATGTCACTGTTGGAAGTGCTTCTCCTACAGACTGGAGGCCTTTCACGGCAACAAATGGTAAAAGTTATAACTATCGCGCAACTATCGGTACAACAGGAACGAACCGCCCGATAATGATTAAGGGCGCTGATACTGGTGTCACGATGGAGGGAAGGCGGACATATACCAATCCTGAAACAGTAAATAGTTATGCAGAAGTCCCTGCTGGTGGCGGTGGTACGACTCCAACCACTCCTGCATGTCCTGCCACTCTCAGTACGCCTCTCTTGTCTGCGACTATGGGGTGCCTTGGCGATGGCGATTCGTATCTTGGTATTACAAATGCTCAGAATGGAGTTACTTACGAGATATATAAGAGTGATAAGACGACTCGTGTAAGCTTTAAGACTAGTAGTAACGCAGCTGCAACAAGCGTTACATCTGTCACGGCAAGCACCGATGGTGAGCTCCGATTCTACGGTTTCACTACTTCCGACAAATACTATGTTAAGGCATCATGCGACGCCGCTACTGCATGGTCTGTTGATCCTTATGAGATTAGCGGATATAGCCCAAATACAACGATCGGTGTTAAGAGCTATTGTAGCGCTGAACTTGTTGCGGGCAAGACCCTGCATGTTCAGTTCGCTGAGAAGAATGTGACTTATACTCTTTATAAAGGTGGATCGTCTCTTGGTAGAGCCTATAGCGTTAAATCTACTGGTACTATGGCTGGCGTCGAGATACCTATCGCAGGCCTTCAGCAGGGTGTCTATACGGTTCGTGCTCAGCGCGACAACTGCTCTCAGACATCTACTGTCGATGGCACCTTGACTGTTACTGCATCGACTATCAATCCTGTCAGTGTTCAGAATTCATCTGTATGTACTGGTGATCAGATTCGCATAACATCTGGCTATGATGGTACTGTGGCTTATAAGTTATATGATGAAGGTGGCGTATTCTATGGTGACTTTACTGGTCAAAATATTACCGTCGATGCAGCAGGCACCTATTATGTATATGCTACAGAATGTACTGGTAGTGTGAAGCAGTTGAGTTCTGCGATCGTCGTTAAGGCGAATGAGATTGATGAGACTATTCATATAAGTAACAATGTCCCTGGCTATGCGTGCGATGCTTCGTCACGTATATTGATGCTTAGCGGCACTCAGCCTCAGGTTACTTATACTGTATATAAGGTTAATACAGCTGCCGATGGAACAACGACTACTACGGCTACTAGCTTCAGCAAGACTCCTACGTCTGCTTCCGAAGTGGTTCAGTTCTCTCTTGTCGATGAGGGTACATACGTCGTAAAGGCTAAGGTGAATGGCTGTAGCGGTAGCGTAGAGAAGCAGCTTTCGGGCACTTTTGTTATAAAGCCTAGCTATAGCCAGGCTACGACAATTGGCGCTCAGGCTTTCTGCTCCGATCAGGTTGGCTATCTTAATGTCCAGAACGCTGAGGCAGGTGTTACTTATAGCCTCTACCAGGGCAATACGTTGTTGCAGTCTCTCACCGCTGGCAGCGATAATGCCGATATTCGTTTCGATATGTCCGTGGCTCGAGGTGTGGCAACAACAACGGTCTATACGGTGAAGGCTAAGCGTGGCTCATGTGAGGCTCAAGACATATCTGGTAGCTATACCGTAGTGCCTTCTCCTGGTATGATTCAGAATGTTGTAATCGAACAGGAGTCAAGCGAGAGCTGTATGACAACGATTACTCTTAACGGCACTCAGAACGGACTCTTCTATTATCTGAAAGACGCAAGCGGCGTTTATTCTACTGCCAAGAAGGCTAATGGCACTACTCTTACTTTCGATAAGGTCTCTGCCGGTCAGTATTATGTGTTCGCAACTCCTGTCGACCCTTCTACTATTACTTCAGCTAGTGGCGTGTGCCAGGCTCAGGTTGCTACTGTCATCGTTGCCGGTGCTCCTACGCTTGTAGTTCCAGAGCCAATCATCAAGTATTGTTCCGATGATTATGGAGCAAAGGTGATTGTCAATGCTATTGGCGATATGCCTACAGGTTCTACTATCACTCTCTATAGTAGTGATGGCACAGCCGTTGTCGCAGATCGTGACCTCATGCGTGAAAACACATTCGACGGAGTAACAGCAGGTACTTATTATGCTGTAGCTAAGAGTGGTCTTGGTTGTGAGACTAAGTCTTCCAATATCACCGTTAGCCAGTTGGCTGGTGAACCGGTCGTCACCTCTGATATCGATGAGCATTTCTGTATATCAGCCAAGGGCGACAATGAGTTTAACGTGAATATTGTCTTCGACAGCGATGCGTCCGTTACGAGTCGCGTGTTCGATTTGCATATCGTTGGTACAGGTCGCAATGTTGTGGTCAACTCATCTGCAGCAATTGCTGCCGGAAAGATGACACAGGTCAATGACTATACCTATGTATATAAGTTTATTGCTAATGAACATCAGCTCACAACAGGTGATGTGAGAATCTGGGTTACTACGAGCGATGTGTTCGATGTCAACTGTCTCTCTACTGAAGTGGTGTTCTCTATCGAGCCTCAGCCTAGCGACCCTAATGTATCTATGACTACATCCGATGGTGGTGCTGTGGCCTGCGAAGGTAGTGAAACGAATCTTGTCGCTTCATCAGCTGGCGAAACTGCCAATACTCGTTACTATTGGTATAAGGACGAGAATGTCGATGCAGCTATTCCAATCTATACTGGTCTCGACGACGGTACCAATGGTTCTCACTATACTTTCACAGCTGAGATTCCTCGTGAACATAGCCTCTCTCTCAATCCGGCACTGATCAACGACCCAACGCTTTACGATAGTAATGGCAACTACATCTTCCATTACTATGTTCGTTCTCAGGATGGTAATGCTGTGGGCGACGAACTCTGTGCTTCAGAGGTGATAGAGAAGATCGTGCTCATCAAGCCTAATATGACTGAGCTTCAGATCGAACAGACTGACCCTCGTTGGTCTATCTGCGAAGACTCTGATCCTGTTTCGCTCAAGGAGTATTTCTTCCCTGGCGATGGTACTTACTGGATTGTTGGTGCTGACCAGACTGACCTCTGCCAGATAACAACAACTATCAACGGCTCATACTACTTCGATCCAAAGATCTTTACCCCTACTGGTATAGATCCAACATACTTGGCGGCTAACTGTGCTGGGTTCACTCCTCTTATTAATACTGAGGATAACTCTATTACTTATACTATCCGCTATAAGGCTTCTTGGTGTTCCGACGTGTTCTATACTGACGGTAAGATGACTGTCAACAAGAAACGTGACATCAATGAATATAAGATTCTTGCCGACGACTGCTATTGTACTAACGACCTTATTACTGTTCAGGGTTCTCCTAATACTATTCTTAATGACTATGGTTATGCGAAACTGTATTGTGAAGGTGTGCTCGAGCATGACCAGCCATCTGATGATGGTCTTGAGTGGCAATATACTTTCAGCCCTGTATTGAGATATCGTGGCAACGCTAATGGTAAGACTATAGAGTTTACGTTCGAATACAAAGATGGTGCAACAGGATGTGTTTATACTGTTAAGAAAGAATCAAAGCTCTTCCAGCCAGTAGCCGATGAGATATTCTTTACTATTCAGGGTATGCCAAGCGGTTTCCAGCAGGGATTCTCTGAAGACTACATCTGCCCAACCGATGATGGTGAGTATCGTCTTGTACCATACGTATATATCTATCAGTACTATGATGATATGACTCCGAAGTTGGCCTACGATAAGGCAACTAATGGAGCTAACCTTGTCGCTCATACTCCAAAGCGTATTAGAGAATACAATTATGTCCTAACTACTTGGCCAGCAGGTTATTCTGAGCAGAAGACTTATGAAGAGTCTTATGTCCTTACTGCTAATGGTAACCAGGCTACTTACAATGCACCATGGGGTAGCAGAACTGTTTCTGTTTCTTGCCCTGATGGCATCAAGGTGACGGTTATCTCGAAGATATCTAAGGATAGAGTTACAGGTACCATCAGCGAAAATGTTGTTGTCACCGAAGATGCATATTACGATTTCCGTGCAACAGGTGTACGCTCTGCTGATGAGCTGACTGATGTCGACCTCTTTAATAATGGTGCTTACTATTATAAGACACCATTCGATCTTTCGTCATATACTAACCCTGGTGTCAACAATTACTACTACGAGTTTGCCGGTGGTAACTATGTTCATGCTAAGTATAAGAATGATAATCCTGCAGATGGTGTTGATTACTACTACTTTGTCCCTTCCGATCTTGGCAATGGCAATGAAGGAACTATTACTCTCTATGTTGACAATGGTGCCGAATGTCGTAATAACACCAACGACCAGTGTAACGCTTCTGTGTCAAGAAACATAAGAATCCTTCGCGAACTCCAGCATAACATGCAGCGTAGCTATTGCGCATACGACGATAATCGCGTGCGAGTGATGATCAATTATCCTTCACGCTATCTACACGCTAATAATACTGTTAATGGAGCGGCGCTTCCAACAAGTGATCAGTACTTCGACTATAACTACGACTATGAAGGTGTTGCAGGTATAAGCACCATCGTTATAAAGAAGGTTGAAAGCATTGCTGCTGATGGAACATATAACTATTATGCTAATTCCGAAAAGAGATATACGATAGTTAACTCTGCCAACACCGGTATGCCTATTGTCAAATATGATGGCAACGGTATCGGTGAAGTGACATTCGACTTGAATGATGACGGAACAATAACTCCATCATTCGTTTGGGAACATGAACAGGGTGCCTCGGGTGCTGGTCAGTATCATTTTGAATGGACATTCATTTCTGATGACAATCATCTGGGTAGTGCTCGTTGTGAACAGAAGAAAGAGTGGGATGTCTTTGTGGTTAGTGAGTCCGACCCATTTGCTGTTTACTATGGTAGATCGTATATGAACTCTAGCGACAATGGCGACTTCCCTGTGAAGAAGGCCGATGTTGCTGTGTCCAACTATTCTGATTTGAATAAGGATGAATGGTTCTACCAGACTGCTACTGGAACTTATATGGCTGGTGACCTTATCAATGACGCGGCTCCTTCTATACAGCTCTGTTGGAATGTAAATAGCACAAATCCAGATCTTTACAGAATAGAGAACCTCTTGTGCTTCAAGCCTACTAATCTCGTAAACGGTCAGGTTCCTGGTACATTCTATATTCAGAAACTTAAGGATGAGAACGACATTGAGCGTGATGTGCCAACAAATCCTGTTGATGGTCAGGATGGATTGATCCAGATAACTCAAGACAACTTCCCTCTTGAGAAGTATTCATCACCTTATGCTGTTTACACTACAGCTCTCGAGCCTAATACCGATTACCGTGTTCTCTATTATGTCGGTTGTGGTGTCGCCTTCTCTCGTCGTTTCTATCTCGACAATGGACAGTCATTGACTATCGACCTCCCAAGAGATATCTGTACAACTGCTAGAACTACAGTCGAGAACTTGACTAAGGCTGAGTCTAACTCATTGCAGCTCTTCCATGCAGCCGGTGCAACAACTCCTGGCTATTTCACAATAAGCGGTGTCGATGATCGTATCTTGCTTCAGACTAAGGATAAGATTGATGCTGCTTTTACAAGATTGGGTCTCACTTTGCCTCAGGGACTTACTACTCAGAGTGGTACTGATGCCTTAGGTAATTCTGTGACTTTCTATTACGACAATATCGGTCAGGTCGCTTATCTCGATCTTGACAAGTATGTGAGCGAGTATCGTAGGACTGACCGCCCTGCTGTTACGGTTTTCTATACTTATAGTGGTGGTGCTTGTACCTATCGTGTAAATACTGTTAGCTACATCAACAACTTTGCTCCAGTATCATTCAAGGTAAAGTCTAATACATCAAGCTCTGAAGAACCTCGTATTTTCTGCCGCTCCGATGAGGGCCTTTACTACATCGAAACTTCTCACCCTAGTCTTGGTACCGGTTACGTACCTGGTAACGGATGGTTCGAAGTGACACTTCAAGGTGCTACTGCTGGTAAGAACTTTGGTCTTGAGTTTGTTTACGATAACCATTTTAATTCAACAACTGAAAGATACTACTCTAAGACCGCTGTAGATTATCTTGTTAATCAGAGCGGTGTGGCATTCGCTAATCCATTGACAACAGTTGATGTCGATGGTGTCGATTGCTATAGATATGCTGATGTTGTTTCTGAGTTCGCTAATCTGAATACAACAAACAATCTTACCGGCGCTCAGATGCTTTCTACTAGCTCGTTGAGTGTTGTTACTAAGCAAGTGCCTGGCGTTGAGGCTGGTACACGATTGACTAGTGTTCCTACTGATGGATCTGTTAACGACAATATGGGTAAGTTCTATTTCAATCCTCAGAACTTGTCTCCTGGTGTTTATAACATCAACTATATATTCCAGTCTGATCCAGATACTTACGGAGGTTGTTTCCAGACTATCCGCAAGCAGTATTATGTGTCTCCAAAGCATGAATTCCAGTGGTCACGCGATGTTGAATATTGCTCATTCTATCTCGATGCAACCGATAAATTGCTTAAAGATAACTGGGCTAATAATCCAGTACTTGATGTTTTGACACCTATCTTGACTATCGATCGTCAGAATATCGAACAGAAGGATTATGGCTATTACGAGTTCAAGCTTTCTGACGTTGAGACTGGTACACTTAATTACGAAATGGAGATTCTTAATACTCCTGACGGTCAGGGCTTCTATGTCGATGATCAGATCCGTCTTAAGGTTAAGACTCCAGAAACTCATAAGGTTATCTATAAGCCTAGTGGCTGGAATATTACTGCTTCTTTAAAGATAAAGTACGAAATATCAAGCGATAACGAGTTGCTTTATGTTTATCCTAAACCAACATCTGCACCTACTACGGAACTCTATAATCGTGGTACTCTGACAAATCCATCTAAGAGCGCGACTATTACGGGTACTGACAATGGTGGTTGCGATAATGTTATTGCTTATGTTCACCCTTCAACTCACCCTAATGTTGATACAGAGTTTGTTATAGACGACGCTTGTAAAGACCAGAGTAATGGTGTGATATCACTTACAAAAATCGTTCGTCAGGGTGTTGAAATTACTCCTTCTGCCGCTTCAAGCGATTTCTCTTTCGAATGGTATAAGGCCGATGCCTATGCCTCTGCTGCTAATGCCGTGGGTAATCTCGATGGTCAGGTTTTGGCTAATACAACTCATATCTACACTGGTCCTAAGGGTGCTTATATACTTAAGATAACTGACAACGAGACAGGTTGCGTATTTAAGTCTAGCGTTCAGAAAATCAATGAGATAGATCCTGTTGGCTTTAAGATCGACGTTATTGAGAAGTACAACTGTTGTACCGATCAAGGCAGTTGTGTCGGTCTCGGTACTGCAGCTATTTCATTCGAAGGACTTACTGCTCCAGCTGAGCGTTCTGTCGTTTGGCGTAAGGGCTCGGGTGAAGTGATTGTCAATCCTAGCACTACTCTGAGTGGTCTTGAACCTGGTGTTTATTCTGCATCTATCTACGCTGGTGCAAATACATCTTGCTACAACACTGTCGAGTTCGAGATTCTGCCTATGCCAGAGATTACCGCTTCTTACATATCTACTCCTGTTAGCTGTAAGGGTGGTAATGATGGTGCTGCGACAATTAGCTTTACTCATCTGAAGGCTAATGCAGGAACAGGTGGTCTTATTGAAGCAGCAACAAAGAATACAGCATTCTATCATGCTTTTGCTCCTAAGATTAATTATATCATTGAAGCACAGGGCGTTAATGTTGCTAGTGATGCCTCTGGTTGGAAAAAGGTAGCTGATTATACTACTTCATCTGACTATACTATAACTAGCATTGCTCTTGGTACTTCTGTCGAATATACTGAAACCAATACTGCTAGCACCGCAGCTGATGGTCAGGAATTGGTTACTAATAAACTGGCAATAAGTACTGGTCTTAAGGCTGGTAACTATACTATCTGGTTTAAGTATGAAGACTATCCAACGTGTCTCTATAAGATGGACTTCACCATCACCGAACCTGACGAACCTATCCAGATAGGTAACCTCTATACCCGTGATATCACTTGCGTGACAACCGACGCCACTACTGGTGCTAAGGTCAGCGCTAACGACGGTATCATGCAGATTCGCTCTATGCGTGGCGGTAATGTCAACGACCAGACTAACCTTGCCCTCTATACATACTCTCTGCGCCGCATTCAGAAGGAAAACCCTGCGGCTACTGATGGTAGTTGGATGAGCTGTGATGAACAGGTTTATTTCGACGCATTGGACGCTGACGCCGATGGAGCTGAAATAAGTATTGCAAGCGGAGTATCAGATAAAACCCACAACTATCGCTTCACTGGCTTACAGAAAGGTCAGTACGAACTGACTGCTAAAGACGATAAGGGATGTTCTACTACCAAGACATTCTTCATCTATGAACCTGGTATCGTCAATATCGATGCTCTTGAATATAGCTCATGCGATAGCAAGGTTACTATCAACGCCAACGGTGGTTGGGATGGCATCACTGCTACCTATGCTAATGGCCACTCTACTAGTCTCTTCGTGACGTTCACTCTCGTTGAAGAGGTCCCAGACGGCAGTGGCGGAACGACTACCAGTGAGACTGTCCTCCTTTCCGACATCGAAATACCACAGGCCTCACCTGCCTCATTCCTTATCGACAATACTCGCATCACATCCGCAGCGAAGATAAAGGCTACAGTTACAGCTCGCTGGGAAAGCCAGGACTTCAACGGAGCAACTGAGACTATCCTCTCTTGCACATACGAGAAGCTAGTCAATGTTCAGCCTCTTATCTCGGCATCAATTACAGGTCACCTCGATTACCTCTGTTCTCCAGAAAGCTTCGAGACAGATGCGTCTGGTAATAGAACTAATAATCACTCTACTGCAACAATCACTGCCTCTGCTACTTGGGGTGCTGCTGCTGGTAAGACTCATCGCTATACTTTGTGGAAGAAGAACTACGTGACCGATGCAAGTGGCGTGACAACGACTACTTCTGTACAGGTTCTTCAGGCCGATGAAACAATAGGCGCCGATGGCTCTTCTACTCATACATTCCAGCTTCCTACTGGTTCTGCCTTTGGCCGTGGCGACTACTATGTTATAGTTACCGCTATCGATGGCAATACTCAGTGCTCTACTACAACAGCCGATCAGCCTATTGCTCAGCCTACAGAGATACTTCTTAATCTTGAATATATCACGCCTGACAATGGCACTCATAATGGTGAGATCTCTATTCGCGGTATCGATGGTGGTAATGGCGCTGACTTTGCTTGGAAATGGTATGATGACGCATCGTTTACAACCGAACATGTTCAGGCTACATCAAACACTTCACAGCCTAAATTGGTCGACCTTGCTGCTGGTACATATTATCTTGTTGCTAACGACCGCGAGAAGTGTTGGTTGTCAAAAGATTATACTGTCTCTCTCAATCGCTTGCAGGTTGAATATAGCGTCGAGGATGTCAAGTGCGCTAATAGCCAGAATACTGAGCCAACAGGTGCTATCAACCTCGTTATCTCTGGTACTGCTCCTTATATAGTTAAGAATGGCGGAGTTGTTGTTCCTTATTCTGATAGCCAGGATGAGATACCTGCCGATAATGGTTACGACAACACTGCTCGTTTCACTGTATCAGGTCTTGCCGCTGGCGAATATCTCATTACGGTTACCGATGCTAATGGTGTTACGATTGCCGTTGGTGATGATACTTCTACTTCTGAAATCGAGCCTATCGTTATCAAGAATATGAGCACTATCGAGGGTTATAGCCTTAAGTCAATGCTCTGTAATCCTGGCGAAGGCGAGATTGTGGCTACTTTCACTGGTGCTAAGGAGAATTCAACTGGCAGTGGTATCAATGTTGCTTACATCGTCTATAAGGATGGTGCAACCTTCTCTACTGGTTCTGTAAGTACATTGGAAACTATTGGTACAGATGCCGGTGGTAATGTCATAAATGGTGGCAAGATACAGATTCAAAATCTCTTCGAAGGCTCATATACTATCCAGCTCTTCGACCTTAATACGGTCAACAATACAGCTGCTGCTAACCAGGAGAATGCTTGCTCGTTCACTTTCGATCCTGCAGTTCTCGTGCAGATGACTGTCACTCCTGTCGTTGTTGATCCTATTTGTTCTTCAAATGCTAATACCGGTAAGATATCTCTCGATATCCAGAACAATCTCGGTGAGTTGTCTTACTCTTGGGAGGCTTCCGACGGTGGCGACTTGGGTACAAATAGTCCAGGCGCTAGTGAACTCAACGATATTATTGCCGGCACTTATAAGGTGACTGTCACTGATGCAGGTAGAACTAAAACTGCAACTAATACAGACGTATGTGAACTCGTGGTCGATAATATTGTTCTTACCAACAAGAAGACTATTGAGTTTGTCGACTATATCGAATCACAGGAGACTTGCGCTGGCAATGGCAACAATGTTGTCGCTATTGTTCGCTTGTCTGGTAGCGACTTCGAAGGTAAGTCTATCAACGATATCAAGGCTATGACTAAGTTCGTATGGTCTGGCCCTGGCGGTTTCATAAGCACTGATGTCGAACCTTCTGTCTATAACGAAGGTGACAATCTCTACGCTCTTCAGGTTATCACTTTGCCAACTAAGCTTGATGCAAATAATGTTCCTGAGACTATCACTTATACACTCACAGCTACTACCTACAAAGAAGTTGCTGGTATCCGTCAAGAAGAATGCTCCGCTTCTGATACAAAGAATGTAGAGGGTATCAAGGCTATTAAGTTCGATTTGGTCGTTGCCGATATGTGCGACATTGAAAATCGTAAGATTGATGTTCAAAACTTCAGCTACGATACCTCATCAAATCTCTTCTCATTTGTTTGGTCTGCCGATAGTTTGGCTGCTGGCACTAATGCTTACGACTATGCCGCTGATCACAAGACAATCGCACAGCCAAGAGGTGGCAACTATAAGTTGACTGTTACTAATAGCAATAACCCTGCTTGTTATCACACCGAGACAATATTCCTCCCTTCGTCTATCGGCATCGCTGTTCAGACTGTCAAGGTTAATTGCGATGGTGGTAACGATGGTAAGATTACGGTTACTGCTTCTCCTGTATATAGAGAATATGGATATACCTATTCTTGGAGATATCTGAAGAATTCTGCTTCATTGACAACAACACCTAGTGGCACAGAGGCTGATTGGACGGATATAACTCCTGGTACAATTACTGAGCAGGTTAATATCCTCCCTACATCAACCAACATCGTCACTTCTGGTCCTTCTGGCTGGTATGAGGTGACTGTGGCAACAAGTGGTGTCGCTGTCGGAACAACTCAGGCTGAATGTTCAAAACCAAGATATATCTTCCTCGATTCATATAAGATTGAGGCTGAAGTGGGTCATACCGACATCGTAAGCTGTCAAGCTGATGCTGGACTTGGTAAGATAACTGTTCGTCCTCATGGTGGCCAGGCTCCTTACACAGTCACACTCAAACTTGGCGACGCTTCCTCTTCTAGTGTTCAGGCTGTCCAGCAGGCTTCTGAATATGAAGAGCTGTTGTTCAATAATCTTGCAAAGGGCACATATACAATCGTCATTACTGATGCCCATTGTAATTCCGAAAAGATATTCTCTGCTGAGATTTTACAGCCTGATCCTGTGGTGGTCAAGCTGAATAGCTTCGCGTTCGATGATAATGCGGGCGGTACTAATAGCGTTGTTATTAATGTCGCTGGCGGTAAGGAGTCGAATGGCTACAACTATGTGCTTGTCAACAATTCTGTTGCTAATGCAAGCCAGAAGACTGGTTCATTTACAGCTGGTGACAATACTGTTACTAGCCTTACTCCTGGTGTCTATTCATTGCGTGTTACTAATATCGGCAATGATGAGAGCACTTGCTACGATGAGATAGATCTTGGCTTGTATGTTAAGTCTCAGATTACTCAGCCTTCATGTCTGACATCGCCTGATGGTGTTATCCAGCTTACTTTGAGCACTAAATTCGATTTGTCTCAAATCAAGTATGTGGTCAAGAAGGATGGCGCTGTCGTTTATAAGACTGTCCTCGCTACTGGTGAATCAAATACAGTTGAGGCTCAGGTTACTTCTACTGGTTTGCGTCTCTTCAATCTTGACAAGGGCGTATATTCTGTTGAAATAACTGATGGCCCTGCAGATGCTACTGCGCTTTACGAGAACAGAGGAACATATAACGTTGCACAAATCACTCTCGACTATGAGAAGTCGCTCTCTATATCTGAGGCTGCTCATACCGATGCTACTTGCTATGGCAATAGCGATGGTACTGTGACGGTCAATGTCGTTACATCTGGCGTCTCTTCTACTGATATCCACTATGCTTGGTATAAGAAGACTACTGCTACCGATTACACTGAGCTTGAGGCTGGAGTTATTGGTCAGGGTAATATGTCAACTACCAACTCTGGACGCGCTCAGACTTTCACTGGCTTCTCGGCTGGTACATATAAGGTTCGCATCTACGAGGGCGCTGATAAGAATGGTTGCTATAGCGAATCTGCTGATATCGTTATCAACGAGGATCAGACTCCTGACTTCAAGTTGGTTGCTACTAACGATTGTCAGGTGACATCTCGTACCGTTGAATTATGGGTTAAGTCTACATATACCGACTTTATCGATGAATATCTTGCTAATCCTTCTCGCTACCTGAATTGGAGTGGTACTCTTACTACTAGAAACCAGAGCTATCGTTATACTTCAGACGTCACAGCGGGCGCTACTTCATTGCCTGGAACTGCCGATGCCGATGGATATCATAAGGTCGGAACAATTAGCGCTATTCCTAATGGTGGCGTGTTGAAGCTTACTCTTGTCCCTGCAAGTGGTTGTTCTACTTCTGCTCACTCTAAGTCTGTTACTCTCTACGATGAGCTCGAGCTGACTCTCGTTAATACAACTCCTATCACTAATGCTACTAACGGTGCTATTCAGCTTAGCGTAAGTGGCGGTAATGCTTCGTTGGGTTATGTCTATAAGTGGTACTTGGGTACCGATAATACGGGAACTCTTGTTGGTACTACAACTGAGCCTTCTCTTAGCGATTTGGCTGCTGGATCTTACTATATTGAAGTTATAAATGGCTTATGTACCGCTCATACAACTGCTGTAATAGCCTCTTATACTGCCCTTAGCGCTTCAACATCTGTTCATGATGTGTCTTGCTCTGGCATGTCTGATGGTGCTGTCGAGGTGATCGCTACTGGCGGTAAGCCTTTTGCTGGTGTCAACCAGTATCGCTACCAGTGGTTCAAGGCCGACGATAGCTCGCTCTTCGTGGCTATAAATGGACAGTCTTCGTCACAGCTCAACAATGTTTCTGCTGGTAGCTATATGGTTCGCGTGACCGATGCCGATGGCGCTTACTACGAAGCTAATGCTGTTGTCCATGAGCCTGTCTCTATCAGCTTTAAGCTCCAAAAGACTGTCGATGTCGATTGCAGTGGCCAGCATGGTAAGTTGACAATGGTATTCGATGACGCCGACTTGAAGAGAGCTACTGAGGAAGCTCGTCTTAATCAGGGCGTTCTCGGTACAGGTGGTGCTGGCACCGAAGGCTTTAGCTGGGATTCTGCTAATAAGAACTTGAAGGTCGTTTACCAGAAGAATGGTAACTTCTATGAGATTACAATCCGTCTCTCTTGGGATGGTACTAATACTAGCTATGGCGTTACTGCTGGCCATATTCAGGATGGCGGTACTGTCGGCCTCGTAAGTGGTACATATTCGGCTACCGCTGCTGTTGTCTCTTCTAGCGGTGCTATCAACTGCTCCGAGACTCGCTCTGTAACGTTTGTCAACCCTATGAGTGTCTCATATACTTCTTCTAACTCTACATGTAAGGGTAGTGAGACGGGTTCTATTACGTTGTCTGTCAATGGCGGCTCTGGCGACTATGGCTTCGAATGGGAAGACCTTCCTGAAGCTTCATTCTCGGCTCTTAATGCTAGAAACAATCTCGCTAAGGGCACTTACAAGGTGAGGGTTCGCGATAATCAGGCTCGTAACATGTCTTCGGGTACTTCCAACTGTTTCTATCCATCTGCTTCTGATTGGTTGGAGATTGTCATCGGCGAAAGCTATCCTTTCTCTGTTGAGGGTACTAAGACTGATGTTACTTGCTTCGGTGCTGATAATGGTACAATAAGCATGGCTGTTCAGGGCGGATCGGGTAGTTATCTCTACAACTGGATCGGCAATGATCTTCCTGCTAATATAAATCAATATACTAGCAACGCTACAGGTCTTGTCGCTGGTACCTACCAGGTTGTGGTGACCGACCGCGTTCATGGCTGCGTCGACTCTCGTGAGTTTACTATCGAGGGCCCTGAAGAGGAGTTGAGCGTCAATATGACCGACATACAGGATGTCTCTTGCTTCGGTAATCGTGATGGCCAGATGTCGTTTAGCGTTGCTGGCGGTACTCCTGACTATAAGTATTACATACCTGGCACTAGTCTTGCTAACAACAGTATGGCTACTGCTGAGCCTGTTACTACGCCTGCTAATACTACTGTTACAGACTTGGCTCGTGGTAGCTATAACCTCCACGTTATCGACTCTAAGGGCTGTGATGTTGTCTATCCTTTCGTTATCAACTCACCTGAGAAGTTGACTCTCGAATATACCGTTAATAATGTCTCTGTTAAGGGCGGTGCTAATGGTAGCATCGTTATCGATAAGGTCAATGGCGGTACTCAGCCTTGGCAGATTCAGTGGCATAACTACTCTATCATTGAGTCTGACGGCGAATATTCTGTATCTACTACCGAGCCTACTGATCATACTTCTTTCTCTGAAAATACTACCAAGCGTAATACATACAATCTTACCGGTCTCGCTAAAGGTACATATTATGTTCGTGTTGTAGATATGGACGGTGCTGGTTGCCCTTCTGAGATCTATCCGATAATTGTTCGTGATAATGGCGCTCTCGATGTCGATGTGACTTCCGATCCTATCAATTGCTATGGTGATGAGACGGGTGTTATCAATGTGATGATTCGAAGCGGTAAGAGCCCATTCAATATCTATATCGACGACGTTCTTCAAACTGAAAATTATGCCGGTAGTACTTTGCTTACATACAAGGGCTATGGCATAGGCACTTACATCGTAAGGGTTGAAGATGTCGATGGCGGCTCTCATACTCAAGAGGTTGCGATAGAGTATAACGACATTACTGCTCCTTTTGTGATTAATGCTAGCGCAACAGATGCTAAGATATGTGCTAATACACGTTCTGGCGAGATCACTATTTCACTCACTGGCGGTAAGACTCAGTACAACGCAACTGAAGATAAATATTTCTACTCTTCTCTCTCTGTATCTCCTGGTGCATTTAGATTGTCCGATGTTGAGTCTGATGCAGTAATAACTCGATCTAACCTTGTCGCAGGTGAGTATCTCGTCACTGCTACCGACTATAATGGTTGCGTTGCTACGGAGACTGTTGTTATCGAGTCTTTCGAGCCTATCGTGATATCTGATGAAGTGACCTCCGATGTGACTTGCTACAAAGAGAATAATGGTTCTATCGCTATATCTGTTTCGGGCGGCGAACTGAGCGCTGGCGGTGTATATGATTACACATGGACTAAGGTCGATGGAACGATGCCTTCTACGATGTTTGAACAACACGACAGATATGGCTCAACAATATCTGGTCTCGATGGTGGTAAGTATAAGGTTGTTGTCAGTGATGGTACATGCTCGGTAGAAAAGACATTCGTGATTGCTGAGCCTGTGGGTATGACCTATACTGTTTCCCACAACGATATCAAGAGTTGCGATCAGTCGCTTGCCGAAGGTGTTATAACTCTTCAGGTACGTGGCGGTTCATTGCCTTACACTTTCTTGCTCGATGGTGTGAAGGAGGTATCTTCTACTGGCTATTACCGTTTCGATGCACTTCTCTCTGGTACGCATACAATAGCTGTTTCTGATGCTAATAACTGTACGAAGCTCTATAAGGAAGATGGTACTGAGATAACCTACTTCGACTATGATGCAAGTGGCTCTTATACCTCTGGTGGTTATATCGAGACTAGCAGCCATAGAGTAAATGGTAATATCGTTGAGGTCGATATAAAGACTTACAATAAGGTCGAAATCGACCGCAGCAGCGTCGCTTATAAGATGAACGATGCATCGGTAACCGATAATGGCGGTTGGTTGAAGTTTAATGTTACTGGCGGCGAACGTCGCGCAAGCACTGAGCCTTACCGTCTGATTGCTACTTTGTCTAGCGATCAGCCTGGCTTCGCTACTCGTACTATCAACCTCAACTCTAGCGTTACTACAACGGTGAACTACCGCGATGCTCACGCTAAATATATCTACAATACTGATCATTTCGAGGTTGAATTTACTGACCTTGTGCCTGGCAACTACTCGTTGTCTATTACCGATGTGTTCTCTGCTAACTCTACTTGCGCCGACTCTTATGAGTTTACTCTCAATAAGCTCCGTATTGTTAATAGCGAAAAGAGCGATCCTTTCTGCGATGGCTATAACAATGGTTCTATTGAGGTGTTCGTCGAAGGTTTCGAAAGCAATGTTGAATATAAATGGTTCAAGGTTAATGCTGATGGCACTAGGGAAAATGTAAATGGCGCTAGCCGTCTCGTAGGTCAGCCTGCTGGTCAGTATGAGGTTCAGATTACTGATAATAGCGCGCATAAGGAGAACTATCTCACTAAGACGTTCGAACTGAAGACTGAACGTAACTATCTCATAAATGCTGTTCCTACCGAATTGACTTGCTATGGTGTCAACTCGGCTGCTATCAGCGTCGTTGTCAGTGGCGAAAAGGAAAATCTGCCTCTGTCTTACTTCTGGAATAGCTCTAATGGCTTCACTTCCAACGAGCAGAATATCACTAACCTCGCTGCTGGTACTTACTACCTGCAGGCTGTCGATGCTGATGGTTGCTACGCTAAGTGGGAGACTACCGACGCTTCCGGTGCAACGGTTCTCTCTACTACTTATCAACATCAGTTCGTTTCTCCTGATGAGATAGTATTCGAAGTGGCTTTGGCCGATGTCGATTGTGACCATCAGAAGCGTATTTATAAGTTCAAGGATCTTAGCTTGTCTACTACATCTTTGAGCACTAATACTTTCGTGGTTGGTGGTACTCCTAACGCATTTGGTGAGTATAACTACTCTTTGTCTGGTCCTATTACTCGCTCACTCAATTCTGCCGATGATTTGGCTGGCATTACTGAGTATGCTCCTGGTGTTTATAACGTGATTGTTTCTGACTTCAAGGGCTGTTCTTCTGTTCGCCAATTCGAAGTACCTGAAGATATCGATCTCATAAGCATACCTCCTACTATCGGTAACGTTAGTTGCAACGGCGAGCTGACTGGCTATATCACTGTCGATGTGACTGGTGTTACTAATCCTCGATATAGATGGAAGGATGAGACTGGCGCTTATATTGATCCTACCCTTAACCCTACCGCAACAACCTCTTCTCTTGAGGGTATTGGTAAGGGTAAGTACTGGGTTGAGATTATCCGTACAGAATATGTCATGAAGCCTGATGGCTCTTATGAGGAGAAGGAATGTGTCAAGACTTTTGGTGGTGAGGAAGATGGCTTCGTTGTGACTCAGCCTGAAGCTCTTTCATTTACCGCTACTGCTCAGAATGAGACTGGCTGCGCATCTGAACCTACCGGTAAGATTGCTGTTCATGTGTCTGGCGGCGTCTCTCCTTATACTATCTACCTCTATGGTGTCAACGCCGATCCTATTACTGTTGAGGTTGAATCGGGCGACTATACATTTACTGGTCTCTCTGGCTCTGCCGCTGGTGTCAACTATCAGATCGCTGTTAACGACGCTAATGGTTGTGCTGCTCGTGTTTCAAGAAATGGTTCTATTACCACTGAAAACTATGAGCCGCTTACTATTTTGCGTCCTGAAGAGTTAGCAATAAATGATCTTGCAGGTGGCGTTGAACTTGGCGTCGCTCAGAATGGTGGCTATGTTACTTTCAAGCTTAATGGCGGTGTTGAGAAGACTGATGCTTCAGGTAAGTATCATAGATATAGTGTCAACCTTACTTCTGAGGGCTTCTATAAGACGTTTACTGTTTACGCTCGTTATAACACTACTACTAATTCATTCGATTGGAGTAAGGAAGAGGCTACAACTACAATGACTGTATCTGTCTCTGGCGACGTGATTAAGGTGTCTGGCCTTAAGGCTGCTTCTTATCAGTTGACTGTTCAAGACTTTAACGCTCTGCCTGCTAACTGCGCTACTTCCGATAATGTGGTCGTTAGCCAGCTTACTGTGTCTCATAAGGCTACTAACCCTTCTTGCGACGCATTGAATAATGGTACCATATCTTTGAATGTTACTGGCGCTGTCGGTCATAAGCTCGAATACTACTGGTTCTATAACGAATTGGTGAGCCCTTCAAATCGACTTGTACGTAGTGGCAATTTGTATATGACTTCTGGCTTCAATGATGCCGATGCAGATCAGAAGAAGTCTCACGACGATAGAACGGCTGCTGATAAGCTCTACCTCACTGGCGTTACTGGTACTTATCTTAAGGCTGGTAACTATACCGTTGTTGTCAACGATATCGAGACAATAGGTGGCGTGCCTACTATCGTGGCTCAGACTATCGACAATATTGAACTCTCTTATGCTAAGAATCTCTCTGTTATTGAGTCTATAGTCGACGAACGTTGCTATGGCGCTAACGATGGTAGCATTACTGTTACTATCCTCAATAATGGCGCTCCTTCTTATGCCGATTATACCTACTCTTGGAGTGGCTCTGATGGCGAGATTAGTCATGAGGCTGCCGTTAAGAATCTTGCTCCTGGCGAATACTCTGTTACTATCACCGACGCTGAGGGCTGTAGCGTGACTAGAGAGGGTCTCGTGGTTAAGGAGGCTCAGCTGCTCGACTTTAAGCTTAAGGGCGACTACGCTGCTGTTAACTGCGGTGATGGCGGAAATGCTTATAATCGTATCATCAAGGTTCTTAAGGCTGATGGTACTGAACCTACTGGTGATAACCCTCTCGGCGGTTCTGCTCCTTACCGTTTCACTTGGTCTGGTGCTTCGCCTGTCGTTAAGGTGGCTTCGGCTGAGACAATCACTTTGCATGAGGGTACTGCTGTTAATATGTATCCTGGCGATGCTAAGAATCTGACTAAGGGTGGTACTTATCACGTGACAGTAACCGATAATAACGGCTGTAAGCAGACTCACTCGGTTTATGTCCCTGTAGAGATTAAGGTCGATCAGATCATCTCTACTCCTGTGGCTTGCTATGGTAACTACTATATCTTTAGCGAACGTGCTACTACTTCTCACTATGTGGATGCTGCCGGTGATATGGTTTCCGATGAGAGAAATCTTATCATTACTAACGCTGATGATATGCAGAGATGGTGCGACGATAATGGTCACAACATTGCAAATTATACTTTCATCGATAACTCTGCTCTGAAGAACAAGAAGGGACAGGCTCTTACATTGACTAAGGCCGACGGCTCTGTTGTTATCATCGATGATATCAATTCTACCGAAGCAGGCTCCGCTATAGCAGCATTTAATGCAGCTTATGGTGTTAGCCTTACTACTGCCGACTTTACTTGGATGCCTTTCCGTCAGGGTGAAGATGGCGACGAACTAAGCTCTCTCGAAATTATCCTCGCCGATGCCGATAACGATGTGTTCAGTTATGCTTGGTATAAGAATAAGGTCGATGCAAGTGGTAATGATGTTATCGATATCGAATTCGATGCCCAGGGTAATACAGTAAATGCTTTGTCAACATCTAGCGTACTTAGTGGCGCTGAAGCTGGTAAGTATTGGGTTCATGTTACTTCGGGTAGCTGTAAGAAGGATCTTGGCCCTTATATCATCGATCAGCCTAAGGCTCCTCTCCAGTTGGAGGCTACTCCTATCAATATCACTTCATGTACCGACTCTGAGACTGGTCGTATCTCTGTTCAGGTTACTGGTGGTGTCGCTCCATACTATGTTGAGTTTATCGATGGTAAGGAGAATACTACTCACGAGACTCAGAATGGTTATCTGCTCTTTCAGAACTTGAGGGCTGCTCAGGGTCTCTATCGTCTGCGTGTTGTCGACGCAGCTGGCTGTCACTTCCCTACAGATGGTACTTACGTTGAGGTCGATGTCCTCCAGCCTGGCGCTCTCTCTATCAATCTCGACCGCTTCCAGATGAATACCGTTTCTGGTAATGGTGAAGTCGACTTCCATATCACCGGTGGTGTTGAAAAGAAATCTGTCGACGAACGTGGTAATGAGGTTATTGTTAATGGTAAGACTCAATACTATCGTTACTATCAGATAGTCCTCACTGGTGAGGGTACTGCATCTTACAAGACTTCTATCGTTAAGTCTATGGTTTACGACCATAGGGCTGACGGTTCTGCTGAAGAACCTACTGAGTCTTCGGTTGGTCAGACTAACTGGATTAAGTGGAACGACCTTAAGCCTGGCGTTTACCACCTCACTGTTAGCGACTATAACTCTGATGGTTACTGCTCTCAGCAGCTCGACTTTACTATCACTGGCCTCGACGTGACTAGCGAACAGGAAAATCCTTCTTGCTCTAGCAACGCTGCCGATGGTAAGATATCTGTTAACGTCGAGGGTAATAGCGGCGCGCTCTCTTACGAATGGTATTACATGCCTTACGATGAGGCTTCTCAGACTGCTAGCGCTACTTGGTTCACTTCCGACGATGTAACGGGCGCTGCTCCTGTTGATGAATATAGAAATAAACTGACTATTACCAACTTGCCTGTCGGTTACTATAAGGTTAAGATTACCGACTCTGGCACTAAGAATAATGGCGGTAAGGTGGCTTACTACATCAAGGATGGTAAGAAGGTTTACTTCGATGTCGATGCTGAAAAGGCTAATATATCTAATGGTCAGATAACTGTTGGCGGTTCTTCTTACGATATCAACTATGGCAACTATGTCATTAAGAAGTTCCAGCTCGATAATAGCCAGGATATTACTTTCGGCGTCTTTACCGTTAAGGATCAGAGCTGCTATGGCGATGTTTACGATGGTTCTATCAAACCTGTCGTGACGACTATGGACGCTTCTAGTAAGCTTACTTATCAGTGGTCTGGACCTACTGGTATCATTACTGATATGACGGCCGATCATGAGATTACTAACTTGCGTCCTGGTACTTATACTTTGAAGGTGACTGATGCTCGCGGTTGCTCGGCTACTCATACCGAAGAGGTTAAGGCGGCTGAACAGATTGAGTTCTACCTCAATGTTGAATCTGACCAGGCTGATAACGACATCTGTGATGTTGACCACCGTGTGATTCGCGTTTATCAAGATGAAGATCATAACATTAAGGGAGTTAAGGGTGGTAAGACTACAACACTTATCCCTTACTCTTATAGTTGGATAGGTCAGGGTAATGTGCGTTTCGAGACTTACGAAAAGAACCCTGATGGTACTTATGCGCTCGATGCTAGTGGTAATAAGATCCCCGTATTCACTGCTACTGGTATCAGCGAAGGCGGTGTTTATACTCTCTATGTGACCGACGCTAACTTGTGTACCGTTTCTAAATCTACAGTAGAACTCCATTCTTCTGTGACTATCGATGCGGTTAAGACCGACGTGTCTTGCAAGCTCGGTACTAACGGCTCTATCGAACCTGTTGTCGAGAAGGGTATGGGCAACTATAAGTATCGTTGGTATGTGCTCGATTCGTCATACTCTCTCAATGACCTTAAGGCTGATGTGCCTTCAAATACTAATCCTGCAAGTGTCACTACTACTGCTAGTCATGAACTGGCACGTAGCGTTGTCGATGCTTCTGGTAATACGACTTCTGTTGTATTGCAGACTCGTACTGCTTCTGAACTTAAGGCTGGTAAGTATGCTCTCATAGTTACCGACTGGGAGAAGTCTGATTATACAGGCTGCTGCCATAACTACTACGCTGAATGGGAAATCACTGAGCCTGATAAGCTCGAGGTGACTGCAACAGCTGTTGGCACTTCTTGCTTCGGCTTCTCTGATGGACGTATCAATGTCGATGTGGTTGGCGGTGTAGCTCCTTATACTTACACATGGCATTTGGGTACTAAGACTGTCGTGAATAATAGCGATAGATTCTCTGGATTGCCTGCTGGTACATATAGCGTTGTCGTTACCGACGCTAATGGCTGTAGCACTGAAAAACTCGTGACTGTTGATGAAGCGGCTACTCTTGAGTTTAAACTGCTCTCTGACCAGTATGTTGACTGCGACGGTATGAACGGTAAACTGAAGATCGACTTCGAAGATGATGATGTTGAGGCTTCTAGCGTCGATGGCGGTGTTCATTGGTTCTGGACTGGCCCTTCTGTCGGTAAGAATAGCGATGGCTCTGACCGCGACCCTAACGATGAACTTGAACTTGATAATCTGACTAGCGGTACTTATTGGGTTTATGTGACTCGCGATGGTGGTTGCTCTGTTTCACATAGCTACACTTTCAACGATCCTGTTAAGATCGAAAAGGATCAGTGCTCTATCGTTCCTAATAGATGCCCTGGAGCTAAGACGGGTATGATTACTGTCGTTGTGTCTGGCGGCTCTGGCAATTATAGCTATCATTGGGAGGCATTTACAGATGCTACGTCAATGACTCCTCTCGATAATTCTGGAGCTAATGATAATAACGGCGCTTATCAGGCTGGTCTCGCTGCTGGTTACTATAAGGTGACTGTGACCGATACTTCACATCCTCTGAATGATTCGTCAACAGGTACTTGTGATAAGGTCGAGTATTTCACTGTTACTAACCAGACTCAGCTCAATGTACATATAACTAATGGTGTTGAGACTTGTCTCGGCGATCATGACGGACAGATTATCGTAACTCCTGAGGGTGGCTCGGGCAACTATATTTACTCTTGGTATGGTGATGGCGACGGCATTGTCGATGGACAGAAGGATCAGAATAACCTTGGTGTTGGCCACTATCAGGTTGTCGTTACTGATGTGATCAACCAGTGCTCTGCTACTGCTTCTGCCGAAATAGAGGGCTCTACATCGGTTCTCGATGTCGAACTCGATGTGTTGACTCATGTCGATTGCTTCGGTGACAATAGTGGCGTGATTGCTGTTCATGCTGTTGGCGGTACTCCTGTCAGAAGCGATGTAGATCCTACCGATCCTACTGTTTCTTCCGACTTCTATACCTATAAGTGGCAGCATAAGTCTGGATCTGAGGATTCCGATAATGGTACTACTATAAGCAACCTTATCGCTGGTACTTACAATGTAATTGTTACAGATAAGTGGGGCTGTAAGGTGTCTAGAAGTTATACTGTCGAAACTAACGATGAGATTACTTCTGAAGCTGTTCCTACTCATATCATTAAGAATGGTGAGAATGCCGGCGCTATAACTATTAAGTCGGTTAATGGCGGTGTGCCTCCTTACGATATTAAGTGGTACGCAGGCCGTTACTCTGATATAACAGCTTCTTCTACTCCTATAGCTACTTCTAATCCTTACTACATATCTGGATTGGCTATCGGTGATTACACTTATATTGTGAAGGATGCTAAGGGCTGTGAACACTATAAGACTATCAATGTTAATGATAATGGTGCTTTGCATGTCAGCGTTGATAAGACTGCCGATGTGTTGTGCTATGGTGAGACTACCGGACGCATCGAGGTTCATGTCTTTAATGGCGCTGCTCCTTTCATCATTAAGGTTAATAATAACATTAAGACTAGTGAATATGAGGGTGGTATATATCTCCTTAATAACTTGGCGGCTGGCTTCTATACTATCGTGGTGACTGATAGTAAGGGTGCCGAATTTACCGCTACTGAGGAGATTCTCCAGCCTGAACATCCACTTACATTCACCGTAACTCCTGATGTTAAGTGCTATGGTTCAAGAAATACTGACGTTACTGTCGAGGTGTCTGGTGGCAATCCTTTCGTCGATGGCACGAATAAGTATTATAACTTTAAGAAGAATCTTGATGCCGATATAAGAGCTGATGTCGATGCTAATGGCGTGGCTCAGCACTCTTATAATTCTCTGGTTCTTGGCAACTATAGATTCTCTGTAACCGACGCTAATGGCTGTTACGCTGAAGAGTATGTTACTCTGGTTGAACACGACGAGATCGTTGTCTCTGAGGTTGTTCACGAGGAGGTTAAGTGCAATGGCCAGCATACTGGTGAGATCGAGGTTAAGGTTACTGGCGCTACTAATGTTACCTATGAATGGACTTATACTCCTCCAACAGGTAATACTACCTACACAGCTCCTTCACCTGCCAACGGTAGCTCTATCACTAACCTCTATGCCGGTGATTACCATTTGAAGGTTACTGATAATGATACTCACTGTGAGGTTGAGATGGATTACACGATAACTGAACCTGAGGCTATCGATGTAACTCCTACTAAGTTCGATATCACTTCTTGTTATGGTGACAATAGCGGCAAGATCAGAGTCGTTATGGCTGGTGGCGAAAAACCTTATACTGTTCGTTGTTACAATACTCTCGACCGTCCTGGCGCTACTGTAATGACCGATATATGGGCTAGCAATGTGACTTTCGATCATCTTGCTGCTGGTATCTATCGTGTCGAGGTGACCGACTCTTATGGCGTATGCACTTATATGAGCCCTGATATCGAGATTATCGAACCTGTCGCTCTCAATATCGACTCGTTCGAGTCTCTCATCGGATGCGATGGTGATGGTGAAGCTACTATTAAGGTGTCTGGAGGTCGTTTGGTTGCCGGCAAGTCTGAATATATCTTGGTTCTTACTGGCGCTAAGCGTGAGACTAAGGAATTGGATAGTGACGATCCTGAATATACTTTCACCGATCTTCCTGAGGGTGATTATACTCTTACTGTTCGTGATAAGAACTCTACTACTCCTTACGCTTGTATGCTCCAGAAGCAATTCTCATTGAATAATCTTCATGTTGAATTGTCTAAGTCTGATCCTACTTGCGATGGTATCAAGAATGGCTCTATCATGACTACTGTTACAGGTAACATGGGCTCTACTACATTTAAGTGGCAGAGGAAGATGGATGACGGCTCTTGGGAGGATCTGTCTGCGGTGACTAAGAATCTTACTTCTGTCGCTGAAGGCACCTACCGTGTGACTGTTACTGATAACGATGCTAAGCGCGGATGCAGTGTCGTAAGTAATGAAATAGTTCTTGTCAACAAAGTTGTTATCGCTGTTTCTGCTGCAATAACCGACGAACAGTGCTTCGGCGCTAATAATGGTGCTATCACTAATGTTATTGTGAGCGGTGTCGATGATGAGGCTAATCTATCATTCAAGTGGACTGGTAGCAACTTTATGTCTACCGAACGTGCTATTAAGGGCCTCGCTCCTGGTACTTACCTCTTGAAGGTTACTGATGCTTTGAGTGAATGTTCTATTACTGAGCCTTTCACTGTCAAGCCTGCTCCAGCTAAGGTTAACCTCGTTCTCTCTGACGAGATTGTCAATTGCGAACCTGGTGACGACTATAAGCATAAGATTACTGTCAATGTTAGTGGCGGTTCTCCTTTGACGGTTCCTGACTCTAACGGAGCAGTTTATAAGTATGTTGTTAATGGTTCGTCTCGCGCTATTGTGTTGTCTCACGCTGATCACAATAACGGTGTCGAGTCTCGCACTCTCGAGGTTTCTGACGGCGGTCAATATACATTCATCGTTCGCGATGCTAACGACTGCGAGGTTACCGATGATATAAATGTTCCTTATCCTCTCGATATCGTTGGCGTGGTGACTAACGTTACTTCTAATGGTAGCAAGCAGGGCGCTATCGACTTGACTGTGACTGGCGGATCTGGCTACTACACTTATCGATGGGTTAAGGGTACTGTATCTAACGGTACGTTTACTCCTGAGGCTTCTTCTACGTTCTCTTCGACTAAGGCTAACCTTTCTGGCCTCGCTGCTGGCTCTTATAAGGTTACCGTTATCGATGCTGATCCTGCTCAGGCTGTCTCTGGTACTGCTTGTCAGATCGAGAAGGTGTTCACTATTACTGAGCCTACCGCTATTAAGATCGAAGGTGCAGTGACTCACGTTACTTGCTTCGGCGATAAGAACGGACAGATTCGTGTTACTGTCGAGGGCGGTGTCGCTCCTTACTCTTTCGCTTGGAGTAATGGAATGACCGACCAGAATATTAAGAACCTCGATCATGGTACTTATACTGTCGTGGTTACCGACGCTAACGGTGCTAAGAAGGAGGCTACATTCTACCTCCTCGAACCTGAGGAATTGAAGGTCGAGTTCGTTGAGGATGATATTGTTGATGTCAACTGTGACGGTGAGAACGGTAAACTCGCTATCAACATCTCTGGTGGCTGGAAGTATATGCTCGACGATAACGGACAGATTGTTCCTAAGACTGATTCTAATGGTGACGTTATACCTGGCGAATTTGAAGTCGAGGATCCTCAGTACGCTATCACTTGGTCTGGCGAACATTTCAAGCTTAACGACGAGAAGACGGTGGCTACTGAGATGACAAGTAAGGCTAATGGACTTTACTCTATTACTGTCCGTGATGCTTCTGCTGGTCGTGGCGGTTGCGCTGTGTCTAAGACATACGAATTCTTTACTCCTTTGCGCGCTACTGCTGTTCCTCATCAGGAGACTTGCGAAGGACAGAATAATGGTAGTATCGACCTCGCTGTTAAGGGCGGATCGGGTGAATATATCTACTCTTGGACTTATGATGGCGAAAACCAGGATGGTTGCGGATTGAACCCTACTATCGGTAGCCAGGATGGTCTGATAGCTGGTATCTACCATGTTACTGTTACCGACAAGAATAAGCCTGACTGCTTTATCACTGAGGCTGAGATGGGTTGGAATGGCGGCATCGTTGTTGACCGTCAGACTGAAATAAAGGTTATCGAATATATCACTGATGTGAAGTGCGCTGGTGAAAATAGCGGTGCTATTAAGCTTGGCGTGACGGGCGGATCTGGTAAATATGAGTATTTCTGGACTGGCGCTTGCTCTACTCTCGTGCCTACTTCTCGCGATCAGAACGCTCTTACTCGTGGTAATTATACCGTGAAGATTACTGATACTGTCCTCGGCTGCGAAGTTCTTAAGGAGTTCGCTGTCGGTGGTGCCGAATACTCTCTCTCGATATCTGCTGTTCATGTGACCGACATTAACTGTAAGGGCGAGAAGTCGGGCTCTATAACTGTCGACGTCGAAGGTGGTATCCCTGAATATAAATATCAGTGGAGCGGCGAGATTGATGCTGCTTCTGTCTCGGCTGCTGTTGATGGTACTATAGATGGTCTTAAGGCTGGTAAGTATCAGGTTGTTGTTTCCGATGCTAAGGGCTGCTTGGTTAACTCTGGCGATATCGAGATTAAGGAACCTGTTCAGAAGCTGACGGCTGTCGTGATGTCAAAGATCGACGTTCAGGCTTATGGCGGTAGCGATGGTGAGGTTACTATTAAGGTTAGTGGCGGCACTGGTAGCTATAACTACGAATGGTCTAAGTTCGTACCTGCTACTTCTGCTACTGACACAGAACCTGCTCACGACGCTTACTGGAATGATGCTGATCCTCTGCTCACTCCATTCGCTAATAAGAGCCATGCTGTCGGATTGACTGTAGGTAGATACCGCGTTGTTGTTACCGATGAGAATAACTGCTCGGTTGTCCTTGATGATATAATAATAACCTCTCCTGGTGAACCTCTCGAGGCTTATATCATACCAACTAATGTATCTCCATGTTATGGCGATAATAATGGTGCTCTCGATATTGATGTTACCGGTGGTGTGACTCCATATACTATATTCTGCCGTGATGGCGCTGGCGAGATAATCGGACAGGTTACTAATGCTAGCTCTCTCAATGTCTCTAATCTGGCTCCTGGCGCTTATACTGTTGAGGTTCGCGACGCTAATGGTAATTCTTGGACGGGCAACGCGACTATCGTTGAGCCTGAATTACTCAAGCTTGAGAAGAACTGGAATACTGGCATGAATACTGATGTCTCTTGTTATGGTGAGACTGGTAAGTTCCAGCTTAATGTGACTGGTGGCGTTAAGCCTGATGGCGTATATCGTGTTGTGGTTTCTGGTCCTGGTGGCTACTATAAGGCTAAATATGGCGCTACCGACTCTGAATTCACTGGCGAATTTATATATGACGCTGTTAAGGCTGGTGTATATAAGATTACGGTTATCGATGATAGCAATAGTGATGGCAATTTCGATATCGCTACCGATTGCTACTTGACTGATACTATCGTTATCCATCAGCCTGAAGCTTATGTCGAGCTCTCTAGAGTCGATCAGACCGATGGCTTCTATGTATGCCAGGGCGATGACGCTCAGATTAAGCTTGTGGTGTCTAACTGGGACTTCTCTAAGCAGCCTGATCTCTCTGTTGTGATTCGTAAGGATGACCTGGAGGGTGATGACTACAATAAGGTGGTTAAGCTTGATAAGAAGACTCCTCTTGCTGTTAGCCTTAAGGAGGTATTCGGTGATGACGCTATCTATGAGACTTCTACTTTCCGTCTGATTAAGGTTTACGAGACTGACGGTGATGAGGATTGTCTGAGAGGTACTGTCGACGATGAGCCTGTATTGTTCGAGGTTCGTAAGCGACCTACTTCTTACATACATGGTGGTTCTGAGGGTACTTGCTTCGGCGAGACGGTTACTGCTACTGTCGATCTCACTTCTCAGAGCTCTAGTCCTGTATGGAACTTCGTGGTGGCTGCTAAGAAGGAGGATGGTACGGTTCTCGATAAGTTCACTATCGAAAATGTGACTTCTTCTCCTTATATCTTCAGCTATACTCCTGCTCAAGATCCTGCTCACGGTGGAGAAAAGTATATATTGACTGTTGAGTCATTGATCGATACTAACTGCTCGGCTATCGAAGAGGATATGAAGGGTAGTGCTGAATATAACTTCAACGACCTCCCTGTTGTTAGCATGTTCGGCAGTAAGACTATCTGCCAGAATAGCGAGGCTGATATATACTTCTTGATTAAGGAGGGTAAGGCTCCTTACTATCTGACTTATGTGTCTATCGACGCGGATGGTCGAAAGCTTACTCAAACGAAGTTTGTGACTGAGGATGATATTTTGACTTCTCCTGCTACAGCTGAGGTGAATGGCAACCAGATGCAGTATAACTATAAGTTGACTGTTAAGCCGTTGTCTGAAACTTCTTATAGCCTCTACGCTTTCGCTGATGCTAATGGATGCTCTCCTGCTATACTCGACGGTGAGGTCACTTTCGCTGTTAAGTATCTCCCTGAGATTCCTTCGTCTATTGTTGGCGATGATCTTATCTGTCAGGGCGAAGCTGGTGTTGTCTACTCTGTTCCTGCCGTTCCTTATGCTAAGAGCTATGAATGGGAACTTCCTGAGGGTATGACTGTCATGGCTGGTGGCGGATCTAACACTATTACTGTTAGAGTTGGTAAGAAGTTCGATAGCGGCGTTCTTAAGGTTCGCGGTATCAACGAATGTGGCGAAAGCCCTGAATGGCGTACTAAGCTGGTTTATGCCGACTATCTGCCTGATGATCCTGGCTCTGTAGAGATTGGCTCTCAAGATTATGACGGCTCTATTATTGAAGCTAGAAAGGATGGCGATGTTTACCTCTTCTGCCAAGGTCAGAAGGATATAACTATTAAGGTGCCTACTATTAAGTATGCTACAACTTACGAATGGGATCTGCCTGCCGGATTCGTCGCAGAATATGGTGATGGCACTTCTACTCTCGTTGTATCTATCAGCGATATCGTAACTCGCCTTACTGGTGTGGTTAAGGTTAGAGGTGTTAACGCTTGCGGCTATGGTGAATGGTCTCAGGAGATAAAGGTTGAGGTTAATCCTTTGCCTATCGTCAACGCTGGCGATGATATCGATGTCTGCGGCGATGCAACTACTCTTAACCCTTCTTCTACTCTGAAGACTGGTGAGACGGGCTTGTGGACTCGCGTTTATGGTGGCTCTGATTTCGGTAGCGGCGCTGTCGAGTCTGCCGACGTTAAGGCTAAGGTTTATAACTTGACTCAGGGCGACAATGAGTTCCAGTGGACTGTCACTACAGATAAGGGTTGTGTGATGTCTGATAGAATGGTTGTCCGCAATAATACGCTTAATGTCTCTGCTCACGTCGTGACGACTACTATCTGCGACGGACAGACTCAGCTTAGCGGTACTAATATCCCTGAGGGCTGTGATGGCGTCTGGTCTATCGTTAGAGATGATCAGGGCAATAATATCGGCTATGGTGAGTTCTCTAACGCTTATGTTCATAACTCTTATATCACTAACCTTAAGCAGGGTAAGACATTGGTAAGATGGACTCTTACTCAAAACAATTGCCCTTCTTACGCTGATGTTGAGGTATTCAATACTCAGCCTGATGCTCCTAAGGTTAAGATCGTTGATAAGTATGGCAACTCTTCTCTCGAGGTTGACGATGAGAGCGATGTTTACCGCTTCGTCGTTTGTCCTGAGGATGACGATGACGACTTCTACGTTACTTTGATCGGTAATACGCCTAACGCTACTCTGGTCGATGCTAATGGTGAACACCAGAGCCATATCTGGGAACGTCAGATCGGCGGTGGCGAAATGGATGACGAGACGAAGACTTCTGTTAAGGTCTCTGGTTTGACTCCTGGCGATAATGTCTATCGTTATCAGATAAAGTACGGTAGCTGCACTCGTAGCATCACTGTCAATGTTTATAACGCTAAGCTTGTTCTCCGCGCTGGTAAGGATGATTCTACTTGCGACGGCTCATATAAGTTGATGGCTACTCGCGCTGTGGGTGACCAGATGGGCCATTGGGAGACTGTTGGCGGCTCTACTGCTACCTTCGACGACGCTTCTTCTAATATAGCTGTCGCTTCTAATATGGGTAGAGGTAAGCAGACTTTCAGATGGATCGTTGTTAACGAGGGTTGCGAAAGCCACGCTGATGTTGTAATCACTAATAATAAGGTGACTTCTGCTGAATCAATGATACAGCATAAGACGGCTTATACTTATTGCGAGAGCGACGACATAACTCTCGAACCAAGTGCTTTGGCTCAGGGTAATATCCTCGATAGTAGTTTTGAATCTGGTAGTTGGTCAACTATTAAGGGTCACGCCGATTTCGAAGATAAAACAAGTCTTACTACTACTGCTAGGGGCTTTGATAGAGGCGAAAACACTATTAGATGGACTGTTAAGTCTAATGAAGGTGGTTGTGTAAGCTACTATGATGTGACTGTCAATAATAATGTTGTCGATGTTAATGCTGGTAAGGACTTTAATATCTGTACTAACTATACTACTCTTAATGCTGATGTCCCTGCTGTTGGAATCGGTGAATGGACGTTGGTTTTAGGCAAGGATGGTACAGCTACATTTGAAGATAGGACAGACCCTCATACTTCTGTTGGTGGTCTCGATTATGGCGATAATTTCTTTAGATGGACTGTTACTAACGGTGGCTGCGTTTCGGCTGATACGGTTGTGGTTACTAATAATATCCCTCAGCTCGACTACTCTGGACGTAACGATACCAACCCTGCCGGTCCTGCAGTGATTGTGGGTAGAGGCGCTACTTCTGCCAACTTGAACGCTATACCTGTTCTTCAGGAAGATGGTAAGTATTGGGGTGAAGGTACTTGGATCCTTGTCGATGGTGGCGGATATATCGCTCCTGAGGAGAAACATAACCCTAAGGCTACTGTTACTAAGCTCGCTAGCGGTACAAGTACTTTCAAGTGGAAGGTTACTAAGGGTGAATGTCCTCTCGAGGGTATCACTACGGTTACTTATGGCGACGTGACCGACGCTAATGCTGGTGATGACGATTATATCTGCGTTGACTACTATAAGCTCTCTGCTAATGGTCCTTTCAATGGTATCGGTCAGTGGCGTGTCGTTTATGGTAGCGGTGAATTCGATAACATGAAGGATCCTCAGACTACTGTTCGTGGACTCCAGAAGGGTAAGAATGTCCTCGAATGGAAGATTACTTACACTAACGAGGTTAAGACTGATGAGGTGATTATTTGGAACCTCTCTGTGACCGACGCTTATGCCGGTGCCGATATGACCGACTGTATCTATAACGGCGATACTACAGATCCTTCACTTAAGCAGACTTATCAGCTCGAGGGTAATGTGTCTAAGGAAAATGATGCTGATTACACCGAAAGCGCTAAGCCTATTAAGATAGCTTACGAATGGACGGTTATCTCGGGCGGTGGCGATGTTAAGCAGCATACCGATCGCCCTTACATCGCTACTGTTTCTCAGATGAAGCAGGGTGTTAATACTTTCTTGTACAAGATATCTAATGGTGTCTGCGAAAGTACCGATACCGTGCTTATTACTAACGATGCAGCCGATGTGTCATGGCCTTGCGGTGTAGATAATTTGCCTTGTGAGACTTTGACTACCTGCGATGGTACTTCTCGACTCTATCCTAACTCACCTACTTATGGTGTCGGTGAATGGAAGGTTAGAAGTGGTCAGGGTCAGTTCATCGATAACTATGTTTACGATTTGGGCCATGGCGAAAACGTATTGGCTTGGACCGTATCTACCGCTACTTGCCAGTCTTCTAAGGAAATCACTATCATGAATAATGAGGCTTCTAAGGCTGACGCGGGTATCGATGTCACTGTCTGCGGCTCTTCTAGCGTCTTGTCTGGTAGCAAGCCTCAATACTTCACTGAGGCTTACTGGGAACTTGTTAATGGTGGTGGCGACTTTATCGTTCAAGGTACTGAGGAGGATGAAAATCCTACATTTACTAATAGTAATGAGAGTGTTCATCTTACTTCGGCTAATGCTAATGATGGTCACGAATACCAGATCGTTAAGGTTAGAAATCTTTCATTCGGTAGCAACCGCTTCCGTTGGGTGATTAAGAACCAGAACTGTACTTCTACCGATGAGGTGGTTCTTAGCAATGTCTATATACAGGCTGTCCCTGGCGAAGTGGCTCCTCAGTGTTCTGACTCTATTAGACTGTCTGCTAATAATCCTGAACCGGGTGTAGGTAAGTGGTCTATTAAGGCTGGATATGGTAGAGGCTCATTCGACGACCCTAACGATCCTAATACTATGGTTCGTAACTTGGGTAACGGTGAGAATACGCTGATTTGGACTGTCAAGTATCTCGAATGTCCTTCTGAGGCTGAAATAGTCGTTGTTAATAATAAGCCTAACGATGCTCATATCGTGGGTAGAACTCAGGCTCTCTGCGATAACAATTATACTGTTCTTACTGCTGATCCATTGGCTAACGTTGGACCTGATAGCGATTGGTACGAAACGGGTCTCTGGTCTATTGCTGAGGGTGGTGGACGTATCGTTGATCCTACTAATCCTACTACTCGACTTGAAGAAGTGCCATTCAATGTCAATGGTAATAGATATACTTGGACGGTTACTAGAACTTACAAGGATGGTATGTCTGTCTGCCAGTCTACCGACGACGTCGTTGTCGAATTCAATAAGGTTGACGCTCATGCTGGCGATGACGATTATGTATGTTCTGATAGTTATATCCTGAAGGCTAGATCTGCTGGCGCTGCTGTCGGTGAATGGCGTGTGATGGGTGCCGCTTCTGCTGGTACTTTCGAAGATACACACGATCCTTCAACTACGATATCTGGTTTGGCTCTCGGTAGGAATGTTCTTAGATGGACTACTAACTTTAAGGGCTGTGCCGACTACGATGATGTGGTTATCACTAATGGTAAGCCTAGCATACCTTACGCTGGTAGCGAACAGTCTGTATGTAAGGATGAAGTCGAACTTAAGGCTCGTAAGCCTGAAATAGGTACCGGCTCTTGGAGCACCGTAGCTGGTCAGGGTAGCTGGAACGATACGAACATTTATGATCCATTCGCATTTATCGATATCGCGAAGGGTGATAACGTCTTCAGATGGTCTGTTGTCAACTCAACTGATATTACTCGTTATGATGAGGATGGCAACCCTGTTCCTGACGTTCTTGTCTGTGAACTCTACGACGATGTCGTTATCCACAACCAGAATCCTTCTGAAGCTATCGCGGGTGACGATAACGCTGTCTGCTCTTCTGAGTATAACCTTAAGGCTGTCGCTCCTGTCTATGGCTCTGGTATCTGGACGATCGTCGATACTGGTGGTGGTAAGATCGATTCTCCTACTTCGCCTGAGACGGTCGTAACCGACCTCGCTTATGGTACAACAAGATTCCGCTGGACTGTAAGTGTCGATGGCAACTGCGCTAAGACTGATGAGGTGGTTGTTTATAACCTTAGCCCTACTAAGGCCGACGCTGGTCCTGATATCATGGATTGTGAGACTAGCCAGATACTCGACGCTAACTCTCCAGTTAATGGTAAGGGTCACTGGGAGGTTGTCTCGGGTACTGTCAACGATGATTATGGTAACCTCTCATTCGAAGACCGTGATAACCCTCGTACTATGGTTTCTAACTTGATATTCGGTGAGAACAAGTTCTTGTGGGTTATCGATAATGTGGTTACAGAAAATGGCGTTACTTATAAGTGTACTTCTGTCGATACAGTAAGTATATGGAACCTTGTTCCTGACCAGGCTTATGCTAATAAGGATCAGGTTAAGTGCCGCAACTATACTCAGCTTAATGGTAATATACCTAGCGTAGGTAATGGCTCTTGGAGAGTCCTCCAGGGTAATGGCGTATTCGCCGACTCTACTTTTGCTAAGACGGCTGTTACTGAAATGAACTATGGTGAGAATATCTTCCGTTGGACTATTAAGGTGGGCGACTGCGAAACTCATGACGATATCGTTGTCGTTTGCCAGAAGGCTGAACCTTATGCCGGCGAAAATGATGTTACTTACACTAACTCTTATCAGCTGAATGGTGGTAACCCTGGTAAGTTGAATGGCTTCTGGACTTACCTCGGATCTTCTGATGAGGTTCAGTTCGCTGACTCTTCTGACTATAGGACTTATGTGAACGGATTACAACGTGGTGTTAATACTTTCCGTTGGAATATCATTACTTATAATGAGGATGGTACTCCTGACTGTGAGACTTATGATGAGGTGTCTATCGTATACAAGGTTGTCCCTGTTGCTGGATTCTCGGTTAGCGATACTACCGGATGTTTCCCTCTCACAGTTAGATTCACCGACGAAAGCCAGGAGGCTACCTCATTCAACTGGTCATTCGGTGATGGTACAACATCTACTATAAGGAATCCTAGCCATACATATCAGTTGCCTGGTAATTACCATGTCGTTCTTACGGTTCCTGGACCTGATGGCAAGTCTTCTGAGGCTGATCTGTACATACGTGCATACGAGCATCCTATCGCTAGCTTCGATGGTACTCCTCAGTTGGTTTATCTGCCAGATGATAAGGTTTACTTCATGAACCATAGTATCGGCGCTAGCGAATTCCTCTGGTCATTCGGTGATGGTGGTACTTCTACCGAGAAGAACCCTTCTTACCAGTATGATATTCCTGGCCTCTACACTGTCAACCTGAAGGTATGGAATGAATATGGTTGCGAGGCTGATACTACTAAGGAAAGTTTCGTTGAAGCGGTGCGTGGCGGCTTCTTGGTGTTCCCAAATACTTTCGCTCCTCGTAACGAATTGTCAGGAAATAATAATATCTTTAGCATCAATGCTACATTCCATCCGGTTTATCAAGATGTGGAGACATTCCACTTGGAGATTTTCAACCGTTGGGGTCAGAAGATATTCGAGACTGATAATATCAACGATGGATGGGATGGACAGTTCAATGGCGATCTGGTTCCTGAAGGCGTTTACGTCTGGGTGGCTAAGGGTCGTTATGTGAGCGGTAAGCAATATAATAAGTCAGGACAGGTTCTTGTCGTGAAGTGATGAGTGTTAACTAATGACTGTACTAAAGAACAATGTTCAAAAATTGGCGTATTATGAATAGAGTTTGCAATATGAATATATTTGTCAAGATAGTATTGTTTGTTGTCATACTGTGTTGTATGCCGGCTACGGTAAAAGGACAGGATGTCTCGTTCTCACAGACATACCAGGCTCCTCTCTACCTGAGCCCTTCTTATGCTGGCTTGACAAATGGTAGCCGTGTCGGCGTGAATTATCGTAATCAGTGGCCTGGTATCGGTAATGTCTATCAAGACTATTCTGTCTATGTTGACCATTTCTTTGAAAGGTTTAATAGCGGTCTCGGTCTCGTCTGGATTTGCGATAATGAGGGTAAGGGCCTCCTCGTAGATAATCAGGTGAATGTGGTATACTCTTATGAGGTGCCTTTCACTACCGATCTCTTCTTCCGACCTGGTATCGCTTTCGAATTCGGTCAGAGAAAACTCGATCAGTCTAAAATGATTACTTACACTGATATCACGTCCGACGGTAGATTCGTATATGGTGGCAGTAGTATCGAATTCGAAAATACTAAGAGGGGCCGATTCGATGCCGCTGCGTCTGTTATGCTCTACAACGACCGATTCTCTATCGGCTTCGCTGTCGACCATCTCTTGCGACCTGACGCCTCTTTTACTGACACTAAGGATATAATTAAGCCTAAGTTTACTATCGATGGCTCTTATCGTTTCGACTACGAACCATCTTATAGAGGCTCTGAACCGAAGACTATCACCCTCGCGGCTAATTTCAAACACCAGTACTCCTATAACCAGCTCGAACTTGGCATCTATTGGTATTACTATCCTATAGAAATAGGCGCCCTCTATCGTGGTCTGTTCTTTAAGATGGCGGGTGAACTGAGTAATACAGATGCGGTGGTTCCTACTATAGGTGTCAATATCCCTATCAAGAATAATGCTCTCCGCGTGGGATATAGCTACGATATTACTGTCTCTAAGCTTAGCTCTTTCGGTAACGGCGCTCATGAGGTGTCTCTCATCTACCGTATCATACCTGACGATGTTAAGCATCGTAGCTTCAAGATGAAACCTGTTCCTTGCTCCGAACCTATCATGGGTTATAGCTACTCTGGCTCCGGAGGTCGAGGTAAGGGTAGCCATAGAGGACATGGCTATAAGCGTCGTGGCATCCGTAAGTGATAGTTTGAAAGTGACGAACAAAATATATTGGCATAATTAGCCTATTTGTCGCCTATATTTAATGATATTTCATTAATAAATCATTAACTTTGCACCCGCTTGATAAAATAGGAATTTAAGAATTTAATTATCTCTATATGAAAAAAACACTTATCGCTTTTGCTTCAGCAATCGTTATGATGGCAGTTTCTGCTTGCCAGGGTTCTAACGGTTCTTCTGTTTGCGTTAATGGTACAGATTCAGTATCTCTCTCTATCGCATACATTAATACCGATTCACTCCTTCTCGGTTACGATTACGCAGCAAAGCTTAACGATCAGCTTATGAGCAAGAGTGAAGCTTCTCGCGCTGATTTCAACCAGAAATATCGCGTGTTCCAGCAGGATGCTATCGAATTCCAGCGTAAGGTGCAGAACAATGGCTTCTTGAGCATGGATCGCGCTCAGAAAGAACAGCAGCGCCTTGCTAAGGTTGAACAGGATCTTCAGGAACTTAACGACCGCCTCGCTAATGAATTGGCTCAGGAACAGGCTAGAATGAGCGAAGAACTTCGTGATTCTCTCTCTAACTTCCTCGCTAGCTATGCTGAAGGCCGCTATAAGTTGATTCTTAGCACTAGCATGATTAATGGTACTGTTCTTTATAGCGCTCCTGGTGTAGACATCACTGAGGATATAGTAAAGGCTCTCAACGCTCGTTACGCTGCTTCACAGAAGTAATCAACTTTACAACTATATATTTATAGGGAAGGGTAGTATCAACTCTTCCCTTTTTTTATTCACTTTACGCCTATAGTGTTGATATTTTGTAAATGTATATTAAAATTTCACAAAGTACTTATAGTTTTTAACTGTATAGTTGATTTACTGAGTAATCTTTCATATATTTGTTTCTATAATTTTGAAGTTATTAAAACCTATTGATATGCAATACCCATTCATTACAGCGGAAGAAGCTGCTGATTTTATTAAGAACGACTATGTGATAGGCATAGGTGGTTTCTCATCAGTTGGTACTCCAAAGGCTGTTACTGCTGCTCTTGCAGTGAAGGCCGAAGCCGAACATGCAAAAGGTAATCCTTTTCAGGTGAGCGTTATCGCCGGTGGTTCTACTGGCGACCAGATTGACGGCGCTTTGTCTCGCGCTAAAGCGATGAAATATCGTGCTGGCTTCCAGTCTAACAAGGATTTGCGTACTGCTATCAATAATGGCGAGGTTCAGTATTCTGATATTCACCTCTCTCATGTGGCTCAGGATCTTCGTTACGGCTTCCTTGGTCACATGGATGTGGCTATCATTGAGGCTGCTGATATCACTCCAGAAGGTGAACTTGTTCTTACTACTTCTGTCGGTGTTACTCCTACTATCGCTGCTTGCGCTGATAAGATTATCGTTGAGCTGAATGCTCATCACCCTGCTTATATCGTGGGTATGCACGACCTCTATGAGCCTATCAATCCTCCATATCGTCGTGAGATACCTGTTTATACTCCTGGCGATCGTATAGGTTCTAAGACTCTTAAGGTTGACCCTAAGAAGGTGCTCGGCGTCGTTAAGACTGATCTTCCTGATAGTATAGCTGCATTTACTAAGCCTGATCCAGTGACAACTAAGATTGGTGAGAATGTTGCTAATTTCCTTATCAGCGAACTTCGTAAGGGCCGTATCCCTAAGGAGTTCCTTCCATTGCAGAGTGGTGTGGGTAATATTGCGAATGCTGTGCTTGGTGGACTTGGCTCTTGCCCTGATATTCCTCCGTTTACTATGTTCACTGAGGTTATCCAGAATTCTGTAATTGGTCTTATGAAAGAGGGCCGTATCACTTTTGCTAGCGGTTCTTCTTTGACTCTCTCTGATGATGTCCTCCAGGATGTTTACGCTAACTATGACTTCTTTAAGGATAAGTTGATGCTTCGCCCTCAGGAGGTCAGCAACTCTCCTGAACTTTGCCGCCGTCTCGGTATTATTGCTATTAATACTGCTCTCGAGGCTGATATATTTGGTAATGTGAACTCAACAAATGTATGTGGCTCTAAGATGATGAATGGTATCGGTGGTTCAGCAGACTTCTCTCGTAATGCTTACCTTTCAATATTCACTTGCCCTTCTGTTGCTAAGGGTGGCGTTATCTCCGCTATTGTTCCTATGGCTAGCCATATCGATTCTTCTGAGAACTCGGTAAGAATCCTTGCTACTGAACAGGGTGTTGCCGATCTTCGCGGTAAGAGCCCATTGCAGAAGGCTCAGACGATTATTGAAAACTGCGTTCACCCTGAATATAAGGAGCTCTTGTGGGATTACTTGAAGATGGCTGCTGGTCATGCTCATACTCCAATGACTCTTAAGAAGGCTCTCGCAATGCACATCGCCTTCGAAGAAACTGGTGATATGCGTAATACTAAGTGGGATTAATACTCCTCAATATAAAACAAAGGGCATCGTGGTTATCTCGATGCCCTTTGTTGTTTTATTGTGGTTTAGAACTTTCTGAAGACCTTTGCTTGCTAAGCTTTCTTGCTTACAACAAGTATCTAATCTAAGACCTGTCTTCTTATAACAAGCCTAGTTCCAGTCTAGCCTCTTCGCTAAGGTTATCCTGACTCCAAGGTGGATCGAATGTGAGGTTCACTTCTACCTGTTTTACTCCTCTGAGCCCCTGGATAAGTGTCATCACCTCTTCTGGTAAAGACTCAACTTCCGGACAGTTTGGTGTCGTCAATGTCATGACTATCCTTACCGATAAGTCTTCGTCTATTTCAATCTTATATATCAATCCAAGATCGTATATGTTTACCGGTATCTCAGGGTCATAAACCTGGCGTAACGCCTCTATTACTCGTTTCTCAAGGCTTTCAACGGTAACTGGTTCCTGGGCTATTTCTGACATGTTATCCTTGCTCTCTTCCATGATCCTCTATTTGGAAAGTGGATTCTTAATAATTATTGTTTGTCACCAATCTTTGTCTTGAATGCCATAGCATAAAGCTTCATCTGCTTTATCATGGCAAGCAATCCGTTCGATCGGGTAGGGGTGAGGTTCTCTTTCAAACCGATCTTGTCTATGAAATACAAATCTGTGTCTAGTATTTCATCTGGTGTCTGATTGTCTAAAACTCGTATCAATAATCCTACGATGCCTTTGACTATGATCGCGTCCGCATCGGCCTCAAAATGTATCTTGTTCTCGTCAGTGAGTGACGCATATATCCATACGGTACTCTGACAACCCTCTATCACGTTCTGTGGTACACGATGCTCTTCTGGATATGGTGGCATGTCATTGCCTATCTCTATCAAATAAGAGTATTTGTCCATCCAGTCGCTATAGTCTGAGAATTCCTCTACTATCTCGTCTTGTATTTCGTTTATCGTCATTGTAGTATAATTGTGAATGAATTGCTGTTCATTCGTCATTACTGGTTAATATCAACTCATCATCATTCTTACCCTGTCAACACCTTTGACGAGTGCGTCGATGTCTTCTTTTGTTGTATATACGCCAAATGAAGCTCTGACGGTTCCACTAATGCCAAATCTGTCCATCAATGGCTGAGCACAATGATGACCGGTGCGTACAGCTATACCCATCTTGTCGAGAATCATGCCTGTGTCATAAGGATGTACATTGCCTAGCAGGAATGAAACAGCGCTCGAATGTTCTTTTGCCTCACCAATGAAACGGATACCTGGTATGCCACCGAGTTGGTTGATGGTGTATTTGACGATCTCGTCTTCGTGTTCCTCAATCGCTGCCATGCCTATCTCTTCCATGAAGTCGATGGCGCGTCCGAGTCCAACTGCACTTATGTAGTCGGGAGTACCGGCCTCGAATTTGAATGGTAGCTGGTTGTATGTTGTCTTCTCAAAGGTTACTTTGTCTATCATCTCTCCACCACCATGGTATGGCACCATCTCATTTAGCCATTTGGCTTTGCCATAAAGTGCGCCGCTGCCGTTGGGTGCATACATCTTGTGACCTGAAAATGCCATGAAGTCACAGTCTAGGTCTTGGACATCTATCGTCTTGTGTGGCATCGACTGGGCTGCATCTACAAGAACAGGAATGCCATACGAGTGCGCTTTGCTTATTATCTGCTTCACAGGATTGACGGTGCCCATGACGTTTGATATATGCGCTACACATACAAGCTTCGTCCTCTCGTTAAGCAGTGAATATAAATGCTCTGTGTTGAGCTCGCCATTGTCAAAGATTTCGGCTACACGTAGTTTCATGCCTTTTCGCTCACATAGCATCTGCCATGGTACGATGTTCGCATGATGTTCCATGGTTGTTATGACTATCTCGTCATCCTTGCGGCAGTATGTTTCTCCAAATGAGAAGGCTAAAAGGTTGATGGCTTCTGTTGTGCCTCGCGTGAATATCACTTCGGCATCACTGAGGGCATTGATGTGTCGTGCGACAGTCTTGCGTGCTTGCTCAAAAAGATCGGTACAGACATTGCTCAGATGGTGTACGCCGCGGTGTATATTGGCATTCTTATGCATATAGATGTCATTGATGACGTCTAATACACATTGTGGCTTCTGCGTCGTCGCTCCATTATCTAAGTAGACGAGAGGCTTGCCGTACACTGTTTCGTTTAATATAGGAAACTGGTTGCGTATGTTGGCTATGTCGTACATTATTGTCTTAATCTATGTTTGTGAGCAATGCATTGATCTCATCACGAACTGACTCTGATGGGATCTTGTTGACAACCTCAAGCGCAAATGCTGCGGTGAGTAGTTTCTTGGCTGTCTCGGCATTTATGCCTCGCTGCTGCATGTAGAATAGTTGTGTCTGATCAAGCTGCCCCGATGTCGCTCCATGTGAACATTTCACATCGTCGGCATATATCTCAAGCTGTGGTTTGGCGTATGCATGCGCGTCATCAGAGAGAAGCATGTTGCGGTTGGTCTGCTGGGCAGATGTCTTTTGAGCATCTGGCGCAACAACAATACGACCGGCAAAGGCGCCTTTCGCATTGCCACCAAGAATGCCTTTATATAGCTCCTCTGTTGTGCAGTTAGGTACTAGATGTCTGATGAGTGTCGTGTTGTCTATGTGACCTGCCTCCGACTTGTAGATGCCATATGCCTTGAGCTCTGAGTGCTCTCCGTTTAGGTCTATCTGCAGGTTGTTTCTGACAAAACCTGGGTTGATGTTGATTGTCGAGACAGATACATGTGCGTCGTTGGCTTCATCTATCTTTGTGTTGATGAAGACTGGCGCGTCAACACTCTCTGTCTGTATGTATATGATGTCAAGGGTTGATCCTTCTTCTGCATCTACCTTGATTACGCAGTTCGCTGCCGACTTGAGTTCGTTGGTTCTTATGATGAGCTGCCCTTGTGAATCCTTTGTAGCTGTAATGTTGATGCGACTTTGAGCTAATGTGCTCTTGCCACCATTGCTGCTCAGGTTGATTGTTACAGGCTGAGGGTTGATGTCATTGAACTCTACACTCAACACATCATCAACGCCAACGGTGTTGAGGTTGATCAGGTCCTGGGCTATCGAACTTTCAAAGGCGTCCGATTCCCCCATCTCATGCACAGAGCCTATGATACTTCCACCAATGCCGGTGGCATCAATAGAGGCGTTGACTACTGTGTCAACTGCACTCATGGCTTCTCGCGCATCGGTATAGAGATAGTCCTCGTCGTGATGTGTAGGAAGGTTGGTTATATAATCGTTTATCTGCATATTTCGCTTTTCGTAATTCAGATTCCGTTATTTCCTGGTTTTAATCTGGAAACTGCTCCTTGATCCAGTCGTATCCGTCTTTCTCGAGTTTCTGAACCAAATCCTTGGTATCTGTCATGACAATTCTGCCATGATATAGTATGTGAACGTAGTCTGGTACGATATAATCAAGAAGACGCTGATAGTGTGTTATGACTATTGTTGCGTTCTTTTCATTCTTGAGCTTGGTTACTCCTGTCGCTACTATGCGGAGCGCATCGATGTCAAGACCTGAGTCTGTCTCATCAAGGATGCGGAGCGTTGGCTCAAGCATCGCCATCTGGAATATCTCGTTCTTCTTTTTCTCACCGCCGGAGAAGCCTTCGTTGACTGAACGATTGGTCAGATCATTGTTTATCTCAACAAACTTCTTCTTCTCTCTCTGGAGTTTCAGGAATTCTGATGCAGAAAGTGGTTCCAACCCCTGATACTTGCGTTTGCCGTTGAGCGCTGCCTTCATGAAGTTGGTCATGCTGACTCCTGGTATCTCTACTGGGTACTGGAATGAGAGGAACAGGCCTTCGTTTGCTCTGTCTTCTGGTGACATCGCTAGAAGATCTTTGCCGTTGAATGTCACCTTGCCTTCTGTTACAGTATATGCTGGGTTGCCTGCAAGAACTGCAGAAAGGGTGCTCTTGCCTGAGCCGTTAGGACCCATGATGGCATGCACTTCGCCCTCGTTAATCTCGAGGTTGATGCCTCTTAATATCTCTTTGCCATCTACAGTGGCGTGAAGGTTCTCTATCTTTAACATCTTTCTTTGATTTCAATTTATCCAACACTGTTCTCCAATGATATCTGGAGAAGCTTCTGAGCCTCTACGGCAAACTCTAACGGTAGTTTAGATAAGACGTCTTTTGCATATCCATTTACAATGAGTCCTATGGCGTCTTCTGTCTTTATGCCTCGCTGGTTGCAGTAGAATATCTGATCTTCACTAATCTTTGATGTCGTCGCCTCATGCTCCACTTGTGCGGTTGGGTTGTGTATGTCTGCATATGGGAATGTATGCGCACCACATTTGTCGCCCATGAGAAGTGAGTCACACTGTGAATAGTTTCGTGCTCCATCGGCATCTTTGGCGACACGAACAAGTCCTCGGTATGAATTCTGGCTCTTGCCGGCTGATATGCCTTTGGAGATGATGGTGCTCTTGGTGTTCTTGCCCAAGTGTATCATCTTCGTGCCGGTGTCTGCCTGCTGGTGGTTGTTGGTTACCGCTACCGAATAGAATTCTCCAACAGAATTGTTGCCCTTGAGGATACATGAAGGATATTTCCATGTGATGGCCGAACCGGTCTCTACCTGTGTCCAGGATATCTTTGAGTTGTCGCCCTTGCAAATGGCGCGTTTGGTTACAAAGTTATAGATGCCGCCCTTGCCGTCTTTGTCACCAGGATACCAGTTCTGTACTGTCGAGTATTTTACCTCAGCATTGTTCATCACAACAATCTCCACGATGGCTGCATGAAGCTGGTTCTCGTCTCGCTGTGGAGCGGTACATCCTTCCAAGTAGCTCACGTAGCTTTCGTCGTCCGCTACAATAAGTGTCCTTTCAAACTGACCGGTGTTCATCGCATTAATGCGGAAGTATGTTGACAGTTCCATCGGACAACGAACGCCTTTAGGAATATACACGAACGAGCCGTCTGAGAATACAGCGGCGTTTAGCGCAGCGTAAAAGTTGTCTGTGTGTGGAACGACACTTCCGAGATATTGCTTGATGAGGTCTGGATGATTCTTGATGGCCTCGCTTATCGAGCAGAAGATGATGCCTTTCTTTGCCAACTCGGCGTGGAAAGTGGTCTTCACTGACGAGGAGTCGAGAACAGCATCAACGGCTACATTCGACAGCTTCTTTTGCTCGTCTAGCGAAATGCCGAGCTTGTCGAATGTTTCGCGAATTGCTGGATCTACCTCGTCAAGGCTCTCTAGCTGTTTCTTCTGCTTTGGAGCAGCGTAATAAATGATGTTCTGGAAATCGATTTCAGGTATGGTTAGATGGGCCCATGTAGGCATGCCCTTCTCTTCGTAGAGTTTCTGCCAGTGACGGAATGCTTTGAGGCGAAAGTCAAGCATGAATTCTGGCTCGCCCTTCTTCTGTGATATAAGTCGCACGACGTCTTCCGATAAACCTTTGGGAATCACTTCGGTATCAATGTCAGAAGTGAAGCCGTATTTGTACTCTTCGGCGTTTATCTGCTCTATATTATTCTGTTCCTCTTTCATCGTGTTAAATGCCAATTCAGCGTTGTGAGTGGCCAATGTGTATTATTAGGTGCAAAGATACTAAAAAAGAAGATGAAAAACTTCAAGCGGATTATTTTTAGGATTATTTATTATGTTGAGGTTTTGTATGATATGTGCTTTGCTCGCTGTCTTTTGTTTTTGTATTTTTGCACTTGCAAAAACATAGTGTCTAATGGTTATTCTTTACATGCATGGCATGGCTTCTAGCCATGAGTCTTTTACCGCAGCTTGCATTCGCAAATATATGCCAGACGCGGAGGTCCTGGCGCCCGACTTGTCTATAGACCCCGCAATCGCATTCCCTCAGATCGACGAGATACTGAAAAACAACAAGGTGGATGTTATTGTCGGCCATTCGCTTGGTGGCTTTATGGCACAAAAATGCCGTGGCTACAAGAAGGTGCTAGTGAATCCTAGTCTTGGCGTGTCGTATTTCCAACTGTTCAAGGGTGACAACAAATATAAGCACCAGAGGTATGACGGTGTGCAGACATGGCATGTCGACGATAGGATATGCAAGCAGTATAAGGAAATGGAGTATAAACAGTATGATGGGTTGACGAAAGAGGAGGATGATATTACGATAGGGTTGTTCGCTTGGTGGGATATTGTGACCCGAATGTCATCCCATTGGTTCATCAAGCATTATTCGCATAGGCAGTTTATACCTGGACTTCATTTCCCTTCAGAGAATACCGTGCGCGACTATATTGTCCCTGCTATCAATAAGTTGTATCAGCAAGGGTGATTGTCTGTCACTATCCGCATTTGTTTTTGAAATAAAAAGCACCCCATGCAATAGTCATGGAGTGCCTTTTTTTTATGAGTCTAACGGTTTAGAATAGATAGTTCATCATGACGTAGAGGCCTGATGTTCCGTCGTTGCTGTCAAGCGCTTTGCCCCAGTCTGCCGAAATGACAAAGTTGTGGTTCATCGCTATCTTGAGACCGATACCTGCACTTGTGTGCATCTTTTCTTCTTCTCCTGTGAAGCAGAAGTCAAACTCTTCTTGTGGCACTTTGCTTAAATCGACTTTATATCTCTGGGTTACCATGCCCATGTCGGCAAATAGATTGGTGCCGACAGAGAAGTTCTGTCCAAACAGATACAGGTTGCAGAATATATATCGTAATTCAAAGTTGCCCATTATACTGCCGTCGCCGACAATTCGGTTTCTGACTATACCGCGTAATGTCTTGCCTCCACCAAGTCCTTGCGATGTGGCCGAACCAAGTATGCCTGTGTTCCAGTGTGGCAGTAAGTAGAATGGGGTGGTGCCCCATATCTTCTGTTGCCATCCGAGTCGATATGCCGCAACGAGTCTTTTGTTGTATAGGTTGAAGTATTGTCTGTGGTATATTGTCAACTTGCCATATCCGTTCTTGTCTTTTGACAGGAATTCTGGTGCTGCAGCAAGGAGCACTTCGGTCCATACGCCTTTTGTGGCGAACGCTTCGTTGTCTCTGGTGTCGATGCCCCATCCGGCACGAATGTATGTGTCAAGACCTCCGTTGGCCTCTTTCTCTTTAATTAGCCCCCATCTTACGTATTTGTCATACAGCGTCTCGACGTCTGGCACCTCATGGCGTAGTTTGTGACGCTCAACAGAACCGATGTCCATATTGAAAACATTTGCGCCGGCTTGCCAGAACATCTTCGTGCCTTCTATGTCTCGTCTGATGTTCAACATGGCGCGTGTCATCCTGCGCTTGTGTTTGTAGAAGATGCTTGTTACATATTGATCGTCATCTTTGTCTATTATCTCGTTTTTGAAGCGTGTCTCATAACCGTTGAATCCCGAGAAGTCGCAGGTGAGGTCGTTAAACCAAGTCAAGTCAATGGTCGTGCGGCAGTCTGGTATTAGCTTGCGTGAGTCGAAATATCCGCGAAGTAGCATTGTGCCAGCCAAGTACCTGCTGCATTCAAGGTACAAAGAATGATTGTATCTAGGGTAGTTGCTCCCGTCGCCATACCAGTATAGGTTGCTGAGCAATCCATACTGGAAGCCTAGGTCATGGTCATAGGCAACAGAAGGTAATGCACCGAATGAAAAGCCGGTCTTTCTGAAGGTCGTCGTGTCGTTTGGCTCAATGGCATATGAAGCAATACTGCAAAGCGCTACGAAGAAACAGGAAAAAATCTTTGTCATGTTTGTAGTTTTAATGCTGCAAAGATAAGTATTTTTAATACACAACCTATCCGGTCCGAAATATCAGCTTGTTATAATGACAGACACTTGAATCAAATAGCAATAAAGCAGCTTCACTTTTGAAGCTTGTCAAACGAACTTGGATATAGCGTTTCCATGATGTTTGCTGACAGCTCTTCTGATATTCATAATGATGTCGTTCTTAATACTTTGGCACTGTTTTTGACGACTTGAGTAGTATGTTATATTGACGAAAGTTGATGAAATCCGTGCAAGACGGCTCATTTTCTTGCAACATAATGTAAAAAAAGACGTAAAATGGGGTCTAAGGGCAAGAAAAGCTAAATATTTATAGTAAATTCGCGCTTTGTATTGTTATGTAGAAAAAGAAAAACTTCTAAATATGGAAAAGAAATTGTACAAAAAACCTTCAGTTGAGGAAGTGAAGATCGATGAAAACATCCAGGCCTTGATGGCTTCTGATGGTGGTTCTATACGTCCACCTCGTGGTGGCAGGTCGTCTGCCGCGTCTACACAATCGGTAGAAGATATTGAAGAAGTGTATTCTAATCCTCTTGAACAAACTCCTTACAAATAATAATATGGTAAAAGTGAATTCTGTGATAAGGAGTGTTGTCAGCTCTTTGTCCATGATTTTGTGCGTACTGATGCCTGTTAATGCTTGGTGTCAGATTGGCGCTGTTTTTAATGACAATAATGGCATCTATTATGAGGTCACTTCAGAGACAGAGGTCAGTGTCACATATCCTGATGATTATGATCCATGGGGATGGACAGATAACGAATATGGTTACCCTTCTTATAACGGTGACATTACGATCCCGGCTAATGTGATATATGAAGGTAAAATATATGAAGTCACTTCTATAGGAATGGCTGCGTTTGAAGCTTGTGCCGATCTGCTTTCTGTGAAACTTCCAAATACAATTAGATCTTTTGAGGCAAATGCTTTTTATAAATGTACTAGTCTGACATCAATAAACATACCTTCTTCAATTGTGTCAATAGGTGATCGTGCTTTGCAGGCATGTGCGTGTGCTTCTATTGATTTGCCAGAAGGTTTGGAGAGTCTTGGATACTGTGCGTTCTATGGATGTAGTTTCGAATATATTACAGTTCCTAGCACCGTGACTTTTTTTGATGATGCTGTTTTTGCGAATTGCTCTAATTTGATAGAGGTGGATTTCTTGTCCGCTATTAGTGAATTCCCAACTGAATTGTTCCAGAATTGTTCGAACCTTAAAAAGGTTTCTATTCCAAGCACTGTTACTAGCATTGAAAAGGATGCTTTCGTAGGGTGTGGAAACATCCAAAAAGTGTTGTTGAACAATAAGACATCTGTAGTTGATATTAAACCTAATGCATTCCCTGCTTCCGTGTTTAGCAATGCTACTCTTTATGTGCCAGCTGGTAAGTTGTCTGATTATTTAGGATGTGGCTTCGCTAACATTAGTGATGACGCTGTAGTTGAGGTTAGTGTTTGGCCTTCGCCTTTCGGAGTTGGCTCTGTTACTGGCGCTGATATTTATCAGGGAGGTGATGAGTTTACTGTCGTTGCAACACCTACTAGTAAATATGTGTTTGCTGGTTGGGAGTATCCTGAAGATATGGATGTCATTGAAGAGAATGAGAATTCTATAAAGTTCTCTTTGAGTGCTGAGGTCGCAAGTAAATATATGGCTTCTGGTATTGACATCATTGCTAAGTTCGAAAAGGTGAAGTACACGCTTTCACTTGTTTATGATGAGAATGATGGCGTCGTTACTGGTGCAACAGATGGCCAGTTGTTCGAGGTTGATTCGAAGGTGACACTTACAGCTGTTCCTAATCCTGGATATCATTTCTTGAAGTTCACCGATGAGAATGATGCGGTGTTGGCTTCTACTGCTATATCTAGTGTCGCAACAACCGATGTGGTGTTCACCGATAATAAGACTGTTAAGGCTATCTTTGAAGAAAATCCTTCATATAACGTGTCTTTGACTGTTAACGGTAATGCCTTTGGTCATGTCACTGGCTTGCGTAACGAAGGTATATATCTTCAGGGCCAGGAGATTGCTTTGACTGCTATTCCTGAGAATCATTGTAAATTTGCTGGTTGGACAGTGGATGGCACAAATGCAGGAAATGACGAAGAGTTGACTATCGGAGATGTTGATAAGGATTATGCTATAGTAGCTACATTTACTGAAGATCCTAAATCTACTCTTACTATAGGCGTAAAGGATAATATTCCTGGTTGTTCTGTAGGTTTTGTTAATTCAAGCTTCTCTAGTCCTCAGACTCTTTATGTGGGTGAGACTGCAGCTATCATCGCAAATGCAGCGCCTACACATTATCACTTCGTTGAGTGGATTAATGCAGCAAATGGTGTTCAGGTTAGCGACCAGATGACATTTGTCGTAGAATATGGTAACGATGACTTGAATTACCTTGCAGTTTATGAAGAAGATCCTACATATAGTATTATTGTAGAGTCTGATATGCCTGAGGCTAGTGATCTTGTAGAAACTACATATAGTGGTTTGTATGATGCTGATGTTCAGAACCTGGGCTTTACTGTTAATACTGGTTATGAATTTGTGTCATGGGAATATGGTGTCACAGGCGGTTCTACTACATCTACTAGCCTCGACCCAAGTCAGAATGTTGTCGTTAACGGTAACAATATGACATATGTAGCTCATTTCCAGAAGAAGAGTTTCAATATCGTTAGTGAAGCAGAAAATGGTTCTATCTTGTTGTCTGCTAATAGTGCTGTGATGGGTGCTGAAATTACAGTCGACGCAACACCTGCTGAAGGCTATGAGTTGGTTTCTGTGACAACTGATCAAGTTGGTACAGATATCGTGAATGGCAAGTTTATAATGCCTGCTAGCGACGTTGTGGTTTCTGCTACATTTAAGAAGCATGATTATGCAATTACAAGTGGCATTATTGCAAATGGTACTATATCTGTTGCTTCTAGCGCTCAGATGGGTGAAGAGGTTGTGGTTACACCAACTCCAGCTGCCGGCTATGAGTTTGAAGCTATAAGCACAACTCCAGCAACAATCATCTCAGGCAATAAGTTCACAATGCCTGCGAGCGATGTCACTGTAAATGCTGCTTTCAAGGCAATCGTTTATAACGTGACGGCAGCAACTCCAGTAAACGGAAAAGTTGATTTGTCTGCAAGCAGTGCAACAATCGGTACAGAGGTTATCGTTACCGCTACTCCAGATGCTGGTTATGTTCTCGAGTCTTTGACAACAAATGTGGAAGGCGTAGATGTTGTTGATGGCAAGTTCTCTATGCCAGCAAGCGACATCGAAGTGTCTGCCGTATTCAAGAAGGTTGATTACTTGATAATAACAGGTACTACAGTTAATGGTTCTATTTCTGTAGTAGAAGGGGCTCAGATAGGTGAGGTTATAACAGTGACAGTAACTCCTGATGAGGGCTACGAACTTGAAGGCTTGACAACTAGTGTTGAGGGCTTGACTGTCGTTGATGGGCAATTCACTATGCCGGCAAGCGATGTTACTGTATATGCAACATTTAAGCTGAAGGAATTTAATGTGATTGCTGCTATCGCAGAAAATGGCAAAATAATGACTTCGGTTAGTAAGGCTGTTATGAATACTCCGGTAACTGTAGCTACAATAGCAGCAGAAGGTTATGAACTCGATACTATAATGACAAATATCGAGGGCCTGAAGGTTGCTGATGGTGGCTTTACAATGCCTGCAAGTGATGTGACAGTTTCCGCTATATTCAAGAAAGTAAATTATGCAATAACAACATCAGATATTGCTAATGGAACTGTTACCGTTGCAGAGTCTGCTCAGATGGGTGATGTTGTTGAAGTAATTGCTAATCCTTCATTGGGCTATGAACTTGAAGCTATCAGTACAATCCCTGAATTGGAAGTTGTTGATGGTAAGTTTGTGATGCCTGCGGGTAGTGTTGTTGTAAATGCGACATTCAAGGCTATTGAATACGACATTACTACTGCAACGACAACTAATGGTACTCTAGCTTTGTCCGCTGAAAAGGCTACGATTGGAACTGTGGTTTCTGTCATTGCTTCGCCTGCTGTAGGTTATGAAGTAGAGTCTATTACAACAAATATCGAAGGCCTAGAGGTTGTTGATGGCAAATTTATAATGCCGGCAAGTGATGTTGTTGTTAATGCTACATTTAAGGCTATAGTATACAAGGTAAATGTTGCGGAGTCTGAAAATGGTTCAGTCACAACTTCTGTACAGACAGCTACAATAGGTAATGAGGTGGTTGTCGCTATAGATGCTGCTGAGGGTTATGAACTTGATAAATTGATGACAAACGTTGATGGTCTGGCAATAGCAGACAACAAGTTTGTAATGCCAGCAAGTGATGTTACTGTAACAGCTACATTTAAGGCTGTCGTATATACTGTCGCTACAGTAGAGGTTTCTAACGGTAGTGTGGCATTGTCTGCTGAAAAGGCTACAATCGGTACATCGGTATCTGTTACTGCAACTCCAGATGAGGGTTACGAACTCGAAAGTGTGACTACTAGTATAGAAGGCTTGAATGTTGTAGATGGTAAGTTTACAATGCCAGCAAGCAATGTTGAGGTAAGTGCATCGTTTAAGGCTATTGTATATGACGTTAATGTCGCTACTGCTAATAACGGCAAGGTTAAGGTTTCTAGTTCAACTGCAATTATCGGTGATGAATTGACTGTGACTGTTGATCCTGCAGAAGGCTATGAACTTGAGTCTTTGACAACTGACATTGAAGGTCTTGAAATAGTTGATGGCAAATTTATAATGCCAGCCAACAATGTTACAGTCAGCGCAACATTTAAGGTGGCTTGTGAGACATGCAAGAATAAGGTTGAAATAGCTTCTATATTTGACTGGATCCTTGTTGTTGACAACAACTCATTGAAGGAAGTTTATGAAGGCGTATCTTCTGAAGATGTTGCTTGGTATAGAGTTGTTGATGATGCTGATGAATGGTGTGAAGGTGCTCAGAATGAAATGGGTAAACCTGATGAAAAGGTCGCTACAGGATTCTATTTCGCAGATGACAACCAGAGTCTCTTGAATACAGGTGATTATTATGTGGTAATTACTCTCAAGAACCACATGTGTAAGTACATAACTTCGGATGTTGTTAGCTATTCATCTTCAAATAAGATGTTGTTGACTCCAACTTCTGTTCGTCATGGTCAGACTCTCACATTGACTGGTTTGCCATCAGTTAATGCAGTGGTTAATGTATATGACGTTAGAGGTACTTTGGTGAAGACGATGAATACTGAAGGTAACTCGATTATGACATTCGAAGCAGAGTCTGTAAATGGCATATACGTTGTAAGCGTTATTGCTGACCAGTATGTTAAGAGCATCAAGTATATAGTAAAATAGTAGTAAATTAAGGTTCTCATGAAGAAGTTTATTATATCATTGGCATCTTTGGCGTTGGCGGCTTCGTCTGCCAATGCTCAGTTGTCAGATTTGGTTACATCCACAACTCCTTTTCAGGTTGTTGGCGCTGGTATGAGAGTCGGTGTTGGATCACTGAAACAAGAGGGTTTTGGCATTCAAAATGGAATGGGTGTGAATGCTGGTATAGATGGTGTTTATACTTATTATTTCAAAAGCCTAGGTAAGTCAAAGCCATTCATTGGTGTTCGTTCTGGTTTGGGTGTGTCGTTGACTAATAATAATGTGTCAAGATCATCTTACGAAGTGAAATTCTCTGATATTGTCGTAAAAGACAAAGATAAGGACGTCAAGATGTCATATCAGTTGATTTCTAGTAACATCGATGAAAAGAACACTCAGATTGCTATCGAGGTGCCTATTATGGGCTCTGTTTTATACAAGCAGTTATATGGTAATCTCGGTGTTCGTATAGGTATTCCTGTCGTGTCGAAGTATAAGATTACAATGGATGCACCAACAACCGTTATTACTCTTGAGGATTATGGTGTTACAATTAATGATTCTAAGGTGCTTGGTGGTTATATTCCAGAGAGTGAGTCTAGCAAGAGTGGCGACTTTGATGGCGCTACTTTCAATTTGAGCTTGGCTTTTGAAGGAGGTTATGTGTTTGAAATGGGTGGCAATTGGCTTTGCGTAGGAGCTTATTTCGACTATGGCTTGGTAAATAACTTTAGTGCTGGTGGAAGTAACTTAGTTGATGTTGATTTCTCTCCATTGAGTCAGACACCAAGTGGTCCTGCTACAGTTAGCGTAAATTCATTGACACAGTCTCATGCTGAGAAAATGGGCTTTTTTGACGTGGGCGTGCGTGCTACCTATAGTTGGCCTATGATTAAGAGCGGAAAGTCTAAAAAGGGCAAGAAGTAGTCTTAATTGAGATATTTATATTGAAGGCGGCTCGACAATGTCGGGCTGCTTTTTTTGTCGTGCACAAATGGCCCATTTTTTGCCTCTGGTTTCAGATCATTACTTTCATGGCTTGAGCTTGTGATATCCCCGTAATAGGCTTGAAATCGACCTTCTGTGGTGTCGTGAACTGCTTTGTTGTAGAAGTATATTGAGTAGCGTGTTCTTTAAGGCAAATAAAAATAGAACTAGCCATTTGCCGTGTATGAAGTCACCTTGACGAGCCTCATCTGTCCATCCAATGTAGCGAATGAATTCCCTTCACAAAGGGGCACGTCCTATGTGATTGCATAAAAAGAAAGGTCTTACCCCTATTATGAGGTAAGACCTTTCAACGCTATATGATATTAACTCCTTAATACATCTGCTCAATATTCCAGGTGAAGGCTCTAATACCGTTCTCTTTGTTGACGTTGTCAAGTTTCTCGATATACTTGAGTATAACAGGAACCATTTCGTCTTCTACAATAGTAAGTATCGAAGAGTTCATTTCTGGCCAGGCATGCGTACCAAGACGTGGCTCACCGCCGTTTGTTCCTTGACCGTATGTGAGTGGGAACTGTGTATAGCCAGTTATTCTCAGCTGATCAAAGAGGAATCTTACACGGTCTGTCAAAGCCTGATTGTATGATATGAATACTGCTTTCATAATGCTACTTGTTTATTTGCTTACATGCAGGGAGATCGCGCTCTGGATCGAAATCACCCATGAATTTGTAAGACTTCTTTTCTTCTACATTCTTCTTGCGGTTGCCACTCTTGTTTGTTGCCGCGTATGTCGCAGGTACTATGATCATAGTGATGATGGTTGAGAATACCATACCACCGATGACCGAAATACCCATTGGTCGCCATGTCTCTGCACCTTCACTGTGGTCGATTGCCATAGGTAGCATACCGAGCATTGTTGTGAATGATGTCATCAACACAGGACGCAAACGGCTGCGGCATGAAAGGGCGATCGCCTCTGTGAGCTCGTATCCTCTTTCTCGCATGAGGTTGATGTAGTCAATAAGCACGATACCGTTCTTTGTTACGATACCGATCAACATGACTGCACCCAACGCCGCCACAACGGAAAGGGCTGAGTTCGTAAGAAGAAGTGCCAATACAACACCGGTGAATGCGAATGGGATAGCAAGCATGATGATGAATGGACTCAAGAATGACTCAAATTCTGCTGCCATTACGATATATACCAGGAGCAATGCAAGAGCCATCAAAAGTGCAAGTGCCTTGAATGAATCCTGCTGGTCTTCGTATGTACCACCAACGTATGTTGTAACACCATCAGGCAACTGCATTTTTGCCAATACAGCCTTTGCTTCATCGGCGATATCGCCAAGCTTATGGTCGGCATCTGGTGTGATACTTACCTTCAGATAACGCTGCTTACTCTTACGTTCGATAGATGGAGGAGTGAAGCCTTCACGTATCTCACCGAGTTCCTTTGCGCGTACATCCTGGCCGTATGCATCGGTAATGATGAAGTTCTCGACGTCTGTAACAGTTGAGCGGAACTGCTCTTCGAGACGAACGATGATGTCGTATTCTTCACCTTCTTCCTTGAACTTACTCTGACGTGCACCATAGATCTTGTTTCTCAATGCGCTACCAACGCCTGATGTTGTAAGACCATGACGGGCAAGCTTTTCTGAATCGAGGTAGATCTGGAGCTCAGCCTTGTCATCACCACGGCTGATAAGGATATCTTCTGCTCCTTCTACCTTTTTCAGCTCTCGTGCAACGTCGAGTGCAAAGTTGGTTGTTGTCTGGAAGTTGTGACCAATGATTTCGACGTCAACGCTGTTACCTGTAGCACCACCACTACCTGTAGATACCGTATATTCAAGTATCTCTGGGATTGTCTTGAGAAGCTTTCTTACAGAGTCAGCTACCTTGAATACAGAACGGTCGCGGTCCTTGGCGTCAACAAGACGGCCTCGCATGTTGAATACGTTGTTACCTGTTGTGTTCATCATTGAAGCGAATGACGCTGTTTCCTCAGAACCGTATGATACTGTAAGGATCTTGAGTTCAGGAACTATATCGCGTATCATAGAATCGACCTTGAGTGCTATCTCTCTGGTGATTTCTACTCGCTGTCCCTGCTGCATCTTAGCGTACACGTTGAATGTGTTCATATCGTTCTGTGGGAAGAACTCTGTAGACATGAACTTCAGGAGTATAAGTGATGCTCCGAAGATCAAGGTCATAGCTGCTATTGTCGCCTTCTTGCGTACAAGAACCCAACGGATAACTCTCTCGTACCAAGCGTCAAGCTTGTCGAATGTGCGGTTGCTCCATGCGAAGAAGCTGAACTTACCATCTTTCTCTTCCTCTGCTGCATTTCGGTTTTTGAGGAACTTAGAGCAGAGCATAGGGGTGAATGAAATGGCTGTGAGTGTTGATGTTGATACGCTTATACAGATAATCCATCCCAGTGGCTTGAAGAAGATACCCATGATACCAGGTATCAATGTGAGTGGGAAGAATACGGCGATAGTTACGAGTGTTGTTACGATAACGGATGTCCAAACCTCATTTGTACCATACTTGGCAGCTTCTTTTGGTCGTGAACCACGTTCCACATGTTTTGTGATGTTCTCAAGTACCACGATAGCATCGTCCACAACCATACCGATTGCGATAGAAAGCGACATCAATGTTATTGTGTTGAGCGAACCGTCAACAACCAACAGGTAGATGAATGCAACGATAAGTGAGATAGGAATAGTCATCGCAATGATGAAAGTCGAACGCCAACGTCCAAGGAAGACGAACACGACGATTACAACCGAAAGAAGTGCATATGCAAGTGTGCTTTCGAGGTTGCGGATAGCCTTTACGATAAAGTCGGATGAGTCGTTGATGACTGTAAACTTGATATCTGTAGGCAAGTCTTTCTGCGCGTTGGCAATCATCTCCTTCGCTTCAGTCGCAACGGCTACCGCGTTGGCATCCGACTGCTTTGTCACGAGAAGGATACCACCCTTGCCTCGCTGAACCTTCTGTTCGAGAGTGATATCGCGCAATGTGTCACGAACATTTGCAATGTCCTTTATCTTGACAGTCTTGCCACCGGCAAGAGCCAAAGAAATCTCCTTGATCTGTTCTGACTCGTCGAACTCGCCCTCTACACGAAGTGAGTATTCGTCTATACCAACCTTTACGCTACCAGCAGACACGTCCATGTTTTCTGCGAGGATCTTGCCGCTGATGCTTTCGATAGAAAGGCCATAAGCATCAAGTTTATTAGGGTCAAGGTCGATATATACAACGCGCTCAGGGAGACCGGCTACGGTAGCTGATGCTACACCATCTACACGGTTGAGCTGCATGACAACCTTGTCGTCAAGAATCTTGTAAAGACCGCCGAATGACTGTTCTGCTGTAACGGCATATACAAGGATAGGCATCATACTTGTTGACATACGCATGATCGTAGGACGGTCGATGTTGTCAGGCAAGTATCTCATAGTCTTGTCAACGGCGTCACGGACGTCGTTTGATGCATTGTCGAGGTTGATACCCCATTCAAACTCAAGTGTGATAACCGAAAGGTTGTCGTATGAAGTAGATGTCATCTCTTTAAGGTCATCTACCGAGTTGAGCTGGTTCTCAAGATGTTTGGTTATATTCTGCTCAATATCTGTCGCATTGGCACCTGGATAGGTCGTCATTACAGTGATGTAAGGAGGATCCATCTTCGGATACTGGTCAACAGGCAGCTTTAAGTATGAGAAGACACCGATAACCACTACGGCCAAGAATATCATCAAGGTCGATATCGGTTTCTCTACTGCGCTTTCGAAAATACTCATGTTGATTGATAATTAAGAGAATTGATTATTCTTCTACTACTTTTACTTCAGATCGGTCAACAAGTCGTGCCTGACCTGCGCTAACGAGCATGTCGCCTTCGTGGATCTCGCCATCAAGTGGCAAGACTTCGACTTTGTCTTCGTAACGGTTGATAACCTTTACAGATACACGCTTAGCCTTGTTGTCCTTTATGAGGAACAAATAGCGGTCGTTGGAACCCTGAACCTTCAGTACAGATACTGACTGGATTACTGTAGCCTCTGTCTGACCAACATTAATCTCGATTGTTCCATACATACCTGGCTTAAGGGCCTCGTCCTTGTTGTCGAAGAGAAGTTCTACCTGGAATGTGCGGCTCTTAGGGTCGATTGTTGGGTAAACGATGTTCACCTTGCCCTCGAATACTCTGCCTTTGTAAATGTCAGACGAGAGTTCTACCTTCATTCCCTTCTTGATCTCTGTGTAGTAGTTTTCTGCAATGGCGACGTATGCCTTCATTGGGTTGATCTGCTCAAGCGACAAGATGGCTGGCTTTGAAGCGCCACCGAAAGCGCCGCCAGAATAGAGCTCGCCTTCTTCCATGAACTTGCCAGTGATGACACCAGAGAATGGAGCAAGAAGTCTTGTGTTTTCCTTGAGGTTCTCGAGAGTTGTCTTGGCAACCTCGTATTTTGTTACTGCAGCATCGTAGTTCTGCTGTGAGATGCTACCAGTCTCCATGAGTTTCATTGCACGGTTGTACTCAAGTTCGATGTTCTTGAACTGAAGTTCCTGCTGAGTGAAGTTTGTCGCGTCCATCTCAACAAGCAGCTGGCCTTTGCTTACGCGGTCGCCAACTTCTACGTTGATTTTTTTGATACGTGTGCCTGCAAGTGTTGGAGCAAAGAATACTTGTTCGTTTGCCTCAAGGTTGGCCGAATATGAAAGAGTGCGCTGTACTGTGCTGCTCTTGATCGGAGTCACCTTAACCGGAATACGGTTGTCAACTTCTTCGGTTTTTTCTTTTGTGCTGCAGCTAGCCAAAGCTAAAACAGCTAATGCCGAAAGGAAAAGTTTTTTATTCATTATATTGTCTTTTTTGTTTATTTCCTATTGATTTACTCTTCTGTATTTGTTACGGTATTCATGTGGTGTGCAACCGAACTTTTGTTGGAATGCTCTATAGAAAACTGTGTCAAACTGATAGCCGGAACGTGTCGCGATGTCCATCATTGTGTCGTTTTTCTTTAGAAGTTCCTCTGCAGCATAGTCAAGGCGCAAATCGTTGATGTAATTGTGGAATGTTGTTCCCTTACTTGTGAAGTATTGCGCTATCAGGGTCTTGCTGCAATTAAGCTCCTGTGCCACTTGACTTGTTGTGATGTCGTATTTTGTGAAAAGCATCTTTGTTCGCATTAGCTCATCAATCTGCTTGCCGACAAGGAACACGTTAGGTTCGATAGGAGCATCCAGAGGCTTCTTAATTAAGAATACGTTGCCGTTAAGTGATGACAGGTCTTCAATCTCAGTGGCTTCTTTCTGCAGATAAACTCTGCGGCATAGAGAGAACCAAATGAATACTATCGCTATACGATAGAATATCTTTGCGATTTGAGTGCCTATTATCGTAGATGTTGACCATATTGCAAGTGCAAACAGCAACAGCATTAATATGCGAACCAACCATGTCAGGTCTCTTCCTTCAAAGTTTGAATAAGACTGGCGTAGCATGGTGTTATACTGATTCATGTCTTTGTATGTCATCCATGACCAGCCTAGACCTGCTATAATTGCAAATGCAAGGGCGATGATCTTTATCGCTTCTATGCCGGTGCAGAAATGAAGCAACGCCAGGATGATAAATGGACTGTATATAGCCAGCATCGACTTAAACGACAGTACTGTATGGCGTGTAAGCATCATCTCTATGATTGCCAGTGGGGCGATACAGAACATGTCAAGCAGAATGGCTCCAGTTCTGAAGTAGCTGTCGTCACTATATTCACAAATATCAACACCTACTCTATATACTAGTGTAAGCATGTGAGTGAGCATAGTAAAGCCTGTTATGCCTAACAGGTACTTTCTCCAACGGGAGTTGTGTCCGGTGTGCATAGCGGTGAGCATGGTTGTAGCCATGATGGTCGTCGCTCCGAACGTCAAACCCATTATGAATGTTGAAATATATTCTATATCTATCATAAAACCGGGATGTTGTTTACTAGTAGTTGAAGTTGTTATACAACTTGCTGAGCTTGGTGTGAGCCTGCAAGAGTGTCATGATAGAATTGGCATACGAAGTCTCGGCCGAAAGATAATTGGTGTTTGCCTGTGTCAGGTCGAGGCTTGACAATACTCCTTGGTTGTACTTGTTCTTATAGTTCTGGAGAACACGCTTTGCAACTTCAAGATTCTCCTTCTGAAGCAGATATGCATCAATAGCAGAGTTGAGTTCGTAGCGATACTGCTCTTCGTTCTGCATGAGGTTGTCCTGGAGGAGAGCCATGTTAGTCTGTGTCTTTGCTATGTTGAGTTTTGCCTGCTTGATGCGAGACTCACGAGCGAAGCCATTAAACAAAGGTACGTTGAGGACAAGGTTTCCAACGTGGTCGAAGTTCATGAATCCACCCTTGATAGCGTTAGAATATGAGTACTGTGCAGTCAGTGTTGGAACATAAGCCAGTTTGTTCATCTTGAGTGTAGCCTCGTTCATCTCAAGATTTTTCTCCATCTGCTTATATGTCAAGTTGTTCTTGATGTCAAAGTTTGATGAGTCCATAGTCGCAGTAGTGCTTTCTGCTATCATTTCGTCAAGCTCAACACTTGGCTCAATCTTAGTAGAGATAGGCAATCCCATCTGGAGAACAAGAAGTCGTTTTGTCACCTCGTAGCTTCTTTCAGTTGAGATGATAGTGTTCTTCAACTGTGCTACAGTTACTTTGATCTGGTCGACGTCGGTCTGCTCGCAAACGCCAGCATTGAAAGAGTGCTCAGTGTGGTTCTTTATCTCTTCCATGTCCTTGAGGTTGTTTGCAAGGAGGTCGAGGTTACGCTTATAGACCAGGATTGCGTAGTATGTGTCTGTCACATTAGCCTTGACATCGAGGGTTGCGCTCTCGTCGGTTGTCTCATATATAGATGCTGCGATCTTAGAGACCTTTACTGATGCAAGCTGCTGAAGGCTTATAGTGTATGAAACGGATGCTGCAAGAGTGAGGGAGTTCTCCATCTTGATTGGCATGCCACCGAAATTCATCTCTTTACCGAAGTATGTTGTTCCCTTGAGCTGTGCGCTAGCGTCTGGCAGGCCAGCAGCCATAGTTTCGCGTATCTTCTCCTTGTAGATATCAACGTCTTGCTTTGAAGCCTGCAATTGCTTTGAATACTGCAACGCGTTGTCTACTGCTTGCTTTAGGCTTAGCGACATGACCTCCTGTGCCTGTATGGCTGTTGTCATGAGTGTCGCCAGTGCTACAATAATCTTTTTCATTTATACTGTTTTTTTTATTATCTAAATAATGTGTGTTGTTGTCTGTCTGATTGCTGATTAAAGGGCTATTTGTTTTTGAATTGTTCAATCAGTTCGTCTATTCTTTCTATGCCTTTACGGGTACATGCGCCACGCAGATAGTTTACGAATATATTCATGAAAATCTCTTCCATGGTATATTTACCTGTGGCGTATATCTCTTTGATAGCTTGTCCCTGTTCTGTGAAAACGTCAATGATGAGCTCAGGTTTGATGTCAGTCTTGATGAAGCCTTCCTTTTGACCTCTTGATATAAGATTAGCAAAACCTGCCTTGTGACGCTCTTTCTCCTCTATGTACTTGTTTGACGCACCAGGCTTACATACTCTGCTCAAGTCCTGCAGAAATGCGATGCTCACCTGCTTTAGCTGCATTATAGTCAAGAAGAGATGCCCTGTCAGAATCTCTATCACATCTTTGTTGTCGCTTTCCAGCTCCTTGTGGCTTTCCTGGGCTTGTTTGTTCATATGCTCCAAACAGTGTACAAGGAGTTCGTCTTTGCTAGAGAATGTTTCGTAGAGGGTTCGCTTGGATATGCCAAGCGCTTGAGCAACATCGTCCATAGATACTGCCTTTATTCCTCTGTCTAAGAATAATTTTGTGGATATTTCTACGATCTTTTCGTTCATATCTTTCCTTATCGCTACGCAAATATACGGAAAGAAAACCGAAAACGTTTTTTGAGTTTTGAGTTTTAACGTTTTTTATACTTGCCTATATTCGACGTCTGAACTCGCTACATACGATAGCAGTTGCCGCTGCAACATTTAGGCTCTCGCTAGTGATTTCTCCTGCCGGATAATTGGGGATGAAAAGCTTGTCGCTGACATAGGGTGCTATAGCCGCAGAGATGCCTTTGCCCTCGTTGCCCATGACTATAAAGCCCTTGTTCTTAAGCGTTGTGCTGTATATGTTTGTGCCCTCAAGGAATGTGCCATATACAGGAAGTTTCCATTCGGCCTTGTTTCTCTTGAACAGTTCTGTAAGGTCTGTTTCTACGACACCGACTCTTGCAATGGCCCCCATTGTCGCTTGTATGGTTTTAGGATTAAACGCGTCAGCGCAGGTGTCGGAGCATATTATCTGGCGTATGCCAAACCAGTCGGCTATTCTTATTATGGTGCCAAGATTGCCTGGGTCTTGTATTTCGTCGAGTACAAGTACTAAATCTTGTGGCTTTTCTTCCGCTGATATGCCCTGTGGCTTTTCGAAGACAGCCAGCAATTTTGATGGAGTCTTGAGCTGAGAGATGGCCTTCATGTCGGCAGCTGTGGCATCTATATACTCCGTCTTGCCGTTTGTGTTGGCTTTGCTCTTGAAATCGCGCAGTGCATCTTCTTCTCCTACAGCAATTTGTGGTATGAGGCCACCACGTATGAGGTCGAGCACGAGTTTAGGTCCTTCGGCAATGAATAGACCCTGTATGTCGCGTTGCTTCTTTTGTGCAAGTTGCTGTATATGCTTTTTTTTGTTGATGCTGAGCATTGGAAGATGATTTATATGAGCAAAATTAAGATAGAATTATCAAAATCCGAAGCAAAAACGATAATTTTGCACTTTTGAACAAGGCTTCACGTACCTCGGTGAATAGATTCTTACACATACTTTGTACTTCGTTGTCAATGATTGCTGTTTTGGCTATCGTTGCGGCGACACTTGCCTCATGTAATACAACAAAGTATGTCGGTGATGATGAGGTGTTGCTAGATAAGCTGACTATCAATGGCGTTTCGGGCAAGCTCGACAAGGATGATATGCTCAATTATGTCCGTCAGCAACCTAATGTTCGCATGCTTGGTTTTTGGAGATTAGGTCTTGGCATCTACAATCTGTCGGGCAAAAGGGATACTGGTTGGAACCGTTGGCTAAAGAGTATCGGTTCAGCTCCTGTCATCTATGATAGCCTTCTTATTGATCGAAGCAGGGAGCAGCTTAAGCTATATGCAGACAGTAAGGGCTATTTCGATGCTGTTGTTTCAGATACTGTTTTGTTTACTGGCCCTAAGCGATGCCATGTGGTATTTGACATTGTTCCAGGCGAAGTGTATAGAGTGTCAAGGTTGGGCTATCATATTGAAGACGATTCGGTGCGTAATGTTATATTTTCCGACACAGCTCAGTGCCTTATTCATCCCGGCGATGCTTTTGACTCAAACATACACGACGATGAGCGAACACGCATTCTACGTCTGATGCAAGACAATGGCTACTACCACTTCGGTAAGGAATCTATCTATTATATGGCCGACAGCACTGTAGGACATCACATGATAGCCGACAGCATGATTGTGCTCAATGGCATGGATAGTCAGACCAAGCTAGCGACACTACCTCATCGCAAGTCGATGGTAGATACTGTACGTTTTAATATCAGCTATACAGGTGCCGACACCTTGCGCCGACGCGATGGACGTCCCGTCTTTGATTATGATCTGCTCGACAATTCATGCTTCATACGTAATAAAGGTATATATAGCTTGAGTGACGTAGAGTTGACTCAGCAAAGATTCAATACATTACCACTGTTCAGCTCTGTTGGCATTAGAATGACGCCTAAGCCCGATTCTGATAGCTTGAAGTTTACGCGAGACTATACTCATCTCGATTGCGATGTCAATCTTGTTGTAGGGCATCTTCAGTCGTATAACGTGTCGGTTGAGGGAACCAACTCATCGGGCAACTTAGGTGGCGCTTTTTCTGTAGGCTATAAGCACAACAATTTCCTCCACGGTGCAGAGGTGTTTGATATAAAATACAGGTTGTCGGCCCAGGATCAGTTCGCACGCGATGGCAAGGAGCGATTCTTCACTCTCGAGAGTGGAGTAGAGGCTTCGCTTACAATGCCTAATATGCTTCTCCCTTTTGTCAGCGCAGAGTTCAACCGCCGCCGCAATCCTCGAACGATATTCACCTTGGCCTATGACTATCAGCGTCGTCCAGATTTCACGAAGACCTCATCGACTGGTAAGATAAATTTCTCTTGGCAGGGATCACGATACTCTAGTCATTCGTTCACTCCTCTGGGTGTGAGTGTCATCAATATCCCGAGTATCAGTGACAATTTCCGCGACTATATAGATGGGACATACCTTCAATATAGCTATCAGAACCACTTCATCATGTCGCTCAACTACACGTTCTTGTTCAACCAGCAGAAAGTGCGTAAGATAGGCACCGCATGGTATGTGCGTTTTAGTGGCGAGACGGCAGGTAATACGTTATCTGCGGTAATGCGTGACAAGGCAAAGTCTGCCGATGACGAGACGCAGCATGTTTTTGGCATCAGCTATTCTCAGTATGTGAAGACCGATCTTGAGTTGCGTTTCCAGCAGAGTGATTTCTGGAGTAACCATGTAGTGTGGCGATTCTATGGCGGCGTAGGTGTGCCGTATGGCAATTCGCATACATTGCCTTTTGAAAAGAGCTATTTCGTGGGTGGTGCCAATAGCATTCGAGCATGGCCAGTGCGCGGACTTGGTCCAGGTAGCAGTCAGAGCGATTCGAAGCTACGCTACCATAACCAGATAGGCGACATACGTCTGGAGATGAACCTCGAATATCGCTTCAAGATGGTGTCGATGTTGGAGGGCGCCTTGTTTGCCGATGCCGGCAATATATGGTCACTCCGACGTTCTACCGACAAGAAAGAGGCAGTGATGAGTTCAGACTTCTATAAGCAGATAGCGTTGGGCGCAGGATTGGGATTCCGACTCAATTTTGACTATTTCATCGTGCGTATTGATGGTGCAAGCAAAATCCATGACCCGGCCGCCAAGGAGGGCCGTCGATGGGTAATCGCCGAAGAACGATATAAATGGAGCAAGATCAATTGGAACTTCGCCATCGGATATCCTTTCTGATATTCCCCTTGCCAACTACCGACTGAGACCTCAGTGCGCTTTATCAGACTGCAGTCTACAGACAGGATTTTCACCTTTGAATTGCGAACAGGCAAGACGGTGTTTTGTTCTCGCTTTCCTCTCGCTTTCCTCTCGCTTTCCTCTCGCTATCCAACAGACGTCCTTATGGTGTTCGTGCGATGTAAAAGCGGGTTCGTCGATAAAATCAGCCTATTCTTCTATTCAATTTGCACATTTCCTGTTCTCGTGATACCTTTGTGGACAATTTATAACATAATACAATTGCATGTGGCAATGAAAAAACTCTTTTCTATTATTCTTTCCGTTCTTGTGTCGTCAAGCCTCTACGCTCAGCTTTGCACTGTCAGCGGTACCGTTATCGACACAAAGGCGCAGCAGCCTCTCCCTGGTGCAATGGCTGTTGTACTTCAGGACGATTCGCAGCCAAAGGGCACGACGACCGATATGGATGGTGCGTTTTCTTTCCATGTTAAACCGGGCAAGTACACATTCCGTGTGACATATCTCGGATATACTACATACGAGAAGGTAGTCGACATCACGGGCGACTGGAAGGCTGGAGTCATAAGGCTTAAGCCAGAAGACAAGCAGCTTAAGGAAGTCAAGGCAGTTGGCGTCATGAAGCGTCAGGAGCAGCGCGGTGATACTACCATATTCAACGCAGAAGCCTTCAAGGTGAATCCTGATGCGACAACAGAGGATCTTATCAAGAAGATGCCAGGCATGCAGGTCAGCGGCAATTCGGTAACTTCTGGAGGTGAGACAGTAAAGAAAGTTCTCGTTGACGGCAAGGAGTACTTTGGCAGCGATCCTATGGCAGCTCTTCGTAACATCTCAGCCGACATGGTTAGCCAGATTGAGGTTTACGACCGTCAGAGCGATCAGAGCCAGTTTACAGGATTCTCTGATGGCAACGAGGAACGTACTATCAACATCCTTACCAAGATGGGCATCACAAAGGGTCGTTTCGGACGAGTATATGCTGGTTATGGTACAGACAACCGCTATGAAATGGGTGGTAACATGAACTTCTTCCGTGGTGACCAGCGATTCTCGGTTATCGGTATGCTCAACAATATCAATCAGCAGAACTTCTCGTTCTCAGATTTTTCCGATGCCATGTCAAACATGGGCGGCATGGGTATGGGTGGTGGCATGTTCTCTAGAGGCAATGGCGGTAAAAACCGCACTGGTTCGATAGGTGTGAACTACTCAGTTGAGAAGACAGACACGATCAAGATCGAGTTCAGCTATATGTACAAGAACAACAAGAATGTCAACAATTCCAACAGCCTCAATGAATATCCTCTTGAGAACGAAGACGACTCGCTCCGTATCTACAATAGTGAGTCAGATTATCTCTCAAAGACCAATGAGCATACTACGACATTGCGTCTTACTTGGACAATAGACAAGAGAAACAGCATCATATTCACCCCTCGTATATCTTGGAACAATACTCGTTCCAACTCATTAAGCGAAGGTATCGATTCATACGACGGTAATCTGTTCTCTCATACATGCTACGACAGCGAATCTAAGCAGGGCAATGTCTCTGGACAGGGCTATCTCATGTGGCGTCATAAGTTCCTTACAGACCACCGCACACTCTCGATCAACCTTTCTGGTAATGTGAGAAATGCCGATTCTGACCAGACATCCAATAATAACAATGACTACAAGTACATGCCTAACCTCAGCATCGTTTCTAAGCAGGTTGGTGACAGTGACAACAAGTCATTAGGTCTCAATGCAAGTGTCATGTACACAGAGCCTCTCGGCGAATACATGGCTTTGCAGTTCAACTATAGCCCTTCCTACACCAAGAACGAGGGTAATAAGATGCAGAACGCCGATACTATCAGTGTTGCCGGTGTCCTCGATACCAAGCCAATGGAATTCTCTCCGCTCTTGAGTAACAAGAAGACATCTGAATATAACCAGCAGAAGGGTGGTATAGGCCTCAACTTCTTTAAGGGCAAGGAGCTCAATGCGTCTATAGGTGTCGATATTCAGCAGGCAATGCTGTCAAGCGAGCAGATATATCCACAGAGAAGCAATACAGAGAAGTCGTTTACTAGTGTTCTTCCTTCGTTCAATATTCGTTATCGTTCCGGACGAACATTCAATATCAATGCTCGATACAGAGCTCGAACAAGTGCTCCAAGTGTCAACCAGCTCCAGAATGTTGTCGACGTAAGCAATGCCCGTCAGTATTCAGGCGGTAACGAAAATCTTAGTCAGTCATATACACACAATCTTAATGTGTTTATGATGAGGAATAACCCAGAGACATCGCGAGGCATCTTTTTTAGAACTAATTTTTCTACAACAAAAGATTATATCGCAACTTCCTCTGTCATAGCGACTAAGGATACAGTTATCGACCTTGGAATTGTTCTTCCGGCAACCGTTCAGTACGATAAACCGGTAAATATTAATGGATATTGGAATTTTAGTAGTAACTTTACGTTCTCAACGCCCGTACAATGGCTTGGAAGCAATGTGAATTTCAACGTTGGAGCCAACATGAGCAGCACCCCTTCGCTCTATAACGGTAAGAAGGTCAAGAGTGATAATTTCAACTTGAATGGTGGTGTTACAATCGGTTCTTCGTTCAGTGAGAATGTCGACTTCACCGTGTCATATAATGGTGCAGAAAACATTGTCAGGAGCACAAAGGTTGCTAAGAACAACTATAACTACTATAGTCATACCATTAGCGCCGACCTTAACTGCTTGTTCTTCACAAGACTTGTTTTCGCCAACAACCTGTCCCATCAGTACACTAACGGTATGGACAACGGCAGTACAAGTGGCGGAGGATATGACAGGAACTATATCAGCTGGAACGCTGCGGTTGCATGCAAGTTCTTTGCGGATCGCAGAGGTGAACTTCGACTCAAGTTCAACGATATCTTGAACAATACAAGTAGTATCAGTCGAAGCATCAACAACGGTATAGTTACAACATCAGAAACCGATGTTCTTCGCAGATATGCGATGCTTACATTCACCTACAAGTTCAAGCCTAAGGGCGAGCGTAAGCAGAACGGTTTCGGATTCCCAGAGCCACCTAAGGGTATGCGAATGGGACCACCTCCAGGGGGTGGACAGCCACCAATGTTCTAGTGGTTGCCTCCTATGAAGGGTTTAGATTAGAAGATTTGTTTTCATGCTCATACTCAAATTTGATGTTCCTCGGCGCTGAGATAGCGTTTCCGGGGAACTATTTTTTTTGTACCTTTGCATCCATTATGGGAAACAATATCAAACTTCAGATCGACGAGATGGGACGTAAGACCATCCAGGAGTTCAAGGCCTCTTCTAAGACTCCTATCGTGGTCGTGCTCGACAATATCCGCAGTCTTAATAATGTGGGTTCGGTATTTCGAACTTGTGATGCTTTGGCTGTCGAGCGCCTCTGCTTGTGTGGGATAACAGCATGTCCTCCGTCGCAAGAGATACACAAGACAGCTCTCGGCGCTGAAGACTCGATGGAGTGGCAGCATTACGATTCTACTCTCGATGCCATTGCCGACCTCCGTGCTCAAGGTTATGTTATCTGTAGCATTGAACAGGCTCATAATAGCGTCATGCTTCAGACCTTCCGTTTTGATCCTTCAAAGAAATATGCAATCATCATGGGCAACGAGGTGAAAGGTGTCGAGCAGGTGGTTGTCGATAATAGCGATATGTGCATCGAAATACCTCAGTATGGCACAAAGCATTCTTTCAATGTGTCGGTGACTACAGGCATCGTTCTGTGGGAGATGTTTCGCCAATGGAAGTTTGGTGAATAGCTAGTTAATGTATAAATTTGTGGCAAACAACTAATTTTAAACGCTTTCATGACAATGGAAAGACAACTGTACGTTTATAATACTCTTACACGTTTCAAACAACCTTTCAAGTCAATAACTCCTGGTCGCGTAGGTATGTACGTCTGCGGCCCTACAGTATATGGTGATGGCCATCTGGGTCATGCACGTCCTGCGATAACATTCGATATCCTATACCGCTATCTTATGCACCTCGGCTACAAGGTGCGATATGTTCGTAACATTACCGATGTCGGACACCTTGAACATGATGCCGATGAGGGCGAAGACAAGATAGCTAAGAAGGCACGACTCGAGCAGCTCGAGCCAATGGAGGTCGTTCAGCACTACACACTTCGCTATCATGAGGCGATGAAGAAGCTCAATGTGCTTCCTCCTACTATCGAGCCTCGCGCTTCAGGCCATATCATCGAGCAGATTGAGTTTGTCAAGAAGATCGTTGACAATGGATTTGCTTACGAAAGCAATGGCTCTATCTATTTCGACATCGAGGCCTACAGCAAGAAGTTCCAGTATGGTAAGCTCTCTGGACGTAATGTCGCTGATATGCTAGAGACTACTCGTGCTCTCGACGGACAGGAGGAGAAACGTCATACTTGTGACTTCGCTTTGTGGAAGAAGGCTCAGCCTGAGCATATCATGCGTTGGCCATCGCCATGGAGCGACGGTTTCCCTGGATGGCATATGGAGTGTTCGGCCATGAGCTGCAAATATCTCGGTGAAGAATTTGATATTCATGGCGGTGGCATGGACCTTGTGTTCCCTCATCATGAGAGTGAGATAGCTCAGTCGGCTGCCGCTCTCGGACATGAGTCGGTTCGCTACTGGATGCATAACAACATGATTACCATCAATGGCCAGAAGATGGGTAAGTCGCTCGGCAACTTCATTACTCTCGATGAGTTCTTCAACGGCTCTCATAAGGACAAGGAAGGCAATGAGATGCTCGAACAGGCTTATAGCCCAATGACTATCCGTTTCTTTATCCTCCAGGCTCATTACCGTTCAACCGTCGATTTCAGCAACGAGGCTCTTCAGGCATCAGAAAAAGGATTGAACAAGATTGTTGATACATATAACCGTCTCATGAAGCTCCAGCCTTCTAAGGAGACAACAGTTGATGTTGCAGGCTTGCGCGACAAGTGTGAAGACGCCATGTGTGACGACCTTAATACGCCAATTGTCATATCTTATCTCTTTGACGCTTCTAAGGCTATCAATACAGTCTCTGATGGTAAGGGTACAATATCTGAGGCCGATCTTAATGAGCTTAAGGATGTGTTTAAGACGTTTGTTGTCGATATCCTCGGCATACAGATGGAAGAAGCCGGTGGAGCAAGCAATGAGGCCTACAAGAAGGCTGTCGACCTTCTCCTATCTATCCGTCAGCAGGCTAAGCAGAATAAGGACTGGGCAACTAGCGATAAGATACGCAATGAAATGGCTGCTCTTGGCTTTAATGTCAAGGACACCAAGGATGGCTTTGAATGGTCAATATAAATACGCGATAATATGAAGACGAAAGATGAAATCGTAGCCAATTGGCTGCCACGTTACACTGGCCGTCAGCTTGAAGGCTTCCCTCGCTTTGTCCTCCTCACTAACTTCATGAAGTATGTGGAGATGTTTGCTGAGGAATATAATGTTCCTATTATCAACAGCAACATGCCTAATGCTGCCACTGAAGATATAATTATCATCAACTTCGGTATGGGTAGCCCTAATGCTGCAACTATCATGGACCTTCTGATGGCAGCAAATCCAAAGGCTGTGCTCTTCCTTGGCAAGTGTGGTGGCATCAAGAAAAAGAACGAGATCGGCGATTTCATCTTACCTATAGCCGCTATTCGCGGCGAGGGTACTTCCAATGACTTTTTCCCTCCAGAGGTTCCTGCCTTGCCAGCATTCTCCTTGCAGAGAGCAGTCTCGTCTGCAATACGTGATAGGGGATATGACTACTGGACAGGTACGGTATATACTACCAACCGCCGTGTTTGGGAACATGATGATCAATTTAAGCATTACCTAGAGACTATTCGTGCAATGGCTGTCGATATGGAGACAGCGACTCTCTTTACCGTAGGTTTCCATAATGAGATACCTACAGGTGCACTTCTTCTGGTAAGCGATCAGCCTATGATTCCTGAAGGCATTAAGACGGCCGAAAGCGACCGCAAGGTTACTGCTAATTATGTTCGTCCACATCTCGAGATAGGCATCGCTGCGCTCAAGCAGTTGTCTTCTAATGGCAATACAGTAAAGCACTTGAAGTTCTGATGCTCTGATGATGGCGTTTGATGATATAATGAGGGAGCTTAAGGCTTCTAAGTTTCGCCCTATCTATCTCTTGATGGGGGAGGAGCCATACTACATCGACGTCATTTCATCATATATAGAGAAGCATGCTCTGAATGATTGTGACCGTGACTTTAACCAGACCATATTCTATGGTAAGGATGCTAAGGTTCGCGATATCATTCATGAGGCCGACCAGTATCCTATGATGGCAGAACGCCGTCTCGTCATTCTTCGTGAAGCGCAGGAACTGAATACTGCCGCTAGTGCAGGCGGTGATCGAGATCATTTCCAGGACTTCGCTCATTACGCAGAGCATATCCAGCCGTCAACTATTCTTGTCATCTGCTATAAATATGGCAAGGTCGATGGGCGATCGAAGCTTATAAAAGCCATTGAAAAGGCAGACGGCGTGGTTTTTGACTCTCCTAAGTTGTGGGACAATCAAGTTCCCTCATGGATAACTTCTTATGTGACTAGTCAAGGACTCTCTATTGACCAGTCAGCTTCTGAACTCTTAGCCGAGTTCATCGGAACAAAACTCACCAACGTGGTGTCTGCTATCGAGAAGCTGAAGCTGGTTTGTGAAGGAGAGCAGAAACGAAACATTACCGTTGACCTTGTTACAAAGCATGTCGGCGCAAGCAATGAATATAATACTTTGGAGTTGCGTAGCGCTCTCTTTAATCGTAATGTTCCTAAAGTTAATAGGATTGTAAAAGCTTTTGCCGGCAATGACAAGCAGTATCCGGTGCAGATGGTGATATCAGTTCTGTTTGGTTCTTTCCAGAAACTTTTTGCGTATCATTATCTTCCTGATAAGCGCACTCAGGCTGCGGCTCAGGCAATGGGTGAGAAGCCCTTTGTCATACAGACTACCTATGAGGTCGGAGCTCGCAACTATAGTGCTCGTAAATGCCTTGAAATTATAGATATCCTTCGTGACTATGATATGAAGTCAAAGGGCTATCAATGGCCCTCTATCTCTTCGGGCGATGCTCTGCGGGAAATGATCTTCCGAATAATGAATTAACCGATAACTCAATACAACATCAACATAGGCTTATGGCGCGCAATAATGAGGACAACTCCCTGATGGGACAATATAATGGCATCAAGGCAAAACACCCTGATGCTATTCTTTTGTTTCGTGTGGGTGACTTTTATGAAACGTTTGGCAAGGATGCCATTAAAGCGTCTGAGATTCTCGGCATTACTCTGACAAGTCGCAACAATGGTTATGCGGCTACTGTAGAACTTGCAGGGTTCCCTCATCATGCCTTGGAGACATATCTGCCTAAGCTCGTCCGTGCTGGTCAGCGTGTCGCCGTTTGCGACCAGCTAGAAGACCCTAAGATGGCTAAGGGCATCGTGAAGCGTGGCATCACAGAGCTTGTTACTCCTGGTGTCGCGATAGGTGATAATGTTCTTGAGAACAAGGAGAATAATTTCCTTGGATGTGTTAACATAGAACGAAATGCAGTCGGTGTGGCCTTCCTCGATATCTCTACTGGCGAATTTATGATGGGCGAGGGTAGTGTTGAGTATGTCGATCGTCTGCTCGCGACTTTTAAGCCTAAAGAGGTCCTCTATGAGAAGGGAAAACGCCAGGCCTTTATAGAGTGTTTCGGTACTAAATGGCTCACATATCCGTTTGATGATTGGGCATTCGAACCATCGCAGGCTCGTGAGCGTCTTCTCAAGCAGTTTGAGACTCAGTCGCTTAAGGGCTTCGGTGTAGATCGTCTTGAAATCGGTACTACTGCCGCTGGCGCTATTATGCACTATCTTGATGTTACTCAACACGACCATCTTAAGCATATTAGCACACTTAGCCGTATTGAAGGAGATAATTATGTGTGGTTGGATAAGTTTACAGTCAGAAATCTTGAACTATTCCCAAGCGGAATTGACGGGACAACGTCTCTTACTGACATTCTCGACCGCACTCTGACTCCTATGGGCGCTCGAATGCTTAAGCGTTGGGTGTCGCTGCCTCTTAAGGATAAGGCTACGATAGATCTACGTCTGGGTTCTGTCTTGTCTCTCGCTACCGACGACAATCAGAATGGAATGTTCAAGGAACAGCTCTCTGATATGCTTAAGTCTATAGGCGATTTGGAACGTCTTGTCGGCAAGGCTTCTACATATAGAATCACTCCTCGTGAGATGATTCAGCTCAAGCGCACATTGTTCGCAATAACTCCTCTTAAGCAGTTGTTGTCTCAATCGTCTTCTGAACATCTGAGAGCTCTTGCTGCATCACTTGAGGAATGCGTGGAGGCACGCGAGAAGATTGATCGTGAGATAGCTCCAGAACCGCCTACTAATGTTGCTAAGGGCGGTGCTATCGCCGATGGCGTAAATGCAGAACTCGATGAGCTGCGACATATATCTACTTCTAGCAAGGATTATCTTACTGAGATGCAGGAGCGCCTTACAGAGGAGACTGGCATAACCAGCCTCAAGGTAGCTTTCAACAATGTCTTTGGCTATTATATTGAAGTCCGCAATACTCATAAGGATAAGGTTCCTGATACATGGATACGTAAGCAGACCCTTGCTAATGCGGAGAGATATATCACAGAAGAACTCAAGCAGTATGAGGAGAAGATACTCCATGCTGATGAGAGGATTTTGCAGCTCGAGTCACAGATCTACAACAATCTTATTCTCTTCCTCAGTAGCTACCTCATGCCTATTCAGCGTGATGCGGCTGTGTTGTCCGAGATAGATGTCCTGTTGTCGTTCCGCACCATAGCCGATGATAATTCTTATTGTTGCCCAGAAATACGCAATGATGATGTTCTCGACATTGTCGATGGACGACATCCTGTTATTGAACGTCTGCTGCCTATTGGCGAACAATATATCTCTAATAGTGTTCACCTCGACCACGACAATCAGCAGATAATCATCATTACGGGTCCAAATATGGCCGGTAAGAGTGCACTTTTGCGACAGACGGCTCTCATTGTGCTTATGGCTCAGATAGGCTCATTTGTGCCAGCAAAGGCAGCTTCGATTGGCATTGTTGACAAGATATTTACTCGTGTCGGTGCGAGTGATAATATCTCTCAGGGTGAATCGACCTTTATGGTCGAGATGACAGAGGCGTCGAATATACTTAACAATGTTACTCCTAAGAGTCTTGTTCTTTTCGATGAGCTCGGGCGCGGTACAAGTACTTACGATGGTATTTCTCTTGCCTGGTCCATCGTCGAATATCTGCATAATAACAAGAAGGCTCAGGCTAAGACCCTGTTTGCTACTCACTACCATGAGCTCAATGAGATGGAGGAGAAATACGAACGTATTCACAACTTCAATGTCTCGGTAAAAGAGATGGACGGAAAGGTTATATTTATGCGTAAGCTCCTGCCTGGAGGTAGTGAACATAGTTTCGGTATCCATGTCGCTAAACTGGCTGGTATGCCTAAATCTGTTGTTAGTAGGGCTACTGAGATTCTTCACCAGCTCGAGTCTTCTCATCGTAGCGAAGATGGTATGACGGCTGTGTCACAGTCTTCGGCATCAAAGAATACAAAGTCTAATGACGGAGCTATGCAGCTTAGCTTCTTCCAGCTCGACGATCCGGTGCTCAGCCAGATACGTGATGAGATAGCTGGTCTTGATATAAACAACCTTACCCCTATTGAGGCTCTGAATAAACTTAATGATATAAAGAAGTTGATAGGTTTGAAATAGAATGTATATAATGTACTTTTAAAATAGCTTTACATCTTTCAATTTAACTAAAATACGTATGTAGAAATATGAAATACGTATTTTTGTATTATTCAATTTCGAATTGGTAATAAATATCGCAATGAACGCAAAAATTGGTTTTGATAATGACAAATACGTGAGCATGCAGTCGGCTCACATCGCTGAACGAATCGAGAAGTTTGGCAACAAGCTCTATCTCGAAATCGGTGGTAAACTTTTCGACGACTACCACGCTTCTCGCGTATTGCCTGGTTTTCAGCCAGACTCTAAGATGCAGATGCTCCTCAAGCTCAAGGATAAGATTGAGATAGTTGTAGCTATTAATGCTGAGGATATTGAGTCGAGCAAGATAAGAGGTGACTATGGCATCACATATGATGAAGATGTGCTTCGCCTCATCGATGAGTTTGAAGGAGTCGGTCTTTTTGTCGGTAGTGTATGCTTGACTAAGTTCAATGAGCAACCTTTGGCTATTCGTTTCGAAAAGCGTCTCAAGGACTTGGGTATCAAGTCTTATCGCCACTACCGCATCGATGGTTATCCTAACAATGTGGAACTCATCGTGTCTGACAATGGCTATGGCAAAAACCAGTATATCGAAACATCTCGTCCTCTCGTTGTAGTTACTGCGCCGGGTCCTGGTAGCGGAAAACTTGCAGTATGTCTCTCACAGCTTTATCATGAGCATAAGCGTGGAATAAATGCGGGTTACGCTAAGTTTGAGACTTTCCCTATTTGGAATATACCATTGAAGCATCCTGTTAACCTCGCCTATGAAGCCGCGACAGCCGACCTTAATGATGTCAATATCATTGACTCGTTCCATCTTGAGGCTTATGGCGTCACTACGGTCAATTATAACCGTGATGTTGAGGCGTTCTCGGTTCTTAATGCTACTTTCGAAATGATATATGGTAGCAGCCCATATAAGAGCCCTACCGATATGGGTGTCAATATGGCAGGTAACTGTATTATAGATGATGAGGTGTGCCGCGAAGCTTCTAATCATGAGATTGTTCGCCGTTACTACAAGTGTCTCTGCGACAAGAAGCGCTTTGGTGAAAGCAAGGATAATCAGGACAAACTCGAGGCTCTTCTTCAGCAGGCTCATGTGCGTCCTGTCGACTATAAGGTTGTCAAAGCTGCACTCGACAAGTCGGAAGCTACCGAAGGTCGTCCTGCAGCTGCTATTGAGCTTCCAGACGGTACAATAGTTACAGGAAAGACTACCGACCTCTTCGGCCCCCTCTCGGCAGCGCTTCTCAACGCTCTCAAGCATCTTGCTAATATTGATCCTTCTTTCAATCTTATCTCTCATCTGGCTATTGAACCTATACAGACTCTTAAGATTGAATATCTCGGCAGCAGCAACCCTCGTCTGCATACCGATGAGATATTGATAGCCCTCTCATCATCTGCTGCTCACAACGAGCTCGCTGAGCGTGCTATGCAGCAGCTTCCTAAGCTCAAGGGCGCTAAGGCTCATACTACCGTTCTTGTCTCTTCAATTGACGAGTCGACATTCAAGAAGCTCGGTATCAACCTTACTTGTGAACCTAAGTTTGAGCAGACGAGAATCTATCACAAGCACTAAAGTTTGGATATCCAAATAAAATAATAGGGGAGCGGCCTTCTGGTCGCTCCCCTTTGTTGTTTTTATACGCAATAAAAAAGCCTCGGAGCATCCCCCGAGGCCATATTGGTTGTTAATTGTCAATTAGAACAAAGCCTTACCAGTCATGTCAGCTGGCTGTTCCAATCCCATGATCTTAAGGATAGAAGGAGCAACGTCAGCAAGTACGCCGTTCTCGATCTTTTCAACCTTGCGGTCTGTTACATAAACGAATGGTACAGGGTTCAATGAGTGAGCTGTGTTAGGTGTGCCGTCCTCATTGAGAGCGTGGTCTGCATTACCGTGGTCAGCAATGATGATAACCTCGTAGTCGTTCTTCTTGGCAGCTTCTACAGTCTCTTCTACACACTTGTCGATAGCTACAACAGCCTTCTCGATAGCCTCGTAGATGCCGGTGTGGCCTACCATATCACCATTAGCATAGTTCACTACGATAAACTCATACTTCTGAGTGTTGATAGCCTCAACGAGTTTATCCTTTACCTCGAATGCACTCATCTCAGGCTTCAAGTCGTATGTAGCAACCTTTGGCGATGGAACGAGGATTCTCTCTTCGCCGTCATATGGAGCTTCACGACCACCGTTGAAGAAGAATGTCACGTGTGCATACTTTTCTGTCTCTGCTATGTGGAGCTGCTTCTTGCCCTTTGCTGCGAGGTATTCGCCAAGTGTGTTCTGTACATTCTCCTTGTCGAAGATGATGTGTACGTTCTTGAAGTTAGGATCGTATGGTGTCATGCAGCAGTAGTGGAGACCAGGGATAGTCTTCATGCCAGCCTCTGGCATATCCTGCTGTGTGAGAACTACAGTAATCTCCTTTGCACGGTCGTTGCGGTAGTTGAAGAAGATAACAACATCACCTTCCTTTATTGTACCGTCTACTGTTGAATTGTTGATAGGCTTTACAAACTCGTCAGTTACGCCTTCGTCGTATGACTCCTGCATAGCCTTTACCATGTCAGTTGCCTGCTTGCCCTTGCCTTCGACGAGAAGGTCATAAGCCTCCTTTACACGCTCCCAACGCTTGTCGCGGTCCATTGCATAGAAACGACCAACGATAGACGCGATGACACCAGCCGACTTCTTTGTGTGCTCTGTCAAGTCCTTGATGAAGCCGAGACCGCTCTTAGGGTCAGTGTCACGACCGTCCATGAAGCAGTGGAGGTATGTGTTCTTGATGCCATACTCCTTAGCGATGTCGCAAAGTGCAAGAATATGGTTGAAGCTAGAGTGTACACCACCTGTCGATGTCAAGCCCATCAAATGTACATTCTTGCCGTTCTCTTTAGCGTATGAGAATGCTGAAACAATCTCCTTGTTCTTGAGGATAGAACCGTCAGCGCAAGCACGATTGATCTTAACGAGGTCCTGATATACGATACGGCCACCACCAATGTTGAGGTGACCTACCTCTGAGTTGCCCATCTGGCCGTCAGGCAAACCAACGTTCTCGCCAGAAGCCTGGAGCTGTGAATTTGGATAGTTTTTTACAAGTGAATCCCAATAAGGAGTAGCTGTGCAAGAGATTACGTCATCCTTCTTGCCGCTGCCGATGCCCCATCCGTCGAGGATCATCAAAAGTGCTTTCTTAGCCATTTTGTTATATGTTTTTGACTGTTTTTAATTTCGGTCTGTTTTCAAGATGCAAAAGTAGCAATTTATTGTCAAATGTCAATTGTGCAACTCTAAATATAAGTTCATATTGCACCTTCCGCTAACATCTTTAAATATATAGCGGTTAAGGGTGTTTTATTGTGTAATGAGGAACTACGCTGTAATCAGTATATCATCTGGCAACTTTACTAACGTCTCGTTTACCTTGATTGCGTTGTTGAACAGGTTCTCTATGGAATGCTCATATTTGGTATGAGGCACTTTAGCCATGAGTTTTATTCCTTGGCATAAGCATACTGTCACTTCTGCATAATTGGTGAGCATCGTAATGTCATATTTGAAGCCCAATGACTTGGCTTTTTCTGATATGAATGCTTCAAGGCCTGCTGATGCTTTCTCCATTACATGAGCGTTCTGCCAACCGATGAAGAGCACTCTTTCCCACTCTGCCATCCACGATGCAGAGATGTTTTCCAGGCGAGTTATGAATTCTGATGTAGAATTGATGCTAATCAGCTGTGGAAGCTTTACAGAACCTGATAAATATGTGCACGATATCTCGCGACCTGCTCCTGTGATGCGAAGGGCAAGCCTGATAGAGAATCCGTTATAGCGTATTATGAGTCGCTCTACTCCGTCTGGTGCTGTAGGAGACAGCGAAAGTCTAGTCCTGGAGAACCCATGTAACATCAGGTTGTCCGCAACATTTGACAGCATAAATGCTCCCGTAGGACTAGCTGGGTGTATGATGGTAGCAGCCAATGATGCTATGTGTGATAGCATGAAATCGACCTTGCATGTTGTGGCGTCGCCTGTTGATAACAATTCTGAAGCGAGTCGGTCGGCTGAAAACTTAGGTTGCTTTGCCATAATTGTATTCTTTGTTCTTTATTCCTTATTACGTTGCTCAGCGTGAAAAGGTTTTGCGAAGGTACTTTGTGTGTGTAAAAATTCGCTATATTTGTTCCGACAAAACAGATGATGTAATGAGTACTGGTGGTGTACGGAACACTTTCCCGGGACACTTGGCTATGCTGGTGTCAAATATGCTATGGGGCCTGATGGCTCCTGTCTCTAAGGATACACTTAATTATTTTCATGAAGTAGGCATCTCTGCCTTTACTCTTGCCGCTTTCAGAATGATTGGCGCAGCACTTGCTTTTTGGCTTTTGTCTGCTTTTTTGCCTAAAGAAAAGACCACATGGAATGATAGAGGCAAGTTGTTTGTCGCCGGTATGTTGAGTATCGTTTTCAATCAGTGCCTGTTTATCGTGGGTGTTTCTTTCACCACTCCTATTGATGCGTCTGTTGTTACGACGATGCTTCCTATAGCTACGATGATCCTTGCTGCAATTATACTGCATGAGCCGATAACCGGACTTAAGGTACTGGGTGTCGCTCTTGGTATGACAGGGGCTATATTGCTTATATTGGGCGGCGGCCAGGGATTGAGTTTTCAGCGAGACAATATTATCGGTGATCTCATGTGCTTGACTGCTCAGTTTAGTTTCGCAGCCTACCTTGTGTTTTTTAAGGGGTTCATTGGCCGATTCTCGCCGGTCACTCTCATGAAGTGGATGTTCCTCTCTTCAGCTCTTGTCATTATACCTTTTGCTGTCCCTCGCATAGTTGCAATAGATTTCTCTCAAATGCCTGTAAAGGTTATTCTCGAAATTTGTTATACTGTCTTCGTAGCAACATTCTTCACTTATCTTCTGGTCCCTACTGGTCAAAAGCTGCTTCGTCCGACAACGGTGTCTATGTATAATTATGTTCAACCTGTAGTGTCAACATCTGTGGCGTTGCTGTGGGGAATGACTACGTTCGGATGGGTTAAAGGGTTGGCTATCGCACTTGTGTTTGCGGGCGTGTATATAGTGACTCAGAGTAAGAGTAAACAGCAGCTGGACGCAGAAAAAGCATAAAATGATATGAATAGATTTTGGTTTGTGACTTTCTTGCTTGTTTCCGTATGTGCTAGCGTTAGTGCGCAGTCTACGGCAAGACAGGATTCTCTGATTAATATGGGTAGGGTATGGCGTGATGCCAACAACTATGTGATGGCTATCGACCAGTTCCTTAGGGCTGGTGGTGATGAGGCTGAATATGAGGTTGCTCTGACTCATTATACCATGGGCAAGATAGCGATGGCAATATCCGAATGTAAGGCTATCGTTCAACGTGACAATGCCTTCAGTATGGACGCTGAGGTTCTGATTGGCTTGTGTCGAGAGCGACAGGGATACGAGCGTGTGGCTAAGCGCATCTATAGACGGATGACAGAGAAGGGTAGTGCTATGGCGGCTTATTATTATGCTCGTATGATGCAGCGTAAGGGGCGGCTCGATGAGGCCGAAGAGATGGCTCAGAAGTCTATCCTTATCGATAATTGTATCCCAGAGGTGCATTTCCTCCTTTCGACTATCATGGCTCAGAAGTGCGAACGCTATAAGGCGATGATGCCTCTTTACTTCTTTCTTATTGTCAACAACGATGAAAATAATCAGAGGTTGGCATATTCCAATCTTATCAGGTTGTGGCGTCGAAGCGCTTCAACGATGAATATCCTAAAGAAGGATTTGAAAAAGGACGAAATGACAATTCGGATCGAGAATTATATCGAGAGTATCGCAACCTCTGATTCTATTGCAAATCTCGATGGACGTGAGCAGATAGAGGCATTGTTGAAGAATACTGATGGACTGATCAACTTCTTGTTGAATGAAACAGAAAACAACCTCGATTTTTGGCAGGTAGTTTATGCCGATTTCTTTGTGAAACTTGCGCCTCGCAATTTCATCAAGCCGTATGTCTATTATATCTCCGACGCATCACATCATGCTGCTGTACTTGAATATGTCGCGCAAGATGAATTCCTTTTCAACGAATTCCGTCTTTGGATGTCTGCGCAATAGCATTTAGTGGCCTAATTTTTTATTAAGTAACTGTATCATGTATTTACAAAAATTATATATTTGCAATATATTTGCAAACGATAAATAACATCAACTATGGCTAAAGTTTTAACTAAACACTTCCAGTACTCAGGTACTGACGATTTTGATACAGCACTTGATACACAGATAAATGAGTTCCTCAGCCAGGAAGGTATTCCTGCAGAAGATCTTATTACAATCAAATATGAAGGTCACTCGGCTCTTGGTGTGAACACATATTCTGCATTGGTTATCTATAAGAAATAAATTTTGAGGACTATCCTCTTACAATATAAGGCAATCAGCTAGATCTTGACGGCTGGTTGCCTTTTGTTATTGCTACTATTATGAAGATATCATTACTTCAAACCGATATTGTGTGGTCTGACCCTAAGGCCAATTGTGACCATATTGACTCTCTTGTCGCTTCTATGCCTCAATCTGATGTTTATGTCCTTCCTGAGATGTTTTCTACAGGCTTCGCTACCAATCCTGAGGGCGTGGCTGAACGTGACGAATTCACACTCTCTTGGATGAAATCTTTCGCTTCAAAGCATGATGCGGCTATTTGTGGTAGCGTCGCTGTGCAAACAGATGATGGCTATAGAAATCGTTTCTATTTCGTTGAACCAGATGGTAAGGTGACTTTCTACGATAAGCGCCACCTTTTCTCATATGGAGGTGAGCATAAGCGTTATACTCGTGGCGAAAAACGTGTTGTTGTTGAATTTCGTGGTGTGAGAATATTGCTACAGGTGTGCTACGATCTCCGTTTTCCAGTCTTCTCTCGCAACCATAAGGACTATGATGCCATCTTCTATGTCGCCAACTGGCCTGTCGCTCGTCTTGAAGTATGGAAGACTCTTCTTCATGCTCGTGCATTGGAGAATCAGTGTTATGTCGTTGGAGTGAATAGATGCGGAACTGATCCTGCATGCGAATATAGTGGCGGCACTATGCTTATCGATGCTTATGGCCGTAACGTCGCTGAATGTGCTTATGGCAAGGAAGATTCACTGACTGCTGACCTTGATTTGGAAAAGCTTGCCTCATTCAGAGCAAAATTTCCGGTTCTTGACGACGCGGACTGATATCTTATTGCAAAAAAACAGAAGAGGCTATCCGTATGGGTAGCCTCTTCTAGTTTTGCTTTTTTTTGCTTATTCTTTAACTGTGTATACTTGGAAATTATCAAGATACATAGATCCTACAAGTGTTCCATAGCTCATGATGAAACGTTTTGCTCCATCACCAGTGCAGTTTATCGTAGTGTTAATATGCTGCCATTCTGTCGTGAGTTTTATGGTTGTATTTCCGCAATCTTTATAACCATCTGTGTTCTGGAATCCGATGTTATATTGATATTCGCTATCTGCCTTTACATCAAACTCAACGTGATATGTTGTACCATTGACAAACTCTGTATCTATGTCGTATGCAGTTTGTGCTTCCCATGAGTTGACCTCAGAAGGGTTTGTGAGTTTGTAAACCTTGCTTCCGTTGTCCTCTACTATCTCAATAGTTGAGCCGTTACCCCAACCACCGATCTTCTGACCACCTTCAACATCATCGTTAACTAAGAACTCCTTGCTTGCATCACTTACACCAGGATTTGGCTGTGGATCTGCAGCACCTGCCTCTTCAATGTATAATTCTACATTGTCAAGATAGATTGAACCAGCAAGTGATCCATAGCTCATTATAAATCTAGTTGCACCATCACCTGTACATTTGATTGTTGTTTTTACATGCTGCCAATCTGTTGTTAGGTTTATAGTTGTATTTCCGCAATCTTTGTATCCGTCTGTATTTTGGAATCCTATGTTATATGCGTAGTCTGCTGACGCCTTTATGTCAAATTCAACTATGTACTCAATTCCATTTTCAAATGGGGTTTCGATGTCATAAGCTGTTTGCGCTTCCCATGAATTTACTTCAGATGGGTTTGTGAACTTGTATGTTTTACTGCCATTTTCGTCAATAATCTCAATAGTTGAGCTGTTACCCCAACCACCGATTTTCTGACCACCTTCAACATCATCGCTTATAATCATTTTCTTGACTACTGGTGCTGGTTCTTTAGGCTCTTCCTCGCCACCTGCTGCTGAAACAGCCTTGAAAGTAGCAGTTACCTTTACATCCTCAATGACATAAGGGATGGTATACTTGCCATCTTTTACTTCTTTTGTGACATCCTTGTCGCCAACCATGAGTTTGTCGAGTGCATAGCCATCGTCAGGTGTTACTGTGATTGTTACTTCATCTCCAAATTTGCTGATAGTTGTCGCTGTTACAGTGCCATTGGTAGGCTGCTCTACTAAAACAAATTCAGGCGTTTCTGGATCTGGAAATTCTGGATCATCTCCATCGTCGCAAGATGTAATGAGCAGGCTTGTACAGATAAGGCTTGCAAGCATGAACTGCTTGCCATACATTAAGAATTTTTTCATGATAATAATTATTAATTATTTGCTCAAACTTCGATGCAAAACTAAATAATTATTTTCATATATGTCAACAAAATAAAAAAATCTTTAATGTTTATTCCCTTATATGACCCTTTTCTTGCTATTCATCATCTTCCTGAGGCATTTCAACTATGTCGTCTTCTCCTTTTGTCCCGTCTAGCAATACACTCGGGGTGACACAGAAATGCTTGGTGAAGCATCTTGTGAAGTATTTAGGGTCGTTAAATCCTACTTCATAAGCTATTTGCGAGATGTTCATGTTCTTTGTACCTCTGTTCATTATTATGAGGTGCTTGGCAATATTCAGACGATACGATCTGATGAATACTCCTGGAGACTGGCCTATCACGTTCTGCATCTTCTTGTTGAGCATGCTCTTGCTGCATCCCATGCTCTTCAATATGTCGTCTATTGAATAGGCCGAATCCATGTAGTTCTTCTCAACTAGCTCCAGCACTTTCTTCACAAACTTCTCGTCATCCGACTCCTTGTCTATGTTTAGGTCGTCTGTGTTCAGAGAATACTGGAATTTCTGCTGGCTTGCTTTGCGCCCATCCAGTATTCCACTTATGCGAGCCAATAGCATCTGCTCGTCAAATGGCTTGTGCAGGTATGACTCAACTCCTATCTTATAGCTCTTTGTCCTGTACTCGTCCGACATCTGGGCTGTTAGCACAAGTATAGGTATGTGCGAGAATGAGAAGTTGTTCTTTACTCTTGTTGAGAATTCTATGCCATCCATGACTGGCATCATGAGGTCACAGATGATGAAGTCTATGTCGTTCTCAGCAAGTACTGTCAATCCTTGTACACCGTCTTTCGCTTCATATACATTATACTGGTCGTTGAGTATCGTTCCGATGTAGTTACGCATGTCTCTGTTGTCTTCAACGACTAGCACATTCATCTTGTTCTTTGTCTCAGCCTCCTGCTCTTCAAGCTCTGTCTCTTCTGCCAGCTGCTCTGCTTTCTGTTCGTCTGCTATAGGTGTTCCCTCTACGAATGGAAGCAAGACTCTCATCGAACAACCTTTGTTCTGGTTGTTCTTTGCCCATATAGTTCCTCCCGCCTGTTCTACGAGTTTGCGACAGAGGTAAAGGCCTATGCCTGTGCCCGATTGCCCATAGACCAAACTCTTGGTGTGGTTGTCGCTCTGATAATAGCGGTAGAATATCTTGTCTAGTTCTTCTTCCGGTATGCCTTCTCCTTCGTCACGCACGCTGATATATAGCCACTCTTTGCCGTCTTTTCTTATGTTGGCAAGGAATGTCTGCACTCTGCTGCTGTCGTTGGTGTATTTCACAGCATTCGACAAAAGATTCGTCATCATTTTGTTCATGCTATCAGTGTCGTACATCACGGTCTCTGTGCGTATTCTGTAGTAACACTCTACGTTGATGTTTCTCTCGCTGGCATATACTGAAAATGGATGCACTATGTCTTCTATGAATGGCACTAGTCGTCCGCTTGTTGGCTTGAGCTCCATGTTGCCAGTCTCGAGTTTTCTGAAGTCCATAAGCTGGTTGACTAGCTGCAATAGGTCATGCGAGTTTTTCTCGACGAGTTTTAGCAAATCAAGCACTTTCTCGTCTTTGGTCAAACCTATGGCTCGCTTTATCGGACCGATAATCAGGGTTATCGGAGTTCGTATTTCGTGCGATATGTTGGTAAAGAACTGCAGTTTGTCAACCGATAGTTTCTGTATCTTGGTCGACATCTCCTGTATGCTCTCTTTCTGCTGGGTTATCTTGATGTTTTGTTCGCTCAGCGTGATGTTCTGACGCTCTAGCTCCTCTGTCTTCTCTTCAAGCACTCTCTTCTGGTTCTCTAGCTCGTCGGTTCTCTCTTTTACTAGCATGTGCAATAGTCTCTGCTGCTCTTTGTAGTTGCGCATTCTGTATCTGAAGAATTGCCATAGCAACAGGCTGATGATGCCTATGATAAGCAGATAAAACCATATGGTCTTGTAGAAGAATGGCTCTACGTGTATCTCTATCGATGTTGGCGAGCTCCAGTTCTCATAGCCGTCAGTACAGCACACCTCGAGCTCATAGTCTCCCGGAGGTAGGTTGGTGTAAGTGGCTACTCTTCTTTCAGACGATGTTTCTATCCAATTCGAGTCAAATCCTACGAGGCGGTACTTATACGATATATACTTTGGGTTCCTATAGTTCAATGCCGAAAATTCTATGGTGAACGACTTGTCTCTCTCGTGCATAGTTATCTCGTCCGCATAGCTTATGTCTTGCGTTATATATCCTGTTCCGGCGCCTACTGCTGTGTTGAGCACATTAAATGATGTGAAGGTTGGCCTTGCTAGATGGTAGTCTGTCAGTGTTGTCGAACGTCTCTTTATTTCTGTAAGTCCGGCTGTAGAACCGAAATATATGTTGCCTGTCATTGGTGATGCGTATGCTCCGTTCCAATAGAAGTTGTCGCATATTAGTCCGTTCTCTGTCGAATAGTTTATAACCTTCTTGCTCTGTGGCTCTATCATCGATAATCCGCAGTTCGTACTTGCCCAGATGTTACCTGCCGCATCTTCCACTACGCCTCTTACGCTGTTGTTTGTAAGGCCGTCTTTCACTGAGAATGAATAAAACTTCTCGTCACCCGATCTTCTGTAGAACACGCCATATCCATTCGTTCCTATGTACATAGTTCCGTCTTTGGCTTTATGCAAGAATGTGATGCGCGGATTCATCATCGACTTAGGCTCGTCTAGTCGGCTGTCGAATATCTCATATCTTACCGAGTCTCCTCTCAGTGAGTTCAAGTCTACTATGAGAAGCGCGTTGGCCGTTCCGAGCCATAGCTTGTCTTCCGAATCAATGGCTCCTCCTATGGCTCCCTGCATGTGATTCACTCGCGAATCGTGTATTGGTGTGGTGAAGATGCCGTCTTTTATGAAGTATATCACGTCGTTTGTCGACATCCACACTCCTTTGTTTACCGGGTCCGCTACTAAGCAGCCTACAAATAAATTCTGTATGTCGGTGTATCTTTTTATTACTGGCGCGTTTGGCTTGTTGATGTCAAGCACACAGACTCCATTTCCCCATGTGCCTACCCATAGGTGATTGTTGTGGTCTATGGCCAACGCACTGACAGAGTTATGTACGAGCCCGTCCTTTTCTGCCGTGAAATGCTCAAATTCATTCGAGCCATATCGTTTCTTGTTGAGTCCGCTCTCTACATTACCTACCCATAGGTTGCCGTTCTTGTCCTCTATGATGGAGTTGACGGGGTTGCTCGAGATCGAGGTGTGGTTGTTTGTGTGTATGTAGTTGTTTATGGCTAGGTCATTAGGAATCAGCAAGTTCAGACCCTCTATTTCAGTGCCTATCCATAGCATATGCTCATCTACTAGCATGCAGTTGATGAAGTTGTTCGATAGTCTTTTCTGGCCTAACAGTGTCTCTTGTGTTATCTGCTCAAAGTTGTCGCTTATCTGCCTATATACATTAAATCCTTTCAGTGTCGCGATGATGAGGTCGTGGTTAGCTGTCTCTACTATGTCAGTGATCCTGTTTTGCGAAAGCGTTGTAGGGTCGTGTGGGTCCGATGTGTAGTGCTTATACTGCCCATTCGACATGTCAACTCTTATGGCTCCCATGTCTGTGCCTATCCATAGGTCATTGTCTTTGGCATAGAGGCTTGTGATTAGGTAATCTTTGCCCTGTAGTTCCTCTATCTTAGGTAATACTATCTTTTCTGACTTTATGCTTGAATTGGTGTTGCTGAGCTTGTATATCTCTTTGTTCGATGCGTACCACACTGAGCCATCTACTCTCTCAAAGTCCGTGATGTGTGTAGGACTGCCCGACTCTGATATAGAAGCAATCGACCCGTCGTCGGCAAATGTTATCGAATATATCTTGTTGCCGTTGGCAAACCAAATGTTCTCTTCTGCATCTTTGTTGACGAAGAACCAAACGCCTTCAAGAAGATTCTGCTTGTCTTGTGGCCATAGCTCTTCATTGGCTATCTTGTTGCTCTTCGTGTCGAGTATCGTTATGCCGTTGTCCGACGCTACCCATATTCTCCCGTACTTGTCCTCGGCTATCTGGTGTAGGAAGTTACTCGTCAGTCTTACTGGCGTGCTGACGTCGTATGTCTTGAATGAATATCCGTCATACCTGCATAGTCCTCCTCCGTTGGTCGCTACCCAGATGAATCCTTGCGAGTCTTTCAGTATGTCATCTACAAAATTGTGTGGCATGCCGTTGTTCATGCTGAGTTGCGATATGCTGTATTTCTGCGAATAGGAGTCCTGGCCACTCGCAATGGCTATGTTTGCCAGCATTATGGCTGTGCATAGCAAAGTTTTGTATATCCCTCTTAAATGGTGCATCGTTTCCGTTTTATTTTGTGTTGTACAGGCAAATATATTATTGTTTCTATTATGTGGTACCGCCGTGTGCTAATTATCCACCTAATTGATATTTTTGTCCACCTGTGGTGTTCTGTAAATTACGTACTTTTGCAAAAAATGTTTAATAATCGTAATTTATTATATATGAACAAGGCTATTGTAATTTCTGCTATGGCGGCGGTGTCTTCGCTAGCTGTCGCTCAGACATCTGTCATAGATGTCAATGTAGCTAACGCTCAAAAGGGCGCTAAGATACAATCTACTATGTATGGCCTCTTCTTCGAGGATATCAACTATGCTGCCGATGGTGGCCTCTATGCCGAGATGGTTAAGAACCGCTCTTTCGAGTTCCCTCAGGCTCTCATGGGCTGGAAGACCTACGGCAATGTTGAGGTCCGCACCGACGGGGCTCCTTTCGAACGCAACCCTCACTATGTGCGTCTCTCTTCTTCTGGGCACGCTCATAAGCATACCGGCATCGAGAACGAGGGCTTCTTTGGCGTGTCTACTGTAAAGGGTAATGAGTATAAGTTCAGTGTGTGGGCTCGCGCTCTCAATGCTGACGCTAAGATACGTGTCGAACTCGACGATCCTGCTAGCATGGGTGAGACTCAGGTTACTGGCCAGGCCGAGATAATTGTTAGCGGTAAGGAGTGGAAGAAGTATACGGCTACTATCAAGTCCGATAGCGACGTTAAGAAGGGGCTCCTACGTGTCTTCCTTGTTGGCGATAATGGTGTTGACCTTGAGCATGTCTCTCTCTTTCCTGCTGAGACATTCAAGGGCCGTGAGAATGGCCTTCGCGCCGATCTTGCGCAAGCGCTCTGTGATATCCACCCTGGTGTATTCCGTTTCCCTGGCGGTTGCATCGTTGAGGGTACCGACCTCAATAGCCGCTACCAATGGAAAAATTCTGTGGGCGCTGTCGAAAACCGTCCTCTCAACGAGAATCGCTGGCACTACACTTTCCCTCACCGTTTCTATCCTGACTACTATCAGTCTTATGGCCTTGGCTTCTACGAGTTCTTCCTTCTCTCTGAAGATATGGGTGCAGAACCTCTTCCTGTCGTTAGCTGCGGTCTTGCTTGCCAGTTCCAAAACGAAACCGAAGAGGCTCATGTCCCTGTTGAAGATCTTCAGCCTTACATCCAGGATGCTCTCGACCTTATCGAATTTGCTAATGGCGATAAGTCTACTAAGTGGGGCGCTCTCCGTGCCGAGATGGGCCATCCTGAGCCTTTCAATCTAAAGCTTATCGGTGTGGGCAACGAACAGTGGGGTGAGACTTTCCCTAAGCATCTCGAGCCTTTCGTTAAGGCTATTCGTGCCGCTTATCCTAATATCCGCATCGTCGGCACTTCAGGCCCTGATAGCGAAGGCGCTCAGTTCGACTATCTCTGGCCTGAAATGAAGCGTCTTGGCGCTGACCTCGTTGACGAACATTTCTATCGTCCTGAGACTTGGTTCTTGAGCCAGGGCAACCGCTATGACAAGTATGACCGCAAGGGTCCAAAGGTATTCGCTGGTGAATATGCCTGCCACGGCAAAGGTAAGAAGTGGAACCATTTCGAGGCTTCTCTCCTTGAGGCTGCTTTCATGACTGGCCTCGAACGTAATGCTGATGTTGTCCACATGGCTACCTACGCTCCTCTCTTCGCTCATGTTGAGGGATGGCAGTGGCGCCCTGATATGATATGGTACGACAATACTCGTTCCTTCAAGTCTGTTAGCTACTATGTTCAGCAGCTCTATGCTATGAATAAGGGTACCAATGTCCTGCCTGCTACTATGAACGGCAAGCCTGTGGCTGGTAATCTCGATCAGGACGGTCTCTTCGCCTCTGCTGTCTATGATGCTGCCGACGGATCTTATATCGTTAAGGTTGTCAATACAGCATCTCACGACAAGGATGTAGATATCAATCTCAAAGGTCTAAAGAAGAAGGCTATCAGCAAATGTACTCTTACTTTGCTTCATAGCGATAATGGTGACGCCGACAATACTCTCGATGAGCCTCAGAAGATTACTCCTAAGACTCTCGACCGTCCTGCTGCAGGTAACGTTATCAAGACTACTGTTCCTGCTCAGTCATTCCATGTTTATCGTATTCAAGTGAAATGATAGGTAAAGAATCATTTATTCATAACATTTGATGTGTAAAGGCTGCGCCGTGATGGTCGCAGCCTTGTTTTTTTACATCGTATGTTCTTGTCGCTATGTGTTGTCTGCATTCCTTGTCTTGTTCAGGTTTATCCAGTTCACAAGGCCTATGACAGCGACAATGAGATATATCGTTTTCTTCGTGAGATAGACGGCGTCAAAATGTTCTATGAACATGGCTACTGCTATGACATCGGTTATTATCCATAGCACATACTGCTCTCTGTATCGCAACATCTCAAGCACTATGGCAGCTATGCCTATGGATAGTGTGAAGGCGTCTAGCCATGGCACGTTCCCGTTTATCTTTATTAGAATGTAATGGGCCATTACGGCAAAGACTACTACTGCTGCCGCTATAGCTGTGTTTATTGTCATCGGTAGTCTCTTGGCTTTGGTGAGATGCCCTTCTTGCTCGTCACGGTGTTTGCTCCAGATGAACCACGAGATGAAGTTGATCGGGAAATATACGAGTAGCTCTAGCGCAAACGTTCCCCATATATGCCAATACCCTAGGTATATGATATATGTTGTTGTGTTGAGTACTGCAAACGGAAAGTTGCTGACTGAAGCTTTGGCGGTCAGAAAGATACACAGTATGCCACATATCGCCGATACGAAGTTTACTATGGTCAGCCATCCCGGATTCTTGCTCTCCGCGCCTGTGAATCCTTGGTATGCTGCATAGCCTGCAATGAATATCATTATTGCGGTCATGCTCCATTCATACCATTTCAGTTCCTTGAATGATGTTACGATGTTCTTCAGTCCCGACATTGTTTTTTTTCGCAAATATAGCCATTCTACTCCATATAAGCCATTTTCAATACATAAACGCCATATTCTTGCCCATCTTGAATATTGTGATTATTTTTGCCGAAAAATAACCGCTTTTACAATGAACAAACAGCAACTTATCGAACAGATAAAGCAGAAGAAGTCTTTCCTCTGCGTGGGTCTCGATACTGATATCAAGAAGATCCCTCAGCATCTATTGGGCGACGAAGATCCTATCTTCGCTTTCAATAAGCAGATTATCGACGCTACTGCCGACTATTGTGTGGCCTATAAGCCAAACCTTGCTTTCTACGAGTCAATGGGCGTTAAGGGATGGATATCTTTCGAGAAGACTATCAAATATCTCAATGAGAAATATCCTAACCACTTTATCATCGCTGATGCAAAGCGTGGCGATATCGGCAACACTTCGGCTATGTATGCTCGCACTTTCTTCGAGGAGATGAATATCGATTCTGTTACTGTTGCTCCATATATGGGCGAAGATTCTGTGTCTCCTTTCCTCACCTATGAGGGCAAGTGGGTCATCCTCCTCGCTCTTACATCTAATAAGGGCTCTCACGACTTCCAGCTTACTACCGATCCTCAGGGCGAACGTCTCTTCGAGAAGGTTCTTCGTGTGAGCCAGCAGTGGGGCAACGACCAGAACATGATGTATGTCGTTGGCGCTACTCAGGGCCGTATGTTCGAGGATATCCGCAAGGTCGTACCTCAGCATTTCCTCCTCGTTCCTGGCATCGGCGCTCAGGGCGGTTCACTCGAAGAGGTTTGCACCTATGGCATGACTAAGGATTGCGGTCTCATCGTCAACTCTAGCCGCGCTATCATCTATGCCGACAAGACAGAGAAGTTCGCTGCCGTTGCCGCTCAGGAGGCTCAGAAGGTTCAGCAGCAGATGGAGGCCGAACTTAAGAAGCATAACGTTATCTGATACGCAGCTCCCTGAAATACTTAAGGCTGAGGCATTTGCTTGTCTCAGCCTTTTTTGTCTGTCAAAATAAACATGCCAGTCCATCCTTTCAGATGTCCTGGCATGTAACAAAAACGATAAAAATATATATAGAGGTTAGGTGCGTGGATGCTATTTAATCTGGTCAAATCCTTCGCCAAAAACACCGTGGCAGAACGACTGGCTTACCATGGCATTCGGATCTATGGCTTTGATGAGGTTGAAGGCATACTGGCTCTCATATTTGCGGCACAAGATCATCACTACCGCTACGTCCTCTTTCGAATACCATCCTTTGCCGTTCAATATCGTCACGCCTCGGTTCATCCGCTGGTTTACCGCATCGGCTATAAGCTCATACTGTTTCGATATTATCATGAACTGAACTGTCTGTCGTGATCCGTTTACTACATAGTCGAGCATTATGCTGGCTATAAGCGTGAAACATACGCCATAGACTATCAGCTCTGTGCTCTGGAACAAAAGATAACTGCTGCATATCACGCAGATGTCAACTACCTGCAACGCTCGCCCTATGCTCATCCTCGAATATTTGTTGATGAGGGCTACTATGATGTCTGTTCCGCCTGTCGAGCCGTTGTGTGCAAACACTATGCCTAAGGCTGCACCCGACATGAGTGCTCCTATCAATACATGCATGAAGGTGTCTTTTCCTGGTGTGATGAGCGGAAAGGCTTCAAAGAGTGGCTTCATGAAGGCTACAACTATCGATAGCATCGTTACGCCAACTATCGTTCGCATTGCAAATTGCTTGCTAAGGGCTTTGAAGGATATCAAGAGCAATATGCCATTTATTACCCATATCGATATCGCTGGGTTCCAGCCTACTGCATAATATATGAGCGTGGAGATACCTGTTACTCCTCCCATCACTATCTTTTCCGGAAGTATAAACGCTGAATAGCCTACTCCATACAGCATTATGCCTAGAAAGATGAAGATATAATCTTTGACGTATAGCATGAACGCACGTCGCTCGATTATCTCTGATAGCTTTGTCATTGTTTATATTTTCTATAATTGGGCGCAAAAGTATGTTATTTATACATAACATTATAATGATTTAATGAACATTGTACAAATAGTCGATTATTACATCATTATTAACAAATAAAATATCGTTTGTTGATAAATGATCTTGTCTGGCCTGCTTGCGTCTTGCCGTTTGTTGTTTGCTGTCATGTCATTTGTTTAATTATTTATTACCTTTGCGCTGTTCAATTCAATCTCGATGCCTAATCAGAATAGCATACGTTTTACTCGTTGGAGCCGCAAGGGTTATGCCATATTTGCTGGCTTGGGTAAGCATATCATCATCGGTGTGCTCTCTGTTGGCATCTGCATGATGGCTATGCTCAAGTCTGGCGTGGTGACTTCCGACGACTACGAGTTTGTTGTCTCGCGTGTGTCGGCCGACGATGCCCAGGATGAAGCCTCTCCTGCCTCTCTACAGGGATTGCTGTGCCTTGTCGTGTCTGCCGATAAGGGCGAAGGTGCTTGTGCTTATACATGTTCTAAGATATATATCGAGGGATGCTCATGTCATGGGCGTCCCTTTTTGTTTAATATTATACGTTTGAATAATGACTGTCCAGCAACTCAATTCTCTTAAGGATAGAATTATCAATGAGGATTATAAAATAACAGCCGATGAGGCGCTCCAGCTTGCTTCTCTGTCCGACAAGGAGGCTCTATATGCCGCTGCCGATGAGATCCGCAAGAGATGTTATGGCGATTTCTTCGATACTTGCTCTATCATAAATGCTCGTAGCGGCCGCTGCTCCGAAGATTGTAAATGGTGTGCTCAGAGCGCTCATGCTCACGAGACGGGTTGCAAGGTCTATGAGTTTGTCGACCATAATGAGGCTGTCGAGATGGCTGTCGACAATGGTTGCCGTGGTGTCAATCGTTTCTCGCTTGTCACCTCTGGTCGTAAGATAAGCGATCGTAATCTCGACGAAGCTATAAGTGTCTACAATGAGATTAGCTCTAAGTCCGACATTAAGCTGTGCGCCTCTATGGGTCTTCTCAGCAAGCAACAGCTTCAGCGTCTTAAGGATGCTGGCGTTGGTCATTATCACTGTAACATCGAGACTGCTCCCTCTTTCTTTTCTTCGCTCTGCTCTACTCACTCTATCGATGATAAGGTGCAGACTATCCGTTGGGCTCAAGAGGTCGGACTCGCAGTCTGCTCCGGTGGTATCATCGGTATGGGCGAATCAATGGCTCAGCGCATCGAAATGGCCATGTTCCTTCGCGATCTTGGTGTCTATTCTATCCCTGTCAATATCCTTATGCCTATTAAGGGCACTAAGCTCGAAAATCAGCCGCCTCTTACTGTCGAGGAGATTTTCACTACTTTCGCTATCTTCCGCTTTGTCAACCCTAAGGCGCTTATACGTATGGCTGGTGGCCGTAAGAGCTACAAGGCCTATCAGTGTCAGGCTGTACATACTGGTATCAATGCCTCTATCGTGGGCGACATGCTTACTACTACGGGCGCTAAATGCATTGAGGAGGATACCGATGATTTCAAGCGCGAGGGTTTCTGTCTGACTGAATAATAGTTTTTATTATGGATTTGCAATTCGACCTGCAGCATATATGGCACCCTTACACTAGTGCCGTCAATCCTTTGCCTTGCTATCCTGTTAGCTCTGCTGAGGGTGTGTATATCAATCTCGAATCGGGCCAGAGGCTTATCGATGGCATGTCGTCATGGTGGTGTGTCGTCCATGGCTACAACAACCCTGTCATCAACGAGGCTATGCAACGTCAGATGCATAAGATGTCCCACGTGATGTTTGGTGGTCTCACTCATGAGCCTGCTATCGAGCTCTCGCGTAGGCTTATCAGCATCACGCCTGGTCAGCATTGGGTCTTCTTCTCCGACTCTGGCTCTGTGGCTGTTGAGGTGGCTCTCAAGATGGCTATCCAATATCAGCACTCTGTCGGTCACCCTGAGCGTTGCCAGATAGCTACTGTCCGCAGCGGCTACCATGGCGATACATGGCATGCTATGAGTGTCTGCGATCCTGTTACGGGTATGCACTCTCTCTTTAAGCAGCAGCTGCCTATTCAGCATTTCGTTCCTGCGCCTCAGGTTCGTTTCCACGATGAGTGGGACGAGGCCGACCTCGAGCCTATGCGTCAGCTCATTACTCAGCATGGCAAGTCGCTTGCTGCTGTCATTGTCGAGCCTATCGTTCAGGGCGCTGGCGGCATGCGTTTCTACCATCCTTGCTATCTTAAGGGACTCGCTCAGCTCTGCAAGGATAATGGCCTCCTTCTCATTGCCGATGAGATTGCTACGGGCTTCGGACGTAGTGGTAGGCTCTTCGCTTGCAACTATGCCGACGTGACTCCCGATATCATGTGTGTTGGCAAGGCGCTTACGGCTGGTTATATGTCGTTCGCGGCTACTCTCTGCTCTCAAGAGGTGGCTGAGGCTATATCACGTGGCGACGCTAAGTGCTTTATGCATGGACCTACTTTCATGGCCAATCCTCTCGCTTGCGCTATAGCTAATGCTTCTATCGACTTGCTCCTCAGTCCCGACTATGTCGGCGGCTTGGGATGGCAAAGAAATGTTGAGCGTATCGAGCGTATTCTTAATAGCGAACTGGCTCCTCTTGCCTCTTCGCCTGTTGTGTCCGATGTCCGTGTGCTTGGTGCTATAGGTGTGGTCGAGACGAAAGAACCTGTCAACGTGGGCGACATTCAGAAGGTGTTTGTCGAGAATGGTGTCTGGATACGTCCTTTTGGCCGAAATGTGTATGTCATGCCTCAATATGTAATAACCGACGAACAGCTTGTCCTTCTTTGCAATGGTCTTAAGGCTGGCATCCGTTATTTAGAAAGCAAGGGATAATTAGGGTATGAATAGATTTGAAAAAGATATATTGACTCTCAAGGAGGCCTCTAATCTCCGTGTCTTGCCCGATGATGTTCCGGCATCTATGGTCAATCTTTCGTCTAACGACTATCTCGGACTAAGCGAACGTGCCGACTTGTGGCAGGAGTTTGCCGAGCGTTATGACTTCTCTACCGACAAGATGAGCAGCTGCTCTTCGCGTCTCCTTACGGGTAACCATAGCGCATATCGCAACTTTGAGTCAACTCTCGATGTCTTCTATGGTCACGGCAAGAGGTCTCTGGTCTATCCTTCGGGCTATCATGCCAACATAGGTGTCCTTCCTGCTCTTATGGACAAGAGGGATCTGATTGTCGCTGATAAGCTCTCTCATGCCTCTCTTATCGATGGTATGCGTCTGGGTTCGGCCACTGTTGAGCGTTTTAGCCACAACGACATGGCTCATCTTCGTAAGATCCTCGAGAAACATCGCGACTCCTACGATGAATGTATTATAGTTACCGAGAGTATATTTAGCATGGATGGCGACATTGCTCCTCTCCGCGAGCTCGTCGAGCTGAAGCGTGAGTTCCGAGCGATGCTCTATGTCGATGAGGCTCATGCTTTTGGTGTGCGCGGACCGAAAGGTGAGGGTGTGTGTGCTGAATTGGGCATCCTTCCCGATGTCGATGTCCTTGTGGCTACTCTCGGCAAGGCTATAGCGTCTTCTGGCGCATTTTGCATGGTGAGCGACATATTGCGTCAGTATCTCATCAACCATAGCCGCTCTATGATATTTACCACTGGTCTGGCTCCTATAAATGTGGCTTGGTCCGACTTCATCGTTAATCGACTTCCCGATATGCAGTCTCTTCGCGACAATCTGTCGGCTCTGTCTGCCTCCTTCGCGTCACTTCTTGGTGCGACGACCGACTCGCAGATCATCCCTTATGTCACTGGCTCCAATGAGTCTGCCGTGTCTATGGCTAAGGCTCTCCGCGATGGTGGTTTCTATGTCCTTCCTATTCGCTATCCTACTGTGCCTCAGGGTAAGGCGCGTTTGCGTTTCTCACTTAAGGCTAACATGTCTATTGGTCAGTTGGATGGCGTGATGTCAATAATTAAGAATAATGAAGCATTGCTGGATAAATAAAAAGGGTAGCGCCGATGTTATCGCGGTGTTCCTGGGATGGGGCGCCGACGCAAAGAGTCTTGCCCGTATGGATGAGGCGCCTTGTGATGTGGTGGCTTTCTTCGATTATGACAATCTCGATACTGAGGTGAGTCTAAATGACTACTCTTCTGTCTTCGTCATAGGGTGGTCTATGGGTGTGTTTAATGCTGAGTGTTTCCTTCGTCAGAATGATATCAATGCTGCCTATAAGACGGCTATAGCGGGCACTTGCTTGCCTGTCGATAATCAGTATGGACTTCTTGTCGATATTTGTCAAGGCACCTACGACAATTGGAACGAGGCTTCTCGTCGCAAGTTCTCTATGCGTATGTGCGGTGGCCGTCAGGGGTTCGTCGATCTCTTGCCTCTCATGTCCGACAGGTCTGTCGAGAGTCAGAAGGACGAGCTTATGGCTATAATGGATCGCGATATGACTGTGAAGTTCGATGACGCTCGATGGAACAAGGCTTTTGTCTCTTCTTCCGATCTCATCTTCCTTCCCGACAATCAGCGCCGTTTTTGGCAGGGTAGGGCCGATGTGGTTGTTGAGGTCGATATGCCTCACTTCCCTTTTGGCGCGTTAACACATTGGCAACAGCTTCTCGGATGATTAGCAAGAGTGAAATAGCTGGCCGTTTTGGCCGTAGCGCTGCTACCTACGACTCTGCCTCTGTGGCTCAGCAAAGGGCTGCTCGACTTCTTGCCGACGGTCTGTGCCGCTTGTGCTCTCCAGGAGCAAGTGTCTTCGAGGTGGGGTGCGGCACTGGCTCTCTTACGCGTATGCTGATCAATGGCATGATGCCCCATCTCTATATCGCCAACGACATATCCGATGGCATGCTCGCCCGGCTTGCTAGCTCTACGGCAGATAATCTTCTTTCTACTTTGCATGGTGACGCCGAAAGGCTCTCCTGGCCTTCTCCTGTCGATGTCGTGGTTAGCGCCTCTTCGGTTCAGTGGTTCGACAACCCTCTCTGCTTTGTCGATAAGTCCTACGAATGTCTAAGCGATAACGGTCTGATGGGGGTGGCTACGTATGGACCTCAGACTTTCTGCGAACTGCAGGCTTTGGGCGTTCCTGGACTTCATTATCCGACAATCGACGAATGGACGTCAAGGATCAAGGCTGTGGGGTTGACATTGCTCTCTGCCGACAATCATTCTGTTGTTTTGCATTATCCGTCTGCCCTCGAGGTGATGCGCGATCTGCAGAGGGCTGGCGTCACTTCTTCCGAACATCAGCTGAAGCCTGGCTCTATGCGAACCTTGATGTCCCGCTACGAACGGATGTTCTCCGATGATATGGGCGTCTCACTTACCTACGACATCTATATCTTCATCGCCCGCAAATCATAACTTCCCCTTCATCATAGGTCCCTGCCAATTGTCAATTGTGACTTCAAAGCCGATGAGCGCAGCGAATAATTGTGAATTGTCAATTGTCAATAGTGAATTATCCAACCCTCACTCCCACAATAGTCGTGTCGTCAGTCTGCTCATATTGCTCCAACTCGGCCGACCTGCTATCTGTGCGCCATTCGTCTATGGCGTTGCTTATTAGCGTCTTCTGCTCCGACAATGGCAGATGGGCTATCGACGACAGAAGGCTCTTGAAGCGCTTGGCGGTGAATTTGTGCACTTCGTGTTTCTCGTCATAGCCAAACTGGTCTGTGATGCCATCGCTGAACAGGTATAGCGTGTCTCCTGTTTTGACATCTATCACATGGTCTGTGAAATGCTCCGACTCGTTGTAGTATGCTCCTATCGGCATACGGTCCGCATCATACTTGGTCAGCCTGCCTTCGCTGGCTATGATTAGCGGACGGAACGCACCGGCATAATGTATCTGCTTTTTCTTTGTGTCTATGATGACTATAGCTATATCTATGCCGTCATGGTTGTCTGCCTCGTTGCCGTTCTGATGTAGCGACTGCTTGAACACTTTTTTCATGTCGTCTAGCATCTTGCCGGCCGACACTTCTCCTTCGTTATGCCTTTGCGATATATACTCAAGAATGGCCATGCCCAACATGCTCAAGAAGGCTCCTGGCACTCCATGTCCTGTGCAGTCGGCTACGGCAAGGGCCTTTAGATCTCCTTTGTTCGATGCCCAGAAGAAGTCTCCCGATATGATGTTTAGTGGCCTGAAGATTACCATGTAATCACCAAAGGTCTCGCTCATCGATACTTTCGATGGCATTGCGGCTCTCTGTATGAGACTTGCATAGTTGATGCTGTCGGTGATCTCTCGGTTCTTCTGGTCTAGCATCATGTTCACCTTCCTGCTGCGTATGTAACTGTGAACGATGAATATAGTCAGTATGGTAAGCAGAAGTAACACAATTACCACGGCTGTGGTTATTATCGTCTGCTGTTTTGCTTGTGTCTTCAACAATAGCTCTCGCTCTTTCTGTGCTCGTATCTCTTCATCAAACTGGGCTTTTACCATGTTCTGCGTCGCCGCGATAGCATAGTCTTGGTTGTGGCTGTTCAGATAATGATAATGATACTTCTGGAAGTATTCTAGCGACTTTTTCAGATCGCCTTTGCTTTTGTACAAAACCGAATACGCGTTGTAGAGTTTGTGAAAATGACCTCTATGCAGCTCTTCGTCCTCTTGAAAGGCCTTGTTCAGCGAATCTAGTAGGTTCTCCGCTTTCTTATATTGCTTCGCTATTGTCAAATATGATGTATACTCAAAGTCTATTAGCAGCTTGTCTGTCTCATACCCGTCTCTGTCTGCTATGTGATATGCCTGGTCAATAAATAGTTTGCAGCTGTCTGTCAGCTCTTTGTATCTGCGCGATCCGCGTTCCTCATTGTCTATCTCATACATGAGTACTCTCGGCATCTCTACATAGTATATGAACTTGGCATAGTCGTTGCCCGTCTTGTCCGCTATCTTGAATGCGGTGTTATACTCGTGCTTCGACTGTCTCAGCGGTGTGGTGTCATCGTTTGTCATGGAGTGGAACTCATATTTGCTCAGTAGGGCAGAGGCCAAGCCTAACCTGTCCTCCGATATGAGGTCGCTGTCTCTTCTCGCAATATCTATCTCTAAGGCTTTGTTGTAGCACTCTTCGGCTTCTTTAAACATGCGGTGCACTGAGTTGTTATACCCTATATCACGTAGTGTCTCTGCCATATACGACGAGTCATGTCTCTGTGTGTATATGTCTAGCGCCTTGTGGAAGTATTCGTCCGACTTGTTGGCGTCTTGCATGGCCGCAAATGATATGCCTAGATTACTGTAGTTCTTGGCCACCAACTTGGACTCACCTATCGAATCAGCTATTACGATTGCTTTATATGCGTATGTGTTGGCCTTCACGAAGTCATTGTAGTGATAATTACACCAGTATAGCAGACTGAACGCCCTTGCCTCATATAATGGCTCTTTCAGCTTGCGCGATAACTCAAGCTCTATATTCGCATATTTGTTTACGGTGTCTACGTTGTAATGCTCTATACATATCTCATATAGTATCCTAAGCTTATTGGTGTCTAAACGCGCTTCGTTTGCTACTCGTATGAGGCTGTCGAGTCTCCTGTCCTCCATGTCTTCATGGTCCTGACCATTGATGACGGTTAATGGTATGATTAAAAACAGAATATGTAGTAGAATGCCTTTCATGTCTGCAAATATAATCTAATATTCTGAAATATAATGTATTTATGCATTACTCTGCATACTATGGCTTTGCTGCCGATGCAAAACGTCAAGGGCGTTCAACATGTCTGCCGAACGCCCTTCTTCTATGATGTTGTTAGGTTTTATAGGTTTGAATAGTTTGGTGAAAAGGTGTCACCATTGTTTATGTTGCCTGTGGTGAGTCCCTTCTTTAGCCATCTGTTGCGCTGCTCTGATGTTCCGTGGTTAAACGACTCTGGCATCGTACGGCCGTATGCCTGCTTCTGCAGATAGTCGTCGCCAATTACCATCGCTGTGTTCAACGCCTCTTCTATATCACCATCTTCTAGCGATTTGTATTTGTTGTTCTCGTGATATCCCCAGACTCCTGCGTAGAAGTCTGCCTGCAATTCAAGTCGCACGCTTATCTGGTTGCTCTCTTTCTCACTTACTCTTGACATCTTGTTGTGCGCCTGGTCAAGTGTGCCGAGCAGATACTGCACATGATGTCCTACCTCATGCGCTATGACGTATGCATACGCAAAGTCTCCGTCTGCACCAAGCTGCTGCTTCATCGATGAGAAGAACGAGAGGTCAATATATACGCTCTGGTCTGCTGAACAGTAGAATGGACCTGATGATGCTGTCGCACCGCCACAACCCGACTGTACACTGCCGCTGAACAACACAAGTGTTGGTGGCTGATATGTCTTGCCCATCTTCTTGAACTGCTCTGTCCAGACATCCTCTGTACTTGCCAATATCTGCTTCGAGAATGTTGCGAGTTCCTCTTCCTGAGCTGTTGGTGTATAGCCTTCTGTTGTCTGGGTTGTCTGCATTGAGGCACTTGTTACTTCCTGTAATACTGCCTCCAACGGACTGCCGCCTGTGAGCCATGCCATAAGTGCAACTACTGCTATGCCGCCAAGACTGAGTCCTGCTTTGGTTGCTGTCGATTTGCCGCGACGATCGTCTACGTTCGAGCTCTCTCTTCTTCCTGTGAGTTTCATAGTGTTATTATTCGGTTAATATTTGTTCTGTTCTACGCTAAAAAACTAAAATGGTTTGCCATTTGCCTTGGGTTATTTTCCTATTTGGCGTTCCCTGTTGTTCTTTCCTCATTGTCTATTGTTCATTGTCATTTATTTCTTATCTTTGCCTCAACTCTTGTAAATAAGCTCAAATATCCTTCTCTATTTATGGAAAAAGGTAGTATTCTAAAAACAATCTGGGAGAAGTTCATTCTTCTCATGTCGCGATTGCCTCTATGGTTTTTGTATGGCATTAGTGATGTGATTTATTTCCTCGCATATTATATCGTCAGATATCGTCGTTCTGTTGTCAAGAAGAATCTCGAAATAGCATTCCCTGATAAGACAGATAAGGAACGTAAGGCTATCGAAAAGAGGTATTATCACCATCTCTGCGACTATTTCGCTGAAACTGCTAAGGCTCTCACGATCCCTGTCGATGAGCTGATAAGCGACAAGCATATGGAGATTGTTAATGCCGATCTTGTTAACGATCTCGTCGCTCAGGGCCGTCAGGTGTTCATCTATTCAGGTCATGTGGGCAACTGGGAGTGGTTTATCACGTTCCCTAAATACTTCAACGAGTCCGAAATTCATACTTTCTATAAGACTCAAAAGACGTCTTGGACTAATGATATAATCATCGCTTCTCGCACTCGTGGCGGTATCGTGGCTGTCGATTCTAAAAAGGGCTATCGACATATCGTTGAATGTATGCGTAGCCAGAAGAAGTGCGTCACCCTTATTATTGGTGACCAGTCGCCTAAGGCCGACGCTCAGCAGGAATGGGTCGACTTCATGGGCATCAATACTGCTTTCCTCTGCGGCCCTGTCGTTATCGCGCAAAAGACTAATCAGGTTCTTGTCTATCCTTCTTATATAGGATATGAACGTGGCCATTATAAGGTGAAGCTCGAACTTGTCTCTGAAAACCCTAAAGAGGATTCTCAGCACGGCATTATCAGCCGTTTCGCACAGCTGCTTGAAGCTGACATACGTCGTTGTCCAGAGATATGGCTCTGGAGCCATCGCCGATGGAAACTCAATAATGTTTACGACAAATAACCATCATAACGCCATTAGGATGCTCTCCTGATGGCGTTTCTCTTTCTCCCTCATCTGCTCTTTCCCATTTCCCTCCTTCCCCCATATCTGCCTCTCTGTCAAATCCCATCGAATGACTGCTTACCCCATGCCGTAGGAGAGCGATACCTAAGCGATAGGAAAGCGATAGGATAAATCAGTTTCTGCAACTGTATATAATACTATGCAATGAAAATATCTATAGAAAATATAGTACTATGTATTGCATAGTTCTAAAATTATATTTATGTTTGTGATGTCAAACACAAATTGATTGGTTATGGCAGCAAATACAGAGAATATCAAATCGCAGATGAGAAAGGGCTTTCTTGAGTATTGCATACTGATGATACTCGATGGCAAGGCGGCTTACGCATCTGATATCATGCAACGTCTCAAGGAGGCGAAGCTGATAGTGGTCGAAGGTACTTTGTATCCGCTTCTTACCAGATTGAAGAATGCGGGTATGCTCGATTACGAATGGCAGGAATCGACACAAGGTCCTCCGCGTAAGTATTATAAGTTGACAACAGAAGGTATGGTGACCTTGGCTGAATTGGCCGACGCCTGGAAAGAGATGTATGAGGCAATAGATTTAATAACAACTAAAAAACAGTAACTATGAAAAAGACTTTGACTGTTAACTTGTCTGGTGTTGTATTCAACATCGATGAGGATGCTTATGATATGCTTAGCGATTATATGTGCGACTTGGAGCGCCATTTTGCAAAGACTGACGAGAAGGAGGTCCTTAGAGATATAGAGTGTCGTATCGCTGAATTGTTCAACGAGAAGATGCCAGCAAGCCATAATGTGGTTAATATCGATATGGTTCGCGAGGTGATCTCTATAATGGGACGCCCTGATCAGATGGACGATGGCGAATCGTCTGAGCGTAATGGCAGTTCTGATCAGTTCATGAACGATATGGCTGATACCGTGAAGGCAGCCGCTTCTGAGGCACAGAAGAAACTTCAGAAGAAGCTCTATAGAAGAACCGATCAGGTCGTTATTGCCGGTGTATGTAGCGGATTGGCTACTTGGGCTGGCGTGAACGTAGTTGTTGTGCGTGTGTTGGCTCTTGTCGCTACTCTTTGCTTGGCTCAGCTCTGGGTGCCTGTCGTCTATCTCATTTTGTGGATGCTTGTGCCACAGGCTACGTCTGCGTCTCAAAAGCTTGAGATGGAGGGCGAAGCGGTTAATGTCGACTCTATCTGCGATATGAAAGAAAGGGAGGCTGATGACGATAAGGGTGAACAGTCGGGTGGTGGATGCCTTGGGGCTTTTCTGAAGGTTGCCCTGATATTAATTGGTGTCATAGTCGGACTGGCTGTGTTCGGTACTCTCTTCGGCGTTATATTCGGCTTTCTGGGGATGGTGATTGGCGCTGTGACTTCTCTGTTCGCTGGAACAGTCTCGCTCACTGCTGAACTTGCAGGTTGCGGAAGTGCCTTTGTTCCGTCGCTTCTGGCTCTTGTTGTTGTCGTTGTCCCTGTCGTCGCTATTGTATTGCTTGTTAAGAGGTTGCTGTCGCCCAACAATGGCAAACATGTAAGGAATGTGCTTCTTGCCTTGCTATTTATATGGGTGCTGGCTTTGGTATTCTTGGGCCATTACGGTGGCTTCCCTTTTGTTACAGGCTTGCCTTGGTAAATAATTTGTGTCACATTTTTGACTTTGTTGTCGTATAATAACAAACAATTATTAACTTTGGTTGCAATCATATAGGAGATAGGACAATGGCAAAACGTAAAGCAGATGTGGAAGAAAAGCATAGCAAGATGGTCACTGCCATCATGCAGGCTATGACGCAACGCGCCGGAGAATCATTCAATTATAAGCAGGTTACCGAGATGATCGGCTTGAAGAGTAAGAGCGATCGTCTTGAAGTGCAGGACTTGCTCTTTGAGATGGCTGATGCCGGAATGATTATCGAGGGTGTAGCAGGTAAATATCATGTGCCTGGAGGTTCAACAAGTGACGGCGCTGCAATAGTTGTCGGCATAGTTGATATGTCGGCTAGCGGTTTTGCCTATGTCATCCCTGAAGATAAGGAGCAGTATCCCGACGATATCTTTGTCCCTGCTCATGCTCTTAACTCGGCTCTTGACGACGATAAGGTTGAGGTCGCTATTACTAAGAAGCGCAAAGGACGTGCTCCTGAAGGCGAGATTGTCAAGGTGCTCGAGAGAAAGAGAAGTCAGTTCGTTGGCGTCCTCGAATATCAGCCCGACGGTCACGCGTTTGTACGAATGGATTCGAGGACTCTTGGCGGCCGTGATATATATATCCCTAAGGAACGTGTTCCATCTGATGCCAACTTCAAGAAGGTTGTTGTCAAGATTACCGACTGGCCTCGCGATGCTAAAAGCCCTTTCGGTGAGGTGATCGACGTGCTCGGTGATGCTGGCGATAATCAGACTGAAATGCACGCTATTTTGGCTGAATTTGGCTTGCCTTATGGCTATCCGGAAGAGGTGGCTAAGGAGGCCGAGAAGATTGATCCTGGTATCACTCCAGAAGAGATCGCTAAGCGTCTCGATATGCGCGATGTGGTTACTTTCACTATCGACCCTAAGGATGCTAAGGACTTCGACGATGCTCTCTCTATCCGTAAGCTCAATTCGGGCAACTGGGAGGTCGGCGTTCATATCGCTGATGTCACTCACTATGTCCAGCCTCATTCTATAATCGATGAGGAGGGCTACAAGAGAGCTACTTCTGTCTATCTTGTCGACCGCACTATTCCGATGTTGCCAGAGCGTCTCTCCAACTTCCTCTGTTCACTTCGTCAGGATGAGGAGAAGCTTACCTATTCTGTTGTCTTCATTATGAACGACAATGCTGAAATATTGGGCTCTCAGATTAGTAAGACTGTTATAAAGTCCAACCGTCGATTTACCTACGAAGAGGCACAGGCTCTTATTGAGGCTCAAAGCGACGAGGCTGCAAAGTCTCTCCCTGGCTACGAATACCGTAATGAGATTCTTAAGCTCAACGAACTGGCTAAGCTGGTGCGTAAAAGGCGTTTCGATGAGGGTGCTATTGGGTTCGAACGTGTTGAACCTCGTTTCGAGATCGACGAGACGGGTAAGCCTATCAGTGTCTATTTCAAGGAGGCTAAGGAGGCTAACAAGCTTATTGAGGAGTTCATGCTCTTGGCCAACAAGAAGGTGGCTGAATGTATCGGTAAGGACGAGATCAACGCTACAGCTCGTAAGCGTACTCCTAAGACTTTCGTCTATCGTGTCCATGATGAGCCTAACGAAGAGAAATATAGTAAGTTCGCTACCTTCGTCCGCCGATTCGGATATGAGGCTATGCCTAAGAAGGGCGAGGAGATCAACAATGCTGTCAACCGTATCCTGAGCGAAGTTAAGGGTAAGGGTGAACAGAACATGGTAGAGGTGTTGGCTGTTCGCACAATGGCCAAGGCTTGCTATACTACCAAGAATATTGGTCACTATGGTCTTGCTTTCGATTTCTATACTCACTTTACTTCTCCTATCCGCCGTTACCCTGATATGATGGTTCACCGTCTGCTCCACTCTTACCTTAATGGCGGCAAGAGTGCTAATGGTGAGGCCTACGAGGACTTCTGTAAGCATTGCTCTGATCAGGAGATACTGGCTTCCGAGGCTGAACGCGCTTCTATCAAGTATAAGCAGGTTGAATTCCTTATCGACCATATCGGCGAGGATTTCCAGGCTACTATATCGGGCGTTACCGAATGGGGCATTTATGCAGAAATCGACGAGAACAAGTGCGAAGGTATGATCCCTCTGCGCGACCTCGATGATGATACTTACTACTTCGACGAGGATAACTATTGCGCTGTTGGCCGTAATAGTGGCAGGAAATACCAGCTTGGCGATAAGATTAAGATTCGTATCGCTAATGCTAATCTTGAGAAGAAACAGCTCGACTTTACCGTTGCAGGAACTCCTCTGAAGGACATAGAGATTCAAAATCAGAAGCTCAAAGAGGCCGGTAAGCGTCCTGGTATCTCTTATGGCGCTACCTCACGCGATAAGGCTAAGCAGGTGAAGGCTTCGGCAAGAGATAATAAGCCTAAAGCTAGCGGAAAACCGCCAAAGAGTGTCCTTAAGAAGGCTAAGAAGCAGGGTAAGACTAAGGGCAAGGGCAAGAAAAAGAAATGATGCATTCCCCCGATAGATAATGCAGGGACTTCGCGTTTGCGGAGTCCCTTTTTTTGTTCACATATTCTACGTTGCTAGTTCTGAATGTATTGGAGCTTATTTTTCAAACATTAACACAAAAGTTAAGCGCATTATAACCAATTTTTCTATTTTTGCACACCGATAAATATAAAGCAAAACAAATTATGGACGATTATCATCCGGAACCTATAACGCTGCTGTAGAGACTTCACCTAATCATGAGTCTCTGCAATGTATGTGTTATATAAACAGAGACTGACAATGATTACATTCTACATCAACACCAAAGGATTCGAGGTGACAGATAAGTGGGAATCAGGATGTTGGACTAGTATCGAGTGCCCAACAGCTGAAGAGACAAATTTCCTCATATCTGGTCTTGAAGTGCCAGAAAGCTTCCTTTCCGACATTGACGATAACGACGAGAGACCTCGTCGAGAAGAAGAAGATGGCTGGCAGTTGATTGTCTTGCGAGTTCCTTATCGTAAAGACTCCCATAGCCATATCGATTATACCACCGTGCCTCTTGGCATGATACTCAAGGATGATATCTTTATTACCGTTTGTAATTATAAGCTCGATATCATCGATGATTTTGCGGTATATTCCATTCGTAAGCAGATAACAGTTGCTAACCACTACGAACTTGTGCTGCGCCTTATGCTCTCTGCTTCTGTATGGTTCCTTAAGTATCTTAAGCACATAAATATCCACATGATGCAGGTTCAGAACGAACTTCAGCAGTCAGTGCGTAACAAGGAGATCGTCGAACTTCAGAGAATCGACAACTCTCTCGTCTATTTTGTGACTTCTTTGAAGGGTAATGACGTGCTTTTCTATAGAATGGTGCATACTAAGTCTATTCGCGACATTTGCGACGATGAATTGGTCGAGGATGTTGAGATTGAGCTTAAGCAGGCCGAGGAGACAACCAATATCTATAGAAATATCAACCATAGCTTGTCCAACAGCTACTCTTCTTTGATCTCTAATAATATCAACTCTACAATGAAGCAGCTTACGAGTATCACTATAATACTCATGCTACCAACGCTCGTTGCTTCGTTGTTTGGTATGAATGTGCCTAACTATATGGAGAATAATCCATTCGCAATGGCATATATCATAGGTGGGTCAATTGTGCTTAGCCTGATACTCTATCTGTTCATGAAGAAGCGCGACTTCTTTTAGCAGACCCTCTATGTGCCGCCCGACTTTCTCATTCGGTTGTCTAGACGGCACGTTTTTACTGCTTTCACGACCCTTTTTTTTCATTGCTCACTGACAGGTGACGAATGGCGTTTTTGCAGTGACGGATTGACGTTGGTCAAAAAAAACGACGGTTTCGTCAAAAATTTATTGTATTAAATTATTTAAAAAACGAAACGTTTTACCTTAGCCTACGTTAAACCCAATAGAACAATAAAAAACCGAATGAAGATGAAAGGCTTATTAGTAACACTTGGAATTGCAGTAGCGATTGTTGCTGGTGTTTTGTATGTTAGCTCAAATGCTGAAAACAATGAAAAGATTGATGTTGCAGCTGATTTCAACATTGACCTTAACCAGAATGAGAATCTTTGCGACCTCGTTTTCGATGCAAACGGAGTTCTCATTTCCAACACTACTTATGCTTGGAATGCACAGAGCAACACTCGCGGCGAGATTCTTGCTAGCGTAAAATAATTGATGAACTATCTATCGGTAGAGAATCTGTCATATCATTGGGGCGATGTTTGCCTCTTCGATGATATCAGTTTTGGAATTAATGAAGGTCAGAAGACAGCTCTAGTAGCCAGAAATGGCACAGGGAAGACTACTCTTCTGAATATGTTGACGGCAAAACTGCCGAATTCTTCTTCCGATGGTAAGTTATATCCTGATGAGGGTCGAATAATCTTCAATGAAGATGTTCGAGTGGGATACCTACCCCAAAACCCTTATTTTAATAACGAGAATACGGTCATTCAGCAGGTGTTCGAATGTGGCACCGAGGTGACTGATGCTATTCGCGACTATGCTTTGGCATTGGAGTCTTCCGATGTCGATCTTATAGCTAAGGCTACCGATCGCATGGATTCACTCAAAGCATGGGATTATGAGCAGAGAATTAAGCAGATTCTCTCTCAGCTTCATATCAATGATTTTAATCAACAGGTTAAAAACTTGTCAGGCGGTCAGCAAAAACGTGTTGCTTTGGCCGCTTTGCTTATTTCTTCTCCTTCGTTCCTCATTCTTGATGAGCCAACCAACCACCTTGACCTTGATATTATTGATTGGCTTGAAGACTATCTTACACGTTCCAATATTACTCTTTTGATGGTCACTCACGACCGCTATTTTCTCGATAGAGTATGCTCCGATATATTGGAGCTTGACGAGCATAAGATATGGCATTATGAGGGCAACTACTCTTACTATCTGAATAAAAAGCAGGAACGACAGAATATGCGTTCTGCCGAGGCTGATAAGGCCCGCAATTTGTTGCGCCGTGAGCAGGACTGGATGAATCGTCAGCCTCAGGCTCGAGGTACTAAGGCTCAATACCGCATCGATGCTTTCTATGAACTTCAGGAAAAGGCTAAGGACCCTTCTGCTCAGCAGTCGCTCCAGTTGCAGTTCGCTGCTCAACGTATGGGTAAGAAGGTTATTGATGTCTATAATATCGCTAAGTCTTTCGGTGATAAGCATCTGATAAACGACTTCTCCTATAAGTTTGTCCCTAAGGAAAAGGTTGCTATCGTAGGCGATAATGGCTGTGGAAAGACTACGCTGCTTAATATGCTTACTGGCGCTTTGCAGCCCGATAACGGACATATTGAGGTCGGTGAAACTATTGTGTTCGGCTATTATAGGCAGGAGGGTATTACCGTCAACGAGGGGAAGACTGTTCTTGAGGTTATTACCGATATAGCCGATCATATACGTGTTGGTGGCGACAAGACGATGTCTGCGGCTCAGTTCTTGCGCTATTTCATGTTCTCTAATGAACTTCACCATGTCGAGGTTAATAAGCTTTCTGGTGGCGAAAAAAAGCGTCTCTATCTGCTTACTGTTCTGGTGAAGAATCCTAACTTCCTGATACTCGACGAGCCGACGAATGATCTCGATATCCTTACGTTGAATGTACTTGAGGATTATCTTGCAGAGTTCCAGGGTACGGTGATTGTTGTGTCACACGACAGGTTCTTTGTGGATAAGATTGCTCAGCATTTGTTTGTCCTTGATGGCAAGGGTGGGGTGAAGGACTTCCCTGGTGATTACTCTGATTATATCGTCTGGAGAAAAAACAATGAGAGGTCTTTGGTGACAGAGGCTAAGACTAAGAGTGAACCTGTCGAGAAGAAGCCTGCAAAGAGCAACGAGAAACGTCGATTGACTTATAATGAGAAAAAGGAGTTCGCTGCAATAGAAGAGGAGATGTCTAGGTTGACTGAACGTAAGTCTGAAATAGAGTCTCTTATGAGCGGCGGAACAAACGATGCTAACGAATTGGTGTCTCTTTCCGATGAGTACCAAAAAGTTAGCCAACGCCTCGATGAGATTGAGATGCGTTGGCTAGAGTTGAGTGAATATGAGGCTTGATTCCTCTATCCTTTGTTCTTTTCAATGTATGTGGTTGGTGTCATGCCGTAGTATGCTCTGAAGGCTTGGCTGAAGTAATTGGTTGTTGAATAACCTGTCATTACTGCTACATCGGCAATCTCATATCCCTTGTCCTTCAAGAGCTCACCCGCATATTTCATTCTTACATTACGCACAAAGTCACGTGTTGTGAGGCCTGTCAGTTCTCGCATCTTGCGGTGCAGGTGTACTCTGCTATATCCTACGTCGCTTGCCAGTTCCTCTATGCTATATGTAGGATTGCTTATGTTCTTGTTGATGATGTTCGTTACTCTCTCAAGCAGCTTGTCATCAAGCGTAGGCGCTGTCTCTACATCTACCTTTTGTGCCTCGACGGTTTCCTTGGCTTTGACATCCACGCGCATCTTTTCTCTGCGTGTTATCAGGCTCTTTATGCTCGCGGTCAACACGTCTATGTTGAATGGCTTAGCTATGTACGCGTCAGCACCGTTTTCGTAGCTCTCTATTCTGTCTGTGTCACTGCTTCGCGATGTTAATATGATGACAGGTATATGGCTGACGTTCACATTGCTCTTGATGTTTTTGCACAGTGTAAAGCCGTCTATGATTGGCATGTTTACGTCGGTTACGACGAGGTCTGTCTCTGTACTTAGCAATGTGCTAAGCGCCTCCTGACCGTCGTTGCATGTTATGACGTTGAAGTGCTCTCCTAGATGGCTCTTGACATATTTTCGCATGTCACTGTCGTCATCGGCGAACAATACGGTGTATTTTGATCTGTGTTCTGGTGTGTCAGGCTTCTCTTCTTTTTCTTTCCCTGTGTTGTTCTCGATGGCTTTGCTTGCCGTCTCGTTTTGTGTCGCTTGCTTGTCGATAGGTAGTGTGACTCGCATTATGCCTCCCTTGTGCTCCTTGCAGTTCATGGCTTCGATTGTTCCATGATGTAGTTTCACTAGGGTGTTCGTGAGGTCTAGCCCTACTCCAAATCCTACATTGCCGCTGTTTATGGCGTTTTGTGTACGATGGAATCTCTCAAATATATGCTTAACATCGCTCTCGCTGAATCCGTCACCCGTATCCTCTATCTCTATGATATATTTCTCTCCTTCTGTATACGACCTTACTTTTACCTCTCCGTCCTTAGGAGTGTATTTGATTGCGTTTGATACGAGATTGGTTATTATCTTGTCAAAGTGACGTGTGTCAACTTCTACTACAATGCCCTCTGTCTTTTCTGTGTCAACGACTAGGTTGATGTTCTTGGCTCTCGCTTCGAATTCAAATGTGTTGCATACGTCCTGGATGATGTTGCTGATCACTGTCGGATAGTATTGCATTTCCATTTTGCCTGCATCTATCTTCTGAATGTCGAGTATCTGTGTCATCAGACGCAATATGCGTTGTATATTACGTTCTATTATGTCATAGTTCTTCTGGCGCTCTGGGTCGTTGTCTTTCGACATGAGTTGGTTGAGCGGCGATATGACAAGACTCATTGGTGTTCTGATCTCATGTGCAATGTCTGTAAACAGTTGCATCTTCTCGTCGTGAACCTCCTGTTTGTGAAGGGTCTCTATCAATTCGGCTCTTGTCTTGCGGCGCAGATTATATTGTTTGTATATTACGTAGGCAATCAACGCTATTATAAGGCAATAGAGAATCTTTGCCCATTTTGTTGTCCATATCGCTGAATGGATGGTTATATAGACTTCAATAGGCTCCGACTGTTGTCCGTCACATAGTCCCTGTACCGTTATCTGGTACTCTCCAGGCTTCATGTTGCGCAACGGAATTCTGTTGCTTCCGTTGCCGTTGTCTATGGCTGGCTCACCGTTTATCGAATATAGATACGATATTCTGTTTGGCGATATCGCCTGGGTTGTGGTGAGCTCTATGGTGAATGAGTTGTCTATGTGGCTCAAGTCATATTTAAGCATGCCTTTGCCCGAAGAGTCTCGCTCGTCTGTGAGCACTTTGTAGTTTTCCGACTTCGTTGAAGGTAATACTCTCTGACCTTTGATATAGAAGTCGGTTACTTTGATGACAGGCTTCTCTCCGTCAATCTGGACTTCGTTCACGTTAAAGTACGTTATGCCGTCTGTCGCACCGAAATACACATAATCATTGTTGTGTGTTGATGATCTCTTGGCAAATTCGTTTGTGACAATTCCGTCCTGCTCGTAATAGGTATTGACTTCGTATGTCTTGTGGTTGATGTGGAATATGCAGTTTGATGCTGTTCCCCAGATCTCGCCGTTTTTGTCACATTCTACCGATTTGATCTCGTTCTGTGGTAATCCCTCTTTTATTCCAATGTGCTTTATGCTTTTGTCCTTGGCGTCTAATCTTATTAGTCCTTTGTTTGTTATTGTCCAGATGTTGCCATCACCGTCTTCGGTAAAGTCTGTTATCGTATAGTCCGCCAACACTCGGTTTGTTCCGTATGTCGATACGAAGTCGTTTTTCTCTATGTCTAGGCAGCCTATGCCGTCCTGCGAACCAATATACAGGAGTTTCTTGTCTCTGCTCTGGTAAAGGCAATTGATCCACCTGTTGTGTAGTTTGTTTGTTGTCGTTGTATAGTTTACTCCAATGCTTGTCTCCAGTATCTCTAGCTCTTTAGTTCTTGGGTCTAGCTTGTATATGCCCTCGCCGAGTGTCGAGATCCATAGTTTGTTGTCTTTCGAGAGCTCTATGTCTGTAATAGGTATGTTCGCTCCGTCGCGTCTTGTTATGATGTTTATGTGTGAGGCCTCTTTCGATGTTGCGTTTATTTTCCAGGGTCCCTCAGTATATGTTCCTATCCAGATGTTTTTGTCGGCGTCCTCCGATATGCACATGATTGTCGCTGGCGAGCTATAGTGCCTTGTTTGCCATGTGCTAGTGTTTATGGCATATATGCCGTCGTTGTCTGTGCCTACATAGAGTGTTCCGTCTGTGGCTTTGTATATCGATGACACGTAGTTCGAACCTATTATGTTCTTCAACGACGACTTGTGCCCTATGTAGTTGAAGTTGTTGTTGTGCGCTGGCACTATCACAACTCCTTTTTGGAACACTCCTAGCCATAGGTTTCCCCATTTGTCGGTGAGTATGGAGTGTACCTTTGCTTTTGTTGTGTTAAACGACTGTGGACCCATGTCATAGTCCGACAGTTTGTTTGTGTCTGTGTCGTAGATTTTCAGGCCTTTGCCGTCTGTTCCTATCAGCAGATTGTCGTTGAATGCATGTAGTGTTTTTATGTTCAGGCCCTCTGTCTCTTTGCATATCGGTTCGAATAGGTCTTTCTGTGGGTTGTGACGCATCAAGCCCATCATCTGGTTGCCTGCATATATGTTGCCTTTGTTGTCCTCTCCAAATGAGGTTAGGTATGCGTCGTTAACGGCTTTTACTGTATATACAAATCCGTTGTTGCTGATTCTTGAGTTTCCTTTGTCTGATGTCGCTACCCAGACGTTGTCTTTAGAGTCGACGAATAGCTGTGCAATGTAAAAACCTATGCTTGAGTCTTGAAGTCTTGCCGCATTGTCTCCTGGCATCAGCTTGAAGAGTCCGTGTCCTGATGTCGCAATGAATATCTCTCCCGATGAGATCTCTACAATAGAAGAGATGTATGGATGCATCTCTGTGTTGTTGGCTATTATTAAGGGTACTCTCTCAAATCTGTCGTAGTTGGGATTGTACTTCATCAATCCGTGTAAGGTGCCTACGTATATGTCGCCACTCCTCGACTCAAATGTCATGCGTATGTTGTTGCCAAGAAGTGATGTCGTGTCGTTTATGTCATAATAGTATGTACGACACTTTGATCCGTCATACCTGTTCAATCCTTCTTCCGTTGCGATCCATATCTGGCCGTCACGTGTTTGGTAAATGTCATTTACCAGGGTGGACGACAGTCCTCCTCGTGTATTTAATATTACAGGAAAAGCTGTTTGGGTAAAAGCAACAATAATGAAAAGTAGTGTTACAATATTTTTCATTTATGATAGAATTGATAGAATGCACTTCTGACTTATCGATAACAAAGATACGTACATTTTTTCTTTTTTTATAAACTTTTGTTTGCTTTTGTTACATGACAGTATTGTGTTTAGCCGTGCTGTTTGGGCTCTTGTTTAGCTCGTTCTTGGTGTCGTATAAAGCTTGAATTGTCTTTGTTTTGTTCTTTTTGGTGTTTTACGACTCTTCTTTTTTTTCATCAGATGTTGCTTTTTCCCTACGCTGTCCCTCCATGGTTCCTCCATGGTTTTATCATAGATAATGCTAGATGTGACGCATACCATATTAATGTTTGTTGCCGCGCGTAAATTGCAAATGTTACATTGTGCATTGAAAATGTTACATGATTAAAATGTAACAACATCTAACAAATGTGTTTTTTCTTAAATAATGTACATGATAAATCTAAATTACATTTGCGTTGTTAAAAAGTGTATAGATTTTTGAGAGCAATAAACAATTCAAATTGAAAACCTCGATGAAACCGATTGGAAACATAACGACGTTAGTGGCATGTGCTTCTGCTTGTCTCTTTTTGTCGGCTTGTGATGCCGACAAGTCGATGACAGGTCCGATAGCTGGCGTGGCTCAGTTCGACAAGTTCAGCTACCAGGGAAACGATCGGTTCTACAACACCTATTCGTTGCCAACGGCAAGCAGTTTCTACAACCCAATCCTTCCTGGCTGGTACAGCGATCCTTCGGTGTGTACAAATGGAAAGGGCGATTATTTCTTGGCAACATCGACATTCGCATACTTCCCTGGTGTGCCTTTGTTCCATAGCCGCGATTTGGTCAATTGGAAGCAGATCGGTCATGTCCTCAGCCGCGAGTCGCAGCTCAACAACATGCAGTCTCAGCATGTGAGCGGTGGCATCTTCGCTCCTGCGTTGGCTTATAACCCTAAGAACGAAACATACTACATGATCACGACTAATGTCGGTGCAGGTAACTTTTTCGTCAAGACTAAGGATCCTTGGGCTGAGTGGTCTGATCCGGTTTACTTGGATGATGTCAAGGGTATCGATCCTTCTTTCTTCTTCGATGAAGATGGTAAGGCTTATATCGTTAACAATGATGAACCAACATACGAGGCTGAGTATCCTGGCCATCGTTCTATCCGTATTCAGGAATTCGATGTAGAGAAGGAGACTACTGTCGGTCCTCGTCCGGCTTTGGTTGATAAGGGATGTCGCCCTGCTGAAAAGCCTATTTGGATTGAGGGCCCACACATGTATAAGATAAATGGCAAGTATTATCTGATGGCGGCTGAGGGTGGTACTGGCGTCAATCATTCTGAGGTTATCTTTACTTCAGATAGTCCTATGGGCCCTTTTACTCCTTGGGCTAAGAACCCTATTCTTACGCAGCGTCATCTCGATCCAAACAGACCTGACCCTGTGACATGCGCTGGTCATGCCGATTTGATCCAGGCTCCAGAGGGCGACTGGTGGGTTGTCTTCTTGGCGTGCAGACCTCTTGGTGGCGGTTTCGGTTATGAGAATCTTGGCCGCGAGACTTTCATGATGCCTGTTCGTTGGACTGAAGACGGTTTCCCTGTTGTGACTTCTGGCGACGAACTTGTCAGCATGATATGCGAACGCGATGGGGTGCAGATTGAAAAGGGCGCCCGCTTTGGCAATTTCGGCTATGTTGACGACTTTGATGGCGATAAGCTGAGTGTTGACTGGATGACACTTCGCGCCTCTGGCTCTGATAAGTATAGTGTAGGTAATGGTGTATTGAAGCTTAAGTGCGACACTGCTCGTGCAACTCAATATTGCACTCCTGCAATGATAACTCGTCCTATTCACCATCATGTGTTTATCTCTACTGTTGACATGACGTTCGATCCTAAGTCTTCAGAGGAGGCTGGTATGATTCTGTTTAAGGATGAGGGTCACCATTATTATCTGACACTTGGCTTGTCGGGTAAGAACAAGTTGGTGAAACTGCATAAGGTGTGCGGGGCAGAAGATGAGGTGGTTGCCTCTTCCGAAGTTCCTGCGAATACAGTGAATATATCTTTGCGTATTTCGTCTGATGGTGAGATGTTCACGTTCTCTTATTCATTGGATGGAGATAAATGGGAGGAGGTAGGACGACCTCTTGAGGCTCGTTTCCTTTCTACCACTAACGCAGGAGGATTTACTGGTACGACGTTAGGATTGTATTCTATTAAATAATAAGTATACTAATCAAAAAGAGTATGAAACCCCTAAATGTTAAACTTAAATGTCTATGAAAAGGAGATTTATTAATCTTTTTGGACAGGTGCGAAATGCATTGGTAGTATCGGCATTGCTGTTGTCGGCTACTATGGCATTTGCGCAGGTTCAAACAAAAGTCTCGGGTAGAGTAGTCGATGAAAACGGCGAACCTCTGCCAGGCGTGGCTGTCATGGTTCAAGGCGTCTCAGGTGGTACTGTGACGGATTATGATGGCAACTATTCATTGAGTGCACCAGAGGGCTCTACATTGTCTTTCTCATTCATTGGTTTTGAATTAAAGACAATAAAGGTAGGTGCTGGTGCAAATTACAATGTAACAATGATCGACGAATCGAAGGAGATCGATGAGGTCGTTGTAGTTGGTTTCGGTCAGCAGAAGAAAGCTTCTGTTGTCGGTGCGATTGCTCAGGCTTCTGGTGAGACTTTGCAGCGTGCTGCTGGTATCAATGATATCGGTGCTGCGTTGACAGGTAATGTGCCAGGTGTCGTTACTTCTCAGGGTACTGGTCAGCCAGGTGAAGAGGAGCCAAAGATCGTTATCCGTGGTTCTTCATCTTGGAACAATTCAGACCCTCTCGTTCTTGTCGATGGTATTGAACGTCCAATGAACTCGGTAGATATGTCATCTGTAGAAAACCTCTCGGTTTTGAAGGATGCTTCGGCTACAGCGGTTTATGGTGTGCGTGGTGCCAACGGTGTAATCCTCATCACTACTAAGCGTGGTAAGGAAGGTAAGGCTCATATCGATGCAGGTTTCACTGCTACATTGAAGCGTCCATCGAAGTTGCCTAATAAGTATGATTCATATGATGCTTTGATGGCTCGTAACCAGACGGTAGAAAATGAGTTGCCTATTACTCCTAGCGAGTCTTGGGCTTATATTACTCCTCAGCAGACTATTGAGAAGTATCGTAACCAGACGACTCAGGAACAGAAGGAACGTTATCCGAATGTGGACTGGCAGGATGCGTTGTTCAAGGATGATGCCATGTCATACAATGCATACTTGAACATCAGTGGTGGTACTAAGTTCGTAAAGTACTTCGCTGCTGCCGACTATGTGAATGAGGGTGACCTTATGAAGATCTATGACAATGGTCGTGGATATAAGTCAGGTTATAACTACAATCGTGTGAATGCACGTAGTAACTTGGACTTCACAATCACTCCTACTACTGTCTTCAAGGTTAACCTCGCTGGTTCGCTTGCCGTTAAGAAGGCTCCTCGCGCTAATGCAGGTGACGCTTGGCAGGAGGCACAGCGTTGGTCAGGTGCTTACAACATCGCTCCTGACGTGTTCTTGCCTCAGTATTCTGATGGTTCATGGGGTATGTATCCTATGATCTCTAACGTAACTAACTCTGCAGAGAACTTGGCTGTCAGTGGTGTTGCAAAGACAACTACAAATACTATTACAACTGACTTTACTCTCGAGCAGGATTTGAAGTTCATTACTGAAGGTCTTAACTTGCGTGGCGTTATCTCTTGGGATAACAAGTTCGTTGAAGGACAGCGTGGTATCGCTGATGACTACAATGACTCTCAGCGTAAGTGGATCGATCCAGAGACTGGTATGGTGACTTTGAAGAAGGACTTCGATACAGCTACTGGTTTCGACTGGGTTGAGACAACAGAATGGTCATCACAATCAGGTGGTGTTGATAATACCCAGACATATCGTCGTCTCTACTATCAGGGTCAGCTCAACTATGCTCGCAAGTTTGACGAACATGACGTTTCAGGTACAGGCGTATTTACACGTGAGGAGAACGCTACTGGTAATGAGGAACTTCATTATCGTGAAAACTGGGTGTTCCGTGTTACTTATGGTTATGGCGGCCGCTATAATTTCGAGTACAACGGTGCTTTGAACGGTTCTGCGGAATTTGCACCTAAAAACCGTTTCGCTTTCTTCAACTCTGGCGCCCTTGGTTGGGTTGTGACTGAAGAAAACTTCATGTCTTCTCTCAAGGAGAACGAGATTCTCGATATGTTGAAGCTCCGTGCTTCATACGGTGAGGTAGGTTCTGACTTTATCGGCTTTGGTAAAAGATGGGCTTACCAGACTATTTGGTCTTCTGGTGGTACAACTGTAACATCACGTTCTGGTGATAACAGTATCTATGAATACTATCGTCAGTCACAGCTCGGTAACGAGGATGTACAGTGGGAGGTTGTTCGCAAGTTCAACTTCGGTATCGACTACTCATTCCTCGGTGGTATGTTCGCTGGTAGCGTAGATATCTTCAAGGATAGACGTTCTGATATCCTTCTTCAGGGTAATAGCCAGGCTGTTCCTGCTTATTTCGGCATGCAACCTAAGATCATTAACAAGGGTAAGGCTGAGTCTAAGGGCTATGAGTTTGAGTTGCGTTTCAACAAGCAGATTAATGATGATTTGCGCACATGGGCTAATTTCAGTATGACTCACGCTGAAAATGTAGTAAAAGAGAAGGATGACCTTCCATTGGCTCCTAACTATCAGAAGGCAGAGGGTTATGCTATCAACCAGACTACCTCATTTATTGATGCTGGATATATCAACAATATCGATGAGTTGTTCGGTAGCCCTGCTTATGTGTCAGACGACCGTTTCCGTATGCCTGGTACATATTATATCGTCGATTTCAACGGTGACGGTATGATCGACTCTAAGGACTCTGCTCCTTACGCTTATACTGATACTCCTCAGAACACATACAACGCTACTATTGGTGTTGAATGGAAGGGTATTAGCTTCTTCGCTCAGTTCTATGGCGTAAACAATGTTACTCGTGATGTAACACTCCAGAGCTTTGGTAACAGACTTAATACAGTGTATTACATGGGTTCTGTTTGGACTAAGGATAATACTAACGCTGATGTTACCCCTTACCGTTGGAGTACTGCTCCTGTTAGTAAGGAAGGTGGCGCATTCCCTGTTTATGGTACTCAGTACAAGTTCGATGGCTCATACGTTCGTCTGAAGAATATTGAACTTGCATATACATGGAATCAGAAGGACTGGATCAAAAACATTGGTTTGTCATATCTTAAGTTGTTTGTCAACGGTAACAACCTCTGGTTGTGGACTCGTATGCCAGATGACCGTGAGTCAAACCTTGGAGGTGCTAGCTACACTGGTGCCTATCCAACCGTTAAGCGTTTCAATGTTGGTTTAAAACTCTCGCTTTAATACATTACAATGAGAAAGATATTTAATTCAATAATGATGCTTGCAGCGGGTTTAATGCTTTGCTTCTCGCTGTCATCATGTGAAGATTATCTCGACAGAGATCCTGATTTGCAGTTGTCTGAGAAAGATGCTTTCAAAGACTTCCGTAATTTCCAGGGCTTCGTTGAAGAAATCTACAATTGCATTCCTGATAAGGAAAAATGTAATTGGTGTCCATCATGGAACTGGGGTGATGATGAAATCTTCAACCCTGAGGCCGATGACCGTATGACTCACCAGGTTGACCTCGGTAACTTCCGCGCTTGGAATCAGACAGGTAACTGGTTGTACAAAGGAACAGAAGATCCTACAAATACAAACTCGTTCAACCACTCTTTGTGGGGCCATGCTTGGTATTGCATCCGCAAGTGTAATATGGGCTTGGAGCATATCGATGAAATGACTGGCACTAAGGAAGAGAAGGAACTTCTTATGGGTCAGATGTATTTCTTCCGTGCTTGGTGGCATTTTGAGCTCATGGAGTATTTTGGTGGTCTTCCATATATCGAAAAGGTATTCGATAAGGATGCTTCTTTCGAGGACATGAAGATGTCAAGATTGTCATATCAGGAGTGCGCTGATAAGGTTGCTGCCGATTTCCGTAAGGCTGCCGACTTGTTGCCTATTAACTGGGACGACACTTCTGCAGGTTCGGCTACTGCCGGTAAGAACCAGCTCCGTATCAATAAGATCATGGCTCTTGGTTATCTTGGCAAGAATTATCTTTGGGCAGGTAGTCCATTGATGAAGAATGGCGCTCAGATCGGTGGTAAGAAGACTTATGAATACGATGTTGAGTATTGTAAGAAGGCTGCTGATGCATTTGCTGAACTTCTTAGCTTGGTAGAAGGCGGAGAAACTCAGTACGCTCTTGTTGAGTTCAATTTCTCTGATATTTACAACCATACTAAGGCTAAGGGTGCTACAACTTGCTATTCTGATTTGTTCTATACTACAGGTCAGTCTTGGGCTATGCCTGGTAGCACAGAGGCTATTATGCAGGGTCCTTCTGGATTTGGTGGTAATGCCAACAACTCTAACTGGAATACATCTAAGGTGTTCGGTCCTAAGGTTGCTGGTCTCGTAGAGCACGATAACGTTATCCACATGCCTACAGCTAACCTTGTTGAGATGTATGGTATGGAGAACGGTCTTCCTATCGATGACCCTGATTCTGGTTTCGACCCTTCACATCCATTTATGAATCGTGACCCACGTTTCTACCATGATATCGTATTCGATGGCTTCAAATATGTAAATGGTGCTCTTGAGGAAGATAAGGAGCCTTACCGCTACTGCTCTCTCTATACAGGTGGTGCAATGCGTAATGTGGCTAATACAAGTAGAACTGGTTACTTTATCCAGAAACTTGTTCCTCATACTTGTAACATCGGTGATAAGGTTTATGACTGGGGTGGCGCATTCCATTCTTACTTGTCATACATGCGTTTGGCTGATATCTATTTGATGTATGCTGAAGCAGGTGCAGCTATTTCTGGCGCTTCTTATAAGTCTGATAAGTTGGCTTTGACAGCTGAAGATGCTGTTAACAAGATCCGTCAGCGTTGTGGTGCAGGTTTGGTTAACGCTAAGTACACAGCAGACAAGAATCTGTTTATGGATGAGATCCGTCGCGAACGTGCTGTAGAGTTGTCGTTCGAGGGCTTCCGTTTCTGTGACCTTCAGCGTTGGTTGCTTCTTACAGAATATCCATATAATGTGAAGTATTCTCAGGAATTCGACCGTATGGAATCTGATGAATTCTATACTAGCGGTGATAATGACCCTCGTACTGCTCGTGTGGCAAATTACCGTAAGGAAGAGATTCTTGTGCGTAACTTCGACCCTAAGCACTATTGGTTCCCATTCCCTGATTCTGAAATCTACCTCTATGAGGAATTTACTCAGAACACAGGTTGGTAATACATGTTTATATAAACTGATTCAAAAATGAAATATTTACATCATAAAATAGCTGTATGTGCTGCCTTGGTTTCAATGCCTATGGCTATGAATGCGCAGACCGAACAGAGTGCTGAAGCTGTTGTCGCTGAAGCCGACTCATCTGTTCACATGGTCAATGTCGCATTTCGACAGGTAGCACAGCAAGACCTGCTAGGAGGTGTGTCGACAATTAATGTCGAAGAGCTTATTAAGAGTAACTATACTCTTGGCGCACTCGAGAACACTGTCTCTATGGTAGGTGGTTGGAATGGTAGTACTCTTTGGGGTATGGACCAGTTCACTTCAAATTACTTTATCCTTATTGATGGTGTGCCTCGTGATCTAGGCAATCTTATTGCTTCTGAAATTGAGCAGATCACTTTCTTGAAGAGCGCTGATGCGGTTGCTTTGTATGGTAGCCGTGGTTCAAAGGGTGCTATTCTCATCACTACTAAGCGTGGTAAGGTGAGCGATGGCTTGCAGATCGAATTGAGAGGTAATACTGGTTTCTATGTAGCTAAGAGCTATCCTGAGTGGCTCAGCTCTCCAGAATACATGATGTATTACAACCAGGCTCTTAAGAATGATGGTAAGGATCCTATGTATTCTGAAGAGGATATCTACAATTATGCTTCTGGCAAGAACCCATACCGTTATCCAAATATCGACTACTATTCATCTGATTATATCACTAAGTGGTATAATCGTTCTGATGTCGGTGCCGAGATTTCTGGCGGTAATGAGAAGGCTCGTTTCTATAGCAGCATCAACTGGTATACTAACGGTGACTACATGAACTTCGCTAAGGCTAAGGACAACCGCACAAACCGTTATAGCATTCGTGGTAATGTTGATATCTTCTTCAACGAATATATCAAGGCGTATATCGATGGTAACGCTACTTACTATGACGCTAAGTCTACTGCTGGTAACTGGTGGAGAGCTGCCAACAATGAACGTCCTAACCGTCCGGTTAATGCGGCTCCACTGATCCCTACTGATTTGATCGACCCAAGCGCTTCTGGTGCATGGAATCTTATCGGTGCTACTAACAACGTATATGATGGCATGTTCTTGGCTGGTACTACTGATGACCAGACTAACGTATTCGCTGATATCTACGCTGGTGGTAAGAATAACACAACTATTCGTAAGTTCCAGTTCGATGCAGGTTTGATGTTTGACCTGAAGAAGGTTCTCGAAGGCCTCTCTTTCAAGACTGTTCTTGCAATGGACTTCGCTACTTCTTATAACACTAATATCAGCAATAAATACTCTGTGTTTGTTCCTGAGTGGGGTAGCTATAACGGTAAGGAGTATATCGTTGGTCTCACAAAGCTCAATGTTGATAAGCAGAGTACTGCACAGAATATTGACGCTAGCTCCGACGACAGAACTGTTGCCGTATCTGGTCAGTTCGATTATGTTCGCAGCTTCGACCTTCACAATGTGTCTGCAACTGTATTGGCTAATGGCTATCAGGAGACTGAAGATGGTACATACCATACAGACTGTAACGCAAACCTTGGCTTCCGTGCAAGCTACAACTACGACCATCGTTACTACTTGGATTTCAACTCTGCACTCGTTCATTCAGCTAAGTTGGCTGAAGGACATCGTAATGTGTTGTCTCCTTCTGTAACTCTTGGTTGGAACTTGGCTAAGGAGTCGTTCCTCGAGGGATCTGTAGTCAACAATCTCTTGATCTCTGCTTCTGCTAGCGTTCTTAACAACGACATGGATCTTGGTTACGGTGACCAGAAGTATTATCTCTACGACGGCGTTTGGGATAAGAACGGCTGGGGCTTCACTTGGCATGATGGTAATAACGCTACTTGTATCTCTCCTAAGCGAGGTGAGAACCCTGAGCTCGAGATGATCAAGAGAAAGGAACTTTCATTTGGCGTGAAGTCGGCTTTCCTTGATAATCTTATCACTCTCGACGCTAACTTCTTCACTAACTCAATGGAGGGCTACCTTATCCAGAGTGCAAGAAACTGGCCATCACACATGGAAGACTTCGTTCCTTATCAGAACAATAACAACGTTAAGCGTGTAGGTTTTGATTTCGCACTTGGTCTTAACAAGAAGGTTGGCGAGGTTGAACTCTCACTCGGTTTGACTGGTACATATTTCACATCTGAATTCTCAAAGTATGAGGAGACAAACAAATATGAATACCAGAACAAGCAGGGTCGTCCACAGGATGCTATCTTCGGTTACAGATGCCTCGGCATCTTCCAGAGCCAGGATGAGATCAATCACTCTCCAAAGCAGAATCTCGGTACTGATGTTAAGCCTGGTGACTTGCGTTACAAGGATGTTAACAAGGATGGTGTCGTAGATGAAAACGATAAGGTTTACCTTGGCGTTGGCGGTCTTCTCGGCTCTCCATTTACTGGTGGCTTGAACTTCACTGCTAAGTGGAATGGCTTCACATTGTTCATCGCTGGCTCTGCTCAGTTTGGTTCAAAGGCTATGTTCAGCAACAGCTTGGCATACAGCACATCAGATTGGACTTGCATAAATAGCCAGAGAGACTCATACTATTGGATGGGTAATACTAGCAAGTATTCTGCTATCGCACGTGAGTGCTGGACAGCTGAGAATCCTAATGCTAAGTATCCACGTCTTACAACAGGTAGTACAGCAAACAACTATTGCATCTCTGACTTCTGGTTGTATGATTTCAACGTATTCTCACTCGACAAGGTTCAGCTCACATACGACCTCCCAGCTTCATTGTTCAAGGAAGATGGTCTTGTAAAGAGCTTGTCAACTTATGTGAGTGGTGCTGGTTTGCTCACTATCGCTAAGGAACGCGAATATATAGAAATGAATGCAGGCGGTGCTCCAATGGCTCGTTTCTATAATATCGGTCTTAAGGCAACATTCTAATTAGGTTTAAAAGATTATTTTTATGAAACTAAATAGTATAGTTAAACTTATGGCTTTGGCCCCAATATTTGTTGCTTGCGACGATATGTTCGAGCCAAATATTGAGAATAACCGAGATTTCCAGACTATGTTGAGCGAACCAACTAACGCTCAGGGTCTGATGATGGTAGGTTATAACCGATTGCCATATACATCGTGGTGTAATGAAGATTATGCTACTGCTGATGCTGTTTCAAACAACAATGATAACGGTTACCAGCAGATGGCTCGCGGTAAGTGGACTTCTAGCTCTAACCCTATAGACAGATGGACTACTTCTCGTGAGACTATCCAGTACCTTAACCTCTTCCTCGAAAATGTAGAGAGCGTGTCATGGGCTAAAGATAAGGCTGTAAATCAGATGTTCATCGACCATCTGGTTGGTGAGACTTATGCTCTTCGTGCTCTTCACAATTTCTATTTCTTGCGTGCTCATGCAGGTGTGGCAGATGGTCAGATGCTTGGTGTACCTATCTTGACTGAGTCAGAGAGCGTAACATCAGACTTTAACGTTTCTCGTGAGACATTCCAGAGATGTATCGAACAGATAATGGCTGACTTTGATAAGTCTATGGAGTATTTGGCTATCGATAACGAGAATATCAGCAACTCTGAAATACCAGAGAAGTATAAGGCTCTCGGCGTGACTAACGCTAGTAGCTATAACCGCGTGTTTGGCGAGAACTTCCGTGGTCGTCTTACTATCAGAATTGTTGAGGCATTGAAGGCACAGGTTGCTCTCTTTGCTGCTAGCCCTGCTTTTGCCGACGCTAACGATATTACTTGGGCACAGGCTGCTGATTATGCTGCTGCTGTTCTCGACCGTATCGGCGGTGTTTCTGGTATGGCTAGCAATGGTAATACTTGGTACAACAACCATGAGGAGATCGACAACCTTGCTTCTGGTGAACTTCCTAAGGAGATCCTTTGGCGTTCTGATAGAGGTGATAAGGGTACTAGCCTTGAAGAGAACTACTTCCCACCATCATTGGAGGGTACTGGTACTCTCAACCCATCTCAGAACTTGGTTGACGCATTCCCTATGAAGAATGGTTATCCTATCTCTAATGCATCAAGTGGTTATAAGGCTAATGATCCTTATACAAACCGTGACCCTCGTCTTGACCTCTATGTTATTTATAACGGTGCTGACTTCAAGGGCGCTGCTATCAATACAACAGCCAACAACACTAAGAACGATGGTTTGAATGTTGAGGCTAATAAGTCAACAAAGACTGGTTACTACTGCCGCAAGATGGTTCGTGATGACGCTAGCTGCGTATCAAGCTCTAAGAACCCTCAGTTCCACTATACATCACGTATTCGTTACACTGAGATATTCCTTGCATACGCTGAGTCGGCTAATGAGGCTTGGGGCCCACAGGGTAAGGGTAGCCATGGCTATTCTGCATACGACGTGATAAAGGCTATCCGTAACCGTGGCGGTATAACTAATGACTCATATCTTGAGGAGATCAAGGCTGATAAGGATAAGATGCGTGAGCTTATTCGCAACGAGCGTCGTATCGAGCTCTGTTTCGAGAATACACGTTTCTGGGACCTTCGCCGTTGGAAGGCTGATCTTAACGAGGTTGTTAAGGGTATGAAGATTACCGATAATGGTGGTTCTTATACTTATGAAGTATTCGATGTTGAGACTCCTTCGTATGAAAGCTACATGAATTTTGGCCCTATACCTCAGTCTGAGATTCTTAAATGGTCTAATCTTGTTCAGAACGAAGGTTGGAAGTAATGTTGTTTTTTAATACTTATAATATGAAACTTACTAATTTGATGTTATCAATGTCGGCAAGCCTCTTGGCGATAGGAATGGTATCATGCGAAAACCAGGATATCTCGTTCCCCGACTCTGATGGCGGTACTTCTGTATATTTTGCTTATCAATATCCTGTTAGAACATTGATAATGGGAGATGTTGAGACATACGATAATACTACAGACAACGAACACCGTTTTACTGTTTATGGTACATCGGGCGGTTCTTACAATGGCCTCAATGCAGTAGTAGATGTTACTATCGATGAGAATCTTATTCAGGGCCTTACATTTGAAGATGGCTCTCCATTGGTTATTATGCCAAAGGAATATTATGAATTGAGTGGCTCTCAGTTGAACTATGGCGGTGACTACAGAGGTGGTGTTGAGGTTAAGTTGACCGACGCTTTCTTCAACGATAAAGATGCCGTTACAAGGAAGTATGTATTGCCTTTCCTTATGACTGAATCATCGGGTGTTGATCAGGTGTTGAGAGGTACAGCGCTCCCTGGATTGTCTAATCCTGTTCGTCAGAACGCTGAGGATTGGAAGATTACTCCTAAGGATTACACTATTTTCTGTGTCAACTATATCAATAAGTACGATGCTAACTATTTGCGTCGCGGTGTTGATGAGTATAGCGTTCCTGAGGTGTCTACTTACACTATCTCTTCTGCTGATAAGATCCAGGATCCATGGGAGACTCAGTTGTTCATCGCTTCTTCTATTGAGTTTGAAGAGGGTAAGGACTGGGAGTTGACTATGGATGTGAAGGCTGACATCGCCGCTTCTATCGGTACTCAAACTCACAAGGAACCAGGCAACTACCTCCATTGGGCTGCTATTGGCAACGTAGATTTCTCTACAGAATGGACTACAAAGAAGTTCACTGGTACTTTCTCTGCTGAACAGAACGGCGGTAAGTCGGTTGCATTCAACCTTAATGACTTGGCTGAAGCTAATAATTTCTATGTAAAGAACATTAGCTTTACAATCGATGGTCAGGACGCTATGTATAAGTCTGATGATAATAGTATTGTTTCAGGTAACATCTACAAGAAGGAGAAGAATGGTGCGGTAATCGCTCTCAGCAACCCTCATCCTGCTATGAATGAGAAGATCGTTCGTCATAAGCAGTTTGTAGAAAAGGATGAAGTAGTAAAGACTTCTTCTAAGGATTATAACACTGTGGTGCTTCCTGTTGAGGGTCTTATGTGCAATGGTGTTCCTGTAAGTTGTGATTTGTTGCTTACATTCAATGAGAATGGTGAGTGTACTATCACTTCTGCTACAGCAGGCTACACTGCAACAGGTTCAGGTGTATATAAGAGCAAGTCAGAAACTAAGGCTTGGGGTGACAAGGATCGTGACGGTCTTTACTTGAACTACAAGATCGACCTTGGCGGTTACGCTCAGTATTCTACTTCTGATACACTTGTTTGGCGTGATAGAGGTACAGCTGCCTCTGCTCAGACTTATCGTCCAGTTTATAAATAGTAAAATTAAATTGCAATATTATGAAGCTTATAAATAAATGGCTTTTGGCATTTTTACCTGTTGCAGTTCTTACATCATGTGCTGATGATGAATTCGCAACAATAAAGGTGCAGGAACCAGCATACTTGGCTCAAATGCAATACCTCAGCGACTACGATGTTCTTAAGAACTACGTGAATCGCGAAGCTAATCCTAACTTCAAACTGGGCTTGGCTGTCGATGGTGCAGAATATGCCAAATTAGGCGCGGTATATGGCCTGGCAACATCAAACTTCGATGAGGTCGTTGCAGGAAATGAGATGAAGTATGGCTCTATAGTGAAAGACAACGGTAGCATGAACTTTGCTACAGTTATTGATTTTGTTAAGTCTGCAAAGAGTGCTAAGCAGACTATATATGGACATACTTTGGCTTGGCATTCTCAGCAGAATACTAAGTATCTTAATAGTTTGATCGCTGATAAGGTCGATCCTAACTATGTACCAGAAAAAGTTGAGGTTACTAAACATGAGGATCGCGGATGTATCGTTGTTCATTCTGATGATATGAAGGATGCTGCTTGGGATACTCAGTTCTGGCTCAACATAGGCGAAGCTAACGCTATCCATACTGGTGACAAGTGGGAAGTGTCTATCGATGTCAGAGCTGATAAGGAGGCTAGCGCTGGAACTCAGGCTCATACATCAGCCGGTAACTATAAACACTGGGATGCAATAGGCACTGTTAGTTTCACAACAGAATGGCAGACTTATGCAAAGAACGGTACATTCTCTGCTGCTGAGCAAGATGGTTGTTATACTATAGCCTTCAATTTGAATGACTTTGCAGAAGCAAACAATTATTATTTTGACAATATCAGCCTCAAGGTCAATGGCGTTGAGATGATCAAGAATAATGATTGCGAAGGCGATGACAACTCTAGCTATATCGTTAAAGAGATGAGAGGCACTGTCGCTAATGCAGAAGTTGACAAGAATCTCGTTAAGGGTATCGACTACACTGTATTGGAATTTGCTCCTATGACTGTAGATATTGAGTACAACAAGCCATGTTTTGTAGCTAAGGCTTTGGATAAGGCTAAAGATGCATGGGATTCGCAGTTTTGGATTGTAACTCCTAAAGATAAGCCTTATCAGAAGGGCGACAAGTGGGAGTATTCTATGAAGGTTCGCGCAGATAAGAATGCTTCTATCGGAACTCAGGTTCACAGGAATCCAGGTGATTACCTCCACTGGGAGGCTATAGGTAACGTTGATTTCACTACTGAATGGACTACAGTTACAAAGTCTGGTACATTCGGTGCTGATGAACAGACTGGTGGCTACTCTATCGCATTCAACTTGAATGATTTCGCTGAGGCAAATACCTATTATTTCGCTAACGTTAGTTTCAAGGTTAATGGTGTTGAATTGGTTAGCAACCCAGATATGACTGGCACAGATAACGAGTGCTACTATGCTAAGCTTTATCCTGGCAACCCAGAACCTGTGACTCTCTTGCCTAAGGTTACATATACTGTTGAGAAGGATACTCCAGGTGTTCCATTGACTGCTGAGCAGAAATATGATACTCTTAAGTATGCAATGGATAAGTGGATCGCTGGTATTATGGAGGCTACAGAAGGATATGTTGAAGCATGGGATGTTGTCAACGAAGCTTTGTCTGGTGCGGGCGACGTTGATGGCCTTTATGAACTTCAGCACGAACTTGAGGGTAATGGCGTATTCTGCTGGCAGGATTATCTTGGCGATATCGACTATGTTCGTATCGCTGTCGCTTCTGCTCGTAAGCACTTCGCTGCTAATGGTGGTAAGGCTGAAAACCTTAAGCTCTTTATCAACGACTATAACCTTGAGTCATGGTGGGATGGTAACAAGAAGCTCAGCAGCCTTATCGGTTGGATCAAGAAGTGGGAGGCTGATGGCCAGACTAAGATCGACGGTATCGGCACTCAGATGCATATCTCTTGCTATGAAAAGCCAGAAAACCAGGCTGCAATTGAGGCATCTATCGTTAACATGTTCAAGTTGATGGCTGCTTCTGGTAAGCTCTGCCGTATCTCTGAACTCGATATGGGTTATGTTGCTGCTGACGATATGTTCGCAGATCCTCTTAAGACTAACGAACTTACTGAGGAGCAGCATAAGAAGATGGCTAAGTTCTATAGCTTCATCGTACGTAAGTACTATGAGATCATCCCTGTTGCTCAGCAGTATGGTATAACTCAGTGGTGTGCTACAGATGCTCCTACAAGCTCTGGATGGAGAGGTGGCGAACCTGTTGGCCTCTGGGATATCAACTACAACCGTAAGCATACCTACGCTGGTTTCGCTGAAGGTTTGCAGGGTAAAGAATATGATAAGTAAATATAGTAATAGTTCTATTTGTTTGTGATTCGATTGTAGCGCTGCAAGGCTGCGATAGTTCTTGCAGCGCTAATTTTTTTCTTTAAAAATATTGTGTTTGATTTGTGGGTTCCAATGTGTAATTTTGATAAATCTGATGTGAAGCACATCAGTGATTGATTTCATGAATACTATAAAAACGAGAATAATAGACTTGCTCGACAAGTAATATATAGCGGAGGGTTTAACCTTCCATAAAACGATATCTGAAATACAATAATATATCAATCAATCTATATGAAAAGTTATTTAGCTCTCTTTACTGCTTTTATAGTGGGACTACTTACTGCGTGTCAATCAACGCAGTCTGATTTGGTGTCGTCGCCTGATGGCCGTATAACTGTTGCATATACTTCTAATGACAATGGATCTGTTGATTTGAAGATTATTTATTCTGGTGAAACGGGCGACTCAAGTGTTTTCGAGGTTAATGATATTGCTCTTCTGACGAGTGACTCAACTATTCTGTCCTTGAAGAAGGTCTCTGGTATAAACTACATGTCAGAAGATTATAACATGCTTTCTGGTAAACGTCTTCATTGCACAAATGAAGCTAATGAGTTGGTGTTTACGTTGACCGACCGTTCGGGCGTTGATCAGAATGTGATTGTTAGAGTATATAATGATGGTTTAGCTTTCCGCTATGAACTTCCTGATGGTGGTGATGTGTGTGGCGAGTCTGCTACATTCAATATGAATGGTTCTAATACTCGTTGGCTTCAAAGTTTTGAACAGTCGTATGAGGGCTTTTTCAAGCCATATACTGATGGCATTAACTCTTTGATGGATAAAACATCTCCTTTTGATACCAATGTCGATTCCTTGGGCGTGCATTTCGGATTCCCTTCTCTTTTTGAGTTTAAGAATGGCTCTTTTGCTTTGCTGACTGAGGCTGATGTTCATCATCATAACAGTGCGGCTAGTTTGTGGAATGACGGTCAGCTTTTATATCGTGTTGCTGCTCAAGAAAATGTAGGTAAGGTTGAAGCCGGTTGGAAATCTCCTTGGCGTGTCGCTATTGTCGGTTCGTTAAGCGATGTCGTTGAATCAACTTTGGTGACTGATGTTTGTGAACCTAGCAGGTTGACTGATACTGACTGGGTGAAACCTGGTGTGGCATCGTGGATTTACTGGGCATATAATCATGGAAGCAATGATTTCCAGATCGTCAAGCAGTATGTCGATATGGCTTATGAGTTACATCTGCCTTATGTGCTTATTGATGCTGAATGGGATGAAATGTCAAATGGTGGAAATGTCGATGATGCTATCAATTATGCTACAGAGAAGGGTGTGAAAACGCTTCTTTGGTATAATTCCACTACTGCTTGGCTGAAGGAGTGGGGCGCCCCAGGTCCTTTCTATCGTTTGAATAAGCCTGAAGATCGCGAAAAGGAATTCTCATGGCTCGAAGAGAAGGGTGTCGCTGGTATTAAGGTTGACTTCTTTGAAACAGATAAAGAGTCAACAATGAACTATTGTGTCGATATCCTTGAATCGGCGGCTAAACATCATCTTGTGGTTAATTTCCATGGAGCAACGCTTCCTAGAGGTTGGCAACGTACCTATCCAAATCTTGTGAGCACAGAGGCTGTTTACGGTGCAGAATGGTACAACAACGGACCGGTTCTTACTCCTAGAGCGGCTGCTCATAATGCTACATTGCCTTTCACTCGTGGAGTTGTCGGATCGATGGATTATACTCCTTGCACTTTTACAGATTCTCAGAATCCTCATATCACTACTGATGCTCACGAACTTGCTTTGACTGTGCTTTTCGAATCTGCAGTGATGCATCTTGCTGATCGCCCTTCGGCCTATCTCTCACAGCCTGAAGAGGTGAAGGGCTTCTTGACAAATCTTCCTACAGTATGGGATGAGACTCATCTCGTTTCTGGCTATCCTGCTAAGTCAGTTGTCATGGCTCGCCGAAATGGTGAGACATGGTATGTGGCTGGTATCAATGGTCTTGATGAGATACAGGACGTGGATACTGATCTGTCGGCTCTTAATGTATTGGGAAATAACGTTACTCTCTATCAGGATGGAGAGTCTTCATGGGATATAACAAATATCGAGACATTGCCTGCGACAATGACTCTTAAGCCTCGTGGCGGTTTTATAGCAGTAATAAAATAATATCAATCATAATATGAAAAGAATAGCTTTATATGTAATGTCGTTCTTGGGCTTGTGTTCTACAACATTTGCACAAGACCCTAATTTCCATATCTACTTGTGCTTCGGACAGTCGAATATGGAGGGCAATGCACGTATTGAAAAACAGGATACGGAGAATGTCAATCCTCGATTCAAGATGATGGCTGCTGTCGATTTCGAAAACGAGGCCCGCACAAAAGGTCAGTGGTATACCGCTGTCCCACCTCTCTGTCGTCCAGGTACAGGTCTTACTCCTGCCGATTATTTCGGCCGTACGATGGTCGAGAATCTTCCAGAAAATGTTAGCGTTGGTGTTATCAATGTGGCTATCGGCGGCTGTAAGATTCAGGCTTTTCAGACGGATAGTATCGCAGAATATGCAAAGAATTGTCCTAGCTGGATGGTTAATATGCTCGCTGCTTATGACAATAATCCATACCAGCGCCTTGTTGATATGGCTCGCCTTGCTCAGAAGGACGGTGTCATCAAGGGTATTCTTATCCATCAGGGCGAATCTAACAATGGCGACGAGGCTTGGCTTCTGCAGGTAAAGAGTGTCTATGATAACCTCATGAAGGACCTTGGTCTTGATCCTGCAAAGACGCCTCTTCTTGCTGGCGAAACTGTTCAGGCGGGTGGACGCGGTCAGTGTATTGCTCATAATGCTGTTATAGCTAAACTGCCTTCGGTTATCCCTAATGCTCATGTTATCAGTTCTCGTGGCTGTACTAATGCTTTCGATTTCCTCCATTTCAATGCTGCTGGTTATCGCGAACTTGGTACTCGTTATGCTGCTAAGATGTTGGCTCTTCAGGGTGTCAACCTCTATAATACTGCAGAACATAAGGTTACTAGCCCTGATGGCAAGATCGTGGTTACTCTTTCATCGCCTGATGGTCAGCCTCAGTATTCTGTGACTTATGATGGCAAGCCTTTTATTCTTGATTCTCCTCTTGGCCTCTCTACAAATATGGGCGACTTGGCCAATGGCATGAATATGAGCAAGGACGCTCTACTTAATAACATAAAGGATTCATATTCGCTCGCTAATATCAAGAAGAGCAATGTCTCTTATGAGGCTAATTCACTCATCGCTGATTTCTCAAAGGGTGGCAAGAATCGTTATGCTATCGAGTTCCGTGTCAGCAATACTGATGTGGCTTTCCGCTATCTTGTATATCCTAATGGCGAGACAAATGTCTGCGTTATCGACGCTGAACTGTCTGGCTTCAAGATGCCTCAGGGTACAACAACTTTCCTCTGCCCTCAGATGCTGCCAATGACGGGTTTCGCTCGTACTGCTCCAAGTTATGAGACTCACTACGATGTTGATCAGCCTATGGGTTCTAATGGATGGGGTCAGGGATTCACTTTCCCTTGTCTCTTCAAGAATAATGACGATGGCTGGATTCTCATTAGCGAAACGGGTACTGATGGCAACTATGTTGGCTGCCGTATGATGGCTGAGGCTGACGGACTCTACACTATTGGCTTCCCTATGAAGGAGGAGATGAATGGCAATGGCTCTAGTAGCGTCTCAATGCCTCTCTACGATAGTAAAGGTGTGACTCCATGGCGTACAATCACTCTTGGCTCATCACTCGCTCCTGTTGTTGAGACTACTGTGGCTTTCGACCTTGTTGAGAAGAAGTATGACGCTTCACAGGACTATGTTTATGGCAAGGGCGCTTGGAGCTGGATCATTGGTATGGATGGCGCTACTAATTATGATGTTCAGAAGCAATATATCGATTTCGCTGCAGCTATGGGCTGGCAGTCTATTCTTATCGATGCTTTCTGGGATAAGCAGATTGGCCGTGAGCGTATTGCTGAACTTGCTCGATACGGTAAGTCTAAGGGTGTCGCTCTCTATTTGTGGTATAACTCAAATGGCTCATGGAACGATGCTTTCCAGTCTCCTATGGGTATCATGGATCGCGAACAGGCTCGCCGTGCTGAGATGAAATGGATGCAGAGTGTCGGCATTCGTGGTATAAAGGTCGATTTCTTCGGTGGCGACAAGCAGCCTATGATGCAGCTCTATGAGGATATCCTCTATGATGCCAACGATTTCGGCTTGCTCGTTATTTTCCATGGTTGTACTCTTCCACGCGGATGGGAACGTATGTATCCTAACTATGCCGCTAGTGAGGCCGTACGTGCAAGCGAAAACCTCCACTTCTCTCAGGGTGAATGCGATCGTGAGGCTCTTGATGCTACTCTGATCCCATTCATTCGCAATACTGTGGGCTCGATGGACTTCGGTGGCTCTACTCTCAATAAGTATTATAATGCCGACAATAATCGTGGTAGCAAGCGTGTCACTTCCGACGTTTATGCTCTCGCAACAGCTGTGCTTTTCCAAAGTGCTGTCCAGCATTTTGCAATGGCGCCTAACAATCTTGATGATGCTCCTGCTTGGGCGGTTGACTTTATGAAGAATGTTCCAACTACTTGGACTGATTGCAAGTATATCGCTGGTTACCCTGGAAAATATATCGTTATGGCTCGTAAGAGTGGCGATAACTGGTATATCGTTGGTGTCAATGCTCAGAAGGAGTCTGTTGAGCTTGATATTGATCTGTCTGCTTATGGTATAGGTTCTGGTGCTTCGTTGTATGCCGACAAGGTTGTTAAGGGTGATTTCGTTAGCGGTGTGTCTTCTCTTAAGCTTAAGAAGAACAAGGCTCATATCTCTATCCCTTGCAATGGCGGAGTTGTGATTAAATAACGTTGTGAATTAAGCTATGATTAAGCATATTATAGTATTGTCTCTCTTGTGTCTTTGCACTTTCGCAAAGGCACAGGAGAATATTTTGTGGTACGACAAGCCTGCTACAGAATGGACTGAGGCGCTTCCTGTAGGTAACTCCCACATGGGTGCCATGGTTTTCGGTCGTCCTGAATGTGAGGAGATTCAGCTCAACGAGGAGACTTACTGGGCTGGCGGCCCTCATAACAACAATAAGCACGAGGCTCTCGGTGTTCTTGAAGATGTCCGTAACCTTATCGCCGATGGCAAGAATCAGGAGGCTCACGACATTATCAATGCTAATTTCTTCTCTGGTCAGCATGGCATGAAGTATCTTACTCTTGGCTCTCTCTTCATTGAATTGGAGGATAAGGGTGAGGTTACTAATTATCGTCGCCAGCTCGATCTCTCTACTGGTGTCAATACGACGACTTTCACTATGAATGGTGTCAACTACACTCGTACTGTCTTTGCCTCTCTTGCCGACAATGTTGTAGTTGTCCGTCTTAAGGCTGACAAGAGGAATGCTCTTAAGTTCCGACTATTACATAAGAGTCCGCTTCCTTCTCATGCTACATCTACTCCTGATGGCATGTTTATCGACTTTGATCGTGTTGAGCATGAAGGAGTAGAGGGCAAACTCAACGCTTGTTGTAAGGTCGATATTCGTTATAATTCTCGTGCCATCAATATGTATGACGGAGCTGATGAGGTTCTGCTCTTGATTTCTGCATCGACCAATTTCGACTCCTATGATAGGATTGGTCCAGATACTGATACTTTCAAGTGTTATAAGTATCTTGAGGCTGTTCGCAAAAAGACTTATTCTCAGATGCTTAGCGCGCACACTAGTCTTTACAAGGCTCAGTATGATAGGGTAGTGCTTAATCTGCCTCAGACTGAGGCTTCAAAATTGCCTACCGACCAGCGTATAGCTAATTTCACAAAGACTAACGACCCTTCTCTTGCTGCTTTGCTGTTCAACTATGGACGTTTCCTCCTCATCTCGTCTTCTCAGCCTGGCGGTCAGCCTGCTAATCTCCAGGGTGTGTGGAATGCAAGTGCCGACGCTCCTTGGGATAGCAAATATACTATCAATATCAATGCAGAAATGAACTACTGGCCTGCTGAGGTGACAAATCTTTCTGAGCTTCACGAGCCTTTCTTCGATATGGTCGACGATCTCTCTGTTACTGGTCATTCTACTGCAAGGATTATGTATAATGCCGATGGTTGGGTAGCTCACCACAATACGGATATCTGGCGTGTTACCGGTCCTATCGATGGCGCTTATTGGGGTATGTGGCCTAATGGCGGCGGCTGGCTTGTTCAGCATCTCTGGCAGCACTATCTCTTCACTGGCGATGTGGAGTTCCTTCGTATGCACTACAATACAATTAAGGGCGCTGCCGACTTTTATCTTTCTGTCCTTCGACCTGAAAAGTCTCATGGATGGCTCGTCCTCTCTCCCTCAGTGTCTCCTGAACATGGCCCTGCCGGTTGCCCGACATCTGTCACTGAAGGTTGTACTATGGACAACCAGATTGTTTTCGATGCTCTTTCTGCTGCCCTGAAATCTACTGAGATTCTTGAGGGTGACAAGGATTATATCGCTCGTCTCAATGAGACGCTTGCAAAGCTTCCTCCTATGCAGGTCGGTAAGTATGGTCAACTTCAGGAATGGCTTGGCGATTATGATGATCCTACCGACGAACATCGTCATATCTCTCATCTGTATGGACTGTATCCTTCTAATCAGATATCACCATATTCTAATCCACAGCTTTTCAATGCTGCAGCAACGACATTGAAGCAGCGTGGCGATATGGCTACAGGATGGAGCATTGGTTGGAAGATCAATATGTGGGCTCGTATGCTCGATGGTAACCATGCGTATAAGATTATCCGCAACTTTATCACTCTCCTCCCATCCGACTCTAAGATGCGTGAGTTCCCTGATGGACGTTGCTATCCTAATTTCTTCTGCGCTCACCCTCCTTTCCAGATCGATGGTAATTTCGGATATACTGCTGGCGTGGCTGAGATGCTGGTTCAGAGCCACGACGGCGCTATACATCTGCTTCCTGCATTGCCTGATGCCTGGGCTGATGGTTCTGTGAAGGGGCTTGTCGCTCGTGGTGGATATGTTGTTGACATTGAATGGAAGAAGGGCAAGATTGTCTCTTCTACGATTACTGCCCGCAACGATGGTACTTTCCGCGTTCGCAGTTATCAGCAACTTAAGGGTAATGGCATTAAGAAGGCTTCTGGTGACAACCCTAATGAGTTGATGTCTTCAGCGCAGATCGCTAAGCCATTGGTCTCAAAGGATGCTCCTGCGGCTTCTGCCGTTTTGCGCCCTGTATTTGAGTATGATGTTACTCTCAAGGCTGGTGAGTCTGTCGTTTTGAAATGAAATAATCAAACATTTATATAATCAATCTTATGTTATGAATACAAAATCGTTTTTTGCTTTGCTGTTGTGCGCTATGGGCGCAATGACAGTTTATGCTCAGGATGCGGTCGATGCTAAGCCTGCATCTACAAATGTGCCAATGGCTCAGTATCCTAAAGTCACTGCTGATAATCGTGGTGTTTTCCGTATATCTGCTCCAAAGGCTCAGGAGGTTGTTGTCGATATCTGTGGTAAGAAATACAATATGACAAATGATGGCCAGGGTGTTTGGACTGCAACAACTGATCCTCTTGTTGTCGGACCTCATTACTATGCACTTGAGATTGATGGTGCACGTGTTAATGACCCTTCAAGCCGCACTGTGTATGGTTGCGGACTTGATATGAGCTATATTGAGATTCCTGAGACTGCTGAAGAAGCTGCATATTATACATATAACAAGGATGTTCAGCATGGTCAGGTGCGTCTTTGCCAGTACTGGAGCAATGTTGAGCAGAAGCAGCGTCAGTGCTATGTATATACTCCTGCTGAATATGAGCAGAACCCTACTAAGCGTTATCCTGTCCTTTATCTTCAGCATGGTATGGCTGAGAATGAGACTGGCTGGCATATACAGGGTAGAATGGCTAATATAATGGATAACAATATCGCTTCTGGCAAGGCTGTTCCTATGATTGTCGTTATGGATAATGGCAACTGCGACTATGGTTTCGGTTCTAAGCCTGGTGAACAGTTCAACGAATTCGGAGCTAGCTTCTACAAGGTGATCGTTGAAGATATAATCCCTTATATTGATGCTACATTCCGCACTCTTACAGATCGTGAGAATCGTGCTATGGCTGGTCTTTCATGGGGTGGCTTCCAGACTTTCAACACTACAATGGCTAACATCGATAAGTTCTCTCACGTGGGTTCTTTCAGTGGCGCTATATTCTCTCTTGCTGCTGGCGATGTTAAGACTTTGTATGATGGCGTTTTTGCGGATGCTGATAAGTTCAACAGCCAGATACATACTCTCTTTATCGGTACTGGCTCAGAAGAGAATCTTGGTAGCCAGAAGGTGAATGACAATCTTAATGCTGCCGGTATTAAGACTCATTTCTATCTTTCTGAAGGTACTGCTCATGAATGGTTGACATGGCGCCGTTGCTTTAACCAGTTTGTTCCATTGATTTTCAAGAATAAGTAATAATTTGGTTCTCATGAAAAGAATATTATCAGCCTCTCTTTGTGCTTTTGCTTTGACTGCTAATGCACAGAATGATGCATCAGATATGTATGGAGGTGCTAAGGAGACTAAGGATTTCTTGTCACAGTCAACACGTTTCGCTTCTACTCCTGATCCTAATTTCCATATCTATATTTGTATCGGACAGTCGAATATGGAAGGCGCTGCAAAGCCAGAGGAACAGGACTATGCTTGGAATAATGATCGTTTCCAGATGATGGCTGCAGTCGATTTCCCTGCTAATACCGCTAACTATCGTGGCGAGGGCCGCAAGATGTATCAGTGGTATGTGGCTCAGCCACCTCTCTGTCGTCCATATTCAGGTCTTACTCCAGCCGACTATTTCGGTCGCAAAATGGTAGAGAATACTCCAGATTCGATTAAGATTGGTGTTATCCATGTTGCTGTTGGTGGTGCCCGTATCGAACATCTCTTTAAGGAGTACGATCCTCTTACTGTTGTCAATGAGCCTGATTGGTTCCAGGGTATAATGTCTAGCTATGACGGATTGCCTTATACTCGTGTTCTTGAGTGTGCTCTCCGTGCTAGTCATCAAGGCGTGATTAAGGGTATCCTTCTCCATCAGGGTTGTTCTAATACTGGTGATCCTGAATGGGCTGATAAGGTTAATAAGGTCTATCACGATCTGCTCAATGACCTCCATCTCAATGCGGCCGATGTGCCTCTTATCGCGGGTGAAGTGGTTAGCGAAGGTGTTGGTGGCGTATGTGCCGCTATGAACAAGCAGATTCGTGTTCTCCCTAACACTATTCCTACATCACGTGTTGTCTCTGCTGATGGACTGCCTTGTGGTCCTGATCATCTTCATTTTAACGCTGAGGGTTATCGTGAACTTGGTCGCCGTTATGCTGACGCTGTGCTTCAGTATGAGCATTCCCCAATTCTCTATGCACAGGATATGCAACTTCCACCTGCTGCTTGTTACAAGCCTTCTAAGAAACAGGGTAAGATCGAGACTTTCTACTATAATGTAGAGCGTGATGGCAAGCAATGGCAGAAGAGAGCCCAGGTGTATCTGCCTTATGGATATAAGGCAAAGGATAAGAAGACTAGGTATAATGTTCTCTATCTGATGCATGGTGGCGGTGATAATACAACATCTTTCCTTACTCCACCTTCTGATTGGCTTCAGCTTCGTGACGTTCTCGATAATCTTCTTTCTGAGAAGAAAATGGCTCCATTTATTGTCGTTTGTCCTACATTCTATGATGATGACCAGAATATAGGTGCCAATAAGATGGAAGATGCTATCAGACTTACTACAGAATACCATAATGAATTGCAGGATTTCCTTATCCCTGCAGTTGAGAAGGCATATAATACATATCTAGAAGGCACTGATGTAACTGCTATCGAAGCTACTCGTAAGCATCGTGCTTATGGCGGTTTCTCAATGGGCGCGCTCTCTACATGGAATCAGCTTGCTTATGGCATTAATGCAGTGGCTACTTTCTTGCCTCTTAGTGGTGATATGTGGCTATTCAATGAGGCTGGCCAGAAGTTGAGTCTCGATCATGCTGCTCGATTCCTTAATGCTCAGGTCGCTGCAAGCAAATATGCTGACGATTTCCGTGTGCTTGGCTATAGTGGTTCTGATGATATTGCTGGCACCCCAGAGATGACTCTTATGCAGGCTCTACATACTCAGGCTCCTCTTTTCCATTTCGGTGAGCCTGGCGCTAAGGGTGTGAATCTTTCTTTTGGTATGAAGAAGGGTGGTCGTCACTACTATGGCCACATCAACGAATACCTTTACTATGCATTGCCTCTGATCTGGCGTTAATATCAATCAGAATATGAGACTGAGTTTTTTGTCAATAGCTCTGTTGGGGGTGTTGTTAATGGCACCTTCTTGCAAACAGGCACAGGAGGAGACTACCTATCGTAACCCGATTATCAATGCCGATGTGCCTGACATGACTCTATGTCGTGTCGGTGACTATTATTACATGGTGTCAACTACTATGCACCTTATGCCTGGTGGTCCTGTGATGCGTTCATCTGATATGATGCATTGGGAAACGATAAGTTACCTTTTTGACAAGATTGAAGACGGTGATCGTTACGATCTTATTGATGGTAGTGCTTATGGCCAAGGTCAATGGGCTTCATCTATGCGCTATCATAATGGCCGTTTCTATGTGTGGTTTACTGCCAATGGAGCTCCTCATAAAGGCTTCATATTCTCTTCTGAAAAGGCTGAAGGACCATGGGAACTTATAGCTCGTCCTCCTCATTTCCATGATGGTTCGCTTTTCTTCGATGATGATGACCGTGTATATATATGTTGTGAACAAGGTCATCTTGTTGAATTGTCGGCTGATCTTCAGGGAGTAAAAGAGGGTGGTGTTGATACCGTCCTTTTCCAGCGTGATGAAGAAGAGAAGACCTCTTTGCTTGAAGGTAGTAATATGTTCAAGTATGACGGCCGTTACTACATCATGATGATATCTATGGATTGGTCTATTCCTGGACGTGTCCGTCGAGAAGTATGTTACCGTGCTGACAATATAATGGGTCCATACGAAAAGAAGGTTATCCTCGAAACGCCATTTGAAACTTATGGTGGCGTGGGGCAAGGTGCTATCGTCGATGGCAAGAATGGTGAATGGTATGGCCTTATCTTCCAGGATAGAGGCGGTATAGGTCGTGTTCCTTGTCTTATGCCTTGCCGTTGGATAGATGGCTGGCCTATGCTTGGCGATGAGAATGGTAAGGTGCCTAGCGACTTGGCAAAGGCTCATATATTCCAGAAGGGTGTCTATGGCTCCGACGATTTTAGCGGTGATAAACTGTCTCTCTTGTGGCAGTGGAACCATAACCCTGTTGACAGCGCTTGGAGCTTGACAGAACGTGATGGATATTTGCGTTTGCACACTGCGCGTGTTGTCGACAATATATTTGTTGCTCCTAATACGCTTACTCAGCGTATGGCTGGTCCTAAGTGTACTGGTGTTGTAAAACTCGACGTCTCTAACATGAAGGATGGCGATAAGGCGGGTTTTGCTGCCTATAATGGTGATAGTGGCGTTCTTACTGTTCAACGTGGTGAGAACGGCGGTTACTTGCTTACTTTGAGTGAGGAGAAGTCTATCTTCGATAGAGAGAAGAATGTTGTCGGTAATGACATGACTGTTCTTTTTGCTGTGCCATTTGACAGCAATGAAATCTATTTGAAGATCGACGGCGATTTCACCCCTGATAACGATTGGGCTACCTTTAGCTATAGTCTTGATGGTGTTACATGGAACTCTGTCGGAAAGCCTATAAAGATGGTGTTTGATTATCGACGTATGTTCATGGGTAGTAAATTCGCCATCTTTAATTACGCTACAAAGGCCTTAGGAGGTTACATAGATGTCGATAAATTCGACTATGAGCAGTATGAATAACAAAAATGTTACATGCAAAGGTTGCTATTGTTACATTTCATGTGCGTGTATCATAGTCAAATGTATTTGTAACATAATTTAACTGCTCTTTGATATCTATAAGATACATTTGCATTGTAAAACTTTTTTTGAAGTTGGTTTTACATTGATAGAATTGATTGGTCTGCGTGGTGATCATGCAGACCTTTTATAGATACTAAAAAAACTCTGAGCATGAAAACTATCTAACAGGTACAATGGGTATGAAGACATTTTTGAGTATGAGTCATGAGTTAGTTATGAGCATGATATAGTTTTCGTTTTATTTTTTGTAATCTGAAAAGGGGCGGTTTTTACTGCCCCTTTTTCGTTATGTATATCTCTATTTGATGGTTTGTTCCATATTTTAGTGTTGTTTTTATAAAGTAGTACTAAAAAATAGGGGGTATATGTCTATAAAATATAAAAGTTGCGGCATTGCCCCTATGTTTTTAGATATCTTGTTTGCGTATTCGCTATTTTGCATTTATTTTTGTGTTGTGTTTCATTTAGAGGTGTATTCTGAATCGTAAACATCGTTTTCCCGACATATACCCCCTTTTTTATGGGGTATTGTTCAGAATACATGGTTTTTATGGAACATATACTCAATAAAAGAATGCTAATATTATTTGTATGGCGACACTAAGATTTAAAGCACTAGGCGATCTGATGAACAAGAAGGCTCCTCAGATGCAGTGGCCAGAGAAAAGAGTAAGTGAGTTCTATGGTGAACTTACTTTTAATGATGAAGCGATGAAGAAGTATCTTCAGACTTCTGTCTACAAGCAGGTGAAGGCTGCTATGGTTAGCGGTGAACCTATTGACCGTAGAATTGCCGATGGCGTAGCTGCTGGTATGAAGGCCTGGGCGATAGATCATGGTGCTGTCCATTATACTCACTGGTTCCAGCCTTTGACAGATGGTACTGCAGAAAAGCATGACGGCTTTATCAATTATGGACCTGACGGTAAGGTTATTGAGGAGTTTTCCGGCAAACATCTTGCTCAGCAGGAACCTGATGCCTCATCTTTCCCTAATGGCGGCATCCGTGCTACTTTTGAGGCTCGTGGATATACTGCATGGGATGTCTCTTCTCCTGCATTTATTGTTGGCTCTACTCTCTGTATCCCTACTATCTTTATTTCATTTACTGGTGACGCTCTCGACTATAAGACTCCTCTTTTGAAGGCTCTGCATGCTGTCGATAAGGCTGCAGTGGATGTATGCCAGTATTTCGATAAGAATGTTACTAAGGTTGTCGCAAATCTTGGCTGGGAACAGGAATACTTCCTTGTCGATCAGAGCCTCTATTTGGCTCGTCCTGACCTCATGCTTACAGGCCGTACATTGCTCGGTAACAATTCTGCAAAGAACCAGCAGCTCGAAGACCACTATTTTGCTCAGATACCTGAGCGCGTGGCTATCTTTATGCGTGATCTTGAGGTTCAGTGTCAGCGCCTTGGTATCCCTGTGAAGACTCGTCATAATGAGGTCGCTCCTAACCAATTCGAACTTGCTCCTATTTATGAGGAGGCTAACTTGGCTAACGACCACAACCTTTTGGTTATGGATGTTATGAAGCGTCTTGCTAAGCACCATGGCTTTGAGGTGTTGCTCCATGAGAAGCCTTTTGCTGGCGTTAATGGTTCTGGTAAGCATAATAACTGGTCGCTTTGTACTAATACTGGCGTTAATCTTTTCGCCCCTGCTAAGAATCCTAAGGGTAATATGCTCTTCCTTACATTCTTGACTAATGTAATGGCTGCTGTATATAAGGGACAGGATTTGCTCCGTTCTATAATACTCAACTCTTCTAACCAGCACCGTCTTGGCGCTAATGAGGCTCCTCCTTCTATCATCTCTATCTTCCTCGGTACTCAGCTTACTGCTATGCTCGATTCTATCGTTGAGAAGGTGAGCGACGCTAAGATGACTCCTGAGGAAAAGACTGCTCTTAAGTTGGGTATCGGACGTTTGCCTGAGATCCTCGTTGATAATACTGACCGAAACAGAACATCTCCTTTCGCGTTCACAGGTGACCGCTTTGAATTCCGTGCCGTTGGCTCACAGGCTAACTGTGCTGGCGCAATGACTATCTTGAATGCTATGGTCGCTGAACAGCTTGTGGAGTTCAAGAAGAATGTCGATGCTCTTATCGATAAGGGCGTGAAGAAGGATGAGGCTATTTTCCAGGAAATAAGAAAGCTCATTATTGAGAGCGCTCCTATCCACTTTGATGGTAATGGATACTCTGAAGAATGGAAACAAGAGGCTGCTAAACGTGGTTTGACTAATATCACAAGCGTTCCTGAGTCTATCTCTAAGATGGTTACTCCTCATGCTAAAAAGGTGCTTGTAGAGAGTGGTATCCTTACCGACCGCGAACTCGAGGCTCGTGCTGATGTAGAATATGAAAAGTATGTTCTTAAGGAACAGATTGAGGCTCGTGTTATGGGTGAGATTGTTATCAACCATATTGTTCCTACCGCTCTTAAGTATCAGAATATTCTTATCGGAAACGTGAAGGGTATGAAGGATGTCTTTGGTGATGAAGCTGAGTCTTTGGTTGAGAGCGAAAAGGATCTTATCCGTAAGATCTCTGAACATGTGACTGTTATCCGCAAGGAGACACAGGCTATGATTGATGCTCGTAAGGTTGCTAACGACCTTGATGGCGCAGAAGCAAAAGCTAAGGCGTATCATGATACCGTTCATCCTCATCAGGATATCATCCGTTATCACGTTGATAAGCTTGAGCTGATAATCGACAACGAGATGTGGCCATTGCCTAAGTATCGCGAATTGCTTTTCTTCCGTTAATAGGATCCTATAACATCACATTATATTGGGACGGCGCTATGTGCTGTCCCTTTTTTTGTTTTTGTGCGAAAAAAACGTTGTTTGAAACGAAACAAATGTCATTGTATTGCGTAATTATGTTCAATAAAACTCTTAATTATACGTAAATGAAATTTGTTAACATTCTCGCATGTGCTGCCGCTACTATGGCATTGGCATCATGCTCATGCAACTGCAACAAGGGTGCAGAAGGTACTTGTCAGGATAATGCTGCTGATTCTGCAGCTGTTGTAGAAGAAGCTGCTGCTCTAACTGATTCTGCAGCAATAGCAGAAGCTGCTGAAATGGCAGAGGCTCCTGTAGTAAAGGGTACTATCAAGGAAATCAATGGTAATGATGTCACTATCGCAACTGATGCTGATGACGTTGTTGTTACTATTGCAAATCCAAAGGATGAGCTTATCGAAGGTTCTCCTATCGAATTGAAGTATAAGGAAGTTGACGGCAAGCTCGTAGCTTTCGAAAATGGTGTAGTTGTTCCTGGTTTCAAGTACACTAACCTGCTCGGAAAGTGGGGTACAGAAGCTAACGCTATCACAATTGAACTTCGTAAGCGTGGACATGCAAGCAGCCTTGGCCATAAGAACCTCGATTTCAAGCATTGGGATCTCAACGGTGATACTATCAATATCCTCGTTAAGCCTGTTGGCGGCGCTGGCGAATTTGTTATGAACTGGCTTATCGCTGAAAACGACACTAACAAGCTCGTTCTTACTCAGGGCACAACAACTCTCGATATGACTCGTATCGACGCAGAACGTGAATAATAAAAGCTCACAAACAATATAGAACTATTACAAATGAAGAAGGACGCATCATTTAGGTGCGTCCTTCTTCGTTTATATAGCTGTTTTGCTGCTAATCCTACAATTCGCTTTCCTTCAAGCGTTCTGCATTTTCTGCTACGATGAGGTGGTCGATGCAGTCCTGAATGTCGCCATCCATAAAAGCACCAAGGTTGTATATCGTATAGTTGATGCGGTGGTCTGTTATACGACCCTGTGGATAGTTGTATGTACGTATCTTTGCCGAACGGTCACCAGTCGACACCATTGTCTTTCTCTTTGCGGCAATGTCGTCAATATACTTCTGATGCTCCTTGTCATATATGAATGTACGCAAACGGCTTAAAGCTCGCTCTTTGTTCTTTGGCTGGTCACGTGTTTCGGTACACTCAATGAGGATCTCCTCTACTTCACCTGTGTTGGGATTCTTCCAGTTATAACGCAAACGTACACCTGATTCTACCTTGTTGACGTTCTGTCCACCAGCACCTGAACTTCGGAATGTATCCCACTTGATTTCACCTTCGTTGATTACAACATCGAATTCCTGCGCCTCTGGCAATACGGCAACTGATGCTGCTGATGTGTGTACTCGTCCCTGTGTCTCTGTAGCAGGCACTCGCTGCACTCGATGTACACCCGATTCATATTTCAAAGTGCCATAAACCTTTTCGCCCGAAACGGTACAGATCACTTCCTTATATCCACCTGCAGCTCCTTCTGAGAAGCTTGATACGGCAAGCGTCCATCCCTTTGTTTCACAATACTTCGAGTACATTCTGAAGAGGTCACCTGCAAATATCGATGCTTCATCGCCACCGGCACCGCCTCTGATTTCAAGTACGGCATTTCTGTCATCCTGTGGATCGGCAGGAATGAGCAGCAGCTTTATCTCCTCCTCGAGTTCTGGTATGCGTTTTTCGCATTCGTTGGCCTCTTCACGAGCCATCTCTTTCATGTCAGGGTCACTCTCGTTAGTGAGGATGTTCTTTGCCTCTTCAAGACCATTGAGTGCCTTGATGTATTCGTCACGAACCTTCAGGATGTCACCTAGGTCTTTGTACTCTTTTGAGAGCTTTACGTAGCGCTTCTGGTCGGCTATCACGCCTGGGTCTGTGATGAGTGTCGATACTTCATCAAAACGCGACATGAGTCCTTCAAGTTTGCTTAGTATTGTATTTTCTGCCATATCGTGGTTGTTTGTTTCTTATTATACATAAAATCGGTACCACTTTTTTCGAAGGGTACCGATATGATGAGGGCTTGCGCCTACGCTATCTAATATTCAAATGTTCCGAATTCGCTCTTGATAGTAAGCTCTGTCTTGTTTGAAGCCTCAACACGACCGATTATCTGAGCATCTATGCCAAATGACTTGCTGATCTCAATGACTTTCTGCGCATTCTCTTTGTCGAGATATACCTCAAGACGATGACCCATGTTGAACACTTTATACATCTCCTTCCAGTCTGTGCCGCTCTGCTCCTTGATTGCCTTGAAAAGTGGAGGCACTGGGAAGAGGTTGTCTTTCACTACGTGTACGTTCTCTACGAAGTGAAGCACCTTTGTCTGCGCACCACCAGAGCAATGTACCATACCATGTATCTGTGGACGGAGCTCGTCGAGAAGTTTCTTTACTACTGGAGCGTATGTACGTGTAGGTGAGAGAACGAGCTTGCCTGCGTTGATTGGTGAACCTTCTACCTCATCAGTGAGCTTCAGGCCACCAGAATATACGAGGTCTTCAGGAACTGCAGCGTCATAGCTCTCTGGATATTTTTTTGCAAGATACTTTGAGAATACGTCGTGACGAGCACTTGTCAATCCGTTTGAGCCCATGCCACCGTTATACTCTTTTTCGTATGTGGCCTGGCCGAAAGATGCCAAACCGACGATTACGTCACCAGCCTTGATGTTGGCGTTGTTTATGACGTCTGAACGCTTCATACGACATGTTACTGTTGAATCTACGATGATTGTGCGAACAAGGTCTCCTACGTCTGCTGTCTCGCCGCCAGTGGCATATACGCCTACACCCATCTCTCTGAGTTCTGCAAGGAGCTCGTCTGTTCCATTGATGATTGCTGAGATTACTTCGCCAGGAACAAGCATCTTGTTGCGGCCGATAGTCGATGATACAAGGATGTTGTCAACTGCACCGACACAAAGAAGGTCATCGATGTTCATGATAAGCGCATCCTGCGCAATTCCTTTCCATACGCTTAAGTCGCCTGTCTCTTTCCAATACATATATGCAAGTGACGATTTTGTGCCAGCACCATCTGCATGCATGATGTTGCAGTAGTCTGGGTCGCCGCCTAGAATGTCAGGAATAATTTTGCAGAATGCCTTTGGATAAAGGCCTTTGTCGATGTTCTTTATTGCGTTGTGTACATCTTCTTTTGATGCAGAAACGCCGCGCAGGTTGTATCTTTCTGAACTCATCTTTGTGTATTTAAGGCTCATAAGCCATAATCTTGTCGCAAAGATAATCAATCTTAGTGACAATTCAACTCCTTTGTAACGGGTAGGGGAGTGAAATAACATAAAAAAATAAGGACAATCCTTTAAGAATTGTCCTTATCGCACGGGAGGAGAGACTCGAACTCCCGACACCTGGTTTTGGAGACCAGTGCTCTACCAACTGAGCTACACCCGTGTTTTGCACCTCATTTCTGAATTGCGGTGCAAAGGTACGCTTATTGTTTTAAAACACCAAAGCTTTGTTAAAAAAGTTTTTGAGGCTATTGAAAAAAACAAGTAGAAATACGAAGTGGATATTGAGAGAAATGTGAAAATGAAACGAGGCTGGTCATTTATATGGCCAGCCTCGTTTATATAGCTAGAAGCGATGAATTACATCATACCGCCCATGCCACCCATGCCTGGGTTCATGGCTGGAGCTGCTGCCTTGTCTTCCTTCTCTTCAGCGATGATGCACTCTGTTGTGAGGAACATACCTGCGATAGAAGCTGCGTTCTCAAGAGCTACACGGGTAACCTTGGCTGGGTCAATAACACCGCTCTGGAAGAGGTTCTCGAACTTGTCGTCACGTGCGTTGTAACCGAAGTCACCCTTGCCTTCCTTGACTTTCTGAACGATAACGGCACCTTCCTTGCCACCGTTGAATACTATCTGGCGCATTGGCTCCTCAATGGCGCGTCGAACGATCTCGATACCTGTTGTCTCGTCGTCGTTGTTGCCCTTGAAGCCTTCGAGAGCTGCTGTTGCACGTACGTATGCTACACCGCCACCAGGAACGATACCTTCCTCTACGGCTGCACGTGTTGCGCAAAGTGCGTCATCTACGCGGTCCTTCTTCTCCTTCATCTCTACCTCAGTTGCTGCACCAACGTAGAGAACTGCTACACCGCCCGAGAGCTTAGCCAAACGCTCCTGGAGCTTCTCGCGATCGTAGTCGCTCTTTGTGTTCGCAATCTGACCCTTGATCTGTGCTACGCGCTCTGCAATAGCTTCCTTAGAACCAGCGCCCTTGACGATTGTTGTGTTGTCCTTGTTGACCTCAATCTTCTCTGCCTTGCCGAGCATGTCGAGTGTTACCATGCTGAGGTTCAAGCCTGTCTCTTCTGAGATGACTGTACCACCTGTCAATACTGCGATATCCTGAAGCATCTCCTTGCGACGGTCGCCGAAGCCTGGAGCCTTAACTGCACATACCTTCAATGAACCGCGCAAACGGTTAACAACAAGACCTGCCAATGCGTCGCTGTCAACATCCTCTGCGATGATGAGCAATGGACGACCTGTCTGTGCTGTTGCCTCGAGGCATGGGAGGAGGTCCTTCAATGTCGAGATCTTCTTGTCGTGGATGAGAACGAATGGAGAATCAAGGTCTGCCTCCATCTTCTCTGTGTTTGTTACGAAATATGGTGAGAGATAGCCACGGTCAAACTGCATGCCTTCAACAACTTCAACTGTTGTCTCAGTACCCTTAGCCTCTTCTACTGTGATAACGCCTTCGTTACCTACCTTCTGCATAGCCTCAGCGATGAGCTTGCCTATCTCGTTGTCGTTGTTTGCCGAGATTGTTGCAACCTGCTCAATCTTTGAACTGCTGTTGTCAACTTCCTGAGCCTGCGCCTTGATGTTCTCTACAACCTTCGCAACGGCCTTGTCAATACCACGCTTCAAGTCCATTGGGTTAGCACCCGCTGTTACGTTCTTGATGCCTACGTTTACGATTGCCTGTGCCAATACTGTTGCTGTTGTTGTGCCGTCACCTGCGTCGTCACCTGTCTTTGAGGCAACTTCCTTTACCATCTGTGCACCGAGGTTTGCCAATGGATCAGAAAGTTCTACTTCCTTTGCTACTGATACACCGTCTTTTGTGATGTGTGGTGCACCAAATTTCTTCTCGATAACTACGTTGCGACCCTTAGGACCGAGTGTTACCTTTACTGCGTCTGCCAACTGGTCAACGCCCTGCTTCAGAAGCTCACGTGCCTCTGTGTTGAATTTTATAGTCTTTGCCATGATTATCAAATGTCATTGCGAAGCAGTATGAGCTCCGCGAATTAATTATCAGTTGTCGCTAATTTGATTAGCAGATATACAATACATCACTCTGGTTGATGAGGAGATACTTCTCGTCGTCAATTGTGAGCTCCTGACCTGCATATTTGCCATAAAGAACTACATCACCTACCTTGACTTCTACTGCCTCGTCCTTCTTAGCTGCGCCTACAAGAACTACATCACCACGAAGTGGCTTTTCCTGTGCTGCATCTGGAATGATGATTCCGCTTGCTGTCTTTGTCTCTGCTGGCTGTGGCTTTACGAGCACTTTGCCTGCAAGGATCTTACCTTTAATCTGTGCCATGTTATTATTTATTCTTTTATTATTTTCTGTGATTATGTTGGCAGCCTCCTTTCTGTCTGCTCAACGTTCTTTTGTTTCTCATTAATTGTGCCAAAACTCTAATCGTGACAAAGTGTCACACTTTTGCGCTTTGTGTCAGTTTTTGATGCAATACAATATGACAAAATAACCTTTGTTACATATATACGTGTGCAAAAAAGTTTGTGTGATACTATTATGGGATGCAATATACCAATATCATGCTATATGATGTTTCGTCGGAAGCCTTTACCTTTGCAATATCAAAATTGATAAACACTTAAAACATTATATACTATGGCAAAGATCGCAAAGCAGCTTACTGATCTTATCGGTAACACTCCACTCCTCGAATTCAATTCGTTTGGCAAACAGCATAATGTGCAGGCCCATGTCATTGGCAAGCTCGAGTATTTCAACCCTCTTGGAAGCATCAAAGACCGTGTCGCTTTCAACATGATTGAAGCAGCAGAAAAGGAAGGCAAGCTTAAGCCTGGCGCAACAATCATCGAACCTACAAGTGGCAACACTGGTGTCGGCCTTGCTTTCGTTTCATCTGTCAAAGGCTATCATCTTATCCTTACAATGCCCGAGACAATGAGCATCGAACGTCGTAATCTTCTCAAGGCTCTTGGTGCAGAGATAGTTCTCACACCTGGCGCGGCTGGCATGAAAGGAGCTATAGCAGAGGCAGAGCGTCTTCGCGACTCTAAGCCAGGCTCTATCATTCTTCAGCAGTTCGAAAACCCTGCCAACCCTGCTGTTCATGTTGCTACTACTGCCGAAGAAATATGGCGTGACACAGATGGCAAGGTGGATATCTTTGTCGCTGGTGTTGGTACTGGCGGTACTGTAAGCGGTGTTGGTAAGCGTCTCAAGCAGCTCAATCCTAATGTAAAGGTTGTCGCCGTTGAGCCTGCTTCTTCTGCTGTTCTCTCTGGTAATCCTGCCGGCCCTCATAAGATTCAGGGCATCGGCGCTGGCTTTGTCCCTAAGACTTTCGACCGCAATGTTGTTGATGAAATATTCCCTGTTGACAATGATGACGCTATCCGCACAAGCCGTCAGCTCGCACAGTCAGAAGGACTTCTTGTAGGCATCTCTGCCGGTGCCGCTGTCTATGCCGCTACTCAGCTTGCCAAGAAGGAAGAAAACAAGGGTAAGAATATTGTGGTTATCCTTCCTGATACAGGCGAACGTTATCTCTCGACTGTTCTCTACGCTTTCGAGGAGTATCCACTCTAATCAAGAATGTTGTATATTGTATAGGCCTACTGCGTTTTTGCGCAGTGGGCTTTTTTTTGTAAAAAAATGCGTCGCCTTTTGGCAGTCTTCAATTATCCTCTTATCTTTGCACCGGTTTTAAAGAAAGCCTTTATGCGGAAATAGCTCAGTTGGTAGAGCACAACCTTGCCAAGGTTGGGGTCGCGAGTTCGAGTCTCGTTTTCCGCTCACGGATGCTCGAATGGTGGAATCGGTAGACACGAGGGACTTAAAATCCCTTGGCTTCACGGCCGTGCGGGTTCAAGTCCCGCTTCGAGTACAGAAGAGAACTTCTCGATTTGAGGAGTTCTCTTTTTGTTTCTTATTCTTTTGTTATAGCTTTGCACCTATGGAACAACTCAATCTGCCACCGGCCGACCTTAAGGTCATTGAGGATAAGGGGCTTGTCAAGGTCTTCGATCCTTATCGTAAGAAGTATGTGAAGCTTACTCCAGAAGAGTATGTGCGTCAGTCGTTCCTCTCGTTTCTTGCACAACATTTGCACTACCCAATAGCTCTTACTGCTGTTGAACATCTTGTCGAGATCAATGGTCTCAAGCAACGCGCCGATATCGTTATCTACGACCGTACCTTCCGCCCATACCTCATTGTCGAATGTAAGGCTGCCTCGGTGCCTATTACCAAAGAGGTTTTCGCACAGGCGTTGCGCTACAACACACGTCTCGGTGTGAGATATGTTGTCGTTACAAATGGATTGGCGCACTATTGTGCTGAGATTGCCGATGGCAAGGCTGTATTCCTTAAGGAAGTGCCTGTCTGGAAAGAATAGGGTGGGACTCCCTATCTCTTCAGCATCACGATGTCCTTCACACGTATGTCGGTCTTCGGCCTGTCGCCGATGAGCTCTACTGCGGCTATCTTGTCAACAATGTCCATGCCGCTCACTACTTCACCAAATATCGTATAGTCTCCGTCGAGATATGGAGCACCGCCTACTGTCTTATATGCTTCGCGTTGGGCTGCGGTAAATCTCTTGCCGTAGTCTTTCTCTATTTCGTTGAGCTCTGTGTCATTAAACTTTCTGCCAGAAACAATAAAGAATTGTGATCCGTCACTTCTGTTTGATGAGTTGTGGTCAGATGGCAGTTTCGATGCCGACACAACGCCTCGTTTGTGGAATATGCCATCCACAAGATGCATAGGTATCTTGTAGCCTGGCCCTTGCCAACCTACTACATCGTCTTTCTTCGCATATTTGCTGTCTGCAGCTCCTGTCTGTATCAGGTAGTTCTGCAACACTCGGTGAACGAGCAGTGAGTCGTAGAAGTTGTCCGACACTAGCTTTATGAAGTTGTCTCTGTATTCCGGCGTCTCGTTGTATAGGCGTATGGTGATGTCGCCCATGGTGGTCATTATCTTGAAGCCGCTTATTGTCTTATATGATGGATATACTTTGTTGGTCTTCAGACGAAGGTCGTATATGTTTTCGTGCCCGTCACCAAGTCTCGATGCTATAGCTCTGATCTTTGTCGCGTCTATGAGGTTGCCTTCTCCGTCGGCTAATGCGGCTGTGTTTCCGTCGGTGTCAAAGAGCGCTGCGCCAGCGGTCATCTTGGTGTCGGCGGTGTATGTCGTGCGTAGTGTCTTGCCTTTCTTGGAGTCTAAGGTGTAAAGCGTGTCTGTTGGCTGTGCGTCAACGGTGTCTATCGGATTGATATTCTGTATGCGTTTGCCTATGCGTAGGGCAACGAGGTTGTTGTCTATGTCATAGGCCACAAAGCCAAATACGTTGATTACTTGCTTGCTGTCCATCTTGTTGGCTTTCGCCGAAAAGGCTCCTTTGATGAATTCAAATGGTGTGACGACTATGTCGGGGGCTACATATACGCCCATGCCGTCTGCTATCTTCTGGTTATATACGTCATAGGTTACTATTCGCACCATGTTGTCAATGTTGCGTCCGTAGTGTGTCGGCTTAGCAGCCTTCTTTGTCTCCTCCTTTTTTGTCTCTGAAGTGCCGCAGGCGACAAACAATGCCGCTATTATCAGAAGTATGACGTGTCTCATCAGTCGATTATTTCTATTGTTATGCGTACATCGGTCAGTGGACGGTCGTTCTTGTCAACCTTGAGGTTGTTTATCTTGCGCACAACGTCTAGACCTTCTACAACTTGTCCGAAGACGGTATATTCCTCGTCAAGCTCTGGAGTGCCTCCGCGTTGTGTGTATGCTTCACGTTGCTCTTCGGTAAATTCCTTGTAGCCCGAAATGCGGTATTCATACTCCATGCGCTCTTTTATCTCTTTCACGAGTTTGTTATACTCTTTGGCTTTCCCCTCTGCCTTAAGTCTCTGAAGCTCTTCCTTGTGTGGCAGCTGGTATGTCTTCTTGAGCTTGTTCTTGATAGGGATGTTGACTGCCATCTCCATCTTGTCTAGGATGCTGTCGGCATAGACCTGCCCTCTGACTATATAGAACTGTGATATGTCTGAGTATTTCAACACATTTATCTTGTCGGGCTGTCGTGGAGCGCATAAGGCGCCAAACTGGTGGAAGTGGCGCTTGGTGAATTCCGAGTCTATCTCTATCGCCTCTTCACCATATCCTATGTGCTGTCCTGGCTTCGCGTTGCGCGAGTCCGACGAACCGCCCTGTATGACAAAGTTCTTTACGCATCGGTAGAAGAGTGTCCCGTCATAGTGCTTCTCTTTCACAAGACGCAAGAATTCGTCTCTGTGTTTGGGCGTGTCGTCAAAAAGTACGGCTTTCATGTCGCCCATGTTGGTCTTTATCAGCACATGATGAGTCTGTGCTGATGCCGCCAGTGAAAGCGTAAGCATTAATATGGTTAGTATTCTTCGCATGTCTCTTCTATTCTTCTACTCTGATTGACATCCTAATGTCTTTTGTAGGACGGTCACGCATGTCGGTCATCACTTGCGCTATGCTGTCTATGACATCAAGCCCTTCTACTACTTCGCCAAATACGGTGTAGTCACCATCAAGATGTGGCGTGCCTCCTTCTGTCATATATACTTCGCGCACTTCTTCCGGAATGGTGAAGAGCCCTTTGTCCTCTGCCATCTCTGTCACCTTCTCCATTATGCGTAGCTGAAGGTCCATCAGCTCTTCGCTCATGCCATTGTCCTGGTAGTATTTCAACGAGTCCTGATAATATGGCTGTATCTTATAGAATATCTCATTCTTTATTCTCGTGTTGCGTTTAGCCTCTATCTGGTCGAGCACATCTGGTGAGAAACGCTGCCCTTGTACTATGTAGAATTGCGATCCTGAGCTTTTCTTCTCTGGGTTGGCACTGTCGGGCTTCCTGGCAGCCGCCAATGCTCCTCTCTTATGTATGTGTTTAGGGTATGCTATCTCAGCATCAATAGCTGTCCCTATCTCTCCGTCACCCAACTCGGCATTCTTTGCCGCATGTAGTGAATTTGGATCTCCACCCTGTATCATGAAGTCTCTTATCACACGATGAAACAGCAGTGAGTCATACTTGCCTTCATAGGCTAGCTTGAGAAAGTTCTGTTTGTGTGCTGGGGTGTCATCATATAAGAGTACTCTCATGTCGCCATATGGAGTGGAGATTATAACATAGTCTGCGTCTGGCACCCCGTTAGAACATGCGACGCTTGATAATATAAGGAGAGCTGCTATTAATGTATAGATTGTTCTCATAGTATTTGTTGTGTGATTTTTATTTTCGACAAAGGTAAATAAATTCTTGTTATATACGACTTCGCGTACTACCACTTATGTGAAGAAGCTCTTCTGTTACTGACTGATAATACCTTCGTATTCCCGTTTTTTGTACATAATGTTCTATATCGCTAACTTTTTTATCTATTAGTCGTATATGGTGAATGTGTTACGGATTTAATTTTAGCAAAGCTAGAAGTAAATTTTTTTCATAGGTGGTTTAGACTATTGTGATGCCGCGCCGTGAGGTTGCGGCTTTTCTTTTTCCCCATAAGTATTTCATGTTCTATCATATATGTGTCAGTTGATATATATAACCAATGTTTTTTTTAACTTTGCTTCGCACAAATTTATATATGTCCCAATCTATATCAACCAATTTGTAACAAAACCAAACTATCATAAAAATGAAACATTATTGTATCTTTAAGAAAATGACGTTTCTTCTGTGTGCGCTTTTTTCTTACTCTGCTATCAATGCCACTGGCTTCTTGCACGCCGACGGTAAGAAGGTTGTTGACATCAACGGTGAGGAGATTATCCTTCGCGGTCATGCACCTGGTGGATGGGTCCTCATGGAACCTTACATGATGGAGACTGGTGATTTCACCAACTCTCAGCATGAAATAAAAGCTAAAATCGAATCTCTTCTCGGTAAAGAGAATACCGAAGAATTCTACAAGAAATGGCACGCTAACGGTTTTACCGAAAACGATGTCAAGATGCTTGCCGATTTCGGATTCAACAGCATCCGTCTCCCTCTTCACTACAACCTCTTCACCCTTCCTATCGAAGAGGAACCTGTCAAGGGCCAAAATACTTGGCTCGACTATGGCTTCGGCATTGTCGACGACGTTTTGTCTTGGTGTGAGAAATATCAGATCTACCTCATCCTCGATATGCACGCTACTCCTGGCGGTCAGGGTAAGGACTCGGCTATCTCCGACTACGACCCTTCTAAGAAGTCTCTCTGGGAAAGCACCGACAACCAAGATAAGCTCGTGGCTCTCTGGGTTAAACTTGCCGAACGCTACGCTGCCAAACAGTATATCGGTGGCTACGACCTCATCAACGAACCTAACTGGGCTTTCGATGGCGACAACCAGAACGGATGCAACGAAAACAAAAACACTCAGATCTGGAACCTCTACAAGCGTCTCGTCGATGCTATCCGCGAGGTCGACCCAAACCACATGATGATCTTCGAAGGCAACTGCTGGTGCAACAACTTCAACGGCCTTCCTGACATCAACGACTGGGACAATAACCTCTGCCTCGAGTTCCACAAATACTGGACCATCAACGATGCGGGTTCTATACAGTTCATCACTAGCCTCCGCAACACTAAGAACGTTCCTGTTTGGTGCGGCGAATCTGGCGAAAACTCTAACCATTGGTACGCCGACGCTGTTCAGCTTTTCGAAGATAATGGTATCGGCTGGTCTTGGTGGACTTGGAAGAAGATAGGCTCAGTTACTGGCATCGGCACTATCCACGCTCCTGCCGGCTACGAGACTCTAAAGAACTATTGGAGCGAGGGCGGCACAAAGCCTTCTCAGGAGTTCGCTACTAAGGTGATGTTCGACCTCGCCGAAGCTGCTCTCCTCGAAAACGTAACTATCAACAAGGCTGTTGTCGACGCTCTCCTCCGTCAGCCTCACTCTGACGAACTGATGCCTTACGCCGACAATAAGATCCCTGGCAACATCTATGCTGCCGACTTCGACCTCGGTCGCAATGGCATTGCCTACAACGATATCGATGGCTACCAGACTACCCACACTTCGGGCGGCGACTATGTCTCTTGGAACCAAGGCTGGTCCTACAGAGCCGACGGTGTCGATGTCGAAGCTTGCAGCGATGCTAACTCTAACGGCTACAGCGTTGGATGGACTACTGCTGGCGAATGGATGAAATATACTATCGACGTCGAGCAGACTGCTGCCTACAAGCTGACTATACGCTACGCTAGCAGCAATGCTTCTACTACTATGGCTTTCGAAGTCGATGGTGCCGCTATCTGTGCCGACGTGAAGATGGCTAGCACTAGCGGATGGCAGACTTGGAAGTCTGTCGAAGTGCCTAATGTTGTCCTCTCTGCAGGCAAGCATGTCCTCAAGGTTACTACTGTAGCCGGCGGCGCTAACCTCAACTACTTTGCCTTCACCGACCCTCAGAATCTTAACACAGTAGATTTCATGGCTGTCTCGGCTACTACTGACGAAGACGGCACCGCTATCCGCCTCTCGCTCAACATGGACGTTGACGCCGCAAGTCTCAAGGCTTCCGACTTCACTGTCAAGTGCGACTCCAAGGAAATAACTATCGACGATGTCCAACTTAGTGACGAATCGCCTAAGGGCATCATTATAACTCTTGGCGACAAGATCTACTTCGACAATGTTGTGACGATTAGCTGCGTTTCTTCTGCCGTTAAAAATACATCAGGAGACAACCTCGACGCACTGACCGACCTCAAGGTTACTAACGTTGCCCTGAAGCGCATTAACCTGCCTGGCACTATCAAGGTCGAAGACTACTATGCTCAGAGTGGTCTCTCTTTCGAGGCATGTGATGATAAGGTTGGAGAATGCAAGGAGAACTTCGGTTATACTGATCCTGGCGACTACATCGACTTTATTGTCAACATTGCCGAGGCTGGCACCTACTCTCTCGAATACCGCATCGCTGCTCAGGCTGGTAACGGTAAGTTTGAAATACAACTCTATGACGACGAAGATAACAAGACTTCAGTCGGTACTTTCAATGTCAACGCTACAGGCGGATGGCAGACTTGGAAGTCGATGACTGGTTCTGTTGAATTGCCACAAGGCACCTACAAGATGCGCATTTACATCGTGAATAAAGAGTTCAACATGAACTGGTTCAAACTGGGCAAGTCAACTCCTATTAAGGATCTCAAGGTTGTGAAGATGTTCACTACTTACCCTAACCCATGTCGTGAGGTCCTTAATGTCAACCTCACTTCCGATGCAAACAACGGCGATCTCTCTATCTGTGACATGAGCGGTAAGGTCTTCTACAGCCAGAAGGTCAATGGCGAAACGATTAGCATCGATATGTCTTCTTTCAAGGCTGGTATATATATCGTGAGTGTTCAGACTAAGTCTGCTAAATATGCTAAGCAGATCTCTGTGGAGAAATAAGACATCTCTTATTATGGCAAATACAGGAAAACCATGTGAGACATGTAAGTTCAGAGCTAAGTACGATAAAGACCCAAAGTCGCTACTAGGAAGATTTTGGCGATGGCACATAAACTTCTGTCCAGGTTGGAAGGGCTATTTCGATGTGCTCAACGAAGAAGAGAGGCAAGCCCTGAGAGACAAATATAAGTTTGATAAATATTAGTAGAAGTTTTGAAAGGAATCATTGTGATTCGATTAACGTTTTGATTATATGAGAACAGGCTGGATCTCCGTGATGGAGAGTCAGCCTGCTCTTTTTATTGTAAACATTCCCCGTCTTGCTATAGTCACTATTTCACAACGACCTTGTTGGCGTTGTATTTGACGTCTTTTTCAATTCCACCGACAACCTTGACGTGGAAGGTTCGTTCTGTAATCATCCCAGCAAATGAGCCTGTACGTTTCCCTATGGTGAGTGTCTTTCGCTTGTCGTCCCAACGGAATTCTATAGTCGAGTATTCACCCTTCTCATAGTTGTAGTTGTCGCCTTCATCCTCATAGAGAGTGAATGTTGCATCCGCACCAGGATACACCACTATGTCGAGGTCGGCCCAGTCGGCTATGTTGGCATACTGCACATCCTTGGTGCAGAGAGGAAGGATAGTGCCTGCCTTGATGTATACAGGACAATGGGCAATAGTTGCATCGGCACTGACGGTCTGACCACCATTGTACTTCTGATTGGTATAGAAGTCAAACCAAGATGCTCCAGATGGAAGATAAACGTCGTATCTCTTTTGCGCACTCCAATCTGCCGTGTAGCCTTCTTGATAGAGTGTCTTGTTGTCACGGTCCCAGCCCGACATCTCATTTGTCTCGTTGGGCGTCTCAGGAGTGTAAAGAGCATTGACAACAGGGGCTACGAGGATAGAACGACCGAACATGAACTCACGGTTATTATCCCAAACATTCCTGTCGTCCTTAAAATCCATCATGAGAGCACGCATGAACGAATCGTCGTTGTGGCTCACCTGCCAGCTTGTGCTATAGATATATGGTAGGAGCTTATAGCGTAGTTTTACCGAAGTGAGAAGAGCGTCATAAATAGGCTCTCCTGGCTTGCCGAAATGATACAGCTCGCGATAGACCTCTGTGCCATGGCTTCGCATCATAGGTGAGAAAACACCGAACTGCATCCATCGAACATATAGTTCCTGATAGAGAGGATTGTTGCAGGCAGTCTGGTCGAGAGATGTCTTGTTGTAGGCATTGGCAAAGAAGCCGCCAAGGTCGGTGTTGACATTCGGATTGGCTGTGAGCGTATAGTTGAGGCAGATAGGTATCTGCTTGCGGAACGAATCCCAAGAAGAACCTACATCACCACTCCATGTGTTAGCACCAGTGCGCTGCTGACCTGCGAAGTAACTGCGAGTCAGAATGAATACTCGCTTCGATGGGTCTTCTGCACGTTGCTTGTCGTAGATGCCCTCTACTGTGCAGAGCGGGAAAGCATTACGCACCAATCGCCACGAGCCGAGAAAATCATCGCCTGTTTGTGGATTTGTTATCATCTTGACCTCGTCAAGGTCAGAGTCGGGCCAATACAGATGGTCTGGGTCGGTAGAGTCCATCCACCATGCATCGATGCCTAGGCTATGCAGGCGCTTGAGATTATCCCAGTAGATGTCGCGTGCAGTCTGGCTATACGGATCATAACAACGAACACCACTTGGATAATCCATGTTTGGTGGCCAAGAAGAGAGGCCGCTCATAGGCCATGTCTGGAAACTATAGAGGAGATCCTTCTCTGCAAGTTGACGATAAGCCTTAGTGTGCGGACCGAAGCTCGCCCAGATACTGATTGACATGTGAGCATTTGACTCATGTACATGGTCAATCATCTGCTTATAATCTGCAAAATCCTCATTCAGAAACTCCATGGCATTCCATAGGTAGTTGTTGCCCCAATATTGCCAATCCTGAATGATGCCGTCAAAAGGCACACCCGTCTTGCGGTATGTATCAACAACTTCTAATAATTCGCGCGACGATTTATAACGCTCACGGCTCTGGTGAAACCCGTATGTCCATAGAGGCAGCATAGGCACGTGACCTGTGAGGTGACGCATCTCGGCAATCACGCCATCGGCCGATTGACCATACATGAAGTAGTAGTCGACTTTTGAACCAACCTGTGATTCGAGCGAGAGCTGGTTGTCGGCATCTTTGAGCTGAGTGGGCGAATAGTTGTCCCAATAGACGCCATATCCCTTTATGCTCTGGAAGATATTGGCAAAATCCTCGAGATTCGTCTGAATCATAAGGCGGTCTTCACCACGCAGATTCATCTTGCCGTTCTGCATCATGCCGATGCCATAGATAGCTTCGTCAGCATCGAGAGCGAAAGACTGGCGCACCTTATATCGGCCAGCATCTGGCCCCGTTGTGATAGGAGTGAAAGCATGGCTTGCTTCACGTAGAAGGATGTTGCCTTTGCGGTCGGAAAAAGATACATTCTGAGTCTGAAGATCAACTGTTACGGTAAGATCGGAAGACGAATATGATACGGTATTCCCGTTGTTGATGACTTTAGTCTTTACATTCGACGGGTTAGCCTTGACAACAAGCGACAGGCCAGTATCATGGCTCATGTCGGGAGCGTTCTTGGTGATGCGAACAATAGAAGGAGTGTAGAAAACAACATCCTGTGCATAAGATGCAATCGCCGACAAGAGCGCAACGAGTAATAAATTCATTTTCATGCCAATAATCCTTAATGATTTGTATTCGGTCACAAATATAGTAGATAAAAGGATATGACACAGCTATTTCGTCTGATATCTATTTAAAAAAACAAATCCGCAATTGAGTTTTTTGCCTCACCCAATATCGGCCGACCCTAACCGACGCCGAGCCCACCATAAACCAAAGCGAGCCGACCGCACTCCATGGCCAGCTCGCTGTTTTGTTCTTCCTGCAACGTATGTAAAACGAATACTTACTATCTTATAAACTCCAACAATGCTACTCCATTCCCCGTTAATATCCATCTGCCATCTTTACGTCCTCCCTCTCTATATAGCAATCCCTTCTCCTTTAATGTCTTTATGTCATTTCTGATAGTCCTGTCTGTCGTCCCCGTCTTATCGGCAATTTCCTGTGTCGTTATTAGGAAATTAGCACTTATTATTTTTAGTATATCTGCCTGTCTTTCAGTAAATTCTTTTAGGAAATCTTTTAGGAAATCATTGTTTCTTGCAAAGATGTAGCCACGAAGCGAAGTAGCCTTGCCCGGATTCTTGTCGTATTCAGCCTTGTACAAATCGTACTGATCGCTGCCCGGACCCAACTTCATGATTCTTGACACCTGCTGGGTGACAGTCTTAAACTTGTCCTGGATATCGAGCTGTGTCACAGTCGGATCACCAGTGTAAGGATTCACGATGCGGTTGAGGTAGTATCGACCATTGCGCTTTGCGAAGTAAGCAGAATCCTGCTTGTTGACCTTTCCCTGAAGCGCCTCTACAGGGAAAGCTAGTGTTGCCTTGCTCATTTTCTTTCCGTTTTTATTGGTTTCTGATGTCGCAAAGTTCACCAGCCAATCCAAGTCACTTGCCCTATCTTGTCCCATCTTTCTCAATGTTGCTATTTGTTTCTATATGTAGTCCTTCAGTACTCGAACTCATGAACATTCAAACATGCCGCAACATAATCCCTATAAACGCGGTCAATCCACTCTATCGTCACAAAACTAGCCAAATCCCTATAAAGCACATTTCCCTTAGCACAAATGCTAAAATCCTCATGAGTAGAACGACGATAATAAATCCGAACATTCCAAACATCCTTACTCAATTCGAGTGATAGGTGTAGCATGTACTTTACGCCATCTACTGTCACTATTTTATCTCGTGAAATCATAGTTGTAATATTTTTTTGACAAAGATGAGATCAATAACTCACACACTTGCCCTATCTTGTTCGACAAGAATCAATAAAGCATAACGTTGTTAGATGAAAAATAGGCGAAAATTACCTGTATTTGGTAACTTTCTGTATCTTTGCCTCGTCTAATATCATTGTAACTATGATAGTCGAATTTCAAGACGAAGATTTAAAAGAACTTATTGAGAAAGGGAAAAACAACAAATACAAGAAGTTGTCCAAAGATCGCAAATTCATAATACAACTTGTGTCTGTGTATAATCGATTGATAAGTGTCGATAATGCAAGTGAACTAAAGGTATTCAGTTCTCTTCATTATGAGAAACTCAAAAACAATTACTCAGGCAAAAGTTCAGTCAGAATTGTCAACGGCAGGGTTGAACGTTTGATATTCGAAGAATTTGACGGAGGTATACGTATTGTTTTGTTGGAATTAAATGAAGATCATTATGGAAACAAGTAACAAAATCACTCCATTCGTAGCCGTTGCTCCTGGTGCAACAATCAAGGAGGAGCTTGTTGCGCGTGGTATTAAGCAGAAAGAATTTGCAGCCCTTATCGGCATGCAAACAACCCATTTCAGCGAACTCGTCAATGGAAAACGAGACATCACTCCAGCCATTGCCGACAAACTGGAAATTCAGCTCGGCATACCTGCTAAGTTTTGGGTCCGTCTTCAGGCTGAGTATGACTATGATCGTCAGGTCATTATGCAACGCGATATCGAAGAGCAAAAGGCACAACTCCTGATAGCAGAATATAATCAGAAGATTGATGTCAACTTGCTTTTGCGTAAGGTTAATAGCAAGGCTTCCACTTTCACTGAGAAGCTGGCTGTCCTCACTGATGTTTTTCGCTTGCCTAAGCCTGCTGTCTTGATTTACGAGCAAGGACGATTCCATAAATCCGACAAAGTTGGCACTGACGAACGTGCTATTCTAACATGGACAATCCTTGCACGACATGCGGCAACCCAGCAAAATGTCAATGGCAAATACGATGCCGAGGACAATACTCTCGTCGATCAGTTAGCCTCTGTTTTAAATAGCAATAGTGGGAATGTCATTCAGCTTGTGACCGATATTATGGCCAATCATGGCATTCGCTTTTGTGTCGAGAAGAAAATACCCAATGCCAGTGTTGATGGCTACTCTTTTATTGCAGCAGACGGAGTGCCATCTGTCGTTGTTACTATGCGCTTTAATCGTATCGACAATCTGGCTTTTGCCATAATGCACGAAATAGGTCATCTCAAGCTCCATTTCGACGACACCAAAACTTCATTCATTAATATTTCCGAAGACACAAAGGAAGAAAACGAAGCGAACAAATTTGCCAGCTCAGTACTTGTTCCTGATCATATATGGCGCAGTCGTCCGAAGGTTGCCGTTAATCCGCGTAACATTCAAACAGAGTACGGGAAATGGGCAGAACGAAATGGATTAAACAGATGGGTTGTTTTGGGCCGCATCGCTCATGAAACTGGAATGTACAAATTCACACAAGACAACACCCGCCTTGTTAGTGGTTTTGACGTGTAATTATTAGAATACATTGCTTGCTTGTTTTTATAAAAATCAATTGTATGAAGAAATTATTTACTCTTATATCATTAGGACTCCTCGTTACTAATGTTTGGTCTCAAAATACAGAGAACGGTCACGAGTATGTTGATTTAGGACTCCCTAGTAAAACGCTTTGGGCAACAACGAATATTGGTGCTGATGGTCCCGAAAAATTTGGATGGTATTTTGCCTGGGGAGAGATAGAGCGTAAAGACGACTACAGGTGGCGCACATACCTATGGATGAATCATAGCATAAATTCCGAAGAAGGTTGCAACAAGTACACCTTTGCCGACAACCAGACAAGCTGCTCATGGTACAACTCCGATGGAGTATTTATCGGTGACAACAAAAAAGAACTTGATAGCGATGATGATGTTGCTGCTATCATTTGGGGTGGCAATTGGAGAATACCCTCACTTGAGCAACAGCAAGAATTATTGAGCAACTGCTACTGGGTATGGACAACTATTTATGACAGCAATAAGGTAAATGGATACATAGTCTTCAAAGCAAAAAGAGAAAGTGACAAGGGAGTCATTACTAAGACTTCTTCGTCTGATTACAATGTTGATGCTGATGTCCATCTATTCCTTCCCGCCGCAGGAAATCGTTATCAATTGAATTACAATGAAACTGGTCAAGCCGGTTTTTATTGGTCGCGAACGATTGGTACTTATGATTCTCAATGCGCTATGTACATGAAAATTGGTGCATCTACAGCAAGTTGTGATTATCACTTCCGTTGTCATGGCAATTCTGTTCGTCCTGTCTACAAAATTAGTGGTGTGCCTACAGCCGTTGACATTACCAAGGCCGACATGACAACGAAGATTGTTAAGACTATCGAAAACGGTCACATTGTCATCATCCGCAATGGCGAACGCTACGACATAGCAGGTCGCAAGCTCTAAAATGTTTTTAGGTGGGAGAAGTCTCTCCCTGCCTTCAGCCAAAAAAAGACTATGCTGGTTAACACTAGCATGGTCTTTTTTGTCTTCTCGTCACCCTCTCCCCGACATACCCAACTCCGTTCGACGTGGTTTGAGTTAAAGTGTACTGCTTTGAGATGACCTCGTAGCTGCAGAACAATATTCCGTCTTTGATGTCAAGGAATATTGTTTTGTTCATCACTTTGCTGAACTGCTCATGACGATTCTTTTGAGCTACAATAATGAAGTGAGAATGACAATCGATCTAAAAAGATTTAAATGTGCCATTGGGGATCTAAGAAGATCTTAATTGTTTGTATCTCTCAACAGGATCTGCGACTTTCTCTCATCTGACTTTTAATCTTTTATCATTATGGATTGGATTTCATCTACTGGATTTGTCGAAATGCTTAAGCGATTCCCAAATACAAAGATTAGGGCCTGGCGTTATCTTGATTCTTCACCTGCTTCAATGTATGTTTGGGAGCATCGCGATGACTGCAACAAATTCTTTGTTCTTCATGATGGAAAGACGATAGAGCTGACGGAACATGAATTCTTAAGAATTTTCGCTTCCGATTTATGGCGCCCTGAATATTTCTTCGTTATCGATGACGAGAAGCAGAGGTCGCTTGCGGTCCATTTGGTCGAGTATCTTATAATGACAGGTAATCTCGATTGGATAATCAGCGAATGTGATGTTCAATTTGCGCGCCAATGTGACCATTGTCACAAACTGATGAATGAGGGTTGGATGTATGGAGAATCTTATCACTATTGCTCCAAAGAATGTTTGCTTGCAGAAAATCCTGAAATGACCAAAGAATGGTTTGATAGTTTGGCGGCTGACTATGACTCTGATATCTATTGGACAGAGTGGAATACGTGATTTCTTCTTTCTTTATTTTATCCCGCCTCATGTCTCAAAAAGTAAAATGTATTGCGAGGGTATTGTAATCCTATTGGAAAATGACGAGATGGATAATGACTAATGGACAATGACGAGTGACAAATTTGACAAATCCAGAGGCAGGTCATGAGGTATGGTGACGCAGTATTTTTTTGTTATGTGTTAGTGTTATTTTAGAACGAATGGGTAGCTAAAGAATACCGCATTGACAAACACCTTTTGTTGTTAAACACAATTTAACGGTGATATGACGCTCGGTTAATCAGCCGTAACAGATAAGATAACGACAGGATAACGAGAGGAAAGCGAGAGGAAAGCGGATACATGAAATGG
>JAKSLH010000010.1 GCA_024401335.1 Bacteroidales bacterium
TTCGATAGCGGAGCAGATCAATAAAGTGTGTGATTTCATCGAGTCGTAAGTTCTTTCCAATAAGAATAGACGCAAAATAAAAAGCCCCTAAGTGTCATTATACAACACTTAGGGGCTTCTTTTTTACTTCTTGTCATCTACCTTGGTGCTGCCTAACATATAGACACCATGGCGAGCCATGAGAAAGAATTGCGGAAGGATTACATACCTAAAAATGAGTATTGTGCTAATCGCTGAAAATGTGTAATTTCGCATCCGTTGAGAAACGCTGTCGATGCTTAAGATTCATACAACAATATTCATGATGCTGATGTCGGTCGTGGCCGTGTCACAGTCGTTCAAGATAAGCGGCCGGATTGTTGACGCAGAGTCGGGCGATGGGCAAGCAGAAGATCAGCATCTGCCGTCCGTTTGCCCAAATGGAACGCAAGATAATAATTCGCGACAGCCGTCACTTCACCGTCGGACTCCGTATGAACATGCAGAGCGGCTCGGGCGACATGAAAGACGAGGGACAACTGTCTGGCGTCGACACCGACAAGACAGGTATGGCAGTGCAGGAGACGTTTCATAGGAAAACAAACAAAACAGATAAAAAATATGAAGAAATTATTCACGCTTTTTGTGGTTCTTGGTGCGGCATTCAACGCCATGGCAGACAATGTTTATGGCTTTGCAGGTAGCGGTACTGAAGCCGACCCATACAAGATTAGTTCGGCTAGCGATTTCACAACTCTCGCTGCGAAGATTACTTCCGACAACACTGGTGCAGGCGAGTATTTTATATTGACTGCCGACATCAATTTCGGCGGCACTGAAGCAAACCCTGTGCAGTTTCCATCGGTTGCAAGAGCTGCTATCACTAATCTCACTACTGTTGCCTGGGGTTTCCAGGGCGTGATTGACGGTAATGACAAGAGAATAAGCGGCATATATCATACAAAATGCGACCGTGATGTACAAGGACAGTTCAATGCTCTTATCTCTTCGCTCGGCGAAGGTGGCGTGGTAAAGAACATGATTTTCACCGAGAACAATTATGTCAATACACATCAATATGTGGCACCTTTTGTTTGTGTCAATTATGGAGGATTTGTTGAAGACTGCACCAATTATGCCGATATCACTTCGGTTGGCATGGCAGCTGCGGGCATCTGCTCTTATATTGTCAAGGGGAAAGGTGTCGTGAGAAATTGCACTAACTATGGTGATATTGTAGCTTCTTCATACGCGGCTGGCATTGTTGGTGGTAGTCAGTCAGGAGCATCGGTGGGCACAACAGATGCAGCATACGCGAACGTTATAGTTGATCATTGCGTTAATTATGGCAATTGCTCTTCGACTAATGGGACAGGCGCTGCAGGTATTGTAGGTATGTTTAGCGGTGTGGTCACCAATTGCACAAATAACGCTAATATTAATGATCCCAAGGGGAAATATATTGCCGGCATCGCGGCTAGCATGTCCTATGTCGCTGGCGTCAGTGGTAATGTCAACAATGGAGATATTACGGGTTCCAACTATGTAAGTGGCATCGTCAGTTATATCGCTAAAGGCAACAACGAAGATGTCGACTTTTCCGACAATATTAATAATGGTCTGATTGTTGGGACAGGTGAGAATTGCGGACCAATATTTGGTGGCGGCGTGCGTACATCTCAGATAATAACAGCTGTCAACGAACTAGTCGTGCCATCCATTGCCGACGACAATGCTCCATGCTACAATCTCGCAGGTCAGCGTGTCGATCGTTGGACCAAGGGCATTGTGATTCAGAATGGCAAGAAGTTTATCAACAAGTAAAGAAAGTGAATAGATTCTTCTATACGTTGGTTGCGCTGATAGCAGGAGTCACTGCCGTCAGCGCACAACCTTTACCTAAGGACACGGCAATTCGTGTGGGACATCTTCCTAACGGATTGACGTATTATATCCGTCATAACAATCAGACACCGGGACAGGCTGACTTCTATATTGCTCAGCGTGTCGGGTCAATCCTTGAGGACAAAGATCAGCGAGGCCTTGCGCATTTCCTCGAACACATGGCCTTTAACGGTTCGGAGCATTTCCCTGATGGCAATGCCGGTCAGCGATCTATCCGTAACTGGTGTGAACGTAACGGCATAAAGTTCGGCACCGACCTTAACGCCTCAACCGGCATCGACCGTACGATCTATAACATATCAAATGCACCTGTCGCAAAGAGTGGTGTGACCGACACCTGCTTGCTTATACTGTGCGACTGGAGTCACTCGCTGCTGCTGAAAGACGAGGAGATCGACAATGAACGTGGCATCATACATGAAGAATGGCGAACAAGGCGTTCGGGCATGGCTTGGCAACGTATCATGGAAGAAGCCATGTCTGTCATATATAAAGGGTCGAAATACGAGGACTGCCTTCCTATCGGTTCTATGGATGTGGTTGACAAATTCCCACACGAGGCACTGCGTCGTTACTACGACAAATGGTATCGTCCGGATCTGCAGGCTGTCATTGTAGTAGGCGATATAGATGTAGATGATGTCGAACATAAGATATGCAGCCTCTTCTCTTCTATACCATCAGCCGACAATAAGGCTCAACGCATCTACTATCCTGTAGCAGACAATGATGAGATGATAGTATACTCAAAAGCCGACAGCGAGCAACCGACGATGAACATGCAGCTTTTCATGAAACATGATGCAACTGCACGTAGTGAGCGTGACTCGCATGCCGATTTTGCCGACGATTACAAGTCGCGACTCGCCATGTTCATACTACGTCAACGTCTGGCCGAACTGACCAATAATCATAAGCCTGCAGTCATGTCAAGCAATGTGCGAAATGGTCGATTCTACATCACCGATGAAAAAAATGCATTTTCAATTTCAATAGGCCTCAAGCCCGAGAACCCACAGGCAGGTATTGACGCCGTAATGGAGGTTGTAGAAAAAGCCCGCAGATATGGCGTTACTGAAGCCGAATTTGAGCACGCGAAGATGCAGCACAATGTCAACCTCGAGCATCGTATCGACACAAAAGACAAGACAAACAATTCGGAATACATAGGCAAAATAGTCAACCATTTCTGCGACAACAGCCACCTCATGTCTATCGAGCAGGAAGCTGACATAGAACATGCTCTGATGGATAGCGTCACCATAGAGGAAGTCAATCAGACTCTGAAAGACATCATCTTTGAGGATACTACAGGCAGGAATCAGATCATAGTGGTATATGGACCTAACGTCTTCAACGGACAGGCATATTCGATGCCAACGAATGAGCAACTCAAATCGTGGGTGCTCGAAGCCGAGAGACGTGACTATGTCAACGATATCGTCAACACTCCTATCGACCGCAAGTTCATCAAGAAACTGCCAAAGAAGGGTCAGATTATTGCTCGAAATGATTTTGGCAATGACTATACCCAGTATGTCTTGTCAAATGGCATCAACGTATATGCACGTCCGTCCGAACTCGAACCCAACCGTCTGACTATAAAAATGTTTAGAGAAGGCGGGCATGCGTTGTATGGACTCGAAGACATACCTTCACTGACTATATTGCAGACCGTCATCAATCAAAGTGGCGCCGCTGATTTTGACCATCTAATGCTTGAAAAAAAGCGTGCAGGCAAAGCTCTTCGTGTCACTCCGTTTATGCGTAGTGAAGAGGAAGGCATAGAGGGCGTATGTGCAGCTTCTGATTTCAAGACGTGGCTCGAAGTGGCTTATCTTTTTGCTACGCAGCCACGCAAGGATGACAAGGCATTCTGTAGCATAATTGATCGTCAGCGCTCGATGCTCGGCAATAGGACTGCCAGTCCTATGGTAGTGTTTAACGATTCTCTGCGCAGTGCGAAATACTCAAATACCGAACGTATCGAACCTCTCAATCTGGCGACAATCGACCGCGTGTCCCATGACCGCATAATGCAGATCTATAAAGAGCGCTTCAAAAACATGGCAGGCATGTCGCTTATCGTTACAGGCGATATACGTACAGAAGAATTCGAAGAGCTTATTTGCCAGTATGTGGCCTCTCTTCCGGGCAACCGCAAACGCCCTGTGGCAACCAAGGCACCGAAAGAGAATTATACCGATTACCGTCGTGGCGGTTATACAAACGTATTTGAATATGAACAGCAGACACCTTCTGCTCTGACAGAACTGACATATTTTGTGGATATGCCATATACAAGCGACAATGACATTCGACTGGACGTATTGTCGCAAATGCTGAAGACAATATATACCGAAACAGTGCGTGAACAGATGAGTGGTGTATATGGAGTTGCCGTCTCTACTAAGAATTGGAGCACACCAGCTGACGGATTGTCACTTGCCATCAATTTCAGGTGTGATCCAGACAAATACCAGAGTATCCTTAACGAGGTTGAGAGACAACTGCGTAATCTTGCAGACCATGGACCATCGGAGGAATTACTTCAGAACATCAAAGAGTATGAACGGAAGTACTATGACCGTATCATACGAACCAACGGATGGTGGGAATATGTATGTTATCATAAGTTAGCTGATGGCATTGACTTTAACGACTCATATCTCGAACGTATTGATGCACTGACAGCACAGGATATTCAATTGTTGTGTAGGTCAATACTTGATGCAGGCAATCGAATTCAGGTAACCATGAAATGATGAGAATGATGAAAATTATAAAACTCACTTCTACGTTTTTGGCGTTGGTGTGTCTCATGATAGCAGCCATACCTGATAGCGTAATGACTAGAGATGGCGACGTTTACATTATAAACACGACTACTCTTTGCGACAAAAAGGGATTCAAGAGCAATACGCCACTTGAGGTCTACATCAAGAACGAACAAGTCATAAAGATTAAGGCACTTCCTAATGAAGAGAGCAAAGGCTACTTTAATCCTATGACAAGGAAGCTTTTCCCTCTTTACGAAAACCTAAAGGTCGGCAAGGCAAAGTCGTTGTCAGCAGACACTTCTGTTGATGCTATTACAGGAGCGACGTTCAGCGGCAATGCTGTGCAGGCGAATATCAATGCTGCATTAGTTTATTACAAGGAACATAAATAGGTGATATCAGTCGGGAAGAATAGTCACCTGCATGCCACAGTAGGCATAGTTTTCCTTTAGACTGATAATATCGGCATCACGGAGGCGGATACATCCTTCACTGGCACGGCCAGGAACCGTCTGCTCGTTGCCAGTGGAGCCATGAATACCTATACCTCGGAAACCTGTCTGCAGTCGAAGGAACCAATGTCCATAGGCTTTGATACTGCCACGGCCGTCGCCAAAGTCGTGGCGCCACGACGACGCATCATTGATTTCGGTGATGACAAACGGGTGTTCGGCAGGTGATTCGGGAGTACGCATATCGCCTGCCATCTGCTTGTTGCCCTTGTTGAGGCTGAGGCAAACAGGATAGTGGGCTATGAGAGCATCGGGTTCGCCAGCACGATGTTCGTAAACATAGAGGCGAAGATCCTTCTTAGATACAATGATATAGCCATTATGCTTGTCGCGCATAGTATCATATACGACAGCATGATCGGGACGCAGACTGACGTGAGCTATTTTGCCACCTGGCATATCGATGGTAGTCATCGGCAGTTCGGGCGACACGACAGCGGGTTTGGCATCGGGATTTACGTTGGCAGCATAGGGCATGGCAGACAGAGCTGCGACAGCAGCAACAACGACAAACAGAATCTTTCTCATATACATATCTTGTTTAGTGATGTTTGTTTTATGGCAAACGAGCCAAGCCGCATTTTATTGTGTCATTTTGTTGCAAAGAAATTTGTCCTAAAACAATAGACAATTATTCATATATTCACTACATTTGCAATACAAACAGATAGTGAATTTTCCAATCGTTACAAAAGTACGGCAATGAAGCTGATTAATATTATCTCTGCGTGCTGTCTATATATGCTCACAAGCTGCGTCGAGAAATTTGACATTGATATCAATGGCCATTCCGAACTTTTTGTCATTGATGCCATGGTAACAGACTTCGACAGTGTCCAGACTGTTTATATTCGACGCGAACGAGAATCATTAGATTATTATGATCGAATAAAATATCCACCAATAGAAAACGCAACAGTACATATTGAGGATAACGACGGATGGAGTGCATATTTTGAAGATGACAGTGAAGAACATGATATGAGTGAGGGGCATTGTTTTTGGCTCAAAGGTCACAAGTTTGAGTCAGGTCGCACCTATACTATTACAGTACGCGTTGGTGACCGCGAATTCAAGGCTACAGAAACAATGGTTCCCTTGCCGGATGTTGACGGACTGAAATTCTACGCCAAAGACACAAAGGATGGTGAAATATCATACAATCCTATTCTATACTTCAGAGACAATCAGCCTAACGTCGACAATTACTATCTGTTTTATCACGATCTCAACAGAAACTGGTCAGCATGCCGATATGCTTCTATACAGAGACTAAGCGACGAAGGCCTACGTGGCGATTTAGAAGGGATTGTGCTGGAATTAGGTCTTGGTGCAGAATGGTTCTTAGATACAAATATCTCTTTTGGAGAATACTACAGCTACTCTATAATGACCATCAGTAAAACAAACTACGATTATTTCGGCGTAATGGCCGACCAAATAAATAGTGACGGAGGAATATATAAGCCGACACCAACTTCTCCCGTCACCAACTTTAGCGGGAAAGACGTACAAGGCCAGTTCATTGCTGCCTCAGGAATAGAGTTTTACGATTATATAACAGAAGACAAGGTGGTAGAGAGATGATGAATATATTACTCATGCAAAATAGTCGTTGTGGAGTAAAACAAACTCCAACATTGCTGCTTAACGGGCATCCATTGCGCAAGCCCAATAATATTAATCACATTATAAACCAAATAGAAAGAGCATTAAATGAAGCTGATTAGTATTATCTCTGCGTGCTGTCTATATATGCTCACAAGTTGCGTCGAGAAATTTGACATTGATATCAATGGCCATTCCGAACTTTTTGTCATTGATGCCATGGTAACAGACTTCGACAGTGTCCAGACTGTTTATATTCGACGCGAACGAGAATCATTAGATTATTATGATCGAATAAAATATCCACCAATAGAAAACGCAACAGTACATATTGAGGATAACGACGGATGGAGTGCATATTTTGAAGATGACAGTGAAGAACATGATATGAGTGAGGGGCATTGTTTTTGGCTCAAAGGTCACAAGTTTGAGTCAGGTCGCACCTATACTATTACAGTACGCGTTGGTGACCGCGAATTCAAGGCCACCGAGACGATGGTTCCTCTGCCGAATGTTGACGGACTGAAGTTCTACGCCAAAGATACAAAGGACGGTGAAATATCATACAATCCTATTATATATTTCAGAGACAATCAGCCTAACGTTGACAATTACTATCTGTTCACAGAAGGAGGCGCTGTGGCGTTAAGAAATGGTTCACAATGCCGTTACGTACCAATACAAAGACTTAGTGACAAAGGATTTCGTGACGATCTGGATGGAATAGTTTTTGAATTAGGCCTTGGTGCCGAATGGTTTATGGCAACCAACATCTACATAGGAGGCAACTACTACTACTCTATAATGACCATCAGTAAAACAAACTACGATTATTTCGGCGTAATGGCCGACCAAATAAATAGTGACGGAGGAATATATAAGCCGACACCAACTTCTCCCGTCACCAACTTTAGCGGGAAAGACGTACAAGGCCAGTTCATTGCTGCCTCAGGAATAGAGTTTTACGATTATATAACAGAAGACAAGGTGGTAGAGAGATGATGAATATATTACTCATGCAAAATAGTCGTTGTGGAGTAAAACAAACTCCAACATTGCTGCTTAACGGGCATCCATTGCGCAAGCCCAATAATATTAATCACATTATAAACCAAATAGAAAGAGCATTAAATGAAGCTGATTAGTATTATCTCTGCGTGCTGTCTATATATGCTCACAAGTTGCGTCGAGAAATTTGACATTGATATCAATGGCCATTCCGAACTTTTTGTCATTGATGCCATGGTAACAGACTTCGACAGTGTCCAGACTGTTTATATTCGACGCGAACGAGAATCATTAGATTATTATGATCGAATAAAATATCCACCAATAGAAAACGCAACAGTACATATTGAGGATAACGACGGATGGAGTGCATATTTTGAAGATGACAGTGAAGAACATGATATGAGTGAGGGGCATTGTTTTTGGCTCAAAGGTCACAAGTTTGAGTCAGGTCGCACCTATACTATTACAGTACGCGTTGGTGACCGCGAATTCAAGGCCACCGAGACGATGGTTCCTCTGCCGGATGTTGACGGACTGAAGTTCTACGCTAAAGACACAAAGGATGGGGAAATATCATACAATCCTATTCTATATTTCAGAGACAATCAGCCTAACATTGACAATTACTATCTGTTCACCAAAGGAGGTGATATAGCGTTAAGAAATCTTTCACAATGCCGTTACGTACCAATACAAAGGCTTAGTGACAAAGGATTTCGTAACGATCTGGATGGAATAGTTTTTGAATTAGGCCTTGGTTCCGAATGGTTCTTAGATACAAACATCCCTTTGGGAGGACACTACTACTACTCTATAATGACTATCAGCAAAACAAACTACGATTATTTCGGCGTAATGGCCGACCAGATAAATAGCGACGGAGGCATATACAAACCGACACCAACTTCTCCGGTTACCAACTTTAGCGGGGAAGATGTGCAAGGCCAGTTCATTGCTACCTCAGGAATAAGGTTTAACGATTATGTAACAGAAGACAAGGTGGTAGAAAGATGATGAAATATATAACAATACTAATAGGCATAAGCATTTGTCTTTTATCTGAGGCACAGAGTGTTTTCGGATATGTAAAAGAGAAAGCCACAGGCGAATCGGTGCCAAGCGCTGTTATTATCGATGGCAAAAACTACGCTTTCTCAAATAGCTATGGATATTATTCTATAGTTGCGACATCTGATTCTATCAGTGTAAGCGCATACGGCTATGCCACAGTAAAGAAAGCTGTCAAGGATGCCAAAGATGGACGAATGGACATACTGTTAACACCATTACACACCGACATTGCCGAAGTAACAGTCAGATCAAAGAGTCTGTTTCAAACAGAACTCAACATGCCACGTATGAGCCGACATTCGGTGACGGCAGCCGACATCAAGGAAAATGTTGCGATATTCGGCGAAGCCGATGCCCTGAAGACACTGCAGAACCTGCCTGGCGTAGCTTCGGCTGCCGACGGAAGTGTTAATCTGTCGGTCAGGGGCAGTTCACATGACCAGAACATGATTCTCATCGACGAAGCCACTGTTTACAATCCATCTCATGCTCTCGGTCTTTTCTCTGGATTCAATCCAGACGCAATATCTACCGTCGAATTCTACAAGAGCGGATATTCGCCTAAATATGGAGGGAAACTTGCTGCCGTAGTAGATATCCACATGAAAGAGGGCAGCAACCAACAGCTACAAATGGATGGCGGCATAGGCAACGTAGTCTCAAGACTCGTGCTGGAGACTCCTATAGTAAAGAACGTAGGCTCGCTCATGATAGCAGGCAGATATGGCGATGGAACATTGGTTAACACTATAGCCCATCTGGGCAAGACACCAGATATAGTCAAGTTCTACGACTTGTGTGCCAAGACCAACTGGAACATCTCATCAAGAGACCGCATCTACGCTTCGGGCTACGCAAGCCACGATAAATTCAAGTGCACTATTCTGTTGCAAGACAACAACCAAGAATGGGGCAACCAGACAGCCACCCTACGATGGAACCACATCTATAGCGACAGATTGTTTTCGAACTTTACAGCCACTGCATCGAGCTATGAGTATATGCAACAGCAAGAGAAAGACGTAAGAGACTTCGAATGGAAGGCAGGTCAGTCGGAAATCACGCTCAAACTCGATTTCGACCACTACCTGAACAATGTGCATCTGTCGTATGGAGCCAATGCAGAAAAACACCGATACAATCCTGGCGAGATTGACCCGCTAAATGACAGGTCGGCGATGCTACCTCATCATCTCACCCACAAGAGCATGGCACTCGGAGCTATCTACCTAAATAGCGAGATAAAATTCACGGATAACCTTAACGCAAGTATAGGCGCACGTGCAACAGCAGCATCGAACTCAAAGAAATACTACAGGATAGAGCCTCGCATTGCAATGTCATACTCGCTTAGCGACCACTCAGCGCTCAAAGCTTCATACGTCCGCACAGCACAATTTGACCACATGTTGACCAACTCTGCCTTGAGTATGCCTACCGACATCTGGATGCCTATAAGCAAAATTGTAGCACCTCAGACAGCCAACACATTCTCTGCAGGCATACATAGCGCATTGGCAAATGGCGCGTGGGAACTCTTTTGCGAAGGTTATTTCAAGAACATGCAAAAAACCATTGACTATCGAGACAATGCTAACCTCCTCATGAACGAGGACGTAGACCTTGAAGTTAAAGAGGGAGAAGGCAGAGCGTATGGTATAGAAACCATGGCCAAATATGAGAAAAGAACCTTTAAAACACAAATCAGCTACACCATTTCGTTATCTGAACGCAGAGCGGATGAGATAAACGAAGGAAGATGGTATTATGCTGTATATGACCAAAGGCACAACCTATCTGCCACTACGACATTTCGCGGCAAGAGAAATGAATTCTCCTTCGTCTTCAAGTACCACACAGGCGGACGAGCAACCATACCTTATACAACATTCTCGTATTATGGTACAACACTCGCCCAATACACCGAGAGAAACGGATATGTGATGCCAGTATTCCACCGACTCGACTTCTCGTGGCGTCACAATTTCGAAACGCACGGTCGTTACCGTTCATACATGGTGTTCTCGCTATATAACTGCTACGGACGCAAGAACGCATATTCGGTATTTATAAACGGTAACGAGTTTAGTATGTCGGTGGCAGAAGGATACATGCTTTATCTCTATCAGTGGATGCCATCAATCACATATTGCTTCAGCTTTTAGCACACCACATCTCACGTGATAATTTCAAGGCGTTGCATATTTCTTGCAATTACTATACAGATTATAATACGTAAGTGGCAGATGGCAGCGGAATTGAAAAGAATAGATATATTTGTATTAACCAAAACAATTGAACTATGAAACACTTTGCAATTCTAATTCTTGCGATGGCAATACCGTCAGTGGGCTCCGCTCAAGGAGTATTCAAAATGAAAGGTACCTTAGAGGGTGTAAAAAACGACTCGCTAGTAGTCGAATACAGGCAATACGAGCCAGTAGACTCGTTGTACAGCAAAACGATAGCCGTCAGAAACGGCAAATTCAAATACAAGGCGAAAACACAATTCGCATGTCTGGCATTTATGCACCTCAAGTCGAAGCATGGCAAGGGCTTAACTTTCTATGTCGTTCCGGGCGAAGAGGCTATTTTCAGCGGCAAACTAAATGACAAGGAAGCGCACTGGGATGGCACAGCATTCTTTAAACAATACCAAAGACTTGAGGACCAGTTGAATTCGATCAGAAAGGAATATGAAGAAATCAGGAAGGAGAAAAGAGAAGCATTGGAAGCCGGTGTAGATGAGGCTACAGTGGACAGCATAACGGAATCGAAGAGTTTTGTTGTGGCCGACAAATGGATGAATATACTGCTGAATCGTATCGAAGAGCATCCGGATGAAGATGCGTCAGCCACGGACCTGTTTGTACTAGGAATAAACTACGACCTCGACACGATAGTGGCCAAATTCACTCCAGAAGTGAGAAACGGCAGAATGAGAGTTGTCATTGACAAGGAATTGGCAATCACGAAGAAGCTCAAAACACAAATGGCTGCACACAAAGCAGTTGGCAACGACACTGTAGCACTAGGCGACCTGGCACCAGAACTTAACCTCATGAATCCACAGGGCGACACATTGAAACTCGAATCGCTAAGAGGCAAATATGTCATACTCGACTTCTGGGGCTCGTGGTGCACGTGGTGCATCAAGGGATTTCCGAAGCTGAAAGAGTATTACGCAGCTCACAGAGACCGCATAGAGATAGTAGGTGTCGACTGCAACGACACGAAAGAGAAATGGGAGGCAGCCATCGAAACACATAAGATACCATGGCTCAACGTCAGAAGCGAAGATGCGACGACCGAGGTCAGATATAAAGTTGAGGGATTCCCTTTTAAGGTCGTCATATCTCCCAAAGGAGAGATACTCAAATCGTTTCTCGGCAACGACGATGACTTCTTCAACTACATGGATGAACTGCTCTGAAAGCGCCACTTTCGAATGCCATGACATCATTTAATGGTGATTGTCGGGACTCATCATATATTTTTTCTATCTTTGCGGTATTATCACACAATCATAGAGCAATAGAAGATGTATCAGGAAGTTCAGTTGCGACTAACACCAGAACAGGCTGCCAATGATGACGCAGTAAGAGACGAAATAGCCAAAGAGCTTGGCATCAACCCTGCAGACATCACAGCTATGCGCCTTCAGCGACGTTCGATAGACGCGCGTAAGCGTCAGATACTGATACTAGAACAGCATGGTGTATGGATAGGCGAAGAGCCTGCACCAGAGCAGCTACACCTGCCTGGCTATAAGGATGTGAAGGACAGCAAGAGCGTAGTGGTGGTAGGTGCAGGACCTGGCGGCCTATATGCAGCTTTGCGACTTATAGAGCTAGGGGTGAGGCCAATAGTCATCGAGCGTGGCAAGGATGTGAGCACGCGTAAGATAGACCTTGCACAACTAAACCGTACACACACCGTTGATCCGGAAAGTAACTACTCGTTTGGTGAAGGCGGCGCAGGCACATTCTCGGACGGCAAGCTCTTCACTCGTAGCACGAAACGTGGCGATATAAGAAAGATTCTCGAGGTTTTCGTTCATCATGGCGCTAACCCAAACATCCTCATCGACGCCCATCCTCATATCGGAACAGACAAACTGCCTTACGTCATCAAGGCTATGCGCGAGACAATCATCGCTAATGGTGGCGAGGTGCGCTTCGAGACTAAGATGACCGACCTGATCATAAGAGATAATGCCGCACGTGGTGTTGTCCTGGCCGACGGCACGACGATCGAAGCTGAAGCTGTCATATTGGCTACTGGCCATTCGGCTCGCGACGTATACGAGATGCTCAACAAACGTAGCATAGAGCTCGAAGCAAAGACATGGGCCATGGGAGTGCGCGTGGAACATCCGCAAGACCTCATAGATGAGATACAATATCACTCGCCAGAGGGACGAGGCGACTATCTGCCAGCGGCGACATATAGCCTATCGACCCAGGTGGAAGGACGAGGTGTATATTCATTCTGCATGTGCCCTGGCGGATTTATCGTGCCTGCAATGACGGGACCTAACCAGATGGTTGTCAACGGCATGTCGCCTTCAATGCGTAACTCGCCATTCGCCAACTCGGGCATTGTAGTAGAAGTAAGACCAGAGGATATAGGAGAGTTCCAGAACGATGGTGTGCTAGGCGGAATGCACTACCAGCAGGAGCTCGAGCGACTTGCATTCATCAATGGTGGACTGGGCATCACTGCTCCTGCACAGGCTTTGGCTGACTTTGTCAAGGGCCGCCTCTCTAGCGATCTCCCTGAGACATCCTACATACCTGGCGTGATATCATCACCTATGCATTTCTGGCTCCCAGAGAATATCGGCGAGAGACTGCGCAAAGGTTTTGACACTTTCGGAAAACAGGCCTACGGCTTCGTGACAAATGAAGCTATGGTGATTGGCGTGGAGAGCCGCACTTCATCTCCTGTTCGCATTCCTCGCAACACAGAAACTATGCAACATACCCAAATCGCTGGCCTCTACCCTTGTGGCGAAGGTGCTGGATATGCGGGTGGCATCGTATCATCGGCTGTCGATGGTGAATTGTGTGCAGAAAAAGCAGTTGAATATATAGGCAAATAATCCATCTTGTCGAAATATCACGACATACTTAAGCAATACTGGGGCTATGACGATTTCCGTCCGCTTCAGCTGGATATCATAGAATCTATTGGTAATGGGCATGACACGCTTGGCCTGATGCCAACAGGTGGCGGCAAGTCGATAACTTTTCAGGTTCCTGCCCTCACTATGGATGGGGTGTGTCTTGTCATCACTCCTCTGATTGCCTTGATGAAAGATCAGGTGCAGAATCTGCGCGACAGGGGCATACAGGCTAAGGCTATATTCTCGGGTTTGACTAACGATGAAATAACTGTAGCTCTTGACAACTGTATCCTTGGCGGATGCAAGTTCCTCTATGTCTCGCCTGAACGATTGTCTAGTGAGACCTTCAACATCAAACTCAAGCAGATGAAGGTCAGCATGATTGTCGTAGATGAGGCCCACTGCATCTCACAATGGGGATTCGACTTCAGACCATCATATAAAAGAATTAGCGAGGTCCGTGCCATGAAGCCTGACGCTCCTGTACTTGCTCTCACTGCAACAGCGACGGAAGAAGTGGTAAAAGACATAATGGAGTCGCTAGCATTTCGCAAGAAGAAAGTATTCACCAAAAGCTTCAAGCGCGACAACATAGCATATATGGTGCGTCACACTGAGGATAAAGAGGCTGACATGCTTAAGATCCTCAACAGGATACAGGGCACTGGCATCGTATATGTTCGCAGCCGCAAAAAGACTTGGGAGACGGCTCGTTTCCTGAATTCCAAAGGCATCCCTACAGCTTTCTATCACGCTGGCATGACCAATAAGGAGAAGGACCAGGTGCAACGTGACTGGCAGGCTGGTATCGCTCGAGTGATTGTTTGCACTAACGCTTTTGGAATGGGTATTGACAAGCCTGACGTGAGGACGGTGATTCACCTTGATGCACCGGAATCGATAGAGGCTTATTTCCAGGAGGCGGGAAGAGCGGGACGTGACGGCTATGTCGCCTATGCGGTCATGCTATGGTCGGGATATGACGCCGCGAAACTACGAAGGGCAACAACCAACAAATATCCGGAACCTGATGAAATTAAGGCTATATACAACTCATTATGCAACAGTGAGACTATTGCCCTCGGATCGGGCTGCGGACATGTTTGCGAGTTCGACATCGAGGCGTTCTGCAACACGTATAAGTATTGGGGCATGACGGTTCATAGCTCGCTTGCCATTCTGACCAACGCTGGATACATCGACTATCAGGAGGAGATTGACTTGCAGAGCCGCGTGATTTTCATCGTTGAACGTGGTGAACTATACAACATACAGATGGCTCACCCTGACCTCGATGTTGTGATCAAGGCGCTGTTGCGACTCTACACTGGTCTATTTACTGAATATGCTATAATCAACGAGGACACGGTTGCTCGTATGTGTCAGCTCGACAGACAAGAGGTTTACAATCGTCTCAAGGCTCTTGCTCGCTTGAAGGTTATCATATATAATCCGCAGAAACATACGTCATTGGTCATTTGGACTCGCGAACGAGTACATGAAGACGAGATGGTCTTCCCACATAGCGTATATAGAGATCGGAAGGCCGACACCGAACGACGCATAACGGCCATGATTGACTACTGCGAGAGAAACGACACTTGCCGTAGCCAGCTGCTGCTTGAGTATTTTGGCGAAAGCGGGTCGCAACCTTGCGGACACTGCGACATCTGCAACGCACGTAAGCGTGAGGGTTCGTTCGACTCAAAGCGACTGATGGAGATTGAAAACAACATAAAAGAAAATGGCCTCCTATCGGAACTACCCGAGGACGCCATTGTATATCTTATGGACCGTGGTATCATAACGTCTGATGACGGTATTGAATACAAACGGCTCAGATGATTTTATCTCTCTTTTCAGATCTTTCTGCTCTCTGCCATTGCCTTGTTAAAGCAGTCACGGCACAATGGTTCATAACGGTCTGTCTCACCTAAGACTACGAGCTTCTTGCCTCCCGACAAACGATGACTGTGCTGAGCCAAGGCACCACAACGTACACATATAGCATGAACCTTAGTGACATCTTCGGCTATAGCCATAAGAAACGGCATAGTTCCAAATGGCTTCCCGGTATAATCCATGTCAAGACCGGCAATAATAACCCTTACGCCTCTATTGGCTAGCTCCTGACAAACATCGGGCAACTCTTCATCAAAAAACTGGGCTTCGTCGATTGCAACAACATCCGCATTGACAGAGAGAAGCTTCACCATTAGCGATGTGTCAACAGGCATGGCATCAATGCAGTTGGAATCATGGGAAACGACCTTTATGTCGCTATATCTGACATCAAATTTAGGCTTGAAAAGGACCACCTTCTGCTTGGCAAATGTCGCTCTACGCAAACGTCGCATGAGTTCCTCGGTTTTACCAGAAAACATCGAACCGCAAATAACCTCTATCCACCCTTGACGCTTTGCGCCAAGAGACCTACCTTCGACAAACATTTTTACTCTTACTCTTAGAATTATTAAATTGTCACAAATTGGTATATAGATATGTTTTTTTAGATACCTTTGCAAAGGTACAAATTAAATGACAATGAAAAAAGAGGCAATAATTGATATTATCATCAACGATTTGAAGGAGATTGAGCTGCTGCTCCAGAACTTCAAATACGGAGAAAATATAGAAGGTGCATTCATTGATCTGCTTCACTCTAAGCAACAGAACATCTCGAAGGAGATCGCTCTGCTCGACTTCTGGCGTAACGATGAAAAGCAAGTGCCTCACATTGATACTCCTAAGACTCCAGCAGAAGAGGCTCCTAAAGCCCTAGCTGTAGAGCCAGAGCCACAGGTCATCAAAGCTGTGGAACCTGAGCCTGTGAAAGAGTCTGTCGCAATAGTCGAACAACCTACAGTTGTTGCAGAGCCTGAACCTGTCGTTGAACAAGTGGTGGCTCCAGAGCCAGAGCCGGCTCCTATGCCTGAACCTGTTGCTGAACCAGTCGCTGTAAACAAGGTTGCTGATGCTGTAGTGACAGCTGCAAAGCCTAACGCTGCAGAGACCATCACTCGTCAAGCTAAAGGTAGTGACGTAAAGAACTACGGAACACCTGTTTCTGATATAAAGAAGGCCATTGCTATAGCAGACAGATTCCTTTTCCAGAAGGAGTTGTTCGGTGGCGATGCCAACGAATTCAATTCGGCAATCAACAGGGCTAACGAAATGACTTCGTACGAAGAGGCGGAAAGTCATTTCCTGTCGAACTATGGTTGGGATATAGAGAACAAAACGGTGGAGGCTTTCCTAAAGGCTGTTCACAGAAAATTCATATAATATAATGGCAAAGCTAGTAGTAGTACCAACGCCAGTAGGTAACCTTGAAGACATCACGATGCGTGCTCTGCGCGTGTTGAAGGAGGCTTCGTTTGTTCTTGCCGAAGATACACGTACTACAGCCAATCTTTTTAAACATTTCGGGATAGAGACAAAACTTGTTAGCTACCATAAATTCAACGAGCATCAGGTAGTTGACGGACTTGTACAAAGAATAGCAGCTGGAGAGATGGTAGCCCTGGTAAGTGATGCCGGAACACCTGCCATAAGCGACCCGGGTTACCTCATCGTTCGCAAATGTATCGACGAAGGTGTTGACGTGGAGTGTCTGCCTGGAGCTACCGCTTTTGTTCCTGCTCTTGTTGACAGTGGATTGCCTAACGACAAGTTCTGTTTCGAAGGTTTCCTGCCTCACAAGAAGGGCCGACAGACTGCTATTCAGCAGCTTGCTACAGAAACACATACTATGATTCTCTACGAGTCGCCTTTCCGTATTGTCAAGACTCTCCAGCAGCTGGCAGAGGTTATGGGGGGCAACAGAAGGGCTAGTGTGACACGCGAAATCAGTAAGGTGTACGAGGAGACCGTAAGAGGAACACTCGACGAACTCATTGCTCATTTCACAGAGATTCCACCTAAGGGTGAATTTGTGATGATAATAGAGGGGTTGACTCGCAAACTCAGCAAAAACCAAGATAAAGAAGAAAACGAAGAAGAATAAAATACATTACATAAAACTTTAAAGAAATGAAGAAAACACTCGTATCAGCAATAGCTGCCGTTCTTGCAATGACAGCATGCGTCAGCAAGGAACAGGCTGAAAAGATGCAGCATACCATCGACTCACTCCGTGATGTGAACGACCTCAAGGACAGCAGCATGGGTTTGCTCGCAGAAACAATGGCTGACATCCAGACCAACCTTAACACTATCAAGGAGAAGGAGGGCATTATCAGCGTAAGCCTTGCAGAGGGTTCTACACAGAGTCAGATTCAGTCGGATCTCGAAGCTATCCACACTGCTCTCGAAGCTAACAAGAAGAAGGTTGCTAATCTTCAGGCACAGCTTTCTAAGTCAACAAAGAACAACAAGGAGCTCCAGGGTATCATAAGTGTCCTCAACGCTCAGATCGAGCAGCAGAACAACGAGATCGCTAAGCTCAACACTATGCTTGAGGAGAAGAATATCGAGATCGGCTTCCTCAACAACGCTGTGATCAAGCTCTCTTCTACAACTGACTCACTCGCTACATTGAAGGCTAATGTCGACGATAAGCTTGCAGAGGCTACTGACAACCTCGAGACTGGCTTCTACATCGTTGCTGAAAAGTCGGTTCTCAAGGAGAAGGGTCTTCTCGAAACTGGCCTCTTCAAGGGTAAGAAGGTAACAGGCAACGTTGACGACAAGCTCTTTACTAAGATCAACATCACTGAGGTATCTGCTCTTCCACTCAACGTTAAGAAGGCACAGGTTGTTTCTGCTCACCCAGAGGCTTCCTACTCTCTCGATAAGGATGAAGAGGGCTTCATAACTCTCAACATTCACGACAAGAGTGCTTTCTGGAATACATCAAAGTACCTCATCATCATCGGAAAATAAAAGTTTATACATATAGCTTATAACTTATGAGCGGCAACTTTTTCAAGTTGTCGCTTTTTTCATTTCTATCTTTTTAATACATTTGTGGCGACAACATCCAATTTGCTATGAATCAAAAAATTACAGCATTAATTATACTACTAATTTCAGCATTGAATGTTAATGCCGATCCATTTGATAAATATTTTACAGATCAGACGCTGCGTGTTGACTATATATTTTCGGGTAACGCCGACCACCAATCGATAAGTTTGAGTGATATATCTTCATTAGAGAACTGGGCCGGGAGACGCGTCAACATGGATTCTCTAATATATCTCGGCAACGGTCAAATAGTTATGCGCGACGCTGAGAGCAAAAAAGTTATCTACACTGCATCTTTTTCTACTCTTTTCCAGGAATGGCTCACAACCGACGAAAGCAAAACCATCACCAAGGGATTTGAGCATTCTATGCTTTTGCCATATCCAAAGAACAATGTTGACATTACGATTAGTCTTTGCGATAACAGACATAGGGTGACTGCTGATTTCACACATACCGTTGACCCTAATGACATTCTCATAAGGCGTCATAAACGTAATAACGAGGTAATTACTTTCTATACTCACAAAGGCGGAACTTACCAGGACTGCATTGACATTGCTATTCTCTCTGAAGGATATACTAAAGAGCAGGTCGGCACTTTCCTTATGGATGCTAAAGTCGCTACAAAGGCTATCTTTAGCCACGAACCATTCAGCTCTTTCAAGGATAGATTCAACATAGTGGCTGTCTTTATTCCATCAGAAGATGAAGGGGTCAGCATACCCAAAGACAACATATGGAAAGACACTCCATTCCAGTCTCATTTCTCTACGTTCTACTCTGACCGTTACTTGACTAGTCTCAACATAAAGGACATTCACGACGCTCTGACAAGTGTGGACTATGAACATATCATTATTCTGGCTAACACAACAGAATATGGTGGTGGCGGTATTTTTAATAGCTATACGCTTACCGCTGCTCACCACAAGACGTTCCAACCTGTTGTTGTCCATGAATTTGGACATAGCTTCGGCGGTCTTGCTGACGAATACTACTACACGACAGAGGCTGACACGACAACCTACCCTGCTTGTGTCGAACCATGGGAGCCTAACATCACTACTAAGGTTGCTTTTGACCAAAAATGGGAGAAGGAGATTGGCACTAATGGTATCGGACTGTTAGAAGGTGCCGGATATTCAGGAAAACTAATCTACAGGGCTTGTCAAGACTGTAGAATGAAAACCAACGAATGGCCTGAGTTCTGTCCGGTATGCAAAAATGCTCTAGCAAAGATCATTAGATATTATACCGAACCTTCTAAATGATAAAAAAATCTAAATAAGGAACATTATTGTCCTATATCTCGTAAAAAAAACAGAAAGTCAACTCAGATGATTCAGACAAAGAAAAAATATCAGGCACCTAAGATAGAGGAATACGAGGTTGATGTGTGTGTAATGGTCGTACACCACACTCCTTCTAAGCCTCCTGTAATCGACTTCCAAAGTTCTGGTGCAAGACAAGCTGAGCAGGCTCCTCAAGAGAACATATATTCAACAGAAATAGGTTTCGGTGAATAAAACAACAATCACAACACAATTCTAGACATGAAAACAGTAAGACTTATAGCTGTCATTGCATTTTTAACCTCATACATTCATTGCGTTGCACAAGACTACCCTACCGTCTATTGCCACACAAGCAGTGAATGGAGTGACTGGAATTTCACAAACGACATCAACGACAAGACGCAACACATAAACATCGGCGGCACAAGCAGCGAGATAGCCAACTATACTATCGTTGTCCCTAACGGGGTGATACTCGAGATGGGCGAGAAGTCGAACGGCTGTAGAGCAAGGAAAATCATAGTTGAAGAGGGCGGTTATCTGAATATCACTAGCAAGACTTGCCAGGCTGTAGAACTTGTCATAAATGGCGAGTGTTTCCTCCACTCCAACAACGCAGTGGTAACTATGATGGACAAATATGTTGAGGGAGCTACATTGTCGCAGGGTTTATATGTTGAGGGAACGGGTACTCTCACAATACCTAACAGGGATTACTTCAACTTATCTGATGATTCTCCTATTCTCAAGAACGGTATAGTTAGAGAGTTTGATCCAAAGCAATACAATGGCTACCGTTTCTACTCATGCGACAACGGAGACTGGAACAATGGCGAAATATGGTCGCTCTACCCTAACGTGAAGATTCTATTCTATGACATCGACAACAACACATATCATTATCCAGGTTATATTACAGATGTCAGAGAAGAGGTTCATGTGCAGGCAAGCAATGAAGTCACACTTGACGGCCATACGACTGTCGGTTCTGTCTTTGTCTATGGTATATTACATGTATGTGGTACCGAAGAAGCAAAGGCTAGCGTCAACTGTACCGATCAATGGGTCGCAGGAGGTGTTCATGAAGGTGTCATAACAGTTGGTGCCAACGGTGTTTTGGATATTTGTGAAAACTCAAGTCTTGAAGTGCCACTCGGAACAATCACAATCAACGGCGAGATAAAAGGTGACGGAAACATAAATGGCTACAAGATAGACACTTCAGCAAGTGCGAAGACTACACAATTTATTGGAACAGCAACTGAAAACGTTGACCGCAGCAGCGATTGGGGATATTTCCATAACAACACAGCAACGTTCGTGGCAATGGAAGATGGCTCATGGGATGCCATAACCTGGGGATGGCAGAGTGAATGTGGCCTTGTCATAGCAAACACAAACATAAAAGAGCCACTTGATAACGAAGGAGTGATTGTCATTATTCCTAAAGACAAAACCGTACAACAGATTGAAGGGAAAACAGAAAACGCGCATACGATAGTCAATGGCAAACTACAAATGTGCATAGATGAAGCCATGTGGGATGCAGCAAACCAATATAGCCTAGAAACAATAATAGAGGTCAATGGCATACTGGAAATATGCGACAATTCTATCATTTATATCGACGGAACATTACAGATAAACCCAGGAGGTCTAGTTATAAGCAACGGAGATCTGAATTACAAAAGACTCATTAACAACGGAACTATAAGCGGCCATTTCAGTGAGGGCGAGAAGTTCCAGAGCACACAAGACGGGAACTGGGCTGATGGTGCGACATGGAACTGGGCCCACGGAAGGACACCAAACACTGGAGACATTGTAATCATAAAGCACAGAGTAACAATCGACCCTAGACAATACTACAACGCCATTTGCCAGGGAGCAAAATGGATTGTCATCGAAGGGACCGGATCGCTTACGTTGAACAACATAACTACTAATTACGCCGACGGAAGCAACACAAACAATGACTTTGCCATATCGTTCAAACTTGACATTAACGACAAAGGCAATCTCACCATCAACACTCCTCTGGTGCTTGCCGATGGAGCTACTCTTAAGGCTATGCCTGGTGCAACAGTTGACGTGAATTCTCATATAAAGACTAGCAAAGACGGACAGATTATCATCAGCAATAGCAGCGACTTGTCAACCTCTTTCTATTTGAACAGTGGATGTAAGCTTGACAACAAGGTTAAGGTGGAACGAGGTTTGAAGAAGAACAATGGCTATACTGCTGGCTCTGCTACATTGGAGGGCACAATCAACGAGGGCCTTTCCGACGGCGACTTGTTCTATAGCTTTGATGCAGAGCAATACGACTACTCTCCATCGAAAAGCTTCGCAGGCACTTTCAAGACGGCTCAGATGCAGCTGTTCGACAAGGGCGCTCCAGAACGTATAATCACTCAGATAGGTACTCTGCAGCAGGGTGACAAGACTTACAATCTTAAGATTGCTAACGGCGAAAACTATGGATGGAACCTCATACAGAACCCATTCACAACTGCTATTGGTATCGCAGATGATGGAAAGGACTTGTTCGTTTACGACAATGAGTATATCGACCCTGTTTTATGGTTCTATATCAATATGGGCGGTATTTACCAGTTCGTGACATATAGCCTTGATACAGACGTCGAGGTACCTACAAACAGCGAAGGACGATGGGCTGACAACATTGCTCCTCAGCAGGGTTTCTTTGTGAAGGCTAACGATAAGAGTTCTGACTTTACTATCAAATACCCTAAAAAGCCTATCGCAAGAACTGGCTTGAAGTCACTCAAGGCTGAACCAAACGATGTTCTTCGCTTGACTTTGAGCAGCGATGAATATAATACCGACGAGATGGCTATCGTATTCAGAAACGGCAGCGAGAATCACATTCAGGCTGATGCTGAGAAGAAGTGGCTGGGCGATGACAGACTCAATCAGATTTACGGAATAAAAGGTGACTTCGCTTATTCTATCCCTGTTTATCCTAATGCGAATGAAATGAAGGATATCCTCATTCCTATTGGTATGCAGATCTCTAATCTCTCAACAGAATGCACTATAAGCGCTCTGAACATAGAGGACTTTAAAGACGCTGAAGATGTGTTGCTCTACGATAACATAACTAAAGAGAAGATTGACCTGCGCTCTGAAAGCTATACTTTCACAACAACTAACCAATACGAGGACGAGCGTTTCTTCATCATAGTATCTGGGAATAAGATGGAGGATGTTGCAACCGACATCAACAAAAACAATGCTGATAAGGTTACCATTCGCCAAACTACAGATGGTGTTAGCGTTGATGTGACTTCCGATGCATCGCTTAAGATATATGACATTAGCGGACGTGAAATGGTTTCACAAAAACTGACTGACAGACATAATGATATCAAGTTCAACGCTCATGGCATTTGTCTTGTTGAAGTGATTTCAAAAAACGGTTCAATATCACGCAAGAAGATACTTAAGTAAATATCATAAGAACATGAACTAGAAGCGAAGCGTAACTAATATGCTTCGCTTTTTTTTGCTTTTTATTGTTATAATCAGAAATAACGAATAAATTTGCGGTGTACTACAAATCTAATACACTTGCGGTACTGCTTATAGATTATAAATAAATTATTAATTCTTACTTGATGAGCATTTTTCGAAAAATCACGCTGGTAGCAGCTATGGCTGTGTCTATCAGTAGCATGGCTCAACAGATGCCAACATTGCCACTCGACCCTGATGTGAGATATGGCAAACTAGAAAACGGACTCACTTATTACATTCGTCACAACGAAGAACCTCGCGAACGCGCTAACTTCTACATTGCGCAAAAGGTGGGATCTGTTCAGGAGGACGAGAATCAACGTGGTCTGGCACATTTCCTTGAACACATGTGCTTCAACGGTACAAAACATTTCCCTGGCAACCGTGTCGTCGGATACTGTGAATCTATCGGTGTCAAGTTCGGACAAAACCTGAACGCTTACACTTCGACAGATGAGACTGTGTACAATATTGACGATGTTCCTACATTGAGCGAAAACATCGACTCATGTCTTCTCATACTCCGCGACTGGAGCGACGGCCTTCTCCTTGAGCCTGCAGAAATCGACAAGGAAAGAGGCGTTATCCACGAAGAGTGGCGTATGCGCACATCGGGACAGATGCGTATCCTCAACCGTAACCTCGAGGCTATATACCCTGGCTCTAAGTATGGCAAGCGTATGCCTATCGGTCTGATGAGCGTCGTTGACAACTTCAAGCCACAGGAGCTTCGCGACTACTACGAGAAATGGTATCGCCCTGACCTTCAGGCTATCGTCGTTGTTGGCGACATCGACGTTGACGACATTGAGAAAAGAATAATAAACACTTTCTCCGACATCAAGATGCCAGAAAATGCTGCACAATATGAGTCATATCCTGTGCCAGACAATGAAGAACCTATCATTCTTGTTGACAAAGACCCTGAACTTGCCAACGCAATGATTCTCATTGACTACAAGACTGAGGCTCTTAGCCCAGAGCAAAATGGCACAATGGCTTATCTGATGAGCGAATATATCTCAGATGTCATCGCTACAGCTATGAACGCTCGATTCTATGAGCTTAGCCAGAATCCTGATTGCCCTTATGTTGTTGCTCAGATTGATTTCGGCAAGTTCCTCCTCGCAAAGACAGTGGACGCTCTTGAGCTTGTCGTTATCCCTAAGCCTGGCAAAGACACTGAAGCTGTAGAGGCTGCTTTGAAGGAGATGGAACGCGCTAGTCGCTTCGGTATAACTGGCACAGAAATCTACCGTGCTCGCCAAGAGGTATTGAGCCAGATTGATAAGCTCTACGATAACCGAAACAAGCAGAAGAGCACATATTTCGTAAACAAATATGTTCGTCACTTCCTCGACGGTAAGGCTACTCCTGGCATTGAGACTGAAACTCAGATTTATAAGATGCTCGACAGCCAGCTTCCTGAGCAGGCTTACTCAACAATCATAAACTCGATTGCTTCAAATGTTGAAAAGAACTTCGTATTCCTCGCTATGTATCCTGAAAAAGAGGGATATGTAGTACCTAAGGTTGAGGATATGAAGCAGGCTATCACATCTGCTCATCTCGCTGAACTGGAGGCTTACGTTGACAACGTTAAGGACGAACCTCTTATCGCTCAGATGCCTAAAAAGGGTTCTATAAGGAGCGAGAAGGCTGCTGAGAATGGCTACACTCTTTGGACTCTCTCTAACGGTATCAAGGTTTACTTCAAGCAGACTGACTTCAACGACACTGAAGTCCTCATGAGAGCTATTAGCTATGGCGGCTTTGCTCGTCTTGACAACTCACAGGCTACTGACATTAAGCTCTTCAGCGATTTCGCAAACAACACTGGTATCGGCAATTTCACTGAGATTGAGAAGGGTAAGCTTTTGGCTGGAAAGCAGGTTAATACTTCACTCTCATTAAGCCAGAAAACTGAAATGGTATCGGGTAAGTCAACACCTAAGGATCTCCGCACTTTGTTTGAGTTGACATACCTTCGCTTCCAGGGTCCTACAAACGACGTCGAAGGTTTCAACAGCATCGTTAGCCAGTACAACACTTTGCTCGAGAACGCTGAAAAGCAGCCTACTGCTGCTTTCTCTGACTCTATTCGTGCTGTCTTCTACCAGCACAACCCTATCATGGCCAGAATCAGCAAAAAGGAACTTGCTAACGCTTCGTTCGAGGGCTACCAGAAGTTATACAAGGAACGCTTTGCTTCTGCAGGCGACTTCGACTTCTTCTTTACTGGAGCTTTCAATAAGGACTCACTCAAGCTTTATTGCGAACAGTATATAGCATCACTTCCAACAAATGGCAAGCGTGAGGAGTTCAAGGATTCATCTATCAAGCCTGTCAAGGGTGTGGTAATGAACCGTTTCAACCGTGAGATGGAGACTCCACAGGCTTATATGTGCCAGATCTGGAATGGCGACTGCAACTATACTGTCAAGAACGATATCGTGGTAACTTTCCTCGCAAGCATACTTGACATGCGCTATACTCGTACAATACGCGAAGAGGCTGGCTATGCATATAGTGTCGGTGTTGGCGGTAGCCTTAGCTACCAAAGCGGCAACAAATACAGCTTGGAAATAACTGCTCCTTTCACTCCTTCAAAGGTTGACTCTGTACTTATTCTCGTTCGCGAGTCTATTGACGACATAGCTAAGAACGGTGTGACTGACGAGGAACTTGAGAATGTTCGTAAGTTCGAACTTAAGGACTTCGCCGACAGCCAGCGTCAGAACAACTTCTGGCAGGAGGTTGCAACAAGTAGCTCTTTCTACAAGATCGACGCTATAACTGGATATGAAGAGATACTCAAGGGTATCACATCTAAAGACATCCAGGATTTTGCTAAAAACATACTGCTCAAACAGAATAACTGCGCGACAATTATAATGCTTCCTGAAAGCTTGGAAGAGAAGTAATAAGTCGTTATTCTGATGTCAAATATAGCAGCCGCCACACAAAGTGAGCGGCTGCTTTTATTATAAATTTTATTATATTTGCCCTATATCTATTAAATATGCACATATCTATCATAGGTAGCGGTAACGTCGCATGGCACTTGGCCAAGGCTTTTCTGCAGGCAGGACATACTATCGACGCCATTGCTTGCCGAAATTCTCAACACGCAGCAGACATTGTGCAGTTCTCTCATTCTTCATACTCCACAATAGATAACGTTCCTATAGATTCGGATATATACATCATTGCTGTCAGCGACGCGAGTATTCTCGACGTGGCTCAACAGATGCCTAACGTCAGCGGAGCGGTATATCACACTTCGGGGGCTTCCTCGATGGATCAACTGACTGGGTTCAAGCACTACGGTGTGTTCTACCCTTGCCAGACTTTCAGCAAAGGCGATATCATAGACTATGCTAAAATGCCTTTTTTCATAGAGGGTAACGACGAATATGCATCTCACCAAGCTGACTCGCTTGCACGTAGCATTTCATCTAATGTTCAATTCGCCACTGGCATCCAAAGAACACAACTGCACATTGCCGCAGTAATAGCTAGCAACTTCACCAACCATATGCTTCATCTCGCAAAAAAACAGATGGAAAGCAATGGACTTGACTTCAATATGCTGCAGCCGCTTGTCTCACAAACAATGGCTAAAGCTTTCTCCACAACTCCGTTTGATGCTCAAACAGGACCGGCAAGAAGACATGACACAAATACCATCGAGAAACATAAACTGTTGATCGAAGACATAAACACTAGAAACATATACAACATAATAACAGACAGCATCAAAAAAACATATTGACATGAAAAACTTTAAGGAACAACTCACCAATATAAAGGCTTTTGCATTCGACGTTGATGGCGTATTATCGCGCACTGTTGAAACGATGTATCCCGACGGACAGCCTATGCGCACTGCCAATATCAAAGACGGCTATGTGCTTCAACTTGCCATAAAGCTTGGATATAAGATTGCTATCATAACTGGCGGAAAGACTGATGCAATATACAACCGTTTCTCTGCTCTTGGCATCTCCGACATCTTCATGGGCCAATCGTCAAAACTACAGACTTACAAAGATTGGCGCGACAAATACAATTTGACTGACGAAGAGGTCCTTTATATGGGCGATGACATTCCCGACATTCCTATCCTCCAAACTGTCGGCATCCCTACTTGTCCTAACGACGCTGTGATCGACGTCAAGACTATTGCTAAATATATCTCTCCTTTCAACGGAGGTGAGTGTTGTGTGCGCGATGTCATGGAACAGGTTTTGAGGGCCCAGAACAAATGGGGATTTGACCATACTTGGTAATAAAAACACTAAAACATGAAGAACTTTCTTGCATACCTACAACTTGCCCGTATTGGCAATGTGTTGTTCGTAGGACTATTTCAAGTTCTACTCAGATGGTGCGTCATCTTGCCTTTACTTGACAACTGGCAGGTTACTCCTATAATGACTACATCTCAGTTCATTCTTCTTGTTATTGCTACTATGGCCTTGACTGCTTCGGGTAATGTGATAAACGACTATTTCGATGTCATACCCGACTCTATAAACCGACCACACACACAAGTTGTCGACCGCATAATAGACAGGAAAACAACTCTGCTTATTCATGTTCTCTTGACTCTTATTGGTGTCTTCTGCGGACTATTCCTCTCTTTCCTTTACAAAAAGGAGACTCACGCTCTCTTTTTCATATCAATGCCTATCATTCTCTGGTTCTACTCTACACATTTCAAGAAACAGATGCTTATAGGTAACATGACTGTTGCACTCCTCACGGCTTCTGTGGCTTTCCTAACTACCTCATCGGAAATAAGTTTCATTGAAGCATCGGGCAACGTGTCTTTCCTTGGCACTACCGCTTGCGACTATCTGTGGAAGTTAACCGCACTTATCGCCTTTTTCGCCTTCATAACGACATTGACCCGCGAGATAATAAAGGACATGGAAGATATACAAGGCGACGCTCAATGCAACTGCCATACCCTGCCTATCGATATGGGAATACGAAACTCTAAGGTGATTGTCATATTACTGCAGATTTTTACTCTCTTCATTTTATGGATGAGCTATTACTATCTCAGTTTCTTAAACGACAACCAATACATCTGGCTGTACTTGATTATTGCCATAACAATCCCTACAATCATCAACTGCATTCTTACAATAAGAGCAAAGAATAACAACGATTACCATAAGATAAGTTCATACAGCAAAATCATTATGGGACTAGGCTCTCTAATCATGCTTTATGTTCACCTGTTTTAAACTGCACAATTAATATACAACATCATTATGATTCAAAGTATTCTAAAACACGCATCAGTAAGGAAATACAAAACTACTCCTATCCCTGAATCTGTTCTTAACGAAATAATCGAAGCTGGTGTTCGTGCATCAAACACTGGCAACATGCAGTTATATAGCATTATTGTCACAAAATCTGCTGAGATAAAGGAACAGCTTGCTCCTGCTCATTTCAATCAGCCAATGATAAAAAATGCACCTGTAGTTTTGACTCTTTGCGCAGATGTCAACCGTTTCACTAAATGGTGTAACCAAAGGAATGCTGACGCTGGGTTCTTCAATTCCGAATCTCTCATCAGCGCTATCATCGACACTTGTCTTGTAGCTCAGAATATATGCATAGCTGCCGAGTCTCATGGACTTGGAATCTGTTACCTCGGCACTACGACATACAACCCACAGCAAATAATAGATGCCCTTCAGCTTCCTAAAGGCGTATTCCCTGTAACTACTGTTACAATGGGTTATCCAGATGAGTCACCTGCGCTGTCAGAACGTCTGCCTCTAAATGCTGTCGTTCATGCAGAGAAATACAACGACTACACCTCAGACGCTATCGACAAAGCATACAACGAAATAGAAAACAACCCTGCCAACCAGAAGTTCATCACAGAAAACAACAAACAGAACCTGGCCCAGGTCTTCGCCGAAATACGTTATTCAAAGAGCAACAACGAATTCTTTAGCGAACAATTAATGGAGGCAATCAAATCACAAGGATTACTCTAAATCTTTTCCTTGTCACACAGAGAATAACAAAGGGATGGTCTTGCATCAAGGCCATCCCTTATTCTATATCACATAATCATCTTACTTATTTGTCGAATACGACGAATATCCATAGCCATATCCATAATATGACCCATATCTCGAATATTCTCTACGCGAATGTGACGCGCCGTTGAACAATAGACAGAGGGACTTGACCTCCTCTTCTTTCAACGACTCTATCGTCTCACGCAAATGACCATACTCTGTAACACCTGATCTGACGACAAACAAGAAGGCATCTGCCTCTTGCTCCAATAGTCGTCCATCTGCTACACATCCTATAGGTGCAGTATCTATTATTACAATGTCATAAGCCTCCTTCATCATATTAATCAGCTCCTTGTTCTTTTCCGAAGCTATCAATTCCGATGGATTAGGTGGAATAGCCCCTGAAGGCATAACATCAAAGCCATCTTCCTTGGTATGGACAATGATATCATCTACCGAGCAATTACCAACAAGATAATCTGTTATTCCGTTGTTTACATCTACTCCTAGAGCCTTCTCTGCTCGAGGACGACGCAGGTCATAGTTCATCAGCAGACATCTCTTTCCCGACAATGCGAAATTAGCCGCTATGTTAATTGCACAGAATGTCTTGCCCTCTCCTGCATTGCTACTAGAGATGACAAATGTCTTCTTCTCTTTATCTGTCGCCACAAAACGTAGCTTTGCCCTGAGCGTTCTGAAACTTTCGCTTATCGGTGCCTGAGGCATATCTACACATGGCATATCCCCACAGTTATCTGTCTGTGGCAATACTCCCATAACAGATATTCCTGGAACGGTCTTCTTCAACTCCTTGAGCGAACGAACTTTCTTATTAAGGAACTCTATCAAGAAGAATACCGCCGCTGGCAACATCAATCCGATAGCCATTGCTGTCGTTGTGTTCTTGTGCGTATTAGGACCTATCTGGCCCTGTCCACATGGGTCTTGCAATATGTCATTATCTGCGGTATTCGAAGCCTTCGCTATAAGGGTCTCACTCTCTTTCTGCAAAAGGAATGTATATACTGCATCTTGAATATTGTACTCTCTCTCTATGTTCTGCAGCTCTGTCTCCATATCTGGGAGCTTATCCGACTGAGCCGACATTCTGACTAGATGTTTCTTGAGCTCTGCTATCTGCTGATCGTATGCCTCTATCGTTTGACCAATAAGTACATTGATATTGTTCTCCAGATACTCTTTCTCCTCTATTGTGGCTTTCTTATAAGGATTGACATCATACTCCGACTTCATCGAATTGAGCGTCTTCTGAATTGCAATGAGTTCCATCAACTGCTTCGATATCAAGCCATTCTCATTCAAGGAGGCCATAGGAAAATACTCCTCTATATCTGCCCCACCCTTGTCTAGCTTCTCTTTGATAACCGCCAGGTTGCTTCTCTTTAGCATCAACTCCTGTATCTGATTATCATAGTCCATATAGCGCTCGTCTATCTTGTCTGCATACGACTTACGACCTATATATCCGTTTCTAACCTTAAACGATTTGAGTCTGTTTGATACCGAGGTCAAGGAGTCTGATGTTTGTCTGAGCTGCTCCTTGATAAAGCTCAATGTCCTTGTGGCTGCCTCGTTCTTCTGCTCAAGACTGTATTTTACAGAGGCATCATTCAATCCCCACAAAAACGACACCATCTTCTGCATATTGGTCCCGACAACACTGATATGAGCTACCGTACCTCCCTCGCTGTCTATGCTGAATCCTAATGCACCACTCCACATGCCTACTATGCTCTGCGTGGTATTGAAATAGAATCTCACACACCCACTCAACCTGCCTTTATTGAATACTCCGTATGGCACCAATGTGAATGAATACATGTCGTTCTCATATTTCTGACCTAGCTTGACGATCATTGTCGTGTCAACTCCAGAAGCATAATACGATGTATATCCCGATGTCGTATAGTCATATCCAGAAATACCGCCACCATATACATGCATCTTGACTGCATCATCTGAATAATACTCGACATCAAAAATAGCACCTATAGGCTGCGAATGTAACGTGTCATACTGCACAAAGAATGGCACCTCTCTGCCATACATCTCAATATCACAGAAACGGCCTACATTGTAGTACGACACTTCAAAATGTCTGTTCTTCACCGCCTGACCAATCATCTTGGACGATGAATAGATATGTCTTTGATTTTCGAGATTCTTCTGTTCACTTGACAGGCCAAAACCCTCTGTCAGTTCATACGAGGCGCCTCCTCTTGAATCCTTAAGCAATACGGTCATGCCTGCACGATAGACAGGAACCAATGTCTTGTTATAGAAATGTGCGGCAACGACAGCTATACCAAATGACAATACGAAAACCCACCAGTAACGAAGCATGTTCTTTAACATGCGTTCGTAATCCATATTGTCTAACAAGCCTGTCGAGTCGGCACTGCTTGTCGTTGTCTTACCTTTTGCTGACTTCATATCATCTAAATATATCGTCTGAAAACCTGCTTTCCTTGAATATTGTTCAACCTTAATTCTCCCTTGTCATACACTATCCTGCCAGACATCAATACATAATCGACGCTATTGTGTAACTCCAATACAACTTTCTCTCCACCACTCTCCAACGATATCATATCATGCTTATTGTCATTCACCAAGCATATGTCGGCATCCGACCCGACCGCTATCTGACCTTTCTCTGGCCATAAACCGAGCAGTCTGCATTTACGCTCAGTCATATACTCTACCATCTCCTCTACTGTGAGCTTATCTTTCTCACACAATGAACCAAGAACCGCAACTCTATGCTTACGCGAGAATTTCTCTCTTACCCCCGATCCATCATACGATGTCTCACCTTCTCCTGGCAAATCATCTATGTCGCCCGATATCCATGTATTCTGCCTTAATAGTTCGACAAATACATTATGCTCTATCTCTGTCAGGCCATAGTTGTTTCTTATTATTGGAGAATATAGCAGATGAACATATACGTCATTGTTTCCTCTTGCCTTAGAGATGACATCAAACTCTTCTGAATACCTGACATTCACAAACATCACTCGACACCCTGTTCCATCTATTCTTTTGCAAAAATGATTGAGTGCCCTGATATGTTCCTCAATATGGCAATGCATATTAATCTCCACCATCAACAACATGTTGTTTTTGGCAGCTGTAGCCAGATACAGATCCAATCTGTCATTAAATGCATCCTTAGGTTCATCCATGAGATAATGGAGCGTTGGCATACCATTGATCTCTGATGTGTTCTTTATCTTGTTCAGATCTCCGTGATGAAAGGCATTGATGTTATAATGTAGGCTGAAATTCAAAGTATGTGGATCCTGAAAAGACAACTGCGCGAGCCTCTCTACCGCATTCGAAGGCGACACATCACCTATCCACGTCGTAAATCCCGCACTTAGATCCTCATAAACCTTGGCAGCAAGCTTCTCGTTATATACAGTGTTAATAAACGAACTGCAGATGTCTACAAAACCAGGTACGGCCATGCGACCTTCGGCATCAATCTCCTCACAATCTATGGTTGGACGAGAGATATTCTTACCGATTTCGACAATCTTATTGTTGGCAATAAGGATATCCATATTCTTTTCCATAACGCCAACAATCCTGCATCTCTTTATTAAAACGTATCTCATAAAAGATTACTTGCTGAAGATAGTTGCCTCTAAGTTACATCATTTTATATTCAAATCACTAAAACAATGGGCTATTTCTTGCCGTCTTCCAGGAATTTTATGAATTTATCTACGTTCTCGTCATATCCGTATGGCTTTGCCCTCAGATTGCCATCTGCATCAACAGGTGCATAATAAGGCTGAGAATTCACACCAAACTTTGTTCTTTGCAGATAACTCCATCTGTCTCCCACTGTGCGCAAAATCGTCTTGTCATCTATCACTATCTTCTCTGGCAGCGGTGTCTTGTCGTCAACATATAGACTTATGAGGATATAATCTTCCTTAAGTATCTTGGCTACTCTCTGGTCGCTCCATACGCTCTGCTCCATCTTACGGCAATTGACACAGCCATGACCAGTAAAGTCAAGCAACACTGGCTTACCCTGTGTCTTAGCAGCCGCCAAACCTGCATCATAGTCAGTAAACTGCGCGTGCGGTGTATTGTCAACTACGACAAAATCCTGTGTTGTAATAGGTGGACAGAAAGCTGACACTGCCTTCAGTGGAGCGCCCCACAAGCCTGGAATCAAATATAGACAGAACGCAAACGAACATATAGCGCCTACTATTCTCACTGTTCCGACTTCCTCGTCTGTATCGACATGTGCCATCTTTATCTTGCCAAGCAAGAACATACCAAGCACTAAGGCCAACGACGCCCATATACAGATAAATACCTCTCTGTCAAGCAAATGCCATCCATACGCAAGGTCGGCTACCGAGAAGAATTTCAATGCAAAGGCTAGCTCTATGAAGCCCAACACTACCTTAACTGTCGCCATCCATGAGCCCGACTTAGGCAATTTCTGCATCCACGATGGGAACATGGCGAATATGGTAAATGGCAACGCCAATGCCAAAGAGAATCCTAGCATACCTATCGCCGGACCGACGATGCTTCCCTGTGTCGATACTTCAACAAGCAAGAAGCCTATTATAGGACCTGTACATGAGAATGACACAAGCGCCAGAGTGAATGCCATAAGAAATATCGAAACGAAGCCTGTTGTCTGCTCTGCCTTCTGATCTACCGCAGTGCTCCACGACGATGGCAACGTTATCTCAAACGCACCAATAAACGACAATCCGAAGACCACAAGCATCGCAGTGAATATCAGGTTAAACACGGCATTTGTCGACATCGCATTCAACGCACTCGGTCCTGCAATGATTGTTATAAGCAATCCAAGAATAAGATATATCAACACTATCGATATGCCATAAATCACCGAGTCTCTAATGCCTTTTGCCTTATCTTTTGTTCTCTTCAAGAAGAATGACACTGTCATCGGTATTATAGGCCATACACATGGGGTCAAGAGTGCGCCAAAGCCACCGAGGAAGCTGAGCCAGAACACCATCCACAACGATGAATCATCTGCGTCTTCAACAGCCGTTGAGATTTCCTCGGCAACAACTGCCTCTTCGCTGCCAGCCTGCGGTGTATTATCAGTAGCAACAACGGCAGACACCGCATTCTCTTTATCACTTTCTGGCTCTGCCACGGGTGTGGACACTGTCCCGTCATATTTGAAATTGACAGCTGTAGGAGGAAGGCAACTCATGTCATTGCATGCTCCATATTCAAGATATCCGTCAATATGATAATCACCCGTCAACTTCATCTTCTGACTGAAGACAACCGACTCCTCATAAAAACGCAAGTCACTCATGAAAGCGTTGTCATATGTCGATTTCGGCTCTCGATCTGCTGCCAGCTCACCAACAAGCTCAACACCAGTCTTGTTCTCAATATTAAGCGTTGTAGGTATAGGACCTTCGCCCGGATCAGTAGCATACACATGCCACTTGCCATCAATATTCATCGCAAACGACAAAACCGCCGAGCCATCGCCCGACACTTCAATGTTTGTCTTCACATGCACAGGATCGACACCTCTAGGCATCTGCGCAACAGCCGCAACACAGCTCAGCACACATGCCACAGCCATCAGCGACCTATAGAGTATAGTCTTCATTTAAAGAGTATAAGTGTTTATTCACGCAAAACTACTCAGTTTTTTTGACATTCCCAAAGTCACAACAACCACATCAAAACCAACCAATACAATTCCATCCCTAAGCCCCCAAAAAATCCGCCATTACTCACACCTACCACCCCTCACCGTAGAGACAGAGCGTGCTCCATCTCAAATGCAGTTCAGCTAATTGCACATAACAATCAACATTGAATAATAGACATTTGGAGGCATGATGGACATGGGTTGTTTTTTCTTTTGCAGAGAAACACAAGCGCCGCACCCTCGTTGGGGTGCGGCGCTTGATATTTATAATCGTATTAGGATTACTCTTTCCGATTATGCCTGACGGTAATCAGCAATGTTCTCAGCCTGGAACTTGCGGATAAATGTCATGTGCTTCTCTACTTCAGCCTCTGCATAACGAACGTATACATTAGCCGACTTAGCGAACATCTCAGGAGCCTTCAATGCGTCAATAACAAGAAGGTTACCCATGATTGTATGAGCACACATCTCAACAAGACGGCGAGCCATAAGATCAAGGAGTTCCTGATCCTTAGCCTCTGTAATCTGGTTGATAGCCATACGAGTCTTGTCAGCCATATCCTTCAACTTGTCACGGAGAATGTCAAATGGTGTTGACTGACCTGCAGCAAGCATTGAAATCTGCTGTTCGTAATCTTCGATCTGTGTAAGATATGCACCTGTTGTAACATAGCGGATAGCTGCAACAACCTGCAACTGTGTTGTACCCTCGTAGATAGAAGTGATACGTGCATCGCGATAGATACGTTCGCACTTATACTCCTTCATGAAGCCCGAACCACCATGTACCTGGATACAGTCGTATGTATTCTGGTTAGCGAACTCTGAACCCATAGCCTTTGACAACGGAGTAAATGAGTCAGCGAGCTTAGAATACTTCTTCTGCTCTGCACGCTCTTCTGGAGTAAGCTTACGTTCCTTAGAGATATCGTCGAGTGCCTTGTACATATCAACGAAACGAGCTGTCTCATACAAGATAGCACGTGTTGCATCTGTCTTAGCCTTCATTGTAGAAAGCAAATCTGCTACAGCAGGGAACTCAATGATTGCCTTACCGAACTGCTTACGATCCTTTGCGTATGCAAGTGCCTCGTTATATGCAGCCTGTGAAAGACCAACACCCTGAGCAGCGATACCAAGACGAGCACCGTTCATCAATGCCATGACGTACTTGATAAGACCGAGCTTACGGTCGCCGCAGAGTTCAGCCTTAGCATTCTTATATACAAGCTCACATGTTGGTGAACCCTTGATACCCATCTTGTTCTCGATACGACGTACATCAACGCCACCCTGACGCTTGTCATAAATGAACATTGAAAGACCACGGCCGTCATGAGTACCTTCCTCAGAACGAGCAAGTACCAAGTGGATGTCTGCGTCACCGTTAGTGATGAAACGCTTTACACCATTAAGTCTCCAGCAGTTCTCCTTCTCATCGTATGTAGCCTTGAGCATAACACTCTGAAGGTCCGAACCTGCATCTGGCTCAGTCAAGTCCATAGACATTGTCTCACCTGCACACACACGAGTCAAGAAACGCATCTTCTGATCTTCGTTACCAAACTCATAGAGTGTCTCAGCGCAGTCCTGCAAACCCCAGAGGTTTTCGAAACCAGCATCAGCAGAAGATACCATATCTGCTGCCATGATATAAGGAACGATTGGGAAGTTCAAGCCACCGAAACGGCGTGGCATAGCCATACCCATCAATCCTGCCTTACGTGTAGCGTCGATATTTACATCTGTGCCTGGAGCATACTGTACACGACCGTTCTCACACTTTGGACCGTCGTGGTCAACGCCTTCAGCATTTGGACCGATAACTTCACCACAGATCTCGCCAACGATGTCGAGTACTCTGTCGAAGTTGTCCATTGCATCCTCAAAGTTCTGAGGAGCATAGTCATACTTGTCTTTATCAGCATAGTCGCGCTCCTTGAGCTCAACGATGCGCTTCATCAACGGATGGTTAAGGTGATACTTAAGCTCCGGTGTTTCTGTATAATAATTTGCCATTGTATTTTACTCTTGTAGGGTTACTTGCTGTTCTTCTTGTAATACTTGATCATCTTAGGGATAACCTCCTCTACTGTACCATTGATAACATAGTCTGCTATCTGGTTGATTGGAGCATCAGGATCCGAGTTGATTGAGATAATCATTGAAGAATCCTGCATACCTGCGATGTGCTGAATCTGACCAGAGATACCACATGCGATATAGAGCTTCGGACGAACAGTCACACCTGTCTGACCAATCTGACGATCATGGTCAACCCATCCTGCATCTACAGCAGCACGGCTGGCACCAACCTCAGCATGAAGTTCCTTTGCAAGTTCAAAGAGCTTATCGAAGCCTTCCTTAGAACCAACACCATAACCACCAGCAACAACGATAGGAGCGCCTTTGAGATTATTCTTAGCAGCCTCTACATGACGGTCAATAACCTTCACAACATAATCGGTTGTTGGAACATACTTAGCTACGTCATGCTTAACAACTTCACCCTTGTAGTTTGCATCAACAATCTCCTTCTTCATCACACCGTCACGTACTGTTGCCATCTGTGGGCGATGCTCTGGATTTACGATTGTAGCGATGATAGAACCGCCAAACGCTGGACGGATCTGATAGAGCTGGTTCTCATAGTGCTTATCTACCATCTGGTCACCTTCCTTCACCTTCATGTCGAAAGAGCCGATTTCAAGCTGAGTACAGTCTGCTGTCAAACCAGAATGCAAAGCTGACGATACGCGTGGACCGAGGTCACGACCGATAACTGTTGCACCGAGAAGACAAATCTGTGGCTGTTCCTCCTTGAAGAGGTTTACTACAGCTGAAGTATGAGGAAGTGATGTATATGGGAACAAACCCTCTGCATCAAAAATATGCACCTTATCTGCACCGTATGGCAATATCTGAGACTCTACGCCGTCAAGCTTATAACCAACACAAAGTGCCTCGAGCTTCACACCAAGTTCGTTGGCCAACTTGCGGCCCTTGGTCAAAAGCTCCAAACTTACATCGGCAACCTTATTGCCTTCAAGTTCGCAATATACAAATACGTTGTTCATTTTTTATTCTGAGTTACTAGCTACTAGTGACGAGCGTGTTCTCGTCGTTAGTCACTAGTCGTTAGTAATTAACCAATTGTATTGCTCTGAATGAGTTCTGCCATGAGGTTGTCAATATCATTGTCACTAGCAGTGAATGTCTTGCTTTCCTTTGCTGTGAACACGATGTTCTTGACTGCCTTCACATTTGTTGGAGAACCGGCCTTACCTATCTGTGCAGGATCTGCATCAATGTCAGCTGCACCCCACTGCTGGATTGCAAGATATGGGCGTGTTGCATAGTAAGCCTTCTCAGCCTCATCTGTAAGTGCTGCGATCTCTGGCGCTGGCTTTGCATTCTTGTACTTCATCACAAGCTTAGCGTTGCGTGTACGACATGGAGCTGCAGAACCGTTTACTGTGATAACAATTGGAAGTGGACCTTCAACTGTCTCCACACCACCATCGATATGACGCTTCGCTGTAATCTTCTTGCCTGCTACTGAAAGAACTTCCTCAGTGTAAGTGATCTGTGTCAAGCCAAGCTTCTCTGCTACCTGTGGACCAACCTGAGCTGTATCACCGTCGATTGCCTGACGACCACATACTATGATGTCATAGTCACCTATCTTCTTGATGCCCTGTGCCAATGTGTAGCTGGTTGCAAGTGTATCTGCACCACCAAGAGCACGGTCTGTCAAAAGAACGCCTGCATCTGCACCTCTGTAAAGGCCTTCACGAAGCACTTCTGTTGCCTTTGGCAAGCCCATTGTAAGCATTGTGATTGTTGAACCAGGATTTGCATCCTTGATGCGGAGAGCCTGCTCAAGTGCATTGAGATCCTCTGGATTGAATACGGCTGGCAGAGCTGCACGATTGACTGTTCCCTCAGGAGTCATCGCATCAGGACCCACGTTGCGTGTGTCTGGCACCTGCTTAGCAAGTACAATGATTTTGTATCCCATTTTTTATTTCTTAGTTATATATTTTCTGTTTAATTCAGTAGCGCAAAAACATTACGCCAAAAAATTGTTTCAAAATTATAAAATTATAGAATAACGGCAAGCAATTTCAGACGAAAATCACTTGCCATTGGAACAAATAGACGATTTTGTGGTCTTTTTTTATTTTTTATTATACTTTATTCGGGTCTAAGTCTGGCAAATTTCACCAGTAACTGCTTTACCCCTAAATTATCAAACTGTATCTTCAATTTGGTATTAGGCATTGTGCCCTCTATCGCCAATATCGTTCCTCTGCCGAATGTCTCATGCACCACTCTTTGGCCTACACTGTAGGTACCACTTGGCACATCTACCGAACTGACTTTAGTGGCTGGCTTAAACGATGACGGAGGTCTCTGAATGCCTCCTCCCGACCTGAATCCAGACGTCTGTCTCATCGAACTATATGGAGATGACGCTCCTGTATGATTTCTCGCGTATGGATTCTGCACAGGCTGTGTCCTCTGACCATAGCTGAACGATGAACGAGGCGACTGCTCCATTCTGAACGCCGACCTTGGTCTATCTACATTCATACTGTCCGGACGGTCGATATACTCACTGTCGATATCTGCTATGAATCGGCTTGGATGACAATCTTTTCTCTGGCCATACTGGAAACGACTCAAACAATAGCTTATTGTAGCCGTATCCTTGGCTCTCGTCAAGGCCACATACATCAAGCGCCTCTCTTCCTCCAGTTCCTTCGGATTATATCCGCTCTGCTGACCTGGGAAAGTCTCGTCCTCTACGCCTACAATATATACACTATTGAACTCCAATCCCTTCGACGAGTGTATAGTCATCAGCTTCACCTGGTCCATATCGCCCCTATCCTGATCCATGTCTGATATCAAGGCCACCTCTTCCAGATAGCTGCGTATATGGTTGTCATCACCGCTCTCTACCCTCTCCTGGGAATAATCCTGCAGTGAATTCATAAGTTCATTCACGTTGTCATACCTGTCCTTGCCCTCAGCATCGTTCTTCCCCTCTGTCAACTCCTTCATGATACCGCTCTGCGAAAGCACTTCCGCAGCGAACTCGTACGCTGTGAGATTCTCTGCCTGCATCGAAAACATCTCTATCATGCTGACAAACTTCCCAATCTTGTTCTGAGTCGAGCCATTCAGCCCCGTCTTCTCTATCATACCCGGCTGCATGACCTGCCACAACGACACATCAACACTTGTCGCCGCTGAAACAAGCTTCTCTATCGTCGTCATGCCAATAGCTCGCGCCGGATAGTTTATTATTCTCTTAAGCGACTCCGAATCATTATGGTTAACCGCCACTCTGAAATACGCTAGCAAGTCCTTTATCTCCTTTCTCTGGTAAAAGGCCAAACCACCGTATATTCTATATGGGATTCTCCCCTGCCTCAGCCCGTCCTCGAACGCGCGGCTCTGAGCATTTGTCCTATAGAGCACAGCGAAATCCTGAGGCCTCAACCCCTCATTTCGCATTCTCATGGCAATGTCTCTAACTATCATGCCCGCCTCTTCAGTGTCTGAATGCGCCGAACAAATCCTTATCTTGTCACCCTCGTCATTTTGTGAGAACACAGTCTTCTTGAGCCTACCCTGATTCTTCTCTATGAGGCTGTTGGCCGCATTTACAATATTCTGGGTGGACCTATAGTTCTGCTCTAGCTTAAATATCTTCAAGTCAGGATAGTCCCTCTCCAAACCCAAGATATTCTCAATTCTGGCACCACGGAACGAATAGATGCTCTGTGCATCATCGCCCACTACACAGATATTGTGATGAGCTTCTACAAGCTTCTTTATAATGACATACTGGGCTTTATTCGTGTCCTGATACTCATCGACAAGCACATATTTAAACTTCTGCTGATACTTAGCCAGTATATCCTGATGATCTCTAAACAATATATGTGTATAGAACAGCAAGTCATCGAAATCCACAGAGTTCGACTTCTTCAGCCTTATTGCATACTGGTTATAGATATCCGTTGTCCTTGGTCGGCGTGCGCTCTTGTCTCTCTCTATGAAATTGACATCCTGGGCATACATCGACGGACTGACAAGGTCATTCTTAGCCTGCGAAATAGCCCCCATAACATTGCTGAGCTTATACTCCTTCTCGTCAAGCCCCATGTCCTTGATAATGCTCTTGAGCAGATTCTTCGAGTCCTGCGTATCATAGATAGTGAAGTCCCTATTCAACCCCACCGCATCAGCCTCAATCCTCAATATCTTTGCAAAAATCGAGTGGAATGTACCCATCCATAGCTGCTGGCTCTCTTCCGGACCGACAATCTGCGCTATTCGCTCCTTCATCTCCTTAGCCGCCTTATTAGTAAAAGTCAGCGCCAAGATATTATATGGTTTCACGCCCTGCTGCAACAGATATGCTATTCGCATGGTGAGCACACGCGTCTTGCCAGAACCCGCACCCGCAATCACAAGCACAGGTCCGTCAGTCGTCATCACAGCTTGTCTCTGTGGCTCATTTAAAGAATCAAGATAATTCATTTCATTCCTCTCTTAAGTGGCGCAAAGGTAGAAATATTTTTGCGTTTATCACATTTTTCTTTCCCGTAGGCTCTCTTGATCGATTACACGATAGCAGAAGAGAAGACTACAAATAGTCAATAAAACACGAAAAACACCGTTTTGTCGATAAAACATGCCTGTTCGTCGACAAACACGCCTTCATCACCTTCATGCCATGTTTTTTTGGCACGCACTTTGCAATGACAATTAATACCAGCGACAACATAAACGTCCTGGAAGCAATATTACAAACGCTTAAAACATTTACAACTATGAGAACACTCAGAATCATGGTAGCAGTGATGGCGATAGCCTTCAGCACCGCAGCTTTCAATTCTGTATCAGCTCAGAATATACGTCGTGACAATGGTGCCCGTCACAACTCACATCAGCCAGCTCATGCAGGTGGTCACAACAGCGCTCCTGCTCATCACTCTGGCAACAAGGCATACAACTATGGTCACCACAACAATGGTCCTGTTCATCATAATGATGCTCATCACAACCATTATGTAGTCAACCACCACGACGCCCACTTCCATGGTCATTCATATGCTCACTATGATCATATGCACCATGCGACCATCCATCACATGCATCACGGATATGTACCTGTTGTCGGCCATATCGTAGATTATCTTCCTAGCGACTACGTAGTGATCAATGTTGATGGCATCCGCCTCTACAGAGCACTAGGACACATCTTCCGTCCTATCAGCATCGGCGGAGTAATACACTTTGTAATTGAATAAAACCCGATTTGTTAGTGTTTCTATATGCCTTGGGCAACGTCAACGGACCGCGCTCAAGGCTTCTTTATTTCCTCATCGAAAACTCACATCCACAATACAGCTGATTATAGAAGCCACCCTCTTTAAGCAGCTGGTTCCTTCGCTCTTGCAATCCACCCTTTCTCCAGTTCTGTGTCCAAAACTCCACACCGTCCACCATACCTTCGGCATACTTACCCGCCGCCTCTATCTGCTCAAGGCTCTTCCATCTCGATGACGCCAAAGTTGTAGTAAACAACCGTATCCCCTCCTTCCTGGCCATCATTGCCGTGGCCTTCATACGCATCTTAAAGCACAGCAGACATCTCCCGCCACGCTCCGGTTCCTCTTCCATTCCCCTTATATGCTCAAGCCATTCTTCATGGTCATAGTCCCCATCAATCCATTTCAGTCCCAACGCACTAACCTGGCGTTTGCTCTCTTGTTTTCTGATCTCATACTCCTCAACCGGGAATATATTAGGATTGAAATAGAACACCGTCGGTTCCAATCCGTTGGCCAACATACATTCCAATATAGCCGACGAACATGGAGCACAGCAAGCATGAAGCATTATCCTCTTCTCATTTCCAGGCACAACAACCTGAGGCGCCTTATATGTCTTTTCCTTATCCATTCCAATGAAAAAAAACAGGCCGCACCTTTAGGCACAGCCTGCGTTATTATCTTTTTATAGCATCTACTTATTACACCTTCATAGGCATAATAAGCATCAGCTCGTCCTCATTCTCCTTCTTATCTACAGGCAATACAATCACCGCACGCGACGCGTCACTGAGCTGCATCTCTATATCCGAAGAATTCATGTTCGACATTATATTCGAGAAATATGACGACTTTATACCTATCACCATCTGCTCGCCTTCATATTGGCATGCAACAACCTCATTGGCAGAGCAAGAAAAGTCGAGGTCCTGTGCCATAACATTCACGCTGTTAGACGACAACTCAAGACGGATAAGTTCAGTACCGTCAGAGAACAAAGCCGATCTAGATATCGCATTAGACAAATCCTGCCTGTTGACCATCACACGGAACGGATTGTTAGTAGGGATGACACTACGATACTGTGGATAGTTTCCGTCTGTCAAGCGACATGTCATCTTGAACTTGTCAGCCTCGAATATCGCACTCTTCGAATCATAAGTGACCTTAACATCAACACCAGCCGACATGATATTCTTCAGCAGCGCTGCAGGCTTCTTGCCCAAGACAAATGACGACTTGAAGCCGCACTTCACGTCGGTTCTTGTGTAACGAGCCAAGATATGAGAGTCAGTAGCAACAAATGTGATGCCATCAGGCTCTATATCGAAGAACACACCATTCATTATCGGACGCAACTCATCGTTGCCAGTAGCAAACAATGTATGTGATATACCAGCCAACAAGACATCAGAAGACAAGCTGAATGACTGAGACTCACCGCCAAGTGACTGGAGCTGTGGATAATCATTTGCATTAAGACCAACCTGGTTGTTCTTACCCGACACTGTAGCGATCTCTATCGCGAATGTCTCATCATTTATATTGAATGTCACAGGCTGCTCAGGCAACTTCTTGAGATATTCTACAAGCTTGCCACCTGGTATTGCAACCTTACCATCTTTGTCAGACTCATTGACTTCCATTGTTGTTACAACAATAACCTCAGAATCCGAACCAGTAATCGACAAAGTCTTGCCTGTTATTGAAAAAAGGAAATTATCCAGGATCGGAACCGGGCTCTTACTTGCTATTGCTCGTCCTGCTACCTGAAGGCGACCAAGTAAATCGCTACTTGAAACTACAAATCTCATATCCTCTGTTTTTTATTTCTTACTTCACTGAAAAAACTATGGCAACACAGTGCGGAAATGCACCGGAGCCTTACCACTGCTGATAGCATTAAGCTTGCCCTTGAGCAATCTCTTCTTCAACATACCTATATGGTCGATGAACACCTTGCCGTCGAGATGGTCGTATTCGTGCTGCACAACAACTGCACAATAGCCCTTAATCTCTTCAACGTGCTCTTCGAAATTCTCATCAAGATACTGAATCTTTATCGTTGTACTACGACGCACATCCTCACTGATACCAGGCAAGCTCAAGCAGCCCTCTGTAGTCTGCATTGTCTCATTGCTCATCTCGAGTATATGCGCATTGATAAACACACGCTTGAAATCCTTCACCTCAGGATAATCCTCTGCACATGGAGTAGCATCTATTACAAAAAGACGGATATTCTTGCCTATCTGAGGAGCCGCAATACCTATACCTTCTGCCTTATACATGGTATCATACATGTCCTTGATCAACTTGTCAAGTCCTTCATAGTCTTTCGTAATATCCTCCGACATCTTTCTGAGTATAGGATGTCCAAACTGTACAATCGGTAATATCATATCTTTTCTTTTTCTTTCTGTCCTACATATTGCTCTCCATGTATGTCTGGAGTATTATTGTTGCACTTACCATGTCGACAGTGCCGTTCTTATTGTTTCTGTCACTCTTCTTCACGCCGCCGTCTATCATTGCCCTGAAGGCCAACTTAGTAGTAAAACGTTCATCCACCATTTTTATTGGCAATGTCGGATAGTTTTTTTTCATCCTATTGACAAATGGCGTGATATATTGCATAGTCTCCGAATCTTCACCGGTGACCTTACGTGGCAAACCGATGACTATAGTCTCCACGTCCTCCTTCTCAATGTATCCCTTGATAAAATCAAAGAGTTCATGAGTAGCAACTGTAGTCAATCCATTAGCTATTATCTTCAAAGGATCTGTTACAGCTATACCAGTACGCTTCTTACCATAATCTATCGCCAGTATTCTCCCCATCGCAAATCACACCTCTCTCTACACAAACATTTTCTCCACTTTATGTATGCAATCCTGCATTGCAAACATCACAACCTTATCATAAGGAAGTATCTGCGTCAGTCCAGATGCTATTATCACCTCATCATTTCTCACTATCGCACCCACATTCATATCCTTAGGCAGATTAAGATCCTTAATAGGACTCTTAGTCACCTTAGAACCCGGTTGTGCGACGAGTTCAAGCATCTCAGAATTATTAGCAGTCAAGCACTTGACATACGCCACATGTGCATGCAAAGTATATCTATAAATGTGGCTGGCAGCGATAAGCTTCTTATTGAGCATAGTACCGATACCGATACCTTCGGCCAACGGCATATAGTCGAGGTTTTCAACCTCAGCTATAGTCTTCTTTATACCCAGCTTCTTCGCCAACTGACATGAAAGAATGTTAACCTCAGCATTATCAGTAACCGCCACGAACGCCTGCATCTTACTGATACCTTCATCCTTGAGCAGTTCAAGGTTTCGTCCGTCACCATTGATAATCAACGTATTTTCCAACTTGTTAGTCAACTTTATCGACTTCTCTCTGTCGGCCTCAATCAGCTTCACATTGTAACGTCCCTTTGACTCCAATATTCTAGCCACAAGACGTCCTATTCGGCTTCCGCCGATAATCATCACGTTGTTTATCTCGTACTGTTCCTTGCCCGCATCATCCAACACAAGAGGCATATTCTCACGTGTAGAGACGAAATAAGCAAGGTCACCATGCATAAGCATATCACCACCATGAGGGATGATGATATCGCCCTGCCTGTATATGGCAACTATATTATACTTCTTCTTTTTCTCCGGATCAATCTCAGAAAACAGCTTATTCAATATCGGAGCCCCTTCGCGGACCTTGATGACCGACAACACCACCTTGCCGTCGGACGACTCATACCATTGACGTATGCCAACTCTCTGAATCGACTCTACGGCCTCCTGTGCGGCAAGTTGTTCAGGATAGATAATCTCATCAACACCCAGTCGTCTGAAGAAATCACAGTTTTCGGCCGTAAGATATTCCGAAGTATTTACACGAGCCACAGTTGTCTTTGCCCCCAGCTGCTTAGCCAGGATACAAGCCAGAATACTCATGTCACGATACGGTGGAACGGCTATGAAAAGGTCAGCAGAACTTACATCTGCATCTTTAAGGTCTTCAAGAGATGTCATACTGCCACGGCGCGTCATCAGGTCGAGATGTGTCTCAACCTGCTGCAACTTATCATCGTCTTCGTCCATGAGTATCACCTCATGATCCGAATCGACAAACAGCTTTGCCAAATGTGTACCTACAGCGCCAGCACCAGCGATAAATATTCTCATCTCTTAAAATATGCTTAGCCCGATGGGGACAGACTATATTAGATTAGCTTAAGCTTCTTCATCTCGTCGAGAAGGAGCTTCTTGTTAGCAGCTTCCATCTCACATAGTGGAGCTCTATAAACCTCTTCCATCATACCCATTGCAGCCAAAGCAGCCTTTACAGGTATCGGATTCGATTCAACAAACAACAAATCCATCAATTTGTTATATCTATAATGGATTTCGCGTGCCTCCTTGGCGTCACCAGCGATCGACAAAGCCATCATTCTGCTGAAATCCTTTGGGAATACGTTCGCTGCTACAGAGACACATCCGTCAGCGCCCAAAAGATTACAAAGCATAGAGATGCCGTCGTCACCCGAATAAACATGGAAACCTGCTGGACGGTTCTGGAGCAGATACTCAACATTGTGGAGATTACCGCTCGCTTCCTTGACACCAACGATATTACCAAAGTCCTTCGCCAACTGAATAGCTACCTCAGGCTTGATAGACGAACCTGTTCTACCAGGTACATTATATAATATAATAGGAACATCCAAGTTCTTTGCCAATTCAGAGAAATGGAGATACATTCCCTTTGAAGTTGGCTTATTATAATAAGGACCGACAACCAAAACCGCATCCACGCCTGCGTCAACAGCATTCTGTGTATATTTGATACAGCTCTGTGTCGAGTTACTTCCTGTTCCTGCAATAACAGTCATTCTGCCATTTACACGCTCCACTGCGTGACGGAACATCTCCGCATCTTCACTTTCACTCAATGTTGGTGTCTCACCTGTTGTACCACAGACAACAACACCCGATGTACCATTCTCTGCATGAAAATCAAGCAAACGGTCAAAAGCCTTGAAATCAATGCTTCCATCTGCCTTGAATGGTGTAACCAATGCTGCAATTGATCCCTGAAGCGAAAATTTCGTCATATATTTATTCCTCTATTTCAATTTCTACCACGCAAATTTATAAAATCTTTTGGTGAAACATTAAAGATATTAAAAATATTATTTAAACGCTTGTTAATTGATTAACAAATAGTACATTTGCAGTCGAATATAAATGATATGTGATATGACTATTAGTCAAGCAGTAGAAAAAGTTGTAAAGGTAAAGCCTTTCATCATCGAAGCTCTGTCAGAAGGTCTTCTTAACATCTCATCTTTGGCTCGACAGATTCATCCTACAGTCGAGAAGATGGTACAGAAGCCTGTTAAACAGGGTGCTATAGTTATGGCGCTCAATCGTCTAGTTCCTAGCCTTGAAGACAGCGGATTCGGTTCTTTCAAAGATGTCCTCAGCCAACTTGGTGACATCATAGTCCGTTCAAACCTTACAGACTACACATTCCGCAACAGCAACACCATATTCGAAAGTCTCAACCGCACACTCAATGAGTTCAGCGGCAACCATGATGCTTTTTACACTATGGTTCGTGGCGTGTTCGAATCAAACCTCATCGTAGGTTCAGATTTCGTTAGTGTAGTTGAGAAGAACTTCGCTACAGAGGAGTGCACATACCGCAACGACAATCTATCTGCTATCACACTCAAGCTTCCAGCCAACAACGTACAGGCATGCGGTTTCTATTACCAGATAATGAAATTCATCGCTTGGGAAGGCATCAACGTGAAGGAAGTTGTCTCTACAACAAATGAGTTCTCTATCATCGTTGCAGAAGAAGATGTCGACAGAGCATTTACCATCCTCAAAAACCTCAAGACTTCAAATCGTATCTAATACGAAAACAAGCATACAAAAAAAGGAGACCGTCAAGGCCTCCTTTTTTATTATACATATATCGATCTACACTAGATAACTTCTACATCAGTCTTCTTCATCCAGCCCACGTTACCATCTTTCAGCTTAACCTCTATCCACTCTCCGAGTTCGCTCAAAATCTCCACATGTGTTCCTTCATGAAGGACAGCCATTTCAGAGCCATTCTTATCCGGTGATGTTGTCATAGTAACCGATGCACTCATTATAATAGCATCCTGGCCATCGATTATCTCACCTCTTTTATCTATTGATATAGTAATAGCGATGACAGCTAACACGACCGACACAATAGCCGAGAAAAAGCCCAGCTTTCGGATAGCCACCGTATCAGTGAACAAGAATCCGCTAGCACCCAACAGCACGAGGACAAACAACACAACGAAAGTCCATGCCCAACCGTCAGAACTCATGATATTGGTAAACGAACGCCACCAGCGAACCAAGAACACAGGCTCGAGGGTCTGCATCTGATCAGTCATCGAATAAGCCTGTTCAAGATTAGCCTCCACATCAGGGTCATTAGGGTTCAGTCGTCGTGAACGCTCCATATTGAGAATAGCCTTTCCCAGTTTGCCTGACTTATAATAAGCGTAGCCAAGATTGTAATACAACGTTGCGCTCTCACGGCCTTCACTTAGAATAGTCTCATATGTCTCAATCGCCTCAGAATACTTACCTTCCTGACAATCAGACAAAGCCTGTTGCATACGATATTCTGTCTCAGCATGTGACAACGAACATACGAAAACCAACAATATCAAAACTAAACTCTTCATTTACTCCTTGTTTAACGTTCTACATCTGATCTTCTATCTGTCCTATGACATTCTCAGCCTCCTCATACACCTTCTCCATTGGTTCAGCAACCTCAACAGGTGCATAACGGGCAAACTCACAAGCATCCAACAAATTCATGAATGCATCAGCTGCCTCAGAACTTATATTATGCTTCTCCATCTCCTCCTTAGCATTATCTTTAGTCAAAACGCTCAGAGGCAGAGTCAACTTGTCACTCAAATATCCCCACAACGCTCTCATAACCTCATCATAGAACGACTCACGCTGCTGTTCTTTCATATACTGCGCAGCCTTCTTCAATCTCTTCATAGCAGCCTTGTTTGCCCTACGACGCTTAACACCGCTTACATTCATGCTGTCTGCGACCTTCTTTCTGTAGAACATGAACATAGCAACAAACAACACTGCAGGAATCAATAAGCAGACAAAGAACAAAGGAGAGAACAAGAAGAACTTATTCTTTATGTTGACCTCAGTATTGGAATGAACATATCGAATATCCTTACCGATATACTGAACCTGCTCTCTCGAATTGCCGGAGAACGTAACCTGGCCACCGCCTTGAGATGCAGCTCCATCACCCTTTTCTACGTGAATCTTGAATGGGCCCTGCACCTTTGTCACATATTTGCCCTGTGATGGATCGAAATATGTGAAACTGATTTCTGGGATCTCAAAGTCGCCCTCTCGACGAGGTATTATCAGGTATTCTGCACTCTTAGTTCCCTTATAGCCCTTAACTGTAGCATCAACGTTGACATTCTCACTAGGATCGAACTCATCGAAATCCGAATGAATCTGTGGCTTAGGCAAGCTCAACAACTTAAGATTGCCCTCACCTGTAACGCTCAACTTAAGCTGAACGCTATTGTCAACCTTCACCTCTGTAGGACTTACTGTTGCCGTAAACTTAAAATCGCCGACGCCACCACTCGTCTTTGTTGATGACTGTGGCAAAGGCTTTACCTCAAGAGTAAGGCTATTACTTACAGCACTGCGACGGACCATCTGGACATCATCAAAGAAACCTCCGAAGAATCCGCCTCCCGTATTGGTGCGCTGCTTTACAACAAACTCATATTCGGTAGGATTGATAGTTATCTTTCCGCTCTTCTGTGGGATAAGAAGCTGTTTCTCTGACACAGCAGACTGATAAAGGACGCCATCCCTAACCTCTTGTTCAAACTGCAACTGGCTGCCAGTTGTCATATCCGACGCGACAAACTGAGTCAAGTCAGGACGTTTAATATCTGATATCTGCTGAAGATTAGCTCGAGTATATATTTTAGTTGTCAAAACGACTGCCTCACCTTCATACACCGAACTCCTGTTCAACGACTGAACAACAATGATATCCTTGGCATTGCCAGCCGACTGCTGTGACTGGTTTCTATTACCGATTTGTGAAGAGCCACTATTCTGAGGCACATTAGCCGACGCAGCCACCACATTAATGGTAACAGCATTAGAATTATACTGCTTGCCATCGGAAGTCACCCTAGCTGCTGGGATAGTAAACTTACCTTCCTTAAGCGCCTTAAGAACGAAAGTATATGTTGTTGTATTAGACTGAGTAACATTACCATTGATAATTTGAACACTTCGAGAAGTCGATTGCGAAGGGCCCATAAGGACATCAAAATCACTAGTCTCACCCATACGCATATCGGTACCCGACGCATTGAGAGTGTACGACAGTTGAAACTTCTCACCAACTCTGACTGTAGAGGGAGCATTCCCCTCAAATGTTGTATTGTCACACCATGCCGACAACGGTATCATCATGACAATAAAACACAATATACTTTTCAATATATTCATATGAGATGTCCTCATCAATAATAGTTATACAAAATCAAACCGCAAGTGTCATTAGCACGCAAAATTATGAATAATTGGATATATTACCAATTCTTTTCAATCTTGCGTTTTTGGCCCTCCTGCATTTTCTTCCTCTCTTCTTGCAACTTATTCTCATCGTTCTGAATAGCATTCAGCAAACGCTCTGCCTCCTCCTTATCCATCTGCTGTTGCTGATCCTGCTGCTGTTGCTGTTGTTGATCTTGCTGATCCTGCTGTTGTTGTTCTTGTTGCTGCTGCTGTTGTTGATCTTGATTCTGCTGGTTCTGATCTTGATTCTGCTGCTGTTGTTGCTTATCATCCAGTAACTTCTTGGTTGCCACAAGATTATATCGAGTCTGGTCGTCAAGAGGATTGCTCTTAAGCGACTTCTTAAACGCCTCGATAGCCGGTTCGAGTTCTTGCTTTGCAAAGTGACAATCACCTATGTTGTGATACAGCTCACCAAGCTTATTCTTGTCAGTTTCCTTACTTGCTAACTGGTTGAATTTCTCAAGAGCCTCATCATACTTCTGCTGCTTGAAAAGCGAATTAGCATAGTTATAGTTAGCCTCATACGAATCAGGAGTCAAAGCCATTGCTTTAACGGCAGCCTCTTGAGCCTGGTCGAACAAGCTATCATGATAGAGCGTATAGCTATCACGAATATATTTGCGTTCTTGCTGTCCAAACGATATCATTGGTAACGCAAGAAATATCATAAACAATAAATGCTTCATAACTGTCTTCATTTTAGCTTATTCCTTTATTGACGGTTCAATAAACAAATCTCTATTAGCATTCTTCCTCGTAAAGATATCAAAGCCCGACAACTTAGGATTCTTTCTTCCAAGAATCAACAAGTCGATGAGTAGCAGGATAAGAACCACCAGTTCAAAATACATAAACTGCTCATTATACGAAGTAAAGACCTTAGCCTCAAACTCCGACTTCTCTATTGAGTTCAACTCTTCAATTAAGGCGTTAATACCCGAACGAATGTTATTAGCAGGCACATAAGCGCCATTACCGGCAGCGGCCACCTGCATAAGTGATTGTTCATCTATACGCGTAATCACCACCTGGCCATCCTTATCCTTAATGAAGTTGCGAAGATCTCCCGGAACAACAGGCACAGGTGCGCCCTTCGTCGTTCCCATTCCCACAGTGTACACCCTAACGCCCATCTGAGCAGCACGTTGAGCCGCCTCGATCGCATCATCTTCGTGATTTTCACCATCTGTGATGACAACGATAGCACGATTTATATCCTGCTGCGAGCTGAACGAGTTAAGGCTAAGATTTATCGCTGCACCGATAGCGGTACCCTGAGTAGGAACCATATCTGTAGATATCGACTGCAGGAACATCTTTGCCGAAGGGTAATCAGTGGTAATAGGCAACTGAACATACGCCTGTCCGGCAAACACAACGATACCCAATCTATCATCACCCAATTTATCGACCAATCGAGATACAGCCATCTTTGCCATATCCAATCTGGATGGAGAGATATCTTGAGCGTTCATACTGTTAGACACGTCCAAAGCGATCATCAGTTCTATACCCTTACGCTTTGACGTCTCCAGCTTAGCGCCGAACTGTGGTCCGGCAAGAACCAAGATCTGTATTGCAAACGCAACAATCAATATCCAGCTCTTCAAACGGAATCTACGATCGCTCATTGCAGGCATCAAGTGCGAGAGAAGCCTCATGTCACCAAAAGTCTCAAAAGCCTTCTTCCTCTTGCGTCCGAAATAGAGCATCATCAATGCAAAAACGGGTACAAGAATGAGCAGATATAGAAAATATGGATGTGCAAATCTAAATGAGTCCATAACAAAAAATACTTATGGTAATGTTCTTAAAATCGTATTGCGCAATACTACCTCTAGGAGCAACAGAAGCAATGCAACGATCGCAAATGGCAGATACTCCTCCGTCTTCTTAGTGTATTCACGCACATCAAGTATCGTCTTCTCCATCTCGTCAATCTCCTCATAGATGGCCTGAAGGCTCTTCTTGTTTGTAGCACGGAAATATTTACCACCTGTCATGTCGGCAATTTTAGTCATCAGTTCTTCATCGATGTTGACCTCCTGATCGACATATTGAGTCTGAACCTGCTGACCATTTATGCCATACGGAGTGACCACCTGCACAGGCACCTGGGCTGTTCCCCTTGTTCCCACGCCGATAGTATAGACTCTAATGCCAAACGTCTGAGCTATTTCAGCCGCTTTCTGCGGAGTGATATCGCCTCTATTGTTACAGCCATCCGTCAAGAGAATGATAACCTTGCTTTTTGCCTTGCTATCTTTAATTCTACTTATAGACGTTGCCAGTCCCATACCGATAGCCGTTCCATCTTCCAACATACCATTGGTCACGTCGTTAAAAAGGTTTGTCAAGGCAGTATGGTCGGTAGTCAGAGGGCATTGCGTAAAGCTCTCTCCAGCAAAAATCACAAGACCGATATTGTCGTTTGGACGGCTTGATATAAACTGAATACCAACATCTTTAGCAGCTTCCAGACGATTAGGCTTGAAGTCAATCGCCTGCATACTACCTGAGATATCTATAGCCATCACAATATCAATACCCTCGGTCTTCTCGTCCCTGAAGCTATTGCTTGACTGTGGTCGAGCTATAACTGCGACAACAGCAACAAGCGCCAACATACGCAACACCATAGGCACATGTCTCAGATAGCTCTTCCACGAGCGTTTCTGACCGGCAAATGGCTTTATAGTAGAGAGTTGTATAGTGGCATTCAGCGTCTTACGCTTATATATATACCATGCCACATAAAAAGGTATCACCAACAGAACCCAAAAGACTCCCGGATGTAAAAAAGTTATGCCTTCCATAGTTATCCTCTGATTATTCGTTGTTAGTCACTGTCTTTTCGCCCGATTCGGAACCTGCATTTGACGCACGTTCTTCACGAGTCTTAGACACAAAATCTATAGCATACTTAATTGCCATATCATTTTCATCCGGGAGTGGTTCATGCTTTGCAAACTTCACAAAATCGGCCTCTTCCAATATATTCTTCAAACGGTCGCGGCTTTGAGTATCATCACTCAACGCACCTCTGAGGTCAGCCATGATTTCATCTGTCGTACTCTCCATAGCGCTTATGCCATATCGCTCAGAGACGTACTTACGCAGAGTATCTGTTATGCTTGAATAATACTCCTTGAACTGATTCTTTTGCCATATCTTCTCAACTCTGATCTGCTCTAGTTCACGCAAAGCGACAACATCACATGGCTCTATATTCTTGACCTCAGCAGGCTCTTCACCACTCTTACGTGCGAGATACTTGCGATAATACCAAATACCAGCCACCACAGCAGCGATCAGCAGGAGCCCAATAATAATCCATGGAAGGTATTGCAGCAGCTCTCCAAAACTAAACGGAGTATTCTTCACATCCTTCACATCAAATATCTCTACGGTATGCGTCTCTTCATCTACAACAATATTCTGGAATGGGTTAACCACATTAAGAGCCATATCAGATGTTGTCACCTTATGACCATCCTCAAACTCCAATATCTCAATCGGCGGAATATAATGCAAACCAGAATCGAAAGATGTTACGATATAACGCTGTACAAGCTGAACAATTCCATTCTGAACCGTAGTGTCTATAGGCAATGCAGTAACAATCTCCACATCCTTTGTAAGAGAATCTGACAGTTGCTTATAGGCAACAGGCATATTTTCTGGATATGATGCACTCACATTGAATCCGACCTGACCTCCAATCACAATTGTCATGGAATCGAGTTGAGCCTCAACCCTACCCTGTGCAAAGCACAAAGTATTCAAAGCCAACAAAAAAAGTGATAATATGTATTTCGTTCTAACCATATTAATTATCATTTGTCACAACAGACCGGTCATAAAACCTGGCACAATCACGCTCTCTGCTTAAAAAGCTTCAGCAACTGCTTGACGTAATCTTCATCAGTTCTGACCATAACATTATCCACCCCGGCCTTTGAGAACATTGTCTGAAGATCATCAACACGCTTCTGCCAAGCAGCAGCATATTGCTTACGCAATGTAACGTCGCTAGTATCTATCCACTGCTGCTCGTCGGTTTCTGCATCAACAGCCAGCATCATACCAACATCAGGCAACACAGCTTCGCGCCAGTCATATATATGCAAAGCCACAAGGTCGTGCTTATGGTTTGCAATCCTCAGCGACTTCTCGAAGTCCGCATCCATGAAGTCAGAGATCAAGAACGCCGTACAATGCTTCTTGATTGCACTAGTGAGATAACGCAGCGCCTCATTCAGATTTGTCCCCCTGTTTTCAGGTTCAAACGTCAGCAACTCACGGATGATATGAAGCACATGTTTCTTACCCTTCTGCGGTGGTATGAAATTCTCCACCTTGTCGGAAAAGAAAATCACACCTATCTTGTCATTGTTCTGTATCGTAGAGAAAGCAAGTGTCGCAGCGATCTCGGTCACAAGGTTTTTCTTGAAACGATCCTTTGTACCGAATTCACGCGAGCCCGACACATCAACCAGCAACATCACAGTGTTCTCACGTTCTTCCTCAAAAACCTTGATGAAAGGACGATTCATTCGAGCAGTGACATTCCAGTCGATATTACGCACATCGTCACCATACTGGTACTCTCGCACCTCGCTGAATGTCATACCCCTGCCCTTGAATGCAGAATGATACTCACCAGCGAATATATGGTTCGACAATCCGCGAGTCTTTATCTCTATCTGACGAACTTTCTTTATTAATTCGGTAGTTTCCATACTAAGGCACCTCAACCTGATTGAGTATTTCGCTTATTATCTCGTCGCTAGTCACATTGTTTGCTTCAGCTTCGTAAGTCAATCCGATACGGTGACGGAGCACGTCGTGACAAACAGCACGAACATCTTCTGGTATCACATATCCTCTTCTCTTGATGAAAGCGTAAGCCTTAGCCGCCATAGAGAGACTGATTGACGCACGAGGTGACGCACCGCATGATATCATCTCTACGAAACGATCGAGCTTATACTGCTCTGGATAACGAGTAGCGAAGACTATATCTACAATATACTTCTCAATCTTCTCGTCCATATAGACATCCTTCACAACATCTCGTGCTCTTACGATATCTTCTGGCTTCAACAGCTTGCTTGGCTGTGGGAACTGCTTGAGAAGGTTGTTTCTGATAATGAGCTGCTCCTCTTCCTTCTTAGGGTAGTCAATGATAACCTTAAGCATAAAACGGTCAACCTGAGCCTCTGGCAGAGGATAAGTACCCTCCTGCTCAATAGGGTTCTGTGTAGCCATAACCAAGAAAGGCTTTGCCATCTTATAAGTCTGGTCACCGATTGTCACCTGACGCTCCTGCATAGCTTCGAGCAATGCGCTCTGCACCTTAGCTGGAGCACGGTTGATCTCATCCGCCAAAATAAAGTTAGAGAAGATAGGGCCCTTCTTTACGACAAACTCTTCAGTCTTCTGGCTGTATATGAGCGTACCAAGGATATCTGCTGGGAGAAGGTCTGGCGTAAACTGAATACGTGCAAAATCTGCATCAACAATCTTGGCAAGTGTATTAATAGCAAGTGTCTTGGCCAAACCCGGAACGCCTTCCAACAATATGTGTCCATCTGAAAGAAGACCGATAAGCAAACTCTCTACAAGATGCTTCTGACCAACAATAACCTTATTCATCTCCATAGAGATAAGGTCAACAAACGAACTCTCCTGCTTTATGCGTTCATTGAGTTCTTTAATTTCATTTGCGTCCATTTATTCTTAATATTGTAATTGGCAACTGCGTATGCAGTTGCAATTGTGTTTTACATTACTTATGCTTTATCAGCACTACAAAGTTAATATATGTTTTTGAATTACATACGCGTCAAAAATGGCTAATCTACCAACGTACGGGTTTCTGCTACGAAATGCACAAATTCTGCTACGAAATGCACGAAATTTGCAACAAAAGGAAAAGGAAAAAAGCCCGGAAAGCTTTCGCTTTCATGGGCTTTTGTCTTGTTTTTATACATCTGTACTTATTTTTCAATAAGCAACCATGCGTCATCGTATTGTGGATATTTGATTTTCACCTGTGCCAGCTTTTTCCTGGCAGTGTCTTCTGCCGCTTCATTGAAGACCGTCACTCTATACATGCCGTCTTCATTCTCAACTATGTTAGGTGTATACCCCTGTTCCACCAACGTCTCACAAGCAGTGCGAGCATTGGCTAGTGACTTGAAGGAACCTACGACAACATGATATTTGCCATCCGTCTTTATCGACGACTCTATCACCTTCACCTTCTCGACCTTTGCCTTAGCAGCCGCCGCTATAGCAGCCTCCTCTGCCGCAGCCTTAGCCTTAGCTTCAGCCATAGCCTTTCGAGCGGCCTCTTCAGCCTCCCTTGCCTTAGCTTCGGCCTCCGCACGAGCCTGTTGTTCTGCAGCCTGCGCAGCTCTTCGGGCCTTCTCTGCAGCCTCTTCTGCCGCCGCCTTCTCCATAGCAAGCTGTGCATCATTCTTTACCTTTGGTGATGCCGATGCCGTGGTTCTCTTTGTCGTGCCCAACGACGACGACCCCTTATGCGACGCACACGACACAAGCATAAGTCCCGCTAGCGCTATTGCAATAACTCTACAAACTCTCATGGTTCCGACATTGATTATTATGGACATCTGCCGATGGTCCTGTGTTCATATTAATTAAACATCGACTTCATTCTTGAGAAGAATCCAGCCTTATCGGTAGCCGACGGATTGAATGATGATGCATTCTTGAGCTGCTCAACAATCTTGATTTCATCCTTCGAGAGCGACTTTGGCACAAATATATCTACGCGAACCAGCAAGTCGCCCTTTCGTCCTCCATTGACCGATGGCAAGCCCTTGCCTTGCAGACGCAACACCTTGCCAGGCTGTGTTCCGGCATCTATCTTGAGACGCACCTTGCCATCTACTGTTGGCACCTCCACCTGTGTTCCCAACAACACATCAGGGATGCTCAAATAGAGATGATATATGAGGTTGCTACCGTCTCTTACGAGCTCATCATGTGGCTCCTCGTCAATCACCACTATAAGGTCGCCATTTATGCCACCATTCCTAGCCGCATTTCCCTTACCTGTGACATTGAGCTGCATGCCAGCCTCAACACCGGCAGGTATCTTAACGCTTACTACTTCCTCTTCCTCTACAAGACCTGTTCCATGACAACATGTACACTTGTCGGTGATAGTCTTACCCTCTCCATGACAATATGGACAGGTTGACTGGCTTTGCATAGGACCAAGGAACGACTGGACAACCTGTGTGATGACACCTGTTCCATGACAATGCGAGCAAGTCTTCACGCTCGACGCATCCTTGGCTCCACTACCTCCACACTGCTTACACTGTACCTGTTTCTTGACCTTGAACTTTTTCTCTACGCCATTGGCTATCTCACTAAGATTAAGCTTAACCTTTACGCGCAAGCTAGAACCCTTCTGCACCCTCTGTCCACGACTTCTTCCGCCGCCGAAACCAAAACTGCCAAAGATGTCGCCAAACTGGCTGAAGATATCATCCATCGACATGCCGCCGCCATAGAAGCCGCCGCCACCACCGCCGCCGTTTTCAAACGCAGCGTGACCAAACTGGTCGTACTTGGCTTTCTTATCAGCATTAGACAACACATCGTATGCCTCTGCAGCCTCCTTGAACTTCTCCTCAGCTTCCTTGTCGCCAGGATTCTTGTCAGGATGGTATTTGATGGCCAACTTTCTATAGGCCTTCTTTATTTCATCAGCCGAAGCACCCTTTGAGACGCCCAGCACTTCATAATAATCTCTTTTTGCCATATATCTTAACTAAATAGCCTGCATATAAATTACTGGCAAACGACAACCTTTGCGAATCTTATCACCTTGTCGCCCATCTTGTAGCCCTTCTCTACGCAATCAAACACCTTGCCCTTGAGGTCTTCTGATGGAGCAGGTATAGTAGTGATAGCTTCGTGCACATCTGCATCAAAAGCCTCTCCCTTTGCAGGTATCTCTGTCACTCCCTTCTTTGTAAGGAACTCAGAGAACTTCTTGTAGATGATATCCACTCCTTCCTTGAGCGAAGCGACATCTGCCGCATCTGTCATATGCTGTAATCCTCTTTCAAAGTCATCCATCACAGGAAGCAGACCAACCAATATGTCAGAGCCGGCACCCTTTATGAGATCGGCCTTCTCCTTTATCGTACGCTTACGATAGTTGTCATATTCTGCTGCCAAACGCACATACTTGTCATTCATCTCGGCTAGCTTCGCCTTAAGCTGATCCTCTTCACTCATAGGTTCAGCATTCGACTCGCCTTCCTTCACTTCCTCTGAAGCCTCTGCATTCTCTACCTTAGCTTCTACATTCTCTTCTGCGTTCTGAGCTGTCTCTTTCACTTCCTGCTCATCTGCCGCATTTTTCTGCTCTTCTGTCGACATATATCTGCTGTATTTATTATTCTATTATTATCTAGTAAGTATCTTCAAATGCCTTGCCATGCAACGCTTTTCTGACACATTGTCAGTCACTCACAAAAAAGGCAGCCTCTGGGGACTGCCATGTCATACATTGTATGCCAATATTTCTATTTCAAGAGATTCTTCAGCGTCGCTTTCAATGCCGGACCACGAAGATTCTTTGCTACTATAATGCCATCTGCATCAATCAAGAAACTTGAAGGGATGCTATGGATATTATAGCGCTGAGCAGCTTTACTGCCCCATCCGCCGAAATCGCACACATGTGAATTCCACTCAAGGCTATCCTTAGCAATCGCTGTCTTCCATCTGTCGATGTTGTTGTCCAACGAGACACTATAGACTGTAAAACCGTTACCGTTCTTGAACTGCTTATCCTTGAACTCACGATATACCTTTACCACATTAGGGTTTTCGTAGCGGCAAGGGCCACACCATGACGCCCAGAAATCGACAAGGACCATCTTACCCTTCAACGAACTCAACGCTACAGCTCGTCCGTCGGGATTGTTAAACAACAGTTCTGGAGCCTTGTCGCCTACCTCAAGACCTACCTTCTGCGCATTTGCAGTCAATGATGAAGCTACCATCACAACAACTGCAAGAAGAATCTTTACTATCTTTTTCATATATCAATCATTACATCTGAGAATATACACTTTACGTGCCAAATACTTCTCAAAAGTATATAACAAAAGCCACATTTCCAATTTAATGTCGAAAATGTGGCTCTATACATTACTGAATTGCTAGCATTTCTAGTGTAGACTTGATTGTCTCTACATTAAAATCTCGCGCTATAACTGTTCCGTCGGCGTCGATAAGCATGTTTACTGGCTTATAGACTTCAAAGAGTTTTGCAAGATCAGAATCAGCACCCTTGTAGTCACAGATGTGATGGAAAGAACTTGTGCCGTCAGTCTGGATAGCTTTCTTCAGAGGTGACTTAAACTTGTCGAGCGATATGCTCAGCACGTCAATGCCCTCTCCATTGTGGAACGAAGCATCCTTATATGCCTCCAACGTCTGAATAAGCTGATAGCTGTTCATGCGCGACTGCGCGTCATAAGATGCCCAGAAATTGATGATCAGCATCTTATTTTTCAGGTCCTCAACATGAAGTGTGTCACCGCAAATCTCCTGAATGCCATCCATCTTGGCTATTTCATCTGCGTAAATCTGGCTGCCTACTTCACGTTTGTTTGATGACAACAACACCATTGCTGTCATACATGCCAAAGAAAATGTCTTTGTCTTTAGATTTCTTATTACCATTCTATCGTATTTCTTAGACTGCCTTAAGAAACACCAGCTCTAAGCCTTCCATCTCATAAGTTCAGATACTCTTCTTATTCACATGGAAATCAAAGAAATATCCTAACCAGTCTAAAATCAACAATGCAAAGTTAAACCGATTATTACGCACCGCACCACTATTACATCATAAAAATGCTTTACGCTCTATTTTAAGCACATATTTTTAGATATAACAATCTATATATCAACTATATAACAAGTAGTTAAATATAGTTAAGCCAAATAAGTCTTGCATACATATTGACCAAAGATTATTACTTTTTCACAATGATATTAACTGTAAATAATTACATTATCAATGATTATTTTTTATATTTGCATAACTAAACTGAACAGCTATGAATCCTATAACCCTCATTATAATTGTTCTTGCATTGATTGTGATGTTGTTTGTCGCAACATTCATCATGTACAAGACATACTTCCACAACCCACTAGGACAGGACGAAGACAAGTTTCTCGACACCGTAACCAACATCCAATATCCTGGCACTAAGGAGTGGGTAAAGGACAACATTGCCAACGGCACTTTCACAGATGTATTTATTGACAGCAAGATAGAACATGGACAGCACGCCTACGTAGCTAGTCACAACGGAGCGACACGCACCGTAATTCTTGTACACGGCTATTCCGGCTGCGCCTTCCAAATGATGCCATACGCCCGTCCCTGGTTCGAACAGATGGGATATAACATCGTCGTAATCGACTTGCCTAACCACGGACGCAGCGAGGGCAACGTAACTCACATGGGATGGAAGGAACGTCTGATACTCATAGAATGGATAAAAAAGTCGCAAGAGCTGTTTCCCGACACCAGCATTTATCTTCATGGCTTATCTATGGGTGCGGCGACGATTCTCATGGCTGCGGGCGACGGTTTGCCTACCTACGTCAAAGGTATCGTTTCAGACTGCTCATTCAGTAGCGTTTGGGACGAGATAAAACATGTCTCTAAAGACAAGCACATACCAATCTTCCCATTCCTTTATTTGTCGAATATCATAGCCAAACTATATTTCGGATGGTCATATACCGAAGCCTCGGTTATCAAGCAGACCGCCAAGATATCTATACCAGTGCTTTTCATCCATGGCGACGCCGATCTACGTGTCCCTGTAGATCAGGCCTACAACTTGTTCAAGGCTAAGGCTACAGGTAAAAAAGAGCTATGGATCACCAAGGATGCCGGTCATGCATGTTCTCTGATTCTCTACCAGGACAGATACATTCGCAACATAAAGGCATTCTTCGAAGAGTAGCAGTCTTCACCCATCCACTACTACAACCGATCAGCCCTAATCATCATTTATCCACATAAAAAAAAGGAGACTGTCTTATTCAGACAATCTCCATTATTGTTTTGAGGCTATGCCTCTATTAATCTGCTTCTATTAGAAAAGCTTCATAACCTGATCGTAAACATTCTGAGCTGTATAGCCGAGCTTCTCGTCAAGTACCTTGTAAGGAGCAGAGAAACCGAATGTCTCAAGACCCCAAACTGTTGACTTAGGATCAGCACCGATAAGGAAGCCCTGGAGGTTAACTGGAAGACCTGCTGTCATACCAAATACCTTTGCACCTGCAGGAACTACGCTCTGCTGATATTCAGCGCTCTGAGTACGGAAGAGGCCTTCAGATGGAACGCTAACGATACGAACCTTCTTGCCAGCCTTACGGAGCAATTCAGCACCAGAAACGAGTGTAGAAACTTCAGAACCAGTAGCTACACAAACAACGTCTGGATTAGCATCTGAACCAGCAACAACATAAGCACCCTTGCGAGCGAGTTCATAGTCGTTACCCTCTGGAAGGTTGTTGATATTCTGACGAGAAAGGATGAGTGCTGTAGGACTCTCCATGTTCTCCATAGCCATAGCCCAAGCCACTGTAGTCTCCTTAGCATCAGCTGGACGAAGTACGAGGCATGAGTTCTTGCCGTCATGACGCTTCAACTTCTCCATCAAACGGATCTGTGCCTCGTGCTCTACAGGCTCGTGAGTAGGTCCATCCTCACCTACGCGGAATGCGTCGTGTGTCCAGATGAACTTAACTGGGAGCTGCATGAGAGCTGCCATACGAACAACAGGAAGCATATACTGGCTGAATACGAAGAATGTACCACATGCTGGAATAACACCACCATGAAGTGCCATACCTACGCAGCAGCATGCCATAGTGAACTCAGCAACACCTGCCTGGAAGAATGCGCCAGAGAAGTCATTTGCTGTAAGAGCCTTAGTCTTCTTCAAGAAGCCATCAGTCTTATCAGAGTTAGAAAGGTCGGCAGAAGCACAGATCATGTTAGGAACCTGCTCAGCGAGAACACTGAGACAAGCAGCTGATGCGTTACGTGTAGCATCGTTATCCTTCTGTGCACACTTGCTCCAGTCGATCTTTGGAGCCTTACCACTGAACCAATCGTTCTGAGCAGCAGCCTTTTCAGGATTAGCCTTAGCCCAAGCAGCTTCCTCAGCATAACGCTCTGCTACGATCTTCTTTAGTTCCTCAGCACGCTTTGCATAGAGTTCCTTAACCTCTGGGAAGATCTGGAATGGATTCTCAGGATCACCGCCGAGGTTCTTAATTGTATTCTTGTATGCGTCGCCACCAAGTGGAGCACCGTGAGTCTTGCAGTTACGCTCGTAAGAAGAACCATCTTCCTTGAGAGCACCCTTACCCATGATACACTTACCGATGATGAGTGTTGGCTTGCCCTTTACGGCCTTTGCCTTATTGATAGCAGAACGGATCTGATCGGCATCATTACCGTTGATCTCGATAACTTCCCAGTTCTGAGCGCGGTACTTAGCTGCTGTATCCTCGTTCATAACCTCCTTAGTCTCTGTAGAGAGCTGGATGTCGTTGCAGTCGTAGAACATGATAAGGTTATCCAAGCCAAGGTTACCTGCGATACGTGCAGCACCCTGAGAAACCTCCTCCTGAATACCACCGTCAGAGATATATGCATAGATAGTCTCCTTTGCGAATGTAGGGTTGCCAGTGTGAGCTGCGAGGAACTTAGCTGCAATAGCTGCACCGATAGCGTATGCATGACCCTGTCCGAGAGGACCAGATGTATTCTCAATACCACGAGCTACCTCATACTCTGGGTGACCAGTTGTTGGAGAACCCCACTGACGAAGCTGAGCACACTCATCGAGAGTAAACTTGCCAGCAAGAGCAAGCTGTGCATAGAGCATAGGTGCCATGTGACCTGGATCGAGGAAGAAACGGTCGCGACCAACCCATTCTGGTTTAGCTGGGTCATACTGAAGATATTCTGAATAGAGAACATTGATGAAGTCTGCACCACCCATAGCGCCACCTGGGTGACCGCTCTTTGCCTTCTCTACCATAGAAGCTGCAAGAATACGAATGTTATCTGCAGCCAACTGTGTTGCGTTTTTAGCCATGTTTGCTTAGTATTATTAAGTTATTTGTTTTCCAAAATTAGAACTGCATCATCTTTTCGACTCTGCGCTGATGACGACCACCTTCAAAAGCTGTTGCAAGGAACACCTGCGACAGTGTCCAGCACAACTCCTCTTCCAAGAATCTTGCAGGCATAACACAGATGTTGGCATCATTATGCTGACGTGCAAGACGTGTAATCTCTTCATTCCAGCAATATGCAGAACGCACACCATTGTGCTTGTTCAATGTCATATTGATTCCGTTGCCACTGCCACAGAATGCTATAGCTCTAACAAGTTCGCCCTTGCTGATAGCAGAAGCTAGCGGATGAGCATAGTCAGCATAATCGCAACTGTCCTCTGAGTGTGTTCCAAAATCTACAATCTCATACCCCGCATCCTGAAGGCGCTTCTTGATAGCCTCCTTCATTACGAATCCAGCATGATCGCTGGCCATTCCGATAACTTTGTTTTCCATTTCTACGAAAAATACAGTTTTTGACTTTTTCAGAAATATACTTTATTGTTTTCGACCACTAAATTAGCTTTATTTTTCCATATTTAGGTGGATTTTTATATATAAAAAGGTGCAAATTAACCCATATCGCATTTATATGGAATAATCTACACCTTTATATCTCAACCACTTACAACATTATGTTATAATATGGCGATGTAACGTACACAAAAGTATTGGCTACTGACGTGTGATACGCGCGCCAAGAGCATTAAGTCGCTGGTCAATATACTGATAGCCTCTGTCTATCTGCTCTATATTGTGAATTGTGCTCGTGCCCTTTGCCGACAAAGCCGCTATAAGCAAAGCCACGCCTGCTCGTATATCGGGCGATGTCATTGTCGTTCCTCTCAACTGAGCCATCCTGTCTAAGCCTATGACTGTTGCACGGTGTGGGTCGCACAAAATGATCTGGGCTCCCATATCTATCAGCTTATCGACGAAGAACAGACGGCTCTCGAACATCTTCTGATGTATAAGCACACTGCCCTTAGCCTGTGTAGCGACAACGAGGAATACGCTCAACAAGTCAGGTGTCAGTCCTGGCCATGGTGCATCGGCTATCGTCATAATGGAACCGTCGATGAACGAATCGATCTTGTAGTGCTGCTGCGATGGTATATGAATATCATCTCCGACCTTCTCCATCTGAATGCCCATTCTCTCAAACGCCAAAGGTATGATGCCGAGATGCTCTATACCCGCATCTTTGATTGTTATATCGCCAGCAGTCATCGCTGCCATGCCAATAAACGAACCCACTTCAATCATATCAGGCAATATGCGATGTCGGCAACCGCCAAGCTGCTCAACGCCTGTTATGTTCAGAAGGTTTGAACCTATACCCTCTATCTTCGCACCCATAGACACGAGCATACGGCACAGCTGCTGCACGTAGGGCTCACACGCCGCATTATAGATCGTCGTCTTGCCAGGTGTCATAACGGCAGCCATCAAAGTGTTTGCCGTACCTGTAACCGAGGCCTCGTCGAGCAACATATATGTGCCCTTCATATTCTCTGCTTCTACAGTGTAGAACACATCGTCGGAATCGAAGTTGAACTTAGCGCCCAACTTCTGGAAACCATAGAAATGAGTGTCGAGTCTTCGACGTCCTATCTTGTCACCACCCGGCTTTGGGAAATAGGCCTTGCCAAACCTGCCCAAGAGCGGACCCATGATCATTATCGAACCTCTAAGCGAAGATGCTCTACGCTTGAAGTCGTCAGTCTGCATATATGTCAGATCGACTCTGTCGGCCTTGAACTTACATGTGTGACGGTCAACGCGGTCAACACTCACACCCATGTGGGCCAAAAGGTCTATAAGGTTGTTTACATCCAAGATATCTGGTATGTTCTCTACCACCACCTCCTCAGAAGTCATCAATGTGGCGCAGAGAATCTGCAAAGCCTCATTCTTGGCTCCCTGTGGCGTGATATCACCCTTAAGTGGCTGTCCGCCGTCAATGATGAATGTGCTCATGCTAATAGGATTTTAGTTAATAGCTTCCTCGGCGATTGTTGTTACGACGGTTGTTCTTGTTGTTCTGCTTTCCGTTCTGCTTGTTGTTCTTCCTACCGTTGTTACGCTTGTAGTTACGGTTAGGCTGAGCATGCATAAGGTTGTCGCGATGATATGCCGCTGTCTTGATGCCGTCCCCTTCATTGATCTCAAGTCGTCCGCCGCTAAGCATGCGGATATCGTTGAAGAGTCGCTCATCAGTAGCAAAATCCTTATTCCATGCGAGGAGCGAATTTTTCATATAGTTGGCTATCGCCTCAACCAACTTACGCTTATATACAGGATCTTCAGCCTCAACAGCCTTCTCTATCATATCTTCTATGATATGGCCGTAATGCTTAAGTCTGATTCTGTGATTGTCATAAGGTACAACATCGGGATGCCTCTCAAGTCGCTCCCTTTCTGGCATCGGGTATGGAGAATCGACATCGAGCTTAAACTCCGATATTATTGCCAGATGATCCCATATCTTATGCTTATAGTCCGCAACATCTTTCTGCTGCGGGAACATGTTTGACATGATATTCACTATCGTCTTGGCGCATCTGGTTCTCTCGCTGCGGTCCTCTATTGTCAGAGCATAGCGCACCATATCCTGTATAGTGCGGCCATACTCTGGCATTATCAATTTCTCACGTGTGGAGTTGTAGTCCAAATTGTTATTCATCAAATTGTGTCTGGTATATACGCTTTGTTCGTGGGCGTGACCTATCCGAGATATGCCTTAAGCAACTTGCTTCTGGTGCCAAGACGCAACTTGCGAATGGCCTTCTCCTTGATCTGACGAACGCGCTCTCTTGTCAGACCAAAACGCTCACCTATCTCTTCAAGAGTAAGTTCCTGGCAACCGATGCCGAAGAAATACTTCAATATATCACTTTCACGTGGTGTCAATGTCGCCAATGTGCGCTCAACCTCCAAAGCGAGCGACTCATTGATGAGGCTCTTGTCTGCATTAGGAGAATCGTTGTTGACAAGCACATCAAGGAGATTGTTCTCCTCGCCTTCGGCAAATGGAGCATCAACAGATACATGACGACCCGAAACGCGCAAGGTATCAGCGATCTTGTCTGCTGGCAAATCGAGCTCCTCAGCAAGTTCTTCCGACGAAGGGCGGCGTTCGTGCTCCTGCTCAAACTTAGAGAAAGCCTTGTTTATCTTGTTGAGCGAACCCACCTGGTTGAGTGGCAGACGTACGATACGTGACTGCTCAGCAAGAGCCTGAAGGATAGACTGGCGGATCCACCATACAGCATAAGAGATGAACTTGAAACCTCGTGTCTCATCAAACTTCTCAGCTGCCTTGATAAGTCCAAGATTACCCTCATTGATAAGGTCTGGCAACGACAAGCCCTGATTCTGATATTGTTTAGCAACAGAGACAACAAAGCGCAAATTGGCTTTTGTCAATCTTTCTAGAGCCGCCTGGTCTCCCTGACGGATTCGCTGCGCAAGTTCTACTTCCTCTTCAACACTGACGAGCTCCTCATGACCTATTTCCTGAAGATACTTGTCAAGAGACGCACTCTCTCGGTTGGTGATAGACTTTGTAATCTTTAACTGCCTCATGTTGTTTATATGTTTTTATGGCATTAGCCACCCCACTTCCGTAGGGCGGCTTTTGCCAAGTCGCGAATTTACAATTTTTTATTTAATATACAATATTCTCACACAAATTAACCCAGCGGGCTTCATTCTTCGAGATCTATTGCATAATAAGCTGTCTTACCGTTAGGATATATTCCCGAGAGGAACAGGCCTTCGCTAGCTGTTGCAACAATCTGCTCAAAGTCCTTTGCCGATGACACTGGCATTCTGTTAGCCTTCACAATGATGAAGCCTTCCCTTACGCCACTCTCCTTGAGCTTGCCTGCATCAAGCTTGGTAACCTTGATGCCGTTGCGGATTCGTAGTCGCTGCATATCTTTCTGATCTACCGCATCAAACGATGCACCGAGCAACTTGTCGTTGTTAGCCAGGTTGACCACTCCTGTGGTTCCTCTGACGTTACGCAATGTCACTACAAAATGTTTCGACTCACCATCTCTTATAACATCAAGTTTAACACTTTCACCTGGACGCTTGCAGCCTACCTTCTCCTGGAGTGCTGGCACAGTGTTCACCTCCTCACCATCTATCGACATGATGACATCGCCCTCTTCAAGACCGGCTTCCTTGGCTGCACCGCCATCGCTCACCGAGGCTACCAATACGCCCTTAGTGCTCTTAAGGTTATACTTTTTCTGTATTTCTGGTGTCACATTAGCGATCTGCACTCCAAGAAGGGCTCTCTGCACCTCACCGTACTGCTTGAGGTCCTGAACTACCTTCTGCGCAATGTTTGATGGCACAGCGAACGAATAGCCGCTATACGAACCTGTTGTCGAAGCGATAGCTGTATTGATGCCTATGAGTTCTCCGCGTGTGCTCACCAATGCTCCACCGCTGTTGCCAGGGTTGACAGCAGCATCGGTCTGTATGAACGACTCGATGCCCATATTCTGCGAGGCGCTCATGCCTATGCTACGGCTCTTGGCACTGATAATGCCGGCAGTGACGGTACTTGTGAGGTTAAATGGATTGCCTACGGCCAACACCCATTCACCAACCTTCATCGCGTCTGAATTGCCAAACGTGAGATAGCTCAATCCTGTAGCGTCGAGCTTAAGCAATGCGATATCTGTTGTCGGGTCAGTGCCCACGAGAGTCGCATCATAGGTTGTCCTATCGTTGAGCACCACCTCTATCTTGTCGGCGCTCTCTATCACATGGTTGTTGGTTACAATATATCCGTCCTCACTGATTATGACGCCCGAACCTGAACCCACAACGGCCATGTTGTCTTCATCAATGTTTGGAGTCTGCATTCTCTGCTGCTGACGTGGACCGAAGAAGAACTGCATCAGAGGATCGTCATAACCGTAATTATACGAGTGACTCCTCTGCTGTTTCTTGATCATCACGTGCACAACAGCATTCACACTCTGCTCTGCTGCTTCAGTGAAGTCAGTTGGTGCGTATGTGGCAGCAGCGAAATGTCCATAGCTAGGTCCCTGCTCAAAAGGTGCCACGACATTTGTCGACTGGTTCTGCGACGATGTGGTAGCCACATAACGAGAATAAAGATAAGCTCCGAAGGCTGTGCATCCCATAGATGCAACTACTGCCAATGCATATTTTCTAATTTCCATAATCATAATTCCGTTTAAGATTTACGATGCAAATATGCAAACGACAAATTACGTGCCAAAACTTTTGCTACCAAATGCCGGATAATTGCAACAAACGGTATTAAAAGGGCACAAAACCGTATTTCAACGCTAAATCATACGTTTGTTGCAGAAAAATGCACTTTCGTAGCGGAAACCAGCACTTTCATAGCACTTTTTCGCACTTTCGTAGCAGGAAGCCCTCCTTAGGAAGACTTTATGTCATACTGACATTTTGACAACCTTTGTACCCGACCACTGGTCGGCAAGTCGATCTCCTGTGAGCAGGAAAAGATATACGTCGTATATGTTGACAAAAGGGATGAACGATATAACGTTTCTTACCAGCACCTTGCGCCATGGGGCCTTAGAACCGTCATCGGCCATAACGACACGAAGGCCATACACCGACTTGCCGAGGCTTGAGCGATGTCCTACCGGTATTGAATCTCGCAAAAGGAAATAGACCACCGACACAACGAAGCCAATCTTCGGCATTACCGTAATGGCAATGCACACCAACATATCGACCACAAACGAGATCTCTCGTTCCAGCCATTGTGGTGCTGCGGCATTGCGCATCATCTGTAGCACAGTCTCACGCATGGCAAAACGACTTTGCTATTATTTCTTACGGAACACCACGTTGATTGGCACTCCTGTGAAGTCCCAGTTCTCACGTATCTTCTTCTCAAGGAATCGCTTGTATGGATCCTTGATATACTGTGGAAGGTTGCAGAAGAATGCAAATGTAGGTGTTGCACTAGGCAGCTGTGTGATATACTTGATCTTCACCATCTTACCCTTGTACATAGGTGGTGGGTAGTTCTCAATAGGTGGAAGGAGCACTTCGTTGAGCATAGAAGTTGGCACCTTGCGCTTCATGTTCTGATATACATGATTTGCCTCCTCTATAGCCTGGTGTATGCGCTGCTTATTTGGCACACTGGTGAAGATGATAGGGAAATCAGAATATGTTGCAAGTTCCTTATGGATGAAGTTCTCCCAGAGCTTTGTTGTCTTCGAGTCCTTCTGGATAAGGTCCCACTTGTTGACAAGCACCACAATGCCCTTGTTGTTCTTCTCTATGAGGTTGAATATCTTCTTGTCCTGTGCCTCGAAGCCTCGTGTAGAGTCGATCATGAGGATGCAGACATCAGAGCTCTCTATTGAACGAATGGCACGCATTGTAGAATAAAACTCTACGTCGTCCTTCACGCGAGTCTTCTTGCGGAGTCCTGCCGTATCTACAAGGTAGAAGTCATAGCCGAACTTATTGTATCGTGTATATATCGAGTCGCGGGTAGTACCTGCAACGTCTGTCACAATGTTTCTCTCCTCGCCGAGCAATGCGTTGGTAAGCGACGACTTACCTGCGTTTGGTCGACCCACAATAGTAAACTTAGGAAGAGTATCGTCGATGTCGCTCTTCACGTCTTCTGGGAGAAGCTCAAGCACACGGTCGAGCAGGTCGCCTGTACCGCTACCGCTGACCGCCGACACAGGATATATGTCGTGAAGGCCAAACTTATGGAACTGTGCCACATCGTAGAGGTCGTCACCATTATCTGCCTTGTTAGCGATAACAATAACCGGCTTCTTGCTACGGCGAAGCATATCTGCAACCACCTCATCGTAACCTGTCACACCAACCGATACGTCAACGACAAAAAGGATAACAGCAGCCTCTTCAACAGCGAGTACAACCTGCTTGCGTATCTCAGCCTCAAATGCGTCTTCATCGCTATCAGCATATCCGCCGGTGTCTATGATAGAGAACTCCTTTCCGTTCCAGTCCACCTTGCCATACTGACGGTCGCGTGTCACGCCCTCTGCCTCATCAACAATAGCCTGACGAGTTTGTGTGAGTCGGTTGAATAGAGTAGACTTACCTACGTTTGGTCGTCCTACAATTGCTACAATATTTCCCATGTCGTAATGATTTAAATCTATTTGCTTTACAGTTTTTCGGCTACAAAGATAGATAGATTTTTCTCATTAGATACCAAGTATGTGATATTTCACAATTTATGACATTATTTGGCATCTTATACTTTTTCATACACTTCAACCAACCTTTTGTAATTTCGGACTATAACAACGACTGTTTTTATTTGTAACTTTGCCGCGCAAAACTAAATTCTTTATGAAGAACATACTGGCTATAATAATATCCCTATTCGCCACCATCTGCATATATGCCCAAACCGGCAACGCCGAAGTTGACTCGCTAACCGACCTGGCCCTGCAGCATTACTCTACTCCTCAGGGCATATACTATGCCGAACGGCTATCCGAAGCTGCTAAGCGCAACGGTGTGACCAACCGCATCTATTCCGGCTACAACCTCAAGTGCGGCTCATATATCAATATGGGACTGAACGACCTCGCCATCGAATACGTGGATAGCATCATTCACAACACCGATATCTACAAGGATAATTTCAAGTGCTACACTAACCTGACTAGCTATGTGTCAAAGGCTTACTGCAATTTAAAGAAATACCGACTCGCCGTACAGATCGCCATGCAGATGTACGACGAAAGCCGCGACTATATCAACGAAAAGCCTATCGACAACGGTGACGGCACCTATACCATACCCGACAACCTCAACGAACGCATAATAGCCCTCCAATGTATGGCTCATGCCTATAACGAGATGGAGAACGCTGACGAGGGGACAAAGGTCGAATACGAAATCCTGGAACTCACCAAGGACTATCCATTGGCTTTCTTCAACGACCGCCTCGACGCCTGCACCGGCATCATAGTCCTTAGTTCAAACCAAGAGGATAAGGGCATAGCCCTCAACAACATAAAAAATGCCCACGAGTCTCTCAATTTGTTGAAGAACTTATCTGAAGACAACACAATAGACATCAATGAGTTCACCATATACGACATGATGGTTTACTTTGGCTATTTTGATGCTTATGCTAAAATGAAGGACCTCAACAACGCCACTCAATATTTCGCACTCATAAAGGCGACTTACGAGAAGACGGACGACGAATATGCTTCATATATTTTCTACAACGCCTGTGCCACCTACTACTACTTGATAGGCGACAACGAACTGGCCATTACATACGCCGACAGCATGTTAATGCGCTCTTCTCAAGAGGTGACACCGAGGAAGACTATGCTCCTGCTCAAGCTCAACGCTAACCATAAGGCTAAACTCTACGACTTCGACTACGACATCGCTATGCAGCTTCTCAACGAGAGCGACAGGCTTGCCAACGAGAAGATGGCGTCGGCTGCCGACGAGATGACTACGATGCTTGGCATGGACCGCCTGAAACTCGAGAAGCAGCAGCTCGAAAACCGACAGACGAAGATGATCCTGATCACTATCTTCATCATCATCAGCTCTCTGTTCGCCATAGCTCTTCTGAGCCTCAGAATGAAGCACAAGAAGGCTAAGGAGAAACAGCGCATATTGGCAGAGCAGAAGGAACTCCTCGAAAAAGAGGTGGCCCGACAGACTTCGGAGCTGCGCTACAAGAATGCGCTTATCGAGAAGAAGAACCGCGACATAACCGACAGCATCAACTATGCCCAGCAGATACAGAACTCTATACTTACCGATTTCAGCCAGTTCAAGGGCCATGGCATAGAAGACGCTTTCGTTCTCTTCAGACCTTGCAACATCGTATCGGGCGACTTCTACTGGGCCAAGAGCAACGGCGACAATATCATCTTCGCCTGCGCCGACTGCACTGGTCATGGCGTGCCGGGTGCCTTCATGTCGATGATTGGTGCTACTCTGCTCAACGAGATATGCTGCCAGCCTACCCTGCCTTCTGCATCACATATCCTCGAACAGCTCGACGACAAGGTCATAACGACGCTCAACAATAATGGCTCTGAACTGCAAGACGGCATGGATATCTCTCTCGTTGTCTTCAACAGGGTCACTCGCAACGCTTCTATCGCTGCTGCACGACGACCGGTCTGCCTCTACCACAACAACGAACAGACTTTCTTCAAGGGCGCTAAGCGTAGCATAGGCGACCGCGACGACAAGATACGCAAGACAACATTCGAGGAGTATAACGTCACTATAGAACAGGGTGATATTATCTATATGTATTCCGACGGTATATGCGACCAGTTCGGAGGTCAGACCACCTACGGCAAGGCCGGCAAGCGACTGATGAATACGGGCCTCTCATCGATGATTGGCAAGGTTGCTAAGCTCGACTTCCAGCTGCAGAACGACATGTTCGAATCGCTCTACAACGAATGGCGCGGCACTTGCGAACAGCTCGACGACATATCGCTCATTGGCATAAAATTCTGAACCTAGACCAACAGAAAGAAAGCAAAACCACGCTTTTATAACAAAAACTTATAGCAAAGCGCTTAATAATACGAAATTATCGATTGTTTTTCGATTATTTCAATATATTTGCATCTGTAACCCTAAATAATGAACACTATGGACATACTCAATGCAGCGTGGCTCGCGGAAATCCATCGTTTGTGCAAAGGACGCATCTCGTCGTTGAAAACAGGACTTGAAACAGCACGTAACGAGCCAGAAAGAGAGCTCACAGAAATAGCTGACGGATATACTTGGAAAAACCACATGGGAACTACTAAGTATTATTCGGCGTCAGGAATGAAAGCGCTTGAGGATTTTGTAGAACTCTACGACAACGGCTTGTTCAAGAATTCTGACTGGGAAAAGCAGATCACTCATGACATGTGGTGCGAATTTGCTCTTTCACTTTACTACGGAAATGTCAAGACCGTATATGCCGGTATATCATTCCCTGATGTACGCGACTATATCTTCATGAAGATGCTAGAGAAATAAAGACATACTTTAGGACTAGGATTCAGATTCCATTCCTTCCTAAAAAAACAAATGCCATCCGCTGCAAGCAACGGATGGCATTTTATTTAGATATAACCTCTGATCTCTAGACCATGAATTTCTCAAATACTCCCATAGAGCCAAGAGTTATAAGCATCACATAGCCGAGTATGAGTGATATAACACCTACTATAACACCCAACGTAGCCATTTGCTTGGTAGTCACAAGACCTGTAGAGTAAGCGATGGCATTTGGTGGTGTCGATATAGGCAGAGCCATAGCAAACGAAGCCGAGAGAGCGATGCCGATGAGCAAAGTAGCGACGCCACCGATAGGAGCAAGCTGCTCTGTCATGCCCTTGGCCACAGCCGAGAGGATAGGCACCATGAGAGCGGCCGAAGCCGAGTTGCTGATAAATGTCGACAAGAGCCAGCAGATAAGACCGCTACCGATAAGCACGAGCATCACATTCCATGTGCTGAATGGAATAGACTCAACGAGTGTCTTTGCCAATCCAGAATCTTTCATACCTACGCCAAGCGCGAAACCACCGGCAACCATCCATAACACTGACCATTCTATCTGCTTCAAGTCTTCTGACCTTACAATACCCAATGCGCAGAATGCTCCTACAGGGAAGAGAGCTACAACGTATGAGTTGATACCAACAATCTTCTCGAGCATCCACAATGCGATTGTCATGGCAAGCACAATGTAAGTAGCTGTTGTCTGCCAGCCTGGCTTTGCACCTCCTTCAATCTTGAACTCGATGGTAGGAGAGCTGAACTTAAACATTCTGAGAAGCAGTGCCCATGCGATAAAGAGGATAACGAGCATGAGAGGCACCATCAGATACATCCATTCGTCGAAACCGATGTTGATACCGATCTCCTTCAAGCCACCGAGCACGATGCCGTTAGGTGGTGTACCGATAGGTGTTGCAATACCACCGACGTTACATCCGATAGGAATAGCCAACGCAAGACCTACTCGTCCTCTCTCACTCTCTGGCATCGACTTGAGCACCGGAGCAAGGAATGTGAGCATCATGGCTGCTGTAGCTGTGTTCGACACAAACATCGAGAAGACTGCTGTCACGAGGATAAAGCCGAGCAACACTGTCTTCGAATTAGTACCGAAAGGCTTGAGCATCACACGCGCCATAGATATATCTACACCGCTCTTCGAAGCAACAAGAGCTAGCACGAAGCCACCGAGGAAGAGCATCACCGTCTGATCGGCGAAGCAGGCGATAATCGACTTATAGCTTATCAGGCCCACAGGAACCAGGCTACCATCTTTACCGGTTGTCAGCTGGTCTGCAGGGAAGACGTCCGGACTGATAAGCTGCACAATAGCACTATCCGACACCGTGAACAGCATGATACAAATAATCAAAACCGAGGTCACCCATGCATGTACGCCTTCAAAGACCCACATCAGGGCTGCGAAGACAAATATAGCAATCATGCGTTGCTGTATAATCGTAAGACCGTCGATACCGAAAGCCGACGTTGGCAATAACCAGAGAATCATCGTTACGATGACCACAAAGCCTATCTTCAGGCCCTTAACCATCACTTCGCTCATTTCTTTTTTTAGCTTATTTGTTTTTTGTTGTATCGTTTTTTGTTATAGCAAATATACGCTTTATTTCGAAAAAAGATGTAAATCTGTTAAAAAGTTATTCGTGCGCTAATATCTACGCCTATTATTGACCATATATTTCGGTGTCTTCGAGGTTGCTGTGTTTTCTCGATGTCAAAAATGTATGATATAATGCACTATATGCAGAAGCTCTTCGTTATTGACATAAAAAAAGTTAAACCGCATGTCATTAAAGTAGCGGATAGTCCTATAATCACTAATTTAGCGTGCTTTTTCAAAGAATATGAGACAACTTAAGATAACACAGACCATCACTGTCCGCAATGACACGCTGGACAAGTACTTGCAAGAAATTAGTCGCGAACCCCTAGTAAATGTCGATGAAGAAGTAGAACTGGCTCAACGTATTCGTCAAGGCGACCGCGCCGCATTGGAACGCCTGGTAAAGGCTAACCTTCGCTTCGTCGTTTCTGTTGCCAAGCAGTATCAGAACCAGGGTCTCTCACTCCCTGACATCATCAACGAAGGCAACCTTGGCCTCATCAAGGCTGCAGAGAAATTCGACGAGACACGAGGCTTCAAATTCATATCCTACGCTGTATGGTGGATTCGCCAGTCTATTCTCCAGGCTCTCGCTGAGCAGTCGCGTATCGTGCGTCTGCCACTCAACCAGGTGGGCTCACTCAACAAGATCAACAAGGCTTTCTCTAAGTTCGAACAGGAGAACGAACGACGTCCTTCGCCTGAGGAACTGGCTGAGGAACTCGACATACAGCCTGAGAAGATCGCCGACACTCTGCGCGTCTCTGGTCGCCACGTGTCTATGGACGCTCCATTTGCCGATGGTGAGGAGAACAGCCTTCTCGATGTGCTGGTCAACACCGACTCGCCTAACGCCGACCGCAGCCTCATCAACGAGTCTCTCTCTACTGAGGTTGAACGTGTGCTCTCTACCCTTACCGAACGCGAACGCGACATTTTGCGTTACTTCTTCGGCATCGGTTGCCAGGAACTCACTCTCGAGGAGATTGGCGAGCAGTTCGGTCTCACACGCGAACGTGTTCGTCAGATAAAGGAAAAAGCCATACGACGTCTCCGCTCTAGCGAACAGACTGCTCTTCTCAAGGCTTTCTTGGGATAAGAGATTGACATATAAAACATTCATAAGAGGCCATGTCAAACATTTAACATGCGACATGGCCTTTTATATTTAATCGTAGAGATTTTTTTCTTAATTTTGCAGCGCAAAAAAACCATACATGGTGGAACGTAACTGGAAATATTGGCTTTATCAGCCCTACAAATGGCTTATCGTTATTCCTGTCTTTGCCGTCGATACGGTTGTCGGAGCTCTCTATATAGCCATCGCCGCCTACATCTCACGCCGTCTCTCTTTCTATGGAGGTGTCGCATGGGCCAAGGTGATGCAATGGGTAACACCTATGCCTGTGACTGTCATCGGACGTGAGAATATCGACAAGAAGCAGTCGTATGTCATAGCTGCCAACCACCAGAGCGCCTACGACATATTCGCCATCTTCGGCAGTCTGGGCATCAGCTTCCGCTGGATACTCAAGAAGGAGCTGCGCAAGGCGCCTGTCCTGGGATATGCTTGTGAACGCATGGGGCATATATTCATCGACCGATCTTCTAAAATGGCTGCCTACCGTAGCATGCAAAACGCTAAGCAAATCCTCTCTGGAGGTACATCGGTCGTGATATTCCCCGAAGGCACACGCAGCGGCTCTAGCGAACTGGGCACATTCAAGCATGGAGCTTTCAAGCTCGCCTATTCACTTGAATTACCTATATTGCCGGTAACAATCAAGGATACACATAAGGTGATGAGCAAGGGTCTTTCGACGCTTATGCCTCATCGAGCTGAACTCATCATACACAAGCCTATCGACACTATGCAGTATATCGACAGGCAAGACGACCTTATCAGAGTCACACGCGAAGCCATTGCTTCAGGATTATAATAAGGTCTATCATAAAACATAAAACTCGTCATTATTAGATATGGGATTCATAGAAGAAATCAAGCGCAGACGCACTTTCGCAATCATAAGCCACCCAGATGCCGGTAAGACAACTCTCACCGAGAAACTCCTTCTCTTCGGTGGTGCCATCCACGTAGCAGGAGCTGTCAAGTCCAACAAGATAAAGAAGACTGCCACTTCCGACTTCATGGAGATCGAAAAGCAACGTGGTATCTCTGTCGCTACTTCTGTTATGGGTTTCGAATACGACGGCTACAAGGTCAACATCCTCGACACACCAGGTCACCAGGACTTCGCTGAAGATACTTTCCGCACTCTTACTGCTGTCGATTCGGTTATCATCGTTATCGACGCCGCTAAGGGTGTCGAGACTCAGACTCGTAAACTTATGGAGGTATGCCGCATGCGCAACACTCCTGTGATGGTCTTTGTCAACAAGATGGACCGCCCTTGTAACGACCCATTCGACATTCTCGACGAGGTGGAGAAGGAACTGCACATCAAGGTGCGCCCTCTCTCATGGCCAATAGGCAATGGCGAGCTCTTCAAGGGTGTATATAACCTGTATGAGAAGAACCTCTATCTGTTCCAGGCCTCTAAGCAGACCGTTGAAGAGGGTCAGGACATCGACATCAATAGCGACGAACTCGACAAGCAGATCGGCGAACGTGCTGCTACTCAGCTGCGCGAAGAACTTGAGCTCTGCGACGGAGTATATCCTGAATTCAATGTAGATGACTATCTGAAGGGCGAAGTGGCTCCTGTATTCTTCGGTTCGGCTCTCAACAACTTCGGTGTGCGCGAGTTGCTCCATTGCTTCCTCCGCATAGCACCACAGCCACAGCCTTCAAAGAGCGAGGCTCGCATCGTCAACCCTGAGGAGGAGAAGTTCAGCGGCTTCATTTTCAAGATACATGCCAACATGGACCCTAACCACCGCAACCGCATCGCTTTCTGCAAGGTTTGTAGCGGTAAGTTCGAACGTAATAAGGCCTACAAACATGTGCAGCTTGGCAAGGAGCTTAAGTTCTCTAGCCCTACTGCCTTCATGGCCGATAAGAAGTCTATCATCGACGAGGCATATCCTGGCGATATCGTTGGTCTGCCTGACTCGGGTAACTTCAAGATTGGCGACTCTATATCTGAGGGCGAGAACATACAGTTCAAGGGCCTCCCATCATTCTCTCCTGAGCTCTTCCGCTACATCGACAACGATGACCCTATGAAGGCTAAGCAGCTTGCCAAGGGCATCGACCAGCTTATGGACGAGGGTGTGGCTCAGCTCTTTGTCAACCAGTTCAACAACCGCAAGATCATCGGTACTGTGGGCGCTCTCCAGTTCGAGGTTATCCAGTACCGTCTGCTCCACGAATATGGTGCATCATGCCGCTACGAGGCCATATCTCTCTACAAGGCTTGCTGGATCGACTCCGACGACGAGGCTGAACTCGAGGAGTTCAAGAAGCGTAAGGTGCAGTATATGGCAAAGGACAAGTGGGGCCGCGATGTGTTCCTGGCTGAGTCGGGCTACATGCTGCAGATGGCACAGGAGGGATTCAAGAAGGTTCGTTTCCACTTTACATCTGAGTTTTAATCATCAGTAGCTCAAAACACACTACTCTAACAGCAACAGACCACTATGCATAAAGCAGGATTCGTCAATATAGTAGGCAACCCTAACGTCGGTAAGTCTACTCTCTCCAATCTTCTCATTGGCGAGCGTTTGTCTATCATCACTGCCAAGGCTCAGACTACTCGCCACCGTATCTTCGGTATCGTCAACGGCACAATAGAGAGCAAGGAAGAGGGTGCTGAAAACACAGATTATCAGATTGTGTTCTCCGACACACCTGGTGTGCTGAAGCCTAACTACCGTCTTCAGGAGTCAATGCTCAACTACTCTAAGGAGGCTCTTCAGGATGCCGACGTGTTGCTCTATGTTACCGACACTGTCGAGACACCAGACAAGCATAGCGACTTCCTCCACGACGTAGAGAAGCTCAAGTGCCCTGTCATCGTCATAATCAACAAGATCGACCTCATCGACCAAAGTCAGCTCGAAGAGAAGGTCAACTACTGGCACGAACAGATACCTAACGCTGAGATAGTGCCTGTGAGCGCCATGCACTCGTTCAACACTCAGAGCATAATCCACCATATAGTGGAACTCCTTCCTGAAGCTGACCCTTACTACGACAAGGAACAGCTCACCGATAAGCCTACTCGTTTCTTCATCAACGAGATAATCCGCGAGAAGATTCTCCTCTACTACAAGAAGGAAATCCCTTACTCTGTCGAAGTTGAAGTTGAAGAGTTCATCGAAGAGGGTGACCAGGTTAACATACGTGCTGTGATTCATGTCGCTCGCGACTCGCAGAAGGGCATCATCATTGGCCATCAGGGCGTTGCCATCAAGAAACTTGGTACTCTGGCCCGACGCGACATCGAGCGATTCCTCGATAAGAAAGTGTTCCTCCAGCTTTATGTGAAAGTGACTAAAGACTGGCGCGACAGAGACGCTATGCTCAAGCAGTTCGGCTACGAGGTGAAATAGTCTCCGAACAATAACTCTAAATACTCTAAAGGCATGACCCGCAATATCAGCTGGTCATGCTTTTTGTCATTTAGAGGTCCTACTTTTTTTGCCAAGACATCAAAACAAATCCCTGACTCGGTGAGAATCAGGGATTGTCAATAGAGGTATAATGGAGATCAGATCTCCAAGATAGTAATGTGAATTATCTAGAAATTGAAGTTCACGCCAAAAGAATAGAGACCGCCGATCTTGTCCATGTATACATACTCTTGCTGTTCGCTATTGAACAAGTTATGTGCATTGAAGAAGATCTCGAAATTATCAATAGGCTTATATCCGACCTTGAGATTGACAGTATATCTAGCTTTCAACTTCTCTGAGCCATAAGCAGTAAAGTAGGTACGACGACCGATTACATTACCGAAAGCAGAGATATTGATCTGGCTAACAGGCTTGTAAATCAATCCCAACATACCATAGATACTTGGAGTAGCCTTATTGAGGTGTCCATTTTTCATCTCAGGAGCAATATACTGAGCGTTACCGAGGTAGAAGCTATTAGTGCTAGGATCAGGGTGAACGCCAGCTGCCTGCATATACTCAGGAGTAGACATAAGAGCTCTTACCTGTACGCCTGCCTCAAGAGGAGAGATACCGGCCTCATTTGCCAAAGCTATAACGCGATTGTCATGATCTGCAAGTACTTGAGCTACATTCATGTATGACATTACGACCATATTCATCAAAGCATCTTCCTGATTATAGAGGTAATAGTTATCGAATATTGTACGTTGGAAGTTGACATTAAACTTTGCTATCAACTTTGATGATACAATCCAGTCGAGGTTGACACTAGCACCGATCTGAGTTGCTTCGAGAGGTAAGTTTGTAGTCTGGATAGTGGTTGCTGTATTAAACACATCCTCGAGAAGATACTTCATACCATTCAGTGGGTGCATGAAAGAGAGACCCTGAACCTGAGACATGTCGTTGCCTGCTTGGACATACATATCATTCAAAGCTGACTCACGGTCGATAAGATACTGAGACAAACGGCTCTGAGTGAGAGTGAAGTTGGCCTCGCTAGCTGTATGAGCGCTATAATCAGACGACTTAGAATAGAAGAACTCGGCATCAACCAGCAAACGCTCAGTAGGGCGTGAACGCCAACCGAATTCAATGCCATCTAAGCTAACCAAGTCATATTCAGATCCCTTCATCATCATGAAGCGAGGAGCATTCATACCATATCGGTCATAGGTAAAGTCGGCATCCGAGTTCATCAGGTTAGCCGAGCGTGTAGAGCGGCCATATGAGACACGGAGGAAATTACGCAATCCGACCTCCTTACTGATAGCTGCCTGCCAAGAATGGTTTGCCTTATCTGGGTTATCAGTCTTATCGAGACGGTAAGCGCCGATGAAACGCCAGCCATCCACCTTATAATCGAGACGGAGAGATGGAGAGAAAGAGCTAAATGAAGCGTCATCCTTCAAAAGATTAGTGACTGCCACTTTTGCACCATCAGGAGCCACGACGCCGTAGCTGTCATAACCCATATCGAAATGAACGATACCAGATGGTGCGTAATTCTCAGTCAAGTATTTATTATAAGCGACTGCTGGTCGTATCGACAAATCGCCTATATTGATGTCATAGTCTACACCTGCGCGGAAATTCTTTGTTTTCACCTTATAGCCAGGCACACCCTTTGCCAGTTCAACTGGCCCCTGGTTGTAGCTCGCATTGAGATGTAAATCCTTGATACCTGCGCTCAAATTGACATAAGAAGACTTTGATGCGCGACCACCTGTTGACCAAACCTGCTGTTCTGCGTCGGTTGTAATGACGTTTGAATTCTGATAACCTGCAGTAAGATCCAATCGAACCGCCTCGGCAGGAGTCAATGCGAGATAGAGGTTAGTGCCGTATGTCTCGCGCGACATATTAGGGTTAGAAAACATCTTCTCAGTATCATACTGATATGGAGATGCGTTATAATATGGATTTGGTATTCCCTGATTAGCCATATCCTGATTCAATCGCTTAATATTTCGCAACTCAGACACAGACACCCAGTGGCCGATTTTAGACATAGGAGAATATGTATTATCAACTGAGTTGTACATATACAAGAGGTCGCTGGTATATAAGTGCTCTTCTGAATCATTGTCAACTTTCTTATTTACACTGAAAGGAACAAAGATTTTATCAGTATTACGTTGGCGAGTCTGCATATTAAAAGTGAGGCCGAAAGCGAACTTATCGTTAAGAGCCTTACGCAAAGCGATATCAGCCATAGTCGAATTCTGGTTACCAGTCTGAATACTACCCTGAACCAAAGGAGACGAAGAAGTAGGCTTATCTGTGATGATATTGATAACACCCTGTACGGCATTCTGGCCATACAAAGCAGAAGATGCGCCACGCACCACCTCGATACGATCTACATCCTCAATAGAAACAGGGAGAGTCTCGAAGAATACGGCTCCTTGTACATAGTTTGTCACGTCACGGCCGTCGACCATCAGAAGCGTATTCTGGTTTTCTGCGTAAGAGAGACGCTGGCCATCAGGGACATTATTCAGGCCACGAATATATACATCGTATACGCCATTTGTCTTTTCCTGAACAACGACGCCAGGGATAAGACGGAAAGCCTCCTCGATTGTAGAGACACCCCACGAGCGCATCTCGTCGCGAGTAATAACTGTAGTAGACAATGGAGACGTGAATGCGTTTTCCTCCTTCTTAGATGCGGAAGCAACATTCTTGTTCATGATCATAGCGAAGAGTTCGTCCACACTAGACACTCCGAGAGTCTCAACTGCTGCCATGAGGTCTTCCAAAGGAAGTTCTGAGAGCTGCTCAATTGACATGCTAAGGATCTGCTCCTTTGAGTATTTACCCTGTGCAGCTGCCTCGCTGAGCATAAATACGCAGGTCAGCACTAAAAGCATTAATTTTTTCATGTGATAGAGTTTTGAAGATTAGTAGTTGATTATTGGCGCAAATATCTGCAATGGTTTTGTAGACAAGAAGAAGCTTATCGCCCTTCTGCTCTATTTCTACACATAAACGAACAAAAAAGTTTCAAATTTAAGAATCATAAAATCAGGAATAAATACTAATTAATGCATGGATGATTTATGAAGGATCTTTTGAACGCTGCCGTAATAGCACGAATCAATGTGAATAGGACGAATCTGACGAATGACGTTTTTTTGTTTTGGGATATTTTGAACAGATTGCTAAGTTGATGAGGGGGACAGAAGATCGTAGATATTGATATATAGAAATTTAGGAACGAGTATAGCCATAATTTCTAAATGGGAAATGGACACAAATCAATCCATTCAGTTCCTTTTTTTTGAACATTTACTAAAAAGGAATAAAATGGAACAAAATGTCTAAAAAATTTGTTAATATATTTGTATCAGCAACACAGGAGAAGAAGAGGCTGTGAAAACGATTACGCGAGTAGCAAGCTGAAACTTACATATTAGTAGAGATATAAATTATTTAACACTAACTAAAAGAGATGGCAGAGGTTATTGGGAAAGTCCGCGTACACGGCAAGGCACAGAACCGAACAGTACTAGGCATAGTAAATGCGTATCTTGTGATGTATCCTCAGACGACAGCAGAGGATATCACGAAGGCATTTCCGCTTCAGTTGGCTAAGAAATATTCAAAGCTCGCAGAGAAGCAGCAGGCTGGTGATTCATACTGGAAATATGGTCTTTTTCATGAAATAATAAATAAGGGAGGCAAGCGTGTCTGGGCTCACAATGACGAAGAGGTAACAGCAAACTCATTCCTCTTTGAGCAGGAAGATGAGACCATACACACGGCAGATGGCAAGGAACTTGCGATGGAATCGGCATGGCCAGAGGATGCATTCAATGAGATGATAGCCTGGGCAAAGCAGTATGGCATAGAGGTAGCCAGCTTTGAAAAGGCAGAAGGCGGTGCAGTGAAAGGCGGATTCCGCTTGGAATATCTCAATGGATATGTGCCACCTGTAGCAGAGAAGAAGTCGAACAAAGGATTGATAATAGCAATCGTAGCACTTCTTTTGTTGGGCATAGGACTCTTGCTATGGTCGCTCTTGGGCAGCAAGAAAGAGGTTGTAGTAGAGAAGGAAGTTGTGGTGCACGACACAGTAGTTGTTGAGGTCATCAAAGAGATAAAGAACATAGAGAAGAACTTCAACGCAGCAAAGTTTGTGCAGGGCAAGGCAGACTTGACCGAAGAGACCAAGTTTGTGCTCCACGACCTTGAGACATTGCTGAAGCAGAATCCACAGTTGAAGCTCAAGCTCGTTGGCCACACATCGTCAGAGGGAGATGCTAAGTTTAATCAGAAGCTCTCTGAGTCACGTGCAAAGGCCGCAGTAGATTTCCTTATTTCGCGAGGAGTGGAAGCAGACCGCTTGCAGTATGAAGGCAAGGGAAGCTCGGAGCAGATAAGCGACAATCAGGAAGAGAACCGAAGAACAGAGTTCGTTGTAATCGAATAATCAATCAGAAAAAAGTATTCGCAAGTAGGATAGAGAATGCCTGAAAAGGCATCCTCGGACCTGCCGCATGTTAAATCAAAATAAAAAGAAATATGGCAGTTAAAAAGACAGCATCGGGCAAGGTGGACAAGCGCACCAAGGAAGGCAAGGAGATTGCAGCACGCATGGCAAAGGCACGTGCAGAGAAGAACAGCCTAAAGAACCGCTTGAAGAGATTATTTTCATAACCATTAAATCGAAGAATGATGAAGACAAACGTAAAAGATATAGCTGCAATATTAGCTACAGCCATTTATGCAGACGGCGTATTTGACGAGGCGGAAGAGATAGCGCTCGGCGAGATTCAGGAAGCTCTCGAACTCAATAAGGATGAGTTTGAGGCAGCGATGAACGAAGCCATTGAAAACGTGGACAAGCTAGATGAAGAGGCAGCAACGGAATTCCTGCAGAATGCGGCCGCAGCAGTGGCTGACGACGAAATAGGTCCGATGTTTGAGGCAGCACTTCAGCTTGTGCTTGCAGACGGAATAATCAAGAGAGATGAAGTAGCGACCCTGCTCGTTATCTCAGACGCTCTTGGAATTGAGGATGCAGACGCAGTGTTGCTTATAGCAGACTTCGTAAAGGAAGAGGCAGACGTGACAGTTGAAATCTAACAAACACTCTACGACTATGGCAGCAAGAGTTATTAAGAAATCCACATCAAAAACGACCACGAGCTCAAAACTCAAGCTCACTCGTAAGCCTGCTACTATGGCACGTGTGGTATCGAAGGCAAAAGCAGCGCCAGCCGCAAAGCCTGCACACAAGATAGTAAGAGTCGAAAATCCTAATGGCATAACAGTCAACGGAAACAAGATAATGAAGACACTTCAGAGAGAGTTTTCGAAGAAGTTTAATTATCTGACATTATGCTTCATTGTTGACGCAGATCGTGAGAAATGCGTTAACGTAAGAGGCATAGACACAAACAAGCGATTGTCGGAAGTAAGAAAGAAAATGTCAACAGCAGAGATTTCTATTCATGGCAGAGTCAAGGTATCAAACATCGAAAATTACTTCTGGAAAGAGCTTGGCATTGCCTGTCAGATAGGAATATGTAACTACAACGGACATTCACACTATTTCCCTATAGGTAGTTCGTTTAACGGCATGACACTGAGCCAGGCAAATGAGCAGGCAAAATCATGGGGATGCAAAACTGTTGGAGCAACAGAACTGGACCAAATATGTAAAGGAAATATATTCTAAAAAAAATAAAGATTATGGCAGAATTAAGCATTTCTCCAGCAATGCAGGTAGCAAAGCTGCAGAAGGATTTCAAAAGAGCATACGGTGCTTCACTAAGAGTGTACAAGGGCCAGCATTTTGCAGACAAGACAATGAGACTTTGCGAACTCTCGGAGTCGGCAAAGGGCACTATGATCTGCAAGCGAGGCCTGACAGTTGAGGCATTCGAGAAGGCATTTGTAGAGAAGTTTGGCGTAAAGGTGCAAGTGGCTACACCAGACAACTCGGCTCTCTCAAAGAACACCGATTCGCTCGTGGCTGCTGGCAAGGTGGCTCAGAAAGCATAACGCAATAACGCAATAACACAATAACAAACAAAAATATTAACCAGAACGAGTCGGAAAAAAAGACGAGTTCACAAAACATTACAACTATGGCAGATATTTCATTCACAGGCAACAAGAAGGTAAAGAGCATCCAGAAGGAATTTAAGGAGGCTTACGGCGCAACACTCCGCATCTACAACGGTGCCCGCTTTGCAGATCCAGACGCAACACTTGCATCACTTCGTGCAGAAGGCAAGAAGGGCGGTGAAGTGAAGATCAACGGCAACAAGAAGGTTGGTAACTTCGAGAAGGAAGTACTTGACGAGTTCGGCATCAAGGTACAGGTAGCTAAGCCAGACGACAGCGGCTTGTCAAGCAACGACATCACAATCTCTGCTGCTGGCAAGGAGAAGTAAGAGAAAGAAACAACTCATTAGCATGATGAGGGTATAACATGAGGTTATGTCCTCACCGTTTTTTATTACAGAATTGGAATATGGAGCACATAACGGAAGAAGAAAAGGATTTGGCTTTTTGGGGTAGTTTCCGAATAGTATTTGCTGATGGCAAAGTAACCCCCAAAAGAGCTTCAGCGTCTTCATGCTTATTGTGACTTGTTCGGATGGGAGGCTGCTTATGCGACATTGAAGTTCCTTCAATTGTCGAAGAAAGTTGACAATCTCAAGATTGAAGGACTTGATTTTAGCTATAAACAAGAGTGGTTTTTGTGTCACTCTTTTTTTGATTTTATTATAAAATGGTTAGTAAGGAAAATAGAGTTTTCGTAGATTTTAAACTCGACTATATGGCACGATTCTTTCAGAAGATATGCCATAAGAAGTTTGAGTCGTATGTAATTCAGCGTATTTGGCACAGGTTAAACGATGACCGTGTGCAGTTTGTTTTTCAACAGGAAGTAGTCCGAGATAATGGCATCGCATTGCTTGATCTATATTTGCCACAGGTGCAAATGTCGATTGAAGTGAATGAGGCATATCACGAAGATTATGAACAGACACTACGTGACGAAGCGCGCAATACTGAGGTAATGCAAAAGATTGGTGTCAAGCCCATGGTGGTAAGATGCGCGCAGAAGATAGAGGATGTGCATGCACAGATAGAAACTGTTGTCGAAGAGATAAAGCATAGAGTTTGTCAACTTGAAAAAGAACATTCATTTATAGCTTGGACAGGCGACGAAGAAATGAAACCTAAACACTATCAAGATGTTGGATACTTAGAAGCAAGACCTTACAATGGTTATGTAAAGACCATCGACGATGCCTTTGCGATTTTTGAAGCCAAGGCTAAGCATAAGGGTTTCCTGCGTGTGGGTGGGGCCGATATACCAAATCGAAAAGGATGGATAGTTTGGTGTCCAAATTCTGACAATGGTAAATGGCATAATGTGATGTCAGAAGACGGAAGTGTGATACTTGAGTATCCAAAGGCTGAACGTGGAACGAAAAGTTCCGATGGCGATATGCCGCAGGTTGATCATCAAGCGGCTATCGATCATCTAAAAGATCATAAGACAAAACAACAGACAAGAGTGACATTCTTCAAGGAAAAGGACGCACTTGGTTTTAACTTTTATCGTTTTGTTGGAGTATTTAAACTTGACGAGAAAAAGAGTGATGCTGCAGGGCATTGTATTTGGACCAAAATAAGCGATAGATATGATTTGAAGAAGGGTGAGATAAAATAACATCTGTACAAGATAATAGTCTATTAAATAATTCGATGTAGGACAAGTCTATAAATTCTGATATAATTATATAACATAGTAGGCTGATACTCCGAGAGAAGTGTCAGCCTATTACTATGAATGAAGCAATTAATTGTTATTTCGGCCTTTATTAGCAGAACAGGTCATCTAATGTCAGTTCTTTTTGAATACACGATGAGTATTCGTTCTTTTCTATACCCTTTGTGGTAATCATAGTAACTATTACACTTTTGTCAGTTCCCGTAACTTCTATAAGAGTGTTGACTTTGCGTTCAATATCTTCTTCGTCCTTGGCAGTCAGTGCGTATGGCTTGTTGTAATACTTCATCTCACACACGTTGATAGTCTTGTCTGCACGGTCAATCAGCATGTCTATCTGAGCTTTACGGTTTTCTCCCTTTCCGAACCAGGAGAAGATGTTTGTTGCAATTCCAGAAATGCCTAGTGCTTTTTTTATTTGCTCGATGTGGTTGAGGCAGAGCATTTCGAAAGAGAGACCACACCATATATTGTGTGATGGGGAGTTCTGGTTGTTTGTCCAATAATTGGCATCATGAGCCGAAGCCTTACGCATTACCTGGAAATAGAATAGTGTAAATGGATCGACGAGTTGATATAATGAATCTGAGCTTTGTCGATCGTTTGACCTTGTTCTATTAAGATTGGTCGAGAATGGTTCGTAGCAACGAATAAAACCACAACTATTCAGTTCTTCCAATAGCGTTGAAAACTTGCCATTGTCTGCAATCTTAGTTTTAGCGATAATTTCCTGTCTTGTAAGCCCCATTCCTTTGCTGGCCAATGCTGTAACAACCTTGATGTGGTTCGAGGCACTCTTGTAGAGTGAATTGTACAGACTTTGAAATTCATCATGCAGTTCTCCATCGTCAGCAAAAAGTAATCGGTCAATGTTTTGCGCCACACTTTCACTCTTCACCATCTTCGACATGTAATACGGCACTCCTCCCAATACCATATAACATTCTGCAATCTGCATGGCAGAGTATCGGAATCCAAGAGCAGAGAAATATGCCTGACATTCGCCTAACGAGAAAGGCTTCAGAGGTATCTTGTGAGTTACTCGGTTGTGCAATCCGCCCCGGTTTTTAATCAGATTGTTGATGATCCAGGAGGTTGCACTGCCGCAAACAATCAGTTTGATATCATTACGCCATGAAGCCCATGAGTTCCAGAAATGTTCGAGACCACTGATAAAGTTCGAACGTGGAGTGTCCATCCAAGGCATTTCATCAATAAAGATAATCTTTCGGCCTTCAGGGAGTGACTCAAGATAGTTTTCAAGTGCAAAGAATGCCTCAAGCCAAGTATTTACAGTCGAAACGTTGCCTCCTTGGCGGCGAATGCCTTCCATAAAGTTGGACAACTGCATGCGCATAGTTACCTTGTTCATGCCAGCTACGTAGAAAGCATAATCGTCACCGACGACCTGCTGTATCAAGTAAGTTTTACCTACACGTCGTCTGCCATAAATAGCGATGAACTCAGATTGTTCAGAATTCAGGTAGTCATTTAACAACTTTTGTTCTTTCTCTCGGCCTATAAAAAACTTTTTGTTTGCCATTATTGAACTATAATTGATGGCGCAAAGATATGTTTTTGGACTAGAAAAACAATATATATTGCACGAAAACGGTCGCAAAGGGGGTGATTTTAATACATTAGCGACCTGTTTCGTGCATTGTGCGATAGAAACAGCGCACTAACAAGCCGTTGTCGGACAATGGTCGGACAACAGTCGGACGACCTTCGGGCTGCATCTTTTGCATCGATGTGACTGGTTACTCGGACATTGCCATAGAGGCAAACAACATATGCCAGAACAAAAAAGACGACACAGAATCGAGACTGTTCGACATTCCGTAGCCAAAAGGAATGAAATGGAACAAATGACATGATTGTTTTATGATATTTTTGCATTGATTAATAAAACTGAACAATCGGAATAAGACAAACACTATGAGGAATCTCGCAATAGCACTATTATGCGCAATGATGTCGTCATATAATGCGACAGCGCAAGAGGCAGAGATATCGGCAGGACGTCCGGGAATGTCGACAGGAGTAGACGTAATGCCTGTAGGGAAGATACAATGGGAGACAGGCTTTGGATGTGAAAGAGACAACACAAGTCAAGTCGACA
>JAKSLH010000011.1 GCA_024401335.1 Bacteroidales bacterium
TGCCGAGGCTGACAACTACGCAATCTCCTACACCAAGGGTACTCTTACAATCAAGCCAGATACTGACACAGCTATCGACGAGGTTGCTTCTGCCGACGTGAAGATCTATTCTCGTGGTAATATCATCGTAGTAGAGAATGCCGATTCTCCTATCGAGGTGTTCGATATCTCTGGTACTCGCGTTGAACGTCAAAGCGAAATCCTCAGTAGAGTCGAAATCCCAATGGCAGGTCGAGGCGTATTCGTAGTACGCACTGGCAATATATCGCAAAAAGTTATTGTTAAATAATAGTTGTTTATAATATTGCAGACTATTGACGCGCGGGACTTGTGTCTCGCGCGTTTATGCTTACTATCCGAACCCTACAGCCGACCGCATCCACATCAGCGGCATGCAGGAAGGCCAGCAGGTGCGCCTCTTCACGTCCGACGGCCGTCTGACCGTTGTCGGAACATCGTCCGACATCGACCTATCGGGAATGTCATCGGGTGTTTATCTGTTGCAGGTTGGCAAGGAAGTGGTGAAGGTGATTAAGAAATAAAAGACCAATTGGTGTAGAGACGTCGCATGCGGCGTCTGTGTAAAACGAGCAGAATGTTCAATCGGCGTAGAGACGGTGTGTACACCGTCTTATGCGAAATGTGGTTGAAACCAATGGTTTACAAGACGGTGTGCACACCGTCTCTACGCAAATAAAAACGACAATAAACAAGAATACAAACAATTAAAACAAACAAGCCAATGAAACACAGATTTCTAAGATTTTCTATTCTTGCAAACTGATGTGTTCAAATGATTTGTGTTTCTGACGTTTCTTCCTGCTCGCCATCTTCCATCTCCTCCCTATCATTATCACCTCTCTCTTGCCTCCCTTGTCTCCATTGCCGTTCAATCCTGTCTTCTTGTCTTCTCTTGCATATTTATCCTCTCTCTCTTTCTCTTCCACTGTGTCCTTCTCCTCCTTCTTTTTCAACATATTGCCTTTCATCTCCGCAATATACCATGCTCTCGCACATCCCATAGCTGTCTTATAACCCATCTCCTCTGCCTTTTTTGCCCAATATTCTCTCCTGCCTTCTCTCACCATGTCCTCCCTCGCTCTCTCATTCGCCTTTCTCAGCATCTCTCTGCACTCTACCTGTGCCGCTGTATTGGGCTGTTTGCACTTGAACTTCTTGAACGTGAAGAGCTTGCCGTTCCTCTTAGTTATCCTAAAAGAACCGCCGTGCTTGGTCATCATCCGCCTCGCACCTTTCAATGTCACTCCATCTTTCAATACAATTCTTGCCATATATCTTTTCTTCTTTCTTTGTTCGCTCTCCTGTTTTTTATCCGTGCCAATCTGTATGAATCCGTGTCCCGCAAAGATAATTATTTTTTCTTCACGAAACACGTACTTTCACTTATTAAATGCTCTGCCCTTAGGCGTCCTTCGCCTTGCCTTGTTACAAACTATTTTGTCTAATAAAAACACTCTCTATTGGCTGTTAGTGTTTGAATTTCCGTTTCCAGATGTTATCTTTGCGTGAACAAATATTCCTACGACCGAAATGAGCGAAGTATTACTCGAAGCATTGATGCAGCTTTTTGCTCTGCTGACCGACGTGAAGCATACCACGTCAACCGAAGGCAGACAAAAGGTGGCCGAGTACTTGTCGCGACAATTCAACTCCGAATACGTTCAACAGTTCCTCCTGCGCTACGACTATTACCTTAACCGTTTCCACGGTGACGGCGCTAACATCGAACAACAGACTTCCGACAACATTGATAAGATGATCGCTATCTGCGAACAGGTTAACCTCGAAATCGACCTCGACGCGAAGATCCTTATCCTTAACTCGCTCCTCAACTATATCCTCAAGCCTGAGATTAGCATCGAGGAGGAACGATTTGTCGATACACTGGCTAATAACCTCCGTATCCCTGCTAACGACTATTGGGCCTTGAAGACTTTTACGCTTCAGGATCCTATGTATATTGTCGACAAGAGCCGACTGCTTCTCATCAACGGACAGCCTCATAAGCCTCATCCCGATGTTAAGCATATATACAACTCTAAACAAGGCGTCAGCGTCTGGGTGCTTCACATGAGGGCTACCAATACCTTCCTCTTTAAGTACAACGGCGAACGTAACCTCTACCTCAACGGCCATAAGGTGGAGATAGGCAAGGTCTATCCTATGGAGCCTGGCTCTGTTATCAACACTTCTCATGTTAAGCCTGTTTACTATGGCCATATCGCAGAGAAGTTCATCTCTAAGCAAGACCACGGCCGTATCATATATAAGGCTGTCGATATACAGTATAAGTTCAGCGACTCCAACATTGGTATCCATAAGTTCAGCTTCTTTGGCAAAAGTGGTCAGCTTGTGGGTATAATGGGCGGATCGGGTACCGGTAAGTCTACTTTGCTCAACCTGATGAATGGTAATAATAAGCTCTCTAGCGGATCTATTACCATCAACGGCTACGACATGACTAAGGATAGCGACGCTCTCCGCGGTGTTATCGGTTATGTCCCTCAGGATGATATACTCAACGAGGAACTGACGGTTTACGAAAACCTCATCTTCAACGCTAAGCTGATATTCAGCGATAAGTCGTTGAGCGAAAAGGAGGCACTCATCGAAAGGGCTCTCTACGACTTCGACCTTGTCGAGGCTCGCGACCTTAAGGTGGGTAACCCTCTCAATAAGATACTTAGCGGCGGACAGCGTAAGCGTCTCAATATCGCTCTCGAACTTATGCGAGAGCCTTCTATACTGTTCGTTGACGAACCGACATCGGGCCTCTCTTCTATCGACTCCGAAAAGGTCATGATGCTCCTCAAGCGACAGGTGCTTAAGGGTAAGCTCGTGATAATCAACATACATCAGCCTAATAGCGACCTGTATAAGCTTCTCGATAAACTGCTTATCATCGACCAGGGTGGACGCATAGTCTACAATGGTAACCCTATGAACGCCATTGTCTACTTCAAGCGTAAGGCTCATTACGTTAACCCTGAAGAGAGGGAATGCCTCACTTGCGGCAACGTGAAGACGGAACAGCCTTTGCGCATCCTCGAGGCTCGTATGGTCGACCCTAGTGGTAAGGTTATCCGTAAGCGTAAGGTCAGCGCCGAAGAGTGGTATAAGCAGTATTGCGACGAGTTCGAGGCTTCTTTCGACTGGAAATACAAGGAGAAGGTGCAGAAGGAGAAACTGCCGGCCAACCTCTATAACATACCTGGCCGTTGGGAACAGTTTAAGACTTATATGCATCGCGACGCTCTCAAGAAGATAAAGGATACTCAGTATATGCTTATCAACATTCTTGAGGTGCCTATACTTGCCTTCCTCCTGGCGTTCGCTACCCGACATCTTAACGAGGCTGGTGTCTATTCTTTCTTCTCTAATAGCAACATCCCTACCTACATATTCATGTGCGTCATTGTCGCCATCTTCGTTGGTCTCAATGTCAGCGCCGAGGAGATGATAAAGGATAGGAAACTGCTCATGCGCGAACAGTTCCTTAACCTCAGCCGCTTCGCTTATCTTAATAGTAAGATTGTCAACCTTATGGCTATCGCTGCCTTCCAGTCGTTGTGTCTGGTCCTCATCGGCAATACTATACTAGAGGTGGACGGGACGTTGTGGCTAGGCTACTGGCTCGTGCTGTTCTCTACGTTCGTACATGCCATAATGCTCGGACTCAACATAAGTAGCGGCCTCAAGTCGGCTGTGGCTATCTATGTCTCTATCCCTCTCGTCCTAGTGCCTCAGCTGCTCTTTAGTGGCACTATGGTGAGCTTCGATAAGCTCCATCCTACGATTTCCAACCGCGAATTCGTGCCTCATATCAGCGATGTCATGGTGTCTCGTTGGGCCTACGAGGCTCTCGCCGTTCATCAGTTCAAGGATAATGAATATGAGTCTCATTTCTTCTGGGCTGAACAGAAACGTAGCGAGGCGTCATACGCTACCTCTACATGGATACCTGAGCTTCGCAAACTCAACGATAGATGCGAAAAGATGCGCAAGGACGGCGACGCGAACCTCAAGCAGTCTTCCGAAATGCTCTTCACCGAGATGAGTAAGCTGGCTTCTACTCGACTTAAGAAGTTCCCTAAGCTGCTGCGTATGCTGATGTCTCCTAAATATGATGAGACTAGCTATGAATTTGTGAGCCAGCAGCTCGACTTGCTTAAGCAACGTTATGCCGAACAGTTCGATGTCTACAATAGACGTTGCGACAGTATCCGCACTAATCTGGCTGCTCAGCTTGGCGGTGTCGAGGCTCTCACTCAGCTTAAGAACGAGAACGCTAATGAGGCTCTGAGCAATATCGTGCTCAACAAACACGACTATAATCAGATATCTATCTACCCCGACCTGATGGTCCGTAAGAAACAGCCTATCTACAACATACCCGACAACCATTGGGGTCGCGCTCATTTCTATGCTCCTTATAAGCGCTTCGCACAACTCAAGATACCGACAATAGTCTATAACCTCATAGAGATCTGGCTCGTGACAGCTGTGTTCTATGTGACTCTCTACTTCGATCTGTTACGTAAACTACTCGCTTATATCGAAAAGGGTAAGAAACTGCGCCACCATAAGATGTTGCAGAAACTGAGAGGGTAATAACGTAAATAAGATAACTCAAATAAAAACTTATATCATATACCATGAATATCAAGAAACATATTCCTAACTCAATAACATCCATGAATCTCTTCTGTGGCATCGTGGCTACAGTATGCGCCGTTAGCGGCCTGATTCAGGAGGCTGCCCTGCTCATATTTGCTGGGGCCTTGTTCGACTTCTTTGATGGCTTCGCTGCACGACAGCTCGGTGTCAGCAGCCCTATAGGTAAGGAACTCGACTCTCTTGCCGATGTGGTCTCTTTCGCTATAGCTCCTGCCGCATTGTACTCTACTTATATGAAGTATATTGTTACGGGCGACTGGTACATCAATATCTATCATCTTAGCTGGGAATGCCGCTTCTGGGTCCTCGCGCCTTTTGTACTTGGCATATTCGGCGCTCTCCGTCTGGCGAAGTTCAATCTCGATGAACGTCAGACTGAGAATTTCCTCGGACTGACAACTACGGCTACCGGACTATTCACGGCTTCGCTTATGTGGTATATCGTCGATCATCTCGGCTCTTTCCATTGGGTTCACCCTTGGATGATCATGATGATGATATTCATATTCTGTGTTCTCCTTGTTAGCGAAGTGCCGATGTTCTCGCTCAAGGTGAAGCATTTCTCTTGGAAGGGTAACGAACTGCGTTTCATACTGCTCATCGTGGGCGCTGTCTCTATAGCTTTGTTCGGCTTGGGTGGCGTGGCGCTTACAATCTTGCTCTATACGCTTTTCTCTCTCGTTAGCTATATATTCAACTAACTCTCTGTTATGAAGAAGTGGCTGTATATCATTGGTGGCGTGGCGCTGATATCTATTGTCGGCGTTGTCATCCTATGGCTTAACGCTAACCGCCGCTACGATAATAATAACCCACTTCATTATATCCCTTCATCGGCTGTCGCTGTCCTCAAGGTTAACGGTGCTGAGAAATATCTCATGTCTATGGGTATGTCCGAATACCACAACGACATTGAGTTCGCTGAGTTCGACAAGGTTATCTCTTCTGTTATCGAGAAGGCCTACTCTACATTCTCCGTGGCTATACAGCAGCCTCCTTCTCTCGGACAACGTACGCTCTACATCTCGCTTCATCCGTCAGCCTCTAATAAGGCAGATATATTGCTTATGTCTTTCCCGCTCAACAACTACGCGGATGGCACTAGCATCATTAGCGCGCTCGAAGAGTCTGAAGTCACTAATGCTACCGATACCATTGTCGGTGGACAGTCTGCTGTTTGCATCCATTCTGGTAAGTACAACCTTTATGTCGCTATAAGTAATGGTTGCATGTTCGCCTCCTTAGACGCTTCGCTTCTCGCTGAGGTGATCGTCGAAGGCAAGGGTACGCTTCATGATGATGCTTGCTTCACTACTCTCGAACGCACTTCATCTCCTTCTGCACCTGTCGCTGCCTTTGTCAATATGGCGGCTCTTGATAGCATCTCTTTGGGCTGTCTGTCTCATCGTCAGCTGTCTCAGTATGGCTCTTGGGTGGAGATGGATTTCGACTTCTCTAAGCAGTCCCTGACTACCAATGGCTTCATGACGTCTGCCGGCTATTCTATAGTGTCGGCTCTGGCTTCTCATAAGCCTACTCGTTTCAATGCCGACGATGTCATCCCTTCTTGCGCTCAGATGTTCATAAGCATCGCAGCTTCTCCTCGTGGCCTGGCCGATGATGCGTATGTCAAATATCTCAATAGCTCTAATCTGTTCGATTCCTATTCGGCTCGCCGTAAGGCTTGTATAGACAAGACTGGCGTTGATGTGGAGGAACATCTGTCACAGGTGTTCTCTGGTGAGATGGCTCTCTTCAGCAATTCGGCTTCTCTGACTGATAGCGCTAACGCTTGTCTCATCGTCAATGCTTCTAACGGCACTATCGCTCAAGCTGCTCTCAATAGCGTGATATGCGCCACTCATCATATCGAATCGGCCCGACAGGTTGATGTGCTCTCTCCTGTACCTTCCTTGGGCGTTCCTGTCTATGAGGGCCTCGACGACTCTGACGATGTGTTCTTCTTGTCTGACTTCCTGCCTTATGTCCCAAGAAGGTTCTATATAAGGTATGAGAATACTCTTATGATTGCCGATAATAAGGCGACTCTCAAACGTGCTCTCTATGAGACTTTGCTCAACCGCACTTTCTCTAACGATGCCGACTTCCGTAAGTTCCGCTCTAATTTCACCGATGAGAATGTGCTCTTCGGCTATTGCAGCAGTTCTGCAATGAAGGAGATAGTTTCGTCACAAGGCGTAGCCGAGGCTTCTAGTGTCAAGAATATCACTAATTTCTATGGGTTCGGCGTCCAGGTGTCTAGCCTCAGCCAACTCCCTTATATCACTGCCTGCGGCTTCTATGAGCCTGGACGTGTCGATATGCCACCTACTCTGTGGCAGAGCAAGATCGATACTACTATCGTTGGTAAACCGTATGCTGTCCTTAACCATAACACTGGCGAGACGGAGTTCTTCGTTCAAGATGCTTCTAATAGTATCTATCTCGTCAACGCCTCTGGACTAGTGCTCTGGAATAGAAAGCTTGATAGCCCTATAGTGGGCGATGTGGTCCAGATCGACTATTATAACAATAAGAAACTACAGTATCTCTTTGCTACTAGGAACTGCGTCCATCTTATCGACCGCAATGGCAATAACACCGCTAAATTCCCTATCCACCTTCAAAGCGAGGCTGTCGGTAGCGTCACTTATCTCGACTATGGAATTAACAGCGATTTCCGTGTCTTTGTGCCTTGCCGCGACAAGAAGATTGCTCTGTTCGATAAGAACTGTAAGCCTGTCGAAGGCTGGGAGATGAAGAACACTGAGGGCTTTGTTGTCAACTCTATCGATCATTGGATAAGTAATAATAAGGACTATCTTATCAGCAAGGACGATTTCCGACTTTACATTACCGACCGTCGTGGCAATGAACGCGTGAAGCTTCAGCCTATGGCTCCTAACGCCAACAGTAGGGTATATGTGGCAAAGGCTAACTCTCCTGAGGCTGCTTTTGTGACGTCAACAGCCGACGGTAAGATGGCTCGCATCGATATCGCTTCTTCTAGTATCTCTACTATAGAGATTGATAGCATAGGGGGAACAGACCACTATATGTTTAAGCTTAATGGTGAAGATTCATTTGTCTTTATCAATAACAAAAACATTGTTCAAACCGATGACAGAGGAAATGTGGTTTCTGTTAAGTCTATCTACCTCTCTAGCGTCGACTGGGCCACTATAACTAGCGATAATAGATTGGCCGTATGGGATAAGAATGAGTCGTTAGGCTATCTGTTTGAATGTAATGGACGTCTTGTCGACGGATTCCCTATTCCTGCTAAGAGTCCTTTCGCTGTATCCGTTAAAGATGAATCATGCAACATAATTGTTGCAGGTGATAACGGAATTCTCAATAATTATATTAAATAATATTAAATCAAAAGGCATATAATTTCGCCTTCTAATGCACATATTCTTGTATGTGTATGCATATTTTACATGTATTTATCTACTATGTGTACGATTTTACATACAAATCAGCTGTGATATGTATATTTTTATGCATTTATATTCACATCTATGTCCCATATCAGAATAAATCCGAATATTAAATGACATTAAGCATGTTTTGGTGTAACAAATATTTCTATTAATTTTGAAATCACTTAGAACTTATTATAACCCAAATTTATTGACTAACATGAGAAGGTATTTTGATACTAGTGACATTTTGTGTGTAGACCTCAAGAAATTCGTGCTGTTCGAGAACCTTACTGAAGAGGAACTTGAATCAATAGAAGGTCGCATTACAATCTCAAAACTCAAGAAAGGTTCAACTTTGTATCACGAGAGCTGCGTGGTCGGTGGTATCTATATCGTGATCAACGGTATAGTTAAGGTTTTCAAGACTGGTGATGACGGTAAGGAACAGATTGTTCGTTTCGCTAAGCAGGGTGATCCACTCGGATATCGCTCATTGGTTTGTAGCGAACCTGCCTGCACTTCTGCAGAGTCTCTTACAGAAGTTACTGTTTGTTTCATTAGTGCAGAAGACTTCCTTAAGCTCGTAAACACTAACCCTAAGTTCTCTGCAACTGTTCTTAAGATTGCTTGTGACGAACTTGGTGATGCAAACCACGTGATTCTCAACCTCGCTCAGAAGACTGTTCGCGAGCGCCTCGCTGAGACTCTTCTTACTCTTATGGATTCATTCGACCTCGATGAAGAGAAGCGCCTCCGAATCGCTCTTACTCGCGAAGATCTCGCTAACATCGTGGGTACCGCTACTGAGTCTGTAATACGCCTCCTCTCTGAATTTAAGAGCGATAAGCTCATCGATCTTCAGGGCCGCTACGTGAAACTCCTCAATGTTCCACAGCTTATAAAGATTGCTAATCTCCATATCTAATGGATCATAGATAATCCAAAAATGCCGTCAACGTTTTGCTTGACGGCATTTTTTTTGTCCTATAAAACTACAACGGACCTGCAATCCTATCAGGGTGCAGGTCCGTTGGGTATTTATGAGTATATTTCCTTGTTTAGAAGTCTGCGTGACCCGGAGTTCGTGGGAATGGTATCACGTCTCTGATGTTCGACATACCTGTTACAAAGAGAAGCAGACGCTCGAAGCCGAGACCGAAACCTGCATGAGGGCATGATCCGTACTTGCGTGTGTCAAGATACCACCACATGTCCTTCATAGGTATCTGAAGTTCCTCAATGCGACCCATGAGCTTCTCATAGCTCTCCTCACGAACCGAACCACCGATGATCTCACCAATTTGTGGGAAGAGTACGTCTGTACCCTGTACTGTCTTCTGGTCCTCGTTCATCTTCATATAGAAGGCCTTGATCTCCTTTGGATAGTCCGTAAGGATAACTGGCTTCTTGAAATGCTGCTCTACAAGGTAACGCTCGTGCTCTGATGCAAGGTCGCAACCCCAATATACTGGGAACTCAAACTTGTGGCCGTTCTTGATTGCCTCTTCAAGTATCTTGATGCCCTCTGTATATGGAAGACGCTCAAAGTCAATGCCAACAACCGACTGCAAACGCTCGATGAGGCCCTTGTCTATCATCTTGTTGAGGAACTGTAGGTCATCCTGGCAGTTGTCAAGTGCCCACTGCACACAGAACTTGATGAACTCCTCTTCGAGATCCATGAGGTCCTGCTTGTCATAGAAGCATACCTCTGGCTCAATCATCCAGAACTCAGCAAGGTGACGTGGTGTGTTCGAATTCTCTGCTCGGAATGTCGGACCGAAGGTATAGATTGCTCCAAGACCTGTAGCTCCAAGTTCTCCTTCAAGCTGACCTGATACGGTGAGGCTTGTTGTCTTGCCAAAGAAGTCGTCGTCATATATGATGCTTCCGTTCTCGTCCTTCTTGAGGTCGTAGAGGTTCTTTGTTGTTACCTGGAACATCTGACCTGCTCCCTCACAGTCACTAGCAGTGATCAGTGGTGTGTGGAAATAGAAGAAGCCCTTCTGGTGGAAGAATGTGTGGATGGCGTATGCCATCTGATGACGTATGCGGAATATTGCGCCAAATGTGTTTGTTCGTGGACGAAGATGTGCCTTCTCGCGGAGGAACTCCCATGAAGCACCTTTCTTCTGCAATGGATATGTGCCGTCGCAATCACCAAGCACCTCTATCTCCTTTGCCAATACTTCTACGCTCTGCTGACCACCCTGCGATGCAACAAGTTCGCCTGCAACGCTTAAGCAAGCTCCTGTTGTAATGCGCTTGATGGTCTCTGCATCAAACTTATCTACGTCAACTACTATCTGTATGTTGTTTATCGAAGAGCCGTCGTTCATTGCTACGAAGCTCACCTGCTTGCTGTCGCGACGTGTGCGCACCCAGCCTTTTACTAATACGTCCTGACCTGGCTGTGTCTTGAGCAGGTCTACAATCTTTGTTCGGCGCATATTGTGTTTCTTTATTACTTTGACTTCAAAATATCGTTATTGCAAAGGTAACAATTGTAATCGAAAAACGGACAATCTTATTTCAGATTGTTATGCAGGTCTTTCAATTAACATACTGTTTGCCAATTTTTAGCATGCTTTTTATGTTATTTATTCTTCGACAAGTCCATCTTTTATCTTTATCATTCTGTCACACATCGATGCCAGATGCATGTCGTGGGTGACTATGATAAATGTCTGACCATATTTCTCGCGCAGCGAAAAGAAGAGACGCTGCAACTCCTCTGCATTGTGCGAATCGAGATTTCCTGATGGCTCGTCTGCAAAGACTACCGATGGATGGTTGATGAGCGCTCGCGCTATGGCTACTCGCTGCTTCTCTCCACCACTCATCTCACTCGGCTTGTGGTCCGCTCGCTCCGCCAGATTTAGGAACTCTAGCAGCTCATGCGCCTCTTTCTCGGCCTCTCGCTTGCTCTTCCCTCCTATGAGGGCTGGCAACATCACGTTCTCAAGGGCGGTGAACTCTGGGAGTAACTGGTGAAACTGAAACACAAAGCCGATGTGCTTGTTGCGGAAATCCGACATGTCGCGCTCATTGAGCGTGCTCAGGTCTGTTCCGTCTATATATACTCTGCCTGTCGTCGGCTTGTCTAGCGAACCGAGAATCTGTAGCAGGGTTGTCTTGCCTGCACCACTCGCGCCTACTATAGAAACTACCTCTCCCTTCCCGATATGAAGATTGATGCCTTTCAGTACCTCAAGAGATCCAAAGGATTTCTTTATGTCTTCTGCCTTTACCATAGTGATTGTGTTGTATGTAGACGTTAGTAACTGTAGTTTACAATGTCATAGATGCTTCTCTCTTTCTGAGGACGCTTGCGCAACGACTCTCGTTTGTATTTCTGCATCTCTCCGGCTACCGTCGATTCAAAGTTCTCGGTCGGCGCTGGAGCTGGTGATACCGCTACTCGTCCTTCTGGGTCAATGATGTAGTATGTCGGCAACGACTCTACGCCATAGTCTAATACGACACTCTGCATGTAGTTGTATGAGAGTAAGGTCCACTCTATCTTTTTGTTCTCAAAGTATTTGTCTATGTTGCCGCTGTCTTCGTCTGTCATGATGCCTACGACTATCATGTCTCGCTTGTATTTGCGTTGTATGCTCGACAGGGCTGGTATGTCTTTCATGCAACTGTAGTTCTGCGTGTGCATGAAGGCTAGATAGACAAACTTGCCTCGCATCTCGGCTAGTGTGTGCTCCTTGCCGTCACGGTCTAGAAGCACAAAGTCTGGCGCTAATGTTCCTGGCTTGAGGCGGTTCTTCTTCTGAAGTATGTCAAACGCTATCTTTCTCGAGCCTTCACATAACGCTTGGTTGGTGGCGGTGATGAGCAACGTGTCGGTAAGGCCACCGTTGAAATATCCTGTGTAATAGCCGTCATAGATGCCTTTGAGCAGTACGGCTTCTCGTAAGGCGGTGTTGCGGAATGTTGCTGTGTCACCAACTAGGGCGTCACTCAAATCGGCAAATGATGGCGGCTTGTAGCCAAGTACCGACTTGAGGGCGGAACCGTGCCTTGTCTTTGAATGTGAAGCAATGAAACTCTGTCCTATCAACCCAAGCGCATCCCAATATGATGGTACTTCATAGGCTACCTCCTCGTCAACGAATTTCTGCTGTAGCACGGTGCGCACAGAACGCAGACGTGGGGTGACAAAGATCTGCACTCCCCTGTATTTCACATATTGCTTGAAATATGGATGCTCACACTTCTGCTCGGCGGCTACAGAATCGCATAGGGCCATTATCTCGTCCGATTTCTTTATGTTTCTCGAACGTACCATGTCTATGGCGTTCTTGTGATATACCGAGTTGAAGTATATGTCGTAGTTGCGTATGGCTTCGTTAAGGCAACCTGTGCTGTTGACTATGCCTAGCTCTATGTTCTCTGGCTGATAGAAGGGGTTGAAACGGTCTGCATCTGGACGTGGACGGAACGGCGGTAGGGTGACTTCATATTCCACTCCTGGCTCTATGTAGATGTGGGCCCTATACGAACTGAGGTCTAGAAAGGCGTATGTCACATCCGACACGTCAAATGAATAGTCAAAATGACCGGTGCTGTCAACCATTACCACTCCCATGAGCTCTCTGGTGTGTGTTATGTAGTCTGCATATCGGTAGAATTCGATATGATAACCGGCATAGTCGTCAGCATATCCATGCAGACGCACTGACTCGGCTTGGACTACAGTCGTGTTGGCTTGCAACCCAAGGGTTATGAGTATTAATAATAGACGTAGTATGATAGAATTGAGTGTTTTCATTATTTGATGATAGAACGTAGTTTTTCTGGCAAGAACATCGACGCGTCACCGTTGTGTCGAAGTATGTCTCTTACAATGGTGCTGTTAACTGGCGTGTGCTCTGGTGTTGTGAGTAGAAAGGCGGTGTCTATGCCGCTCATCTGCTTGTTGACCTGGGCTATGGCTCGCTCATATTCAAAGTCGGCCGATGTGCGTATGCCACGAAGGATATGCGACGCCCCAACCTCTTTTGCAAAATCAACTGTGAGACCAGAATAGGTGTCAACGCTTACGTTTTCATGATCTGCAAATACCCTGCGTATATGTTCTAGGCGCTCTGGTATGGTGAATAGGCAGTTCTTCTCGCTGTTGATGCCGACTGCTACAACGATTTCGTCGAAGAGATCAAGACCTCGTATGACAATGTTCTCGTGCCCGATCGTAAAGGGATCGAACGCTCCTGGAAATATTGCCTTTCTGATTGTGTGTGTTGACATGTTTATCTGAATCGTATTTTGCTCGCTGCAAAGGCGCTCATCTTGAGGAGTAGCAGCCCGTGCTTGAAGCGTGATATATTGGTTGTCCCGTATTTTCTCTCCCTGTAGCGTATAGGCAGATCTATGATCTTGAGGTTGAGCTTGTATGCCCCGAAGAGCATGTCGAAGTCACCAAATGGATCGAAGTCTCCAAAGAATTTGCGCCCCTCGGCCAGCTTTAGCCAGTCTTCTCTCATCATTACCTTGGTGCCACATAAGGTGTCCTTGATGGAGCCTTCGAGTAACCAGGAGAAGAGCTTGCTGAAGAAATGATTGCCTATGGTGTTGAGCGTGCGCATCGCTCCGTCTTCCATTGGATATATGAGTCTTACTCCGTTGATGAACTCTCCTTTGCCGGTCGCTATGGCATGGTAGAATTTTGGCAGGTCCTCTGGCGGAACGGTGAGGTCGGCGTCGAGTATCATGAGTACGTCGCCTGTGGCTACGGAATAGCCCTTGCGCACCGCGTCTCCTTTGCCTTTGCCATCTTGCTGGAGTATCTTGATGTCCCTGCGCCCTTCATACTCCTTCTGAATCGACTGGATCGTCTCCCATGTGTCATCGGTCGAATTGCCTTCGACAAATATTATCTCTGTGTGACTGCCCATGTCGGGTATGCGCTCAACGGCTGCTCGTATGTTGCCGCTCTCGTTGCGGGCGGGAACAAGGACACTGACTGTATGTTTCTTCTCCCAACCCTCTTCCACTGGCAACGGACGCGCAAATAGATAGTTGTTGAGCGTGAACCAGCTGAATATCGGCAGATGCGAGAGTATGCGGTTGAATAACGGAGCTATGAGCGGTATGTTAAAGGGTATGAGCATCGACGAGTTCACCCTGTATGTCTCAAAGCCTACAAGGTAGAGTAGGTTGATGAGGTCTTTCTTCGATATCCAGTTCTGCTCCGGTGTACGTCGCTTGATACCTATGGCTTCTGCCAAACCGATCATTGGCTCCCATAGGCGACTGTATGATGTGACGATGATCCTTGTCTTCTCATGGCATACCTTGCGCATCTGGTTGAAGACTAGTTCTATGTCGTCAACAAAACCGGTCAGGTTCGACATTATGATGACATCAAACTTCTCATCAAGCTCTATGGCTTCTGCCTCCATGGTATAGAAATCAACACCGCTCTGCGCTTCCTTGGCTTGTGCTATGAGGGCCTCGCAGAAGTCTATGCCTACCTTGTGTGAGCCGTTCACCTTGCCTATGAGCTCCCCTGTTCCACATCCTATCTCAAGAACGGTGTTTTGAGGATGAATGTAATAGTTGCAGTAGTCGGTTATCGAATCCCAGTAATACGAGCGTCGCTTGCGGTATTCGCGCCACCCGTCTGCTGCCTTGGTGAAGTATTCGAGCATCGAGCTATTCATTGGCTTTGCCCTCCTCGGCGCTTTGTGATAGCTTAGCTCGCATGGCATCTACATAGTTGTAGTTGACCTCAAAGAGATAGGTTGGCTCGTTGTTCTCACTTCCACATGAACCGCAGAGATGAAAGGCCTCTGGGTATTTCTTGACGATGAAGTGCATGTAGCGGTGTATGGTGTTTATGACTTCTCCTCCAGGAATGAGCGGGTCTCGACGAAGACTGGCCACTATCATGTGTGTCACACTCTTGTCGCGCAGACTGTCTATTAGCTCATCCGGATCTTCTGTGTTGAAGTTGTATATGCCGAAGAATTTGTGACCTCCAGAATAGATGCGTGCCATGTTTGGCTTGCGGCAGGCTACGTTTGAGGTGTCTGGTATCTGGTCATACACAACAGAGCATACACTGAGGTAGTTATACCAGTCTGGTGTGTATCCATATAGCATGTCGCCTGATAGGTTGTGCTTTAGCACATCTGCATTCATCTTGCCAAACGACTGTGAGATGGTGAGCAGCGAACATAGTATGACGACGACCATAGATATGAGATGCGCCTTCTTGCCTGCAAATATCTTGAAGAAATGATATAGTCCGTAGAAGATAACGACAAGGGCTATCGGCACGTAAGGTATGATGAGTCGCACCTGGTCCCATAATGCTTGTAGTACAACAAAGGTTATACCTAGCATGACAATGCTGGTGAGGGCCATGAGCAACACTCCTCGATTGCGTTCCCATGCTTTGACGGTGCCAAAGATAAATAGGGCGTACACAAGGAGGGTGACTAGTGGATTGGTGTTGCGGTCTTCTGCCTTGCGTAGACCAAGAATACGCATGAGATGCTTCGATACGTATAGGTTGGAGTTGTCTATCACACGCCCGCAATATCCGCTGATGGTCTCCTGACCGTCTTCTACCTGGTATGGATGAACCTGCATGAGCGACTCTATCTGGCGTGTGTCCGACTTGATGTCTCCCCACACTGCTGTGCGTACCGTCATCCATGCAAAAAATACTAGCAACATGGAGCCCGTAAACAACGCCGCCTTCACGAACTGCTTGCGCAGACAGAGATACACTACTCCTATGATGCCGAAGCCGAAACCTACTGTTCGTATGAGGTAAAGGGCAATGACTAAGGCCGCAGATGGCAGAGAGTGAAGTATGCCTTGCAGAGTCGATTGATATGACCTGTTCTCAAATCTGAGCAGGAGTCCGAGGAATATGTATTGTATGACGATGTAAAAGGCTTCGCTGTAGGTCATGCTGCCAAAGAACAGATACCATGAGTTGATGCCCATGAGAAACATGACTGCGAATGTTATGCGTATGTTGATCTGACCTCGCAGCATCCTGAAGAATGTCCATTGCGAAAGCACAATGAGCGCAAGGGATGTGAGTTTCAATACCCATACTTTGGCGCCGAAGAGACTGATGAACAGGGCAAGGAACATAGGGTAGAGCGGACCCTGATACGTCGGATATGTGCCGTTGGCTACAAGGTCCATCGCACGTGTGATATATGTGCTGTCGTCTCCTCCCTCATCTACTCGCATGTTGAAGAGACATAGCCCCATCACAAAGGTGATGAGTATGATAGCTGCTGCTATGATGTTTGCGTGAGCCTCGATAAATCCAAGAATGTCCGGATTCTCGTTGGCCATCAGATTGGCGTTCTTTGTTGTTTTGTTGGTTTTCATCAGAAAAGTGTCATTTCTCCATATCTTCAACGTTGAGCTTCGACGCGTGTTCAATACGGTCCATCGACTGCACACAATGTATGCCACGCTCACGCATCGCCTTGCTCTGTCCGATATGCTGCGAGTGGAATGTTCCACCCTTCTTGAGAAGGATGCGCACTGCTAGGAAAAGAAATGCAATGCCTAAAATCGGGAGAATAGCTAAAAACGTTTTTACCATTATATGCATATTATTGTGCAAATATACTCAATAAACTCTTATGTAGATATATAAGACAAATGTTTTATCTTTGTGGATATAAACAATTAAGGGGTATGCAGACTTATCATTTAGAGCAGACAGATTCTACCAATAGCGAACTGAGAAAGATGGCCGCGGCTGGTGAGGCTACGAATATGGCTATGGTCATAGCCGATTATCAGACTGCTGGACGCGGACAGGTGGGTAATAAGTGGGAGAGTGAGGCTGGTAATAATCTGCTGATGAGCATATTGTTGTGCCCTAGATGTCTCGATGTGCGTAAGCAGTATTACCTCTCTATGGCTGTCTCTGTGGGTATCGAAAAGGCGCTGAGAAGATATGTTGACGGGGTCAAGATTAAGTGGCCTAACGATGTCTATGTGGGCGATAAGAAGCTTGCTGGCATTTTAATTGAAAATACTCTTGCTGGCGTGAATATCGCTACATCTATAGTTGGTATAGGTTTGAATGTCAATCAGATGATGTTTATGTCTGATGCTCCTAATCCAGTTTCAATAAAGCAGATTATGGGCGTGGATAACGATCCTATGGAGATCGCCGAGTCTATACGAAGGGAGATGATCGTGGCTCTTGACAAGGTTGACGGTGAACTCTACGAAAACATAATAGCCGACTATATGAGCATTCTCTACAGAAACGATGGCTGTATGCATACCTATAGCGAACCGGGTGTCGGCCATTTCCAGGCAAAGATCAAGGAGGTGGAGGCCGACGGTCATATCCATCTGCTCGATGACTCAGGCAAAGAACGTGTCTATACCTTCAAGGAAGTGGAGTTTGTGATTTAGATAGTTCTCTTCGTCCGTATTGTGCTATGGATTGTATTGCGTGAAAAGCCTGTCTTTTTGTTGTGTGTATATTAGTTTTTTTGTGTTGTCGTTTTTGTATAAAGAGTAGGTTAAATGCAATTTTTGTTTATCTTTGCTTATTATTGGTCTAGATAGAAGAGAAGATTATGCTAAACCAGAGTTTACAACAAAAGATGCAGCAGAAGCTGTCACCACTGCAGATTCAGATAATGAAGCTGTTAGAGGTGCCTACTGCCCAACTTGAACAGCGTATCAAGGAGGAGGTAGAGGTGAACCCTGTGTTGGAGGTGGACCCAGAAGAGATAAGATGTGGCGAAGATGGAGAGCCTGCCGAACCTGTCGACAATAGCGACACTCCTAGCGAAGAGGAGAGGGAGATGAATGCCACAATGGAGGAGTATCTCGGAAGTGATGATGAGATGCCTTCGTATAAGACACAGGCTAATAACTACTCGTCTGATGATGAACGCGAAGATATACCGTTCTCCGACGGTACATCGTTCTATGAGCACCTCGATGAACAGGTCGGGTTGCAGAATCTGACACCGGAACAGCTGGAAATAGCTAAATATATTATTGGAAATATCGACGAAGATGGTTATCTCAGAAGAAAAGTCGATGAGATAGCTGACGATATTAGTTTCGCAACTAATAATGACGTTGAAACAAAGGATGTGGCCGACGTTCTTGCTGTGGTGCAGCAGTTCGACCCTCCCGGAGTCGGCGCCCAGGATCTTCGCGAGTGCCTTATGCTTCAGCTGTTGCTCAAGGGCGCTTCAAAGGAGGAAACCGACGTTGAGACATCACCTGATCCTGTGATTCAGCTGGCTTACAACGTGCTCGATATATGTTTCGAGGAGTTCAGCAAGAAACACTACGACAAGATAATGAAGCGTCTTCATATCGATGATGAAGACGACTTGAGGGATGCCGTCGATGAGATTGTCCACCTCAATCCAAAACCAGGAAGCGGCTATAGCGGCGCTGGCGCTGTTGTCAAGACGGCACAGCATATCATACCCGACTTCATGATTGACTATGAGGATGGCGTTTTGTCTTTCCGACTTAACTCAAGAAACGACCCTCAGCTCAAGATAAGTGCTACTTACACTGAAATGCTTGAGGAATATAGCAAAAATAGGGATAACCAGACTCGTGAGCAGAAAGAGGCTGTGGCTTTCGTTAAGCAGAAGCTCGATTCGGCTAAGTGGTTTATTGATGCTATAAAGCAACGTCGTAATACGCTTCAGACTGTGATGGGCGCGATAATGGACTATCAAGGCGACTATTTCATCGATGGTGATGAATCGAAGTTGAAGCCTATGATATTGAAGGATATCGCTGAGAAGACCGGACTCGACGCATCGACAATCTCTCGTGTGTCTAACAGCAAATATGTCCAGACGCCGTTTGGTATTTATCCGCTGAAGTATTTCTTCTCTGAAAAGGTGCAGAGCACTGATGGCGATGAGGTCAGCTCTCGTGAAGTGAAGAAGATATTGGAGGAGAGCATCTCCGCTGAAGATAAGAAGAATCCTCTGACCGACGATAAGCTGGCGGAGATTCTTGCAGCTAAGTCGTTTAATATTGCTCGCAGAACGGTGGCAAAATATAGAGAACAGTTGGGAATACCTGTGGCTCGACTTAGAAAGGAACTATGATCAGATGAAAAAGCACGGTCCACTCTACGAAGCAGCACATATATTGTCGGTTGTGTTCCATCCTATGACGATGCCGATATATGCGATGATTTATATACTCTATTTCAATCCGTTGTGGAGCCTGCTCCCGTCGGGCTATAAGTCAATTACGATGCTCTATGTGTCCTTCGGCGCGAGTATATTGCCATTGCTTGCCCTGACTGCAATGATTTATTTCGGTATGGTGGGCAATCCTGAAATGCCTAACAAGAGCGAGAGGGTCCTGCCTTTGGCTGTCTCAACGATATTTGTCGCGATGACGTGTTACTACACTCATACAAGGGTGGAACTGCCACTGCCGATGACACGACTGATAGAGGGAATGTTTATCATGATGCTTATTGCAGTTATCGTTACTCCGATGTGGAAGATAAGTCTACATTCTATGGGGGCTGGGGCTATGATCGCATTCGTGTGTCTCATTGGTATGGCATCTAGAATGGATTTCTCTATAGAGGCTTGTGTGGTGTTCTTGCTCGCTGGACTCATCGGATGGGCGCGTCTGTATCTGATGTCGCATACCCCACATCAGTTGATGGTGGGACTGATTGTTGGTGTTGTATCAATGTCTATTGCATTGTTGCACAGGTAATAATAATATAAGACTAATAATATACAGGATATGAGGAAATTTGCAATAATAGTGGCCGGCGGTTCGGGCAAACGTATGGGAAGTGTTGTTCCTAAGCAGTTTATTCTACTGGCTGGTAAGCCAATACTGATGCATACGGTTGAGAACTTCCGCAAATTCGATCCGGACTTGAATATTATTGTCGTCTTGCCTGAAAGTCAGGTTGGTAGATGGAAGGAACTATGTGAGGAGTTCTCGTTTACTGTCGAACATCAGATTGCTATAGGTGGTTCCTCCCGTTTTGAAAGTGTTAAGAATGGACTGGCTTTGGTCGATGGCGACGGACTGGTTGGTGTCCACGATGGTGTTCGTCCACTGGTATCTCAGGATACGCTGAATCGTTGCTATATTGAGGCTAGCGCTTATGGAACATCAGTCCCTGTCGGAGAGTCTAAGGAGTCGGTGCGTGTTATTGCTGAAGGTGGTAAGAGCCGTGCTATAGATCGATCGACTGTCAGGTTGGTTCAGACTCCTCAGGTGTTTAGAGCAAGGATATTGCAAGAGGCTTATAAACAAGAGTTCAAGCCGGCTTTTACTGATGATGCCAGTGTGGTGGAGTCTATCGGATATCCAATACATTTGTCGAGCGGTAATAAGGAAAATATAAAGATAACGACGCCCGACGACTTGATATATGCCGAGGCATTACTGCCTAGAATGGAAAAGGAATAGCAAGAGAATAAAAAAGCGTCCGACATTCGTCGGGCGCTTTTTCTATGTAGTTGGTGAACTGATTTATTTGCCAAATAATTTGCCGAGGATGTTGAGGCCTGCACTGAGCATGCTGCTCTTGTCACCACCCATCGCACCGACAATGTCAGAAATCTGCTTGACGTTAGATGCTGCTGCTGCCTCAGTCTTGTTGTCACTGCCCTTATACTGGTTATAGAGCGACATGAGCTGCTGAGCTATAGCAAGGTAGTCGATCGACGAAGATGATGAAGAAGATGACGAAGCCTTTGTTGAAGATTGCGACGAAGATGTCATGTTCTTCACGATGCTTGTGGCGATATCTGTCAAAGCTGAGTTGCTAAGTGAACCGTTTGAGTTTGATGATGACTGTGTGTTGCTCATCACCAACTTCCAGATGCTTGATAAATCTAATCCTTCCATAATAATTATTGTTTGTTTTAAACTATTACGCCACGAATAGAACAAAAGTTGCTAAAAAAGTTTATTTAGATGTTACAAAAATGAGATATTGGCGTTATGCCTTATGAAACGTGTTTATTAGATGGCAGAAAGATATGAATATATAACTGAAGCGTTTGACTCCGTGAGGGCTCAGGTGACGGCTATGGTTGGCCGTATGCTTAACTCTCGTGATGAGGCTTCTGATATCATACAGGAGGCTTTCTGCCGTTTATGGCCACGTCGCGAGGTGATTGGTAGTAAGTCTGAAGCCGCAGCTCTGGCAACTATTACGGCTAAGAATATCTGTATTGATCGCATTAGGAGTAACGGCCGACATTCTATGGTTTGTATCGACGAAGATAGGGATGCGGGCGAAGCTGACGCGGCTGATAGGCTGCTTGAGGTGAGGGAGCAGTTCGATATCGTCAATGGAATAATAAATGAACGCCTTACCGAGTTGCAACGCAAGATTATGCAGATGAAGGAGTTCGAAGAGATGACGACCGATGAGATTGCTCAGCAACTGGGTATGGAAGAGGCTGCCGTGAGGATGAATATCAGTCGCGCTCGTAAAACAATTAGAGAACTATATCAGGAGGTGAATATATGAGACTACAGAGAACAAAAAAAGAATGGATGGACTTGAGAGACCGTTACTACGAGGCGCAGACTACGCCACGCGAGGAACGGGAACTGGCAGAATATCTGTTTGAAGATGAGGAGTCGCAGACACCTGAATGGGATGCTGATAGGGCTGTCTTGTCGTATGCCTTGACTGGCAGAAGCAATGCTGTAAAGCGTCAGAAACATAGTGGCAGAAGGTCTTGGATTGCCGCCGCGGCTGTCGTCGGTGTCGCTATGGCTGGTTATGGCCTTATGACTATGAATGCCAATAGCAAATGCTGGATGACACAGGATGGTAATACTTACTATTCCGAACAGATGGCTTCCGAACAGATGGAAGAGAATCTGTTGCTTGCATTGGCTGAATATTCAACAGTTGAAGAGGATTTGTCGATGATACTAACAATAGAATAACTATGAGAGCAATAATGATGATAGCCTTGGCGCTAATGATGTCTGTGGCGTCGAGAGCGCAAGATAATCTTGCGACGGAACGTATATTCAGAAATATTGGCAATATATGCTCACAGAACGACCAGGTCTTTATGTCTGGCAAGAGTGTCGAACAGTATGGCCTCACGTTGTTCAAGAGTGTTCTGACAAAAAACTCTGTGTCGGCTGTCGGACTGATGCGTAATGCTGCCATTGAAGATGGTAAGATTGCTGTTAATCAGAAGACTATTGTTCGCGACGGTGAGACTGTGGCCTGTTACTATCAGCTTCCGCCTGCTGATGGGTCCGATGATAACAGGTTTGTGTTATATAGGCAGATGGATGAGAGAACGGCCATGCTGATATATATGGAAGGTGAAACAACATTAGATAATATAGTAAACATTAAACTTAACAAGAGATAGTATGAAAAAGATTGTATTGACCATGGCAATGATGGTAGCGACATCAGTATATGCAGAAGTGATGCCCGATACGACAATAGTGCATAATGGACACTCGGTGACAATAACAGATGGGTCACTCAACATATCATCTACTGAGTCAAGGACTAATACCTACGAGACACAGTACTACGAATGGACAATTAGTGAATCGTTCAACTTGCCACTGCTCGACATGATGACTGGTAAGAAGAAAAAGAATATGGCTAATAAACCACACTTCGAGTCTAAGATAACTGGTTTTTATGTCGGCTTCAACAAGGCTATAGATTCTCCAAGTGATATGTTCGATAACGATATGGGTCGTTCTATTGAACTGGGCTTTACATTTGTTGAGGAATCAAAGGTTATAAGTGAGAATGTGGCATTTACTGCTGGCTTTGGTCTGAACTGGAGAAACTTCAAGCTGACAGATGACAACTGGATGCATAAGTGCGGAGGTTATGTGGAGATGTCTGAGATACCTGCCAAATGGGAGTTGGAATACTCAAAGCTTAGGGTGTTTGGCTTTAGCCTTCCTATGGTTGTTGAACTGCAGCAGAAGCACGGACGTGGCTTCCATGGCTATGTCGGTGCAGCGGCCGACTTCCGATTGGCAAAGCGTGTCGTAAATGTCTATTATGATGACCAGGATGTTCATCACAAGAATACTCGAAAACATGTGAGGACATTGCCTGTCGGCTGTGATGTCGTTGCACAGGTTGGCTACAGAGATCTCGCCGTATATGCGAAATACAGCCCTGTTCGACTCTTTGAAGAAGGACGTGGCCCAATAGACAAGGCACTCACAGTTGGCCTCAAATGGTGCTGGTAAGGTGATATATCATTAATACCTCAGACGGCTGCCGGACACTAGTCTGACAGCCGTCTATGTTTTTTATGGCTTTTATGCCTCTTCCACCACATACTCGTCGATGCCGCGGAGCTGGTGACTGAAGTTGACACCTATGCAGACTATCTTCTTGCCGCTTGATTTGAACGGATCGGCATAATGCTTTTCTTTTATCTGATCGAGGGCTTCCCGGGCAGATTTCTCGTATTTGAACTCCCAGATATAGACATAGTCGGGCGTTTCCATCGTCATATCTATACGGCCCTCACTGGTATGATATTCGGCACGAGTGTATACGCCACAAAGGGTGCTGACGATGAACATCACATTCTGGTAGTGGTTCTCAAGGTCGCGGACAAGTTCGTATGGAGTGATTGAGAAGAGGCTCTTGAGACGATTCATGAAGCCGTCGATATTGCCAGACTCCAAATCCCGAATGAAATTTTGGATGTTAAATCCAGTGTCGCCTTTTGACACAGACGTGTAATATGGCATCAAGTATCTGACAAAACCTTCTCGTACCTCCTCATTAGGAAAACCGAGCTTATATAAACCGAACCTTTTTTCGTAACCCTTTATTGTCAGGTAGCCACTTTGGAATATCACAGGGATAGGATCCTTTGAGGTCGAGTCTATAGAGTTGAGTACATCTGCATCAACTTCCTTGTTGGCCATCTCCTCGAGGTTGTAGTTATGATTCTTGAGCAGTTCAACGAGATATGATGGTGTGCCAGTCTCGAACCAGTAGCTGCCGAATTTATTCTTACTAAGACAGTTCAAGACACTAAATGGATTGTACATGCCTAGAGCTTCTTCTGTAAAATGGTAACCATCGTAACGTCGCTTGAGTTCGGCATACGCCTCATCCTTGGTCATCCTTTGTTTTTCGGCAAGGACAGCTACATAGTCGTCAAAACAGTCATGCAACTCCTCTTCGCTAATACCGCAGATGTCAGAATACATTTCATCAAGCGAGATGTCGTTGAGATTATTCAAGTCGCTGAACACACTCACCTTGCCAAACTTCGTCACGCCAGTGAGGAGAGCAAATTTGATGCATCCATCCATGCTCTTCAAAGCACCATAGAAGCCTTTTAGTGTTGCACGATATTCTTCCTGAAGCTCTGCATTGCCTATAGCCTGAAGCATAGGCTTGTCGTATTCATCTACAAGGATAACCACGCGCTGACCCGTCTTCTCGTAAGCACGACGGATGACACCTTCAAAACGTGTACCTAATGATCGCTCAGCCTCATGGCTTCCATAGAGCGTTTCCCATTGAACCAATGCAAGATTTAACTTGTTGGAAAGGTCATCACTATGGTCATACTTTTCGGTGTTCAAGTCAAGATGCAACACGGGATGTTCAGTCCACTTCTGCTCAAGTTTTTCTATAGCCAAGCCTTTGAACAACTCCTTTTTGCCAAGGAAATATGCCTTAAGAGTCGATAGAAGCATGCTCTTGCCGAAACGACGAGGACGCGACAGGAAGTAATAGCGGCCGGTATTAGCCATCTTATACATAATGGCTGTCTTGTCGACGTATAGATAGCCGTCATTAATCAGACTCTCGAAGTCCTGTATTCCAATTGGCAAATTCTTGAGTTGCTCCATGATGCGATGTATTTTATACAAACACAAAAGTATACTTTTGAAGGAGATTATGCAAGGATTGGGCTGATTTCACTGGCCCGGCCTTTCCAAAGTGCTTTAGGAGGTGGATGGTTGGACCTAAATACAATATCCTATGTGTTAACTATTGTAAACATGTGTCCGCACAGTATATGCTGTTATTGTTCTCGTGTCTCACGAGGTTTAATATTGGATGTTTTTAATTTAAAAGACTTTGTATTCCAAAACTCAGAATCTAAGTGTGAATATTATCGAGGAAACATGAATAAAGTCATTGTTAAAAATGGATAATAATGGTGTGTTATGACGATTTGCTGTGACATTTGTCCCATTTATATTATACCTTTGCAATGACAAAAAGTATGAGCATCATCATGTGAGTTGATGCATATTCCATATCTATTCATGAAAAAACAGGCAATAGTGCTTGCTAATTTTATTATAAAACTATGAAAATTAATTATTTTGCGAAGGCGCGCATTTTATTTAGCGCTTCAGTTGTTTGTGCATTGTTATCATGTTCAAACGAAACCGATGAAATCGGTGTTATGGCTAATGAGGCAGATCAGTACTCGGCCGAGATCCTTGAAAAAATCGCATATGGTTGCGATAGTTACCTTTATGATGAAGACGTAGACGAGAAGATTGAAACTTCGGCTTCAGATGAGTACATGGCTTTGATTACTGAGAGGTTGTCAAATATAAGAGCGAATAAAAGTTTTGCTAATTATTCTACTGATGCATATGTTGGTGTTATTAAAACAGATAAGAAGTTAGGATGTGGTAAGTATGATGAAATTGAAATTAGATATGATTGTGAAAATGGACACAGTAATAATACACATAGCTCAGGTTATAAGGGGTTGTGGGATGTGAGGCAAAATATCACAATGCGTTTTTGTTTGGTACATAATGGTTGTTTTGGTAATACGTATAATTCATATGGTGTAATTAATTTTTATAAAAATGAAAAAAGTCCTAATTGGGAGCCTCGTTCTAATGTTTCTATGTTGGAAGTTCATATGGATGCGGAAGACCATCATGATGAAAGGACAGTTATGAAGTACATTGATAAACAAAAAAATACGATTGAAGAGAAAAAAGATTTTGGAACAGTTCATATTGATAAAAATGGTAATCTAAACTTTGAACTTATTGTTTATTTAGGTGATGGAAGTCATTATGGTAGTTTCCCTGATTTAGGCTTTGAATATGGAGTATTCGGCACTATTTTTAATGAATTTGAAAAAGATTACGGTGATTATTATGGACATGTACATAGTGATGATGAAGATAATAACAATGCAAATACTATTTGTATAAAAGGGGGCAAATCAATAAAAAATTTGACGCCATCTTATGAAGGGGTGATACATATGGGAAGAAATACAGACTTTTATTTAACGAAGGTAATGTAGTTACATGTTCTTCTAATGGAATTATTAAGGCAATCATATAGGATTTGAAACAATGTCAATCGTGCAATTGTGTAGCTACGAAAACTTGAAAATATTTGTAGTTAGACAGAGGTTAATAATCAAAACTATTAGAATGCAACTTGTTGAAGGCGTGGAACAAGTCCTATATGAATGCCATTGTTTATAAGCATGTTTTAATAGTGTATCCTTTTTGAATAATGAAATATATTAGAATAATATCGTTAAAGGTCGTATTGGCGTGTTATTGTTTGCTGTCCTGTTCTCAATATAAAAATAATACTTCAATAGCGATAATAGGTGATGAGCCAATTTATGATAATGTCATTAATCATCCTATAGTTGAAAATGCTATATATGATGAGTTGTGTAGAATATATGACATACGTTTAGAGGCGACTCGTGAGTACGTAGGGTTGATGTTGTTAAAAAAGTCGGCAGAAGAAAACTTTATATCTATTGATTCTTTATTGGCTTCGTATTGCCAATCTAATGCATCATTGCAACTTGATGAAGAGGGTTTAAGAAAACGTTTGATAGATAGCCTATTTATTTGTTATGATACTAGGATTATACTAAAAGAGCCCATAGCCCCTATTGTTAAAATTGAAAACGCTTTGATACATGAGAAGGGGTGTCTTGAATCAAAAATAATTGTCACAGAGATATCTGACTTTGATTGTGGTTTATGTTCATATATGCACAAGGAATACAGCGAATTGCTTGACAGGTATGGTGACCGTGTTAAATTTTTGCATTCTACATTTTCTTCTGGAGTGTCTCCGTCTTCTAGAGCTGCCTATGCTGCTGGCTTACAAGATAGATACTGGGAGATGGCTGATTCCTTATTTGCGATGCCTGTTGCTGCAGATTCAAGTGCAGTAATGGGTGTAGCAATGGTTATGGGACTCGATATGGATCAGTTTATCTATGATTATACATCTGCAGAGAACTATGAATTGTTGATGAAAAACAATGCATATCTCTCAAGCTGTGGAGTTAAACGAACTCCTACGATACTTATTAATGGTCATCCTTTGCGAAAACCTGATGATATTGATTTTGTTGATAGTCAAATTAATAGAGCGCTAGATGAGACTAATTAGATTATTCCTTATAATAATATCTTGTTGCGTTACAAGTTGCGTTGAGCCGATAGATATAAAAATCGAAGGAGTTTCTGAGCTACTTGCTATTGATGCAATGGTTACTGATTATGATAGTGTGCAGACCGTATATATTCGACGTGAATGTGAATCGCTTGAATATGATGAGAAATATCCTCCATTTGAAAATGCAAGTGTTTATATCAAAGATGATAACGGATGGGGTGCTTTTTTTGAGGATCAAGGCGATGGCCGTGTGTTTAAACTGAGTGGCCATCAGTTTGAACCGGGACGAACATATACTATATCAATCAATGTAGATAACAAACTATTTGAGGCTACGGAGAAGATGGTTCCGCTTCCAGTTGTGGAGGGTGTGAAATTTTATCCTTCGATTTCCAAAGATGGTGAAGAAAATTGGAATCCAATATTATATTTCAAAGATAACCAGCCAGAAGTAGACAACTATTATTTGTTTGCGCAAAGTTTAGAGTGGATTAGAAATGGCTCTCAGAATAGGTATGTCCCTATTCAAATCCTCAGTGACGTTGGTTTGCGTGGTGATATGGATGGTGTAGATATAGAATTAGGTATGGGTGCAGAATGGCAAATGAGTTCTGATCTATATTTTGGTGAAAGATATAGCTACAATTTTCTCACTATCAGCAAATCTAATTATGATTACTTTGCTGTGATGCAAAGTCATATAGAGAATGATGGAGGGGTCTACAAGCCTACGCCTACATCTCCTGCAACCAATTTCAGCGGTAAGAATGTACAAGGTCAATTTATTGCTGCTTCAAGAAAGGTTCTAAGTGGACGTGTATCTGTAAATAATATTGTTGAGAGATGAAAAAATACATGCTAATATTGCTCTTTATTGGTTGGGGTAGTTCATCGCTTGCACAAAGTGTATTTGGTTATGTAAAGGAGAAAATTACGGGGGAGACAATTCCGGGGGCTGTTGTTGTTGACAACGGACATTATGTGATGTCTAACAACTATGGTTATTATTCAATAGAGACAAGTTCCGATACCATAGTAATAAGTGCATATGGATATTCAATAGCAAAGAAGGCTGTCAGTGAAGCTTCTGATGGAAGGTTGGATTTTTACCTTGAGCCACTTCATCGCGAGATTAACGAGGTGACAGTGAAATCAAAGAGTCTTTTTCAGACAGAGCTTAATATGCCTCGCATGAGCCGTCACTTTGTATCGGCCACCGATATCAAAAGTAATGTGGCTCTATTTGGCGAAGCTGATGCATTAAAGACTTTGCAGAATCTTCCCGGTGTGTCGTCGGCAGCCGACGGTAATGTCAACCTTTCAGTCAGAGGTAGTTCTCATGACCAGAATATGATACTTATCGATGAGGCTACGGTGTATAACCCGTCTCATGCTCTCGGACTCTTTTCTGGATTTAATCCTGATGCCATATCCAATGTTGATTTCTACAAAAGTGGCTATTCACCAAAATACGGAGGAAAACTGGCTGCTGTTGTAGATATACGTATGAAAGAGGGTAATAACCAGAATTTTCATGTGGAGGGAGGTATTGGTAATGTGGTCTCGAGGCTGATGGTTGAGAGCCCGATTAAGAAAAGTGTTGGGTCTTTAATGATTGCAGGACGCTATGGTAATGGCGAGTTGGTTAATACGATTGCTGATATTATAGACTTGGGTGGTGGTAATAAGAACGATGTGGTTAAGTTCTATGATTTGTGTGCAAAGACAAACTGGAATATATCGGCTTCTGATCGCCTATATGCATCGGCCTATGTGAGTCATGATAAGTTCAAATGCACCGTTTTACTCCAGGATAACAATCAGGAATGGGGAAATTGTACGGCAACTCTCCGCTGGAATCATATCTATAGTGATCGTCTTTTTGCCAATTATACTGCTACTGCATCTAGATATGAGTATATTCAGCAACAGGAAAAGGATGTAAGAGACTTTAAATGGGAAGCAGGTCAGTCGGAAGTGACATTGAAAGCGGATTATGATCATTTTTATGGTGACTGGCATTTCTCATATGGTGCCAATGTCGAATATCATTATTATAACCCAGGTGATGTAGAGCCTCTCAATGATAAATCTATTATGTTGCCACATCATCTACGGAAGAAAAGTATGCTGCTGGGATCCATATATGCAAATAACGAGATGAGTTTCGGCACGCGCTTTAATGCGAGCTTAGGTGTTCGTCTGTCATCGGCATATAACTCTAAGATTTACAATACCATAGAACCTCGTGTGTCTGCATCGTATAGTTTAGGGTCGAATACTGCTTTAAAGGCTTCGTATGTCCGTACTGCTCAGTTCGATCATATGCTAACCAATTCTGCTCTGAGTATGCCGACCGACACATGGATGCCTATTAGCAAGATAGTGTCTCCACAGACAGCCAACACTTTCTCTGCTGGTTTACATAGTACAGTAGCAGATGATGCTGTCGAGTTGTTCTGCGAGGCATACTATAAGCGGATGCACAATACGATTGACTATCGTGATAATGCCAATCTTTATATGAATGAGGATGTTGACCTTGAGGTGAGGAGGGGCGAAGGCAGAGCTTATGGTGTGGAAACTATGGCAAAGTATGAAAATGTGCATTTTAACTTCCAGCTTAGCTATACATTTTCGGTATCAGAAAGAAGGTCTGATGAGATAAATAAGGGACAATGGTATTATGCTGTGTATGACCAGAGGCATAATCTGACGGCAAACACAACATTCCATGTAGCTAGAAATGATTTCTCCCTGGTATTCAAATATCATACCGGTGGACGTGCAACTGTTCCATATACAACTTTTTCCTACGCTGGAGCTGCAATGATGCAATATACGGAGAGAAATGGGTATGTCATGCCAGATTTTCATCGTCTAGACTTCTCCTGGTGCCATCATTTCAAGACTCATGGACGCTACCAGTCGTCTCTGACTTTCTCAATGTATAACTGCTATGGACGTAAAAATGCATACTCGGTCTTTGTGAAGGGCGACGAGTATAGCATGTCTGTGCCGCAGGGGTATATGATGTATCTCTACAAATGGATGCCATCATTGACTTATAACTTTAAATTCTAGTATTACTAATAATTTTTATAAGAAATGAAACTTAAATTTTTTTGCGCCGTTGTTTTTTCGGCATTTATTGGATTTGCTCTTGTGGCATGTGGTGATGAATATGATCCTGAGACAAAAACTACCACGTATCTTGATTATTCTGTAGAAAGTATTCCGTCTATATGGAAAATAGGAACATTTGAATATGTTGGTGAGAAGTTTGGTGTTTATCCGGGTTCAGAGAAAAATTCAACCGAATTGGCTCAGTATGATTTGTCTTTTTTGTATTTTGGCGAAGATGGTAAGTGCAAAAGTTATAGATGTTACTATAATGACATAAATAACAATGTTGATGTAGTGTCTTATGATTATAAGACAGATGACAACTTGCACTTCGACATGTTAAATAATGCCATACTTTCCAAGTGGTCTTTTGCTGTAGAAAAAGAGGATGACTCTTATGGTGACATTTTCTTTTATACAGATTCTGTAAAAAGTGGACGCACATTCCACTATTACCATCCTTGTGAGGAAATAAGACACGATTCTATCCTTTATATGTGGGCACCTCAGTTACGTGGTATGTTGAGTGTTCCTAAGGATCGAGTTGTGAAGTCTACAGATATTGTCGGCAATTTCTATGGGGAATACGAAGCTCTAGGTGATGATATGTCGCTTGTTGAAGGTGTAAGTTATCGACGATACTACCATTTCAATGAAAATGGGAGCTTTACTATGGAGAAAGATGTTTTTCTCGCAGATGATGAATACTTCTCGGGAAAGTATTCGGTAAAGGAAGGTGATGTTGATATACTTGAATTGATATTTGAGGATGGCACCAAAGAATCGTTCCCGTTTGTCATGTATATGGGGAAGCTATATATGTACGATGAAGATGGCACTCGTAAGGAGTTTAATTAATCCCTTGAATCAATAACTCCAGACGGCTGCCGGACATTGGTCTGACAGCCGTCTGATGTTTTTATGACTTGTATGTCGTTTGTCGTTTCAGATAATAACGCAGTAAGATGCTATAGCGTTTGACCTCTTGAGGTAGAGCTGTTGTGCGATAAGGAGCAAGTGCTTTGCGTTTACTTAAGGCTGCTTTAAACGAACCGAAGAAGCTCCAATGTGCACGTACTATAGCCCAACAGAAATCTTTCTTGCCGTCAATGATGAACTTGACTCCGGCGACACCATCGAGTATCAGACGCATGAAGAGGACTAGAGGCCAGGAAAAATTGTTGTAGTTCTTGACTAGCATTGTCAGGTTATTGCGGAAATTGAGATATGTCTTGCGTGGGTTGGAGCTGTTGAGTGTGGCTCCTCCAAGATGATATACTCGCGACTCGCCACACGCCACAATGCGCATGCCTCGATTGCGTAATCTCCAGCATAGGTCTATCTCCTCCATGTGGGCGAAGAAGTCTTCGTCGAGACCTCCACAATCAATATATGCCTGTCGACGCACCATAAGTGCAGCGCCACTTACCCAAAGGACGTCCGCATTGTCGTCGTATTGCCCGTTGTCGGCCTCTATGTCGTCCATGATGCGGCCACGGCAAAACGGATATCCTAACCAGTCGATGAATCCACCTGCTGCTCCTGCATACTCAAAATGAGAATGACGCTTGTCGTCAAGTAGCTTAGGCGCACATGCTGCTATGTACGTGTCCGAATCCATCAGCTGTATCAGATTGTCTGTCCAACCGGTAGTTGTCGCCACATCGGAATTGAGAAGCAGCACGTATTCGTTGTCAAGTTGCGCTATTGCTCGGTTATACCCGCCAGCAAAACCATAGTTCTGGTCAAGGACTATAGTGCGTACATCGGGAAACTCTTCCTCGAGATATGCAAGACTGCCATCGGTCGAGGCATTGTCGGCCACAACCAACTCAACATCATCAGAGATGGTTGTAGCAGCTACTACTGGCAGGTATTTGCGAAGAAGTGCTTCGCCGTTCCAATTGAGAATAACAACAGCCAGACTTTTCATCACTAATCCCTATTTTACAAGTGTTTCTTTGATGGTGGCCATGAATTGGTCGTGTAGATGACCATTGCTGGCTACTATCTCACGACCGAAGATATAGTCACTACCGCCTCGGAAATCACATACCTTGCCACCTGCCTCTGTCACTAGGATACATCCCGCAGCGACATCGTATGGCTTAAGGTCGTATTCATAGAAAACATCAAAGCGGCCTGCTGCTGTATATGCCATGTCTGTAGCTGCTGAACCTAGACGACGTACACCATGAGAGACTGTCATGAAATGGTAGAGCGACTTCATATAGCCGTCCATGCGAGCGAAATTGTTATAGGGGAAGCCGGTGGCTACAAGTGCACTTTCGACCGTTGGGGCTGTTGATACATGTATGGGTTTGCCGTTGAGATAAGCGCCACCACCAAGCCACGCAGAGAAGAGCTCACATTGACTGAGTTCGTATATGACACCAACAACGACTTTGTCGGCCTCCATAAGAGCAATGCTTATGGCGAATGGTGGCATGCTGTGAATGAAGTTGGTCGTTCCGTCTATTGGATCGACAATCCAGTTATATACTTCACCACGATATGTGCGTGTTGATTCCTCTGCTATGAATCCGGCTTCGGGAACAATCTTCTCGAGACCAGCGACAAGTAGTCGTTCAGAGAACTTGTCCATCTGTGTGACAAAATCGTTGTGACCTTTTGACTCTATTTCAAGGCCGTTCTCTTCGCGATATTTTTTGAGTTGTTCGCCAGTCGCTCGGGCTAAATCGGCCACTTGCTGGCATATCAGCTTATAGTCCATCAGAATATTGATTATATGAGGACAAAAATACTAATAACTAGTTATTAATGACTAATAACGGGTGCCGAATTGCGATTTCTTTCGGATTATTTTGATTAATTTTGTTCATTATTTATAAACACAAGACATGAAAATAGAAATTATCAACACAGCTTGGATGTCAGAGATCCAAACACTTGTGAAATCAAGAATAACAGCGTTGGAATGTGCATTGGAAAGAGCAAAGGAAGAGAATGCGAATCTGAATGAGACAGAAACAGAATATACATGGACAAATCACATGGGTACAGTAAAGAGATACTCTAAAGAGGGTGTCGCATCTATGAAAGAGTTTGTTCGCATGTATGAAGCTGGTGAACTCAATACAGAAGACTGGGATAGCAAGGTGACATATACCATGTGGGTTGAAATAGCATTGGCATTGTACTATGTAGATGTGAAAACAGTACACGCTGGTATCACTTTTGTTGACGTGCGCAGATATATCTTCAATAAGATAGCGAAATAACTAACCATATCATCTGGCAATGAAACTCGAAGAACTTAAGGATTTTCTTGATGAGAAGACTGCGCAATACCAAACGCATGGATTCATTGCCGATGACCCTGTAAGCATACCTCATCGTTTCAGTCGTAAAGAAGATATAGAGATAGCGGGTGTCTTGGCATCGACTATTGCGTGGGGTAATCGTAAGGCGATATTGAAGAGCTGTGACATAATGATGGACATGCTCGACAATTCACCATATGAGTATGTAACGCAAGCTACCGATGCTGATTTGAAGATGCTTGAATCATTCGTCTATAGGACTTTTCAGGCTGATGATCTTCCTGGTATGGTGAGGGGCTTACGCTCTATTTATGCTGACGGAGGCCTGGAATGTCTTATGACTCCTCGCGAGGGTGAGTCGGTGAGAGAGGGTATCGCTCGTTTCCGTAGTGCTATGTTGCCACATCTGAGCCAGAGGACTTATAAGCATGTGGCTGATGTCGCAGGAGGCGCTGCGGGTAAACGACTCAACATGTTCCTTAGGTGGATGGTCCGTTCCAATGATGGTCAAGTGGACTTCGGCTTATGGAAAGGGATAAGGCCGTCGCAATTGATGCTGCCTCTTGATGTCCATACTGGCAATACGTCAAGGGCTCTTGGCATATTACAACGTAAGCAGAATGACTGGAAGGCTGTAGAAGAGGTTACGGCGACACTGCGTATGATGTGTCCTGACGACCCTGTAAAATATGACTTTGCCCTTTTTGGATTAGGCATCTACGAACACTGGAAGAATGTCGAATAACTATTTCCAATTCAAACAGTTCACTGTCTATCAAGATAAGACGGCGATGAAGGTGGGCACCGACGGAGTGCTGCTTGGAGCGTTGTCGTGCAGAGACGCAAAGCCTTGTCGTGTCCTTGATATAGGAACAGGTACCGGCCTCGTGGCTCTTATGATGGCACAGAGGTTCGCTGATGCGCAGGTCGATGCGGTGGAGATAGATGCCGATGCCGCGGAGCAGGCAAAGGGTAATTTCAGCATTTCGCCGTTCGCTGCAAGACTCAAGGTTGTTCATTCTGATATTGCCTGCTATACGGCGGAACAGCCGTATGACCTTATTGTGAGTAATCCTCCCTATTTCATCGATTCTTTAAAGGCTCCGGATGCACAGAGAAACATGGCTCGCCATGCTGTGACTCTTGACTGCGACACGTTTGCTAAGGCTGTAAATCGACTGCTGTCTGATGAAGGACAATGTGCCGTGGTATATCCTGCCGACTCATTAGAGATATTGAAGGACTCTTTTGTGAGACAGGGCCTGGTGGCGAAAAGTGTGACATACGTGAAGCCTAATGCACAGAAAGCTGCTAAGAGGGCTGTCGTCACATTTGTCAAGGGAATAGGTGGACAATGTGGCGTAAATGAGATTGTAATGGAGAAGGAGAGGCATGTATATACCGATGAATTCGGTGAACTTGTGAAGGAGTTTTACCTTGACAGATGATAATGCGTTAATTAATTATATATTTGCAACAATAATAACACAACATACAATATGAAAAGAATAGCTCTTTTAGCACTAGCTACTACACTTGCATTGAGCAATGCAGATGCTAAGGATAAGGAGACGATAAGCATCACTCCAGTAAGTCAGGACGCAGATGCCGCAAATGACGGCATTATATATTCATTGCCTAAGACAATAGTTAGGGTAAAGGTGGAGGCCGAGGTGACAATAAAGAAGGCTGGCCCATACTACAGATATTCTAATAAATACCTCAATCTCACTGATGTCATCACAGAAGATAGCAAAAAATGGAAGATTAGCAATGTGAGCATAGAGACATACGGTAAGGCCGATAATGCACGCAGATTCAAGATATCTGGCGCACCACTCCCTTCTGTGACTCTCACTGGCGATAACGTTCTTTGTGGTATTAATGCTAAGTGCAAGCAGGTCATAGATGATGAGGTCGTTTCTGCAAACAATAATGTTAACCTTCCTGAGATAACATTCGATGATGTGCGCTTGGGTGGTAATGTGCTGACTAAGACTTCCACCGCTGCAATGGCAGAAGAGGTGGCTCACTCAATATACAAGTTGCGCGAAAAGCGTTTTTCTCTGCTCGGAGGTGAAGACGCTATTGTGCTCCATGACGAAGGATCATACGACAGGGTCCTCAAGGAGATAAGTGCCTTGGAGGCTGAATATATGTCTCTTTTCACCGGTAAGACTGAAACGGTGAAGGTCGTTAAGTATTATGAGATGGAGCCTGGCGCAGTAAGCCTCAACAATACGGTGCTGTTCCGTTTCTCAGAGAACGAGGGGTTCATGGGTGTGATGGATATAACTGGTAAGCCTGTCTATATCGACTTGGAATTCAATACCGACAGAAAGGTTAACGCATACGAAGATAATACAAAGCAACGTAAGCAGAAGCCGGTTACTGGTTTGCGTTATATAATACCTGGTGAAGTGACGGTGAAGATCATTGATCGTAACATACAGATTGCAGAAAAGACTATACTCTGCACAGAAAATGGTCAGGAAGCGACATTGCCACTAGAGATGCTTGCTGATGGTTACTCGATACGTTTTGATGTGACTAACGGATCTGTAATAAGCATATCGACTAAGGAAAAACAAGGTAATATCGAAAAAAAGAAATAAGCTATGGGAAAGGAAATAACACAACTGAAGCCACAAGGCGTTTGGGAGAACTTCTATGCCCTGACACAGATACCTCGCCCATCATTGCACGCTCACAATGCTCTCGAATATATAAAGAAGTTTGCTGAAGGGTTGGGCCTCGAAGCTGTTCGTGATGAGGTCGGCAATACCATCGTGCGCAAACCTGCTACGCCGGGCATGGAAAATCGTGTCGGTGTGATTCTTCAGGGCCATGCTGATATGGTGCCACAGAAAGATGACAATAAGAAGCATGACTTTGAGAAGGATGCCATAGAGACTGTCGTCGATGGCGATTGGGTCAAGGCTAATGGAACGACTCTTGGAGCAGACAATGGTATGGGTGTTGCAGCTGCCATGGCTATTCTTGCTGATAAAGATGCTGTTCATGGTCCGCTTGAAGTACTTGTGACAATCGATGAAGAAACAAGTATGGCTGGCGCAGAGGGCCTTAAGAAGGGTGAACTTAATGGTAAGATATTGCTCAATCTTGACTCGGAAACTGAAGGTGAGGCGTATATTGGATGTGCTGGTGGACTGGATGTCAACGCAAAGTTCCATTACGCTGAGATTGAGACAGCGGAAGAGGATATCGCTATAAAGGTGAAGATAAGTGGATTGCATGGCGGACATTCGGGCATGGATATAGCTCTTGGTCGTGCCAATGCCAACAAGCTGTTGTTCCGTTTCCTTAAGTTCGCTGCTGCTAACTATGAGGCTATGCTTAGTGAAGTGCACGGAGGTAATATGCGTAACGCAATACCACGTGAGGCTTGGGCTACGGTGACTATCGACAGTGAGGATAAGGAGGATTTCATGGAGGCGGTAGAAGAGTTCGAGGATATGTTCCGTGCAGAATATGCTTCAACGGAACAGGGACTGGCGTTTACCGCAGAAGTGGTAGAGACTCCTAAGACTGTTATGGATGAGATGTCGGCCGACGACCTTATCAATGCGGTACACGGTTGCCCTAATGGTGTCATCAGGATGAGCGCGGAGATGTGCGATCTTGTGGAGACTTCAAGCAACTTGGCTATAGTTGACTCTAATAAGGGCATTACAGAGGTCAAGTTCCTTGTTCGTAGCTCTGTTGATACTGCTAAGGACGACATTGCATCTTCTATAGAGAGTATATTCAGATTGGCTGGTGCCGAGGTCGAGATGAGTGGTGACTATCCAGGTTGGAAGCCTAATCCACAGTCGGAGATACTGCATATTGTAGATGATACATATAACCGACTCTTTGGCAAGAAGCCTGAGATACGTGCCGTTCATGCTGGTCTAGAGTGTGGCATAATGGTAGGTACATATCCTGATTGGGATATGGTGAGCTTCGGACCTACAATTGAACATCCTCATTCACCAAGTGAGAGGGTCAATATCCCTAGCGTTGACAAGTTCTATACTTTGTTGAAGGAGATATTGAAGAGTGTCCCAGTTGAGAAGTAGAAACTCTGTTGAGATAGATATTAAGGCTTGTCGTGATACGGCAAGCCTTTTTCTTTTTCGAAACGATAAAGCTTCGTAAAATGAAAACGACACAACGCCAGAACAAGAGTTCCCGTGTGATGATGTTAATTGTGATTGTTGATTAGGAGAAGGCTCGCAGTAAAAAAAATAGTGCTGGAAGATTCCAACACTCTGCCGAGCCGGTAGCGGGAGTTGAACCCGCGACCTCTTCCTTACCAAGGAAGTGCTCTACCACTGAGCTATACAGGCAAGAAATTGAGCGGAAAACGAGACTCGAACTCGCGACCCCAACCTTGGCAAGGTTGTGCTCTACCAACTGAGCTATTTCCGCATTGTGTCGGGGTACAAGGATTCGAACCTTGGACCCCCTGCTCCCAAAGCAGGTGCGCTAACCGGACTGCGCTACACCCCGAAAGAATTTAGAGCGGAGTGAGGGGGATTCGAACCCCCGGTACGGTAATCCCGTACGTCAGTTTAGCAAACTGGTGGTTTCAGCCACTCACCCATCACTCCAAACTCAGTCAAACTCCGACTAATGCTTTCTCGTTCGACGGTGCAAAGGTAGCGACTATTTTTTAAACTGCAAGCGTTTGGTTCGTTTTTTTCGAGAAATTATGTGATGCCATCGGTGATGAAATTTCAAAATTAAAAAATGTGCGTTTTCTGCTGATTATAATTTCAAAGTTGCTTACCTTTACACACAAAGATAATAATACGATATGGCAGAAGATATAAACAAGGAGAGAGAGAGCAAGCTTCAGGCATTGAAACTTACTCTTGACAAGATTGACAAGGCTTATGGCAAAGGTACTGTAATGCGTTTGGGAGACAGACCGGTGGAGAAGGTCCCTGTAATCCCTACTGGATCGTTGACTTTGGATCTGGCTCTTGGTGTCGGAGGTTACCCACGTGGTAGAGTGATTGAGATATATGGCCCAGAGTCTTCTGGTAAGACTACTTTGGCTATCCATGCTATCGCTGAAGTTCAGAAGCAGGGTGGTATAGCTGCTTTCATTGATGCAGAACATGCTTTCGATTCTTTCTATGCAGCAAAGTTGGGTGTCGATATAGATAATCTTTTCATCACTCAGCCTGATAACGGTGAGCAGGCTCTTGAAATAGCTGAGCAGATGATACGTTCTTCTGCTATCGACCTCATTGTGATCGACTCAGTTGCGGCTCTTACTCCTAAGGCTGAAATCGAAGGTGACATGGGTGATAATAAGGTGGGTCTTCAGGCTCGTCTTATGTCACAGGCTCTTCGTAAGATTACTGGTGCTCTCAACAAGACTAATACAACATGTATTTTCATCAACCAGTTGCGTGAGAAGATCGGCGTTATGTTCGGTAACCCAGAAACAACAACAGGTGGTAACGCACTTAAATTCTATGCTTCTGTACGAATTGATATCCGTAAGGTGTCCCCTATAAAGGATGGCGACGAGGTGATCGGTAATACTGCCCGCGCTAAGGTGGTGAAGAATAAGGTCGCTCCTCCATTCAAGAAGGCTGAATTTGAAATTCGCTACGGTGAAGGTATATCTAAGGTTGGTGAGATACTTGACCTTGCCATAGATATGGATATAGTTAAGAAGAGTGGCTCTTGGTTCAGCTACAACGAGTCAAAGCTTGCTCAAGGTCGCGATGCTGTTCTCGCTTTGTTGAAGGACAATATTGAACTTCAACAGGAAATCGAGGCTAAGGTCAGAACACGCCTTCAGGGTGGTGAATCTGCACCAGCAGAGGACTAGTTATGTGAGTGATATACTGTTTCGATATGAGGTCATCCGTTTTTTTCGGATGACCTTTTTTTGTTGGTCATATTTATTTGATGTATTTTCGTGCAACAAACAAAAACTGTCGAATCAATGTATAGGTTGTTAATACTGTCGTTTATAGCTGTCTCTTGTGTGTGCCGTGCAGAGTGCATAGATAGTCTCCTTGTTGTGCTTGATCAAACTATTGATGAAAGCGAAAAATACGAGATTGAGCGATGTAAAAGAATTGATCAGATTAACATTTGGCTTTCAAATCCAGAGATTACTGAGGAGTCTGAATACAAGTTGAATTCCAAAATGTACGATGAATATGAATCGTATGTGTGTGATTCTGCTTGGAAATATGTAAATAGAAATATTCAGCTTGCAACTAAGAAAGGTAGGACAGATTGGTTGCGAGAGTCTAATGTAAAGAAGGCGCACGTGTTGGCTACAGGTGGCTTGTTCACAGAAAGTGTGTCATTGCTCAAAAGTATGTCTCCCTTTGAGCTGGAAAGCGATGAAATGAGGGCTCTTTATTACAAATGCTTATCAGATGCTTATTTGTATCAAACGGAAAATAACGAAGACAATGAATATTTTTTCGTGTACAATGATTTGTGCCGTCAGTATAGCGATTCTGCTCTGTTATATGTAAAAAAAGGCTCTTATCTAGAACTTATAACGCTAGCTCCTGAACTGGTAAAAGATGGTAAGATAGCTCAATCAATTGAGCTGCTGCAAAATTCATTGGTTGATTATCCAACGGATTCTCATGAACGATCAGTGGTATACTCACTTATGTCGTTTGCTTATTACTGTAGTTCTGATTTTGACCGACAGATGGAATGCTTGATACGAAGTGCCTTGTCTGATATCCGTAGTGTCGTTATGGAGAATAGGGCTCTGAGAGAAGTGTCTGAAATACTATATAAAAAAGGAGACCTTGTAAGGGCTAACAAATATCTTAAAAAGAGTTTGTCTGATGCAACCAAATTCAACTCCCGACTGAGAAACATGCAGTCGTCTAAGATGCTACCTGTCATTGATGCTGCTTATCAAAAGCAAAAAGAGGAGCAGCAGACTAAGATGAAGCGGTATATGTGGATTATTAGCCTTTTGTCTGTATTGATACTTTTGGCTATGGCTTATATTTATCGTCAGATGAATAAGCTGTCAAGCGCCAACAGCAAGCTAAAGGACCTGAACAACGAGTTCAAGGATCTTAATGGTGAACTGGTCAGAATGAATGATGCAATGACGTCTACTAATGGGCAGTTGCGTGAGCTCAATCACATAAAGGAGGAGTATGTAGGGCGTTTCATGGAACTTTGTACCATATATATAGCTGAATTTGACTCTTTCCGAAAGAAACTTCATAAAGCTTCTGGTTCGACCAAGGTTTCTGATATGCAGCGATTGTTGAGCTCTGATGAATCTGTTGAGGCTATTTTAAAAGAGTTCTACAAGACATTTGATAAGTCGTTCTTGAATCTGTTCCCCGATTTCGTTGAAAGCGTTAATTGTCTGTTCCCAGAGGAATATAAGATAGAGTTGAAATCTAATGATCGTTTTAATACTGAGGTCAGAATATTGTCACTTATTCGTTTGGGAATAACCGATAGCGAAAAGATTGCAAGCTTTCTACGTTGCTCAATAACTACTATATACACCTACAGGTCGAAGATGAAAAATAGATCGCTCTGTCCTGATGATTTCGAAGCGCAGGTTATGGCTATTGGCTACGATTCTGTATAGAGTGTTATGTTGTCTATCCTGAGTTTTATTGTCCCTGCTGGAACCTGTGCCTCTACAATATCACCTACTTTCTTGCCTACAAGCGCTTGAGCTATTGGCGACTTTAGCGAGAGTTTGCCCTCTTTTAGATTGGCCTCGTGTGGACTGACTATCGTATATGTCATCTTGGCGTTATTCGCCATATTGGTGATTTCTACCTTGCGGAAAAGACCAACGACATTGCCGTCAAGGTTTGATGTGTCCATTACTCGAGCATATTGCAGCACTTTTTGTTTGTACCTGATCTGTCCCAATAGTTTGCCCTGGGCTCGTTTTGCGGCGTGGTATTCATAGTTTTCACTTCTGTCGCCTTGTGCTGCGGCTTCTGCAATGGCATCAATGATGCGTGGCAGTTCCACATTAATCATTTCGTTCAATTCTGCTACTAGTTTATCGTAGCATTCCTGTGACAGATACTCCATTCCTTGTGTAGTTTTTTTTTCTGCAAAAGTATATTTTTTCTTATAAAACAACGGCTTCCTCAATCATTAGAGCCATAGATAATTACAGTTTTGTTCTAAATGTGTATTGAGAAAGTTTAGATATGGTATTTGCTAACTATCAGAATATCAATTTTGTAATATCTGGAATGTTTAGATTTTTCTGAGATACCAATAAGATGATTAACTATTCTTAAGACATTTGCCTCGACAAATTAATCAATCTTTAAAAAAGGAATCTAATCGCTATGAAAGGTATTCTAAAAATTAGTCTTTTAGCCTTGAGTTTCTTGTTTACATTGATAGGTGCTAATGCGCAAGTTAATGTTCACGGAAAAATTAAGGACAACACCGGTGAAGTTCTTGTCGGTGCGACAGTAATTGTCAAAGGTACGTCGCAAGGCGTAATTACAGATGTCGATGGTATGTATAATATTAATAATGTGGCTGAAGATGCTACATTGGTATATACATATATCGGATTCTCTACCGTAGAAGAGGTTGTCGGTGGCCGCACGGAGATAAATGTCGTGCTGGAAGATGAGACTACAACTCTCGCAGAAATGGTCGTAGTGGGCTACGGTTCTCTTAGTAAGAAGGAGATATCGAGCTCTATTGTTCAAGTTGATAAGTCTTCGTTCAACCTTGGTGCTATGAATAACGCCATGGAACTTATCTCGGGCAAGGTTGCCGGTTTGAATGTCAATACAACGGCAGCTGCCAATCCTAACTCATCATCGTCATTGCAGGTGCGTGGTGCGACATCAATCTCAGCAAGCAACAGTCCGCTGGTAGTCATTGATGGTGTAGCAGGAGGTGACATCAGAAACATTGCTCCACAGGACATCGAGACAATGACAGTGCTCAAGGACGCTGGTTCAGCTGCCATCTATGGTACACGAGGAGCCAACGGTGTCATTCTCATCACAACAAAGAAAGGAACAGGTGAGGTTGGCAATGTACATGTGACATACGACAGCTATGGCGCATTGAACGTTGCAAAGAAAGCTCCAGAAGTGCTTTCGGCTAATGAGTTCCGTCGTTCACGCAGAGGCAACGATTATGGTGCAGATACCGACTGGTATGACGAGATTACTCGTAAGGTGGCTTACGACATGAACCAGTACATCTCAATAGATGGCATGGGTAAGTCGGGTTGGTATACTGCTTCGCTTAACTACAAGGATGCTAATGGCCTGGATATTGTCAGCAAACGTCGTGAATTCGGCAGCCGCTTTGCAGTTGAACAGAAAGCAATCAACAACAGACTTACTTTGGGTGGTTCGTTGAGTGCACGCCGAGTAAATGAGACATGGGGAGATGACGGCCTGTTTGACACAGCTCTTAGCATGAACCCAACAATGCCAATTAAGAATGAGGATGGATCATACTACCAGCCATCATCTCCAACAGGAGCGAGAAACCCTGTATCAGAACTTGAACAGCTCACAAATCATGGCAGGAGAATGTATGTTCTCGGTTCGACAGAGGCAAAGTTGAATATCATTAACACTGATAAGCATAGCCTCAATACATCGATTAGTTACTCATTGCATTACAACGATCTTAAATCGGACTTCTATGCGCCATCAACAGTAGCAGAGTCGTTTTGGAATGGTTACGCAGGTCGTGCATCAATAACATACCAGAAGTGGTACACAAACAGAGCTGAGTGGCTTGGCAACTATTCCCTCAACATTGATGCTCATAACATCAAGCTCATGGTAGGTTATACATATGAGAAGAGCAATTGGGAGCAGATGTTTGAAGAGAACCGCGACTTCGCATACGACAAGATGTTGTATCATGGCATAGGTAATGGTCTTTATCTTGGTGAAGGCAAGGCTAATATGTATGCTGGCGCATCGGAATCGGCACTTGTTGGTTTCTTTGGCCGTGTAAACTACAACTGGCAGGATATGCTCTTTGTTTCGGCATCTTTGCGTCATGAAGGTAGCACAAAGTTTGGTAAAGACAATAAGTGGGGTAACTTCCCAGCAATATCTGCAGCATTCGACATGGCAGGTTTGCTCAATATGAAAGATGTTATCAACAGCATGAAAGTGAGAGCATCATACGGTGTTACAGGTCGTTCTGACTTTGACGCATATCGTTCGCTTGCAACATACACATCAAGCAATAGCTATTTTATGGATGGTCAATGGGTTGTAGGTTATGCTCCATCTGTGAATGCAAATCCAAACCTCGCATGGGAGAAGAGCACATCGGCCAACTATGGTGTTGACTTCGAGTTGTGGCACAGAATCAGAGGTTCGATTGAATACTTCGATCGTCGCTCTAAGGACTTGCTCTATAACTATACAGCTCCTCAGCCTCCATTCGTTTACTCAACAATACTTGTCAATGTAGGAACTACAAAGAATACAGGTATAGAATTGACACTCGATGGTGATGTGACAACAAATAAGGATGGTATCCTTTGGACATCTGGCATCAGCTATTCATTGGGTCAGACTAAGCTCACCAAGCTCTCTAACGACATCTATCAAGCATCATACATCGAACTTTATCAAAAGGGTGGTGTTGGTACGAGCGAATATTATTTCAGAGTCGAAGAAGGCGGCAAGATTGGTCAGTTCTATGGCTATGAATATGCTGGAGTCGACGAGAACGGCAATATGCTTGTTTATACAGACGAAGGCGAGAAAGTTTCTGCATCGAAAGCCGACGCAAAGTATAAGAAATATATTGGCAATGGTGCTCCTAAGCATTTCCTCTCATGGAATAACACATTGCGTTATAAGAACTTCGACCTTAGCCTCAATTTCAAAGGCGCTTTCGGATTCGACATCTACAATACCCGCAAATATAATATGGGTCTGACAGGTTGTGGTTCTGACAATGTATTGCGTTCGGCATATCTTGGTGATAAAGAGGTTAAGTCGCATGGTGGCGTAATATCATCATATTTCCTTGAAAAGGGTGACTACTTCAAACTTGAGAATGCAACACTTGGTTACAACATCATACCAGAAAACAGAGATGTAGTTGACAATTTGCGAATCTACGTCAGCGCAAAGAACCTCTTCACTCTGACTGGTTATGAAGGCAACGATCCTTCTATCGTAGCAACAACAGGTATCACACCAGGTGTTGATAACTCTTCGGCATATCCGCAGGCAACACAGTTTACACTCGGTGTCACTTTGCGATTTAAGTAATTAAAGAGATAAACACTTTAATATAGACATAAAATGAATATTAAAACATATAGCAAGAACTTGGCATTGGCAGCCATTTGCGGTGTTGCAGCTTGTTCTTGTACCGACCTCGACGAAAAAGTCTACGATAGAATAGACGCGTCGATATACTATCAGAACGAGACAAGTGTGAAAGGCGCTGTAGCTGCTATCTACGCTAAGGCAGCACTGAGTTATTCTGAGTATTTCTGGTATTTGAATGAATTCTCTGCAGACCAGATTACATGGCGTGCATGGAATGGTGGCTTATGGGGCTATGATGAAGGAGAGAAGACTGTGCTCTGCACACATACATGGACACCAGAGTCAAAAATACTTCGTTCTACTTGGGAGCAGGCATGGGGTGTAATCGCCATGTGTAACAACCTGATGGGTGACTTGGAGAATCTGGATCCAGCGAATCTTGGTATGAAGCAAGAGCAGTTTGACAGCTACTATGCAGAAGTACGTACGCTCCGCGCTTGGGCATACTACAACAACTTCGAGTTATGGGGTGGTGCAATACCTTTGTTTACTACAACAGATGGTTCGATACCAGCTTCAGCATCTAAAGACGCAGGTAGCTTTGAGGAAGGTTGTAAGGTGATCTACAAGTTCATCTGTGACGAACTTGATGAATGCTGTGAAGCTCTTCCAATGGAGGATGGCAGTCATAGGTACACCAACCGTATGACACAGGCAGTCAACCGTATTTTGAAAATGCGCTTGCTCTTGAACGCCAATGTGTTTATCGGAGAAGAGCATTTTGACGAGTGCGAGACATTGGCTCAGGAATTGGTTGACAATGTCTATGGTCAGTATTCGATAGAGGAAGACTACCGCAATATCTACCATTTGGGCAATAGCAGCAACTCGACAGAGGTTGTGATGGCATTCTCAGTGGCTAATGGACAGCTCAATACCGGTTGGATGCGCGATATGCCTTTCCTTTGGTATACATATAAAGACTACTTTGACTTTGAGTCGAATCAGTCTTCGTGGAACTGTACATGCTTGACTCCATCACTGGATAACAGCGGCACAGTAAACAGCGCTCTAGGTTACTCAGATGGAGCGAAATGCTTCTTGGATGCACCATATAACGATAAGTTAGGCTGCCCTTACGAGCGCTTCAATGCTAAGGATATCCGTAAGCAGAATTACACATTCGAGAACGGTAACTATCAGGGTATCTTCCTTCAAGGTTTGATGAAGGCTCACTTTGGCACAGGCGAGACACTGAAGTGCGATGCAGATCGTGATAAAATGGATTTGTACTACACCGATCAGGTAGGTCAGTTCCCAGGTGCAACGGCTATCGGTCGTGAGTTGGAGGATGTAATGTCACCACGTTGGGGTGAGACCAACTCTGGCGTTCGCTTGGTTCGTTATCCAATCTACCCTGCTAGCGAAGGCAAAGACTTCCAAGACATCCACGAGGTGGAATTTCGTATCACAGAGGCTTACTACACACTCGCAGAGTGCAAATTGCGCTCTGGCAAGATCACTGAAGCAGAGAATATAGTCTTGAAAGTTCGTAACCGTTATTTCGAGAATAATGCAGATGCTAAAGACTATGGTAGATTCAGCGAGATAGATGGCTACTGGATGCTCGACCAATGGGGTCAGGAGTATTTGGGTGAAGGTCGCCGCCGTCGTACCGATCTCCGACGTTTCGATAAGTTTACTCAGGGCCAGTGGTGGTTCTTCGGCCGTGCTGTGGATGACGGTTACGCTTATCCTGAAAAGCGCGACAGAAAGTACGAATGGTACCCACTCCCTTCTTCTGCTATCATGGTTAACCCTGGTCTGGAGCAGAACCCTAACTACAATTAATAACATTAATGATTATAGCTATGAAATCTATAATAAAATCCTTTGTTGCAGCTTGCTCCCTTCTGGGTATAATGAGTGGCTGCTCAGAGAAAGAGGAAATTGTGTTCGACATAGAAAAGCCACAGTTCCCTACACGCGATAATGCCATACTGCTCGAAGTGATTCCACCTATCGGCACTAAGGCAGATGATCAGATATATATTGTCGGTGAGTTTAATGGTGGCGAAGAGGCTGCAGTGGGCAACATACAGTGGCTTTGCGAAAAGGCTACCGACGTCGATAAGTGGGGCATCTATCTCTTGCCTTCCGACTTTGTTGGTGGTAAGACTTTGGCCGATGGCTTCTATTTCGTAAGCCAGAAAGATGGTGCTGAACGAACTAACAAGAACGAGGATGCATTGCATAAGCTGAATGTTACAACTGGTACTCGCACAAATGTTATGTTAGCTCGTTGGGAGTCATATTTCACAGAGGATCCTGTCCCGGTTCCAGTTGATCATGATGGTCATGTGGTTTATGTCGTGAATGAGACATCATGGGGCGACGCTCTCGCATTGTATATGTGGGGCGATGCTGAAGCCGCAGGTAGCTGGCCAGGTATGGCAGCAACAGGTACTGAGACTATCGATGGCGTTGCATACACTTATTTTGATATGGGTAAGGCTAATACAGGTCTTGGCGAAAACCTTATCTTCAACAACAATGGCAACGGAAGTCAGCTCTCCGATTATGCTTACACTATCGATCACGATGTTTATTTGAAGATTACTGATGACGGTGTGAGTGAATTTGATCCTGATGAGGTTAAGATAGAGCACGATGGCTATGTCGTTTATGTACTTGACGAGACGTCTTGGGGTGGTGAATTGGCTTTGTATATGTGGGGTGATACTAACGACCTCAATGGCGGCTGGCCTGGTATGGCGCCTACAGGCACTCAAAAGATAGATGGCGTTACATATACTTACTTCGATATGGGCGAAGCTAATACCGGTCTCGGCGAGAATCTTATCTTCAACAACAATGGTGGTGGCAGTCAGCTTTCTGACTTTGCATATACTATTGATCATGACGTTTTCTTGAAGATTACTGATAAGGGTGCTAGCATCTACGATCCTAATGCGACTGTCGAAGAGCCTGTAGAAGGAGATGGTGACGAAGAAGAGGATGATGAACCTGTTGTCGATAATACAAACTATGTGATTTATGTTATTGACGAGACTGGATGGGATGCTCTTACAATGTATATGTGGGGCGATGTCAACGATCTCAATGGTGGCTGGCCTGGCATGGCTCCAAGCGGTACTATCGAGAAGGATGGAAAGACATATACTTACTTTGAACCGGGTGCAGGTAATGCTGGCCTCGGCGAAAACCTCATATTCAACAATAATGGTGGTGGCACTCAGCTTGATGGCTATTTCATCACTATCAACCGCGATTATTACCTTAAGGTGACTGCAGATGGCGTTGTCGATCTTGAAGCCGTTGCAGAATAATATGTAAAAAATATAAAGTATGAAATTGTTTGGATATATAGTTCAACTGCTCCCGTTACTTGCTCCCGTCATGATAGGATGTAGCGGTTGTTCAAACGATGACGATAGGGTAGAGCCTGAAATCGTCAACCCCAATGTGAGTGTCATAACCCCTGTGGATGATGTGATAATCTATCAGGTTAACCCTAAGCTGTTCGAGAAAGGTAAGTCGCTCTCTTTGATCGATGCGCGTCTGCCTGAAATCAAGAAGCTTGGAGCTAATGTTCTCTATCTGATGCCTACCTATCCAGAGGGTAAGGTGAACGCTGTAGGCTCTCCTTACTGTATTAGCGACTACAAGGCAGTAAACCCTGATTATGGTACTTTAGACGACATGAAGAAGCTGGTGTCCGATGCTCATAATTCAGGCATGCGCGTGATGTTCGACTGGGTCGCTAATCATACGTCATGGGACAACGAATGGACAAAAAACCATAAGGATTGGTATACTCTAAATGCTGGTGGCGATATTACTTCTCCTGCAGGTATGGGATGGAACGATGTGGCTGACCTTAATTTCAATAACAACAGCATGCGTGCAGCTATGAAAGATGCTATGCTCTACTGGGTTAAGGAAGTGGGTATCGATGGCTATCGTTGCGACTATGCCGATGGCGTTCCAACCGATTTCTGGGCTGATGCTATAGGCGCTCTCAAGGCTGTATGTGGCGACAAGTTGTTGATGCTGGCAGAATCTAGTGACAACAATTTCTACAAGTGTGGCTTTAACATGCTTTATGGTTGGAAGTCAACTGCCAAGTTGCAGGATCTCTATGCAGGCAAGATAAGTCTCAACGACTTCTATGTTGCCAGTGAGGCTGAGTTGGCCGAAGGCGCACACGCTCGTTTCATTACCAATCACGACCAGGCTTCTGAGAAGTGTCCTTTGAATCACTTCAATGGCAAGGCTGGAGCTATGTCTGCCTTTGTACTCAACACTATGCTCGGAGGCTCTCCGTTCATCTATAGTTCGCAAGAGGTTGGCTACGACAAGAATCTCTCTTTCTTTAATCAGTGGTCATTCGACTGGGATTCGGATGTGGAGTATACTAAGGCTTACCAGGATTTCATGAAGGCATATACTTCAACCGCCGACTTGCGCTCTGGCTCTCTGAAGACATATACAACAGGCAATGTCGCATCGCTGTTCTATGAATCTGCCGACAACCATGGCTTGTTTGTGATGGTCAACACCGAAAACAAGGAGATTCAGGTGAAATGTCCTATGGAGCAGGCCGGATTGGAATTTACCGATCTCTTGAACGGTAAATCTACTACGCTTCCTTCTGCTATGACACTTGGCGCTTATCAATATCTGGTATACAGAAGATAATTTTTTCAGTTATGACTATGCACAGATTATATATTCTATTGGTTGGCTTATTTATTAGCTGCGCAATAACTGCCGAGGCTCACAACTTGTCATCGCCTGATGGCAATCTGAATCTTGAATTTGCGCTCGACGCTCAAGGCCAGCCTGTATATAGGTTGCTGTATAAGTCGAAGTCTGTCATCGAGCAGAGCCGTCTCGGCCTGCTCTTTGACGAAACTTCTATGACCGACGGCTTTACCATAAAGGATGTCTCCATATCTGAGTTTGATGAGGTGTGGAATCCTGTGTGGGGCGAATATGCACAGATACGCAACCATTACAACGAGATGGCTGTCGAACTTGTTCAGTCGGGCACTCGTCAGCGTACTATGACTTTGCGTTTCCGTCTTTTCAACGACGGACTGGGTTTCCGCTACGAGTTCCCTGAACAGCGTTTCTTGAACTATCTTACGGTGAAAGACGAACTTACTGAGTTTAACTTGACTGGCGATCATACGTTCTATTGCATCCCTGGCGACTACGACACCAACGAGTTCGCTTATACTACCGCTCCTATATCGCAGATTCGTAAAGGTATGGAGATCAATCTTCGCAAGAAGGGATATGAGTCGAAGGCTACATCGTTTTCTGTTCAGACTCCTTTGCAGATTAAGACTACCGACGGATTGTATGTGAACATACATGAAGCTGCACTTGTTGGATACTCTGCTATGTTGCTCAATGTCGATGATGTGAAGTTCAGCTTGAACGCTCACCTCACACCCGACAAGAACGGTAAGAAGGGTTTCGTACAGTTGCCATTCGCGACTCCTTGGCGTACGGTTATCGTAAGTGACGACGCTCGTGACATACTTGCCTCTCAGCTGATCCTCAACCTCAATGAACCTTGTGCCTACGACGACGTGTCGTGGATTAAGCCTATGAAGTTTATGGGCGTATGGTGGGAGATGTTTATTGGAACGGGTAAGACTTGGGCTTATTCCGATAAGTATAATGCTAAGCCTGGTGTTACCGATTATAAGGCGTTACCTCCCAACGGACATCATCCAGCCAATACGGCACATGTGAAGGAGTATATCGATTTCGCTTCGGAGAATGGCATCGACGCTGTTCTCGTTGAGGGATGGAATGAAGGATGGGAAGACTGGGGTAGCTATCATAAAGATCGTCAGTTCCTCTTCAATAAGCCTTATCCCGATTTCGATGTGGAGGCTTTGCAGGCCTACGCCGCATCCAAGGGTGTAAAGATTATAATGCACCACGAGACTGCTGCCAATGCTTCTGACTATGAACTTCAGATGGATGATGCTTTCAGTTATATGAATGAGCATGGCTACTCGGCTGTGAAGACTGGTTATGTTGGTTATGTCATCCCTCGTAGCGAATATCATTCTTCGCAGTGGATGAACAACCACTATATCGAGGTCGCACGTCGCGCGGCTCGCTACCATATCATGATCGATAGCCATGAAGCAGTACGTCCTACCGGTCTCTGCCGTACTTATCCTAACTGGATGGCTCAGGAGTCTGCCCGCGGTGGCGAGTTTGAGTCAATGGGCGGTAATGATCCCGACCATACGGCTATCCTTCCATTCACTCGTCTCAAGGGTGGTCCGATGGATTATACACCGGGAATTCTCCAGACTCAACTCAGCTACTACAATGGTGAGAAGAACGACCAGTTCGTTCATACTACTCTTGCCAAGCAGCTTGCTCTCTATCTTACTATGCCTAGTCCTATTCAGATGGCAGCCGACCTCCCTGAGAACTATCGTCGTTTTAATGACGCATTTCAGTTCATACGTGAAGTCCCTGTCGATTGGAGCGATTCTAAGTATCTCGAAGCTGAACCTGGCGATTATATAACGGTAGCCCGTAAGGACAAAAACTCTGACAGATGGTATGTAGGGGCAATAACTGACGAAAACGAACGAACTGCTATCATAAAGTTCGACTTCTTGCCTGCTGGAAAGAAGTATGAGGCCACTATCTACGAGGATGCTAAGGATGCTCACTATCAGACCAATCCTATGAGTTATAATATCCGGAAAATCAAGGTGACAAGCAAGACCGTTCTAAAGCAACGACTTGCCTCGAGCGGTGGAGCCGCTATCAGTATCCGAGAATTATAATGTGATTTATTGCAAACTCGAAACACGTACTTTCGTTCATATTTTAAGCATACAATAAGCTACAAACAGAATATGAATGCAATACTTCTTATTGAATTCACGTTGATGTAAATAAGTTTAGATTGATATAATTAAAATTTAATTGTTAAAGGTCTACCGCAGTGATTGCGAGTAGGCCTTTGTTTTTTCATATATATCCGATAGCAGCGTGTTTCTATCATAGTCATCTTTTTGCGCGAAATTGTGTAGAAAAGGGCATGATTAGAAGCGTAAAAATTCATGCCGAAGGTTTTGTGTTTTAATATACACTGATACTCAATTAGTTACCTTTAAAAACCGAAGGTTTTATTTTCGTCCCAAGCAATGTTTATTTCAATATCGTTTTGTAATTTTGTGTCCGTTATCCATTAAGAGTATGATGCAAGTCTGCTAGTTTGCAGTTGGACGTTGATGGCATGAAAAGATTCAGAGTATATTTTTCAAAACAGAATGTCTTTAATAATTTCTATTTTAAATGAGAAAATTAATATGTTTTTTACTGCTTTTAGCAGGGTTTGTTTCTTGTAAGGAAAGCACAGAAATAAACAACCACAAGTTTGTCTTTCATAATGATTGCAGCTATGATTTTGAAATAAGAGGGTATAAGGTGATGCACCAATTTGACTCTCTCTTTGTTGCCTCTTTGCTTCAATCTACTTCAGATCTTGATTCTGCATGTGTGTACATGAAAAGAGATGAAGAAACGTATCAAGTGACAGAATCACAGAAGTCGTTAAATACTAAAGATGGACAGGTGGCGATAGTTAACCAGTGGTTCTTCAAATTCGTTTTTAATGATTCCATTGTGAATGTTCTCGCTGGTTCATTGAAGCTTGATGGCATTTTGTCGCTTGCTGGTATTGATGGGTGGCAACCGTATGAATATGAAGAGAAGTCGGATACAGCAATATATACGTATATGTTCAATGACAAGAAGATGGCTGCGATTATAGATTTCGTCCAAAAGAATGATTATGGGAATGTAGTGTACCGCAAATGATTTTTTTAGCTGATAATCAGAGTTGTATAACAAAATGAAACATTGTTTCAAAACGCAGTTGGATCTTTATCCTACATATCTGACAGAGTAGTAACGTGTAGTATAATAGCTATTATATGCACCTCCATTAACGGATGGGGGTGCATATATCAAACAATATGAACAACAAATGAGTGTTTTTACTAAAGCCGTAACTTTGCTTCTGCTTGCAGTGTCATTAGTGAAAGTTTCGGCTCAGACAAGACCTGTTGTCTGTGGGCATGTGTATGACGGAAAGACAGGTGAAGCAGTACCGTATGCATCATGTGTCGATATCAAGAGTGGGCGTGGAGCTCAAACAAATACATCTGGTTATTTCTCTTTTATTGTTGATGGAGACATTACTCTTCAAACTACCTGTATCGGTTATGAGAAGTGTTGTGTGAATATGGCAATAAAGGGAGACACAACAGTAACGATTGTGATTCAGCCTAAATCAACAAATCTTCAAGAGGTTGTTGTCTCTACGTATGTGCCAGAACGCGAACAGGTGCAGATGGGCAAGAATACGATAACTACCGAGTTGATCAAGGGAATGCCGTCGTTTGTCGGAGAACCTGATATTCTCAAATCAACTACCTATCTGCCTGGAATATCTAGTGGTAAAGAGGGCTATTCTAATATATATGTAAGAGGTGCAGACAGAGGGCAAAACCTCGTTTTGCTTGATGGCATAAAGATATATAACACTAGTCATGTTGGAGGATTCCTGTCGTTGTTCAATAGTGATGTCGTTAAACATGTTGATGTATACAAAGGTGGGTTCCCTGCTCAATATGGTGGTAGAGCTTCATCGGTTATAGATGTTGTGACTAAGGATGGTAATAGAGAGCAACTGGCAGGTAAGGCAAGCGTTGGGTTGATATCATCGAGTGTGATGGTAGAAGGACCTGTTGGAGAAAAGCTGTCGTTTTATTTAGCTGGTCGCACGTCGTATTATGCACTTTTTTCAGCAAAGAAACGTAAGAGATTTAAGGAGACTGGCGAGGGCGAATATTTCAACTATACTTTTTTTGACATTAACGGTCGCTTGAAGTGGCACGTAAGTCCTCGAAGCAGCATTGCATTATCATTGTTCTATGGCGATGACGTTTCGATAAACGGGGATGGTAGCAAGGGATATAACAAGGAGGATTATCAAAGACTAAAATACCGTATGTCGATAAGAAACCGAGGCGTTTCATTGACTCATACTCAGAGTTTCAATTCGTTATTCTGGCGTAATACTATCTCTTTGTCACAATACGATAACACTTATAATAGTCGTGATGAGAGACAAAACCGTGAACAGCATATTCGAGAAACGTTTAAGACCCAATCGTCAATTCGCGATATTTCATTTCAGAGTAGGCTTGAGCTGAATACTAGTATAGGCCACATAAAAACAGGAGTTGAACTGTCGCGTTATAGGTTTCGTCCAAGTATGACATCATCGACAGCGGTCAATGATATGGCAATTGTTGAAAAGGATACGCTTATGGGTTATCTTGACCCTATGCACTCATGGGAGATGAGTGTATATGCAAATGATGAGATTACTTTCTCCGATAAGCTTAGTGGCGAGATCGGATTCCGAGCTTCAACATATTCGGCTTCAGAGGTCGATTATTGGCGTGCTGAACCGCGTCTGTCTGCTCGTTATCTGTTCTCTGACAATATGTCGCTTAAGGCTAACTACACTATGATGAATCAGTATAATCATGTGATAGTGACAATGCAAGACGGTTTTGAGAAGGAGATGTGGATGGCATCTACGAAGACACTAAAGCCGCAACATGCTGACCAGTTTTCTGCAGGTCTTTTCTATGGCAAGGAGAAATATAAGGTAAATGCCTCCCTCGAGGGTTTCTACAAAAAGATGAGTGATTTGATAACCTATAGGGCACCGGTAGAAAACGATGATGTGATGACAAGCATAGAGAAGTCGGTTGATACAGGTGGAAAGGGACGAAGCTATGGCGTTGAGGCTATGGTTTCGAAGGAATGGAAGAATGTGAGTGCTAGCGTATCATACACTTTGTCGTGGAACGAAAGGAAGTTTGATGACATCAATAAGGGTAACTGGTATCCTTTTCTTTATGATAGACGACATGACCTTAATGTGTTGGCTATGTGGCATATCAATAGCAAATGGAGTCTGAGTGGCAATTTCGTTTTGTCATCTGGTGCGCCGGTTTCTTTACCTGGCTCGTATGTTAAAGGCGATGGTTTGTTTGATGAGTATTATGTCTATGATGGCTATAATAATAGGCGTTTGCCGCTCTATCATCGCCTCGATATAGCTGTTACACGAAGTAAGACAACAAGACGTGGAAACCTGTCTGAATGGAAGTTCAATTTATTCAACGCCTACGCTCATCAGAATGCTCAGGCGTTGTATTTCAATTCTTGGAATGGGAAGGTCACACAGATTGCAATGTTCTCAATTGTTCCAACGGTATCATACACCATTACATTTTAAAAAATATAGTGATGAACAATAGTATATATAGAATAGCTGTTGCCGCTTTAGGGGCTATGTCATTTTCATCATGTGAAATAGAGAAGGAGATAGACTATGATGCGTATTATGATGGGGACAAGCTGGCTGTGCATTGTTACCTGTCAGATTCCAATGGACTCGTGGCTTCGGTGCACAAGACTTTGCCACCAGATAGCCCGCGTAAGAGTAATGTCGTGAATGATGCGAGATTGTGGCTTATGGCAGGGGACGATACGTTGGCTGAAGCGACAACCGATGATCATGAACTATACCGCATCAATGCTCAGAAGTTGTCTCTTGATAACGAAACGGAATATTGGATAACAGTAAGTAGCAACAAGTATGGTTGTGCCTACTCTGATAGAATGAAAATACCACAGGCCGTCGCAATAGACACGTTGGAATATGACGGCTATGGCAGTGTTTATATTTATTTCGTAAACGCCGAGCCTGAAGAGTGCTATAAGGTTCAGAAGTCAGAGTATAGGAGGGGTAGTAAAGACTCTTTTTGGGGTGAATACTACATGACGGCTTTTTATGAGAAAAACTTTGCTGTGGGTTATACTTGTATAAATGCTCAGGTAAGTAGCTTTTATGACAGTGTACGTTATGAACTGCTTCATTTGTCGCCAGAATTGGCTGTTATATTCGACAGCTGGCGCGATAATCACTCTTCATCCGACGACGTGTTTAGTGAATATGTATATCCTGTGATAGAAAACATACACGGAGGGCATGGGTTCTTCGGTACCTACTCATCAGATTCGGAGTGGTGGTTTAACGGAAATAGTGATGTGAGATAGAAAGATGAGAATATAAACGCAAGGGGTGACTGAACAGTATCTTTCAGTCACCCCTTGTTATAATAGCGAATAGTTATATCTATTTAGTTGTCAAAGCTACGACGGCGCAATACGAAGTCGTTGCCAAGATATACTCGACGAACCTCAGCGTCGCCAGCGAGTTCTTCTGCTGTGCCGGCACGGAACATCTTGCCGCTTACCTGGATATAGCCTCGGTCGCAGATAGCAAGTGTTTCGCCTACATTGTGGTCGGATATCAATACGCCGATGTTTTTGTATTTGAGCTGTGACACGATTTTCTGAATGTCATATACTGCTATCGGATCGACTCCGGCGAATGGCTCATCAAGCATGATGAAGCGAGGATTGATGGCCAAGGCACGGGCAATCTCTGTGCGTCGGCGTTCACCTCCCGAGAGCTGTATGCCTTTGCTTTTGCGTATATGCCCGAGGCTGAACTCCTCAATGAGTTCCTCTGTGCGTTTTTTCTGATAGTCCTTAGGAAACTTGGTCATCTCGAGTACCGAGCGTATGTTGTCTTCAACCGACAGAGTGCGGAATACTGAGGCCTCCTGGGCTAAGTAGCCGACACCAAGCTGAGCTCTTTTGTAAACGGGGTAGTTGGTTATCTCTTTGTCATCAAGATAGACATGTCCTTCGTTGGGTTCGATAAGACCTACTGTCATATAGAATGTTGTGGTCTTTCCGGCACCATTAGGTCCCAAAAGTCCTACAATCTCACCTTGCTGCACTTGTATCGATGGACCGTCAACTACACGGCGCGAACCATATATCTTGACAAGCTTCTCGGTGCGAAGAGTCATGTGTTCCTCGTCGGGATTCTTCATGCGTTCCAATGCAGCCTCTGAAGTGTCTTCTCTTTTGAAAAAACTCAATATACCCATACCTCTATTGCTTTATGAGTGTTGAATGTTTATATCTCTGCACCACCAAACTCCATCAAAAAGGCTTTGATGAAGGCGTCTATGTCGCCATCCATGACTGCCTGTACATTTGATGTCTGATAGTTGGTTCTGTGGTCTTTAACTCTTCGGTCATCGAAGACGTAGCTTCGGATCTGTGATCCCCACTCTATCTTCTTCTTGCCCGCTTCGAGCTTGTCTCGTTGTGCCATGCGACGCTTGAGCTCGCGGTCGTAAAGCTGTGAGCGGAGCAAGCGCATTGCATTCTCTCGGTTGTCTTGCTGGCTACGGGTCTCTGTGTTTTCTATCAGGATCTCTTCCTCAAGACCTGTGTCGGGGTCTTTGAACTTATAGCGGAGACGGACACCAGTTTCGACCTTGTTGACGTTCTGACCACCTGCGCCACCAGAACGGAACAAGTCCCACGATATCTTCGAAGGATCTATCTGAACCTCTATCGTGTCATCAACAAGTGGTGTTACAAAGACTGATGTAAATGATGTCATTCGCTTGCCCTGAGCGTTGAATGGAGAGACTCTGACAAGACGGTGTACGCCTGATTCGCTCTTCAGATATCCATATACCGTATCACCCTCTATCTGCATTGTTACTGTCTTGATGCCGGCCTCATCACCATCCTGGAAATTGGTGATGGTAACCTTATAGCCTTTGGCTTCGCAATATCTGGTATACATGCGGTAGAGCATTGACGCCCAGTCCTGACTTTCTGTGCCTCCTGCGCCTGCGACTATCTTCAGTACGGCGCCTAGCTGATCTTCCTCACGACGTAGCATGTTGTCGAGCTCAAGTTTCTCGATTACGGCTGTCGCATGCACAAGGGCCGCATCAAGTTCTTCCTCTGTTGCTATCTCGTCTTTTACAAAGTCGTAGGCAAGCTGCAACTCTTCTACTGCACTTTTAACTTCTTTGTATCCCTCGATCCATTTCTTGTTTTCCTTCACTTTCTTCATGTGAGCCTGGGCGTTCTTCGCATCGTCCCAGAAACCAGGCGCTTGTGAACGAAGTTCATCGTCGGCTAGCTCCATGGTGCGTCGTTCGATGTCGAGGAATTTCTCGAGTTGAGCTTCACGCTGTGAAAGGTCTTTTATCTGTTCCGGTGTTACCATTTTTCCTTTATAGCTGTTTTTTTATTACTGAGGATCGGGTATGTTAGTCGTTCATGTCTATCAGTCCTTCCGGTAGGTTGAAGGTGATGGTGCGATTCTGGTCGTCAACGCTTAAAATAAAGTCGTCTGTGATTGGCACTAGCAGTTCCTCGCCGTTCCTGCCAATGATAAACAGTGGGTTGGCACCGACCTGCTCGTCAATGTCTTCTATTTTACCAAGTGTACCGTGATTCTGATCGATGGCGGTATATCCAATCAACATTCCTGTTGGAACATCTTCAAGTTCGCCCTCTTCGGTCTCAAGCCATTCACGACAGATGAACACTTCCTTGCCAGCAAGTCTTCTGGTGTCGTCTTGATTGTTGATGAATTCAAATTTTACAAGGACCTCTTCCGTATTCTTTGTACGTACTTCCTCAACGTAGAATGGCACAAGACCACCGTCTATTTCTACGAGCAAGAATTCGTAACATAGGTCGTCTGATGTGAATCCGACATCGGCCCTTACTACGACTTCTCCGTTAACTCCATGTGGCTTTGCTATTATGCCTATTTTGGCGCAATCGTCCTTGTCTATCATGTTTGAAGAAAAGTAAATGTGGCGCACTCATTGAATGAATGCGCCACAAAGATATGAAATTCAATTGACAATTGAAATTGACAACTGACAATTAGACGTTTTTACTTGTATGTCTGTGTACCTGTGTTGGTACGACCGGTGATGACAATAGGACCAGAACCGCACTTGAGCTGTTTCTTTGTTGTTCTTTCGCCTTTGGCAATAAGTCCGATGTCACCTTTCTGAGCGTGCTGGAGGTCAAATGTGAGCTCGTCTTTCTTGTTGAGCAATGTGAGGTTCACTTTGCCTTCGGTTGTTGTGAAGTCTGATGATGCTGTGAGCTTGACGCCGTTGGCAGAACCGGCGCTTATGATCTGACCTTTCTCTGCTGTGATGTGCATTTCTGCTGTCACTTTGAAGAAGTTGATCGTTGCCGACTTTGTTGTCGCGTTGATTGTAACTTCAGAATTAGAAACTTTTATAGCACCTGTGCCACCTTGTATGTTGAGGTCCCCATTGATGTTGTCGTAAGTCTGAGTGCCAGCAATGGTTTTGCCTTTGAGCTGTCCTTTGATGTTGGTGGCTGAAGCCGATCCATCGGAAGATTCAAATGTAATATCGCCTTCAGCGTCTGCAATAGATATGTTGCCAGCAGAAGAAGTGACATTGAGAGTGCCTGCGTACTTAGTTACGTTAATCTCACCGTTCTTTGTTTCAGCGATTATATTGCTGTCGCAGTTCTTTATGGTTACCTTGCCCTTGGCTGTCTTTATCTTGATGTTGCTGCCCTTGAGGTCGTTGACATATATGTTGCCTGAGGTTGCGTTGATGCTTACCTCTGCGTCTGGAGTGAGCCCTATTGTCAACTCTCCTGCGAATGATGATTTGGCTTCAGTAGGATAATCAAGGGAAACAGAAGCTACTCCGTAGTTTTCGTCAATGTTAATCTTATATCCGTCACTCTCCTCCATGGCTTCCATCTTGCCTTCGAATGTGATGACGTCAGATGTAGATGGCATGAATGTCACTCTGCAGAATTGAGCGTTGATGTCAAGCTGCTTGACAGAAATGTCCTTTTTGAGTTCAGTGACAGTTACCATCTGCTTTACTGGTATCTGGGCAACTGCGGATGTCGCCAATGATGCAATAGCTGTAAGCGCAATGCTTTTAAGTAGTCCTTTCATGTGTGTGTTGTTTTTATATTCGCCTTATACGAGAAGATGCCCTCATTGTTATATTTAAAGTGTTATTGGTATGACATTTTTGTAACTTTTTGGCTTTTCTCCGTATAACTCTTTGTTTAGGGCACTAATTTAATTATTTTTGCCTTAGATAAGGCATTCCATGTTGGAATATGCCTAGAGCAATAACTGGTTTTATAGAATCTACAATACCATAAACTATATTATGAATATTTTGCAAAAGGTTATGGCAGTGGCTTCAGCGCTTATGTTGACGCTGAATATGTCTATAGCCCAAGATGCATCTAAGAAGCAGATGGCGTATTTCGTCACAGGTGACACTGTGATGTGCGATGCAGGAGCCGTCCGTATGGCGGTATATCTTGATTTGGATCCTCAGGTGGTTTTTACTCTGACATGGATAGATGAGATGATTGTTAATGGCACAGTTCTTCATACTGATGAGTATTCTATTCCAAATAGAAATGTGCCTAATAGCCATGTGTTTGTCGAAGAAAGAAACATTGACCTGTCAGCTGACAGCGAGGGCAAGCATGTGACTCACCGTCTTATTCTTCAGAGCGTCAGGAGCCAGGCTACTGGCGAGGTCGCCGTATGTGATACGATGATAGTCGATATGTGGGGAACACCTACCGCTCGCATTATGAATGATGAAAAGGTGTGTAGCGATGCCGTTACTCTTGAGGCTGACGACCGCTGGAGTGACGTTTCGGCCTACAGATGGTCGGCATCATTGCGGGATGGTACTTCAATAGATCTTAAAGATGCCGATTCTAAGTCGTGTCTGTTCAATTACCCTCGTGAGTCGGATGTCGCGATCACGGTTAGCCTCGCAGAATCTACCGGCTATGGCAAATGTGTGTCTGAAGTCTCAAAGCAGATGAATTTCTTGCAGGTCCCTACCGCATATCTGAAGCATCTTGATGATGAAGGTGTAGAGAGCGAAGTGAGGATATGCTCTTCGGTTAAAGACGAGGCTTTCGATTTTGAGGGAATATTCAATTTGGCTGGTCATGAGCCATTCGATGTTGTCATGAGCAACGGCCAGACATTTGAGCAGTTGCCAGCAGGCGAGACAACGCAGCTGTTGCACAACGAGTCATCGCACAGTATGCATTTCAGCAGGATAACAGATGCCAACCAATGTGTAGTAGAGTATCCTAATGCGAGATTGTCTGGCTTGATAAGCATAGTGGATAGAAAGCCTATTGTATCAGTACCTACTGATACACTCAGTTTCTCAAATAGTCGTGAGGCGGTTATCCCGGTTAAGCTTTCTGATCTGGGAAGTGACTTCTTCTTTAAGGTTAGACGAGATTCGATTTTTGAAGGGAAATATAAGGTCGATAATATAATAAGCAAAGAGAGCAAGAAATGGCTCGGTGATAAAGAGGGACAATGGAGCTTCAAGACCAATAAGACCGGTATGCTTTATATCGATTATTATGAGATGAATTATGAGGTGTTCAAGGGAGATACTCTTGTCAATTGCCCTAGTGAAAAGGTCTTGCAGTGTGTAGAGACGTATGATGAGGTAAATGCCCCTAATGGTATTAGCCCTAATGCAGATTGGAAGAACGACTATCTCGTTATTCAGGGTCTGCCAGATAACAATCACTTGGCAGTCTATGATCGTAGGGGTAAGGTGATATTTGAGAAAACAAACTATCGTAATGACTGGAATGCTGAAGGTGTAGAAGATGGCTATTATGTCTATACCTTTGAGGGCGACGGCATAAAGACGATAAAGGAAACATTGGTGATAAAACGAAGCAAATAGTCGGAACAGATGAAGAGATTGTTGATTATAGCGGTTGTGTCGTTGATTGCAAATGTTTGCTCGATGGCTCAAAACGATTTGATTGTTGGACAGTACATACATAACCAGTTTGCTGTCAATCCTGCTTTTGCCGGATGTAGAGATGGCTTGACCATATTTGGTAGCTGGCGTAAGCAGTTGGTAGGTATTGAGAATACACCAATGAGCATGCTTCTTACGGCTCACGCTCCTATGAAAAAGGAGAATATAACACTGGGTCTGCAGGTGTGGAACCAGACGATTCATGAGTCACAGAATACAGGAGCAGAGGTCGAGATTGGCTATCGCTTCAATGTGACAGAGAAGTCTTGGTTGTCGTTCGCGCTTCTTCCTGGTGTCTCTCTCAAGAGTAACAACTGGAGCAAGGTGCATCTTATAAATCCAAATGATGATGCGTTCGCTGAAAATACTAGCAACGTAACACCTCTCCTCGGTTTCGGTATGGCGTGGTATGGACGTCAGTTCTTTGTCGGCGCATCTGTTACTTCTCTTTTCGTGAGTGATGATTTTGATAGATATGATGCTGAGTTCGCTCCTGCTGATGCTCAATATGTGTTCACTGGTGGCTATATGTTCAATGTGGGATCTGACTTCAAGGTGCAGCCTTCGGTAATGGCAAATTATAGCAAGAAGAATGATGTCGATTATGCCGCTACATTGACAGGTATATGGCGTAATCTGGTATGGCTTGATGCTGCCTATACTTCAAAGAATGAGATGAGTTTCGGTGCTGCATATCAGATTAATCCTCGCCTGAGGGTTGCCTACAATTATGGCTTGACTACAGGTGACTTGACAGGTTATAGCAGCGGCTCTCATGAGATTTCGCTTCAGTATGATTTCGTATATAGGGTAAAGGCTGTTAACCCTAAGTTCTTCTAAATATCCAGACGTATGAAGAGATTAGCAATATATATATTAGGCGTTATGTTCCCGCTGTCGTCGATGGCGCAGGATGTCGATGTTCAAGATATAAGCCTTTTGTCGGGATGCTCTACAATAAACCCTGTTGTTATTGATTCTACGCTCTATTTCGCTTCAAATGCCAAGAGTAGCGTCGCTGTCAGCTATTTCGACGAAAATGATGACCGACTATATCAGCTTTACCAGGTTAAGCTTAAAAATAAGAAGCCGTCGGGTCGAGTATCAGTGGCCATGAAACGATCAAATAGACCATATAATCAGGCGGCTATCACGTTTGATTCTGATAAAAAGATACATGTTACTCAGAATACTCAGGACCTTTCTACAATCAAGGGGTCCCCATTGGCAATATTCGATTATTCATCGTTGACTGATGTTACTGATGGTGTGATGAGTGATGTTAAGGTTAAGTTCTCCAATGCTGCTTATCCGTCATATTCCAGTGATGGTAATTTCATGGTGTTCGTATCCGATGTCCCAGGAGGTAAGGGGGCTACCGACCTTTACTATTGCGTTAAGAGTAATGGCCGATGGAGCTCGCCTAAGAATATGGGAGATGTAGTGAACACTAAGGGTACTGAGACAACTCCTTTCATACACCCCTCGGGCAAGATATTCTTCGCAAGTAATGGACGTGCAGACAGCAAGAAGCTGGATATCTATTATACATACAGAACAAAAGATGGCTTTAGTGAGCCTGTGCGTTTCGATGTGAAGATTAACAGCATGGGTGATGACTACGGTATCTATTATAGCGATGACGAAGAGTGGGGTTATTTCACGTCTAACAGAAGAGGTAAAGATGCTATCTTCTATTTTGAACAGCGATTCCCAAGCTTTGAGGATGAGAGTGAGATGCAGGAGGAGAACTACTGCTATACATTCTTTGAGGAGTCGGCTGAGAATTATGACCCTGAGGAGTTTAGTTTCAAATGGGCGATAAGTGATGGCAAGTCGTATTCTGGTCTTGAAGTTGACCACTGTTTCGATGGACCAGGTGATTATTCTATCGCTTTGTCGGTACTCGATAAGACAACAAAGGAGGAACTCTTTACTATCGCGGAATATTCTATGGAGTTGCGAAAGCCAGAACAGGTTAATATACATGTTCCAGAAAATATAAAAGCTGGTCAGAAGGTGGTGTTTACCGCCGATGCAGATAATATATCGAAGTTCACTCCAAAGGCTTATTTCTGGGATTTTGGTAATGGAACAAAGGTAAAAGGGAAGAGTGGAACTGTAACTTTTAAGAAAAAAGGCACATATAAAGTAAGGTGTGGCACGATATCTGATGAGGATGCTTCAGATAGACTTTGCACATGGGTCGAAGTGACCGTGGAGTGAGCCCATCTTATTTGATAATTGTAAAATAGAATATATAATGATGCGTAAATTTTTGATTGCCATAACAGCACTTGTGGCATGCGTACAGTTGGTTAAGGCACAGCCTGTGCCAGGTGTGGATGAAAATATTCCATATCTCATGACATTCGGAAAGAATGGCCAGACAGAGTGGGGTGATGATAACTGCCTGCAGATTATATTCTTCTCAATCCCTGCCGATTTCACTCAGCCTGTGTATATCAGAATCTTCGATCCAGAAATTGGTGGTCAGAATGATGAGCTCAATGGCGCCTGGAATACTAAGACTCGTTTCTCAGTATATGGTGGTGCGGGTTCATGCTCAAACAAGGATGCTCAGAAGTGCAATGAGAAGGGCGACTATGATAGCGGTACACTTCTTGGAACTAAGACATTCGGTAATGAAGCTACTTACGATAATAAATGGTATACATTCGGACCTTTCAACCCATCTGAAGGTGAGAACTTGCCTGAGTTTGGCGGCCGTATCTTCAAGATTGTCGTAGAGGGCCTAAGCGGTGATGACGGTAACATGTATCGTATGTTCCTTTCTCGTAAGGCAAATGACAATGTTAAGGTGGATGGCGGTTTCGCATATTACTTCAAGTATAAGTTCCGTATGCACGACTCTGGCACTGAAGTGTCTCATATCTATCCATACATTGACGATAAGGTGGTGTCTATCAAGCAGTCAAACTTCGACTGGGATAACGATGGTATGATCCGTGTTATTTCTGTTGCAAAGAATGGCGTGATGATGAAGGTTAGCGGCAATGATGAATGGCAGACTAGTACACACAACATTGATGCTGCAGAAAAGAATACTTCTTGGGATATTCAGATGGTCAAGTTCAAGAATAAGCCGTTGAAGAATAATAACGTGGTCATATTCCTTGAAAACCAGTATGGTGAGCTTATGCCTTTCTATAGTGTTCCTATCGGTGGTATTCCAAAGTATAAGTACACTATTGGCGTTAAGCAAAAGACAAAATAAATGTAGATAGTCTACGTATTGTCTTTTAAAATTATTAAATTGCGCTCTAATGGGGAAATAGTGCTCCATTTGAGCGCTTTTTCTTTTTGTATAGTTCGATTCGAATGATAGATATGATTGTCAATCAAATGAAGAAGATATTTTTTATAGTCGTATTCATGATATCTTGGGGCTTCAGTGCGACGGCCCAGAACTTCAATTTATCTAAGTTTACTAATGTGCAGGGCTTACCTCAGAACTATGTCTATAGCGTGGTTCAGGACCGTTATGGCTTCATTTGGATCGGTTTGGCAGAAGGTTTATCAAAGTATGATGGCACGAAGTTCACAAACTATACGGTAAGAGATTCTCTCTCTGACAATTTCGTGAGTGCAATGCTTATCGATACTGACGGTAATCTGTGGTGTGGTCATGGAAATGGCCAATTCAGTGTGTTCAGAAATAGCGAGTTCCATAGAGTGCACGTGGCGGATGTTGCCTCGCCTATCAAGGATATGTGTATAGATGACAGAGGCGGTATATGGGCTGTTGAACAGAATAAGGGTATTGTCTATATTGACCCTGATGGAACAGTGACTACTCATTTTGATCGAGAGAAATTCGGTCGCCGCATCTATTATTCAATAAAAGCTGTCAACTCTATGACTTTGCTTGTCGGCACTTCAGATGGCGTAATGTTGGTGAAGTTTAGTCCGAGTGGTGAATTACTTGATCCTGAGGATATTGCAGATCTTCCTTCTTCTGCGGTTAACTGCATTGTTAAGTCAAGGAACGAGGGCGAATATTTGATGGGAACAGAGGACGGCGAGATATACAGGTACTCACTTGTAAATGGTGCTACATTGATTGAAAGATGTACTGAGTCGTGCTCCTCAAATGACGAATCATACAACATAAAGACTATATATGAGACTGCTGAAGGTAATCTCTATATCGCAACATGGGGACAGGGCTTGAAGGAATGGGCATACTCTGAGGAGACAAAGAAATATACTGAGGTCCTTTCTCTTACTGAGAACAATGGTCTTGATAACAACTATGTTTCGTCTATCACATGTGACCGTGAGGGCATATTCTGGTTTGGTACCTATGGCGCTGGTGTTGTGGCGTGGATAAACAATTATTTCGCGCAATATGACCTTACAAATATAGGTTTCCAGCGTAGCAAGATCGTTTCGGCTGCCGTTGATGATAAGTCGTTGTGGATGGGCTTGAATTCTGGTCTTATAAGGATGGACAAGCAGTGTATGGATAATTTCGAGTTCTTTGATGCTTCGATGGGCCTTCCTTCTGATCTGGCTATCACAGCAATATGTTTTGATAAGAAACGAGGAGTCCAGTATCTTGGAACTGACAGAGATGGTATTTATACTTGCAAGGAGGGTACAAGGTATTTCAGAAAGATGTCCTATGAGTGCTCTTCGCGTACAAGCGAAATGGTCAATGGTATAGTTGTCGATGAAGATCACCTCTATATTGCTAGCCAGGGTGGTTTTATCTCGTATGACCTGAATACCAGTGCAAGCCGTTGCTATACTACGCTCGACGGTCTCCCTCACAACAATATCAACTTTGTCTATATGGACGCCGAAGGACAGGTTTGGATAGGTCCAAAGGATAGTGGTATTGCTTTGTTCTTGGGTGATGAGGGCTTTGAAATACATCGTTTGTCAGATGTGCCTGTGGATGTCGCTGGTATGGCTGTCGATGAGAGAGACAGATTATGGTTGGCTACTGTCAACAATGGCGTTATATGTAGCAGCAATGACTCTATTGTCTCTATCAGTACAGCTGATGGTATGGAGAAGAACTATTGTTATGGTATAGCTTCCGACGGCAACGACCGTATGTGGATATGCCATCAGCCGGGTTTGAGCTGTATAGATTTGAACTCCGGAAATATTCGCACATTCAATAATACTAATGGCATTAACCATGAGTTCAATGGTGTTGTAGAAGAAAACGGCGACTTGTGGTTCTCTTCATCGACTGGTGTGGTTCATTACAACTCTGAGTTTGACCGTCGTAGTGTTGTTGCACCAATCATCAATCTCACAAAGGTTGTTATATCAAATCATCGTCATAACCTTAAGGAACCTATTGATCTGCCTTATCCATACGACGGAGCATTGCAGCGATTGGAATTTGACTTTGTGGGTATCTGCATGAAGGATCCTCAGAATGTAAGATATGAATTCTGGCTGCAGCTTGATGGTAATGAGAATGAGGTGTGGACTCCACTTGGAACTCAGAATCATAAGGAGTTTGAATGGTTGCCTGACGGAGACCATGTGCTTCACGTAAGAGCATTCAACAGTGATGGCGTCGTTTGTAGCAAGCCTCTGGAGATCCCTATACATATCGATTCGCCATTCTGGAAGTCAATATTCTTCCCAATCTTCATCTTAGGATTGCTTTATGTGATCATCAGAGTGGTTACTGAATGGCGTGAGGAGAAGCTCCGTCAGCGTCAGAAGGAGCTTGAGGACGAGGTGAGCAGACAGACTGTAACTTTGCGTGAGCAGAAGGGAGAGATTGAGCAGAAGAATAAGGATATCTTGGATAGTATCAACTATGCTAAGCGTATTCAGACTGCAATCTTGCCATCTGTAAATAGTCTCAATGATTATCCATTTGCAGATTCGTTTGTGTTATATCTGCCTAAGGATATCGTGAGCGGTGACTTCTACTGGCATATGGGCTATGACAACAAGATATTGATATGTTGCGGCGACTGTACTGGTCATGGCGTTCCTGGTGCGTTCATGTCTATGATTGGTGCGACATTGCTTAACGATGCTTCAAGAGATGAGGAGTTGAGAAGCCATCCTTCGAAGATGTTGGAACGTCTTGACAAAGAGATAAAGGCAACTCTTAACAAGAATCAGTCGATAGAGGCACAGGATGGTATGGACTGTGCTGTTATTGAAATAGATTTCGACACTCTCGAACTTCGTTCTGCTGCTGCTCGTCGCCCTGTTCAGATATTCAGTCATGGCAAGCTCAATGAGATACGAGGCACACGTCGTGGCGTGGGTGAACATAGAAATAGCAATGAGTTTAATGAGACAACAACTCAGCTCCAGAAGGGCGATGTGATATACTTGTCTTCCGATGGTTTTGCAAGCCAGTTTGGCGGTGATACATCTGATAAGTCGCCATATACAGCCGGTGCGCTTAAGCGTTTCTTGGAGGCTATGGTAGATGAACCGATGAACATCCAGAAAGAGAAGCTCAACAACGAATTCTCACGTTGGAAGGGATCGTGTGAGCAGATCGACGACGTTGTCATCATGGGATTGAAGATATAACTAAATAACAAATAAATAATGGCTTTTATTGAAGCTCACGACATTGTTAAGGATTATTCAGGACACAGAGCTCTTGATGGACTTAACCTGTCAGTAGAGGAGGGTCGCGTATATGGTCTCTTGGGACCTAATGGCGCAGGAAAAACTACTTTTATCCGTATTCTTAACCAAATTACCAAGCCAGATAGTGGCGAAGTACTGCTCGATGGTCATAAGTTGTGCCCATCAGACATTGAAAATATAGGCTATCTGCCTGAAGAGCGTGGCTTATATAAGAAGATGAAGGTTGGCGAACAGGCTGTCTTCCTTGCTCAGCTCAAGGGACTTAGCAAGCATGATGCGACCTTGAGGCTTAAGGCTTGGTTTGAGAAGTTTGGCATTGAACAGTGGTGGAACAAGAAGGTTGAAGAACTTTCTAAGGGTATGCAGCAGAAGGTGCAGTTTATCGTTACTGTGTTGCATGAACCTAAACTGCTCATTTTCGATGAGCCATTTAGTGGCTTTGATCCGGTGAATGCAAATCTTTTGAAGAACGAAATTATGGAGTTGAAGCAGAAGGGCGCGACGGTGCTTTTCTCTACTCATAACATGTCTTCTGTAGAAGAGGTGTGTGATTCCATTACGTTGATCAATAAGTCGAAGGCTGTGCTTAGCGGTTCTGTGTGGGATGTAAAGCAGAAGTATAAGGACAATACATTCAGCATAAAATTCAATGGTGATGCTTCTTTCTTCTCGTCGGCCGACAGTCGTGTCGTGATGTCAGAGATACAGAAGCAGCGTGATTATACATCTGCGATTATCACACCACGTGAGGCCTTGAGCGCTAACGAGCTTATCAGATATATGCTTGAGCATGTAGAGCTTGTCGGTTTCGAGGAGAAGATGCCGTCTATGAATGATATATTTTTGAAAGTTGTTGGAAGTAACGAAGTAGAAAAATGAGCAAGTTATCACTTATAATACAACGCGAATATCTCACGCGTGTCAAGAAGAAGAGTTTCATTATCATTTCTCTTCTTGCTCCTATCGGTATGTTGCTTATGATGTTCATACCTGCACTTATTGAGATGCTGGGCACTTCGACTGTTAATGTTATTGCTGTTGTTGATCATACTGATGAGTATGGTGCAGCTTTGACAGATGATGATGTGGCTAAGTTTGTCGCTATGCCGTCAGATACTGACGAGAATCAGCTGCGTGACACTTTTGAAGATGATGGTTATGATGCGTATATGGTTATCAATGGCGCTCCTGATGTCAAGGATAATGTCAAGATGTACGCTAAGTCAACTTTGACTATGGATCTTCAATACAAGGTTCTGGGCGATTTTAAGGAGGCTCTCCGCAAGAGGTATATTCAGGATTTTGGTGGACATTCTGAAGCTGTTGATTCTCTGTTCCAGAAGGTTAATTCAGTAAAAGCGGAGGTGACAACAATCAATATAACAGACCAGGGCGAGGAGAATGAAAGTTCTGCCGCCGTTGGTATGATTGTGGCTTTTGTGGCTATGTTCCTTATTTATATGTTTGTGCTTCTCAGTGGTTCCATGGTTATGAATGGAGTAATGGAAGAGAAGTCTAATCGTATTGTTGAGGTTCTGATATCTTCTGTAAAGCCTTTTGACTTGATGATGGGCAAGGTGATCGGTATCGCTTTGACTATGCTTACACAGTTTGCAATATGGATTATTGTCGGCGGAATTGTCTCTGTTGTAGCATCTAGTATGTTCGCTACACCAGATATGTCTTCGGCTATGAATGTTGCCTCGGATGTAAATGTTCAGGAGGTACAGCAGGGTGTTATTGAGGAGGTGATGGGAATGCTCTCATCTATCAATATCATTCAGATAGTAATCCTCTTCGTGGTTTATTTCCTTTGTGGCTATATGTTGTATGCAAGTCTCTTTGCATGCATTGGCTCTGCTGTTGAGAATCAGAGCGATGCGCAGCAGTTCATGATGCCAGTTACCATAGCTATTGTAGTGGCACTCTACCTTGCTCTTTATGCAGTCAAGGATCCTAACAGCTCTATCGCTTTCTGGGGGTCAATGGTGCCATTTACGTCGCCAGTAGTTATGATGGCTCGTTTGCCATTCTCAGTACCTGCATGGGAGATAGCTCTTTCAATAGCTATTCTCGTGGCTTCGTTTGTTGGTTCTATATGGGTTGCTGCGAGAATCTATCGCGTGGGTATTCTCATGTATGGCAAGAAGGTGACTTTAAAGGAACTTGTTAAATGGTTTAAGCAAGCCGACTAATTATAGGCATGGCTGAGTCACCTTCATGTAAGTGGTATGTTCCTTCTTTGAAGGATATGGTGATGGGCTTATGCGACCTTATATGGCCTGCGCGGTGTAAGGTGTGCGACAGGGTTCTGGCAATGGGAGATAACCCATACGTTTGCCAGACTTGTCTTAACAGCTTACCTAGAACAGGTTATGAAACATATCATGACAACCCTGTCTTCCAGCTTATGGAGGGCAGGGTTGTCCTACATTCTGCCTTTTCTGCCTATTTTTTTCGTAAGGGTGAGAAGTTGAGGCAGATAATCCATGCGTTTAAATATCAAGGACGTGACGATGTGGCTGTTCTTATGGGTGAGCGTATGGGACGTTTGATGTTGAGGTGTAATTGGCATGCCGACTATGATGTCATTGTGCCTGTTCCTATGCATCCTAGAAAACAGAAGAGAAAGGGGTATAACCAGACTGTGAAACTAGCTGAAGGTGTCGCTAATGTAACGGGACTGGCTGTACGTGAAGATATCCTGCTTAGGGTCTTAGAAGGTAGTTCGCAGACCAAGAAAAACACGGTGGAACGCTGGCTAGATATTCAGCATCTATACGTGTGTGAAAATCCGGAAAGTTATAGGGGATTGAGGATCTTGCTCCTCGACGATGTCTTGACAACAGGTGGCACTCTTGAGGTTTGTGTCAATGCACTTCAGGCTATTCCCGATGTGAAGGTGGGCATAGCTACCTTGTCTATAGTTGACAGGCATTAGTTGCTGAGGTCGTTCAGCTCTTGTTCTGTGCAGATGTTCTTTTCAATTATCCATTGTCTGAAGGCAGACAGTGAATCGTCTGACATGTCGATGATGGTAACGGATGGTGCCTGGTTGGAGCGTGTGAAGTTTATTTGTTTTTCGAGCGTTATGCATAATGATGCATAGTCATTGCTCTTGACTGCCTGTATGCTTAGTGCCTTGCTTTTGAACATGGACGTGAATCCGCTCAGCAGTTTTAGTATGTCACTGTTGGTCTGCTTATTGGCGTGTATGTTCCACCAGACAAAAGCCGTTGGACGATGGTATGTCGCCGCATTGTATATGGCATCGAACATAGGGCCGTCGCCAGACTCTATGTTGGTGTCGTTGCATGTTTCGGTGAATTTGTTGAGCACAACATGAGCTATGTCTTTGCCAGACAGGGCCTGCTTATAGTCGGCCATCACCCTTTTCTTGAATTCATCGAAACTTATCTTCATCATTCTTGTTGTTTTGCTGCGGTGACAAAAACATCCTTAAGAGATGCATAAGTACGTTCTGCGAGAGTCATGAGTTGCTCCTTGCTTACCCATTGTGCTTCGAGAATGTCTTCTTCTGTCTGTGGTGTGGGTGAAGGGCATCCATCAACTTTCATCTTATACCAATGTGTACACTTCAGCACGTCTTGCCCGTTGATAGGGTAGATGTGGTAGGTGTTTGGCAATGAACCGACAATAGACAGACCTTCGAGACCCGTTTCCTCGTTGACTTCTCTAAGGGCGTTCTGCTCATTGCTTTCGCCTTGCTCCTTCTTGCCTTTAGGAAGGTCAATATATCCGCGTCGGTCGATGACTAGGAATTCACCGTTGGCGTTTTCTACAAGACCACCAGCCGCTTCTATGATGCGGTATTGGCTACAGAAGTTGTCGAACGACTCTTGGTCGTTGAAGGATATGGATTGACTACCGTTGAATACCTGTATCATTTAGAGCATTCCTTTTGTTGATGGGAGTTCGTATTTGTATATGTCGCGCTTGACGGCCATCTTAATGCTCTTGGCGAGAGCTTTGAAGATACCTTCTATCTTGTGGTGTTCGTTTTCGCCCTCTGCCTTGATGTTGAGGTTCATACGAGCTGCGTCGCTGAGACTCTTGAAGAAGTGGAGGAACATCTCTGTAGGCATGTCGCCAATCTTCTCACGGGTGAACTTGGCGTCGTAGACGAGCCATGGTCGTCCGCCGAAGTCGAGAGCTACTTGGCACAGGCAGTCGTCCATAGGCAAGCAGAAGCCGTAGCGTTCGATGCCACGTTTGTTGCCGAGAGCCTTAAGTATTGCTTCGCCGAGGGCGATGGCGGTGTCTTCTATAGTATGGTGTTCGTCGACGTGGAGGTCACCTTTGACGCGTATGTTGAGGTCGGAGCCAGAGTGCTTGCCAATCTGCTCGAGCATGTGGTCGAAGAAGCCGAGACCAGTGGATATGTCGCATTTGCCTGTGCCGTCGAGGTTGATGCTGACGTATATGTCGGTCTCCTTTGTTGTGCGCTGTACGGTAGCCGTGCGTTCGCCTGCGAAAAGGAGTTCACTAATCTGGTTCCAAGATGCGCAACGACGGCAGTTGTCGATGCCGACAGGTGAGTCTTCGTTGGAGAGCATGAGTCCGTTGCATCCGAGGTTTTTAGCCAGCTGCATATCGGTGATACGGTCGCCTATGACGTAGGAGTTAGCGAGGTCGTAGTCGCCGTTCATGTATTTGGTGAGAAGACCAGTGCCCGGCTTGCGAGTAGGGAGGTTGTCTTCGGGGAATGACTTATCGACGAGGATGTCGTTGAACGTTATGCCTTCGCTCTCGAATATCTGGAGCATCTTGCGCTGCACGTTGTCGAAATTCTCCTGTGGATAGACTGGCGTGCCAAGACCGTCCTGGTTGGTTACAATGACAAGTTCGAAATCGAGGTTTTTCTGAATGAAATAGAGGTTGCGTAATACGCCAGGGAGAAATTCGAGTTGATCGAGAGTGTCGACCTGATATGTGACAGGAGGCTCAATGATGAGCGTGCCGTCGCGGTCGATGAAGAGTGCGCGTTTCATGTTTTACGGTTTGTTTGACGCAAAGATAGCGATTTTTTTGTTGAGCGGCACAATCGAGAGAGAAGAGATGAAAAAGTATTGAGCTATGAGAAAAGAGTGTGGCGGGAAGGAGCGTTATATTATTATGTTATGGAGTGAGGCGCGCCACCAATGGACGTTGCGATGGTGGCGCCATGATATTTTTTGGGGGTCGGATAGGCTTATTAGCGGGTGTTGTTGGTGGTGTTGTTGTGGCGATGTTTTGAGGAATAGGTCAGGGTGTATATGGAGAGAAGTTGACGCAGCTATGTTGGAAGAAGCTGTGTCTTGTTGTTGTTGGCTGAGGTGGTCTTTAAGGACCTGCATGTAGTAGGCGCGAGCCATACCTCGTGCTGTTTTGTAGCGAGACTGCTGACGTTGGCGGCTGATCCATTGAGCTTTGGTTGTGGGATTTGCGAAGTCGGCAGCGACGCGAGCGTTGGCTTCTTTGAAAAGAGACCAGCTTTTCTCCTGGCATTCGGTGCGAGGCTGACGGCCGGGATTGTAGCGCATGGTATAGGCTTGACCATTACGGACTGTGATGCGAGAATGGCCTATACGGCGGCGGAAGACGCTGCGTATGCGTTTGATTGTTATGTCGTCGTTGTATTTGAGCGTCAGTTTCATGCTTTTATGCTTAGTGTATGGTATGCTTATCGTTTGCTTATTCATACGTTGGTACTTCGTCGAATGTTCGACTTTTTTTTGTCGTTGTGATGCTTTTATTTGGTTTTTCTTTAAAAGAGATGTGAGTTGTGCGTGGTGTTTAGATGATGTGGTTTTGTTAATTGATGGTTAATGAGTTGGTTGTATTTGTTTTTCTCGTTGAAAATGTTTAATTTTGCCATTCAACTATTTGTTGGGTTCGCTTTAGTGTAAACTAGATGAATTCCCGTAGTGATACACGTCATAATCTAAAATGAAAATTGAATAAGATGAGTTTTTTCAAGAGTATAATATTCATCTGTTTGATGCTTGTGTCGGTAGGGGCATGGGCTGAGACTTTGCGATATGTAGGTGAAGGTGATAATTGGTCGGACCCCAATAGTTGGGTGATTGATAAAAATGGGAAACCTGCCGGGAAGGTCCCGTATGATAATGATGGTGTCGTTATTCCAAATGGGAAAATTGTGACTTATGGTAGCGATGGACGAGTTGTGTCTGTCGTTGTTGAAGCTGGGGCGACTTTGAAGTCTAACAACGGAATAAAGATTAATTGGGGAAATGCTGGCGGATATCTCGAAGTCAACGGCACCGTTGTTATGAGTGGAGAGCTGAATGTTAGTAGGATAATCGTCGGGTCTAATGGCGTTTTGGATGTTAAGGGAAATGTTCAGGTGAATTATGGTAATAGTGGCGCTGGTTTCGAGAATAATGGACAAGTTAATGTAACTGGTAGTCTGAATTCTGGCGGCTTGAAGGTGGGTAGTGGCGCGTCTTTAGTTGTTGGTGGTGGCCTTACTGTTAATTATGGAAACTCTGGGCAGGTATTTGAGTCTGCGGGTTCTGTTGAGGTCGGCGGTGATATGAATTGTTACTCTGTGACGTTGAAAACAGGTTCTGATTTGTCTGTTGGTGGAGGTGTGTCTATTAACTATGGAAATTCTGGCGGTGTATTGTCGATGGAGTCTGGCACTTCCGTTGAAATTGGAGGTTCGTTTAAAACAGGTGATATAACAATACAGATTGAGGAAGATGGTAAGGTTAAGGATATAGAGATAGTTATCGATTTCGCTGACAATTCCGTTGCGTATGACAAGGATAAAACTACGAATATAATCAATGCTCTTATAGCTGCTGGTGCATATCATAGAATAGAAACAACTTCTTGGATAGGATATAGCTCCGATTGGTTCCTTGGTAGTAATTGGAGTGGTGGTGTTGTTCCAACTAAGTATCATAAGGTTACTATAAGTTTAGCGAATAAAAAGGTTGCTCCTGTTATAGATGGAGGTATGGTTGCTTATGCAAGAATGGTGACTATTGATGCTGGCGCGTTGACGATTAACCCTGGTAACGCATTATATGTTTCGGATAAGATTTTTGTTGATAATGCTAATAAAACTACTGCTGCATTGAATATAAACCATCGTTTCGATAAAATGTCTTCGTTGTATGCAGGTGGCGTTTGTGTTAAGAACTCTTCTTCTGATTATACTAAAGTAAATGTTAGTGTTGATTTGCAGAAGGGACGTTATACTTATGCTGGCTCATATACTAAGGAGGGGACTATATCTATGTCTGGAGGTGCTTTGCTTTTTAAAACATACGACATATATAGCGACTCGTATGTTACTGCCTCTTCTTTCGGCGCCAATTATACGGATGCTGGTGAAATCGGCGTAGGAGGTTCTCTTAATGAAACATGGAATTTGAAGCAGGTGGGATCAGTTTTGTCGAGTGGTAATTTTAAGATAAATGTACCGAATGTAAAAGATTCGGATGGAAGTTTGCGATGGAATTTGGTGTCGAATCCGTTCTCGTTTGCGTATCCATTGTCTGATATCAGTTGTTCGAAGGAAGATAATGTAGATCCTGTTATATGGTTCTATGGTTTGAATTCTGCGGGAAATGCTTTTGCTTTTACAACCTATAGTATAGCGACGCACGTGGGTGTGAACAATGGCAAGGGGGTGTCTGAAAGCGCTACGTATATGGCACCGATGCAGGCCTTTTTTGTCAGACCGAATGGGAATGGCGCTGGTAATTTGAGCTTGAATTCTGCCGGTGTGCGTGATTTGCCGTCAAAGAGTTCTTTGAAGTCTGAGCGTGTTGTCAATGACGTGTTGCGTTTGGTGCTTGAGTCGGATGGACGTGAGCCGGATGAGATGGCTTTGGTGTTCCGTGATGGTGGCGCTATGGATTGTGTGTTTGGTGATGCAGAGAAGATGTCGATAAATGCTTCGGCAAATCAAATATATGGTGTGAAGAGCAGCAAGAGATTGGCGATACCATTTTATCCGACTTGTGACGAAGTGGGTGATGAAGAAATCACAATAGGATTTTCGTTGCCTTCGAATGTGAAATACGGAACGATAAGAGCTACTAATGTTGAAGAGTTCATGTCGGATGTTGATGTTTATCTTGTTGACAAGGTTAATAATGAGGTTGTCGATTTGCGAGAAGTAGATGAGTATCAGTTTGAAGATATTCCTGGTGTATGTATCGATGATAGATTTTCTATTTCGCTTAAGTCGCTTAATGTGAGCGAAGAGGAACAAGAAGACGAGATTGCTACTGGAGTATTCGTGGCGGGCGTTGATGAGAAGCTCGGTGTTTCTTGTGTAGGGGATGGCAATGTTAGAATTGCTCTGTCGGAAGATGCTAATGATGGTGCTTATGCTGTCGTTTACGATGTTTATGGACGCGTTTTGGCACGTCGCGCTCTTGTGCGAGGCGTTAATAATATCAGAGTTAATGGACGTGGCGTGTTTGTGGTTGAAGCGGTAGCAGGCGGCGTTTCTAAAAAGGTAAAGGTTAGATCTCTCTAAAGAATAAAGATGAAAAAGTATATTAGACCGACTATTGAAGAACTGAATCTTGATGATAGAATCCTTGTGGTTATGGGTTCTTCTCCGACTATAGATGGTGGGTTGATTAGTTCTGCAAATGAAGCTCAAAAGACACAGGTGAGGGAGAATAATACGACAACGTTTGGAAAAACAAGGATTTCTGATCCTAATGGTCCTTTTGGAAGTGGTAGATGATTCTTTGATTAAATTGTATATATATTTTATTATGGCCGTTGTCTTGATAGATGATGGCCATTTTCTTTGTGCCTTTCTTAGACTGAATAGTGGTTTCGCGAACACTCGTTGGCTGTTTTAACATACTATAAGATGTCTATTTCTTATTATTGCTAACTTTGTTCCGAAATTCAAGGTTTTACCTAGCCCCTGTTTTGATGGATAAGAAACTATATATAAAGCCGGTGATGGCAAGATCGACGAAAGGCGAGATTGAGGCGATTAATGTAGAAGAATTTGCGGGGACAGCACAGGCTTGTCTTGTGGATAAAAAAGAGCAAGTCGTGATAGATTTAATGTCTACATCGCGATATGAATTCGAGTCGGAAGCTGGTGTGACAGATGAAGAAAGATTTGTCATTGTGCTTGGGAACAAGTCGGTAGATGCTTCGGAAGAGAGCGAAGAGGGAATGTTGACCGGTGTAGAAGATATTATAAAGGGTGGAGAAATCGTTCCATTGGCAGGTGGTGTGATTGTGAAACATGATGGTGGAGCAGAGGCGTTGCTAAGGTTGTATGATGCTTCTGGAAGGTTGGTTGATAATGTAAAAATAAAGGAGCAACATGTGTTTGTGCCAATATCAAAGAGAGGGTTGTATGTTGCTGAATTGAAGAATGAGAGTAGGGTAGAAAGAGTCAAAGTTTTGGTGAAGTAGGATGTATGTTTTGACAAAAGAATAAAAAAAGGGAAGAATAAAAATATATTTCAGGTGTCGCTGTAGATTATTTTACGGCGACATTTTTGTTTTTTTTGTTGAAAATGAAATGATGTTAAAAATGAGGATCTTAGGCTTTAAGTGCTTGGTTCTTAGTAAATAAATTATTATTTTTGCAGAACAAAATCCATATAGTGTCCTTATTGTAAATGTAAGGCATTGGTAATGAGGAACTTGTGGAATAATGTTAAAATTTATACAGTTAAAAGTAATTATGCCAACAATTCAACAGTTAGTACGTAAAGGTCGTGCTAAGCTCGAGGACAAGAGCAAATCGCCAGCTCTTGGATCATGTCCTCAGAAGCGTGGTGTTTGTGTACGTGTGTATACAACTACCCCTAAGAAGCCTAACTCAGCGATGAGAAAGGTTGCTCGTGTTCGCTTGACTAACGGTAAGGAAGTCAATGCATACATCCCAGGTGAGGGTCACAACTTGCAGGAGCACTCGATCGTGCTTGTTCGCGGTGGTCGTGTAAAGGACCTTCCAGGTGTACGTTATCACCTTGTTCGTGGTACACTTGATGCTTCGGGTGTAGATGGTCGTAACCAGCGTCGTTCTAAGTACGGCACTAAGCGTCCAAAGGCTGGTAAGACAGCAGCAAAGAAATAATTAAAAGAATTTAGTTTTGGCGAGTTTTGTTTGTCGTTGTAGATTGGTTGAGTAAATGACGTGAGTCGTTGAAGACTAGAGACAGCTGATAAGTGAAACTGATAAACAAAAAAAGAAAATGAGAAAAGCAAAACCAAAGAAGAGAGTTATCCTTCCAGATCCAAAGTTTGGAGATGTTTTGGTAACACAGTTCGTTAACAACCTTATGGTTGACGGCAAGAAGTCGATAGCATTCGGCATCCTTTATGATGCGCTTGATCAGGTTGCAGTAAAGGCAGAGAAAGAAGGCAAGCCAGCTCTTGAGTATTTCAAGAAGGCATTGGAGAACATCACTCCATCAGTAGAGGTAAAGAGCCGTCGTGTAGGTGGTGCTACTTTCCAGGTTCCTACTGAGATCCGTCCTGAGCGTAAGACTTCGTTGTCTATCAAGAATATGATTCTCTTCTCTCGTAAGCGTTCTGGCCACTCAATGGCAGACAAGCTTGCGGCTGAGATTGTTGCAGCATATAACAATGAAGGTGCAGCCTTCAAGAAGAAGGAAGATATGCACAAGATGGCAGAGGCTAACCGTGCATTCGCTCACTTCAGATTTTAACTTATAAGATATAAAGATTATGGCAGATTTGCATTTGACCCGCAATATCGGTATCATGGCGCATATCGATGCAGGCAAGACTACGACTACAGAGCGTATCTTGTTCTACACTGGTATTACTCACAAGATCGGTGAGGTACACGATGGTGCAGCTACTATGGACTGGATGGAGCAGGAGCAGGAGCGTGGTATCACAATTACTTCAGCTGCTGTTACTACAAACTGGAAATATAAGGATAAGACTTACAAGGTAAACATCATCGATACCCCAGGTCACGTTGACTTCACTGTTGAGGTTGAACGTTCACTCCGTATCCTTGACGGCGCTGTTGCCCTCTACTGCGCAGTAGGTGGTGTTCAGCCACAGTCTGAGACTGTATGGCGTCAGGCTTCTAAGTATGGTGTACCTCGTATCTGCTTCGTAAACAAGATGGACCGTTCTGGTGCTAACTTCTACGAAGTAGTTCGTCAGATCAAGGACGTGCTTCACGCTAACCCTGTGCCTGTAGTTATTCCTATCGGCGCTGAGGAGACTTTCGAGGGTGTTGTTGACTTGACAACAATGACTGAGATCGTGTGGACTGACCATGCTGACCTTGGTTCTACTTTCGAACACCGTCCTATCCGTGAGAGCCTTCAGGCTGAGGCTGAAGAGTGGCGTGCAAAGCTCGTTGAGGCAGTAGCTGAGAGCGATGAGGCGCTTCTTGACAAGTTCATGGAAGATCCTAACTCAATCACTGAGGATGAGATCTTGAACGCTCTCCGTATCTCTACTATCAACCAGACTATCAACCCTGTACTTTGCGGTTCTTCTTTCCGTAACAAGGGTGTTCAGCGTTTGCTCGATGCAGTTTGCTCGTTCTTGCCATCTCCAAAGGATATTCCAGCTGTTGAAGGTACAGACCCTAATACAGGTGAGACTGTTAAGCGTGAGCATGATGAGAAGGAGAAGCTTGCTGCTCTCGCATTCAAGATTGCTACTGACCCATTCGTAGGTCGTTTGGCATTCATCCGCGTATATTCAGGTAACCTCGAGGCAGGTTCATACGTACAGAATACAAGATCTGGTAACAAGGAGCGTATCTCTCGCTTGTATCAGATGAAGTCAAATACTCAGATCCCTAAGGAAGTTATCGGTGCAGGTGATATCGGTGCTGCTGTAGGTTTCAAGGATATCAAGACTGGTGATACTCTCTGCGCAGAGGATGCCCCAATCGTACTTGAATCTATGGAGTTCCCAGAGCCTGTGATCGGTGTTTCTGTAGAGCCTAAGACTCAGAAGGATAACGAGAAGATGATTGCTGCTCTTCTTAAGCTTGCTGAAGAGGACCCAACATTCCGTTTCCACACTGATGAAGAGACTGGTCAGACAGTTATCGAGGGTATGGGTGAGCTTCACCTTGATATCATCATCGACCGTATGAAGCGTGAGTTCAAGGTAGAATGTAACCAGGGCAAGCCACAGGTTTCTTACCGCGAGGCATTCAACGGTACTGTTGAGCACCGTGAGGTCTTCAAGAAGCAGACTGGTGGTCGTGGTAAGTTCGCTGATATCATCGTACGCATCAGCCCAGTTGACGAGGGTAAGACTGGTCTTCAGTTCGTTAACGAGGTTAAGGGTGGTAACGTGCCTAAGGAATTCGTTCCTGCTGTAGAATCAGGTTTCAAGGATGCTATGAAGAATGGTGTTCTTGCTGGTTATGAGGTAGAGAGCATGAAGGTTGTTCTTTTGGATGGTTCATTCCACCCAGTTGACTCGGATGCTCTTTCATTCGAACTTGCAGCACGTCAGGCATTCAAGGAGGCAACAGCTAAGGCTCAGCCAGTTCTCTTGGAGCCTATCATGAAGGTAGAGGTTGTTACTCCAGACGAGTACATGGGTGATATCATCGGTGACTTGAACAAGCGTCGTGGCCAGATTGAGGGTCAGGAGCACAAGAATGGTGCTTTGATCATCAAGGCTAAGGTGCCATTGGCAGAGTTGTTCGGTTATGTAACTATCCTCCGTACTATTTCTTCAGGTCGTGCAACTCAGTCTATGGAGTTCCTCGAGTATGCTGAGGTTCCACGTCAGATTGCTAAGGAAGTTCTGAAGGAAGTTAAGGGTCGTGAAGATCTTCTCTAATAATTGAAAAAAAAGGTAGCGGGTTAGCGAATGACTCTTAACCTGCTACCTCTTATAAATAAAAGTATAATTTAAAACTAAAATGAGTCAGAAAATTAGAATTAAGCTTAAGTCTTATGACCACAACTTGGTTGACAAGTCAGCCGAGAAGATCGTAAAGACAGTAAAGAGCACAGGTGCAGTAGTAAGTGGTCCTATTCCACTGCCAACTCACAAGCGTATCTTCACTATCCTTCGTTCGACATTCGTTAACAAGAAGTCGCGCGAGCAGTTCCAGCTCTCTTCGTACAAGCGTCTTATCGACATCTACAGCTCGACATCAAAGACAATTGACGCCCTCATGAAGCTTGAGTTGCCTAGTGGCGTAGAAGTTGAAATCAAGGTGTAATCCTTGTTTGTCAAGTTAAGGTTATAAAGCAAGAACAATTCAATTTTAAAAATTAAAAAAGCAATGCCAGGATTAATTGGAAAAAAAATCGGAATGACATCCGTTTTCAGTGCCGAGGGTAAGAGCATACCATGCACTGTTATCGAAGCTGGCCCATGCCATGTTACGCAGGTTAAGACTGTGGAAACCGATGGTTACGAAGCTGTACAGCTCGCTTACGACGAGAAGAAGGAGAAGAACACATCTAATCAGATGATGGGTCACTTCAAGAAGGCAGGTGTAGCGCCTTCAAGAAAGTTGGTTGAATTCTCTGGATTTGACAAGGAAATGAACCTTGGTGACGTAGTTGATGTTAACATCATCGAAGAAGACTCTTTCGTAGATGTAGTAGGCATCTCAAAGGGTAAAGGTTTCCAGGGTGTCGTAGGTCGTCATGGCTTCGGCGGTGTAGGCTGCCAGACACATGGTCAGCACAACCGTCTTAGGGCTCCTGGATCTGTTGGTGCATCATCTTACCCATCACGTGTATTCAAGGGTATGAGAATGGCTGGCCGTACCGGTGGCGATCGAGTAAAGGTTGAAAACCTTAGAGTTATTAAAGTTATCCCAGAGAGCAACCTTATCGTAGTTAAGGGATCTGTTCCAGGATGCAAGGGTTCATACTTAATTATTGAGAAATAATGGAACTGAGCGTATTAAATAAGGAAGGTAAGGAAACCGGCAAGAAGGTCGTACTCCCAGAGGCAGTATTCGGAATTGAGCCAAGTGATCACGCTATTTACCTTGATGTAAAGCAGTTCTTGGCAAACAACCGTCAGGGTACACACAAGGCTAAGGAACGTGCAGAGAACTCTCACTCTACTCGCAAGATCAAGAAGCAGAAGGGTACAGGCGGTGCTCGTGCAGGTTCATTGAAGTCACCAGTATTCGTTGGTGGTGGTAGAATTTTCGGTCCACGTCCACGTAATTACTCATTCAAGCTCAACAAGAAGTTGAAGCAGCTCGCTCGTTTCTCAGCTTTGAGCTACAAGGCACAGGAACAGTCAATTGTAGTTGTTGAAGACTTTACATTCAATGCTCCAAAGACAAAGGATTTCGTAGCATTCAAGAAGAACATCAATATCGCAGAAGGCGCACGTTCACTCGTAGTTCTTCCAGACTATGACGAGAACATCTATATGTCAGCTCGCAACGTTCAGCGTAGCGAAGTTACTATAGCAGCTAACCTCAATACATATGATGTAATGAAGGCTAAGACTCTTGTGTTGTTTGAAAGCACAATTGAGCAGTTTAACAATCTTGTAAACGCATAAGTAGGAAGAAAATGGGAATAATAGTTAAGCCTCTGGTTACAGAGAAGCAGACAAAGATCTCTGAGAAGTTCGGCAACCGTTATGGTTTTGTTGTACTCCGAAATGCGGACAAGACAGAGATCAAGAAGGCAATTGAAGAGCTTTACAACGTTAACGTAGTAAAGATTAACACACTCATCGCTCCAGCTAAGCGTAAGAGCCGTTACACTAAGGCTGGTATGATCCAGGGTCGTGTTCCTTCATACAAGAAAGCCATTGTTACATTGGCAGAAGGCCAGACAATTGATTTTTATAGCAATATCTAATAAGAAATGGCAGTTAGAAAGTTGAAGCCCGTAACACCGGGGCAGCGTAACAAAGTTATTGGAACGTTCGATACGATTACGTCGACAACTCCAGAAAAGTCATTGTTGAGACCATTGAAGAAGACAGGTGGTCGAAACAACACCGGTAAGATGACAATGCGTTATATCGGTGGTGGACACAAAAGAAAGTACAGAGTAATCGACTTCAAGAGATTGAAGGACGGTGTGCCAGCAAAGGTAGATTCTATTCAGTACGATCCGAATAGAACAGCTCGCATAGCTTTGTTGGTTTACGAGGATGGTGAGAAGAGTTACATTCTCGCTCCAAATGGTCTCCAGGTAGGTCAGACAGTAATGTCTGGTGAGGGAGTTGCTCCAGAAGTTGGAAACGCTCTTCCACTTAGCTCTATACCTGTAGGTACTATTATCCATAATATCGAGCTCCGTCCAGGACAGGGTGGTATTATGGCACGTAGTGCAGGCTCATTTGCTCAGTTGGCAGGCCGTGATGGTGGCTACGCTATTATCAAGTTGCCTTCAGGCGAAACTCGCCGAGTATTGGTTACATGCCGTGCTACAGTAGGTGTAGTTGGTAACTCTGACCACGCTCTTGAGAAGTCTGGTAAGGCAGGTCGTTCAAGATGGTTGGGTCGTCGCCCACGCAACCGTGGTGTTGTAATGAACCCAGTAGATCACCCAATGGGTGGTGGTGAAGGTCGTGCTTCAGGTGGACACCCACGTTCACGTAAGGGTCTCCTCGCTAAGGGTTACAAGACTCGTACTCCTAAGAAGCAGTCTAACAAGTTCATCATTGAAAGACGTAAAAAGTAATCGCGTA
>JAKSLH010000012.1 GCA_024401335.1 Bacteroidales bacterium
GACACTTTTTCTTTTGTCATTCTCAATATTACATTCCCCTCCCTCAGGGAGGGCTCCATCCATCTCATGCCACGTCTCATAATGACGTTCGAGCGTTAGTTCATCCTTCCTTCATCACCTCTACCTTTATCGTCAATCCACCGCCTGCTGTTGTCGTGGCGTATGCCGAACCTCCATATTGCAAGGCTATGTTCTTTACGATGGCAAGGCCTAATCCTGTGCCTCCTATCTGGCGCGAACGACCTTTGTCGATGCGGTAGAACCTCTCGAAGATGCGCGACAGATGCTCCTGCTGAACACCAACGCCATTGTCCATGAAGGTGAACTGATACCGCCCGTCGGTTACTGTGGCTTTGACCCAGAAGAGCGTCGCATGGGTGGCGTATGCTATGGCGTTGCTGAAGATGTTGCGAAATAATGAATAGATGAGTGACGCATCGCCTGTCATGGGTAGCGATTCGGGTATGTCTATTTGTAGCTCTATGTTGCGCTCGGCAAATTGTGATGCGGTCTCCTCCTCTATCTGTCGTATGATGACTGCTGCATCAATTGGGGTTTGCGGTCTTGCTATTTCGGCTTCGTCAAGGCGTGTCAGCGTACTCATGTCGCCTAGCAGACGACTCATGCGCCGGCTCTGGGCATGGCATCTCATTATGAATTCTTGCCGCTTGTCTTCGGGCATGTCTGGGTTCTCTGCTAGTGTCTCAAGATAACCCTCTATGGTGGCAGCTGGCGTTTTGAGCTCATGAGCTGCGTTTTCTGTTAGCTGCCTTTTTATTCGCTGCTTTTCTTGCTCGCTGTTTACATATCGGTGGCGGAAATAGATGGCCGTTGCTATGAGAGCTAAGATGCTTGCCGTGTAATAGAAAAATGTGTAGTCGTGTTCGAGCGATGAGGTGAGTTCTGCAGAATAGGGCACCGACGAGCGCACTATCTTGTCACCAAATCGGGTTGCTGAATAGAAATACTTCTCGCCATTTGTCTCCGACGCTCGTTTTATGGCATATCCGCTGCCCGACTGCAGTGCCTTCCACATCTCTTCACGTCCTATGTGGTTGCCCATGTGGCTGACATCGTCCTCTTCCGTGTCCGAGAGAACATTGCCCATGGTGTCGATGACCGTCACGCGGATGCCTTCTTCACCTGCTCCGTCAACATAATGATAGTTGTTTAGTTGCAGCTGCGAGTGCAGTATGTCTACACGAAACGATAGCTCGCGCCTATATTCATATATGCCGAATACAAGGGCGAAAATGGCTATCAGTATTGTCGCTGTAAAAAAGATGTAATTGGTTATTCTTTGTGCTCTTTTCATCGGCTGAACATATATCCATATCCAAACTTTGTGCGCAGGCATTCGCCATATCTGCCTATCTTCTTTCTGATGCGTGTGATGTTTACGTCTACCGTGCGGTCGAGCACGATAGTGTCGCTTGGCCATACTGCATTCAATATCCTCTCGCGCGAAAGCACTTGTCCTGCTTTTGAGAGCAGAAGGGCTAGTATCTCAAATTCTATCTTGGTGAAAATCACCTCTTCGCCGTCTATGCGACACTCTTTGCGATCTATGTCTAGCACCATGCCTTCATAGCGTATCAGGCTGTCGGTCGATGGTTGCTTGCTCGTCTCATCTGCCGATGGATGTTCTGGGTTTGTGCGGCGCAGTACGGCTTTCACTCTTGCCTTTACTTCGCTGATGCGGAATGGCTTGCAGATATAGTCGTCGCTTCCCAACGCAAAGCCGAGCAACAGGTCGTCTTCCATTGTCTTGGCGGTGCAGAATATGATGGGAATGTCGGCTGTAGCGGCATTCTTTTTTAGCTCTTGTGCCCATTCAAAGCCCGACTTGTGCGTCATCATGACATCGAGCAATATCAGGTCAACGCTTTGCTGGTTTAATATGTCTTGACCTGTTTCAGCCCCGTCGGCGGTCATCACTTCATATCCCTCCATCTCCAGGTTGAAACGCAATATCTCACAGATGTCGGCCTCGTCATCAACAATGAGTATTCTTTTTGTCATATCGCCATATTCTTTTCGTAGGCAATATTACATATAAACATCGAGCGAAAGGGCTATCGAGATGAAATTTAACAAGAATGTAATAAGTGTGTGTGGCGCGCTTATTCTACGGTTATCCTATTACTTCTTGCAACTTACGTCCAGTAATGTCGTACTTCACTATATGCCCATATTTGTCTCGCCTCGCTGCATCTACTTGTCGCGGAATGTTTTAATTTTGCAGTAGAATATGTATTAACGTCTAATTTTAAATGTGCTATGAGAATCTTTACTAAATGCCTTTGTTTTATCTTTTTGTTGATACTGATTTATCTGATTTTCAGTATTTGGGCTGAGGCTGACAAGGAGGTTGATTGTCCAAGGTCAATTCCCGGAGAGGAGTTGTCTGTCGATTTGAGGAATGGTGCCTTGCGACCATTGAAGGTATTGGATGGGTATTACCAAATGCGTGATCCAAAACTTGTTGAGGCTTGTATTGATGAAACAATTGTCTCTGATGAGATATTGATTCTGGGAACGAATCCAGGGGAGATATTTCGAGGTTGGGATGGAGCAAGAAACTTGTTGCTTGGCGATTGGAATTATTGGGGGCATTTTTACCTCGATTGGGAGAGGGCGTCTCTCAGCAGTGTGGGCGATGCCATATATTTTGCCGTCAATAGTAAGGTAAATCTGGATATCTACCATTTCTTGATTCCTGTAAGGGTGACGGGTGTTTTGGTTGAACGCGATGGGCAGTGGTATATCAGTAAAATGCAGTTCATCAATAATCTGAATACTAACTATTTGGTTTTTTCTATGGTGGCTGTTGTCCTGCTTATTCTGAGTATATTGTTGTACGGGGGAGTGTGTCTGTTTTCGAAGAGACCAGCAAAAAAATAGATGTATGTAACAGAGAATTGAAAAGCAATATATGATTAAGAATCTGATATTTGATAGATGTGCCTGTCAAGACACTTTTTCTTTTGTCATTCTCAATATTACATTCCCCTCCCTCAGGGAGGGCTAGGGGGGGGGCTCCATCCATCTCATGCCACGTCTCATAATGACGTTCGAGCGTTAGTTCATCCTTCCTTCATCACCTCTACCTTTATCGTCAATCCACCGCCTGCTGTTGTCGTGGCGTATGCCGAACCTCCATATTGCAAGGCTATGTTCTTTACGATGGCAAGGCCTAATCCTGTGCCTCCTATCTGGCGCGAACGACCTTTGTCGATAGTGTGTGTGGCGCGCTTATTCTACGATTCTCCTATTACTGTCCTATTACTTTCGTATAGAGGGAAAAAAGAGGCGCTGCCCACCGGCAACGCCTCTTGATATATTTATTTTCGTAGAGACGTTTTATAACTGTGATACGTCTCTCACAACGGAGCTCTTACAACTTACGTCCAGTAATGTCATACTTCTTATCACCACGGATAATCACAACCTTGCCATTCTCGAGGGTCTTGAGGGCCTTACCACCCTTCTCCACATCGATGCTTTCAACAGCGGTTGGAGTACCGGCTGGTATATACTCTATATCGATAGTAGTGATTGAGTAACCATAACCACACCCAATAGGAAGAGTCGTCGCTTCACCTGCCCATTCAACGATGTTTCCACTTCTAGTCCAATAACCACCGTCTGTCTGATCAGCTATCCATGATGCAGCATCGGCATAGGGACAAGTAATGACAACTTTCGTCATCGTTGAGCCATCGGCCATAGACAAATAAAGAGCATCAGGACCCTTGCCAAAAGAGTATATTAAATCATCACTGTCTATTCCTATGACATTGTCTATTACAACTCCACTGTCGGTAATTTTACCTTTGTTTTTGCTTATGAAATCTGCATACACAAACGTGGCTGATATTGGAGTGCCGTTGTTTATGCCCTCAACCTCAATAGAAGTAAAGACATAGCCACTTCCATTTCCAATAGGAAGAGTCGCCGCTTCGCCTGCCCATTCAACGATGTTTCCACTTCTAGTCCAATAACCACCGTCTGTCTGATCAGCTATCCATGATGCAGCATCGGCATAGGGACAAGTAATGACAACTTTCGTCATCGTTGAGCCATCGGCCATAGACAGATAAAGTGGTTGGTCATCTATACTGTAGATAAAGCCCTCGTCATACAATCCGATTACATTGCTTATTACAATACCATTCTCATCAATAACCTGCGTGATAGCATCAGGTCGCTGGGCATTCGCATATACAAACTTAACAGATGCAGGTTCCTCGGCCCACGCTGAGGTGAAAACCAATATTGTCAACAAGAAAGTAAACAAATGCTTCATAGTATAATTAATTTTAAAGTTTTATTGCATGCTACGCAAATATATCAAATATGTTTGTTTTGAATGCAGAAAAGTGTTTTTTTACCGAGCAGCACCACACCACACAACAAATCTCTCACCTTTTGACGAAAGTGCCCTTTTCATTGACGAACAACGTTTTTTTTTCGCCCCAACTGGTGACGAACGGCGCCCGAGGTGGTGACGAACGGTGAATAATTTTACCTTAGTGATGTCCTTGCAGACAAGAATTTTTGAAGTACTACTTCAGATTTTAAGCGAAATTTTGAAGTAGCACTTCAGATTTTTGTGTTTTTGTTTGTGTGAAAGTGGTATAAATTGCATATGTTGCAGACACAAAAGGACTACTGGCCTTCGGAGAAGAACACTCACAGGCACGGCTCGTAATTGTGAGTATGGAAGAACGCCCACGCAAAAATGGCAATATAGAGATTTGGCCTGCCACCGAATTTCTGAAACGCTTATGGGACGGCCGATTCTTGATTGACAAATAACACAAAAAACGGACATCCCCAATAATGGAGACATCCGTTTCCCTAATTATTTATCCACGCTACGTGTCAATTACATCTTGCTTTTGTGTCCGAGGGCAATACCCCCGGTTACTTATTCGTGTGATTCGTCCGATTCGTAAGATTCGTGTTTAAGCGGTAGCGCCCATAAAAGATTCGTACACAAAGAAACGGACTTCCCCTCCAAGAGATACCCGTTCCCATATCATTCATCGTAGAGCCTCGGCATGCCGCGTCTCAATCTTCAATTCAACAGACATTCCGTAGCAGGCGGCACATCTATCATTTATACACTTCTTTTGAGATAGTATCTTTCTTCATCAAATCTTAACATCTCTGTAATTTTCTTGTAACACCCTTGGTGCACTTTTGTAGCGCAACAAGAAAGAATCTTGCTGCGCTAATTTTATTGAAGTGGACTATGGCTAAACTAACGAAACACAACTACATCGAGCGTGACATCTCATGGATGTATTTCAATCACCGCATCTTGGAAGAGGCTCTCCGTGATGATGTGCCTGTTCTTGAACGTTTGTCGTTCCTGGGAATCTATTCTAACAATCTAGATGAGTTTTTTAGGGTCAGAATGGCTAGTCTCGGCCGTGTGGCTTCTTTGGACGGCCGTCATGCCTCAAAGGAACTCAAGGCTGAAGCTGAAAAGGCTGCCCAGCAGCTGAAGACTATTAATCGCCTCAATGCTAAGTATTCCAAGGAATATGCTCATGCTGTCGATGCCGTTACCGAGGCGTTGGCTGCCAATAAGATTCATATTCTGAAAGAAGACTCTCTGACCGACGATCAGAAGGAGTCTGTCTATAGTTTCTACAGGTCAAAGCTCATGGGACGTATCTCGCCAATATGGTTTGAGAATCTGCATACCTTCGACCAGGAGGCCGACGACAATATCTACATGATTGTTCGCATGAAAAACGAAGATTCTAAGTCTCGTTATGCTCTGTTCCCTCTGCCGGTCGATGCTGTGGGACGTTGGTTCGTTGTCCCTGGCGACGAAGCTAATGTGATGTATCTCGACGATGTGGTGCGTGTATGTCTTCATCTCGTGTTCCCTGGCTTGCAATATGATAACTTCGAGGCATGGACGTTCAAGTTTACGCGTGATGCGGAAATGGAGATCGACAACGATTTGCGCGAGGGCTTCCTGCAGAAAATACAGAAGGGTGTCAAGTCGCGTAAGGTTGGCGACCCTGTGCGCATTGTCTACGACGCAAGCATGCCTGGCGGCGCTCTCAAACGCATCATGTCGTTGCTTGCCGAGGGCGAGAAACTCGATACTGTCATTGGTGGTGGACGCTATCAGAACCATCGCGACTTCATGTCGTTCCCTGGTTGTGGCATCGCTGGTCTTACATACCCTAAATGGCAGCCTTTGTCTATTAAGGAGATGAACAGCGCCGGAAGCATATTCAAGATTATTCGCGAGAAGGACCGAATGCTTCATGTGCCATATCATTCGTTCGACGGTTATATTCGTCTGCTCAACGAGGCTGCTATCGATCCAAAGGTCAAGTCTATAAAGACAACGCTTTATCGCTTGGCTAAAGACTCTAAGGTGATAAGTGCTCTGATTTGCGCTGCCCTTAATGGCAAGAAGGTTACGGTGATTATTGAACTTCTGGCTCGTTTCGACGAAGCTAGCAACATATTCTGGTCTAAGAAGATGCAGGATGCTGGCATCAACGTCATTTTTGGCGTCGAAGGTCTCAAGGTGCATTCTAAGATAACTCATATTGAGTTCAAGAATGGGCAGAACATTGCTGTCGTTTCAACTGGTAATTTCCACGAGGGTAATGCTTCGCGATATACCGATGTCATTCTGATGACTGCCAACAGAAATGTTGTTCAAGATGTCGACCGTGTGTTCAAGTTCATTGAAAAGCCATATTCTCCTGTTAAGTTCAAACATCTGCTCGTTTCGCCTAACGATATGAAGAGCCGTTTCCTGCGTCTTATTGATGGCGAAATCAATAATCATCTGGCGGGTAAGCCTGCTTGGATAAAGATGAAGGTCAATCATATTACTGAGCCTATGATGGTCGACAAGCTCTATGAGGCTGTTGGCGCTGGCGTCCGTGTTGAGGCGTTGGTGCGTGGCAACTGTTCGCTTGTTGATAACGACGACTTCGAAGACCGTCTGAAGATTATTGGCATAATCGACCGCTATCTTGAGCATTCGCGCATCTTCATCTTTGCCAATGGCGGAGAACCGCTGTTCTTCATCGGTTCGGCCGACTGGATGCCTCGCAATCTCGATTGCCGTATTGAGGTCGTTACTCCTGTTTATGACAAGGATGTTCAGCAAGAACTGCTGACAATCGTTGATTGTGGTCTCAACGACTCAAAGCAGGGACGTGTCGTGGCCGGAAAGCAAGAAGGTGTATCTGACATTGGTAGTCAAGAGTCTTTGTATAATCACTATATGGAGGAGCAAAAATGAAAAGAGAGGTGACTTCAGACAAGTTCAATCTTGCAGCTATCGACATCGGCTCTAATGCCGCACGCATTCTCATAAAGTCTGTAGAACGCACTAAAGGTGACGACGGCAGACCTGTTCAGCGCATGAAGAAGCTGCAATTCCTTCGCATCCCTCTGCGATTGGGCATCGACGTGTTCGGTATCGGAAAGATAAGCGACGAACGTGAGAAGCAGCTTATACGCACTATCAAGGTCTTTAGGCAATTGCTTATTATCTACAATGTGTGCAACTACCGCGCTTGCGCTACGTCTGCCTTTCGCGATGCTAAGAATGGTAAACGTATCTTACGCCACATCCGCAAAGATTTGAAAGTGGATATAGATATCATTACGGGCGAAGAGGAGGCTCGCATTCTGCGCGATTGCAACAAGACTATGGCTGGCAATCTGCTCTATATGGATGTCGGTGGAGGCAGCACTGAGATATCGCTTCTCTCTAACGGACAGCTTATCGATAGTCGTTCGTTCAATATAGGAACATTGCGACTGGTCGCTCAAACTATAAGCCAGGCCGATATGGATGCCATGCGTGATGAGGTAGAGCATATCTGCCATGGTTTCGACGGCATTCGCATCGTGGGGTCTGGTGGTAATATCAACAAGCTCTATCGACTGGCTCCTAAACGTGAACGAAAGAACGATCAGATGACTGTCAGTTCGCTCGCAACTACTCTGTCAACTCTTTCGGCTCTTTCTGTCGAGCGCCGTATGGAGCAGTTCGACCTGCGCGAGGATCGCGCCGACGTCATTGTGCCTGCCGCACAGCTTTTTGCTATGGTGGCTGAAGCATCAAGGGCCGATGTTATAGTGGTGCCGACTGTCGGACTGGCTGATGGCATAATCAACGAATTGGCCGATAATGTGTTTGAAGAGGCTTTGTCTAATAAGATATGACTTGTTTATGGATATAGAGAAAGCAAGGAAGATTCAACGCTGTTATGAATATCTGCGTCTGATACTGGCAATTCTGATTATTGCATTGATAGTCTATTTTTCAAATAAATAATAATCATATATATGAATACTTTCTTTTTGATTTTGGTCGTGTTTCTCTGCGTATTGGCAGTGTTCGATCTCGTAGTCGGGGTTAGTAACGATGCTGTCAATTTCCTCAACTCGGCCATTGGTGCCAAGGTGGCTCGTTTTAAAACAATTGTTTTCATTGCTGCTATAGGTGTGTTTGCCGGCGCTGCTTTGAGCAACGGAATGATGGATGTGGCTCGCCATGGTATCATGACGCCTCAATACTTCTCTTTCTATGAGGTGATGTGCGTCTTCTTGGCTGTCATGGTGACCGACGTCATTCTGCTCGACATATTCAATACTCTCGGTATGCCGACATCTACAACGGTTAGCATGGTGTTCGAATTGCTCGGCGGTGCCTTTGCCGTAGCTATTCTCAAGATTGCTCATGGTGCTACTGCTGCCGATGGCTCGCTCTTGACGCTTGGCGACTTGCTCAACACTGAGAAGGCTATTAGCGTCATTCTGGGTATATTCCTTTCTGTGGCCATCGCTTTCGTTGTCGGCTCGCTGGTGATGTGGATCAGCCGTATGGTTTTCACCTTCACCTATAGGACCAATGGACGCACAACTGCATATAATGGCGATATGGGCGGACTCACTAGCAGCTCGCTTAAGATTGGTGTCTTCGGCGGTCTGTCAACTACAAGCATCATCTGGTTCCTCCTCGTCAACGGATTGAAGGGTAGCTCTTTCATGTCACCAGAACTGAAATCTATTATCAACGAAAATACATGGCTGATATTGGGCGGAGGAACATTGGTGTTCTCTACTATAATGACTTTCCTGAGCGCCTTGAAAATGCCTGTACTTAAGTTTGTCGTGCTGCTTGGCACATTCGCTCTCGCTATGGCGTTTGCTGGCAACGACCTTGTTAACTTTGTCGGTGTGCCTCTTACTGGCCTTGAGGCTTATCAGGATTATATGGCTAACGGTAATGGCGATGCTGACTCGTTTCTTATGCAGTCGCTTATGGGTAGCGCTCATACACCTGTTATCTACCTCGTTATCGCTGGTGTTGTAATGGTGCTCTCGCTCATCTTCTCTAAGAAGGCTCAAAACGTTGTCAAGACGAGTGTCGACCTTAGCCGTCAGGATGAAGGCAATGAGATGTTCGGATCGTCTCCTGTGGCTCGCTCTATCGTGCGCAACTCCAACGCAACTTCCAAGGTCGTCAGCAAGATTATTCCTGATGGCTTGGCTAGTTGGATTGATTCGCGATTCAATAGCGATGAGATGAAACTTCCACAAGATGCTGCTTTCGACCTTGTGCGCGCTGCTGTCAACTTGGTTATTGCCGGACTTCTTGTGGCTATAGGTACAAGCCTCAAACTGCCATTGTCTACTACATATGTGACGTTTATGGTCGCTATGGGTGCGTCTCTCGCCGATCGCGCTTGGAGCCGCGACTCTGCAGTGTTCCGCATCACCGGTGTCCTGAGTGTCATTGGCGGATGGTTTATTACTGCAGGCGCTGCTTTCATATTCTGCTTCATGCTTACCAACATTATGCACTTCGGAAGCTATGTCGCTATGTCTCTTTCTATCGTATTGGCTATATTCCTCCTTGTGCGTAGCAACTTAAAATCCGAGAAGAAAACTTCGCAAAAAGAAGACGATTTGTTTGTTAAGATGATTAAGGCTAAAGACAAAGATGTTATCTGGCGTCTGCTTTGCGAACATATCCGTATGGGCAACGCTGAACGCTTGCAGTTTGTCATAAATACTTATTATACTATGACTAATTCCTTCCTTGACGAACATTATCAGCCTATCAAACGCTCATCCTCTCTTATCGACGAAGAACGCCATGCATTGAAGCGTCAGCGCAAGCAAGAGATTATTGCTATGCAGCGTCTCGACCCTGTGACTGTTATTGGACGTAATACTTGGTATTTCCTCGGCATCAATTCTTGCCAGCAGATGCTCTATAGCCTCAAACGTATCAACGAACCTCTGCGTGAGCATATTGGCAACAGTTTCCAGCCTCTGCCATCGCAATACCATAGCCGTTTCATTGGTATGCGCGATGAGGTATCGTCTCTCTATCAGCGCGCTCTATATATGCTTACAACGGGCGACTTCACTAATGCTGAACAGCTGCGTGTTGAGGGCGATGTCATTCAGCAACGTATTGCCGAAGACCGCAAGCGTGCACTCGATACAATACAGCGTGGTACAGCTAATCTCAACACTCTCTTCCTTACCATTCATATCATGCAAGAGAGCCAGGAACTCATCAGCTCTCTCCGCCATATGATAAGAGGTATGAATAAATTTGCAGGTACGAGCGACTAGTTTTTTGATTGTATAGATGTTTCTCTTCAGTTATGCACCGACGGCACATACACCGTCCTGCATGACTGAAGTTTTTTAGTATTGACACGGGGAAAAGCAAGTAATATCTATATAATCATGCGTTACTTTATTCGCACTTCTATCTTGAATCTTCAGCCGTTCCAGATTGTGATGTCTAGAACGGCTCATTTGTGTGATGTTTTGTTCTTTATTTTATCTCAAGTGTTACAATTGACATCTTTGGAAGTGTGATTATTAATACGTCCTTTGTGATCTTTGCACCTTTGAATTCTTTTGTAGTCACGAGATTTGGGTTCTCAAACGAGTTGAAGTCGTCCGCGCATCCTGCTGTGAGGATTGTTCCATTTACGCTTTTTGCCTTCAGGCCATTGAGGTTTACAGTAACCTCTTCGCTCTTGTCGAGTGAAGTGTTTGACAAAGAAATGTGTGTTATTCCTTGTGCATCTTTCGAAGCAGTAGCAGAAAGGTAAGGCACTATACGGTCGCCGTCGGCAGCCATCTTGTCGCAAGTCACCTTTGTAGGGATATAGGTAGCGTCCTGATGCACATTATACATCTTGAAAACGTGGTAAGTAGGAGTCAGAGTCATCTTGTCGCCCTTTGTGAGAATCATCGACTGGAGTACGTTGATAACCTGCGCGATGTTGGTCATCTTGATACGGTCAGTGTATTTGTGGAAAATGTCAAGAGTCAACGAAGCTACAAACGCGTCTCGCATGGTATTCTGCTGGAAGAGGTGGCCAGGGTTAGTGCCCGGTTCCACGTCCCACCAAGTACCCCATTCGTCAACAAGGAGACCAACCTGCTTCTCAGGGTCGTATTTATCCATTATGGCAATATGCTTCTTCACCACAGGCTCAATCTCCAGTGCCTTGCCCAAAGTCCAGTAGTATTCGTCGTTGGTGAACTTTGTAGCCGAACCCTTCGAACCGTCCCAGCCCTTCACTGTATAGTAATGAAGCGAAACGCCGTTCATCCTGTTGCCCACCTGCTTCATCAAAGTCTCAGTCCAGTCATAGTCGTAGTCCGATGCGCCTGAAGCGATCTTGTAGAGCTTGTTGCCGTCATATTCTCTGCAATATGTCGAGTATCTTCTGAAAAGGTCAGAGTAATACTCAGGTCTCATAGAGCCTCCGCAGCCCCAGCTCTCGTTGCCCACGCCTAGGTACTTCACGTGCCAAGGCTTCTCGCGGCCGTTCTCTTTTCTGAGCTTAGCCATTGGGCTTCCGCTTTCCGAAGTCATATATTCAACCCACTTAGCAAGTTCTTCAACCGTTCCGCTTCCCACGTTGCCACTGATATAAGGTTCGCAACCGATCATCTCGCATAAGTTAAGGAACTCATGTGTGCCAAATGAGTTGTCTTCGACAGTGCCGCCCCAGTTGTTGTTCACCATCACAGGGCGATTCTCCTTTGGTCCGATGCCGTCAGTCCAGTGGTATTCATCAGCGAAGCAACCGCCAGGCCAACGCATCACAGGCACCTTGAGTTCTTTCAAGGCGTTCAATACGTCATTTCTATATCCATTAGTGTTAGGTATCGACGATTCTTCGCCCACCCAGATACCTCCGTAGATGCATGAGCCCAGATGTTCGGCAAACTGGCCATATATCTCTTTGTTGATAATCTGCTTGGCATTCTCGTTGTCGAGTGTGACAGTCGCTTTGAGTTGCGCAGCGGCCGGCATAGCTGCAAGCAGCGCGAATGATAATAACGTTTTTTTCATAGTCTATGATTTTGCTTGTTTTTTGCTAGTCACAAATATATGTAAAAAACCTTCACCTTTTTTCTCTATTGCTATGGAATGGCGTTTTGTGCACCTATTGTGGATATTTGTCCACCATTTGGAACCTTTTTTGGCACTATGCGTGTATATGAATAGGTGTAATTCTAAAAAATCTAATGATGAAACGTATTATTTAGTGTGTGTGGCGCGCTTATTCTACGATTCTCCTATTGCTGTCCTATTACTTTCGTATAGAGGGAAAAAAGAGGGCGTATAGGTCTAAAAGAATATAATTTATCTGGTTTGAAAAAAATAATGAAGAAACGAGGCATGAACGAAAATCAATGTGTCATTGCCCCATCTGATATTCTATAATTGCCAATCGATTTTAGTATCCTTTGGGTGTGATATCGTTTCATTCGGCGTAATATGGTTGGTGAACCTTATAACTCGTAAAATGCATAAGTCTGCATGTCGAGCGTCTTATGTTCTTGGATATAAGAATAAGATATTGTTTATGAAATAAGTCATCATGTACGCAAATGGTGAACGTAGCTTTATTCCGATTTCAAACGTGTGTGAAAAAGAATGCAGCAAATACTAGAATCGCTTTGTCAATACAAAACATATTTCTTAGGTATGGCTTGTAGTTTCTCTTCATTAAGGCGTTCTTCCTTAGATACAATTATTTTCATGTACCATGGTTTGGGGAGTTCTATGTATTTATTCTCCTTGTTGTCTGGTGACGTCTTTAGACAAATGCTTGATTCCACAGACTCAAATCGGGTGCCTTTGTACTTCTCCTTGTCGGATTCACTGCATATCAGCATTTTGTATTTATAATCCTCGGGATATGCGTTCTCGCCATCTGTTCTGTAGAGAGTTTCTATACTAACGAACCATCGTGTATATCTGTAACCTGTTGCTAGTCTTATAGAAGATCTGGTTACTCCGTCGGTGTTGGTGTTAAGATTATAGTCAAGGCCTGTTTCTCTCTTTGCAGACAATATAAGACATCTTGCAGTATCGACTGTAATTAGTCCCTTGTCGCCGTCGCCGTATTTTGTCGACTTGAACAGCAACTGGATGATATTCTTGTTTTCTGAAACAAAGGCGTCGTTTTCCATGAATGAGTGTTTTTTCAGGAATTTGTCATCTAGTAGATCAACGAAGTCATTGTATAACATGCGTTTCATGTTACTGAAGTCACATCCAGCAGTTGAGTCTTTGTAATGGATAATGCCAAGGTTCGGGCTGATTTTACATATTATTCCCTTATTGTCATTTTGAATTCTGATTTTGCCATCGCTTTCAAACCAGTATCCGCTTGAATCAGATACATTACGACTTACATAGTCATAGTCAAAATGAATGACTCCCTGACTATATCGTTTCTTGTTCTCACGAATAAAGCGTTTCATAAATGGGCGAATCCATGATGGTTCACCGCTTTTTACAACTACTTCGTTGAGAATTCCTACTTTTGGAACGAGATAAATAGTGTCGTTAAGTGTGCCGTCTATCACTACACTTTCGTAGTTTATGTGGCTGATGTTTAGTTGTTTGTATTCGAAATCGATGGTGAACGAACCATTTTCATCACTAACAGTACCAATAATTGTCTTTTCCTCTGACTTGTATACATTGGCATATGCAACAGGGGCATTGTTGGTCCTGTCAAAAAGTACACAAGTGTTCTGGGCGGCTATATTAACGCCAAGTAACACATTGGCAATAGCATAAAAAAGTATTTGCTTCATCTTAGTCTATAAATTTAATTATCCCATATGTATTAAGTTTGCTAATCATGTTGATTGCGAACTCCAATGTTTTGTCGTAACTTTTGTTCTCTGTACGTAATAGCTTGTTTATTCCATTTGCCACAGAAGATATTGACTGAAATTCCCTGGCTAGAACATTCTGGACAATATACGCGCAGATGTTATTGGTGAAGACAGTGTAAATGGAGTGGTCGAAAGGAGTATACATAAACAAGGCATAATGTCTTGTATTTTTGATGCTATCTTTTTTATAGTGCGTTATGCTGGACTCCTTGATGATATCGTCTGTTTTGTTGATTTCATCCCATGGTAGGGTATAATACAAACAGTCAATGTAACAGTCGTTCAAGCACACCTGAGTTCTCTCATTTATATTTCTAATGTATGAGTAGTCTTTGCGTTCACATACTGATGAAAGACCATCAGCATGGCTTAAACACTTTTGTTTGTACTACAGGAATGCTCGTTTATTTTTTCATCAAAGAATTCTCTGATGTGATCATTTAATTCTTTATCCATTTAATATAGTTTTTCATGCTATCAATTACGCCAATATAATTATAAATGGCTGATTGGAATGAAGTCTGTCATTTTTTTTGTTCAAAAATATGAATATAATTTGTTTGTTGCAAGATGATTATGAATCATTAACAGAGTTTGTGAATTGTTAATGATGAATGTTGTATGTGTTTATTAAATGATTATGTTATGTTTTATGTGGCCAACTTTGTATTTGATGTTGGGTAGTTTACTAATTGAAATTATTTAAATATAAGGCTATTGTGTAATGGTTGCTTCCCATTTGGAATTTTCTTGTCTAATTCCCAGATTTATTATCATAAATGTATGTTAATCATATGCTGTGAATGATACTTTATGTTCCCTCCGCCAATATTTGTCCACCAATTGGAACCTTTTTGGCACTATGCTTGTATATTTGTGAGTGTAATTCTAAAAAATCTAATGATGAAACGTATTATTGCAACATTGCTGCTAGGTGTCCTTTGCCTCTCGTCGGCATTCGCTGATGACAATGTTAATAAGGAAACACGCGAAATATCTGAGTTCTCAGTTGTCGAAGCAGCTAAGGGCCTTAACATCATTCTCGTTCAGTGTGACCATTATGCCATTGAAGTCGTTACGCAGGGCTGTCCTACTTCAGATGTCGAAACAACAGTAAAAAAAGGTACTCTCGTTGCTAAGATGAAAAAACGCACTCCCGGCTCTGCTGTTAGTGTGTTTGTCTATTTCAAAGATATAGAAGCTGCATACGTAAAGACTGGCGCTTCAATCGAAACACACGACGGCTGCCATTTCGAACATCGTGGCTCTTTCCTTCTCGATGTAGCAGCCAAGTGTGAAGCCATAATGGACATTGACGTTGACGAACTAGTTGTCAGCTCAAATTCATGTCAGATAACACTTAGTGGTAAAGCCACAAAGCAGAAAGTCGAGATGGCGGGCACAGTTCAGGATTCTAAATACGATGCACTCTCACTTCGCAGCGAGGAGATTGACATATATGCCTCTGGTTGTGATTCGGAAGTCTTTGCTACCAAACGTATCAAGGCCGAAGCCGCAGGTTGTACCATCACCTGTCGCGGTGGGGCAGAGGTAGAGAAGACCGCCACATCGGGCGGTGAGGTAGTCGTGATGCCAGCCAAATAACCCGTTAGGTCTAACTAGCAACATAATAAGCCTCAGCGAATGCGCAGGGGCTTTCTTTTTTTTGTAGGACGAAAAAAGAGCCGCCTCGGATATGCATCCTCGGCAGCTCTTCAAAAATATGGGTTGGTTCGATTGTTTACTTGTACAAGCAGAGATATGGAGTGTCCTGGCTGCATTTTACCTTGTACTTTACGTCTTTGGCAACTACAAACGACTCGAACTTCTTGTAAGTCTTCCATTCAGTCTCGCCAGGCTGCTGGATAGTAAGCTCGCCTGAGATTACAGTCATTATCTCGACTGTCGATGTCCCGAATTCATACTCACCTGCTGCCATGATGCCTACTGTAGCCTTGCCTTCTGCACTCTCTAGCGACATTGATACTACGTCGCCGTTGAAATATTCATTTGTCTTGAACATGATTATTTGTTGTTTTGATTTGATTGCAAATATATAGTTTATGTGTCAATCTAAAACTAAAACAAGGTTAAATATTGTATATTGTTTGATTATCCCGGCTAGCGCAACTCGTCTGTGAATTCTGTGTTAGCCTTTTTCTGTCATTTCATCTCTATCCACTTATTGAAAATGTCGAACATTCGTTATATCTTTGCATATATATTAAGGTGACAATAAGCAATGCAAATAGCTCTTATATCTGATGATCCACATACCATAAAGCAGGCGCGTAGCCTCTTCCGTCGCAAGGTCGGCCACTCTCGACTGACTCTTCGCAACGGTAAGGTCTATACTATGCGCTACAATCCTGGCATACAGCCTCGCACTGAATGTCAGGAGAAGAGCTGGTCTTTGTTCAAGGAGGCTAACCGTCGTGTGGCCGAAGATTTCGCCGATCCACATAAGAAGGCTCGTTGGCAAAGACTCCAGAAAGAACAGTCGCAATATAAGACGGCTCGCGGACTGGCCCGCGCTCACTATATGACTGCACTCAGACTCGAGATGCAAAGCAGACATCAAGATAAGGCTCGCGCCAACCAAGCCGCCGCCTCAAATCTACGTCTCCATCGTACGGCTTTCCTGGCCTTTGGACATGATGCCAATATCAAACCTTGTTACATATCTTCATCCAGCAATATATCTTGGTCCCACCACCGTAACGTCCACTGGTGGCGCTCTTCTATCTGCAATATTGTCGATGTCTGATATAGATTCATTGTTCATGTCTTTGGATTTGTCAACAATGATAAATATCTCACTTTATTTGCAACTTTTATGCTTCTTGCTCGTAACTATCAAAAAACAAAAATTTCAAAATCTATAAGTTATGGCAACTAATTCTAAACCATCAGCAGCAGCTCTTCGTGCAGCAGCTGCACAGGCAGAAGAACAAGAATCAGGTAAGAGAGCTAATACAGCTTTGTGGCGCGTATTCGCATTTGTATTGTGGGCTCTCGCAGCCGTTGCAATGTACTGTCCTCAGATTGGCGACATGGATCTTCCATTTGGCGCATGTCGTATGCTATTCTTGGACTGTGTTACAGAATGTATTATTGATATCGTAGTAGCGGGCGTACTTTGCCTCATTGCTGCATACCTTTGGCGCAAGGCCAACCACATTCATCCAACAGAATCTCACAACAAGTTTGTTCAGATTGTATGGAACCAGCTTGGTGTAGTGATGGCAGGTATCATCTTTGCACCACTCGCTTACATCATCATCAAGAAGAGCGACAAGCTTGACGAGAAGACACGTAACACAGTACTTGGTGTTCTCACAGCAGTGTTCCTCGGTACAGCAGCTGGTTCTGCTGACTACCATCCTGTGACTCAGGACGAGGTTAACGAGGTGCTTGCAGAGGCTCAGGGTGAAGGCTTCAATACTGGCGATGTATGCTGGACTAAGTACGGTAAGAGCTACCACTTCAGCAATGAATGTAAGACTTTGTCTCGCTCTAAGAAGGAAAATATCATGAATGGTACCCTCGAAGAGGCTCTCAACTCTAACCGCCACGATGCTTGCGACTTCTGCGCAAAGGCAGACGCAGCTAAGCAGAACGCTCTCAAGGAGGCTAAGGGTGCTGTAGAGACTGCAGTAGAGAAGGCAGGCGAAGCAGTAGAAGAGGCAAAGGAAGGTTTGTCGGAGGCTTCTAAGGAGCTCAAGGCAGAGATGGAAGAGGCTGCAGAAGCACTTCAGAATGAAATTGATGACTAATTAAATCGTCAACAATAGTATCAAGGGACTGAATTCCGATGGGATTCGGTCCCTTTTTTATGTGTCAAGGCGTCTGTGGCCCATGATTCATGCTACAGATTTCGCCATGTTGCAGGATAATATGTTTGTATTACTCATTATTATATTATCTTTGCAGAACAACGAATTTTAGATTACAAATACAATAATTTCAATGAAAAAACGACTTTTGCCAATAGCATTGGCAGTCCTGACTTTGGTGGCATGCTCTCCAAATCAGAAGAATCAGGTGGAACCAGCTATTCCGCAGGATCCACAGATCGAAAAGAACATCCAGGAATGGCTCAAGAAGATGACGCTTGACGAGAAGGTAGGTCAGATGCTCGAACTCAACCTCGACCTCATGGGATCGATAAAGGTTAAGGGCGAAGTTAAGGTTGACCGTAACAAGCTCAAGCAAGTGCTTTCACAGTTTGGCAACTCATCACAGGCTCAGATAGACGACATGATGTCGAAGAGCGATGAAGAGATAGACGCCATGTTGGGTAAGTATGGTCTGGACATCTATGACAACAGTGTAGTTCGCGAGTGGACACTTGACGAGGCAGCCCTTGACTCGATGATAGGCAAGTGGAAGGTAGGTTCCATCCTCAATGCTCCAGGACATGCGCTCAGCGTAGAGCATTGGCAGACAATCATCCCAAAGATTCAGGAACTCTCAATGAAGTATATCGGCATACCATGTATCTATGGTCTCGATAACAACCATGGTGTGACATACGTCAGTGGTGGTACACTTTTCCCACAGAACATCAATGTCGCAGCATCGTTCAATACAGACTTGGCGTTTACATCTTCTGAGATATGTGCCTACGAGAGCCGCACAGCAGACTGTCCATGGGTATATAACCCAACAATCGACCTTGGTCGTGATCCACGTTGGAGCCGTATCTGGGAAAGCTATGGTGAGGATGCTGTTGTCACATCGCGCATGGTAGAAGCGGCAGTTCGTGGCTACCAGGGTCCAGATAACAACCATATCGATGGCAACCATGTTGCAACATCTGTAAAGCACTATTTCGCATACGGTGCACCATGGACAGGTAAGGATCGTACTCCAGCATACGTTGCGCCACAGATGCTTCGTGAAAAGTACTTCGAAGGCTTCAAGAATGCAATACGTGCAGGTGCAATGACCATTATGGTCAACTCAGCATCCATCAACGGCGTTCCAGTTCACTCATCATACGAATACCTTACCAAGTGGCTTAAGGAAGACCTCAACTGGGACGGTATGATCGTTACCGACTGGGCAGACATCAACAACCTCTTCAGCCGTGAGAAAGTAGCGAAAGACAAGAAAGATGCAATCCGCATAGCAATCAATGCCGGTATTGACATGAGTATGGACCCATATAGCACAGACTTCTGTGTGCTCCTCAAGGAACTTGTTGAAGAAGGTGCTGTACCAATGTCACGTATCGATGATGCCGTAGCCCGTATCCTTCGTTTGAAGTATCGTCTTGGTCTTTTCGATGCCCCAGACACAAAGGCAGAAGATCACCCTCAGTTCGCTTGCGCAGAGTATGCCGAGACAGCACTCCGTGCAGCAGAAGAGACAGAAGTTCTCCTCAAGAACGACGGTATTCTTCCACTTGCAAAGGGCAAGAAGATCTTGGTAACTGGTCCTAATGCAAACCAGATCCGTTGCTTGAATGGTGGTTGGAGCTATACATGGCAGGGTAGTAACGATCCTCAGTTTGTTGAGCAGTATAACACCATCTATGAGGCCCTTTGCAACAAATTCGGTGAGAAGAATGTATCACTCGAGCAGGGCGTAACCTACAACGAAAAGGGCGCATACTGGGCAGAGAACGAGCCACAGATCGCTAAGGCAGTTAGTGCAGCAGCCAAGGCAGACATCATCGTAGCCTGCATCGGTGAGAACTCATACTGTGAGACTCCTGGTAACCTTACCGACCTTACTCTCTCTGAAAACCAACGTAACCTCGTAAAGGCTCTCGCTAAGACTGGTAAGCCTATCATTATGATTATCAATGGTGGACGCCCTCGTCTGATTGCTGATATCGAACCGTTGGCTAAGGCTGTTGTCGATATTTTCCTCCCTGGTAACTATGGCGCCGACGCTTTGGCTAACCTCTTGGCTGGCGACGCTAACTTTAGCGCAAAGATGCCATATACATATCCTAAGGAGATCAACTCGCTCATCAACTACGACTATAAGGTAAGTGAGCAGGTTAGTACAATGGCAGGTGCATACGACTACGACGCCAAGGTTACCCAGCAGTGGGCTTTCGGCTTCGGTCTTTCATACACCACATACGAGTACAGCAACCTCAAGGCAGCCGTTTCAGAGTTCAAGGCAAGTGATAAGCTCACCTTCACTGTTGATGTCAAGAACACAGGCAGTGTAGCAGGCAAGGAGCCGGTGCTCCTTTACAGCAGTGACCTCGTAGCATCAGTAGTGCCAGACAGTCGTCGTCTCCGTGCGTTCCAGAAGATAGAGCTTCAGCCAGGCGAGACAAAGACAGTTACATTCACAATTCCAGCCAGCGACCTCGCATTCGTCGGCGCAGATGGTAAGTGGATCCTCGAAGCCGGTGAGTTCGCTATCACATGTGGCGGTCAGGCAGTGACAATCAATGCAACTGAAACAAAGAAGTGGGAGACACCAAACATCCTCTAATACACGTGTAGAGAGATACAGTTGTTCCTACTAAATAATAAACGGAAGAAGCCGAAACAGCTTCTTCCGTTTTTTTTATGCCTAATAGAAAGGATGTTTTGTTGATAATAACAGGGGTTGTTTTCGGCTATTTGTTAAGCTTCTTGAGGTTAGGCAGTAATATCGCCACAAGACCAAGCAAAGGAGTATATGCGCAGAACTTGTAAACGGCCTCTATTCCGTATGTGTCTGCAAAATTGCCTATCACAGCACTAGCAATACCCGCAATGCCGAAAGCCAGTCCGAAGAAAAGTCCCGAGACAAGGCCCAGGTTGTATGGCAGCATCTCTTGTGCGTAGAGGAGTATAGCAGGGAAAGCCGACGAAAGCATGAGGCCCACAAAGAAGCTTAGGACTATCGTAGCTGTGAGTCCTACATGTGGCATCATTATGCTGAATGGCGCCGTACCTAATATCGAGATCCATATCACGTGTTTTCTGCCTATCTTGTCGCCTATTGGCCCTCCTATAATAGTTCCTATCGCAGTGGCTACAAGGAAGACAAATAAGCATATTTGCGAAGACTGTATTGTTACACCGAATTTCTCTATCAGATAGAAAGTGTAGTAGCTAGATATGCTCGCCAGATAGATATACTTAGAGAATATGAGTATAAGTAGTATTGCAAGACAGAATATGGTCATCTTTATGCTCAACGGACGCTCTGTCTGCACTTTCATCTGCTTGCGCTCTGCCTTCATCTTCTTCAGATACGCCGAAAACCATCTCTGTATCGGTATCGCCACCCCAAAGGCTATGGCTGAGAATGTCAAAAACCATAGTAATTTTTCTCTACCATATGGCGCGACGATTATTGCAACTAATAATGGCCCCACTGAGCCTCCAAAGTTGCCTCCTACCTGAAACAACGATTGAGCTAACCCTCTTTTTCCTCCCGACGCCAACGACGCTATCCTCGACGCCTCTGGATGGATTATCGACGATCCTAGCCCTACGACAAAGACTGCTATGAGTAACATTGTTAAACTCGTGGCTGAAGATAGCATTATTATTCCTGTAGATGTTAATGTCATGGCTAGCATAGGGCTCCATGAGATAGGATGTTTGTCGAAGAACAGGCCCACGATAGGCTGGAAAACCGATGCCGCCATCTGATAGACCAGAGTCACGGTGCCAATCTGTGCAAATGTAAGCGACATGTCTTCCTTTATGAGAGGGTAGGACGCCGTCAATACTGATTGTAATAGGTCATTCAGTAGATGCGACATACATAACGCAATGAGTACTGGCATCGCAATCGCTACGTTTTTTTTAGTTTCCATTGTCTTCTATCGAGGTTTGTATGTGCGAAATTACATCTATAGTTACTCATTTGCAAATGATCCCCATCTGCTTGCTTTTTTATCTGAAATTCTTTTGGCTTTTTTCTGGATGATTGTCATGCTTTTTTTTTATGTTATAATAGCCTGATAGCATGTTTTGATATCGTGCCTTTTGTTGTTTAGTGCTACTTTAGTTGTGTTATTTATACAGATTTCACCCCTAAAATCGCGTATTATGCCAATTTTCACCCCTAAATAATATAATACGTGTCTTTAAGTTGTTTTCTTTTGAGCTTTGTTTATAATGTGGTAATTTTGCAAAAAAATTAAAGTTGATAATGGGACTTAGAACAGACACAATGGGTGGACTTCTTGAGAAGTGGGCTTTTGAAACTCCTGACAAGAAATTCATTACATATTGCGATCGCAATCTCAACTGGACTTACCGTGAGTTCAACGATAGAGTTGACCTTTTTGCAAAGGGGCTTATGGAGCTTGGAGTAGAAAAAGACTCGAAAGTAGGCATATGGGCTAATAATATTCCTGATTGGCTTACAGTATTCTTCGCTTCTGCCAAAATAGGCGCATGGCTTGTTACTGTAAACACTAATTATAAGGCTGCAGAGCTTGATTATTTGTTACAGGACTCTGATATCCATACTTTATGTATCATTGATCACTATCGTGACTCTGATTATGTTGAGATGGTTCAAGGTCTCGATCGTTCACACCTTCCTTTTTTGAAGAATGTCGTTGTTATGGATGGAGCTAAGGGACGTGGTTTCCTAACTGCTGAAGACGTTTTCGATAAAGGTCGTAAGGCTAACGATATTATGTACCAGCGTATGAAGGCCGATGTCGATTGTCAGGATATCGTCAACATGCAGTACACATCTGGTACTACAGGATTCCCTAAGGGTGTCATGCTTACTCACTATAATATCGTAAATAATGGTCAGGCTACTGGTGACGCAATGATGTATACTCCAGATGACAAGTTGCTTGTTTGTGTGCCTTTCTTCCATTGTTTCGGTATTGTGCTGGCTCTTTGCTCAGTTATGACTCATAACATGTCGATGGTTATTACTGTCGATTTCGATGCTGAACAGGTGCTTAAGTCTATTCATCAGGAACGATGCACAGCTCTTTACGGTGTTCCAACTATGTACGTTGCCGAACTTAACCATGAGAACTTCAGTAAATATGATCTTTCATGTCTGCGTACCGGAATTATGGCTGGTTCCCTTTGTCCAATTGAGACTATGCGAGAGGTGATGGATAAGATGTATATGAAGGATATCATTAGCGTATATGGTCTTACTGAATCGTCTCCTGGTATGACATGCTCACGTACATTCCACACTATGGAACAGCGTGCCACAACAGTTGGTACTGAGTTCCCTGAGGTTGAAGTTAAGATTTTCAACCCTGAGACAGGTGAAGAGTGTAAGGTTGGTGAGCATGGTGAGATATGTTGCAAGGGTTATAATGTAATGAAGGGTTACTATAAGAACCCTAAGGCTACTGCAGAGACTATCGACGCAAATGGTTGGCTTCACTCTGGCGACCTCGCTATGAAGGACGAAGATGGCTTCTATCATATCACTGGTCGTATTAAGGATATGATTATTCGTGGTGGTGAAAATATCTACCCAAGAGAAATTGAAAACTTTATTTACCGTATGCCAGAGGTGCGTATGGTTGAAGTAGTTGGTATTCCTGATCCTAAATATGGCGAGATAGTTGGTGCATTCATCATCCTCAAAGATGGTCAGAAACTTACGCAAGAACAAGTGCAGGACTATTGCAAAGGTCAGATAGCTCGTTATAAGATACCTAAGTATATATTCTTCGTAGAAGACTATCCAAAGACAGGTAGCGGTAAAGTGCAGAAGTTCAAGCTTCGTGAGATGGCTAAAGAAATGGTTGATAAGATTCTCGCTGAGCAGAACTAGACGCTTTGTTATAAATATTTATGCATCATTCTTCATCATCTATCAATTAATAGGTGGTGATGAGTGATGTTTTGTTTATTTGTTAATGTTTTTTAAACAAAGGTCCTGTATTGTGTATTATTATATCTTTGCGGTCAATTAATTATAATTTGACTATTCTGATATGGTATATATAGAGGATACTTTGGGTGATTTGCTTAACAAATGTGTTGATGATATCCCCGATAAAAACTTTATTACTTATCATCGTCGTAATATCAGGTGGACCTACCGTGATTTTAACGATAGAGTCGATTTGTTCGCCAAAGGTCTTGTCGCTCTTGGAGTTACCAAAGACTCCAAAGTAGGAATATGGGCTAATAACATTCCAGATTGGCTTGTTGTTTTTTTTGCAACTGCCAAGATCGGTGCTTGGCTCGTCGCTATCAATACTAATTATAAAGCGTCTGAAATTGAGTATGTTTTGGCCGATGCCGATATTCATACTCTTTGTACAATAGAATCATATAGAGATACCGACTGCTTGGGCATAATACATGATCTCGTTGATAAGGGACATTTGCATAAGCTCAAGAACGTTGTCGTTATGGATGGCGGTAGATCGTCGGGCTTTGTTAAGGCTGAAGAGGTATTCGAGCTTGGGAAGAAGGCTAATGATATTGTTTACCGACGTATGCAGGCTGAAGTTAGCTCAAGTGATGTTGTCAACATGCAATATACTTCAGGAACGACTGGTTTCCCTAAAGGTGTGATGCTTACCCATTTTAATATTGTCAATAATGGATATGCTGCCGGACAGGCATTGGCATATACCCCTGATGACAGATTGCTGGTTTGTGTGCCGTTGTTCCATTGCATAGGAATTGTACTGGCTGCATGTGCATCGTTGACCCATAGGATGTCAATGGTCATTACTGTCGATTTCAATGCAGAAGAGGTGTTGGAAGCTATTGAGGCTGAACAATGTACGTCGCTTTATGGTGTGCCGACAATGTTTGTAGCAGAGTTAGGACATGAGAGTTTCTCTAAATATAACTATTCATCATTACGCACAGGTATCATGGCTGGATCGTTATGTCCAGTGGAGACGATGAACGAGGTGATGGACAAAATGAATATGCGCGAGATTATTAGCGTCTATGGTTTGACGGAAACGTCGCCTGGAATGACTTGTTCGTGTACTACCGATTCCGCTTTCTTGAGAGCTACGACAGTTGGACGACCATTCCCTGGCGTTGAGGTCAAAATTGTTGATCCTTCTGATGGCCACGAATGTGGTGTCGACGAAAATGGTGAGATATGTTGTCGCGGCTATAACCTAATGAAGGGGTATTATAAGAATGACAAGGCTACATCAGAGACTATTGACTCCGATGGATGGCTCCATTCTGGAGATATAGCTTTTAAAGATGAACATGGCTTCTATCATATTACAGGACGTATTAAGGATATGATAATACGAGGAGGAGAGAATATTTATCCTCGTGAAATAGAGAATTTTATATATAGTATGCCTGAAGTTAGTATGGTTGAGGTCGTGGGTATTCCAGATGAAAAATATGGCGAGATAGTGGGCGCTTTTATAATACTTAAAGATGGATGCGTACTGACTCAAGAGCAGGTGAGGGAGTATTGTATGGGACAGATCGCTCGTTATAAGATCCCTAAATATGTATTCTTTTTAAAAGAGTTCCCTAAAACTGGTAGCGGAAAAGTAATGAAGTATAAGCTTCGAGAAATGGGTGCTAGACTGGTGGATGATATGTTGAATGAAACAATTGTTAACTGATTATTATGCAGCGATATTTCATTGAAATGGCCTACGATGGCACTAATTATCATGGTTGGCAAGTCCAGCCTAATGCGGTGTCTGTTCAGGAACTTATGAACGACGCTCTTTGCAAGATCTTTCGACAGCCTAAGGAAATAACTTATATCGTTGGGGCTGGTCGTACTGATACTGGCGTCCATTCTGATTATTTCGTGGCTCATTTCGATCTTCCCGAAGCTGTCGCTCCCGAAGATATCGAACATATCCTTTTTAAGTTTAATGCCATCCTTCCATCTGATATATCTGTGTTTTCTATGCAACCTGTTGATGAGAAGATGCATGCGCGTTTTTCGGCCATGAGTCGCACATATCACTACAGGATATCGTTGAGGAAGATACCTAACCTACGTCTGACTCATTTTAACCCCTATTTTGTGCCCGATTTTGCCAAGATGAATGAGGCGGCGAAGATATTGCTGGAATATACAGATTTTACAAGTTTTGCCCGTCTGCATGCCGATACCAAGACCAATGATTGTTTTGTGAGTAAGGCCGAATGGCGAGAGGTATCGCCAGGAATATGGATATTTGAGATAAAGGCCAACCGGTTCTTGCGTAATATGGTTAGGGCTGTTGTCGGTACGCTTCTTGAGGTAGGTAGAGGCAAGATGACGATAGAGCAATTCAGGGCTGTCATAGATGCGAAGGACAGGTGTAAGGCCAGTTCGTCGGCTGAGGCTCGTGGGTTGACGCTTATTGATATTGAGTATCCGGAGGGGAAGGGGTTTGTATCTAATAGAGATTTGTTTGTAAGATTGTAAATCTTTTTTTCATTTTTCTTTTTATCCGCTGTCGCGGGGACCTTGCATTTTTCTCTTCTGTCTTCCAGAAGAGAAAAACGAAGCAAAGAGAAGACTCGCCGCTGACGTTTCTTCGCCTAAAAATCACTTCTTTATGCTACGCCGCCCTAACTCGCTTCGCTCAGACAAAGTCCGGCGCTTACGCCTAAAGAAGCGATTTTTTTTACGGCTTGTAAATGAGGCGGCAGGATGGCCGGGCGGGGCTGGTCAGGGGGAGGTTTCACGGGGTTATCGGCAATGAGTGCGGACGGACATTAGGATTTGACCTAGGAGGTTTTGGCCGGGCCAGTTGGATGGTGGTGTCTTCATGGCTGTTTGGGCGTCGAGTCCTATGCCCCATATCTTGTCGAATGGGCTGGCTTCGGCGAGTGGTGCGTTGCCGGTGGAGAGGAGATATTCTTTGAGCTTGTGGTTGCGAGGATCGGAGAACTTGGCGATGTTGCCTTTGGTGACTATTGCGACACGTTGACTCTGCCAGATATCTTCATCATAGTTCCTCACCTGTCGGCCGAGTTTCTTCATTACAGATGGATCAGTGGTCTGCATTATCTGCTGGGCAATATATGTGTCTTTGAAAAGAAGAGCTTTCTGTGCCATCATATATTGCTCTGCGCAGGCATATTCTATGTTGTCAGCAACAAATGGGGCTATGTACCACTGAGTAAGACACGTTGTGATGTCGCCTTGTATTGGTTGCCAGAAGTATATGGTTTTTAGTTGTTCCATTGCTAGTGTCTTTTTGTTATTGGAGGAAGTTCCATGTTTGGAGGCGTTTTTGGGCGAGGTGGTGACCTTCGAGGTAGGCCATGCGGTAGTAGGTCTTGGCTTGGTTGAGGTCTTGGGGTACGGCCCAGCCTTTTTCGAAGAATTCTCCGACGCGGTAGTGGGCGTAGGGTAGGCCGCAAGAGAGGTAAAGACTGAAGGCTTTGGGCAGGTTGACTGGCACGCCATTGGTGCCTTTGCGGTAGATGTCGGCGAGGTTGCTACGTGCCAGATCGTCGTCGAAGATTATAGCTCGTTCGTACATTGCGATAGCAAGATCCATGTTGCGCTCTACGCCGAGTCCGTTCTCGAATATGATGCCGAGGTTGTTGAGGTTCTCAGGGTCGCGCATAGCGTCGCTATCAGGCTTCATGACCATGGCATAGACAAGTTCCTCGACATATTGAAGTGAGAAACCGTAGTCGGTGACAGTAGGGTTTGGTTCCAGGACCAGACGGAACTGCTGATGGTTGACTGGGATGTTTTGTCCGTTGATGTTGATAAACTGCTTGTTCATGGCTGCATTTTTTTTGTTTACAGGCACAAATTTAAGTATGAGGGTGGCTCAGAATGGAGGCTAGGGGGTGTTTTTTTTCTCTTCTGTCTTTTAGAAGAGAAAAACGAAGCAAAAAGAGAAGAGGTTTCTTCTTCATTCTTCTTCTGGCCGTCAGAAGAAGAACGAAGCAAGAAGAAGACTCGCCGCTGGCGCTCGTTTCGCGTAAAAACAGGCTTTATGGCCTGTTCCGATCCGAACTCGCTTCGCTCAGACATGGATCGTCGCGACGGTCATAAAGCCTATTTTTTTTACGGCTTCGAGTTAAAGGCGGCAGGATGGCCGGACGTGGCCGGCCAGGGGGAAGGGAGGACAATGTTATTGTTTGGTGGCGCGGAGGATTTCTCTTTTGCCGGCGGGTGGGCCGGGGAGACGTTCGACGGTGAAGCCGGCGGACTGGAGCATGCGGCGGACTATGCCTTTGGCGCAGTAGGTTACGAGGATGCCGCCGGGGTTGAGGATGGCGTACATGCGGTGGAAGATATCTTGCGTCCACATCTCGGGCTGTTTCTCAGGGGCAAAGGCGTCGTAGTAGATGAGGTCGTAGGTGTTGGTGAACTGATATGTGGTGAAGTCGGTCTCGACTTTGAGGAGATGAAAGGTTGGCAGTATGTCGATGGTTGTGTTCCATGGGGCGTCATGGAGCTGCTGGAAGAAGGGTGATATGGACTTGTCGACAAGGCTGGCGTAGTCGATCTGGCTGACGATGGCCTGTGACAGTGGGTAGCGCTCGAGGGATGTGTAGTGGATATCGCGATCGTGGATGGCCTCGGCAACGGTAAGCAGGGCGTTGAGGCCTGTGCCGAAGCCTATCTCGAGTATTCTAGGTGATGGCTTGGCAGAGTGGTGAAGTCCAGACTTGATGAATATATGTAGCGACTCGGTAAGTGCGCCTTTTACCGAGTGATAATGTTCGTCGAGTGATGGCACATAGAGTGTCTGGCTGCCATCGTCGGTAAGTTGAATATCTATCTCCATGATGCAAAAATACAAAAGATAGGGATAAAAAGAAAGCCCGATGGGGGAACCACCGGGCTTGTTATTTAGTTAACCTATCGGTTTACTGATGCTCGAGAACGAGAGTCTTAGTAGTCTGGTCAGCAACGCATGAAGGACCAAAGTACTGGATAGGACCTGGGTAAACGTAAGCAGTCTCAATAGCCCACTCGTCACGCTTAGAAGCGAAGAACTTGAATGGACCGCCGTCGAGCTTAACGAGAGCCTTCTGGATAACAGGCTTCATCTTACCGTTACGCTTCTCCATGTTCATCATAGCAGTGATAGGAATACCACCAGCGAGCCATTCAGCAGCAGGCTTAGTAGTGTTACGAACAGATGACATGTAACCAGTCTTACCAGAAGCGATGAGGAGAGCAGCTACGCGACCGAGAGAGTAGCAGTAGTCAGCGTCGAAGTTAGAAGGAGCTGCGCAACGACCTTCGTAACCGAAGAAGTGGTGCTGTGTAGCGAACTTACCAACGAACTTACCTTCCTTCTTCCAAGCAGCGAGCTTCTTAGCAACCATTTCAGCGAGGAGCTGTTCAGTCTCGATGAGAGAAACCTGTACGTTGCCGTGTGGGTCGCGCTCGAGAGCGAGCTGAGTAGAAACGGTAGTAGGAAGAGACTTGAAGAGTTCAGCATTCTCCTTAGAGAGCTTGCTAACAACGTAGTTGATCTTCTCGTCAGCAGCTACAGTGTCGAACTCAGCCTGGTTAGCAGCGAGCATATCGTTGAGCTCAGCGATGAGCTTCTTGATAGCAGGGATGAACTCGATAAGACCTTCTGGTACGAGAACAGTACCGAAGTTAAGGCCCTTAGCAGCGCGGTTAGCAACTGCAGTAGCGATATATGTTACAACGTCGTCGAGAGTCTGGTTCTTAGCCTCAACTTCCTCACCGATGAGTGTAACGTTAGGCTGAGTCTGGAGAGCAGCCTCGAGAGTAACGTGGCTAGCAGAACGGCCCATGAGCTTGATGAAGTGCCAGTACTTCTTAGCAGAGTTAGCGTCGCGCTCGATGTTACCGATAACCTCAGCGTAAACCTTAGTAGCAGTATCGAAACCGAAAGAAGTCTCGATCATCTCGTTCTTAAGGTCGCCGTCGATAGTCTTAGGGCAACCGATAACCTGGATGCCAGTCTTCTTCTGAAGGTAGTATTCAGCGAGAACGCAAGCGTTAGTGTTAGAGTCGTCACCACCGATGATGATAACAGCCTTGATGCCGAGCTTGTTGCAGATTTCGATACCCTTGTCGAACTGCTCAACTTCTTCGAGCTTAGTACGGCCAGAGCCGATGATGTCGAAACCACCAGTATTGCGATATTCGTCAATGATGTCAGAAGTGAGTTCGATATACTTGTGGTCAACGAGACCCGATGGGCCACCGAGGAAGCCGTAAAGCTTGTTGTTAGCGTTGATCTTCTTGATACCGTCGAAGATACCAGAAACTACGTTATGGCCACCAGGAGCCTGACCACCAGAGAGGATAATACCAACGTTGAACTCAGTAGCAGCCAACTTGCTGTCACCGTTTTCGAAAGTTACGATAGGCATTCCGTAAGTGTTAGGGAAAAGCTTCTTAATGTCAGCCTGGTCAGCTACTGATTCTGTAGCCTTACCCTCAACGAGCTTTGTTGCGCCGTTGATAGAAGCAGGGATCTTTGGAGCGTACTTGCTTCTTTCAATCTGAAGTGCACTTTTGTTCATCTTGATTTTATTATGAGTTGTTTTATTTTCTGTCTGCAAATTTGCTCATTTTTTGTCATAAAAGCAATAAGCTGCAATACTTTTTAGCGCTTAAGGAAGTGGGTGAACACCTTTCTTGCGTAAGCCTGGTCTTTCACGCCTCCGGTCTCTCTTGCGGAGTGCATACCGATCATAGGATTGCCCATGTCGACGCCGTGGATATCGATCTGTGACGTGAGCAGGTTGCCGAGGGTAGAGCCGCCCGCATTGTCGCTACGGTTGACAAACTTCTGGACAGGTACGCCAGCCTCTCTGCACAGTTCCATGAAGATAGCGCTGCTGTCGGCATCGGTCATATACTTCTGGTTGGCAGCGATTTTGATCACCGGTCCGCCATTGAGAGTAGGGTGGACTTTAGGGTCGTGGACGCTTGACTTGTTAGGATGAATAGCATGGGCCTGGTCGGCAGATATGATGAATGAATTGTAGGTCATCATCTGAGTCTCTTCGCGTGAGAAGTTCATCTTTTCCGCAATACGTTCGATGATATTCTTGAGAAGAGGAGATTTAGCACCCTGTTTTGTACCGCTTCCGACCTCTTCGTTGTCGAAGATGCATATTATCTTGTTGGTCTCGGTCTCAGAGGCGTCGCACATGGCGCATGTTGCCGCGTATGCCATAGAGAGGTCGTCGAGCTTAGGGCTAAGGATCATAGACTCGTCGAGTCCCATGACGCAACCACGTTCGGTATCGTAGAGGTAGAGGTCATAGTCGAGTATTTCGTCGATAGCGACACCGAGCTGCTTAGCCAGAGCATCCTTGATCATGATGGTGCTAATCACGTTGCCGTTGATAGCCTGCACGAGCAGAGGCATATCAGTCTGCTTATTGAGCGACATATTATCGTTGATGCCCCTATCCATGTGTATAGCCAGGCTAGGAATCATTCCTATAGGCTTCTGGAAGTCGTAGAGCACCTTTTTAGGGTGCATAGGGTTGTCGGATTTGAGGACAACGCGACCGGCGGCCGACAGAGGTCGGTCCATCCAGGTGTGAAGAATTGCGCCACCGTAGGTCTCAGTGTTGAGACGTACCAGCTTGTTGTCGGTGATCATCTCAGGCTGAGGCTTGATGCGGAAAGTAGGTGCATCGCTATGCGCGGCGATGATACGCAAGCCTTCGGTAGGCGCCTTAGTGTTGACGGTGAACGCGATGATAGCTGTACCGCCACGGCGAGTGAAGTATTTACCGTTAGGGAGTATGTCCCAGGACTTCTTGAGGCATAGTTCCTTGAAGCCCTTAGCCTTGAGCATTTCAGCTATGTTTTCGACCACATGGAAAGGAGAAGGACTCTTATGTATGAAATCCAGCAATCGCTGTGACTCTTCGATATATTCGTTCATGATAAAAACTATTTTAGCAAGTCGGGTCTTAGTCGTTTAGTTCTCTCGAGAGCCTGTTGCATACGCCACTCTTCAATCTTAGCTTCATGTCCGCTGAGCAGAATGTCTGGCACCTTCCATCCGTTGTAATCAGATGGACGAGTATATATTGGTGGCGCGAGAAGATTGTCCTGAAACGAGTCGGTTAGAGCAGACTCTTCGTCAGACAACACACCAGGCAGTAGTCTCACAACGGCATCGACGACAACACACGCAGCTAATTCGCCACCAGTAAGGACGTAGTCGCCTATGGATATCTCATCTGTTATGTAATGATCTCTAAGTCGTTGGTCAATACCTTTGTAGTGGCCACATAAGAGTATTATGTTGCCAGATAATGACAGATGGTTGGCAAGACCTTGGTTGAGTGTCTTTCCGTCAGGTGTCATGTATATGATATGATCGTAATCTCGTTCCGATTTGAGGTGGTCGATGGCATCGGCTATCGGTTGGATAGCCATAACCATGCCAGCTCCTCCTCCGAATGGATAGTCGTCAACTTTTCTGTGTTTGTCTTTCGAATAGTCTCGAATGTCGTGCAAATGAATTTCAACGTGTCCTGCTTCGCAGGCTCTTTTTATCATTGACTCGCTGAATGGTCCCTCGAATAAAGCGGGGAAAAGTGTCAATATGTCTATTCTCATTTGGTACTTATTCTTGTTTTATGCAATATTGTCGAAAAACAATGAATTATGCAAGTTCTGAGCATTATTCAAAAACGAATGATTCGATTATCGGAATAACAACAGCGGTCAGCACTCCCATTAAGCCTATTGCCATGCCAGCAACTGCACCTTCGACCTGTCCCATCTGTATGGCTCTTGATGTGCCTATGCCATGAGCTGCTGCGCCCATCGCCAGTCCACGTGCCACTTGACTTTTGACTTTGATAGTATCTAGAAACCACGGACCAACAACACTTCCGAGAATGCCGCATATAACAACCACGATAGCTGTTAACGAAGGAATCCCACCAGAACGTTCTGAAAGTCCGATAGCTATAGGCGTTGTTACTGATTTTGGTTCCATCGAGACCATTATCTCTTTGGGACTTCCAAACAATGAACATATCAGCAATACGCTGACGACTCCAACAATGCTACCTACGGCTACAGATATAAGTATAGAGCGCACATTGTCTCTAATATAATCGATTTGCTTGTGCAGCGTATAACCTAGTGCTACTACAGCCGGCCCGAGCATAAACGATATGATATGGCTGCCTTTTGAATATGCTTCGTAGTCTATATCTAATATCAGCAGTATTGGAATAATCAGAATCAATGATATTAGCAATGGATTTGTGTAAGGTTTCTTTGCCCAGTTATTGACTAATGTTCCGACGTAGTAGCATGCTATAGTCAGAGACAGAATAAAAGGTTCGCTTGTTAATATATCTCTCATTGTTTTTTCCCCCATCTATCTTGCATTTTGCCTACGAACGCCAATACTAGCAATGTGCTGATGACGGATCCAAAGACTATTGCTACGAGGTTGGCTGTTACAATTTTGTATGCGACCATAAGCCCAACGCCAGCCGGAAGGAACATGATGGCCATATTACTTGTGAGTAAATCGGCAACTTTGCCTACGCTATTACCTTTTACAATTCCTGTCTGTAAAGCGACAAACAACAGGACCATGCCGATAACGTTGCCTGGCACGAAATGATTTATAGTCCAGCTAATTAGTTCGCCGCCTGCCAAGAATGCGAGTATTATCAATATGCCTTTTAACGATTGAGCCATGGCGTTCTATTTGAAAAAGTGATTGATCGCATTTTTAATGCCTTCTTCATCGACAGAAGTAGTCACGTAGTCGGCAACAGATTTCACCTTGTCTTCTGCATTACCCATGGCAATACCAATCTTTGCCCATTGGAGCATTTCTATGTCATTACCTCCATCACCGAAAGCCATTGTCTCATCTTGACTTATGCCGAAGTGCTCGCATATCTTTTCTATGCCAGTTACTTTGCTTGTGCCTTTAGCTATTATGTCTGCAAAGATTGGGCTCCATCGCGCTGTTGTACAGTTGGGAATCTGAGATATGATTTCGGACTCTTTATCTTCCTTAAAGAATGAAATCATCTGGTATACGTTTTCGTCCTTCAATGATCTGAGGTCATCAACAGGGATGTTTGGGAAGTTGATTAGTCGTTTTATCTCTTCAACATCGTCGTTGCTGTAGTTAATGGCTATTCTGTCTTTCAGAACAAAAACGCATGGGAAACGATAGCCGCTTTCCATGTATTCGATAATCTTGTTGATGTCATTATGCGGGATAGGATTACTGTCAATCATTTCCCCGTTTACAAGTGTTATGGCTCCATTGATCGTCACGTATCCGTCAAACTGTAGATTCCCCAGGTTGTTTATGAGTCCGAATTGTCTACCACTTGAAATGAAAAGTTTGACACCATTCTCGCGCAGGAACTCAAGGGCTTCAATGGTTGCTTGTGGCACTTTGTGAGTCTTGAAACTAACGAGAGTGCCGTCAATGTCGAAAAATACCGCCTTTATCTTTCCCATCATTACTTTTATTATACGATTGCAAAGTTAGAATAGGGTGGGGTGATATTCAAATATTCAAGACTAAAGAGTGTTAATTGATTCATTTATCCCAAGGAGTTGTGTTTTTGCTGATGATATCCCACTTGGTGAATATGATGGTGTCCATAGGTGTTTTAAGTCCTTTGGGGCCATACAAGTTGTGGTAGCCTCTAAAGAAATAAGTGCCATATTTGACGTAATCAAACTTTCTTATTATTGCGTTCATTCTTGTTGTGTCAACTTCTTCGTCATCGTGAACAACAATAAAATCAGGCTTTTTACGTTCGATGTCTGCAAATCTGTCTTGTTCCATTTCATCGGTCGCAGATAGCTGATGAGCCCAATATTTACATCCAGGAAGGGCGTTGCCGAGAATTCCCATTCCCACATCGAAGTTGTTGTATACTATTGTTGGATGGTCTATCTGTTGGATTACATATTCACACTTATAGAATCCATTACGTCTTTTTGACTTTGATAATCCCCATTCATTATGGTAGTGTATTATACATTTTAGAGGAATTAAAACTGTGATTATAAGTAGTATTATAAATGGCCCTTTCTTGTCCTTGTGTATTATTTGTATGATCTTTTTGTTTTTATCTTCCGCTTTGTTGAGGTAAATTATAGGTAGAAAGATTATCCATGATGAGAATATATTGAAATAGTAATTGAAGGCATGTAAAGAGTTTATAAACAAGAATACTATCGAAGCGATAAAAGGAAGATAATTCGTGTGTTTGTGTCTTTTACAAAAATAATATATGGCTATAATATATAATAAGCATATTAACCTTAGGTAATGTTTAGTTGGATGAAGAGAAAAAATACCGGCAAGTGACCATACGTCTTTTATTATTGATGCTATTGCTTCGTTATATGGTAAAGATATGGTTGAGTATGTAGTTAAAAAATACTCATCTATGCAGGCTTTTAAGCAATCTCTATATGCTAAGTATCCTGCGAAAGGTGCAACTATGGCAACAGAAGAGACTGTTGTAATAACAATCATTGTCGCCATTTCATTATATTTCTTCTCACTTATTTGTTTTACTAGCATTATAAGTGGGAATACTAGTATCATAGCTGCAATGTTGTATTTTATTAAAAGACAACCACCGAATGCTATTCCGATACATACTGACGTTGTCTTGTATTGTCCCGTGATCAGCCATTTCATCATGTAATATAAACAAGACATTACGAAGATGTGACAAAAGTCTTCGGCTCTTACTTGATTATGAAATGTGTTTATGTAGGCAAAGGCTACAATACTCATTACTATAAAAGATTCTCTTTTATCAACATACATTTTGGCCAGTTTATAGGCGAAGTTGAATGTGATGAAATAGAATATGCATGTGATCCAGAATACACCTACGTATGAAGTGTTGTCGATCAGATATCCCAGTCCGTATATGAGCCAGAGTAATGGACCTTTTGAGTCGGAGAAGTCGATATATGGTCGCATGCCGTTCATGAGGGCTTTGCCACACATGAAGAACCATGATGAGTCGTCGCGTCCGCAAAGATCATAGAGATAAGAGTCGGTTGAACCAAGCATCAGTACTATTACGGTAAATAATAGAATACAGATGCCAACTCTATAGTCGTTTTTGTCGGCCCATTTTAACGGATTGAATATATAACCCATCGCCTTCCCCTGTTTATTCTTTGTTTTCGTCAGCTAAAAGAATGCTTTCTATGTTGTAGCGAGGTCGAGCTTTGACCTCTGTGTAGATCTTGCCGATGTATTCTCCTATGATTCCGAGACTTATTAGCAGACAACCCGAAGTGAACCATATCGAAAGTATGAGGGATGTCCATCCGCTAATGGCGGCTCCTTTTATATAGCTATACATTGTATAGATGAATACGCAGAATGCTATGAGGATGAATATGAGGCCTAAGTTGAATATGAGGCGGACTGGCTTGACGGAGAAGCTCGTTATGCCGTCGATGGCGAAGTTGAACATCTTGGCAAGAGGGTATTTCGATTCTCCTGCGAAGCGTTCGGCGCGGTCGTAATAGACGCAGTCGGTCTTATAGCCGAGGAGAGGTACGATGCCCCTGATGAAAAGGTTGACCTCGTTGTAGTTGCTAAGCTGTTGCAAAGCACGTCGACTCATGAGTCGGTAGTCGGCATGGTTGTAGACAGACTTGACACCCATAGAGCGCATAAGCTTATAGAAGCCCAATGCTGTATTTCTCTTGAACCAAGTGTCGGTCTCTCTGCTTTTCCTTACACCATATACGATGTCGCATCCCTCTTCGTATTTCTTTACCATATCACCAATGACATTCACGTCGTCCTGAAGGTCGGCGTCGATAGATATGGCAATGTCGCACTTGTCTTTAACAGTGTGGAGACCGGCCATGAGAGCGTTCTGATGGCCAACGTTGCCAGCCAGGTTGATGCCGGCGAAATGTTTTCTTGTCTCGTGGTATTCCTTGATTAGCGGCCAGGTATTGTCGCTACTACCATCATTCACATAACATACATAACTATTGTCACTTATCATACCGTTGCTGATAAGCGAGTCGATAACAGCCGACAACCTCTCTGTTGTCTCAGGCAGAACTGCTTCTTCCTTATAGCAAGGCACTACTATAGCTAAAACTGGTGCATTCATAGCTTATGTATGTTAAGTGGATATCTAAGTTTACTATTATGAAAAAACTCCTGCCAGAATGTTTCGTCCGGCAGGAGATATGCTTCAATTATTTGTTTAAAGATTCCGTTAATTACTTCGCAGCTTCCTTAGCCTTATTTACTACAGCCTTGAATGCCTCTGGGTGGTTAACAGCGAGGTCAGCAAGAACCTTACGGTTGATCTCGATACCCTGCTTGTTGATAAGACCCATCAACTTGCTGTAAGAAATATCCTCAAGACGTGCTGCTGCGTTAATACGCTGAATCCACAATGCACGGAAGTTAGATTTCTTTTTACGTCTGTCGCGGAAAGCGTACTGCTGACCTTTTTCCCAAGTGTTCTTGGCAACTGTCCAGACGTTCTTACGACGACCAAAGTTACCTTTGGTGAGCTTCAAAATGGCCTTGCGACGTGCGCGTGAAGCCACATGATTTACTGATCTTGGCATTTCGTTTTGTTTTTAAGGAATGGTGAGCGCCCCTTTTGGCGTCAGTTAAGCTATTTGGCCTTATAGGGTCTTTTCCGGCTCAACCACTCGGTTAATAAATTTGTTTTTGTTTACATCTCCTTCAGGCATCTCTGCCGGACGCTTGATGTGTTTAGCTTAGTTTCCTCTAATCGAGTTAATCAATTAGATGTGGAGGAGAAGACGTACTTCCTTAACGTCAACGTTAGCGATGAGGCCAGCGTGTGTAAGGTTTCTCTTCTGCTTAGTAGTCTTCTTAGTCAAAATATGACGCTTGAAGGCATGCTTTCTCTTAATCTTACCCGAGCCAGTGAGAACGAATCTCTTCTTTGCGCTCGAGTTTGTCTTCATCTTTGGCATTGTACAAACTATTTTATTAATTGAAGCATTCTATTTCTTTTGCGACTTAGGGCTAAGCATGAGAATCATTCTCTTGCCTTCGAGGCGTGGCATCTGATCGACACGAGCCACTTCTTCGAGATCGTTTGCGAAACGGAGCAAAAGTATCTCACCCTGTTCCTTAAAGAGGATTGAGCGTCCCTTGAAGAACACATAGGCCTTCACCTTGTCACCACCCTGGAGGAATTCTTTCGCATGACGAAGCTTGAATTCGTAGTCGTGGTCATCAGTCTGAGGTCCGAAACGAATCTCCTTGACAACAACCTTAACGGCATTCGCCTTCATCTCTTTCTGTCTCTTCTTCTGCTGATACAAGAACTTTTGGTAGTCGATGATGCGGCATACTGGTGGTTCCGCATTTGGTGAAATCTCTACCAAATCAAGATCCATATCGTCAGCCATCTTAAGAGCTTCCGAAGTTGCATATATACCAGGCGCTTCGATGTTGTCGCCAACAAGACGCACCTTAGGAACTCTGATGCGGTTGTTGATGCGATGTTCGTCATCGTTCTTCTTTGGCGCTGGCGCCTGAGGTCCTCTAGGACCTGATGGTCTCTGACCTTGATTGTTGCGGTCGTTGTTTACCGGTGTTTCGATAGCTATTGCCCTCCTAAATCGTTAGATTATTTGTTTTTTTACTTTAATTCGTTCTGAAAGGTTACTTCATCATGAATGCTTTTGTTGTAGCATCAACCTCTTCGTTGACCTTCTTTGCGAATTCTTCAGTTGTCATAACTCCCTGATCGCCACCGCCTTGCTTTCTTACACTTACAGTGCCTTCAGCAGACTCGCGTTCGCCAACTATCAAGAGGTAAGGGATTCGTTTCAACTCGTTGTCACGTATCTTCTTGCCGATCTTCTCGTTACGGTCATCAATGACGGCGCGAATATCGTTATTTTTCAGAAGTTTTGCAACTTTTTCTGCATATTCGTTATATTTTTCGCTGACAGGCAGAACTACAGCCTGTTCTGGTGTGAGCCACAATGGGAACTTACCTGCTGTGTGCTCAATAAGTACTGCGCAGAAGCGTTCCAAGCTACCGAAAGGAGCTCGGTGGATCATTACTGGACGGTGCTTCTGGTTGTCAGAGCCCATGAATTCGAGGTCGAAACGCTCAGGAAGGTTGTAGTCGACCTGGATAGTACCAAGCTGCCAACGGCGGCCGATAGCGTCCTTAACCATGAAGTCGAGTTTAGGACCATAGAAAGCAGCCTCGCCATATTCAACTACAGCAGGAAGACCCTTCTCCTTACATGCCTCTACGATAGCACTCTCTGCTCTTTCCCAGTTTTCGTCTGAGCCGATATACTTCTCATGGTCGTTAGGGTCGCGGAGAGATATCTGTGCCTCGAAATTCTCGAAGTTAAGAGCCTTGAACACAACGCTGATGATGTCCATCACGTTGAGGAATTCCTGCTTAACCTGGTCAGGACGGCAGAAGATATGGGCATCGTCCTGTGTGAAGTTACGTACACGTGTCAAACCGTGAAGCTCACCGCTCTGTTCGTAACGGCTTACTGTGCCGAACTCTGCGATACGCAATGGGAGATCCTTGTATGATCGTGGAGCGTTCTTATATACAGTACAGTGGTGAGGGCAGTTCATTGGCTTCAGCATATATACTTCGCCCTCTTCAGGAGTAGTAATAGGCTGGAAGCTGTCCTTGCCATAGTGATCCCAGTGGCCAGATGTGATATAGAGGTTCTTGCTTCCGATAGGTGGAGTCAACACCTCACGGTAGTCGTAGCTGTTCTGAATCTTGCGGAGGAACTCCTGCAGACGGAGGCGTATTGACATACCCTTTGGCAACCAGATAGGAAGTCCCTTACCAACCATGTCGGAGAACATGAAGAGATCCATCTCCTTACCTATCTTGCGGTGGTCGCGCTTCTTAGCCTCCTCGAGGAGTACGAGATACTCGTCGAGCATTTTCTGCTTAGGGAATGTGATGGCATAGAGACGAGTGAGCTGTGGACGCTTCTCGTCACCTCTCCAATATGCTCCAGCAACACTCAATACCTTGACAGCCTTGATAGGCTCTGTGCTTGGAATATGTGGACCACGGCATAGGTCTGTGAAGTTACCCTGCTTATATAGTGTTATCTTGCCATCTTCAAGCTCACTGATAAGCTCTGTCTTGTATATCTCTCCCTTGTCACCGAACAACTTGAGCGCTTCATCCTTGCTTATGTCGCAACGAACGTACTCGCTCTTATTCTTAGCGAGTTCCTTCATCTTGTCCTCAATAGCCTTGAGGTCGCTATCTTTGATAGTATTGCCTTCGCCTGGATCAACGTCGTAGTAGAATCCGTTTTCGATGGCTGGGCCGATACCGAATTTCATGTTAGGGTAAAGTGCCTGCAATGCTTCTGCCATAAGGTGAGCTGACGAGTGCCAGAATGCATGCTGACCTTCCTTGTCTTCCCACTTGTAGAGCTTGATTGCTGCGTCCTCATTGATAGGACGGCTGAGGTCGTACAACTGACCGTTTACTTCAATCACGAGAACTTCCTTTGCGAGGCGAGGACTGATAGCTTCTGCTATCTGCATACCTGTTGTGCCCTGCTCGAACTCACGCATTGAGCCGTCTGGAAATGTAATCTTTATCATCTTGTTTTATAAACTTTTATTGTGCCACATACAACATGGCCTATTTTTTGCGCAAAATTAATAGTTTCTCTAATTTGACGTGCATTATTATGCTTTTTTTTAATCACATTAATGATGCCAAATGAGAGTTTATAACTCAAACGATATGCCTGCCATATAGGTGCCCTTAGTCTTGTCGGCGTATGGAGAAGCGATGCTCGTGCTGTTGAAGATGTTATGACCATTCACGAATATCTCAATGCCGGTCACTGGAGCGTATGACACTTTCAAGTCTGCATTGAACTTGGCATCCAGATCTACATGGCCATACATAGTTTCGTACTCACGTTTCCCGATGAAGCTAAGGTTGGTTGCCACTTCGAACTGCTTTACAGGCTTGTAAACCAGACCTATCGAGCCATAGAAGCTAGGTGTAGCCTTATGCTTGTGCTTGTTGCTGAGCTGTGGGCGCTGATAAGGCTGAGTAGCGAAGTAGTATGTCTTTCCGTCGGAACGAATGTCGTATTTGAGGCCATAGTAGGCAGCGAGGTAGTGGTTGGTCTTAATGTCGGCAGGGTCGAACCAAGCACTTTCGTAGCCATCGAGTTCGAAGAGAGGCACATTCTCCATGCCGTAGAGGATGTTGAAGCCCTCGATAGTAGCTCTCTCGTAGGCCATCTTGTAGATTTCGACGCCATCCTTGTCGTTAGCCATCTGGTAGCTTGTCATGTCAGGCAGATGGTATTTGGCATCTTGAGCATATTTGACATAGTCGCGACCCTCCAATGCGCAACTTGTAAGGTCGGCAACAAATTCGTTGATGAATGAATTGTCGGAGAACGTCTTAGTGTTATAGTCGTAGCCGATAAGATTCTTCAATGTAGCATAGCGTGAGGCAGCCAACTGCTCCTTAATCGATGAGTTCTGATTGTAAGAGTAGTAGTTGTTTATGAACGTCTGCTGAGCATTGAGGTTGATCTTAGCGATGAGCTTAGGGCTGATAATCCAGTCGATACCAACAGTTACGCCGCCCTGATGAACCTCGTAAGGGAGATTCTGGTATTGAATGATAGCCTGAGAGCCGAAATTCTCGTTGATATTGCCTATTTCGTTTCTTGTGAAATCGTCGATAGCCGTTGACTTTTGACCAGCCATCTGAGCCTGGAACTGTTCGCTCCATGCAGTGACAAGACCCGTGATGAAGTCAGATAGCTGACCATCTTCGAGGTAGATGCGAGAACTCTGTGAGTGGAGGGCACCATAGTCCGACGACTTAGAATAGAACAGTTCGGCGTCGATAAGGAGGCGTTCAGAAGGACGGAGGCGGTAACCGAACTCGAAGTTGTCGATGTGCATGATATTCGCTTCCTCGTTGCCTATATAGTGAACTTTTTCAGGCGTAGGAAGAGATTCACGATCCCAAGTGTAGTTGGCCGACGTGTTGGTCAAGTTAGCAGAACGCATAGCGCGGCTATAAGACAGACGGATGAAATTGTTGTTGTTTATAGCCTTAGATGATGCTATCTGCCAAGAGTGGTTCCACTTGTCGGGAATGTTAGTCTTGTCGGAGCGGAAAGCAGCGATGAAGCGCCATCCATCCTTCTGGTAGTCGAGGCGAAGGCTTGGAGCGATATCAGTGATCTTAGCGCAGCCATTGAAATAGCCATTGTTCACATAATCCTCGTACTGGACATTCTGATAGTAGATCTCAGGTCGAACAGAGAGTCCGAACGGAAGTTGAGCGTCGTAGCTAGCCTGTGCGGAGAACACCTTGCTCTTCTCCTTGAAGCCATTTACGCCCACGGCAAAGTTCTGAGGACCTTGGGAATAGTTGGCATTAAGGTGGAGGCTAGATATGTTAGCGTCGAGGTTGACATAGGCCGTCTTGCTAGTGCGGTAGTTGAGCGAGAAGAAATCGTCGCTGATAGGTGAGCAAGCGGCAAGAGAGTTCTGGTAGCCAGCCTGAAGGTTGACTTCGGCAACCGGAGTAGGAGTGAAAGTCGCGTAAAGGTTGAATGTAGCCTGTCGGCGGCCCACCTTAGGATTAGGGAACATATCGGAAGCCTTGATAGATGGCTCGATAATGTCGTAGTGGTGAGTAGTTTGTGCGCCAGTGATGACGTTAGTCTCCTCCTCGATATACTTGATGTTCTGAAGATTATGTGTTGATACCCAGCCGCCGTTAGCGAATGAAGCAGGCGAAGAAGAGACACCTTCGTCTTGAAGATTGCTGTTAGGCATGACATAAATGTCGCTAGTGCTGCGGTCGTTTTTTTGAATGCCAATCGTTGCACCGAGGGCAAGCTTGCTGTTGATAGCAGTGTTGAAAGCGATATTGCCGTAGGCAGTGCCCATAGAGCCGATAGTGTATGAGCCCATGACAGGGTGTTCGGCAGTGTTAGGCTTAGATGTGATGATGTTTATTACACCCTGTACAGCGTTAGTGCCATAGAGAGCACTTGTAGCGCCGCGCACAACCTCTATACGTTCGATATCGGCAAGAGAGACCGGTAGCATGTCAAAACATACATTGCCTATTGCATAGTTGTGGCAAACGCGGCCGTTGACCATCAGGAGAGTATTAGCGTTCTCGGTGTAGAGAAGCATCTGATTGTCAGGGATGTTGTTGAGGCCACGGATGATGACATCGTAGTTACCATTAGTCTTCTGCTGAACGACAACGCCAGGAATAAGCTTAAGAGCCTCTTCGATAGTGTTGGCTCCATACTTCTGAATCTCGGCGCGAGTGAGGGTAGAAGAGGAGAGAGGCGAATAGAAAGCGTTCTCTTCCTTCTTGCTGGCAGAAGCCACGTTTTTGTTCATTATCAGTGCGAAGAGTTCGTCGACAGAGCTTACGCCCAATGTCTCGACAGCCATCATCAGATTTTCGAGAGGAAGTTCAGAAAGCTCTTCGATGCTCATAGCGAGGATCTGCTCGCGTGTAAGTTTATTATCTTGTGCATTAGTGGTCGTTGCGAGGATGACCAATGCGAAAAAGAGTGTCAGTATTCTTTTCATCGTTGTTTGTTATTTTGTGAGGGCTAAACGGAAACCATAGCAGCGTATGTTACTGCCGTATGCGCGGCAGTCAATGCCACGGTAGTTCGAGAAACAGTAGTCTGACAACGACTCCCATCCTCCACCTTTGATAGAGCGGAACAATGATGGGGTGGTGCATATAGGGTCGACACTGTTGATGTCGCTTTTGTCTTCCTTGTAGAATGTTGTGCTGAAGTAGTCGGCTGTCCATTCCCATACGTTACCCGACATGTCATAGAGTCCGAGTTCGTTTGGTTCCTTTGTGCCGCCTTTTTGCAGGTATGGCTTGCCAAATTCAAAATTCGGGTTGCCATATACGCATACCTTGTCGGCGTCGTCCGACCCGGCCCAGTAATGGTAGCGTGTGCCTCCTGCCTGGTTGGTGATGATTGTTGCTTTGTGCCCGCCATTTGATGCGTATTCCCATTCTGCTTCGGTAGGGAGTCTATATTCAAGGCCTGTCATCTTGTTTAATTCTGAGAGAAATTCAACGATGTCTGGATAGTCTATCCAATAGGCAGGTAGTTCGTCGTCGAGGCCATCACCTTCGCTTGTGTCGTTAGGGTTGTTATAGCGAGTGTCTACACAGTAGCGGTTCATTATTCCGTCGCCATTGACATCGGCATATGGAGTCCATTTGGCGACAACGGCGTCGGTTGTGCCCATCACGGCTCGCCAGAGGGCTTGTGTCACTTCGTATTTGCCTATGAGGAAGTCCTTGGTGATCTTTACCTCGTGCACCGGTCCTTCGTTGCCTTGGGCTGTCTCGCGATAGTTTGGTTTAGATGCGTCACGGCTTTGTGCACCCATATAGAAGGTGCCTTTTTCAACTGTAGCAAAAGAGCAGACAAGTTTGTTGTCGACGTAGAGGTTGCCTTCTGCGTCGGCAGTTACTTTCTGTTGTCCGATGTGTTCGTAGGTCTTTTCCTGTGTTTCTGGGATGCTGTTGTTGTCATCGTCACAACTAGCAAAAACTGCAGTTGCCAAAATAAGCGCTGCGGTAGTTTTTTTATTCATAAAAATGATAGTTAATAATGTTCTATAGTGTGTCGTCAGTCGTCTATATTGTTAATAGCAGGAACGGACTCCGCAACTGTACTATCGCAAAAATATAAATAAAAATGAAATAATATGCGCTTATAAGTATTAATAAGTTTTTATGGTACAAATGTGATAATATATATGTAATACAGATGTATAATGGTGTATTTGTTATATCACTATATACCCAAGTGATATGACGCTTATGCTTATCCAGAGTATGATGCCTTGGAAAAGTGGACGTATGCCGACAGTCTTTAGTGTTTTGCGTGTGAGTCCGGCACCGATGAAGAAAAGTGAAAGGGTTATCATGCTCTTGGCCAGGCGGTTTACACATCCGCTTATAGCCGTGCCTATGGTGGATGCCTCTTCTCCGATGACACTTGCGTTGGATAGAATGTAGGTGTTGACCAGTATTGCTACGACAAACCAGATGATAAATGTAGGGATCGTCTTATACCATGGTTTGCTTACGCCTTCGTTGTTTTTGTCGCTACGGAAGAAGAATGGGGTAGTGAGCACCAGTGCGACTATCCATAAGGCTCGTGTGAGTTTGACTGTGGTTGCAACTTCGAGGGCTGATATGCCTTCCGAATGTAGCATTTCAGGGTGCATCTGGTCGTAGGCTGCGCCTGCTCCAACTACCGAACTCGTGTCGTGGATGGCTATAGCGGCCCACATGCCGAACTGCTTCATTGTCATGCCTATGGCATCGCCGATATACGGGAAGACAAACAGGGCTATGGCGTTGAGCACGAAGACTACACCGAGTGCAACAGACATCGATTCTGAACGAGCCTTTATTGTTGGTCCTACAGCAGCAATGGCCGAGCCGCCACAGATGGCAGTGCCCGATGATATGAGGTAGCTGGTCTGAGAGTCTACCTTGAGCATTTTGCGGCCGATGACATATCCGAGTGCAAGAGTGCCGAATACGCTTATGATGGTGAACATCATGCCTTCGCGGCCCGAGGCTATTGCGGCGTTGACATTCATGCCAAATCCGAGTCCGATGACAGAGTACTGGAGCATCTTCTTTGACATCAGTTTGGTGAAGTTTTCATACGTGGAGCCAAATATGAGTGCGAATGCAATGCCGATGAGAAGTGCGACAGGCGATGACACCCATGAGCCTATCCATGCCATAGGGCCGAGGTCGAGTCCAAATTGTTTGATGGCAAATTCAGCCAGAAGAGATATGGCCAGTACGGCCACGATTGCTACATATAGAATCTTGTTCATGCTTTTCGTGTCGCGCTAAATTTGTTTTGCAACGCAAAGTTAATGATATTCTATTGCATTATGCGTTGGTTCTATAAATTATAGTTTTTAAATCAGTCTTCTTTGATGATTATTGTCGTGTTATAATGTTTCATATCCAAAATTTCGTTTGATGTTTTTATTCTTCTGCAGCCATCGGGAGCTCCTCTTCATCAGCAGTGTCATAGTTTTTTATTGACACACTCTCGCTTCTATGTTCTTCGAAGTTTTCTACCTGATCCATAACCTTAGAGAACACCTCTGGGCTATACTGAGGTGGATAGCCATTCTTTATAAGACAAATCTTGATGTCGAGCTTAAGCTGGTTGCGTACGTTCTGATTGTTGAGCCAGTCGGCAAAGCTGGATTTTGTGTCTATAATCTCTTTTACTTTCTTGGCTAGTGTTCTGCATTTCTCATTGATAACAATCCCATCTACATTCTTATCTTCTCCATAAACAAAATTATGCTGGTCGCGAAGCGCTAAAAGAATATCATAGAATGCTTTTTCTTCGAATGTGAGTCCCATCTTGCGGAAACTCTCTCGACTCTCATTCATCTTCGTTAGAATCTCAAGAGCTTGTTCTGTAGCTGACTTGATGATGTCTTCAGACGCTTGTTCTTGCGTTGCGCCTGCTTCTTCTGCCGTCAGATGTTTGCGACGTTCGTGATATTCAGCAATGGTCTTCTCGAGCATCTCTTGGAATTTCTTGGCCTCCGTTTGGTTGGTTTTTCCATACTCCTTTATCTGCTTTTTGAGCATCTTGATGAGCAGTTCTAGTTTTGTCGCCGGCATCTTGACATCAGAAAGGCGTTCGAAATACTCTGCAGAGAAGATGTCTTCTTCTTCGCCTGTCTCAAGAACACTTTCGACCTTATTGTATTTCAACGCCTGCTCTACCATCTTTGAAACTGTGCAGTTCATGGTGTCGGCATCGATATCGGATGTGCCGCTCATTTTGCGGACAAAGCCAGCTATCGCCATGAAACTCTGCGCAAGAGCAGACTCTTCTTCTCCCAGTTCACCAGATGGCTGGCAGATGTCGTACGCTGTACGCATACGCTTGACAGACTGGAGGAAATATGTCTTGAAAGATACTTGCTGTGTTTTCTTTTTGCCTTCGGAATTGAGAACTTTAGTCGACATGAAAACGAATTCCGCTGCTTCTGCAAGAAGTTTGTAGCGAAGCATTGCTTCACATTCAGGGTTCATGAATGGTGTAATGTCAAAACCTACAAACAGGCGTTTGATTATCTCCAGTTCTTCACGGAAAATCATGGTAGCTTGCTCCACATCATCGGATGTCGGAGCAACTGATGTGTCTCCACCATATATTTTCATGGCTTCGCGCATATTGTCTCGAATGCCAATATAGTCAATGATGAAGCCATAATCCTTACCTTTGTATTTGCGATTTACACGACTAATCGTCTGAATAAGCAGATGTTTCTGCAGCGGTTTGTCGTTATAGAGGTATGTAAGAGAAGGAACGTCAAAGCCTGTAATCCACATATCTACCACAATGACAATGCTGAAATTAGACTTAGGTTGCTTGAACGCAGCATCAAGGTCGGCCGATCGTTGGTCGTTCTTGACTCCTCCTAGATAGTTATACATTTCCGCCTCGTCGTTGCTTCCAACGCTAGACACCATGGCGATAAATGGCATTGGCTTTAGTTTACGTAACTCCTTGTCGGTAACAGCAATACCATCAGGAGATTTTTTCTCCTCGAACCACTCCGGATACTTCTCCCTGAATACACTTAATAAGTTATATGCGATTGTGCGGTTTGCACAAGTAATCATGGCTTTCTGTACTCGATCTGGATCGGCTTCACAAGCTTTAGTGTAATGATCGTGAATATCTACAGCCAAACGCTCAAGACGATTCTTGTCGCCAAGAATAACCTCCATTGAGCTCATAGCCTGCTTGCTTGCCTCAATATCCTCTGCAGTGGCACCATCTTCAGAACACTGCTTGTAGTAGTTTTCGATATCCTCAACTTTCTGATTGTCAAGCAGTACTTTTGCTATGCGAGGATGGTACTTTATGGCAACTGTAAGGCCATCGGCAACTGCCTGGTCCATGGTGTAACGGTCAATCTCCTCACCGAAGGTCTGATAGGTCTCGGCTATAGGTGTACCAGTAAAGCCAACGAAAGTAGCATGAGGAAGAGCCTCTTTGAGCACCTTGGCGTATGGCTTGGATATCATCGCCTTCATATTCTCGTTTTCATCCTTGGAGAACTGTATCTTCTTGGAATGCTCGAGCTGGGTGCGATGTGCTTCATCAGAGAAGCAAATGATATTACGACGGTCGTTGATGAGACCTATCTTATCGTCTTTGCGGTCGCAGAACTTCTGTATGGTACAGATGTAGAATCCACCGCTTTGGCGAGAACCTAACTCGCTTCGCAAATGGGCTCTGTTCTTTACGACGGATACCTCGCCAAGGTTGAGAAACTCCTTGCTCTTGGTAAAGAGTTTTGCTCCTTGTTGCTGGAGGTCTTCTCGGTCAACGATAAGAATGATGGTTGGAGAACCAATCTCGGGAACATCTGTGCATCGGAGTGCCAACTGACGGGCAAGAAAAGCCATGGTGTATGTCTTTCCGCAACCTGTGGCTCCGAAATATGTTCCTCCTTTGCCGCTCTTGGTGGCAACTGAGTTTATGATGCTTTGTTTGAGGAGCTTTGAGGCAAAGAACTGTGGATAACGACAGACTATCTCTTGTTCGTCACTATCGTAAATAGAGTCTTGAAAATATATGTAGTCACGGAATATCTCAAGAAAACGTTGAGGTGAATAGACTCCTTTTATCATGGTCTCCATCTCCTTAAATGGAAGAGTGGATACCTTGTCGCCCTCGTTGACACGGCGCCATGCGTAATAGTGTTCGTATGGTGTACGCACAGTGCCAAAACGAGTCTTCACACCATCGGAGATGCAAGAAAGAGGACAATAGTGGAGCAGGTGAGGAATGTCTCGCCAATAACGGATGGTGATTTGCTCCCATGCGTCTTTTATGGTGGCATGTGCATCAGCCGGATTTTTAAGTTCGATGATACACAGTGGCATTCCATTGACAAAAAGCATCACGTCTGGTCGGCGGTCTTTTATTGCACCGTTGTTGACGTAATCGACAGTGAACTGATTGACAACACGGAAAATGTTGTTCTTGTAGTTGTTGAAGTCGATAAGCGACACCATGCGTGCCATTCCGTTTTGAGGCGTAAACTGCACACCATCGACCATCCAATTGTAAACTTTATGGAGTGTGGCAAAGTCGGTTTCGGCACCAACGAGACGGACGTTGTCGAATATCTGACTGACCTCGTCGGTAGTAAGGTCACTGTTAGTATCGGCAATGAACTTCTTGAAATCGTCAGCAATAAGCACATCGGTGCGACGGCTACGCACAATCTTATCGCCAGCAATGTAAGTCCACCCCTCGGCTTCGAGATAGCCGACGAAGGCGTATTCGTAGTCGGATTCGCAGTAACGACCGTTATAGTTGGTGAGTTTGGACATAAGTTATTATAAGACAAATGAAACATTGGCTCCCTTTAGCGTTTTCCAATCATCATCAGGCAAATCGCTTGCAGGTAAACTTTCATAAATGAACAACCAATTTCTATCAAAATCTTCTTGGTTGTTTTTTAAATCAACTGCATGTTTTCTAAGAAGAGCTATTTCTACTTCATTGTTGTATTTTTTGAAATATAAAAAAGACAATAATTTAAAAATACAAGATTCATTATCAATGGAATCTTGGGCTTTTACACTGTTTATATGAAAATCATATTTTCTAGCAAAAAACAAGGCATAACAAACCGCATCAAAATTTTTTGCTTTTATTTCTTGATCAAATAATTTATTTGCAAAATATTCTATTTCGCCTTTGTCAACATTGAATTTTTTAAATACATATTCATCAATACATTGTACTAAATATGGATATAGTAAACATAAATGAAATATGGTTTTGACACATAATATTTTTGCTTGATTTGTCATTACGTCAATTGGCAAAGCTTTTATAGCATAATTAAGGACAGCACTATTCCCATTATTTTTCTGCATTAACTCAATCGCATTGTCAAAATAAGATTGAGCACTTATGTAATCAAATTTGTCATCTCGAAAGAAGTTTTTTGTATTACTTATTTGCCTAATCCATTGTTCTGCCAAAGCTTTGGGCAACATAGAAATTTCAGTTTTTTTGTCATTGATAGAAAGGTCAAATTTTCTCAATTCTGAATTAAGATCAATTAGAAATAAATGCGCTTTCTCGAAACTATCAACATAACATGTATAGTCGTCAATGTTACGGATGAATTTCCAACCTTTTGAATATAATTCTTTATCTACAACAGTTAGTATTATTTCTCCTAACAAATTTGATATGTGCGGTCCAATCAGCAAACCATGCGTTTCTCCATATTTACAATTTTGAACATAATGATCTATTTGATTATACCACAGATTTCTTCCTCCTCTACCCGCATGCAACTTTGCCTCATTCTTGCCTACTAATGCCCAAGGCAACGAATGTGTATATATGCTTGGAAAACATTTTGATATATCTGCATGGACAATATATTTGCTTCCAATCAGTAGATCTAATTCTGGACTCCCATCTTCTTTCCAATTATCATAATTCATTTTGAAAAGCATTCTGGAATTGTTCATCTTTCGAAGATGAATTCGACTAACAATATAGTCTTGATTATTTGTGTTTTGAGAGAAATGATTTGTTAGTTGCTCCCAATTCTCTTCTACGCATTTACATAACTGTTGGTAAGACATTGGCGTAGGTATTCCGAGCTCGCGAACGCTGTTCGTATTCCTTACACTATCATACCTGACAAAAGAATGCCATTTATCCTCGAAAGCAGGAGAATTGGCTTTACAGTAATCATAGAATGACTTTGATGTAAACATCGGAGGTATCTTTTCTGAGAACATACCAAAGCCCAACAGGCCTTCATAAAGTTCATCCGACGATATTTCCATTATAAAATCAGAGTATGTTTTCATATTTTATTCCTCCTTTCTCCCTTCCTCAATACTCCCTTTTATCAATATCGGACAAATATCCTTTATCTGCGCTTTCATACGCTCGTTGATAGTTTGCCTCTTTTGATATACAGTAAAAATGTCAACAACACTTTGCTGGATATTAATATCTGGAATAGGAATTGTTATTTCGCCCATGTCATCAAATGAAAATATGTCACGAGTCGTTCCAAATGAAATAAAACCCGCATATCGTTGAGTTTCTGCACGATTCATCCATAAGAGCAAGTATTTCGGCAATAACTTATCTTTTTTGATAACTTCAAATACTTGATAAGAATTTGAAACTACACAATCAGGTCCTTCTCTAAGTGCAATAGGAAGTTTTGTGTTATGTGCTTTCATTACTTTATTAAAAGCGAATTGCCCAGTTCTCACGACACTTCCATTTTCTGAATCTTCTGCAATTCGTTTAGGCTCAGTAAAAACATGTTCAACATTTACACCTTGAAATAGAGTTATAGCATTGTTCTCATTTTTTTCATTCCTTTCTTCAATATACCCTCCAATCTTCTCGCAAGGCATTTCCCTTCTCAAATCCTCAATATACCCATCACACACCAGTTTCAAATCCTCCAGCCCACGCTCGTATGCCTGCTGGTTTTTAAGCATGGCATTGTAGATGTTGACGTATTTTTGCTGGATATCAAGGGAGGGAAGGTTAATGGTGATATCACTCATATCGGCAAAACTAAATTCGGGACGTTGACTTCCAAAATTTCTAAAAGTGACTTCCCTACAAAATTCCCTTCGCCTAAAGTAAATATACAAATAAGTTGGATCTATTATTTTTTTCCCTTCTTCGGTAAGGTAAAACACTATGTAAAGATGAGAAACTATACACCGTCCTTCTGTTCTATACGCCAAAGAACCTAAATCAATTCGAGTTGGGTTATAAACAAACGCTCCATTATCCACTATCTTATATGGCTTCAGATTAACATCTATAGGCTCTCCTTTGGGAGTTGCAAAAACACCTTTTGTATTAACCCCAACAATCATATCTTCCTTATAGAGTAAATCTCTATTATTCTTTGTAGAGCGTATGATATAGTCTCCTAATCTAATCTTATTCAATCCCATAGCTCGAATATTAATCTTGTTCGTCGCCTATCAGTTCTGCCAATTCTTGCATTTTGCGTTGTAGAAGTGCCTTGTTGGGCAGTTTCAATTCGTATTCAGCCACCAAAGTTGGTGATAGACTACGGCTAAGGGCATACTCCACTACTTCGTCATCCTTGCTTTTACAGAGCAGTACGCCAATGCTTGGATTTTCGTGAGGCTTCTTCACATCGCGGTCGAGAGTCCAGCTAATTTCTCTCAGCAGTGCTGAGAGTTTTTCATCGGCATCTTTATAGGCCTCATAAAACTGCTTCATACGCCACAAGTTCTGCTTCGAGAAACCTTCGGAATTCGGTTCCTGTGTGCGTATGTAGTTGGCCAGTTCTTCCACCACCGACTTGCCCCAGCCAGCTTCATCTATCTGATGGCTAATGTAGCTACCGACCTGCCAATAGAGGTCTATCAATGATGTGTTTACGGCAGCAAAGACCTTTTGCTTCGCCACCTTAATCATTTCCATCACTTCGTCAAACTGGTGTGGAATATTATTATTTGTTCTTGCAATTTCGTTATTCGATTTCATAACCTATCCCCCTTATTTGTTAGAAGAGTTAAGTTCGTTTTCGATTTCCTCGATAGAAGGAAGCGAAGACTTGAAGTTTTCGGGAACGAGTTTAGAAAGCTCATATTCCGAAATGCCAAGAGGTATGTTTGTCATCTCAAGGGCGTATTGTGCCAGGATATTGTCTTTCTTCTTACAGATCAACAAGCCAATTGTTGCGTCGTCGCGGTCAGTCTTGAGTTGGTGGTTGACGGCTACGACGTATGTACCTAATTGCCCTATATTGTCGGAGTCGAATTCGTCGGTCTTTATCTCAATCACCACATATCGGTGGAGCGGTATATGATAGAAGAGCATGTCTATAAACTTTTCCTTCTCGCCAATCATTATGCGATACTCGCGACCTACGTAGGCGAAGCCCTTGCCAAGTTCGGTGAGGAAGCGCATGATGTTGGTCTCCAAAGCGTTCTTCAACTCCCTCTCGTTATAACTTTTGGTCATCGAAAGGAAGTCGAAACTATATGGGTCTTTTGTTATCTGCTGTGCCAAATCGCTGTCAACCTCAGGCAATGTGCGCTTGAAGTTTGTTACAGCTTTTCCCTGACGTTCATATAAGTCGGTATCGAGAAAGTTGAGCAACACGGAGCGACTCCAATTGTTTATGTATGTCTGATGAACATAGAACATGGCTTTGGGCATGTCTTTGCTAAATTTATCCATGATATACTTGTGGTGATTCCATGGAATAGACATCAACTCATTAAATACCATTTTTTCGGCAGAAATATTTACCCCAAGTTGGGGTAAACTTTCTTTACCTAATTCTTCCCCAAGTTGGGGTAATTTTGCAAATAGCTTATAATAAGTAACATAGAACCTCTTGATATAATACAAGTTGGAGGTTGACAAACCTTTCACATCAGGCAACGCCGATTGCAAATCGTGGCTGACAGAAGCCATGACACCTTGTCCCCAACGCTCTTCGACTTTGAGTTCAACAATGTCTCTGCCTAAAGACCAGTAGAACTGCAGGAGTTCGCTGTTCACCTTTATGGCAGCCTTTATTTGACTCTGCTTGAAGCGCAGACTCAAATTATTTATCCACGTCTTGTATTCTTCGTCTATATGTATCAAATTACTCATATCGCTATCATTCTATTCCATAACCAATTCCCTTGAAAGCCTCAATAAGCATGTTTTGCGACTTCTTCTCGGCTGCCATAATCTCTTTCATCTCATTTTGTATGCGAGCCATCTCCTTGGCATAATCTATGTCGAGATCGTGGTCGATAAACTCGATGTATTTGCTTGGGGTGAGTGCCCATCCTTTTTGCTCAATCTCTGCAATATTGACACTGCGATAGAGTTCCGCAACTTCGTAGTTTGAACCGTCAGTGTCTTTCTCCTGCCACTTGTGGTAGATAGATGCAGCCCGATCAATCTGGTCTTGCATAAGAATAACCTTTTTCTTTTGCTCGCCCTTGACAGGATTCTCTGTCCATTGACGCAAATCCACAAAGAGGATTTCGCCCTTGCGACTGCGCAGATTACGACCATGATAGTCTCCACCTCCTTTGTTCTGATTAAGAATCCAAAGAGTGACACTGATGTCGGTAGTGATAAACAATTCTCTAGGAAGTACAATGATGGCTTCTACCTTGTCGTTTTCAATAAGTTTCTTTCTGATTTCTAATGTATCGCTATCGTTCAACGCACCATTGGCGAGAAGAAAACCGGCTACACCTGTGGCAGGTTTAAGGTGCGAAAGCATGTGCAGTATCCAAGCATAGTTGGCGTTGCTCTCAGGAGGTGTTGCATAGTCGGCCCATCGAGCATCATCTTTAAGATTGAAATCGTACCAGCTCTTGAGATTGAATGGCGGATTGGCCATGATGTAGTCAAAGTACAAACCTCTATGCAAATCATTGGTGAACGAAGAGTCGCTACCTTCGCCAAGGTTGTGGCTAAGGCCACGAAGCGCCAGGTTCATCTTTGCCAATCGGTATGTAGCAGCCTCTTTTTCCTGCCCATAAATGTTAATGCGGTTTATGTCGCCTTGACGAGACTTCACTAGTTCGGCCGACTGTATGAACATACCGCCAGAACCACATGCTGGGTCATATAGAGTGCCTTCGAATGGCTCTATCATTGCAGCAATAAGCTGAACAACATCATGAGGTGTATAGAATTCGCCCTCCTCTTTGGTGGCATTTACTGCAAACTCTTTGAGAAAATATTCATATACTCGGCCAATGAGGTCGCGTTCCTCACCAAAAGCCTTGTGGCTAATCTTGTTGATTTCGTCAACAAGTTTCTTGATGTCGTTGGCGGCAAGGTTGCGCTGCGTAAACGTACCCTCAACAAAACAGCCTTTCAGTAGTTTGTTGCTCGTTGCTATGCTATGCAAAGCCGTATCGAGAGCGACATTCAAACCAGGAGCAGATGTATTGATGATAGTGGACCAACGTGCTTCGAGAGGCAAGTCGTAAGTACCATCGGCAAAAGAGGCATCTTCAAAGAATGCCTTGAAAATCTCTTCGTCGTCAGGATTAAGACCTTGCTCTATAAGTGTCTGACGCAGAGCTGCAACGCCATCTTCATACTTTTCGCCAATAAAACGAAGAAATATAAGCGTAAGCATCATGTCACGTTTCTCGAAGAATGACCCCGAATTGCGTGCAGAACGAAGTATATCGCGACAATTGAAAAGAATGTCGTCTATGTTGAGAGGCTTTTCTGCCTTTGTTTTTAATTGCTTTGCCATTGTTAACAACGTTTTTCAATAGAATTAGGATAATTGTTCATGTTTGTGTGTAATTACCCGAATTATAGACCGTAAGTATAACACATTTTTACGGACTACATGGTATAATGGACACTTATTTTACATTTGAAATCATCATAGTCATTACATCTTACTTGTGCCATCAGTACATCAACCCGAAAAGCCACATTGGAATCTTGTTGTCAAAACCTATCTCGCAGTCGTCGGCAACTATATAGCTGTTCTTTATGTCCTTGATCTGTTTGTATCCTTTACTTCGGCCTCCTACTTCAAGAGTATGGAGTTCGTCAACAAAAATATCGCCAGATGAAGGCATGCTCATTTTGTGTTCTACACACAACTGCGATGCTATGAATGTTTCGCGTAGTGTTCCTTTGTCGGTCGAAGGTGTCAGCGCGTACATAATATTGCTGTTGGCAAATAGTATCTTTTCTGGCTTGGTCAGAGTTTTCATCCCTGTAGACTCAGAGTATAATCTGCGAATTATTGCAGCTTTGTCCAACAAATCTAATAGTTTTATGAGGTTGTTTCTGGAAACACTTAGTGTTGTGCATAAATTAGATATGTTGAGTGTGTAGGGCACTGTTTCTGCCATCACGCCGAGTAGTTTTCTTGTCTTATATATTGAATCATATTCTATTCTGCTCACTGCAGGTATTTCACTTTCTATTATCGAATCAAGAACCGATTGTAGTCTTTCGTAGAAACCATCGCCCGAGTCTCTGTAGAAAGGGTAATATCCTGTTTTCAGGTATTTGTCGAAGTGCTGTAGTACTTTTGTTTTTGCTGTTATTGATGCGGCTTTTTTGATATGGTTTGTCAGTATTTCATCAAATGTCAGCACAGGCAGGTCGGCGATGCCTTCCAGTTTCAGATATTCTCTGAACGAGAGGCCTTCCAGTGTGTACATGCGGCACCTTCGTGAAAGGTCTGCAATCATTGTCTCGCCAATTCTTAACATTGATGACCCTGTTATGACGATATTCATCGTTGGGTATGAGTCGTATATATTCTTCACTTCTCGTTCCCAATTACGATATTTATGTATTTCATCAAGAAACAGATGTGTTCCGCCGTGTGTGTAATGGTATTCAGCAAGTTCGGCAATAGTGTGGTTCGCAAACCACAGATTATCCAATGATGCGTAAATAGCGGTGTCGGAGTCTCCAAATGACTTTTTGATATGCTGGAGCATAAGAGTCGTTTTCCCTGTTCCTTTGGCTCCTTTTATTGCAATCAATCTGTTGTTCCAGTTGATATGGTCGTATAGGTATCTAACGTACGAGATCTCTGTACTTTCGATAAGTCTGTGATGTATGGCAAATAAGTTCTGCATATCAATAACGTATTAAGTGTTGCAAATATAAAAATTTTACTTTCCAATGATGAAAATGAAGTGTATTTTTTACTTTCCAATGACGAAAATGATGCGCCTTTTTTACTTTCCAATGACGAGTTGTAATAAATGTACGGTATAAATTAAGTGATATTGTAATAAATGTACGGTATATCTTATTCCTATTGCGAGGTCGTCTCACCTGTCTTTTAAAATCCCTGTTTCGAAAGATAGCACATAGATGCCAAATGTTAATCGGCAACTGTTTTGTGGAAAAAATGAATAGAATGTAACAAAAGTTATGTGGACGCGTATTATCCACAAAAAAAGCAATCTGGTATGGGAAACTGTAGCATTAACAATAGCGTTGAGCTTACTTCTGATCTTCAGAATATAAGTATCGTCGAGAAGTTGATTAATAATCAGGCTGTGGCTTGTAAGCTGAATACTGAGGTGTATGGCAAGCTGTTGATCGCTGTGGTTGAGGCTCTTAATAATGCCATCGTTCATGGTAATAACATGGACAAGGACAAGAAGGTTAAGGTGGCTTTTGAGATTGATAGCGAGAAAATTGAATATACCATATCCAATGAGGGCGAAAGCTTCGACCCTGAGTCTGTCCCTGATCCTACTTCACCTGAGAATCTCGAGAATGAAGGGGGTAGGGGAGTATTCCTTATAAAGAATCTTGCCGATGAGGTGCATTATAGCGATGAGGGACGCACTGTTACTATGCGTTTCAACTTGCATTAATAACGCGCTGTCTTCTTGCCGAATAGTATACGGTATGACAGATAGCCTCGCATGAATGAGTCGACTGCACTGAAGGCTCCTTGATTGATGAGATTGATGTCGACGACAAGGTTGAGATTAAGCGAATGATTGCCATAGTGCCATTGTACGGCGCCTCGTAGTTTGGCGTTGATATTAAAATCCCACAGGTTGGTCGCGTATTCTGCACCATCCATATTCACAATCTTTTTTGACATATAAAGTGGTAGCGAAGGCTGAGCCGACCAGTGTAGCATCACATGCTGGTATACTGCATTGCGCCCGTAGCCGCATCCGACACACACCATCGACTGGCGCATGTGTGAAAACATGACGTTTTGCGTTAAGAGCGAATCAAGTGCTACAGGTACGCGCGAACGGTTGAGGGTTATGAGTGTGTTGGTGATGTTGGCGTCTATTATGATGCTGCCTGCTGTCTTTTTCTGCACGAACGATTCGTTGAATACGGCTGGCATCGAGAACATGTCTTTTCTTATTACATAATAAAGGCTGGCCTGCATGCGTGATGATGAGAAGCAGTCGGCCTCGTCTTCTGTCAGCAGTCTGTTTTTGTTGTTTCTCACACGGGCTCTGTCTTGGGTCGAGAAGAAGAAGTCACATCCTGCCGCCTGCCCAAAGACACTGCAGTTGAAGTCATAGCCCGAGCGTTTCTTGTGCCCGAAGACTTCCGACGGATTGAAGTCGTAGCCGAATGAGAATCCTTTATAGGCCACTTCGAGACCCGTCAGTAGGGTGGCCTTGTCGTTGATGCCAAACGAGAAGTTGTCACCCGTTATGGTGTCGGCATACTGGAAACTGGTCAGCCCCTGCTCGGTCTTGATGTATGGCTTGAGTGAGAAGTTGGAAGGTCCTTCGGCTATATATGACTTGTTGATTTCATATCTCAGGAAAGGGAATATCCTATAGATGAATGGCTCACGCTCGGCTACAGCTCTCGTGGCGAATGTCAGCAGGAGGATGAGTATTGCGGTGTGGCGTTTCATCTGTGTGTTGTTTGATGCAAATATAAACATTCCCTTGCTATAACTCAAGCATGGTCTCTAGCAATTCTACTGCTTCTGCAAGGTCATCACCGAAATGTTCGTGCTGACGCAGATAGTGCTGGCGCCCTTGAGATAACTTATCGTATAGCTCGGCCGACATTGTGTCAAGGTAGCTCCCGATGGCATACTCTATGTCTTCTTTTTGCCAGTCCATTGTTGAATATTGAAAAACCCTCTGCTTCTGATGAAAGAAGCAATATGCGGTCTCTATGCACTCTTTCGTTATCATTTGCCGTTGTTTGAGTCGTATCCTATTGGACGCATCTGTCTTTGCTCTTCGCTATATGTGTAGCCGTTTTGCTCGAGATATGCTTTTATCTCTTCTGGCTCACGGTTGAAATAGTAACATAACGCTTCTAGCGTGTCAAACTCCTCATCTCGCAGCAACATGTTGATGCTCGAAACGAGTATGGCGGGATCCTGCGGTAAAAAATCCATCTTGTCTGTTTCTTTTATCCTCTGATGCAAAGATATGTTTTTTTGCTGTGTTTTGTATAGTTGATTATGTTTAGTGATTTGTTACTCTAAGTTTTTTATTTGTATTTTTATTCTATATATTTGTGTATAAAAATCATGTTTATGAAAACTGTCGTTAACATTATTCGTCTCATTTTTGAGCCTTTTCTGTTTTTTATCTTGTACGCTATAATGTGCTCACTGATCTATATGAGCGATTCTCGTTTGTATGTCATCGTGGCTTCACTGCTGATGTCTGCGGTTATGGTCGGTATATATGCTCTTGTGCAGCATTTCGCTGATCATCGTAGTTGGAGTGATATATTTCATTTCCATCGTCTGCCTGAAATAGCTAAGGGCTTTGGCATCGGTGCTGTGTTTATGTCTGTCGTAGTTGCCGTGATTGCGATTCTTGGCTGTTACCATGTTATTGAAACTGATCTTAACCTGTCTCTGATTTCTACGCTTTTCCTGTTCCTTTTTGTGGCTGTCGGTGAAGAGGTCACTTTTAGAGGTGCTGTTTATAAACGTGTAGAGGCTCTTTCCAATAAATATGTGGCTATTGTTATGTCTGGCCTTGTCTTCGGTTTCATACATATTATGAATGATAACGCTACGGTTTGGTCTTCTGTGGCTATCGCAATCGAGGCGGGCTGTATGTTGGCTGCTGCATATATCTGGAAACGTACTCTTCTTTTCCCTATCGGTATCCATTGGGCTTGGAACTATTTTGAAGGTTGCATATTCGGAACTGCGGTCTCTGGCAGTGATACTGCTAAGTTGTTTGTTTCTGAAATATCGGGCAACGACCTGATTTCTGGTGGCCAGTTCGGACCTGAGGCTTCTGTCGTGGCTGTGGTGCTGGGTACGGCGTTGACTGTGCTGTTCTTATATCATGCACGTAAAATGAACGTAGAGTAATAGTTTCTCATAAGATATTGAGCGACATTGGTGTTAGGCCGATGTCGCTTTTTTTTTTGTTCGCCATTCATAAAAAATCTAAAAGTTGTTTTCCCTTTCGTCGCGTGTATGCTATTCTATTGTATATTTGCGCCGATTTTTCTGACTCATACGAAAAAATGACAACGATACAAGCTGAAAAGAGCATCAACTTGCGAAGGCAAGTGCGCAAACTTTCAATCCCTATCTTCATAGAGATGCTTCTTGTGACAACAATGGGTGCCACAGATACTTTTATGCTGTCCCAGTATGCCGACGACGCCGTGGCTGCCGTGGGTGTCGCTAATCAGCTCATCACTTTTGCTTTCCTTGTTTTCCAGATTATCAATATCGGAACTACGGTTCTCTGCTCTCAATATCTTGGCGCTGGACGTCGCGACAAAATGGTGCAGGTTACGGCTATGGCTCTCTTGCTCAATATCGTTAGTGGCGTTCTCCTGTCTATGCTTCTCTCGCTCGGCGCTCCTTTCTTGCTCGACTTGATGGGCCTCGATAACGACCTTATGTCTCATGGCTGTCCTTATATGGAACTTGTGGGCGCTTTCGCCTTCTTCCAGGCGCTTCACATGACTGTCTCTGCCTCTCTGCGTGCCGACAATAAGGCTTTCTATCCTATGTTTGTCGTGCTGCTGGTCAATGTCGTTAATGCAGTGGGCAACTATGCCTTTATCTTCGGCCATTGGGGATGCCCTGCTATGGGTGTCCTGGGTGCGGCTACTTCTACCGTTATCTCGCGCGGCGTGGCTACGGTTACTCTTTTCATAATCTTGTTCAATCGCCATATCCCTTACCGTCAGCTTATGGATGCTTTTCATGCTCCGATTGCTGAACTGAAGAACGTGATGCATAACTTGCTTCGTATTGGTCTCCCTTCTGCTGGCGAAAATATGTCATACAACGCTCAGCAGGTGGTTATTACCTATTTTATTAATATGCTTGGTAATGAGGCTCTCACAACACGTATGTATGTTGTCAATGCTGTTATGTTTGTCTATATCTTCTGCATTTGTATATCTCAGGGAGCAAGTATAACTATCGGTCATCTGGTTGGCGATAACCGCTATCATGCTAGCTATAAGCTGGGGTGGTATTCTCTCAAATTGGGCATTGCGGCCACTATGGTTATGAGTGTCGCCTGCGCTTTCGCTGGCGGTACGGTGCTATCGTTCCTTACCGATAACGCCGAGATAATCGCTCTCGGTAGCACTATCTTCTTTGTTGATATAGCCGTTGAGATAGGTAAGGTCTGCAATATCTTCTATACTACAGTCCTCCGTTCCGTTGGTGATGTTAACTTCCCATTCTATGTCGGCATTACTGTGCAGTGGCTTGCCGGCGTTTTTTGCGGATGGCTGTTCGGACTGGTCTTCGGATGGGGACTTGTCGGTATGTGGTGCGCTTTCATCCTTGATGAGGGTATCCGTGGACTCATTTTCGTGTGGCGTTGGCATAGCAAACGCTGGCAGCAGAGGTCTTTCGTGAAATAAGATTTGTTGATCCCCGTCTTTTGTTGTTCTTACTTCGTCTGACTTCTATTGTTGACTCTCTAAGATGCAATGTGTAAAAAAAATCTGTTCTGCGTGATATTTATGGAGCATATTTATTAAATTGCGTTCCAAATGCATTTTGATACATAGGTCGCGATGGCAGAAGAGACGTTTACCATAGATATTGACAAGGTTCTTGAGGCAAAAAGCCCACGACTAAAGCGCATTTTGCCCCAATTTGTCATCAATTATCTTAAGCGAATCGTTCATCAGGACGATATAAATCAGTTCATACTCAAGACTACTCATATTCAAGGCATGCCTTATGCCGACGCTATAATCGAAAAGTTTGGCGCGTCTGTAGATCTCTATGGTCTAGAGAACATTCCTGACAGTGGTCGTTTCGTGTTCGCTTCTAATCACCCGCTCGGAGGACTTGATGGTATGGCTTTCCTCTATGGTGTTGAACAGAAGTTCCAGAATGTGAAGTTCCCTGTCAACGACATTCTTCTCTATATTCGTAATTTTAAAGATGTTTTCCTCCCTGTCAATAAGGTCGGAACAACAGGCCGTCGTGCAGCTCAGCTAATGGAAGAGGCATTTGCGTCGGACAATCAGATACTAATGTTTCCTGCCGGGCTCTGTTCGCGCAAGCGTGATGGTAAGATTGCTGACCTAGATTGGAAGAAAGGTTTTGTTACAAAGGCCATTCAGTATGAACGCGATATTATACCGGTCCATATTACTGGTCGTAATAGCGATTTTTTCTATAACCTCAGCAATATCCGCACTAAGCTTGGTATTAAGGCAAATATAGAGATGCTCTATCTTGTTGATGAAATGTATAAGCAACAGGGACAGCATGTCGATGTGCATTTTGGAAAACCTATTGATTATCGCACTCTTGTCGGTAAGAATCCGGTAGAAGTAGCTCAAGCCATTAAAGAGACAGCTTATTCATTATCAAAATAATTCTATCAATAACAGACAAATTGATTTCTATATATGTCACATGCTCAACCAATAATAAACCCAGTCGACAGAGCTCTTCTTGAAAGTGAGCTTACTCGTGAACGTTTCGTTCGCACTACTAATAAGGGTAACAACAAGATATTCGATTTCTCGGCAGCAGAGGCTCCAAATCTTATGCAGGAGGTAGGTCGTCTGCGTGAGATCTCTTTCCGTATGGCAGGAGGCGGTACGGGTCTGAGTTCTGACATTGACCAGTATGATGTAAGCGATATACCATTCCGTCAGCTCATAGTGTGGGACCCTGAAGAAAAAGAGATCTTAGGTGGATACCGTTATATTCTTTGCAAAGATCTTCCTCAGACACAGGAGGGTACTAAATACCTTGCAACGTCGCACATGTTCCATTTCTCAGATGAGTTCATTCGTGACTTTTTCCCTTCTACGATCGAGTTGGGCCGTTCTTTTGTTCAGCCAATTTATCAGAGCAGCAAAGCAGGAGCAAAGAGTCTATATGCACTTGATAATCTTTGGGACGGATTAGGGTCTCTTTTCGTTGACCACCCAGAGGTTAAGTATTTCTTTGGAAAGGTGACAATGTACACCCATTTCAACCAGCAGGCCCGCGACTATATTCTTGGCTTCTGGAGAAAGTATTTCTATGGAGACCAGAAGCTCATATACGCATATAATCCTATCCATATCGGACTGTCGGAAGCCGACTGTGATGCAGTGTTTACAGCTGGCAATCTGCAAGATGACTACAAGTTGCTAGTTCGTAAAGTCCGTGAATTAGGATGTAATATACCACCTCTTGTTAATGCATACATGACTCTTTCGCCTACCATGAAGGTATTCGGTACAGCCATCAACGACGAGTTTGGTGATGTTGAGGAGACTGCTATTCTTATCAACCTTCATGAGTTGTATGCGCAGAAGGCTGCTCGTCACGTAGATACATATAAAAAACAGGTTTAAAAATACCCATATCCATTCCCGTAATTCAATGAATAGACTAATATCAGTCATATTTATTTTCTTTTTACTGTTGTTGGGCAACAATGGCGGTCTGGTAACATATTCTCAAGTAAATCCCGAGAACATGTCAGAATCCGATCGTCTGATACAGATTGCCGAAGCTTTCATTCAGGCAGGTAATACTGAGAAGTCATTAGATCTGCTTAGGGATGCTGTAAATAGCGCTTCTAATGCTGATGAAAAATGGAGATCGTCTTCACGTTTGTCTGATGTATATTCTTCTGTTGGTCGTAGCCGTGAAGCCTTGACATGTCTTGAGGCTATTCTGTCTCAGGAAGATGTTCTTCGAGATTCTACTATTCTTGCCAACGCATATGGACGTATAGGTCGTATATATTATGATCTTCATGACTACGTCAAGTCGATGAAGAATTATGATCGTGTTAAGCAGTATCTGAAGGGCGCGTATGATCGTCATAGTAGAGCTTCTCTCTCTGTCAATATTGCTCGCACACTTATCATTGCAGGTGATGTTGTCGAGGCTGGACGTCTGCTTGACTCTGCTGAAAAGATATGCTCAGATGATATGTTTGATGACATTCTTGCTGATCTTTATGACGTCAGAGCTTCTTTGGCCTCAGTTCTCAATGAGCCAGCTATGGCATACGAGTATAGGACCAAGCAGCTTGATGCTGTTCAGCAGATGCACAAGAAGGAACGTAATGAGTTGATAAGCGCCAAGAGTCCATGGCTTCATTATCAGAAGACAGAGGTTAATCTTGCCAACGAAAAACGTATAGCTGAACTTGAAGACGAATTGTCTCGCACTCAGACTCAGGCTCGTGGTTTCACCATCGTGTCATACGTTTGTATTGCCGTTATTTTCATACTTCTTATAGTAATTCTTTACACCCTTGTTCGTTACCGTAAGCGTTCAACTCATGTCAAACAGCTTACCAATGCTAATTTTGAGAAGGGACGTATCATGAATATCATTGTTCACGATTTCGTTCATCCTTTTAATGCGCTTATCGGCTTCGCTGAGCTACAGATGCAGTATGCTAAGGCTCAAGATGATAACGAACTGCTCGATTATAGCCGTACCGTTTATAATTCTGCTCAGACACTGTTCCAGATGGTTGGTAACGTTCTTGCGTGGAGTCAGCTAGATAGTAATGCAAAGACCCAGCGTAAGCTTATCAATGTATGTTCAGAAGTCGAGAATGTCGTTTCAGTCTATCGACAGATGACAGAAGAGAAGGGAGTTCATGTGAGTGCAGCTGTAGATGATGATATTGAAGTCTATGCAGATGACAATCATTTTAATATCATACTTCGTAATATCATCTCCAATGCCTTGAAATATACTCCTAAGGGCGGTCGTATTGGCATATCAGCCCTTAAGCATGACAATAAGACATCGATTGTGATAGATGATACAGGAGTAGGCATGTCTCGCAACGTTGTAGCCCGCATCAACTCCAATCAGCCGGTAGAAAGCACACTCGGTACAGCCCAGGAGACAGGAACAGGCATTGGCGTAGCTATTTGTGCAGAACTTGTCCGTGTAAACAATGGCTCTATCGAGGTGAATAGCATCGAAGGAAAGGGAACAACGGTTACTATTATTCTCCCATCTAAGGCGTAGTCTTATGGCTCAGAAATTTAAATATAAGGAGAAAATTGCTCAGATCGAGAATATAATATCTCATTTGAAGGCAGATGATGTAGATGATATAGAAGCTATGTTGACTGATGTTCAAGAAGCCTTGGCACTCATAGATGAATGCAGAAAGCATCTTGTAGGAGTTAAAGTCAAGCTAGACGAGATAGTCTCTCCTGAAAAGTGATATAGTGCATTTTTCCCGCTTATCGCATCATTGCAACCTATTTGCAAAAGGTGTTTCTTACCTTTGCACTATCAACGATTTTATATGTGATATATGAATGAGATTATCGAAATGGTTTGCGAGATGTCTCCTTACCTTCTGTTAGGTTTCTTTATCGCCGGGCTGATGCATAGTTTTGTGCCATCCAGTCTTTTCCGCAGCTATCTTAGTGGCAGCAGTTTCCGCTCAGTCTTCTATGCAGCTTTGCTTGGCATACCAATACCTTTGTGTTCGTGTGGCGTTATTCCGACAGCTCTCTCACTTCATAAAGAAGGCGCGTCCAAGGGCGCGTCGGTCTCGTTCTTGATAGCAACACCACAAACCGGTGTTGATTCCATTGCGGCCACCTATTCTTTGATGGGTCTTCCTTTTGCCATCCTTCGACCACTTGTGGCGTTGATTACGGCTATCATTGGTGGTCACGTAGTTAATGTGGTTGACGACCAAACTGTTACCGATATTAGTGGATCTAATGAACATGCCTCTTGTTGCTGTTCGCATAGCAAACCATCAGGTTCTTCCTCTTTTCTTCAAAAACTGAAGTCTGCCTTGCACTACGCTTTTGTCGAGATGATGGCCGAAATAGGGAAGTGGCTCGTTGTTGGTCTGGTGATTGCCGGACTGCTGACTGCTTTCTTGCCTGACGATTTCTTGTCTGTATTTAGTGATCGTCCTGTTCTGGGCATGGTGTTCGTCCTTTTGCTCTCCATTCCTATGTATGTCTGCGCAACGGGCTCTATTCCTATCGCTGTCGCTCTGATGCTTAAGGGCTTGTCTCCTGGCGCTGCTCTGGTGCTTCTGATGGCTGGCCCTGCCGTTAATATGGCTTCTATTCTCGTTATCCGTAATTCATTGGGTCTTAAGACTCTCGTTGTATATCTCCTTTCTATTATCGGTGGCGCGATGGCTTTCGGACTGGCTGTCGATTACCTTATGCCTCGCGAATGGTTCCAGGTCTCTTCGCTTGCCGATATGGCTTGCCATCACGAGAATATCTCTGTCCTCGGCATCGTGTGTGCCGTGGCCCTCATATTGCTTCTTCTTAATGTGCTTCGCCTCAACCTTTGCCACAAGGCTCCTGCTTGTTGCTGCCACGAACATTCCGACAATCATCATGAGTGTCATTGCCATGAGCATCATGAAGAACATCACGAGTGTCATTGCCATGAGCATCATGAGGAGCATCACGAGTGTCATTGCCATGAGCATGAAGAGGAGCATCACGAGTGTCATTGCCATGAGCATGAAGAGGAGCATCATGAGTGTCATTGCCACGAGCATGAAGAGGAACATCACGAGTGTCATTGCCATGAGCATGAGGTAGAACAACACGAGTGTCATTGCCATAAATGATATTGTTATGGAAAGTGATGAGGAAAAACTTAAGCTGCATGAGATACGACCTACTTCGGTACGTATCCTTGTTTGGCGTGCTATAAAGGATAAATGTGAAGCGTTCGCTTTGTCTGATGTCGAAAATTGGCTTCCCGACCTCGACAGATCTAGCATTTTCCGCTCTCTACGCCTTATGGCAGAGAAGCATCTGCTTCATGAATTGGAAGACGGTACGGGCGTCTGCAAGTACTGTGTATGCCGTTGTCATGGCGAACATCATATCAATCATGTTCACTTTACATGCATCAAATGTAATCGCACTTTCTGCATTTCTGACTGTCAGATACCAGTTGTTTCTCTTCCATCCGGTTTTCATGCTAGCGACATTGAGTATATCATAAAGGGTGTATGCCCTAATTGCTCTAAGTCGTAACCGGTCGCATGCTTGTCCTCATGTCTTCATGATGACCTGTTAATGCACTAAACCTTTTCTTCTCCTTCTGCGTACAAAAAGGATGTTATAAACATACTGTTATGAACATCCGTAAAGTACTGTCTTTGTTTTTGTCTTTTGTGTGTGGCGCAGGAGTGGTCTCTGGTTGCTCACCAAAGGATATGAATAACTCTTCTGTCTCTCAACAGAATATCAAGGCTGGCGATATCCTTAAGATGATGAAGAAGGATAAGTCTGTTGTCATTTCCGACAAGCATATCGTTGGCTCTTTTAAGCTTCACGAAGCGGGCGAAGGCGCTAAGGTTCTCGATGTGTCTCCTTCTTATGTCGATTGCGAAATTGTCTTTGTCAACTGTGTCTTCGATGACGATGTCATCGCCTGTGAGACTGTCGCTGATGGCAGGCAGATTCTCTACTCTGTCTTCAGTCGTAATGTTACTTTCCGTCAGTGCATATTCCAGAAGTCTGTCAACTTCCATCAATGCCAGTTTGCTGGCCGTGCTTGTTTCGATGGTAGTGTGTTCAAGGATAATGTCGATATGGGCTCTTCATCGTTTGATGGCGGTGTGTCGTTCGCTAAATCGTCATTCGAGCTTGAAGTCTCTTTCCAGAATATGGCTGTATCTTCTCTTCTTAGCCTGATGAGGGCCGACTTCAGATACAACGTCAATTTCCAGTCTGCTCGCATCAATTGCGATGGCATTTTCATCGATGCTTCATTTGGCGGTTTTGTCGATCTGTCCAATTCCTATGTGTGCGGTGCCCTTAATTTCACTAATGCCGTTTTCGCTTCGCGCGTTGAATGCATCGGTGGCTATTTTGCTGGTAATATTAGCCTCAATAAGTGTAAGTTCAATGATATGGTTACGGTTTCCAAGAATATTGTCGTTGGCAATGTTGGCCTATATGCTGCTCATCTCGCTAAGGCTTTGGTCGCTCGCGAAAACCGTCTCCTCTCTCGTCCCGATATCGAGGATCTCACGTATGGTGAAGGCTTCTCTATGCAGAAGTCCGATAACGTTATCATGAATAGGTTGTTCTAACTGTAAAAATACAAATACATCATAGTTATGAAATTGAAGTTTATCTCAATGTGTATGGCGGCCGTTATGGCTGTTACTACTCTCACTTCTTGTGATGAGGAGACTCTCGCTGCGGTATTGACTATCGTCGACCTTGTCTTGGGCGACGATGGCGAGACGACAATTGTTACCGATGACGGACATGGTCTCGGTTGGCTCGAGAGGGAAGAGGATACAGAACATATCGAAGATGATATCGTTCTTAATCCTTATAAGGACAGCGAGATTGACAGGAATACTGGCTTGCCAACTAGTGTCGATTTGTCTGTCTATTTGCCTCCTATTGGCGATCAGGGACAATATGGCACTTGCACCGCTTGGGCTACTGCTTACAACTCTCGTACTTGGCTCTATGCTAAATCTAAGAATGTCAGAGGTACATCTCTCAGTAGGGATCATATCTTTAGCGCTGCCGACTTGTTCCGTTCTATTAGTGATGCCAATAAGGGAACGAAGTGTCAGGGCTCTGCTATGGAGGCCGCTCTTGATGTTATGGTGAAACGTGGCGTTGCCTCTGTCTCTACTGTGCCTGATATCAGCGACTACTCTCAGTGCTCCTGCGCTGTGCCTCAGGCTGCTAATACTGAGGCTGCTAAATATAAGATCGCTTCTTACCGTGAGATAGATATCAAGGATGTACGTTCTGTTAAACGTTATCTTTCTGAAGGCCGTATTATTGTTTTCGGCGCTAAACTGGGCGATAACTTCATGCTGTGCAACAATGAGGCGGTGATTACTAGCAATGGCACTTTCAATCATACTGGTATTCACGCTTATCATGCTATGGCCTGCGTCGGTTACGATGACAACAAGGGTAGCAATGGCGCTTTCAAGTTGGTCAACTCCTGGGGTAAGAGCTGGGGTAATAATGGCTTCGCTTGGGTCGATTGCAAGTTCTTCTGTGGCGGCGAATTCGCTTACTGCGGCTTTGTTATTAACGACCTCGATGAAAATAAGTCTTCCGTTGGCGATATTGCCGATGGCGAAGAAAAAGCCGATGTGGTGACTTCCGATAAGGATCTTGTTATCACTATGTGCAATGATAATGATTTTGACGATCCTGATGATGCCGACTCGCAGGATCCTCGCTGGCGCACTCTCTACTACGATGCAGCTAATGCAGGGGAGGGTACAGTCCTCGCTTCTGATACATGGGGTATCTGTTACATGCTCTATAATGCCTACGACGCTAATCAGTCTGAAATGGTCCTCTTCGACCTCTATACCGATAAGATCGGCGATGTCAAGAAAGGCGAATATATTGGCGACTGGGACAGGCAGACCGCTATGAGCATCCTTGGCTGCCAGGCACAGGGCTTCTCTATAACTAATGTTGACGTACCTGGAAGAACCTCCGTTTGTGCTGCCGTCACTAACGACCCAGATCAATGTTTCTCATGGTCATATAAGCTCCCTCAAGTTACAGGCGATTATTATCTTGTTCTTGCTGTTGACGCATTCAACTCTGTCGTCGAATCAGATAATGAAAACAACTACTATTTCCTTATGGGGGCCGACAATAAACCTCTGAAATTCGAGAATGGTGTCCTCAAGAGCGACATAACTACCAATAAAGCTCTCTCATTCCGTCGTGTAATACCTAAAAAGAACGCTGTGATGCCTCATCAGACTGCTGTTAACGACGTATGTCCTAACACCTATACACCTCAAGAGATAGCCTCTGTTATCGACGCTCATCGTCGCAATGGCGTGATAGCCAATAAGGCTCTGCGTTGGCTCGAAGAGAACGAGGGTAGTATAAAGCCTCGTCGCACAGTAAACGTGATGTCAAAATAATAATGAATTAAATAAATTACTACTATGATAAAACTAGCTTATTCTATAATAGCAGCAATGTTGCTATCACTGACACTTACTGCATGTGGTGCTGTTGCTCCTGCAGCTCCTAAAAAGACAGCAACAACCAACACCTCAGCACGACCATCGGCCACTTCACCATCTTCATCGACACAAGCAGGCGCAAAAGCCAATAAGACAGCCGACGAAATGAAAAACGAAAACACAACAAATACCAATCCATCCTCCGAAGAGGTAACCTCCAAAGGCCGCACTACAGTCAAGAAGTAGTCATCATTCCTTCCGGAATCTCATATAAAAAATAGGCACGTATATCGTGCCTATTTTTTTTTCTGCTATCTAATATTTCCTAGTTCATCCTACAAAGATCTATCATTTTCGTGACCTCACGAAAATGGTCATCAACGTTGATACTCTGATATTTACATGATTCAATATATTTGTTTTATGCTACTCGATAATATGTTTAATTAGTGAAGTCTTGTAGAATGAGCAATGATTTGTAGATTGTGCTTTTTCTTCTTCTGTGAGGATGTTGTAGTGATTATCAAACATTTCTGTTTCAACGCCAGCGGATAGTATTCCATAGACTATATTGTCACATAGAACAGGGCTTCCGCTACTTCCATGTGTCAACAGTCCATCAAAAGAACACTCAAAGCAAGATTCATATACTATCTCATGACGCTCTTTTGTTCCTTTGAAATAATCTGTCTCAATCTCTATGTTACCACTTGTCTGTTTTGTCACAACACATGGAGTCTCTTGAAAATCCAAATGATCCTGAGCAGGCATATATGAAAGACATTGCAATTTCATTCCTATCTCTGGTTGTGTGTCTGCCAAACACAATGGACTGCCGATATCCTTCCCTATATCAATAATAGCATAATCACTATATTGACCTTCTTTAGTTTGGAATCCCGAGAAAGACCCACTTTTATTCATGGTAAATGGGTCGTATCTGAATGCCCATCCATCAATGTCAGCAATACAAGGATAAAATGCAGGATTTTTCTCAATTACATGTTCTGCAGTAACGAGGTAATGGCTCACAATAAAACCATTGCCATTAAATTTTCCGTTGAGATATATCGGAACTATGTATTTTGATATGTCTATATCCATATTTTTACAAACCCTCGTAAAACTCTCTTATCTTCTTCGCAATCATCCGACGACGTCTCAAATGATATTCATCATAGTCTTTGATATCCATTTCAAAGATATATCTTGGACATATCTTGGACAAATTACGTGCAATCAGCTCTATTTCAACGCGTTTGTCTTGGACAAGATCTTGCCAGCATTGTATATCTATCAAGAAATACGCACGCGCAACGTCAGTTTCGATAACAGACTTGATACTATTTCTTTTTTGGTAGCTTTGAAGTGTTCTTCTCTATCTTTTTGTCATTTGATGCCATACGCCTTTCCACTT
>JAKSLH010000013.1 GCA_024401335.1 Bacteroidales bacterium
TCTGACAGAGCAAGTGATTATCTGTTGCCATCATCAGAAGAGGAAAAGGAATAACTACAATGCGCCTCTTAGTCGAAGAATATCAATATGACGCAACAAAAGTCGAAGACATCCTCAAGGGCATAATGGACCTGCGAGGCATCGACGGCAAGATAAGCGTCAACTACGTCGGATACTTCTATAATCCGACGTTGAAAGACTGTGTCTTTATTCTTCCAAAGGTTGTGCTTGAGGACAAAGAGGACAAAACAGAAAGCATTTTCGGCCAATACGACCCACACGAATTAATAAACCTAGACGAATGGTATAAAGAGAAGCAGAAGAACGACAATGACAGTCACTTTCACGACTTCATCTACGAACTATCAGTCTGGATATATCGCTCACTTGTGGTCTTCAGAGACAATCTGAAGAAGAACGGGAAGAACAGCGACATTGTGCTGGAGCAATATGTGCAGCAGATGGGCAATGGACGCACAGCCAAGCTACATACATTTCTGGATGTGATACTTGCTTTGTTGCGTTTCAACAGAGAGAACCAGAGTTTCTTCTTCTTCATACTGCGTAACATACGTTCGGGATTCAACAAGATAAACTGGACTCGCACCATATCACACTCGACGGCATATATACAGGATGGTGCTCCGATATACATTGACCCTGTCAACAAGAAAAGACAGATAAACTTTGACGAGGAGCTGCTTATCATCTTCTTCAGCATCCTGCGATACATCAACGAACGATATGGTTTCCCAGTCAAGATAGACATCAATTTCCCACTTATCACGGGTGCTAAGTTCCAGGCATATATCAATGGCATGGGTGCGATTCGCTTGCGCCAGATAAAGTATAAATACTTCTCAGACAAGGCAATATATCTGTGGGAGCTATGCTATGCTTTCTTTGACCGTTGTCGTGATATCACCGTGCAGACAACCGAAAAGGAATATCTCCTTGTCAAGAGTTATCATGTAGTATTTGAGAGCATCATCGACGAACTAATCGGCGACAAGAACATACCTGCCGGACTTAAGGAGCAAGACGATGGCAAGCGCATTGACCACCTATACACATATACTGGTCTGACCAACGAAAGTGAGAGTGATGCAGACAGCATATACTATATAGGCGACTCAAAGTATTACAAGCGGAACAATAAAGTTGGCACTAACAGCGTCTATAAACAATTTACATACGCACGCAATGTCATTCAGTGGAATCTCAATCTGTTTATGAATGGCGAAAAGGATGAGGACTGGGACAACTTCCACGACATCAAGTTGCGTGATGATGTCACTGAAGGTTATAATGTCATTCCGAACTTCTTCATCAGCGCCATGCTCAACAAGGAGCTGAACTTCAATGATGAATTAGATGTAAAGAACGATGACAAGCCGTTAATGAACCGTCACTTTGACAATCGTCTTTTCGACCGCGACACATTGCTGATTAGCCACTACAACGTGAACTTTCTATACGTCATCAGTCTTTATGCACGAAATAGTGCTTCAGAAAAAGCGACATGGAAAGAAAAGGTGCGTAAAGAGTTTCGCAGACACATCCAGCAGAGACTCATGGCAGACTACAACTTTTCGGCTATGACTCCAAAATATGGAGTGGATACAGAAGAATTCTGCAAGGAGCATTTCCACGAAATAATAGGCAAAGTGTATCGTCCATTCAAAGACAAGAGCCAGATGATGCTTGCCCTAGAAAAGCCCCAAGCAGGAAGCACAACATCAGCCAACGATGAATTGCGAACGCTACTTGAAAAATCGTTCGTCATAGTAGATTACAACACAGACGACAAGGATGCCGAAGGTTTGCATTTGGGAGACGACCCAACTGCGGTTTTGAAAGAAGCAGCAAAGGGTGCGGCTGGAACAGGAGGTCCAATACTTGTAGTCAGAGCCAGCAACGACGATCAGATGGAATGGATAAAGAAAAGCCAATACTACAATCTTCCGCTCGACAAGGCGAACAACATTCCAGACATATTTACAGTTCAGACTCTGCTCATACATTGTGGTCAGCAAAACCTGCTATGCCATGTACCCAAGACCAGCAACATTAAAGCTGTCAGTTCGCAACAGCTCAAAGATGAATATAAATATTACAAAGAGCCATCGAGCCAAGTGGGTTACCTGCTGATAAGACTAAAAGAGATAGAAGAAACAGACATAGAACTCAAAGACATCGTTGCCAAGAATGAGGCGGAAAAGAAGTTGCCTTACTGGTGGGGGTGGCTGTAAATTATTTGTAAACATCCCCCCCAAGACGGCACGCTCAGGAAAGGACTTGCGAGTCTTGTTATAGACTAGTGTTGGATTAGATTAACTAATGCAATAAGAAACATTTTTACTGGTGCTGACGTAGTACGAGAAAAATAGTATAGATGACCCCCATACATCCTTTCCTAGGCGTTGTATGTCAATATCACAGTTCATGAAGATATGATTTTGGAAAAAATAATAAGCTAATATATGAATTACAGAAAAATTGTCTTCTTGTTTGCCATGATGGCTGCAGTCGTCGTTGCGCAGGCACAGATAACGACCTTGAAGAAAGGTCTGAAAAAGGTTGATGGAACGGCAATGCATGAGGGTGAGCATGTCTATCCTTCGGATGGTTCAAAGAAAGGAGACGAGGCGGCGTTTAAGCTCTATGAGGCAGCTGCGCAGAACGGCAATGCCGAAGCACAGTGTAATCTTGGCTATTGCTATGAGAAGGGACTCGGGACGAAGAAGAATGCCGAGTCGGCCGCCGCATGGTATATAAAAGGCAGCGAGTCGGGTAGTGCAGTAGCCCTATACAATGCAGGACTCTGTTTGAAGAACGGCGAAGGCGTCAAGAAAGACAAGCAGAAGGCAGTGTCGATGCTCGAGACCTCCTCTAACATGGGATATGCTAAGGCTCAGGCCTATCTGGCGATGATGTATTACAATGGTGATATCGTCAAGCGTAATAGAGAAACTGCGGCAGAACTGTGGACCAAGGCAGCTCAAGGCGGATGTCCAGAAGCACAGTGGAACATAGCGGTATGTTATCAGGAAGGCGATGCCGTGAAGTGTGATGACAAGGCGGCTGTTGTCTGGATGGAGAAGGCGGCAGAGACAGGTATGGTAGAAGCGCAGTGGAATACAGGCGTGTATTATGAGACAGGCCGTGGCACAGGCAAAGACGCATCGCGAGCAGCCATGTGGTTTGAGAAGGCAGCAAATAAGGGTCTGGCAGAAGCACAATATAACATTGGTCTATGCTATAAGAATGGTTCGGGTGTGAGCAAGAATGCCGATCTGGCAGCAAGCTGGTTTGAGAAAGCAGCCAATCAGAAGATCACCGAAGCACAGTATGAGACAGCCGTAGCCTATGAGCAGGGGAAAGGCTTCCGTGAGAACGTCAAGAAGGCCGCCGACTGGATGGAGAAAGCAGCGGAGAATGATCATGTTCAGGCACAGTATAAGACAGGCATGTTTTATAAATATGGTGTTGGCGTGAGCAAGAACGACCGCAAGGCATTCAAGTGGCTAGAGAAGGCCGCCGATCGTAAGCACTCCGAGGCAGAGTCGGAGCTGGGGGATTGCTATATGAATGCAATCGGCACAAAGACAGATTATAGCAGTGCAACAAAATATCTCGCCAAGGCAGTCAAGAAAGACATCACACTTGCGCAGTATAACCTTGGTCTCTGCTATGAGAATGGTTGGGGGATAGGCAAGAATGCCAATGAGGCGTTCGACCTCATTGAGGCGGCCGCGAAGAAGAGCCATGTTCCAGCCATGTATGAGCTAGGTATGCTCTACAAGCAAGGCATAGGCACAAATTCCAACTCGTCGAAGGCAGCCGATTGGTTTGAAAAAGCAGCGAAGCGCGAATATACAGCCGCCATGTATGAACTTGGCTGTTGCTATCAGAGAGGCGAGGGAGTAGATGTCAATAATGATAAGGCGTATAACTGGTTTGAAAAAGCATCAGAAGAAGGTCATGTGAAATCGATTATTGCCCTTGGTCACTGTCATCGAGATGCAATAGGCACAAAGAAGAACGAGAAGAAAGCACTTGATTGCTACGAGAAGGCAGCGAAGAAAGATGATGCCGAAGGTATGTATTATCTCGCAACATGCTATATCGAAGGGTGTGGCACGAAGCCAGATTTGAAAGATGCTTTCAAATGGCTTGAGAAGTCTCAGCAGGCGAACTATGCCGAGGCAGCGTTCAAGCTATCGGAGATGTATGATAATGGCATTGGAACAGATCCAAATTCAGCAAAAGCATCTGAATATCTTGAGCGTGCAATACTTTTGGCGCCACAGGAACCAAAATACAAGAATAAAAAGGCTGAGAAACAATCATTTTTAATACATTAGCGGAATGTAACTTAAAAATTTTAGACTATGAAAAAGATTATGTTTTCGCTAGTTGCCGTATTCGGCTTTTCTTGCGCTGTTTCTGCTTCTCAGCCATCAACTATTACAGAGACTCAGGTGGCAAAACAATTTCATCCAGTCAAACTACGTACAGACGACAACAGCCTACAGACGACAGAAAAGTCGCAAACTCAGCAATCAACAGTGACACCAGCACCTGACAAAGATGCGTTCACGCTTATTGCTTCTAAGGTCATCAGCACATCAACAACTCAGAAAACACCACAAAAAAGCACTACGCAATCGAATGTGAAAAAGAAATAGGTAATTCTATGTTCTATCTTTTTATGTGATTAGGTGAGTCTATATATAGGCTCACCTTTATGTGGAAATAATCTAATGTGAGTTTTAGTTGTTCTTTGTGTAGTTTTTTATAACTTTGCGCGAATTATTGTCCTTTTGTAGGGCATTAGTTAACTAAAACAATTAGAACACATACTTCACAATGTACAGAATAGGTCTTGACGTCGGCTCAACAACCGCAAAAATCGTCGTGTTAGATGAGAATGGAGCAGTTGTTTATTCATCATATCGTCGTCACAATGCCAATGTAGAGTTGGCGGTGGAGAATTTCCTCAAGGAACTGCGCGACACAATTGGGGACAATCAGTTTACACTTGCAATTACAGGTTCGGTAGGTCTTGGAGTAGCAGAGCGTTATGATATATGCTTTGTGCAGGAAGTTGTTGCGGCGACCGAATATACGAAGAAAGTGCATCCGGAGATCTCGACCATAATAGACATAGGTGGTGAGGATGCCAAGATTGTGTATCTGGACAATGGTGTGGTGAGCAATCTGCGTATGAACGGCAACTGTGCCGGTGGTACGGGAGCTTTCATAGACCAGATGGCGTTGTGTCTTGGTGTAGAGGTGACAGAGCTTGACGGACTAGCCAAGAACTCCACGATGATATATCCTATTGCGTCGCGATGCGGTGTGTTCTCGAAGACAGATATACAGAACCTCATAGCGCGTAATGTCTCGAAGGAAGATATTGCAGCGTCGATATTCCGTGCGGTAGCGGTGCAGACAGCGTCGGCGTTGAGCCACGGATGCCAGGTGAAGCCAAAGGTTCTCATGTGCGGCGGTCCGCTGACCTTCATCTCGTCGTTGAGAAAGGCTATAGCCGACTATTTCCAGCTAGACATCAACAACGACGTATTGCTTGAGGAGAGAGCCAACGTGATACCAGCGTGGGGCACGGCACTCTCGCCAAACGACTATGATCCGTTTACTATAGACACGCTCACAGCAAGACTCAATGGCGCTCCGATAGAGAAGCCAAAGAGCAAGGTAGTGAAGAACAAGACATTCGTAGAGCTTCAGCCAATCTTCAAAGACGAGGCAGAGTATGCCGAGTGGAAAGGCAAGAAAGCCGAGTCGTATGTGCCAGTCATTGACGTGAACAAATACATGCCAGGAGAGAAGACATTCCTCGGCATTGACTCAGGCTCTACGACAACGAAGATTGTTGTCATCAACGAGAAGGGCGAGATATTATATAAATATTACGCCCACAATGACGGCAATCCGATACAGGCAGTGCGTCATGGTCTTGAGCGCCTTGCGGAGCGATGCAAGGAGGAGAATGTGGACCTTCATATAACAGCCGGATGCTCAACGGGCTATGGTGAGGACCTTATAAAGGCTGCCTATTCGCTCAACTATGGCATGATAGAGACCATGGCACATTATATGGCGGCTCACCGCATGTGTCCGGAGGTGTCGTTTATCCTCGACATTGGTGGTCAGGACATGAAAGCCATCTATGTGGACAACGGAGCATTGACACGTATGGAGATCAACGAGGCATGTTCGTCGGGTTGCGGATCGTTCATAGAGACATTTGCCCGTACGCTTAACTGCGAGATATCGGACTTCGTGATGAAGGCATGCCAGAGCCAGAAGCCATCGGACCTCGGCACTCGATGCACGGTGTTCATGAACTCGAAGGTGAAGCAGGTGCTTCGTGAAGGAGCGTCGGTGAGTGACATTGCGGCAGGTCTGGCCTATTCGGTAGTCAAGAACTGCCTCTTCAAAGTGTTGAAGCTCAAGAACTATGAAGAGTTGGGCAGTAACATCGTGTTGCAGGGTGGTACGATGAGAAATGACTCCATTGTAAAGGCATTTGAGAACCTCACAGGCAAGACAGTGTTCTGCAACAACATACCAGAGCTGATGGGAGCCTATGGATGTGCGCTTTATTCGCAGAGGATGCTAGAGAAGGTTGGAGCAGACAAGTTTGAGAGCCGTCCGCTCGATTCGTTCCTCAACTGCGCAGAGTTCCAGCAGAAGACGCTAGGATGCAAGGGATGTGAGAACAACTGTCAGATAACACAATATACCTTCTCGAACGGAGGCAAGTATTATTCAGGCAACAAGTGTGAGAAGATATTCAACAACGGTTCGGCCGCTCAGTACACAGGAGTTGACATGAGCCAGGTGAAATATCACGACTTGTTTGACCGTGCGGCAGAGCCTGAGAAGCAGGTGCCAAATCCAGTCTTCACTATAGGTATTCCGCGAGCATTGAACATGTATGAGGAGTTCCCATTCTGGCATAAGTTCTTCACGGAGTGTGGTGTAAGAGTAGTCCTTTCGTCGACATCGACATACCACAACTATGAGAAGGGTGTTCATACAGTGATGTCGGACAATATCTGTTTCCCAGCCAAGCTAGTGCACTCGCACATCTATGAGTTAGGGGACATGGGTGTTGACCGCATTTTCTTCCCACGTGTAGTATATGAGAAGTCGGAAGACCAGACAACGACAAACAGCTTCAACTGTCCTATCATCATTGGCTATCCAGAGGTAGTGCAGTGTTCTATAGACTCAAAGGTGCCAGTTGATTCACCAGTCATCACCTTCCGTGACTATGACCTGCTCCTGAAGCAGCTCATAGAGTACATGAAGCCATACGGCATATCGAAGAAGACTGTAAAAGAGGCCCATAAGAAAGCCGTTGCGGAATATGAGAAGTTTGGTGTAGAGCTACGTGACAAGAACGTCAAGGCGTTTGAGGAGAGCCAGAAGGCAGGTCGCATGGCCATAGTGCTTGCTGGACGACCATACCATACAGACCCATTGATACAGCATAAGGTATCGGAGATGATAGCCAAGCTTGGAGTTGACGTGTTGACAGAGGAGATAGCCCGCAACATGAACATAGACGAGCAGGAGACATTCATCCTCAAGCAATGGACATTTGTGAACCGAATACTTAATTCGGCACAGTGGGCGGCAAGGCAGAACAACCTTGTGCACTATGTAGAGACAACCTCGTTCGGCTGTGGTCCGGATGCGTTCTTCACCGATGAGGTGCGTTCTATCATGAACCGCCATAACAAGTCGCTCACGCTCCTTAAGATTGACGATATAAACAACGTAGGTTCGATGAAGCTACGTGTACGTTCGCTCATCGAGAGCCTCAAGTTTGGTGACGACCGCAATGCCGAGGTCAAGCCATTCATCAAGCCAAAGAAATTTGTGAAGGAAGACAAGGAGATACGAACAATCCTCACTCCATTCTTCACAGAATATATATCGCCACTGTTAGGTTCGGCCTTCAAGCCATTCGGCTATAATGTTGTCGGATTGCCATTGAGTGATGCCGAGTCGAACGACCTCGGATTGAAATATTCGAACAACGAAGTGTGCTATCCTGCGACTCTCATTGTGGGTGACTTCATCAAGGCATTGCAGAGTGGCAAGTATGATCTTGACCATACGGCAGTAGCGGTGACCCAGCTTGGTCAGTGTCGTGCATCGAACTATCCGTCGTTGATACGTAAAGCCATAGTAGATGCAGGCTTTGAGAAAGTGCCAGTTATCGGTATCGGAGGTGTGGACCACTACGAGGACCAGCCAGGCTTCCAGCTCAACCTGTTCAAGGCAGCGCCTATCGTGCTCTATTCGGTGTTCTTCGGCGACTGGCTGTCGATATTCTATCATGCGATAGCCGTAAGAGAGGTGAACAGAGGCGAGGCCCGCAAGCTACGAGACTATTTCCTTGAGCGAGGCAAGCCATTGTGTGAGAACAACGACTACAAAGGCTTCTTGGCGCTCACACGTGAGGCTGCAGAGGCATTTAACAAGATAGAGATAAACGACAAGGTATATCCAAAGGCCGGCATCACAGGCGAGATATACCTCAAGTTCAACCCATATAGCCACAAGTATGTGCCAGACTGGCTCATGGAGCATGGGGTAGAGGTGATACCATCGACGGTTCACAACTTCTTCTTGCGTTCGTTTGTCAACTTCCACTTCAACAAGAAGCATCATCTGAAGCACTTCAAGGTGCCATCGTTTGTGATCAGTCTGCTAGAGAGTTTCATAGGCAACATCATGCAGAAGTTCGAGAAGGAAGCGTCGGTGTTCAAGTTCTTCGAGCCAGAGCTCGACCTCAAGACCATCAGCCAGTATGCAGAGGAGGTTATCTCGCTCTCGGCACAGTTTGGTGAAGGTTGGTTGCTTCCTGCAGAGGTTATTGCCTTCATGAAGCAGGGTTGCAACAATGTGGTAAGTATGCAGCCATTTGGTTGTATCGCCAACCATATCGTGGCGCGAGGCATCGAGAAGAAGCTGAAGAACATGTATCCACAGCTCAACATGCTCTCGCTCGACTTCGACGGTGGTGTGTCGGAGGCGAATATAGCCAACCGATTGTTGCTCTTCGTTGCGAACATGAAATAAGGTACAAGCCAAATAATCGAGAAGACGGTATCGCTAACGCGGTATCGTCTTTTTTTTGTCTGATATGTCATGTGATGATTGTCATGTAGTTTGCGGATTAAGTTTTTTGTTTTTGATTGGTACTGATAATTAATGTTTTAGTTTGAATCTAATGGGTATATCGGGATATAAGGGAAGGTAGGTTTTGATAGTGAAGTATTTGATGTTAGACATACGATGATATGGTGTTGCTTTAGTTTTTTAAGCAGTAGCTATGTTTTTATGTTATATTTGTTTATCTTTGTTTTTAGATTCCAATGGTGTGATAGATATGAGGAGATTTAGTTTTGCAATTGTTGTGTTTTTTTTGTGCGCTATCAGTTCTGTATATGGTCAGAAAATGATAGAGTTTCGTGGTGTTGTGGTAGATAGCGAAACCAAGCAGCCGCTTCCCAGTGCATCTGTTCATACTCCTCAGAAAAGTTATGTCGCCGATTACGATGGAAGGCTTGTTGTTCCAGCAGAGGTAGATGAGCCTATAGCATTTACGCATGTCGGCTATGTACCCAAAAGACTCATAGTGCGCGATACGTTGAAAGCAGGTTCTTTTGTCCGGATAGAGCTTGCCAGAGACACGATAATGCTATCTGAGGTTACGGCCAGGACGGGTAAATTGAATTATTCGACAGACGTAGAGAAGAGCGAGGATGAAATAAATTGGGAAATAGCTATGGCTAATTTGAGTGATGTAAAGGCCCGGGCCTATGCGCCAAGGATCTCTATAATTGATTCTGATGATGCGTCGATGCGTAACTTGCGTGATTTTGTGTCTCGTCAGGAGAATGAAGGGATGATGCCGACGCAGTTCTCTCTTCCTTCGGTAGCCATTAATATGGTAGCCGTTGTTGCAATAAATGCCTGTAGGAGGTTGGGACGTAGAATAGCGGTGAGAAGAGCAGAGCGAAAGATGCGAGAGGCGGTGCCAGTGGAAGAGACCAGTGGTAGCATTGTATATGAAGAATGAGAAAAACCTCAAAATAAATAGATATTTGGGAAACAATAAAAGGATGTTTGCGTAACAATGGGTAAATAAAAAACACTGATGATAAAAAAAACACCTTAATGTGTGATTATTAATCAGAAAATTGTAATTTTACGACTCGAAAATCAATACAGAAGATATATGAAAAGATTAGCATTATTCCTTTTGGCTTCGATTGCAGTAGCCTCAATTATGGTTTCTTGCAGCTCTAGCACAGAGTGTCCAGCATACGCTTCAGTTCAGTCGGAAGTAGTAGTAGGATAAAAAAGTTTAAAAGTCGCGAAATGTTTGAAATTTTCGTGGAATGTGATTATTTTTGTAGTCGATAAAAAGAAATAAACATAAATTATCAAATAAACAATACAATGATTAAACTTGGTATCAACGGTTTCGGCCGTATCGGTCGTATGGTTTTCCGCGCTGCAGTGGAGAACTTTGGTAAGGACATTCAGGTAGTAGGTATCAACGACCTTCTCGACGCTGATTATCTCGCTTACATGTTGAAGTACGATTCAGTTCACGGTCAGTTCAACCACGACATCAAAGTTGAAGGCAACTTCATGATCGTAGACGGCAACAAGATTCAGATCTTCGCAGAGAAGGATCCAGCTGCTATCACTTGGGGTGCTCTCGGTGTTGACGTAGTAGTTGAGTCAACTGGTTTCTTCTTGACAGCTGAGCTCGCTGAGGCTCACCTTAAGGCTGGTGCAAAGAAGGTTATCATGTCTGCTCCTGCTAAGGACAAGACTCCTATGTTCGTTTACGGTGTTAATGACAAGACTTACAAGGGTGAGACTATCATCTCTAACGCTTCTTGTACAACTAACTGCTTGGCTCCTATCTCTAAGGTCCTCAACGACAAGTTCGGTATCAAGCGTGGTCTTATGACAACTGTTCACGCTGCAACTGCAACTCAGAAGACAGTTGACGGTCCATCTAAGAAGGACTGGAGAGGTGGTCGTGGTATCCTCGAGAACATCATCCCATCTTCAACAGGTGCTGCTAAGGCTGTAGGTGTAGTTCTTCCAGAACTCAACGGCAAGTTGACTGGTATGTCAATGCGTGTTCCTACTTCAGACGTTTCTGTAGTTGACCTTACTGTAGAGCTCAACAACGCTACTACATACGAGGAGATCTGCAAGGCTATGAAGGCTGCTTCTGAGGGCGAACTCAAGGGCGTACTCGGCTACACTGACGAGGCTGTAGTTTCAACTGACTTCCGCAACGATGCTCGTACATCTATCTTCGACGCTAAGGCAGGTATCCAGCTCGATCCTACTTTCGTTAAGGTTGTTTCTTGGTACGACAACGAGTGGGGTTACTCAAACAAGGTTTGCGAAATGGCTCGCGTAATCTCTAAGTAATTTGAACTTATAGTTTAAATCTATATAGAGTAGAGCGCTTCTCGAAAGGGGAGCGCTCTTTTTTTGTTTGTATGGTGTATAAAGATGCAACGGCGCGATATTAGGCGACCATTTTTTTGTATCTTTGCTCAATTCACTTTCATTTAGGGAGGACATTATTATGGCAAAGAATATTATAGAAGCATCTGAGTTGATTATAAACAGTGACGGTTCTGTTTTTCATCTGCATCTCAAGCCAGGTGAAATAGCTGACAATGTTATATTGGTTGGCGATCCTGGTCGCGTGGATATGGTGTCCTCGTATTTTGATGAAGTGACGGTAAGGGCAGAGAACCGTGAGTTTCGTTCGGTTACAGGCAAGTATCATGGTTTCCCGCTGACAGTTGTTTCGACAGGTATTGGCACGGATAATATAGACATTGTTGTCAACGAGCTAGATGCGCTTGTAAACGTTGATTTTGCTACGCGCACAGTCAAGGATACGCATCATGCGTTGAATCTTGTAAGGATTGGTACGTCGGGCTCTTTGCAGCCAGAGCTAGAAGTAGGTTCATGGTTGCTTTCACAGGCGGCGATAGGATTTGACGGATTGCTTAACTTCTATGCGAATCGCAAGAGCATTACTGACAATGATTTTGAGGACAAGTTCAAGGCATTTGTTGACTGGAATCCTTTGCTAACACAACCATACGTTGTTGATGGATCGAAGATGTTGATAGATAAGCTCAATACAGACTCGAGAATCACGCTTGGAACCACTATTTCGGCGCCAGGCTTCTATGGTCCTCAGGGACGAGTTATACGTCTTGGCCTTGCAGATCCGGAAATTAACACTAAGATTTCGGCATTCCGCTATGGGGAGAGAAAGATAACAAACTACGAGATGGAATGCTCTGCCATATATGGCCTTTCGAAGTTGCTTGGCCATAATGCAGCTACGGTATGTGCGATAATCGCCAACCGCAAGGCAGGTAATTCAAACGCGGACTACAAGCCATCGGTTCAAGCGTTGGTGGAGCATGTGTTGAACAACCTAAGTAGATAAGAATAAGACCTAACCACAGATATGAAAATAACAGAATTAGAACCAAGAGGAATATGGGGGCGTTTTTATGACATAACACGTGTCCCTAGACCATCGAAGCGCGAAGAGAAGATAGTTGCCTTTATTGAGAAATTTGCGCAGGACAACAATCTTCAGTATAAGAAAGACCAATGTGGCAACATTGTCATCAGCAAGGCGGCGAGCAAGGGCTGTGAGAACAGGAAGACGATCGTCTTGCAGAGTCATATGGACATGGTGTGTGAGAAGAATGCCAGCACCAAGCATGATTTTGACAATGATCCTATAGAGGCAATCATAGACGGAGAGTGGGTGAAAGCCAACGGAACGACACTTGGAGCCGATGACGGCATTGGTGTAGCCGCAGAGCTTGCCATTCTTGTGGATGATACATTTGAACATGGTCCGATAGAGTGTCTGTTCACCGTTGACGAAGAGACAGGGCTCACAGGAGCAGAGAATATAGCAGACGGCTTCTTCACAGGCAAGACACTTCTTAACCTTGATTCAGAGGATGAGGGAGAGGTGTATGTAGGTTGTGCCGGAGGCTGCTCGACAAACGTAGAGTTTGCGATAGAGACAGAACCAGTAAGAGACAGAGTGTTGAACCTCAAGGTAGCCATTACAGGACTGCAGGGAGGTCACTCGGGAGGAGACATACATCTTGGAAGAGGCAATGCGAACAAGATTATGGCGCGCTTCATCAAGTTGGCTCAGGAAGAGTGTGGCATGCGTTTGTCGTCGTTTGATGGAGGCAACTTGCGAAATGCCATAGCGCGTGAGGCGAATATAACAGCTGTTGTTCCTTTTGCAGAGCGAGAGAATGTTCGTATTCTGATGAATAACTTTGCGGCCGACATAGAGGAAGAGCTGAAGGTGACAGACCCAGGATTCCATATGTCGATGGAGACAACAGACGAGATAGGGTCGGTGTTGACCATAGAGTTGCAGAGACGACTTGTCAATGCACTTCTGGCATGTCCGCATGGAGTGATAGAGATGAGTCATGACATACCGGATCTTGTAGAGACATCGACAAATCTGGCATCGGTCAAGATGAACGGTGACGTTATAAGTGTATGCACAAGTCAGAGAAGTTCAGTAGAATCGGCCAAGAGATATGTTCAGCAGATGGTAGCCTCGGTATTTGAACTAGCTGGAGCCAAGGTAGATTGCTGTGAGGGATATCCGGGTTGGAAGCCAAATATGGATTCGCAGATATTGCGTTTGTCACAGGAGTCGTATAAGAGACTCTTTGGCAAGGACGTAAAAGTAAAAGCCATACATGCAGGTTTGGAATGTGGCCTATTCCTTGAGAAATATCCAGGACTAGACATGATATCATTCGGTCCGACATTGCGAGGTGTACATTCGCCGGACGAGAAGGTAGAGGTAAAGACAGTTAAGATGTTCTGGGATTATCTGATAGACATCATCAGTCATTTTGACGAAAAATAGTATAATAGACATACGATGTTGAAACAAAGCAAGATAATAGTTAGTGTAGCTATAGCGAGTGTGATGCTGATGGCTTCATGTGCAGAGAAGAAGTCGTCGCAGCAAAGTGGTGTATCTGCATATTCAGCAGCTGTAGCAGACAGTCTGAGTGAGAACAACAAGCCCTTGTTTGCTGATGAAGGCCGTGTTGTGGACAGTCTGTACAGAGCAAACGGCTGTGTATATACCACGGAGTTGGAGAAGGCGGCAGAGAATGGCGACCTGGATGCCACACGAATGCTCGTGACCATGTATGCGTACGGCATAGGCGGAGTGAAGGCCGACAGAAAAAGAGCTTATCTGCTATACAGGAATCTTGCTGAGCAGAAAGACGCTGACGCGCAGGCACATCTAGGCTATATGATGGTATATGGGTTAGGTCCGGTGCAAGACAACGAACAGGGGCTTATCTGGCTTCAGGAGTCGGCCAATCAGCGTTGTCCCATGGCGTTCTATTATCTAGGCCATTATTTTCAGCAGACAGATGACATAAAGAATGCCAAGGTTTGTTTCCAGAATGCGGTAGCGCTAGGGATGCCAGAGGCGCAGGCATGTCTTGACAATTTGATTAACGAATAGAATTATAGCACAATGTCAGATCAGCGTCGATTACCGGCAGAATGGGAGCCACAGAGCTATGTGCAGTTGACATGGCCCAATGTTGACACCGACTGGGATTATATCCTTGATGACACTATAGCATGCTACACCAAGATAGCCCATGAGATAGCCAAGCGTCAGCAGCTATTGATTGTTGCCCGAGACAAGAAAGAGGTTATGCCGCATATCTCGGATATAGATCCGGACAGATATGTAATAGTAGAGTTGCCTATTAACGATACGTGGGCGCGTGACCATGGTTTTCTGACCGTCTTTGACAATGGTGAGCCAGTGTTGCTAGACTTCCAGTTTAACGGTTGGGGACTTAAGTTTGCCTCAGACAAGGACAACCTTATCAACAGAGGTTTGTTCGCCCAATCGGCCCTTGTCAAGACCAAGGCTTCGTATGAGAACCATTTGTCGACGGTGCTAGAAGGCGGCAGCATAGAGAGTGATGGTCACGGGACGATTATGACGACGAGTGAATGTCTGCTTTCGCCAAACAGGAATGGAGCTCATTTCAGAGAAGAGATAGAGCAGATGCTCAAGGAAGCATTTGGCGCGGAGCGCATCCTTTGGGTTGACCATGGATATCTTGCAGGAGATGACACAGACAGCCACATAGACACATTAGCCAGAATGGCGCCAGGGAATACTATCATGTATGTGAAGTGCGACGACAAGAGCGATGAGCACTATCAGCAGTTGAACATGATGGAGTATGACCTGAAGAAATTTGTTGTTGCAGATACAGGTAAGCCATATAATCTTGTTGCGTTGCCAATGTGTACGCCACAGTTTGAACCAATAGATGGTCATCGTCTGCCGGCAACATACGCGAACTTCCTCTTTATAAACGGCGCTATACTAGTGCCTATATACAATGCGCCAACGGATGATGCCGCCCTTGAGGTGTTCCGCAAGACATTCCCTGATTATGAAGTGGTAGGCATTGACTGTTCGCCATTGATTCGCCAGCATGGCTCGCTTCATTGTGTAACTATGCAGTATCCATTAAGAGTAAAGATTTAATACATAACTATAATGTCACGAATTATAAAAGTAGGTATTGTTCAGCAGAGCGTCACATTGCCTGTAGAAGAAAACAAGCAGAAGCTACGTCAGAATATCGAGGCGTGTGCCAAGCAAGGTGCGCAGCTTGTCATTCTTCAGGAATTGCATAACACTCCATATTTCTGTCAGACAGAAGACACGGAGATGTTTGCTTTGGCAGAGTCGATACCAGGTCCATCGACAGAATTCTACTCGTCTGTAGCGAGCAAGCTAGGGATAGTGTTAGTGACATCACTTTTTGAACGTCGTGCTGCGGGCATATATCATAATACAGCCGTTGTTTTTGACGCAGACGGAAGGGTGGCGGGAAAGTATCGCAAGATGCATATTCCAGATGATCCGGCATACTATGAGAAGTTCTATTTCACACCAGGAGACCTTGGCTTTGAGCCTATAGACACTAGTTTAGGTCGTCTGGGAGTCATGGTATGTTGGGACCAGTGGTATCCGGAAGGCGCACGACTGATGGCGATGAAGGGAGCAGAGATGCTGATATATCCAACGGCTATAGGATGGGAGTCGACAGACCCTGCAGAGGAGAAGGAGCGTCAGCGCTGTGCATGGGAGACAGTGCAGCGAGGACATGCGGTAGCCAACGGACTGCCAGTGATAGCAGTCAACCGAGTAGGTTATGAGGCAGATCCTTCGGGAGTGACAGGAGGCATAACATTCTGGGGTAATAGCTTTGTAGCAGGACCTCAGGGAGAGTTGATATACCGTGCAAGCAACGACAAGGAGGAGAATGTTGTTGTAGAAGTTGATATGGAAAGGTCGGAGAATGTTCGTAGGATATGGCCATTCTTCCGTGACAGACGTATTGATAAATATGGCGATATAGACAAAAGATTTCTGATATAATATATTTAAATCGATGAATAAGAATAATCTTGTTGTAACATTAATGACAGCAGCTATGGCTTTTTCGGCATGTGATGACACTGGAAGGAATTATCTGTTAGATCGAAACTTTGATACACCGCATAATGTGCCACCATTTGGTGACATCAGATATCGTGACTACATCCCCGCTTTTGATGCAGAGATAGAGCGAGTGCGTCAGACCATTGAGCTCATAACAGCTAACAGGGCAGAGGCAACATTTGAGAATACAATCATACCATTTGACCGTCGCAACGATCGTCTTTCGATACTTCAGAATATATTCTTTAATATCAAGGAGACAGACAACTGTGACACCCTTTCTGTTCTAGCTGAGCAGATATTACCAAAGCTCACAGAGGCTGAGGATGACATACATATGAATGCAGAGCTCTTTGGCAGAATAAAGCATGTATATGAGAACAGAGCTGCGCTTGATTCGATTCAGCAAAGAGTTGTAGAGAAGTATTATAAGGGTTTCGTAAGAAGCGGAGCTCTGTTGTCGGCATCCGACCAGGCCACACTTCGTGATTATAACAAGCAGATCTCATTGCTCTCTTTGAGTTTTGGAAACAACATGCTTGAGGAGACAAATTCATATAAGCTAGTCATAGACAGCCTTGACGACCTTAGCGGTCTTCCTGATGGTGTGATAAACATGGCAGCCCAGAAGGCAGAGGCAGCCGGGATGAAAGGCAAGTGGCTCTTTACGCTTCATAATGCCAGCATAATGCCATTCCTTCAGTATTCGGACCGTCATGACCTACGTAAGCAAATATATGAAGCCTATACACATAGAGGCAACAATGGCAATGCGAAGGACAACAAGGAGAATGTGCTGAAGCTTGCCAATCTGCGTGCAAAGAGAGCCAAGTTGCTTGGATATCCAACACATGCGCATTTTGTCATCGACAACAATATGGCAAAGACACCAGAGGCTGTTGATTCGTTTATGAATGAGATGTGGGCAGCAGCGCTTCGCAAGGCCAAGAATGAGCTTGAGGAGATGAAGCAGTTTGCGTACAGATATAACAAGACAACGACAATAGAGGCATGTGACTGGGCGTATTGGTCGGAGAAGGTGCGCAAGGCAAAGTATGATGTAGATGAGAGTGTCATATCGCAGTATTTTGTTCTTGAGAATGTCATGAACGGAATGTTTGATGTGGCCAATAAGCTATATGGCCTGACCTTCAAGAAGAATGCTGAGATACCTGTATATAATGTTACAGACAATACAGTATATGAAGTATATGAGAAGAATGGCGACTATCTTGGTCTGATATACTTTGATTTCCATCCTCGTTCGTCAAAGGCCGGTGGAGCATGGTGTACAACATTCCGTTCGGCGCTGGACAATCTTGATGGTACACGAACTCCGGCACAGGTGTCGATAGTGTATAACTTCACAACACCGACAGATGAGGCTCCAGCACTTCTTACATATGATGAATTGCAGACGACATTCCATGAGTTTGGACATGCATTGCATGCACTCATGTCGACAGGACAATATGTTGCTACATGCGGTGAAGTGCCACGCGATTATGTAGAGTTGCCATCACAGATAATGGAAAATTGGGCTGTAGAGCCAGAGGTAATCAAGAGTTTTGCTCGTCACTATAAGACAGGTGAGGTAATTCCTGATGAATTGATAGATAAGCTCAAGAAAGCTTCGACATGGAACCAAGGATTTGCAACTGTAGAGTATATTGCGACCGCACTTCTTGATTTGAAATGGCATTCGATATCAGCAAATAATCCTGTGACAGATGTTAATGCATTTGAGAAGCAGGCATTGGAAGATATGAAACTCATTGCTGAGATAGGTCCTCGTTACCATTCTACATATCTTGCTCATAGCTTCAATGGTGGATATGATGCTGGATATTACGTGTATATGTGGGCGGAGCTTTTGGATGCAGATGCATTTAGCGCATTCAAGGAGTCGGGTGATATATTCAACCAGGATCTTGCAGCCAAGTTCCGTAAATATTGTTTGAGTGAAGTAGGTAATGATGATCAGATGAAGCAGTATAAGAGATTCCGTGGCAAGGAGCCAAATTCAGAAGCTCTTGTTGTTCGTCGTGGTCTTAATGAACAAGAGAAGAGACGTCCGGTGGTTCGTCCGGTTGTTGCAGATCAGCCAGCTGCAGTTGCAGCTCCTGCGCCATCAGGAATACAGCAATAAAAATAGGAATATAGCAATAAACAAACATAGAACTAAGTATGAAACAGCCAAATATGTTTAAGCAGGAGTTCATCAACCTCTTGCACTCTACAGATCGTGATGATATAGATTATGTTATTGAAGACATAGAAAAGCTAGGATTCTTTGAAGCTCCAGCATCAACACGTTTTCATCTCAATTATGAAGGTGGCTTGTGTGAACATTCGGTTAATGTCTGTCGTGTGGCTCTTCGTATGCGAGAGCAGATGATAGAGATGACTCCTGACATAGAGCCAATGCTTCCAAAGGACAGTGTTATCATAGCAAGTCTGCTTCATGATGTCTGCAAGGCGGATATATATAAGCCAGCCGTAAAGAAGCAGAAGAATGCGTTTGGTGTTTATGAGGATGTTCCAGGATATGATGTAGATTATAGCAATTTCCCACTTGGTCATGGGGAGAAATCGGTGATTGTCATCTTGCGATGTGGATTTGACCTTACTGATGAAGAGATCATGGCCATACGTTGGCATATGTCGGCATGGGATCTGCCATTTCAAAGTGCAGAATTAAAGAACTGCATCAATACAGCCCGTGACAAATGTCCATTATGTTCTCTTATTCAGGCTGCTGATACGTTGGCTGCCAACATAATAGAAAGAGCAGAAGATTAGTAGTCTATTAAACACATTGACAGTTGCGATTGCTTAGAACCTTGATAGGTTATTTCAGTTGGGATATAGAGCATATACCTGTTTCCAAGTGTATTATCCCATTTATGGTAGGCATAGGCACTTCGATGTATGTTGCATATGAATTGTATGGGCTAGCGATGGCGTCGATGACGTTGTCGCTGGCTCTTTTTTTTATAGGGATGAATATGTTCAACAAATGGATAAACCATTTGTCGGATTATGTTCTCGTTGTATCCTTCTTCTTATTCGGCTTGTCGTATGCTCAGATGAGGCGTCATTCAGACGTGTTGACAGATTATGGAGATAGGGTCCATATGGAAGGCTATGTCTATGATGTATATCGTGAGGCAGATGACCAGGTGCGTCTTATTGTAGTGGCTGATACGTTGACCACGGAACATCACAGGTATTATAATGCAAGAGGCTTTGCTTCATTTGAGGCAGATACCATGCATATTGTTCCGGGAGAGCGTATTGAGGTTTCTGGTTATCTGAAAAGTCCGAAAAGCTATGTTTTCAGTGATTTCGACAATGCCTCTTTCATGTATGACAGGAATCTGCAATTTGACATGTCAGTTCTATCATGTATACGCACTGGAGGGTGTGAGAGGTCGTATTCGTCGTTTATGGGACGAGCAAGAGAATGTGTATATGATAGGCTGGTTATGTCTGGTGTAGATGCAGACAATGTCAGATTCCTCATGGCACTTATCATTGGTGACAGAAGCCGTTTGCCCCAATCGAGCAAGACTGAGTTTTCCAATAGTGGACTCATACACATCATAGCAGTAAGTGGGTTACACGTATGTATTATTTATTCCATTTTAGTTGCATTATTCTCGGTATTTGGCACGAAGAGAAAATGGTATGTTAGTGTTTTCATAATTGTCGTACTCTGTCTTTATTCGGCGGTGTGTGGACTGTCTCCGTCATCGATGCGTGCTGTCGTGATGATGTCGGTAATAGAGCTGTCAGCTATGGTGAAGCGTAAGAATGAACCATTAAGCACATTGTGTGTAGCGGCGTTTGTCATTCTTGTTATAGATCCGTATAGCATTAGATCAGTGGGGTTCTGGCTCAGTTTTTCGGCGGTATGGGGAATAATGTCGTTTTATCCGTTTGTGTATGGTCTGAATCCATTTAAGAATAAATACGTCAGTCGTTATTTCTATTCTGCCATGTGCGTTGCAACAGTGGCACAGGTGACGACAATGCCATTCTCTATGATTGTTTTCCATAAATTCCCATCGTATTTTCTGATTAACAATCTTATTGTAATCAACTTCGTTTATCCGATTATTGGTATCTCGTTGCTGGCAATTTTGTTGGCTCATTTTATGGGAATCGGTGTTGTCCTTAATTATATAGTAAATGCGCTGCGATATTATATGTCGTTTGCTTCGTCGATTCCGGGAAGCACGATAGAGAATATACCGTTTTCGATGTGTGATTTAGTGCTTTGTGTATTGTTCTTATATTCATTAAGCTGGTTGTGCCGTAAAGATCTTGTTGGTGTGAACTGGAAAAACATGTCTATGTTATGTGCATTGATAGGCTCTTTGTTCTTTGCGTCGTGCACGTATACCACAGTCATATCTTTAAAGAAAAGAGCTATTGTGGTTTATGAGACATATAATAATGTTGGCATATCTCACGTGACAGATAGAAAAGCAGAGCATTTCCTTACAGATACTATACGGACCTCAGCGCGGAATGCGGCTTCTCGTTTTGACAAGAAAGTCTTTGCCAAGACATCGCATTTGAATTTACTGCACGAGGGGGTGAAAATATGCTTTCCGGACAAGGTGATATGCGTTCCAACTGTCGATGATGATATTGATAGTATGGAGTGTAGTGTTATTATTGTGATTGGTGACGCTTTGCCCAATGCAACGAAATATGAACATGTCGTACTTACATCTAGGACCACCAGTAGGGAAGTGTGGCAGGAGTATTGTGATGTCAATGGGATACAGTATGACGATACTTCGAACGGTCCTGTATGGATTCCTTTGCAATAAAAAAGGAGAGTATGAGCATCTTTTTGTCAAATCATGATATATTTTATCCATTTTGTATTCTTTGGACTCTTGCTTATCTAGCTTAACTTTATTTATGTCTGCGTAGGATATATTATACGTAACTTTGTTGACAGGAAAAAACAATTACTCGACAGACATATGAAACTATCTAATTGCATCGATCACTTCGATGGCTACATGTGGAAGCGCGAAATCAATGTCCGCGACTTTATCCAGCACAATTACACTCCTTACACAGGCGACGAATCATTCCTTGTTGGTCCAACAGAGAAGACCAAGAAGATATGGAACCAGTTGCTTGAACTTTTCAAGGTAGAACGCGAAAAGGGTGTTGTAGATGCTGAGACTAGAATTTCCCAAACTCTTACATCATATGGCGCAGGCTATATAGACAAAGAGAATGAGGTCATTGTAGGTCTTCAGACAGATGCCCCTTTGAAGCGAGCTATATTCCCACGAGGTGGTATTCGCATGGTAGAGAGCGCTCTTGAGGCGTTTGGCTACAAACTTGATCCAGCAACAAAGGAACTATATACAAAATATAGAAAGACCCACAATGAGGGTGTATTCTCTGCATATAACAAAGATATTCGTGCAGCGCGTCATTCACATATCATTACAGGTCTTCCAGACGCTTATGGTCGTGGTCGTATTATCGGTGACTATCGTCGTATTGCACTTTATGGTATAGCCAATCTTATAGAAGAGAAGAAGCGCTTTTTTGAGCGACTTGACATACAGGAGATGACAGAAGAAGTTATACGTCAGCGTGAAGAGATATCTGAGCAGATTAAGGCTCTTAAGGACTTTACAAAGATGTGTGCTGATTATGGTTTCGATGTGACTCGTCCAGCTCAGAATGCTCGTGAGGCTGTTCAGTTTGTTTATTTTGGATATCTTGGTGCTGTTAAAGATCAGGATGGTGCAGCAATGTCGCTTGGTCGCGTATCTACATTCCTTGATATCTTCATTGAAAAGGATATTAAGGATGGTATTTTGACAGAGTCTGAGGCTCAGGAGCTTATTGATCAGCTTATTATAAAGCTTCGTATTGTACGTTTTCTTCGTACACCTGAATATAATGACCTTTTCTCTGGTGATCCTATCTGGGTTACTGAGAGCCTTGGTGGTCAGGGTGTTGATGGACGTACACTTGTTACTAAGACATGTTTCCGCTTCCTTCATACGCTAACAAACCTTGGTCCTGCACCAGAGCCTAATCTTACTGTACTTTGGAGTAATAATCTTCCTGATGCATGGAAGAAGTATTGTGCTAAGATGTCTATCGAGACCTCGGCTATACAGTATGAGAATGATGATCTTATGCGTGTAGAGTATGGCGATGACTATGGCATTGCTTGTTGTGTGAGCCCGATGAAGATTGGTAAGCAGATGCAGTTCTTTGGCGCACGAGCAAATCTTGCCAAGTGTCTTCTTTATGCGATCAACGGTGGTCGTGATGAGATTTCGGGCGAACAGGTGTCGCCTGTATATGCTCCAATAAGTGGCGATTACCTTGAGTACGAGGAGGTGATGGACAAGTTTGAGCAGATGATGCGTTGGTTGGCTAAGACTTATGTAAATGCGCTTAAGATTATCCACTACATGCACGACAAGTATGACTATGAAGCATTCGAGATGGCACTTCACGATGGCGATATCGAACGCACACAGGCAACAGGCATAGCAGGTTTGTCAATCGTTACTGACTCACTTGCGGCAATCAAGTTTGGTAAAGTCAGAATCATTCGTGATGAGAGAGGTTTGGCTGTAGGATTTGAAAACGAAGTCCCATATGTACCGTATGGTAATAATGATGAGAATACAGATAAACTTGCTCTTATGGTTACTGAGAAGTTTATGGAGTTCTTGCGTCAGCATGTTACATACCGCAATTCGACTCCAACTCAGTCTATCTTAACCATTACATCAAACGTAGTATATGGTAAACGTACAGGAGCAACACCAGACGGACGTCCAGCATATGTGCCATTTGCTCCAGGAGCAAATCCAATGAATGGCCGTGACACTAAGGGCGCTGTTGCTGCACTTTCTTCTGTTGCTAAGTTGCCATTCCAGCATGCGCATGATGGAATCTCATATACATTCGCTATATCTCCTTCAACATTAGGCAAGGATAAGGAGACAAAGGTGTCTAACCTTATTAATCTTATGGATGGTTACTTCACACCTGATGGTGGTCATCATTTGAATGTGAATGTTTTTGACCGTGAATTGCTTGTAGATGCAATGGAACATCCAGAAAAGTATCCACAGCTCACAATACGTGTATCTGGCTATGCAGTGAACTTCGTGAAACTTACCCGTGAACAGCAGCTTGATGTGCTTTCTCGTACAATCAATCATTCACTTTAATAGTCTTAAGATGATATTATGAGTCATCATTAAACAAATATAGGCATCGTTGGGATTGTTTCTGACGATGCCTTTTTTAGCTTCATATCTTTTTTATTCATTGATTGTTATGCTTGATGATACGACGAACCATAATGAATTGATTGGTCATATACATTCTCTTGAGAGTTTTGGAACTGTAGATGGTCCTGGAATACGTTTTGTTGTATTTATGCAGGGGTGTCCTATGCGTTGTTTGTTTTGTCATAATCCAGATACTTGGGACCCTACAGCAAAGACACAATATGAGATGACGCCAAGGCAACTTCTTGATGAAGCATTGCGTTATAAAAACTTCATCAAGACGGGTGGTGTCACGGCAACGGGTGGAGAACCGCTTGTTCAGGCAGATTTCGTAAAGGCATTCTTTGAACTATGTAAAAAAGAGGGCTTGCATACTGCTCTAGATACATCGGGTGTGATATTCAGCGAAAAAGCAAAAGAGGTTATAGCTTTTACAGATCTTGTTTTACTTGATGTCAAGACATTAGATGATGAGCTTCATAAACGTCTCACAGGTCATACGCGAGACAATAACAAAGCAATGCTCGACTATCTACAAAGTATAGAGAAACCAGTTTGGATTCGTCATGTCGTTACTCCTGGAATTAATGATGACGACAACCATCTGGAAGCAGTTGCTGATTATTTGAGCAGATTTTCGGTTGTTAAACAGGTAGAAATCCTTTCATATCATACTATGGGTAAATATAAGTATGAATCATTGGGAATGAAATATGCTCTTGAAGGAGTTGATGATCTGCCTGTGAATGTTGCAGAACATGCACGTGAAATCTTGAGGTCTTATCTTGACTGTAAAGTACTATAGATAGTAACGGGTAAGATTTTGCACTAGAATATGAACAGGTCTTGTAGCTTCATGGCTATTTTTGCTCCAAACTCCTTGTAGAAGCGCTTTGTCCCGCATCCGTCAACCAATCTTATTCCGTAGGAAGAACTTGCTACCATGCATTCCCTTGCTTTGTTGAGCATCTCGATACTTATTCCCGGAACATATTTCAAGGTGTATCCAAGTTCGCCAGCGGCCTTTTCGAGTGGTTCTTCAATGGCATCTTTCTTTGCTCCATCGGTATATCTCACCCCAATAAGGTCAAATTCTTTTAAGATGTAAATGTTGCCTTTTGTGGTTGTAATTATGCGGCCATTGTGGTCAGTGATGCATGCCTCGTTGCAATTATCCTTTATAGCGGCGTTACGTGCGATGGTGAATATTGGATTGGGCATGTCTATCCATGATATTGGCGATGGATATATAGCTGCGTCATGGTATATAGACAGAAACAGTTTTTCATCTATGAGACCGTATGGGTTGTCTTTTAGCCTCTCTTGAACTATGGCATATTGAATAGCATTTGTGTCGATTTGTTGCCAAATATAGACCTTGAATAGTGAGAAAGGAGGGTAGTGGTTCTTTTGGCAAAGAACTTGTATTTTTCTTTCTAGCTCTTTTGAAGTGAGAAAATCCTCTTGATTCAATCCTAATGCTTTGAGCGCTTCGGATATGTTTATGTAATGTTCTCGCCACAAGTAAGGCTGATTGCCTTGGCATATTATCGTTTCGCTAAAGCAAATGCCACTTGTAATATGAGATGACATGACTGTAGCCATTGGTGTCTCAATATCTGTAAGTACATTATTCAGATACATCTTTGGACACCAAGAATGCAACTCGCCTCCAGTTTTGAGAGTGTTGTATTCGGGTTGTATACAGTCTAAAAGATCCATTAATAACAAATTGCTAAAAAAAGAGACGCCACTCTTGTTGTGACGCCTCTTGGTATTGTTTTGATCTTTGTTTTAGATTTGCTCGAACTTGTTTACACCTTCAGTGGCAACAGTTCTGTTAGTCTTCTTTACAAGACCCTGAAGTACAGCGCCAGGGCCAACTTCTGTAAACGCATCAACACCAGCTGCAATCATGTTGTTCACAATCTGCGTCCATTTAACAGGGGCAGTAAGCTGAGCAACAAGGTTCTTTTTGATCTCTTCTGGGTCTGTGACAGGTTGTGCAGTTACATTCTGGTAAACTGGGCAGATTGGTGTGCTGAATTTTGTGTTTTCTATTGCCTTAGCAAGTTCTGCACGAGCTGGCTCCATGAAAGGAGAGTGGAATGCACCGCTTACTGCAAGTTTCAACGCTCTCTTAGCTCCTTTTGCTGTAAGGGCTTCGCAAGCCTTGTCTATACCTTCTATTGAGCCTGATATAACAAGCTGACCAGGGCAGTTGTAGTTAGCAGGAACTACTCCTTCTATACTGTTGCAAACTTCTTCTACTACAGCATCGTCAAGACCTATGATTGCCGCCATTGTAGATGGAGCCATCTCACAAGCCTTCTGCATCGCCTGTGCACGCTGTGAAACGAGCTTTAAACCATCTTCAAATGTCATGGCACCAGCAGCTACAAGAGCAGAGAATTCACCAAGTGAATGACCTGCTACCATGTCAGGTGTGAACTTGTCACCAAGAACCTTGGCAAGAATTACCGAATGTAGGAATATTGCAGGCTGAGTAACCTTTGTTTGCTTCAAGTCTTCGTCTGTGCCGGCAAACATAAGATCTGTGATGTTGAATCCTAAGATCTCATTTGCCTTGTCAAACATTGCTTTTGCCTCTGCTGAGTTGTCGTAAAGGTCCTTGCCCATTCCAACAAACTGTGCGCCCTGACCAGGGAATACGAATGCTTTCATTATTATTGTAGTTTCGTTATCGTTCTGTTTACTTCGCAAATTTAATCATATTTTTCAAGGAGTATTCTATAAAAATCTTAATTTTCAGTGCGATGAATTTATCCTGTGTATCAGGTTTAATTCACTTACTGTCGCTGAACTTCTCTCGAATACGAATATGCGTTTGAAGAGTGTCCTGTATCTGTGTTTTAAGGCGTGCTGTACGGCTACAGGATCATAGTGGCTTGACATTAGAAAACTATTCTGTATGATGAGTAGCCAATGCTGGTCACATGTCTTGTCGTATCCCCTCAGTTTGATGTCTTTGTCTTTTATTCTTTGAACTATGCTGTCTACGGTTAGTGGCTTTACTCTAGTTGATATGCTGGCATACCACAATGCTTCCATTCTTCCTGTTACATTGGATATATGGATTGATTCAATCATTGACGGAAGATTTATGTCTCCGTATTTAGAATTTCTGTCAACTATATAGTGTTTGCCTGTCGCTTCTGGTAGATTGTCCTCTATGATTCTCACTATCGCTTCAGTAAGTCCATTGCTTATAAGTTGTGCATTTTCGCACGATGGCTGCTGGACAATTTCTGGTGCGATGCTGTCTGCAAAATGTGCATCGACAACCAGAGTGAGTTTGCTTTTTGATTCAAATATTTCTTGCGCTTTTAGCATGATCTGGCTTAGGAAATCTTCATGGGCTCTCATGTTGAACTCCGTGTCTTTCCTTTCATATTTCAGTTCTGTCAGTTCTATGCCAATGCGTTTTCCTTGACGTGTAGTGACAATAAAGTCAGGCCTTTCCGATTTCTCTACGTCGCCAATCGGAAACTGACTGAACGACTCCATGAACAGATTCATGATAGTCCATTCTTTCCTGTCTTTCTTGCTCTGGTTCTTATTGTCCATGTTTTGTCTTTTTATGATTATCAGTTTCCTTCCATTATCCTTTGCATTACCTGGTCAGCGTTTCTTATGCTGTTCTTAAGCCATTCTATCATCAGCTCATCTCTTTCGCTTTCGTTGATGCTCATATCTATTCCTCTCTTATCCATTTCGTGTCTCAGATATGAGGTTATGATAGCCGCACATGCAGACAGGTTGAGGCTTTCTGTAAAGCCTACCATAGGAATAGTTATGAAGTCATCTGAGTTGTCTACTACATATTGTGATATACCCATTCTCTCACTTCCTATGACTATTGCTATGTGCTTGTCGCTGATTTCAAAATTGTATAGACTGTCGCTCCTCTCAGGCATTGCATATTTTGCTCCAAAACCTGGAGTGGGAGGAAGTATTGTCGCATCATCATGAGGTGTTGTTGCAACGATCTTATATCCATTAGCTTTTAGTCGTTCTATGCATTCTTGGATATTTTCGTCTTTGCTGTTGTAGCGATATATAGTCAGCCATTTTTCTGCACCTCTGTCTATTGTTGGATGATTGCTGTGTTTGTTGCTGTTCTCTATGATGTGTAGGTCTTGTATGCCTAAACATTCGCAAGTTCTGATTACTGCACTGATATTCTGCTCATGGTGTACATTCTCAAGTACAATGGTTATATGACGTGTTCTGAGAAGAAGCTTTTTCTCAAGTAGAGAATATCGTTCTTCTGTTACAAAGCCCTTGAGTGTGTCTATCAGTTGTTGGTTGGTCATATATATTTAAAGTCCTTGTGTCTTGTTTTGCTCTAATTTATACAATATTTCTAAATGTGCATGCATATGAAGGCGTTTTACAACAAAAAAGGCTGTCCTCTCAATGAGAACAGCCTTTAAGCTTTTAGAAACAGTTGATTACTGTACCTTTGACTCGAGGTCAGCACCAGCCTTGAACTTGATAAGCTTCTTAGCTGCGATCTTGATCTCTGCACCAGTCTGTGGGTTGCGACCAGTACGTGCTGCACGCTCAGATACGCTGAATGTACCGAAACCTACAAGCTGAATCTTGTCATTCTTGAGAGTTTCTGCTGTTACGTCGATGAAAGCATCTACTGCCTTCTTTGCGTCAACCTTTGAAAGGCCTGACTTTGCTGCGATAGCGTCGACAAGTTGAGTCTTATTCATTTATTTTATCTTTTAAATGGTTAACATTCTTTTACGGATGCAAAAATACGTCTTTTACTTTATTATGCAAGAGTTTGCCCTTTTTTTTATCAATATTGCATTGATATTTGCATTAACGTAGTTCTGCACCAAGTTCTTTCTTGAAGTTTCCTATGAGTTGCTCCATGATTTTCTCTATCTGCTTGTCTTGGAGAGTCTTTGTTTCATCCTGCAAATAGAAGCTTACTGCATACGACTTCTTGCCTTCTGGCATATTCTTGCCCTCATATACATCGAAAAGTGAAATACGCTTCAAGAGTTTCTTTTCTGTCTTCTGAGCAATAGCCTTGATCTGACCGAATGTTACGCTCTTGTCGATGAGTAGGGCAAGGTCACGTTTTACTTCTGGGAACTTAGGAAGTTCTGTGAAGAGAACCTTGTTTTGCTTTGCACTCTTGTCAAACAAAAGTGGAAGATTTATTTCTGCGTAGTATACAGGCACATCTATGTCAAATTGCTTGAGTAACTTAGAGTCAACAAGTCCATAGTTCGCTAGTGTCTTGCTCTTGTCCATCTGAAGCGTAAGACCTTCGCTGAATATTTCATTCTTTAACTCAAACTCTTCAATGTTTGATGTGTTTATACCTAAACGACTGATGAGGTTGTTTATTGTTGTCTTCAGGTCGTAGAATGTTACTTGTTCGGCAGGTGTATTCCAGTTTGCCTCTGAACGCAATCCTGTTATAAGCAGTGAAAGGCGCTGTTCCTCTTTGTAGTTGTTGAGGTCACTCTTGTCCTCTCCCTTAAATGACTGGCAGTTGCCTATTTCAAAGAGCTTGAGGTCTGGTGTGCGTCGGTTGCGGTTGTGCTGAGCTACCTCTAAGGCACTGAAGATAAGTGTCTGACGTAATACGTTGAGGTCTGAGCTGAGTGGATTGAGCAGTTCAACGCAATTTTCACGTTTAAACGTCTCAAGTCCGTCATAGTATGCTCCCTTTGTAAGGGTGTTACACATGATCTCCTGATATCCGCTCGCGTTGAGCTGTGCAGAAATTGTGTTTATAAGCTTGGTGCGGTTTGGCTTTGGCTCGTAAACAATAGTCGACTTTACCTCTTCAGGAACCTCTACATTGTTGTATCCATATATTCGGAGGATATCCTCGACAACGTCAGCTTCGCGTGTCACATCTACTCGATATGGTGGTATGCGCAACTGCATCTCTTCATCGTTTTCGCTTACGATCTCTATTTCAAGGTTTGTGAGTATCTGCTTTGTAAGGTCATTGCCAATCTCTTTGCCTATGAGCGATGTAGCACGTTTCTTATTGAATGTAACCTCAAAGTGCTGCTTTGGGGTAGGGTAGATGTCTACTATTTCGCTAGATATTGTACCTCCAGCAACCTCCTTGATGAGCATTGCAGCATATTTCAACGCATATACAGTGTTGTTAGGGTCTGTTCCTCGTTCATAACGGAACGATGCGTCTGTTGAAAGCTGTTGGCGACGTGCTGTCTTGCGTATCGTTACAGGATTGAACCATGCGCTCTCAAGGAAGATCTTTTTAGTTGATGCTGAAACACCGCTCTCAAGACCACCGAAGACACCTGCCAAACACATTGGTTCTTCTTCGTTGCAAATAAGTAGATCATCCTGGTGCAATGTGCGCTCTTTTTCGTCAAGTGTTACGAATTTAGTGCCAGCAGCAACATTCTTTACAATTACATGGTTGCCCTTGATCTTGTCACCATCAAATGCATGTAATGGCTGGCCGAGAGCAAAGAGAATGTAATTGGTTACGTCAACAACATTGTTGATTGGCGTGAGGCCAATCGACTGAAGTGCTTTCTTCAACCAGTCTGGCGACTCCTTTATTGTTACATTGTTTATTGTTACAGCAGAATAACGAGGACATGATGCTTCGTTTTCTACAGTTACTTTCACTTCAAATGAGTGGTCGTCAACCTTAAAGTTGTCAACTGATGGCTTTGTGAGTTTAAGTGTGTTGTCTTTAAGTGACAATGAAGCGTATAGGTCACGCGCAACACCATAATGTGATGCGGCATCAGCACGGTTTGGAGTGATGTCTACTACTATCATTGTGTCGCTCTCGAGCTTGTAGTATTCTTTTGCTGTCATTCCGACCGGTGTGTCTTCTGGAAGAACAATGATGCCGTTGTGGTCGTTTCCTACGCCAATCTCATCTTCTGCACATATCATACCGTTAGATGGTACTCCGCGGAGCTTTGATGGCTTGATTGTAAATTCCTGGTCGCCATCATAAAGCACTGTGCCTATTGTTGCTACAATTACCTTCTGTCCAGCGGCTACATTAGGTGCTCCACAAACAATCTGCTGTGGCTCCCCTGTGCCAAGGTCCACTGTGCAGACATGCAGGTGGTCCGAATTAGGATGCATTTCGCAAGTGAGTACATGTCCGACAACGAGTCCTTTGAGGCCGCCTTTGATGCCTTCCATCTCTTCAACGCTATCGACTTCGAGACCAATAGAAGTAAGTGTCTCGGAAACTTTCTCAGCTGGGAGCTCAAGGTTGATGTATTTCTTGAGCCAGTTGTATGATATATTCATTGCAATGTATGTTTTTCTGATTTTGGAAAACCTTGGCAAAGATACTAAATCTTGCTTTTATTGTTGCATTGGAACTTATCTTTTTTGCTTCAACATTTGGAAGCATTTATGTGCGTTTGGTCGCATGTATTGGTGTTTAATAAAAAAGTGCCGTGCCAATTATTAGGCGCGGCACTTATATGTGTTTTTATAGCTTGTCTACCAACCCATGATTTCTTTTACGAATGGAATGAGTTCGTCTGCCATTTTCCTTTGCTGTCGTATAGAAGGATGCCAGTCTGCACCATATCCTAATGATCCGTTGTGAGGAGTGAAGTTGAATCTGTAAACTTGTTCGTCGTCTGATTCCGAGGCTACTTCGTCAAGCACTTTTTTGCAGTCTTCCAGGGCTTTGCCTCCCATCATCGATCCGCAGAGCAATACGATCTTCGCATTAGGATACGTCTGTCGTAGATGCTTGACGAATTTCGCATACGCTTCTTTCAACAATGCTGTGTCGTATGTATCTAAGCTTGTGTCGTTGGTTCCTAGATTAAGGCAGACAATGTCTGGTCGATATAATGAGTGATCCCATTTCTCCATGTCCTCTGTTACCGCCTGATCTGTAAATAGTGTCAGTTCATATTTGTCTGGCATGGTAAATCCTGCAGATCCTTCAATAGGGCCTCCATAGTTTTTGTATATTCCTATGCCAGAACGAGCCACTACCAGTTCCTGCGCATTTAGTTCCCTAGCCGTAATCGCTGCGTATGTATAATAATGATTCTCTGTGTCGTATGTGAATCCTACGTTAGGTGATGTTGCTTCTACTCCATAGCCGCAAGTGATAGAATTGCCGATGAACTCCATCCTTCTGCTAGGAATGTTGCCCGGTTTGATGGTCTTTGCCTCTTTGTCTATAAGCAGACCTCTGAATGCCGGTCTTTGCCAATATCCCTCTTGCGCATACATTATCCTGACATTATGTGTGCAGTTCTCGAGTGACTCGCTCAAGATGATAACCGAGTCTTTCTCTGACGCTAGAACTTTGAAAGGTGTCTGGTTGTCTAGCTCTACCATGAAATATCCGGAACCAGGCTTTACTTCCATGGCTAGCGATGTGCCTGTGAATGATGTTATGATGCTGACTCCTGGATATGTGAATTGCACCTGTTTGGGGTCGGATTTACTGACACGCCCCATGTATTCTATGTTATTGTCATAGGCTGATATGTGTTGATTTAATGGGGTAGCTGTCGTGTTTGTGTTAGTGTTTGCTCTCTCCTCATCGCATCCCGCAAACGATGTCATTGCTATCAATGACAATGTCATTATTGTATTCTTCATTGTTTGTATCGTGTTTCTGGTTGCAATATTAGTAAAAAATCATTTAAACTAGGCCGTGCTATGGCAAAATGCGTTTACCTTTGAGGTGTTAAAGGCGGAAATATATATGCGATATGGATGTTAAGGATAAGGTTGTTGTTGTGACGGGTGCTTCTTCCGGTATCGGTAGGGCATGCTCTAAGGAGTTCTTCTCTTGTGGTGCAAAGGTCGTTCTTGCCTCTCGTAGCGAGGGAAAACTGATAGAACTGGCTGGTGAACTTGATGCTGATGGTGAAAGGACTTTGGTCGTGACGACTGACGTGACATGTGAGTCTCAATGTCGTAATCTTATTGAGAGAACTGTTGACCGTTTCGGACGTGTTGATATCCTGGTCTGTAACTCAGGCGTGTCAATGCGTGCCTCTTTCGACGAGGTCGACATGTCTGTTCTTAAGCGTCTGATGGATGTCAATTTCTGGGGAACGGTTTACTGTGTCAAATATGCATTGCCTTATCTTCTTCAGTCTCATGGCACTGTCGTGGGTGTCAATTCTGTCGCAGGCTACCTTGGACTGCCTGGTAGAACGGGCTATTCTGCATCGAAATATGCTATGCGTGGTTTCTTGGAGACTATCCGAAATGAATACCTTAACCAGGGCCTTCGTGTTTTTATTATAGCACCGGGTTTTACAGAATCTAATGTGCGCTATTCTGCTTTGACGGCAGATGGTACTCCTCAGGGACAAACACCTCGTAATGAATCTTCTATGATGTCTGCCGAAGAGGTCGCCGTTGCTGTTCGTAAAGGTGTGCAATGTGGTTCTCGTTTCAAGGCTCTGACGTTTGTCAATGGTAAGCTGGCTATCTTTCTCAATAAATGGTGGCCGTCACTTGTGTCGAGGCTTGCTAATCGTTCTATGCGTATGGAGCCCGACTCTCCTGTCAAGTGATCTCGCAATGTTGACTTTTTATGGTGTGGTATGTGTTTCAATGGTCAAATTGAATAACTTTGTGTCGCAATTAATGATAACTGTCTAATACAATTACTACTGATATGCTTCAGACAAAGACTCAATTCCGTGTGCGATATGCTGATACTGACAAGATGGGTGTGGTCTATCATTCAAATTATGCCGTTTATTTTGAGGTTGGACGCACAGAGATGTTCCGTGAGATAGGTCTTTCATACAACGAGATGGAGAAGAATAACCTGATGTTGCCTCTTGTCGATCTTTATATAAATTATAAACGTCCTGCTCTATATGACGATATGATTACTGTAACAACTACAGTGACTGAAATGCCTAATGTTAAGATCCGTTTTGATTACGAGATACATAATGAACAGGGCGAACTGTTGGTTACGGGTTATGCAACGTTGGTTTTTATCGATATGCTTCGCAACAGACCTATGCGTATGCCTGATAACATACGCGCCCTTCTTGAACCTTATTTTGCTTAGGTGCTTTAGAAAAAGATGTTTACTACAAGGTTGTAGAGCAACGCAAACATCACTACTACTATTATTATGCCACCTACAACTTTGTTGAGGTAGTATAGATGCTTGAGTGTGAGTCTCTTTCTGAAAAGACCTACAAGCATTGTTAGTATGAGCCACCATGTTGCAGCTCCAACGAAAACTCCTCCTAAAAGGAATATCTGAGTAAAGATTGTCTTCTCACCTCCCACAAGACTGAATGCTGCCAAGAATACAAATATGGCCAATGGGTTTGTTATGGTGAGGAACATGGTCGAGAAATAATCTCCGACTAAACCTGTGCTTTTCTTGCGGCTTATCTGTGGCACTTGCTCCTCAACGTGCTTGAGCAACATCTCCTGGTGCTGACGTCGACGCATCTCTTTTATAGGGTTGTCTAGGAATATCTTTAAGCCAATGCAGAATAATACGATAGCTCCCAGTATTGACAAGATGGTCTTCTGCTCGCTTACGAAATCCATTATGAATGAGACACTAAAGCCTGCTATGAGCGCATATATCAAGTCTGATGATGCAGCTCCTAATCCGCTTACAAATCCCGACTTGCGACCTTTGTTTAATGTACGTTGTATGCACATGACACCGATAGGGCCAAGAGGTATCGAGGCTATAAAGCCTATTTTGACACCCTGTATGAAATGTGATACTAAATCTATTACGTCCATATTGTAAGGCTGCTCATCTTGAAAAGCAGTGCGAAGTTACTAAATAATTATCTTTTTTTAAGTAATTGCTTTATTGTTTTTCTGGTCCGTTTTAATGTCTTTCTGTAGAATTCATCCTCCATGCTCACTATTTTCCCTTCTTCGTTTATGATAATCAGTCTGGTGACGCTTGCCTTGGGTGTGGCGAATAGTTTAAAGACCCTCTCATCTGTGTCGAAGCAGAATGGGTAGCTGATGCCTTTTTCTTTGATGAGTACCCTGAATTGTGCTGTGTCTTGTGGAAAGTCTTCGGTGAATCCTAATATGCTTAGCTTGTCGCTTTTTTTGCTGAATTTTCTCCATATCAGGTCTTCTATGGCTTTCATCTGCCCTTTGCCGTATGGACACCATGACGCAACAAACTGTATTATGCAGACTTGCCCCCTCAGAAAATCACTGTCCAATGTGTCCCCTTCAAGCGTTATGTAGCTGAATGAGGGCATGTCGTCACCGATGCCGACGATGAAGTGCCCGTCGTTATCTCGTCTGTATGGGTTCTGAGCTTGAATCTCGGCATAAGACATTAATGCCGAAAAGATAAGGGTTATAATATACCAACGCATTCTTATTGGATCTTTGCGTTAGATATGAGCTCCTTGATGTTATCCTTGTATGACTTGCCTATAGGGATGTTTTTGTCAGCAAGAAGCAGGTTTAGTTCGTTGCCGATGATGTCTTTTACAAATCGTTTGCCTATTGCATACGACCTGTGAGTGCGTGTGATATATTTCTCTGGCAGCATGTCCAAGACATCCTTCATTGTCTTGTGCACCGTAATCTTTCTTGTTGTCGTTGTTATTGCAACATAGTTCTCCTGAGCCTCAAGGTATATGATGTCATTGAATCTGACTTTATATACGGTGCTCATGTTGTCGCGTAAGAATACCTCCTCAACCTCTTCTTCCTCTTTCTTGTCTTTGCTGGTCACTTCTTCTGTCGTACCACTCTGGTCTAGTTTCGCAAGCTCAGCTTTGGCCTTGTTTACCGATTTCAAGAAACGTGCGTATGTTACTGGCTTTAGCAGGTAGTCGCATACGTTATACTCGTATGATTCAAGTGCGTATTTCTCTTGTGATGAGTAGATTATGACCTGCGTGTTGCTTATGTCTACAGATTTTATGAAGTCCATGCCACTCATCTCTGGCATCTCTATGTCGAGGAATATGATGTCAATCTTTTCTTTGGAAACTGCTATGTAGTCGATGGCGTCGATGGCGTTGTTGAATGTGCTCACCAAATCAACTGTCGATGTTCTTTTGATGAAATCGGCAATTAATCGCGTTGAAAACAAATCGTCATCTACAATTATGCAGTTCATGTGAGTGTGAGTTATTCGACATCAAAATTACTAAAAAATATTAATAATGGTATAATGTATATTGTTTAATTGGGGCTTGGGGGCAAAAAAATAGCGCATACAGATATTGTATGCGCTTATATAGTGCTCTTTGTGCAGATTCTTAGAACGTCTTGTTCTCGACAAGTGATATAGGGCATGTCAAGATCGACTGATAGTCCTCGCCGCTCTCGTACATATCTTCGTCATCTTCGTCATAGTACCAGAATATCTCTACAGTCCATCCTTTGCGATACATAACCTCAAGTCTCTTGAAGATGTCAAGGATACACTTAGAACTACTTGTGTTGAAGTATTCAAGCTTGATCTTTACCTGTGTTGCCTTTAGCTCATTTTCACTGTATTCGCTGAGCCATTCAATGAGTGGCTTATAAAATTCAAGTGAGTTCTCAGGAATGGAGCGTCCCTTGATCTCTATAAGTCCCTTCTCCGGATCCATTGAGATGAATGGTGTCTTTGAACTTTCTTCTATTGTGATCTTCTCCATATTGTGATATATTATAGTCGGTGAGTTAATGTATTCTTTAGTTAATTAAAACGTCAAATGAGTAGAACAAGATGTTTGAATCACCTTTGACTGGATAGAACTTGTAGTTCAGCTTGTTGCCAGTCTTTCTGGCCATGTCTATCATGCCAATTCCGGCACCTCCCTTTTCTGAGAACGCTGAATTATTGATTGTTTCGCGATATAGTCGTTTCACCTCATCAGGACTTAGCGTGTTGAGCTGATCGATCTTCTTCTGCAAAAACTGTTCCTTCTCTTTCTTTATGAAATTACCTGTAGTGATACGGCATCCGTCGCCGTCCTTGACAAGAAGAATGGCTCCAATCCTGTCTGACCCGAAATCGTCCTTTAGACTACTTATAGGTTCGATGTGGTGGTAAAGGTTTTGGATACACTCCACGAATATGTGAAACACCTTCTTTCGAACTCCATCACTCACGCCATCCAACTGATTCTCCATGGATGGTAATACCGAGTCGATGTAGTCCGACGTGAAGTCGCCCACATGCTCAAGAAGTACCGTATCCGTCTTCTTGCCGTTTAACCATTTAGCTATATCAAACTCCATTTCAGTTTTTCTACTATAGTCTACGACGTGGCAAATATAGTCAATCTACTCTTATGTTGTTCTCTTTTGAGGCGAAATTAATTAAATTTTAGCAATAATTTCGCTATTGTATTATTTTGTGTTGCATAATCATGTTTTTAATCGAGCTGTTTGATGGCTCTTCGTCATGTTATGCAAGGAAGGCCTTTAGGTATTTTCCTGTGTATGAAGCATCGACTTTTACGACGTCTTCCGGTGTTCCTTGGGCAACGATCTCTCCTCCGTTGTCGCCGCCTTCTGGTCCCATATCTATCATCCAGTCTGCTCTTTTTATTATGTCAAGATTATGCTCGATGATGAGTAGGGTATGTCCCCTTTCTATTAAGGAGTCAAAAGCTTTGATCAGCTTGTTTATGTCGTGGAAATGTAATCCTGTCGTTGGCTCGTCGAAAATGAAAAGGGTAGGGGCGGTCTGCTCGTCGGCCAGGAATGAGGCTAGTTTCACTCTTTGGCTCTCTCCACCGCTGAGCGTGCTCGACGACTGTCCTAGCTTGACATATCCAAGTCCTACATCCTGTAGTGGCTTCAATCGTGCTATTATACGCTTCTCGGTCGCACCGATACTTCCTCCTTCTGCCGTTTCTCCAAAAAACTCCAATGCCTGGTTTATGGTCATGTTCAGGATGTCGTATATGTTTTTGTCACGGTATTTCACCTCTAGCACTTCATCCTTGAATCTCATTCCGTGACAGTTCTCACACTCTATGGTGATGTCTGCCATAAACTGCATCTCGATCTTTATGGTGCCTTCTCCTTGGCACGCTTCACATCTGCCACCTTGGGCGTTGAATGAGAAATGGGCTGTCGTAAATCCATATTGCTTCGATAGCTGTTGCGACGCCATGAGTTTGCGTATCTCGTCGTATGCCTTAAGGTATGTCGCCGGGTTCGATCTCGTACTTTTGCCTATCGGGTTCTGATCGATGAACTCTACATTCTTTATCGCTGTGATGTCTCCTGTAAGTCCGCCAAATGAACCGGTCTTGTCCTGGTTGACGAGTCCAAGCGCTTTGCAAATGGCAGGGTAGAAGACTTTGCTTACTAATGTTGATTTGCCTGACCCGCTGACCCCTGTGACAACTGTCATCACGTTGAGCGGAATCTTTGTTGTTATGTTCTTGAGGTTGTTCTCTGTGGCCTTGTTTATTGTTATGCTCTTGTTCCATGATCTGCGCGATTTTGGAACGGCAATTTTCAACTGGCCTGTCAGGTATTTTGTGGTCAGTGTGTCTGCTTCGTTTTTCAGATGTTTGTAGTCACCATGGAATACAACTTCTCCTCCTAGTCTGCCGGCCTCCGGACCTATATCTATTATTTCGTCTGCTGCACGTATTATGTCTTCGTCGTGTTCTACAACTACTACTGTGTTTCCGAGGTTCTTTAGCTTTTGTAGCACATTGATGAGCTTCTCTGTGTCTCTTGAATGGAGCCCTATGCTTGGCTCGTCGAGGATATATAGCGAACCGACAAGGCTGCTGCCGAGCGATGTCGCGATGTTTATTCTCTGGCTCTCTCCTCCCGAAAGTGTCGACGATAGTCTGTTTAGTGTCAGGTACTCTAGCCCTACTTCACACAGATAACCGAGTCTTGTCCTTATTTCTGTCAAGAGTCTCTCTGCTACTTTCTTCTCGTGTTCCTCAAGTTCTATGTTGTCTGCCCACTCCTTGAGTTTGCTGAGCGGCATGTTTACTATGTCAACTATGTTCTTGCCGGCTACCTTTATGTATGTGGCTTCTTTTTTGAGTCTTGCTCCTTCGCATACCGGACAGGTCGTCTTGCCTCTGTATCTTGATAGCATGACTCTATATTGTATCTTGTATTGCTGCTCTTTGGCAAACTCAAAAAAGGCGTCTATTCCATATATTCCTCTTCCGCCCTTCCATAGCAGTCTCTTCTCAGCTTCGTTCAGTTCACAATATGCTCTGTGTACCGGGAAGTTAAGCCTGCTTACTGCCAGCATGAAGTCTCTCTTCCATTCGCTGAGCTTCGGACCCACCCAGCATGCCACGCAGTCTTCTGCTACGCTCTTGCTTTTGTCTGGAATGACGAGGTCTTCATCTATGCCTATCACATTGCCAAATCCTTCGCACTCTGGGCATGCGCCGACGGGACTGTTGAACGTGAAGAGTTGCTCCGATGGCTCCTCAAATGTCATTCCGTCTGCCTCAAATTTGTCCGAGAAGCTCTTGTCTTCTGTGGTGTTGTCTTTGTTGTATTTTCTAACTATGCAACTGCCATGTCCTTCGTAGAATGCTGTGCTGACAGAATCCGACAGACGTGTTAATGTGTCTGCTTCTTTGTTCGCTGACAGACGGTCTATGACTAGGTTGATCTCCTTGCCGCTTTTTATGTTGCCTATTGTCTCTTCGTCTAGCCTTATGAATTCTCCCTCACACTCTATTCTGCTGAATCCTTGCAGAACCAAGGCGTTCAGCTTCTCTTTCATAGGTCGCCCGTCACTGAGGATGTTGCATAGTATCGCAACTTTCGTGCCTTCTTCCATGTCTGCGACGTAGTCCACTACATCCGATACGGTGTCTCTCTTGACTTCGTTCCCCGATATTGGCGAATATGTGTGGCCGATGCGTGCAAACATCAGCTTTATGTAGTCATATACCTCCGTCGATGTTCCTACGGTTGAACGTGGGTTGCGGGTGTTGACTTTCTGCTCTATCGCTATAGCTGGTGGTATGCCTTTTATGTAATCTACTTCGGGCTTGTTGTTTCGACCAAGAAACTGGCGCGCATACGAGTTGAGACTCTCTACATATCGTCTCTGTCCTTCGGCATATAAGGTGTCGAATGCAAGCGATGACTTGCCTGATCCGCTGACACCTGTGACAACTATGAGTTTGTTGCGGGGTATTTTTATGTCGATGCCTTTGAGGTTGTTTACTCGGGCGTTCTTTATCTCTATCTCTTTAGCTTGAGCCATTTTTTCTTAGTCTTTGAACATGCAAAGATAGGAAAATTTAATCATTCTTCATTTGTGTGGTTAGCAATCATTCTTGCGTATCTCGCCTTTCATTGTGATGAGGAATGTCGAGCCTTGTCCCTCTTTGCTTCGCAGCGTTATGTTGGCTCCCATGTCTTTAGCCAGCTTTTGCGCGATGTTGAGTCCGAGTCCTAATCCAGGTATGAAGTTGTCGTTCTTCCAGAACAGGTCGAATACTGCCTTCTGCTTCTCCTTGCTGAGCCCACATCCGGTGTCTTCCACTATGATTGTAGCTGTCTCGGCATTGAAGTCATAGTGGTATCCAATCATTATTGTTCCTTCCTTCGTGAATTTTATCGCGTTGCTGGCCATCTGGTCTATGATGTAGCGCAAACGTCTCTTGTCGCTCTTTATGTATAGGTCTTTGAAGTAGTTCATGACGATGAATCTCACTCCTTCTGGCGCTTTGCCCGACCATTCAGCTCCTATCTCTTCTATCATCTCCGATAGCTCTATGTCTTCTATGTTGTAGTTGATGGAGCCGCTTTCTACTCTCGAAAATAGCAATACGTCGTCTATCATCGACCTTAGCTTGTCGTTGTTCTCTTTGATGACGTTCTTCAGATATATAATCTCCTCCTCCGATAACTCGTTCACCTGCTCCGACGCTAGTATGTCCGAGAATCCTACTACGGCATTGAGCGGTGTTCGTATCTCGTGGCTTATCGTTTTCAGGAAGTCCTCCTTCTGTCTCGCTTCCTCTGCTAGCTTGTTGGCTATTCTGAGGTCTTCTTCATATTTCTTCGTCTCGTCTATGCTGAATAATATGCCGTCTATCCTTTTCTTCCCTTTCTTGTCTAGCATCACGACGTGCCTTAGCTGCCACCATTTGTAGTCTCCTGGGGTTTCTAGGTCGATGTATATTTCGTGTATATACTCTCCGATGTTCTCTGCCGACAGCTCTATCTCTGTGGCTATGTCTGTGTGGTCTGGGTGTATATGGGCTATTATCTCTTTTAGTTCATCTTTGCTTTTCACTGATCTGCTCGCTGCCCCTCTGAGGGCTAGCTTTCTTATTTTCGCCTTGTGCATGATGTTGCTTATCAATGCGTTCTGGCCTTTGTCTCTCCATCTTACGGCTAGCCATGATGCTACGGTCGCTATTCCGGCGATGAATACTATGCCTAATATCCAAAATGCTATATATAGCCAAGGGTGCACCTGCTTGAATGGGGCTCCGATGATGTTGAATTTGTCTTTGTAGTCGTCATACTTGTAGCCTAGGGCTTTCATCGCCATGTAGTTCATGTGATACTCCTGGTGATGCATCAGCCCCGTCATCGACCTTGCGTCTGCTCCTCTCAGTAGCTTGGAGCAGGCTACGCCTAGTTCATGGGCTACTGTCTCATAGCTGGCGAAGTAGCCGCAGAGGAATCGCTCTCCACCTCCCTCGGCAAATCCCGATTTGATGGCTGTAAACTGTGGCCTCTTTGTCTTGTCTATGATGTCAAAGCTATAAAGGTCGTTCTTTATGGCTAGCGATGGGTTGTCCCACAGATATGTATATGCGTTGTATTCGTTTGCCACAGTGGCTGTCTCGTGTGGCGGTACATTTCTCTCTGGCGACTCTGCCGATATCGTCGTCACTATGATGCTGTCTTTCCACTCTTCCGCATTCTCTAGCTTCTGACCGAATCTGAAGACGTGGAAGTCGCTGTTGTCTATGTATGGAGGTCTCGCAATGGCGGCTCTCAGGTCTTCGCGGTTTATCGAGTCCTGATAGAAATAGTCTAGCTCTATGTCTACCATGTTTATTCCGGTCATCTCTACCGCGAGGTTGATGTTCTTGCAGTAGTCTATCGGCTCGCATATCGGAACAATCTGGTTGTGGCTTCTTATGAAATCCCAGTTGGGATGATGTAGCGCAAAAATTACTATTGGCACTCTGGAGAACACATCGATGCTGTCTATATACGACATCATGTCTCTCATCGTCCTGTCTCCGTCAGCTAGTATGATGTTGGGCTCCCAGCCGATGGCGCTCAATGAGTCAAATGCATGCTTGACAATTGGCTTGCCTTTCTTCTCGTTGCCGTTGATTCCGAGGTATATGTGACAGATGTCGGCGTCTATCTTTTCACTTTCTAGCGTGCTCTCTAGGTTCCTGTTGAGTATCTCGTAGTTCTTTACGCCTTTGTCAAACGAGTGTATGAGCACTATGTGCTTGTGTGTCGCGTCGTTGTTCATGAGGCTGCACGAACTGAGCCCGCATGATATGCTGCATATCAATGCTATCCACGTCATTATGTGGCGTTTCATTCTGATGTAGAATGTGCTGCCTTTGCCTTTCTCGCTCTTTACACCTATCTCTCCTCCCATGTTGTCTATGATCGTCTTGCTTATGTCTAGCCCAAGACCTGTCCCTCTCGCGTTTTCATTCTCCTTGTAGAATCTGTCAAATAGATGTGCCTGCTTCTCTTTGCTTACGCCTATGCCTGTGTCTCTCACGTATATCTCGACATATTCTGTCCTCTTGACATGCTTCCATCCTAATGTGACGCCTCCCTCTATTGTAAACTTGAAGGCATTGCTTAGGAAGTTGTTTATGATCTGCTTCGTTCTTGTGACGTCTATGTCTATGTCGCAGTCGTTGCTGTCGTTCTCCATTCTGAATCTCAGGTGCGCAGGTGCAATGACTTTGTTTGTGAGATAGCTCTCCTGTATCAGTTCGGTGACCGATTTTTTCTGCTTTATGAGCACAATGTCTCCGCTCTCCAGCTGCGACTTCTCCACGATGTTGTCAATCATCTTCAGAATCATCTCTGTGTTCTGATTGATCATGTCGTTGAACACTTGCCTGTCTTCTGCCGTCACCTCCATCTCTTCAGATGTCAACAGCTCCGAGAATCCGTTTATGGCATTCAATGGGGTCCTGAGGTCGTGACTTATGTTGGCAAGGAAGGTCTCCTTTAGGGCTACCTCGCTGCTCTTGCGCTGTGCCTCGGTCAACTGGTCTTCTGTCGCTTTCTTCTCGTCTATGTTGAGCAATATGCCATATAGCTCACCTGTCCTGGCTGTCTCCTCTGTTGCTTCATAGAGCACCTCAATCCAGAAGTATCTCTTCCCCTGGTCCGGAGTGACATGCATTCTTACCGATTTCCTTCCGCGCTGGTTCCTGAAGTCTAGCAATGTGTTGAGGCTCCATGCGCTCCACTCATCTACCATGCTCCATAGCTGCTCTATGGTGAATTCTGCTGATGGTAGCCCGAACGCCGCCGCAAACTCGTCGGTGATATACATTATGTTGTCTTTCAGATGCCATACGGTGTCACTCTTTTTCGTGAAAAGCAACTTGCTTACCTTGTCCTCATACATCAGCTCGTCGAAGAGGTCTTTCGACCCTTTCTTTTTCCATCTGAAAAGGGTGTGCACTATTATTACGGCTATTCCGCAGACCAACGCTACGCCTAGGATGAGGGTCATCGCAGTGGTCTTCGGATTCTCATATTTATATGGTGCGTTTACAATGGTGAAGCTGTCTGCATAGTCTTCATATTTCAGCGCCGGAGTGAATCGCACCATGGCATTGTAGTCCATATAGTATCCCTGCTTGTGAATGCCTATAGGGAGGGTCTTGGGCTGCACACCTCGCAATATCTCCGTGGCGTACCTTACTTGGTCATAGACCTGCGTCTCGGTACTTGTGAAGTATCCGCACAGGAATCTTACGCGTTTCGGGTTGTTGAACTGCTCTCTGATGCATGTGAATTGAGGCCTGCGCGAATGGTCTATTATGTTGTGGCTGAAAATGTCTCTCTTTACCTGCAGATGCCACTGCCTCTTCGCCTCGGCATAGTATCTTCCCAATATCTGTTTGCCACTTATGTTTTCATTCGGCCTCTGGTTCTTTTCTGGCTCTGCACATGATACGAAGCTGACTATCGCTTGTCCCGGATAACGGTTCTTGAGGTATTGGCTGTCAAGCGAATTCACGTGGAAGTCGCTGTTGTTCACATATCTTGTGCTGTCGCTTAGCTCCGCATACAACTCCTCTCTAAGCAGCCTGTCGTGCAATGTGTAGTCTAGCTCTATCGACAGCGCTTGCTGCTTGGTGATCTTCATCATCAGCTCGATGTTTCTTCCGAGGTCTATCTGATCGACGAATCCGGTCATCAGCGGATATCTGTATAGCGAGTCTCTGTGTAGCACATTGATGCCTGCAAAGACTACCGGCGTTCTCTGGAATATGGTGTCGCTGATGTGCCTTACGAGTATCTGCTCCAGTATCGGGTCGTCGTTGACGAGTATGATGTCTGGCTTCCATTCCAAGATGGAGTCTTCATACTGCTTCCATGCGTTGCCATACGATATCTCTCCGCTTCTGCGCACCATGTCTATATACATATGGCGAACGGTTGCATCTATCTCCTCCTGCCTGAAGGCTTCTTCCATTATTTGCGGAAAGAGCACTCCGTCCTCGGCTATGTCACTCCATGAATGGATTACAAGCACACGTCCCTTAAGCGCATGGCCTTCTTCACTGTTACATGCCGACAGTAACAATGCCGCTGCCATCACGACGCAAAAAACAACTATACCTGTAAATTTTCTCATTCCTTGCAATGGACTATATCTACAAATATAGTGAAAAATCTATTAACAATCTTCCTGTCTATGTTAATTTAGAATGCTCGTGCGCAACGCTCGGCTTTTTCCTTCTGGCAGTCTTCCATCTTCTCCCTATGATGATTATGCCGTCTTTCTCTTTGTCTGTCGTCTCTTTGCTCTTGTATATCAATGCGTTGTCGCTAGTGTCATCCTTCCTGCTCAACTCTCTTGCCTCTTCATTCTTCTTCCTCCGTGTCATCCCCTTAAGCTCCGCTGTATCTCTCGCCTCATCCTTCCTCTTCATCAACTCCTTCCCCTTGAGTTCCGCTATATACCACGCCCTTGCGCATCCCATAGCTGTCTTATATCCCATCTCTCCCGCTTTCTTCTCCCAATATTCTCTTCTCCCTTCTTTACTCATATCTGCCTTCGCCAGCTCATTCGCTCTCTTCAACAGCTCCCTGCACTCCATCTGCGCCTCTGTGTTCGGCTGTATGCACTTGAATTTCTTAAACGTATATAGCCTGCCGTTTCTCTTAGTTATCCTAAAAGAACCGCCACGCTTCGTCATGATCCTCCGCGCCCCCTTCAAGGTTATATTGTCGTTCAATACTATCCTAGCCATCGTATTTCGTAATTCGTAAATAACTACGCCGAACTTCGTTTCGTAATTCGTAATTCGTAATTAGACTTCGTAATTCGTATTTCAAAATTAGTTAATTTTATCTGAAACACGTACTTTCACTAGTAAAATTAGCTACCTATGCCATACAAATACCTTCGCATGCCCTATGATTTATGCGTGAATCAACTTTGAAAAATGTAATTAATGATATATATTTGCGTCTATAACACACAAACAAATCCTAGTTATGCAAGTTATAGATCTTACATATCTACATTCTATATCCGATGGCGACCGTTCGCTTGAGGACAACCTCATTGAGATATTCCTGCAACAGCTCCCGGAGTTCGAGAACGACCTTTCGTCGGCTTATGCTGACGACGATTTCGTGCGACTGGCTGCCGCTGCTCATAAGGCTAAATCGTCCATACTTGCTATGGGCATGACTGCATGTGCTACGTCGTTAAAGCGTCTTGAGATGCTTTGTAAATTGATTTATATAGATAAGAACTCTGCTAATTCAATGTCTGACAGTAAGATAGATGACTATCAGCGACAGATTGATGCTCTGCCAGATGAATTAAAAACGTGGATTTATAAAAACAAATCGCAAAATGTAGTGATTGAATTGATTAATTTTTATAAATTGCAAGCCGAATTAGCAAAAGCCGATTTGTCAGAATACGGCGAAGCCAATCAATTAACTAGAAAACCTATGATAGAAGTAACTGAAAATGAGGCTTTAGTTGTTGTGACTGTTGTTGGTACAGATCGCATAACTGTTGCAAATGTGGCCGAACTTAAGACTACTCTTACAGGAAAGCTTAAGTCTAAAGTGTCTAAAGTTGTTCTTGATCTTGCAAATGTCAAGTTTATGGATAGTACAGGCATTAGCGTTCTCATCAGCAGCCTTAAGGCTTCTCGCGAGAATGGTAACAAGTTCGCTATTCGTAATGTTAATACTGATGTCATGCGTCTTTTCGAACTTATGAAGCTCGACAAGATCTTTGAGATCGAATAATTACTCAGCAACCTTTTCAATCATTCCAAATTTGTAATATAGAGGCATCCCATTGGAGATGCCTTTGTTTTTTATATGTGATTATGTAAAATAATTGCATATTTATGTAACTAGCATTTCTCTTTGGCGTATAATCGTTTAACTTTGACTCTAAGGATATGATTATAGATATCAAGGAAATAGATGGCGACGTTCACATTAGTGGTAATGTCATAACGATTAACCACGGAAAGATTGTCCTTTCCGATGGTACCGTTATATGTTCCGGTCTTGAAGAGTCAGTTACCCCTGCTCCTGCTAGGCCTGCGCAGATGAACGGCGGCTCTGCTACCGTTCCTCCACCTGCCGGTAATGCTATGGCTATGCCAACAGGAATGCCTCAAGCCGAGCAACCTGGTCAGCCTGTTGCCAATGCAGATGTTTTGTCAGAGGAGTTCGAAGTCGGTTCGTTTGATACTCTTACCGTTCGCTCTGTCTTCAATGTCGATTACGAAACGGGCGAGACCTCTAGAGTCCTCGTTGAGGCTGCTAAGGATGTTCTCGAACAGGTCCTTGTCGAGACGAATGGACGTGGCCTTACTATCGATTTCCGACCAGGATATATCGTCGATACGGTTTGCGTACACGTCAAGGTCGTCTCTCCTCGTCTGTCACAGATCATCTCTTATGGAGGCTCTGTAGTCAATATCAATTCACCTCTCAACACCGACAGCACTCTTATGCTATCTGCTCATAATGCGAGCAAGATCAATGCGAAGACGTTGGCCGGAAAGTCTGTATATCTTTCTTCTGATCAGGCCGGACAGCTATTTGTTGAGTCTGTGTCTGCTTCGATGGCTGTTATTTCTAAGTGCATAGAGGCAAGTCAGCTGCATGTCACTGGCAACGCATATACTCGTAATGTGTTTGTTACCGCCGACCAGGCTTCACGTGTGATATTCAGTAATATTACAACGGAATCTCTCGTTTGTAAGACTAGCGGAACTGCTCGTGCTGTCCTTACCGGTTCGGCTCGCAAGGTTGAATATGGAGCTAGCCATCAGAGCGAAATCAATGCCAAGGATCTTTCTGCTGAAAGTGGAAAGGCTGTCGGGTCCGAGATAGCTTCGATATTCTCTAACGTTCATAGCCATTTCGACTCTCGCGCAACGATGAACTCGAAGATCGTCAACTCTAATAAATAAGATACAGTTTTTCTCTCTATTATATCAACTTCCTCTAGAGCTCTCTGGAGGAAGTTTTTTATTTGGCTCTACTCATCTACGCCATACACCGTTTTCTTCAGTTTCCTTATCGTGCCGTTCAGGTCCGATATCGTTCCGCATGTCATTATTCGCATCGCTATAGCTGGCAGTCCTTCGCCATACGATGGCTGCTCGTAGATGACCGGCTCCGACCTGAATCCGTTCTTCTCGTAGAACTGTATCCTTTTTCTTGTCGTCTCGTCTGTCGCTGGCTCTACCTCTAGTATTATCGGCTTGCCTCTCAGTTTGAGCTTCGACAGCGCTTGCGATGCTAGCCCTAGCCCTCTGAGCTCTTTTTTTATTGCCAGATGCTCCACGTATGTCACGTCTCCAAGATTCCACGTGTTAAGTATCCCTGCAAAGTCAAAATCACATATTATGACTTGTGCCTGAAATTGCGTGTTGTGGTCTGTATACTGCCTCTGCTGCTCCAATGGTCTTCTCTCTTCTGGCGGAAAGGCTTCGATGAGCAGATTCTCTGCCTCAGCATAGAACACAGATGGCGTGGTTATCTCTTTGAGTAATATCATGCTGTTCGGTTGTTCGTGTGTCGTTTGAATATCTTTGGCGCTGCTATAAGGACGGTTACCGCCACAAATACTATTATCATTCCGAGTACAGCGAGCAGCGACGGACGCTCGCTGAAGACTATGACTCCCAGCAATACTGCGGTTACAGGTTCCAGCGCTCCCATTATGGCCGCATTGGTTGATCCGATATACTTTATCGATTGCGCGAGCGCTGTTATCGATATTATCGTTGGAAACACGGCAAGTATTATGGCGCATATCCCAGCCCTTGGCGTCGACGGTATGTCTAGCTCGGTCAGCATCTTCAAGCGTACTATATAGACGAGGCTTCCGAATACAATGGAATAGTAGCTTACCTTCATCGATGACATGCTCGCCAGCTGGCTCTTCTGCACACAGACGATGTATATGGCATATAGCAACGACGAGACGACCACAACGAGCACGCCGATGATGTTGCTCTTGGTGTTGTCGCCTCCCGAGTTGAGAAGCATTATCCCTATGAATACAAAGACTATGGCGCCTATGGTGATGATGTTGGGCCTCTCTCTGAAGAATGCCATCATTATTATGGCTACCATCGCGGGATAGCAGAATAATAGGGTGGAGGCTATCGATACGTCGATGAATCTGTAGCTCTCAAATAATGTCAGCGATGATCCCGAAAAGAGCAGACCTAGCATGCCTAGCATGCATCCTTCCTTGAGTGTTATGGCAAACGACTCTTTCTTCACTATCATCAGTATTGTCATCAATACTATGGCGAGCAGATATCGGCACGCAAGGACCGAATCTACACTCATGCCGTCCGAATACATGATTACGGCAAATGGATTCACTCCATACGCTGCAGCTGATAATGCCGCAAGTCCAAATCCTTTAGTCCTGTTTGTCATCTGTCTATGATAATATCGCTATTACGCCGCTTATGGCCATATATACATATATGATCTTTTTTAGTGTGTTGCCCGATATCTTGTCAAATATCTTTGTGCCTATCCATGTGCCTATGACAATGCCTACGGCGGCGTATATCCAGCCTAGGCCAACGGCTGTCGTCAGGAAGCCGTTGTATGCCCTGAAGAATGTCATTACGATATTGCCTATCAGAAAATACATCTGTGTCATCGCCAGATAGTTCTCCTTTGTCGGCTCTGAGGCTACGAAGTAAAGCACGGCTGGAGGTCCCTGCATGGCAAACAATCCTCCCATTACGCCGCTCAATCCTCCCATCGACACCTGTATCGGTAGGGTAGGGTTTACGTGCACTCTCTCTGATATGAAGAAGAAATATATGCTTGCTACTATGAGTATGCCTCCTAATATCTTTTTCAGCATACCGTCGTCTGCACTGGCTACAAACTGTACTGCAAGGAATGAAACGACGAGAAACGTGGTGAGGATTGGTATCATTCGTGGCCAGCTTACCTTGTCGCGCATCTTTATGGCTATCATGAGCGACTGTGACGCCGACAGTATGCCGCTGAGGGTCGTCGCCTCCGCATACGATGGCATGATGTGTGGCAGGGCGGTCATGATGAAAATGCCGAAGCCAAATCCGCTTACTCTCTGCACTAGGCTCGCCCCGGTGCAAAAGGCCAACAGGATGATTATCGAGGAGGTGTCCATTTATTTGATGAAGACTGCGCTTACGACAGCCTTGTCTTCGTAGTCATTGAATACGATCCTTCTGAACAGGATATACATCGAATCAACCTCAACGCTCAATGTTGCCGTTCCATATCCTGTATATGCCAGACCGAGGAAGTCGTCGTATGTCATGTCGTTCTGATGGGCCATTCTTCTTATCAGGTTCTCATAGCTTGTCTTGAGAATGACTTCATTTCTGGTCTCCAAGGTGATGGTGTCTCCTGATATCGTCGCCTGTGGGAATACCACTTGTCTGTATCCCTCGATGTCAAGCGGCTTGTCGTTGTTCTGGATGAACTTATAGCTCGAGATGGCGTTGTTGTCTTCGTTTTCTGCCAGCATCTCCTCTGTTATTGTGCTCTCCGCATTTGTCCACTGCAGATTAGAGGCTATGTTCTTTGCCGATATAGGTGGAATTAATCCCAATACAAAGGCAAACCCCATGGCGTGTGTAATCATCGACTTATACGCTCTCTTGCGGTCGAAGACGAGCATGAACATGAATATCAGGTTTAATATGCCTATCATCACCATATACACTCTCGCCTCTGTAAATCCGAAGTCATATACTCTTCTTATCGCTGCAACCCAGAAAAGGATTACGATAGGTATCGACAATGTTGGCATCCAGTGATAGAAGCTGTTGAAGACGTTGTTCATCGCCAGGCGGTATAGCGAACTGGCCGCCATCGATGTGAAATAGAACAGGTATGTCATCCTTACAATGCCTCCGTGTGGAAGCTCCCATGTAAACATGATCTTCAGTATATATGCATAGAGGATGATCATGAAGGTTATGATGGCTAGTGTCAACACGTAGTTCAATATGCCGTTTGCATACGGACTCTGTATTGTGTCTATCTGAGGCGTGTGGTCATAGAATGCTAGCATCAGCATTGGGAAGATGAACTTCCATGGTATGCCAAACAGATACTTGCCTATCGACACCTCAAATATGTTCTCTACAGTCATGCTTATGATGAATAACGCAATGGCTGCCGTGAGTGTAATGAGAAAGCTCCTGAGCGCTGCCCAGCCCAATGATGCCATGTTGATGATGAAGTCAAGGTCAGTGTTGAAATGCTTGACTATGAGGCATCCTGTCGACAATAGGAATATTATTGTGTAGTATTCGGTCGTCTTGTTGAAGTTGACGAATTTCTCGTCCATTCCGCCTATTAGGGCTATTATGGTCAATGGTATTATGAGTTCATATACTCTGCGCCAGCCGTTGTCTTGCGGAATGAGTGCATTGGCAATGAATGCAGCGAAAAACAGGACTGGAATAACTAGCATCGATGACTGGTACAAAAGCCCGTCAAATGCTTCGCTTGCCACTGTGTCACACAGCGTGAGGATTGTAAGAAGTGTACACTCTACCGGACGTTCATGAAATGTCCTTGAGACAGCCTTGCTGCTATGTCTGAGCGCTTCTTGAATAGCTGAAACCATAACCTTCGTATTACACCATCTGCAATGGTGATTGCTTATACGTCGCAAAAATAGTCATTTAAAGCGAACGCGGCAACTTCTTTGTGTTGCTAAATGCTAACAATTCATTAACATATACAAAAAGAGGCCTGCCATTGGGCAGACCTCCTATATCATGTTGCAAATGTTTCTCTCTGTTATTCTACAGGAATGTCTTTGTTTACATTCTTGCTGCCTACAACGGCATAGAAGAGGATGTATGCCAACATTGCTATTGCCAACCAGTAGCTTGCGATACGTCCTACGTTAACACCGATAAGGTCCTGGAGATATGGCATTACACCACCACCTACAACCATCGCCATGAAGAGGCCTGATGCCTTAGCTGTGTACTTGCCAAGACCCTCTGTTGCAAGGTTGAAGATGCCACCCCACATAACTGATGTGCAGAGACCGCAGAGGAAGATGAAGAGACACTTCAATGGTACATCACCACCGTAGAGGTTGATTGTGATGCTCTCTGGCAAGAATACTGCAACGAGGAGAAGCACGATAGCAATGCTCGATGCGTATGTGAGCTGTGTCTTCGACGATACGTTGCCGAGGAGTGAACCTGATGCAAGACGGCCGCAGAGCATGAGCAACCAGTAGATTGCTGCCAACGAACCACCAACTGCAGCTGCACCTTCAAACGACATGTTCGATACATAGAAGTTCAACTGTGCTGGGATACCTACCTCTACACCTACGTAGAAGAAGATCGCAATGACACCGAGCAGACAGTGACGGAAGGCGATAGGTGAGTGCTCAAAGGTAACCTGTGAAAGGTTTGCCTGTGGCTCTTCTATCTTGAGGCTTCCGATGACGATGATTGCTACAACGAAGATGCCGATACCGATGAAGAGCAATGGTGTAACGTCGTTCATAGCTGTCTCTGCTGTGATTGTGCCGATGAGGGCGCCAGCGAGATATGGAGCCAATGTGCCTGCAAGTGAATTGCATGCGCCACCAAGCTGAAGAAGCTGGTTGCCTACCTTGCCACCACCACCAAGAAGGTTGAGCATAGGGTTAACTACTGTGTTGAGCATACATACGCTGAAGCCGCATACAAGTGCACCAAGCAAGTAGATGAAGAGGTTCAATGCATAGTCGCCATATACAAGTGTGTCTGCACCAAATACGCTCGAAAGGTACTGGATGAACAATCCGACAACACCTACACACATGCCTATCAAAGCTGTCTTCTTGTAACCAACTGTTGTGAGCATGTTACCTGCAGGGATGCCCATGAAGAGGTATGCAGTGAAGTTCATGAGGTTACCGAGCATGCCGGCAGACTCATACTTGAAACCCCAGATGTTGCCAAATGGAGCAGCGAGGTTGGTTACGAAACCTACCATTGCAAAAAGAGCAAACATCGTGATGATGGCTACCCAGTTGCGGTTCTGTGTTTTATTTTCCATTTTAATAATATGAATTGATTGTGTTTATTTCTTAGAATTCTACCTTGATGGCTCCCTGTGGACGGATAAATAGCTTCCAGCATTTGCCCTTTCCAAAGGTGTGCTCAAGTGTCTCGATATACTTGTCTAGCTTGTTCTGTGGAACGAATGCCTGTATTGTTCCTGCAAAACCGCCTCCGTGTACTCGCCATGCTCCTTCATCACCCAATACGATGTCCGACAAGGCCAAGGCTACCGATAAGCCCTGCTCGGCAACGTTGTTGATAGGGTAGATGTTCTGGTTATACATGTATGAGCTCTGGCCCGATGCTACAACCATCTTGAGGAACGACTTGAAGTCGCCTTTCTCGAGGCTCGATACCTGATCCACTACTCGCGCATTGTCTCTTTCAAAGTGTATCGCACGCAAGATAGCTCGGTCACTTACCTTCTTCTCACGTAATGATGGTATGGCATCAACAACCTGGTCGAGGGTTACCTCACGCAACACTTTCTTGCCAAGCTGCGCTGCAACGCCCTTCATGTCCGATGGAAGTGATGCATACTCGTCGTTCAGGTCTGCGTGGTTGCCGCCTGTGTCGGTGATTACAAGGGCATATCCTGTCTTTGTGAAGTCGAAATCTACTTTCTTTACTATTGGTTTTGAAGGGTCCTCGAAGTCTATGGTTACAAGGCCACCTACCGAGCAGGCTGTCTGGTCCATAAGGCCGCATGGCTTGCCAAAGAACACGTTCTCTGCATACTGGCCTATCTGGGCGTTCAAGACTGCGTCGAGCTTGCCTCCGTTGAAGAGGTGGCTGAAGATGGCGCCTATGAGAACCTCAAATGAGGCCGACGAACTTAAGCCTGAACCCTTTGGCACTCCGCTGTTGATGACTGCGTCAAAGCCTCCGATCTTATATCCGAGCTCGTTGAGTCTTGCTGCTATGCCGCGTACAAGACCTACCGATGTGTAATACTCTTTCTCTGATGGCTTGAGGTTTGTGATATCTACCTCAAATACCGGATATCCCGACGACTGTATTCTGACGGTGTTTGTGCCGTTTGGCTGTGCTACGGCTACATTGTCAAGGTTAACGGCTCCTGCCAATACACGACCGTAGTTGTGGTCGGTGTGGTTGCCTCCTATTTCTGTACGTCCTGGTGAACTGAATACTTCGGCCTCTGAATGACCAAATTTGTTCTTGAATTCGTTTATGACATCTGCATAACGCTTCTTCTGCTCTTCAATAACAGAATTGTCAGTGCCATATAATGCCTTTAGTGTCTTGCCGTCTGCTACCGACGACAAAAGGTTTTCTATCTTCATTTTCTTAGTCTGATTGATATCGTTTGTCTTTTCTTGTATGTCCTTAGAGAACCTGAACGCGAAGATAGATATTTTTTAACTTTTGTTCGCAAGGTTTTGCACTCTTTTTTGCGCGAGAGGACTAAAACTTGACTTTGTCGTTTGCCGTTGACTGCCGAGCTGCTAGTTCCTGCTCTCTTCTTTCCACTTTGTTATCACGTCTGTAATCGTGTTCTTTATGGTTTTTATGCCTTCTGGAAAGATGACGTTTTCGCCCACTTCTATCTCTATGCCCTTTAGGCCTCTCGATCCATACATGTCTCTCATGTGCTGCACGAAACCGTCTTCTTTTACTTTGTGTGGGGCGTTGAATCTTACTCTGAGCCAGGGCGCGTTCTTCTCAAACCCTCTTTTTATTCTGAGGGCTAGACTTCTCTCTTCGCTGTCTGTGTGGTCAAATATCAAGCCTATGTCCATGCCGAGAGGTATGTTCCTCACTACGGGCTCAAACGTGTGAAGTCCTACCATGAGCATGCTTTCACCGTCTTGCGCCCAGCATTCGGCTCTGTCTTCAAACTCTATCTGGTAGGGTAGGTAGTAGTCTCTTATTATTTTGCCGGCGTCTTGCGCCGATAGCTCGCTTGTTATCTCCGACAGGGCTGTGCCGTTGCCTATCGATCCGTCAACGTCAACCACTATCTGGCTTACCTCGGCTATGTCCGCATAGTCGGCTATCTCTGGCACTATGCTGTCATAGAGCCACCTTACGCCATATTCGCACGTCCTTGAAGACAGCATGGCATCATGCTTCCCGTCAAACAGATGTTTCCATTCTTCAGGTATGGTGTCTCCACCATGCTCGCATGATACCATTATCTTCATGATGTTTCTCTTTTTTGTCGTTATGCTTCGAGGTCAAATATCGTAGGGTTCTTCTTGTCTGCCAAGGCTGCGTATGTTACGGCTGTCGCAAACATCGCTATGACCATCGCAAACAATACGCCTACACAGCATGCAATGACACCTACAAGCATAATGAGCATGCTTGCCAGCAGTACGACGATATATGGCCATGTGTAGCCTTTCGTGATCTCCCAGCTGCTCTTGAGCGCGTCGCCTATGGTGTCGTCTTCATTCTCTATCATCACAAAGATGCTCAGGTAGCAACGTATATATACATACAAGATCGCTAGCAGTACTATGACGTAAACTATCGTTGGAAGTGTCTCGCTCAATAGTCCCCATGCTGATGTTACGAGCGAGAGGACAAATGATACACCTGCACATTTTATGTATGTCGACATCGGCTTGCTGAAGCCGTCTGCTATGTTTGCTACGCCTTTGTTTCTTACGGCCTTGAGGTATATTATCTTGGCTATTGTTGCGCAGATGCTCTGGAATAATGCCGAGATAATGCTCTGCCACATGAAGTTGCCGTTCTCCGCCATGGATATAAGCCTATTCGCTGCGTTCTGGTCGCCCTGGAAGGTCTTGAGGTAGGCGTCAATAAATCCTTCAGGTAGGAATGCTATTGAAATACCCATTGCAATTACAAGGTAGATTAGGTTGAGCAATGTGAGCTTCAACCAGTTTTTCTTGGCCAATTCCCAAGCCATGTTGAGAACTTCGCCGATTTCAAGCTTAAACATATTGATTTGGTTTTTTGATTGTTTTGTCAGATTAAGTTTCTTGCTATTCCCCACACCGCCATTATTCCTAGTGCGCTGAATATCGTCTTGTTACTCATTGCCCACACACCAATTCTGCTTTTTCTTACCCTGTCACTTAATGAACATACGACGAGTATCAGCATATATGGCATCATGCACCATGCAACTGGGTTTAGCATGAAGGCTTCTGTCAGGTTCCCGTTGTATAGGGCGACGATTGCTCTCTGCATTCCGCAGAATGGACACTCCCAGCCTGTCAGCAGATGCAGCGGACAGGGTATCATGCCTTTATGGTGTTTGTTTCAGGGGCGTTCTCCTGGCATGTGTGCTTAGGATGGCTCTTGTGCGTGCCGTTGTAGTATTGGCTGCTGCATGCACTTAGGGCTAGGCATGCGATTATCGCTATGAGTATTTTCTTCATGTGTTATGTATGATGCTGTTTTATTTTGTGCGACGAGTGAACTGGTAGCTGATATCCCTGCGCATCTGGTCGAGCGCCTCTTTGATTATCTCCTCGCACTCGTTCTTCTTGCCGCCTACAATGCCTGTTGCGAGCACTTGCGCTGGCTGCTGTGGCATGATGTTCTTGGCCTCTTCGTTGATGCACTCTATAACGCTGTTTTTCGCGTTTACTATCATGTCCCATGTGCCTGGCATGATGTATATCTGCATGGCTATGTTGTGGTCAAACTCCTGTCTTACTGCGTTGTTTAGCAAGACGTAGAGCTCCTTCGAACTTTGAGCTTTCTGTAGCTCGCGGCTCACCATGTTCTGCGGGTTGATTCTCTCGAGATATAACGATAGACGTTCGTATGCCTGAAGCCTGTTTGGAAGCATGTTGCCCAATGTCTTCTCTCTCATGGCATATTCCAGATGCATCCTCTCTTTGTTCTCATTCATTTTCAATATTACCAGAATGGCAACAACAAAGATGGCTGTTATGATTGCGTATTCCATAATTTTACGTGTTTTGCAAAAATATAAAAAAATATAAATAAGAATGTTCTAAAACGTAATTTTTATGTATATTTGCGCATTAATATTTCGCCTGTTATGCACAATTTGACACAAATGCCAATCGGAATAAGTGATTTTGCGACGATACGTCGTAAAGGATTGGTGTATATTGACAAAACCAAATTTGTGCATGTCCTTGAAGGCCTCTCTCCTCATTCGTTTGTCATTCGTCCTCATGGCTTTGGCCGAAGCCTTATGGTCTCTATGCTCGAGGCTTATTATGACATCAAGCGTCGTGATGAGTGGGAATCGCTCTTCGGTGGACTTGAGATAGCTCAAAACCCTACTTCAGAACGCAGCTCCTATCTTGTGGCTCATCTTGATTTCGGCTCTATCTCTGGCAACCTCTCTACTCTGCGTGATGAGATTTTCTCTATCTATATGAATGAGGCTCGTCGATTTTATGAGAATTATGCTCAATATCTTCCTGCAGAGGCTGGAAAGGGTATTGATGAGGTGTTTGGCGGCACTCCTGCCGACATGTTTAAGTATCTGGTTGCTCAATGCCACGCCAATAATCATAAGGTATATATATTCGTTGACAATTACGATTGTCTCGTAGAATGTGTGCTGCGTCAGGGCGGTCATGTGTCGTCTGATGATAAGGCACAGATAGAAGGACTTAAGGCCTATTTCAGTTTCTTCGATCTTGTGAAGAACAATACCATGTGCAATGTCGATAAGTTCTTTGCCGTAGGTGTTGTGCCTATTTCCATAAAAATGGCGTTCCCTGGTGTCGACCTGGGCGACTTCCATTTCGATACACCCGAGATTAACGGCATGATGGGCTTCGACGAGAGCGATGTTCTCTCTGTCCTCAAGTGTCTCGCGTCAACCAACACACTCGACGATTCTATTGAAGATCTTATAGTTGAACTCCGACATCATGCTGGCGGCTATTGCTTCAGCAGGGATTGCGTAAGGCAACCTCGTCTCTTCTCGCCTCAGAAGCTCTTCTCTTTTGTCAAGGCTTATAGTGAATATGGTTTCAACTATCCTGTTTCTACGTTCGGTTGCGACGTCTGTCCGTTGCTCTCTATCCGCGATGTAGAATACGACACCAAGACGTCTGAATTGAAGGAGCCTTTTGGCATAGACGACATAATGGTTAATATCGAGAATATCATACCTATCGACCATATCGTCGAGTCTCGCTATTTCTTGAGCCTTCTCTACTATTTTGGACTCCTTACTATCGTGGGCCACAAGTGGGGCACTCCTCTGCTCAACGTGCCTAACGAGTCGGCTCGCGCTCAGATGAAGGAGTTCCTCAATTATTAATGGCTATCCGCTTTATCGTTCTATAGTGAGACATGCATTTTTTTTGCATGTCTTTTTTCGTGTTGGTTTCAGTCTCATTTTGTATATTTGTGGTCTAATAGTCGATTCTCAATGAAACAAAATAAGCACCATACCGGCCTCACAGGGGCTCAAGTGTTCGAAAACCGTAAACTCTACGGCAGCAACGCTCTGACACCACCACCTCAAGAGAGTGTGTGGAAGATGCTTTTCGAGAAGTTTGAGGATCCTCTGATTATTGTCCTCCTCGTTGCCATGACGCTCTCTTTTGTCGCGTCTTGCTACGAATTCTTCAACGACGGTGAGGCTGTCGTGTTTTTCGAGCCTCTTGGCATTCTCATAGCTGTCCTTCTTTCTACGGGCGTGGGTTTCCTTTTCGAGTTAAGCGCTAAGCGCAAGTTCGATGTTCTCAATCATGAGAGCGAGTCTCAGCTGGTTAAGGTTATCCGCAATGGCAACTGCTCCTCTGTCCTCCGCAACGATATCGTTGTTGGTGATATCGTGATTCTCGATGTCGGCGATGAGGTGCCTGCCGATGGTATTCTCCTTGAGGCTGTTTCGCTTCATGTCAATGAGAGTACTCTGACTGGTGAACTGTCGGCGCGTAAGACAACCAATTCGGCCGATTTCGTTGACGATGCCACATATCCTAGCGATCATGTCATGCGTGGCTCTACGGTGATCGATGGCAACGGTATAATGAAGGTTACCATGGTGGGCGACAAGACGGAGTATGGCAGGGTCTATAGAGGCGCTCAGATCGAGAATAACGTTAAGACTCCTCTTAGCTTGCAGCTCGACAGGCTGTGTGTACTTATTACTCGCATGAGTTATGCTATCGCTTTGCTCGTTGTCATCGGACGTGGCATCCATCTCTACTCTATGATATCTGGTGGCACTTTCGACGACAATCTTATCGGTATCGGCACTCATGTGCTTCAGACACTTATGCTTGCCGTGACTATCATTGTCGTGGCTGTGCCTGAGGGCCTTCCTATGAGCGTGTCGCTCAGCCTTGCTCTTAGTATGCGCAGGATGTTATCTACCAACAATCTTGTCCGTAAGATGCATGCCTGCGAGACGATGGGCGCGGCTACGGTGATATGTACCGATAAGACGGGTACGCTGACTCAAAACCAGATGAGTGTGAGCGACTCGTTCCTATATATGCTCGGTGACCATCAGGATATGCCTTACACCGAAGAGGCTAAGTATCTCATAAAGGTCTCTATTGCTTGCAACTCAACGGCTAACCTCGATTTCTCGGGTCACGACCCTAAGCCTCTGGGCAACCCTACTGAGTGCGCCTTGCTGCTCTTCCTTCATGCTCATAAGGTCAACTACCGTGTTGTGCGCGAGGAGAATGATATCGTCTCGCAGGTGGCTTTCTCTACAGAGAATAAATATATGGTGACTGTCATCAAGGGCAAGAATCCTGACGAGGAGATCCTTCTCCTTAAGGGCGCTCCTGAAATTGTCCTGGGCTTCTGCTCTTCGGTTGAGTTCTCTGGCGGGGCTAAGCCTCTCACTAAGGAACTTACCGATGACGTCAACCGTCGTCTGGGTGATTATCAGAGCCATGCTATGCGCACCCTGGGTTTCGCCTACGCTCGTATTCCTGCGGGTATGAATATGTTCGACGAAAAGGGCCGTCTCTTCACCGAGGATATGACGTTCCTCGGCGTTGTGGCTATTTCCGACCCTGTCCGCCCCGAAACGGCTCAAGCGGTCAAGGAGTGCTTGTCGGCTGGCATCAAGGTTAAGATTGTTACCGGCGATACTCCGGGAACTGCTCGCGAAGTGGGCCGACAGATTGGCTTGTGGAGCAACGACGATAGCGATGCTAATGAGATAACGGGCGTTGAGTTCGCTCAGATGTCCGACGAGGCTGCTATGGCGCGTCTTAATGATATTAAGATCATGTCACGTGCCCGCCCTATGGATAAGGCTCGTCTTGTTCGTCTGCTTCAGCAGAATGGCGAGGTGGTGGCGGTGACTGGCGATGGCACCAACGACGCTCCTGCTCTTAAGTTGGCTCAGGTGGGACTCTCTATGGGCGACGGAACGAGTGTCGCTAAGAAGGCCTCTTCGATAACTATTCTCGACAATTCGTTCCAGAGCATCAACCGCGCCGTGCTGTGGGGCCGATCGCTCTATCGCAATATAAGGCGTTTTATTATCTTCCAGCTTATAATCAACGTCGTGGCTTGTCTCATTGTGGCTATCGGCGCGTTTACGGGCAATCAGTCGCCTCTGACTGTTACGCAGATGCTTTGGGTCAATCTTATTATGGATACCTTCGCGGCAATGGCTCTCGCCTCTCTTCCTCCTGAAAAGAATGTGATGCGCGACAAGCCTCGTAAGACCGAAGATAATATCATCAGCCTCGATATGTCTTACCGTCTCATCATCGTTGGTGGCATATTTGTCGTCATATTGCTGGCTCTTATGCATGTCTTCAGATGCTACGACATAACATCGTCTCAGCAGTTGGTGTCTATGTTCTTCAACGGCCAGATCGACTGGTCAGTATCTCTCGCTGAGAATGTGGTTACTCCTTATGAGTCAGCGCTTTTCTTCACTATCTTCGTGATGATTCAGTTCTGGAATCTCTTCAACGCTAAGGCTTATCTGACTAATCGTAGCGCTTTCCTGAATATGCACAAGTGCCCTAGCTTCCTGCTTATCCTTCTCGTTATTCTTGGCGGTCAGATCCTGATTGTCAATGTTGGAGGTGAGCTGTTCAATGTCAAGAGCATATCGTTTGCCGACTGGAAGTGTGTGACTCTGGCGACTTCCTTGGTGCTCATTTTCGGTGAGTTGTCTCGTCTGGGTTTCCTTGTTTACGACAAGCTGGTGAAAAGTAGGGTGGTTAAGGATTAATATGTTTCTAATTTGATAATAAAGAGTTTATATAATATGTTCATTAAGAAGAATTGGGCAGTACCTAAGGGTCAGGCGCCAACAGAGATGGATCGCAAGATTCTTGCTTTCCAAAGACAAGGTTACCTTGTTCCTAAACGTAAGCTTATAAAGACTCCTGAGCAGATAGAGGGCATCCGTAAGAGTGGTGTCGTGAATACTGCTTTGCTCGATATGGTTGCTGCAGAGATAAAGGAGGGTGTGACAACTGGTCATCTCGACGATCTTATCCATCAGTTTACTCTCGACCATGGCGGCATTCCTGCTTGCCTTGGCTATGAGGGCTATCCTAAGTGTAGCTGCATATCTATCGATAATGTCGTTTGCCATGGCATTCCTGACGAGAAGACTGTTCTCCAGCCTGGCATGATTGTCAATGTTGACTGCACTACAATCCTCGACGGTTACTACGCCGATGCTTCGCGTATGTTTATCATCGGCGAGACGACTCCTGAAAAGAAGAAGCTTGTCGAGGTTACTAAGGAGTGCCTCGAGATTGGTATGAAGGAGGCTCAGCCTTACCGCTTTGTGGGTGATATTGGCTACGCTATACAGTGCCATGCTCAGATGAATGGCTATAGCGTTGTTCGCGACCTTTGCGGACATGGCGTTGGCATAGAGTTCCACGAAGAGCCTGAAGTGGCTCATTTCGGCCGCCCTAAGACGGGTATGCTTCTTGTCCCTGGCATGGTGTTCACTATCGAGCCTATGATCAATATGGGCAAGAAAGAGGTGCATTTCAGCCGCGAAGATGGCTGGACGGTTACTACTCGCGATGGTATGCCTTCCGCTCAATGGGAACATACTTTGCTGATGACCGAGACCGGACTTGAAATACTTACTCACTAAGATAGATATATGGAGACGCCCATCTGTGGCGTCTCCTTTCTTACACAACAATAGATGAAAAAAGCAATTGTTGGCGCACTTCTGATGATGTGCCAATTTGTCATTGCCTTCTCCCAGAATATAGTCGATGAGTTGCCCCGTGTGTCGCTCTACGCTACACAGTCTTATGTCGAGCCGAAGGACATGAGCGGTGTCCGTATGGCTGTATATGATGCACGTCGTAGCCACGATGATGATCTGTTATATTATTTCCGACGTTATTTCGATGATGTTTACCTGGCTCATCCGTCGGTGCTTGTCAATAATATTGTTCCGTCCTATTTCGTCGTTGTGGCGACGGATGTGGCTGAACTGAGATCAACCTATAAGCTTATATCGTCTTTCAAGAAACGACGTTCTACTAGCGTCGTTCTCCTCTATGGTGGCAGGTCTTCCGATTTGGCCGAGGCTCCTCTTATGCCATATAACGCGGTCTTTGTGACTGAAAACTCTTCCGATGTGTCGCTGGTCTCAAGGTGTGATGTCCTCACTCAGGCGTTCTTTGGCGGTGTGGCTCTGGATATGCCTTCCGAATATCTTACTCTCAACGATGGGAGTCTTGTCGGACGTGCTCAGCCTAAGACGCGCCTCTCCTACGCCTCTCCTGAGTCGGTTGGCATGGATTCACATGTCCTTGCCGATATCGACAAGATTGCCGACGAGATGATATCTGGTGAGGCTTCGCCTGGATGTTATGTCCTTATCGCTCGTAAGGGCACCGTGGTGTGGTCTAAGGCCTACGGTCGCTCTATGTATAGGGATGGACGTGAGGTGAAGTGGGACGACCTCTACGATATCGCATCGGTGTCTAAGGCTTTTGGCACTTTGCCTGTCGTCATGCGTATGTTCGATGAGGGTAGGCTGGCTCCCGATATGCGTCTTGGTGATTTCTTGAACGAACTGGATAGCGCTAAGGCTGAGATATCTGTTTCCGATCTCCTTCAGCATCAGTCAGGACTCGCCGCTGGTATCGCCGTATATCAGCTTTGTGTCGACTCCTCGTCGTTCGTGGCTCCGCTCTATAGCAACCGCAAGAAGGGCGATTTTACTATCCGCATAGAGAATCGTCTCTATATGAGCAACAAGGCTCGCGTTAAGCCTGGCTTGTTCTCTAAGCATCGCTCAACAAGATATCCTGTACAGGTCTCTACGTCCAACTATACGTCGGATAGCATGCGTATGGCGTTGCTCGACTATGTCGACAACTCTAAGATGCTTCGTAAGAGCTATAGGTATAGCGACTTGAATTTCATCTATCTCCAGCAGATTGCTGAACGTGTCTACGACCGACCTCTCGACAGGCTGTTCGATATGTTCGTGGCACGTCCGCTGGGTATCAGAAGAATGCTCTATCGTCCTATGGAGCAATATGAACTAGAAGATATCATACCTACTGAAAACGATAGGTATATGAGATACGAGCAGGTCTGGGGCACCGTTCACGACCAGACGGCTGCTCTTCTCGGTGGCGTGGCTGGCAATGCCGGCCTCTTCGCATCGGCCAACGAACTGGCTAAGGTGGCTCAGATGTACCTCTGGCGTGGCTCTTATGGTGGCGTGCAGCTTATCAATACGGCTACGGTCGACGATTTCTCTAGTCGTCACTCCATTAACAACCGACGTGGCTATGGCTTCGATAAGCCTGATATGTCGGGCGGCGTGTCGGTTTGCGACCAGGCTTCACAGTCTTCCTACGGACATAGTGGCTTCAGCGGCACATTGGCTTGGGTCGATCCAGAATATGACCTGGTCTATATCTTCCTGTCCAACAGAATTTGCCCCGACGCGTTCAATACTAAGCTGACCGCGACTTCCGTGAGAAGCAATATCCATGAGGTGGCTTATAAGGCTATCGTCCAGAAGTGATTGCTCTCCTGTAAGGCACGTTGTGTACGCTAATCGTAGTTTTTTATAGAATTATGTCTTATATTTGTATCTGTCTTTGGCTCTTGCACTAAGGACGCTTTTTTAGGTAAATAATAACATAAAATATGAATAAAACAATCATTACTGTAGTTGGAAAAGACACAGTGGGCATCATTGCCAAGGTTTGTACTTATCTTGCAGAGAATAATGTGAATATTCTTGACATCTCACAGACTATCGTACAGGAGTATTTTAATATGATGATGATTGTCGACATGAGTCGTCTTAAGAAGCCTTTCGAGATTGCAGCTCAGGAGATGAGCGAGATAGGTGAGCAGCTTGGCGTTCAGGTTAAGTGCCAGCGTGAGGAGATTTTCGATAAGATGCATCGTATCTAATACCTATAGTCATGATTAATATTTCAGAGGTCATTGAGACCAATAAGATGATAGAACAGGAGAATCTTGATGTCCGTACTATTACTATGGGTATCAGTCTTCTGGATTGCGCAGACGGCAATCTCGACCGCCTATGCCAGAATATCTATTATAAGATTACTAAATATGCCCGCGACCTTGTTCGCACTGGCGAAGATATATCTAAGGAGTTCGGTATTCCTATCGTCAACAAGCGTATCTCTATTACCCCTATATCTCTTGTAGGTGGCGCTGCTTGCCAGACTCCTGCCGATTATGTCAAGATAGCCAAGACTCTCGATAGAGCAGCTGAGGAACTGGGTGTCAATTTCCTCGGTGGCTACTCGGCTATTGTGTCTAAGGGTATGACTCATAGCGACGAACTTCTTATCCGTTCTATTCCTCAGGCTCTTGCCGAGACTAAGTTCATCTGTTCTTCTATTAATGTCGGCTCTACTAAGACTGGTATCAATATGGATGCCGTTCGCCTGATGGGTGAGATTATTAAGGAGACTGCCGAGGCTACAAAGGACAACCAGTCACTCGGATGCGCTAAACTTGTTGTTTTGTGCAACGCTCCCGATGATAATCCTTTCATGGCGGGTGCGTTCCATGGCGTGTCTGAGGCCGATGCTATCATCAATGTCGGCGTGAGTGGCCCTGGCGTTGTGAAGTATGCTCTCGAGCAGATACGCGACGCTAATTTCGAGGTTCTTTGCGAGACTATCAAGAAGACGGCGTTTAAGATCACACGCGTTGGTCAGCTCGTCGCTCAAGAGGCTTCTGCACGTCTCGGTGTGCCATTTGGCATTATCGACCTCTCTTTGGCTCCTACTCCTGCTATAGGCGACTCGGTTGCCGATATCCTCAAGGAGATTGGTCTCGAACAGGCTGGCGCTCCTGGCACAACAGCAGCTCTCGCTCTTCTCAACGATCAGGTCAAGAAGGGTGGTGTGATGGCTTCCTCTTACGTGGGCGGCTTGAGCGGCGCGTTTATCCCTGTCAGCGAAGACCAGGGTATGATCGATGCTGTCGACTGCGGATGTCTCACTATAGAGAAGCTCGAGGCGATGACTTGCGTATGTTCTGTAGGCCTCGATATGATTGCTATCCCTGGCGACACTCCCGCTACGACAATCTCGGGCATCATTGCCGATGAGGCTGCCATAGGTATGGTCAACCAGAAGACTACAGCCGTGCGTATCATCCCTGCCGTAGGTATGAAGGTAGGCGATAATGTTGAGTTTGGCGGTCTCTTAGGACATGCTCCTATCATGCCTGTCAACACATTCGACTGCTCTCGTTTCGTCGGCAGAACAGGTCGCATCCCAGCACCAATCCACAGCTTCAAGAACTAGTCACTTCCAACACCTAAATAACGCCTGTATGAACTCTCATGCAGGCGTCTTTTTTTTCTACCCAAATCAAATTCCTCCCTCGATTCCCAGTACGCTCCCATCCTCCAATCTAAGGCTGTTGATGCCCTTGCAATTAAGGCTAAGAAAGAAGGCAAGTTCTCATATAGATTTTAAGCAGGCAAAGAATGACGCGTTCAATGCTATACGTACAGAGAAGAGTGTTGCTGAAGAGCAGAAGCAGGAAGAAGAGCCAAAGCAGGAACCAGCAGGAGAGGTTGTTGCAGAAGACAAGAAGATAAAGGACAAACTTGACAATCTTGTGTTCCATATTATTGCTGTCCGCTAAAATGTGTACTTTTGCTCATCGTTAATAAGTTTTTGTGGTGATAACAAATTAAACGAAAAGGCTGGATCTTCGCAATGGAGATTCAGCCTATTTTTATGTTGGTCTAAAAAAGTTTAGCGGACGGCAATAAAAAATAATAGTAATTTCTATATCGCCCAATACACACAATATAGCGGCACATTGGTCATCCACTCTTGTTCCCTATAGTTCGACATGGAAAGACGCAGCCCATGCAATCCACTATGTTTGTCAACAAATGCACGCAAGCTTTTGGATTGCAGGTTTTCAGCAGCCTTGACTTCTATTGGGATGATTGTGCCATTATGTTGAATGAGGAAATCTATTTCACCACGAGAATTGTCGGCCGACCAGTAGTATATTGACGTGTCTTCAATAGTGACAAGTTGCTGCATAACATATTGCTCCGTAAGTGCACCCTTAAAATCGGTGAAGAGCCTGTCACCATCAATGACTGTTTGTGATGGCAATTTGCACATAGCGCACATCAACCCTATATCAACCATGAAGACTTTGAATGCACTGAAGTCTTCGTATGCGGCCAATGGCATGAGACCACACTTGCTCCGATTGACCTTATAGAGCAATCCTGCATCACGAAGCCATTCTATAGATAGTTCGAAATCTTTTGCTCTGGCACCTTCCTTAAGAAAACCATATATGAACTTCCTATTCTCTTTAGACAACTGACCAACAATCGACTTCCACACCATTCTCAGACGTGGCACTTCATTATTTGGAGCATGTTTTGAGAAATCCCGGTCGTAAGTGTCCAGAATATTCTGTTGCATCATTCTGACGCGATTCAAATCACGGTTTTCTATATAGTCAGCAACAACACCTGGCATTCCGCCAACAAAGAAATACAATCGGAGCAACTGTTCGTATTTAGAGGCCGTAGCTGCTATCATATCCCAATCGCAGCTTTTAAGTAACTCCAGAAGACGTTTCTCACCCAACGCGTCTATGAATTCCACGAAAGAAAGCGGATACAAATCAAGAAATTCGACCTTCCCGACCGGAAATGAATCATTACTATGCATAGCAATGCCAAGCAGCGAGCCCGCTGCTATAATATCATATTGAGGAGCTTTTTCCTCAAAATATTTGAGTGCAGTAATTCCACGTGGCGCCTCTTGTATCTCATCAAAGATTATAAGAGTATGTTCGTCGATGTCTATGTTTTCTGATACGCTTATTGCTGTAAGAATACGTTTGATATCAAAATCTTTCACGAAGACATTGTTGAGTATTTCGTTGTCATCAAAATTGACATATACATAATTGTCGTACTCAGTCTCAGCAAAGTGTTTCATAAGCCATGTTTTCCCCACTTGGCGAGCACCGCGGATGATCAATGGCTTGTGACCTTTGCGATTCTTCCATTCACTTAGTCTGTCTATGAGAGTCCTTTGCATATCGTCTTGTTTTACAGTTTAATAGACAATACAAATATACAAATACGTTTTCTCTTCGCCAAAAAGTCGTCCTTAAAAATGTGTATAATCACAAAAAGACGTCCTTAAAAGTGTGCAAATGCACAAAAAGTCGTCCTTAAAAGTGTGGTCTCATATTCTAGTCTGCTTTTTGCATTTGTCTAGGCACATTTGATTTGTAGAGTAAACAACCAACTGCAATTTTTTCAAAAAAAAGCTATTTTCTTGTAAAACTCTTCCTTTGGTGAAGAAAACGCTAACTTTTCTCTCGGCCTCCTATTGATTTTGAACTGTATGTCACGGATAGCCTTGTCAGTAACCTTGCTAAGATCAGTTCCCTTGGGCAGATATTGGCGTATCAACTTGTTTGCGTTTTCTACAGCCCCCTTCTGCCATGAAGAGTAGGAGTCTGCAAAATAGACAGGTACGCGAAGCTTTCTGGATATCCATTCATGTGCAGAGAATTCGCTGCCGTTATCTGTGGTTATTGTCTTGAGTGCATCACCGATGAACGGCTGCAGAAGTCTGCGAACCACCCTTGCAAGAGGTATTGACTTCTTCCCTTCCGAAAGCTTAGCGGCAAGCAGATAGTTTGTACTCCGCTCTATGAGTGTCAGTATGGCATTGCTGTCGGCATCCACTATCAGATCCATCTCCCAGTCACCGAACCTTTTGCCGTCTGCTTCCGCTGGACGTTCATGTATGCTGACACGGTTCCTTATGTTTGTCGCTTTTGTCTGACGCACATGCGTGGATGCACGTCTCCTGTATTTAAGCTTGTGACGGCAATGCTCTGCAAGCCTGCCTGAATCGTCTGCATGGATAGCTGCGTAAATGGTTGTGTGCGAAATGTTAACACCCTCCTTTTTGAGATATCCAGAGATCTGTTTCGGGGACCATTCTTCGTCTGTTATATATTGCTTCACGCGCCACATCACAAGACTTCCTATTCTGCGGTTTCCCGGACTGCGGTGTCGGCGGCTGTCACATTTCTCCTGAGCCTTGACGTGCACGTAATTCCCGTTCTTTGTGCCGTTGCGCCTTAATTCACGACTAACTGTCGAAGGATGCACATCAATCAGTGACGCGATATCCTTCTTCTTCATACCCTTTTGCAAACAAGCAAAAATGGTATA
>JAKSLH010000014.1 GCA_024401335.1 Bacteroidales bacterium
CCGACCCTCTGCTTGTAAGGCAGATGCTCTGAACCAGCTGAGCTAAACGCCCTTAGTGTCTCTCTTTTCGTAAGACGTTGCAAAATTATATGCTTTTTTTTAATCTGCAAAATGTTTGTGTAACTTTTTTGTCGGAAGTATTCCATCGTCAAAGCACTTCGCCAACAACAAAGTTGCTACCACCGATGAATATCAAGTCGTTAGGCTGAGCGTTCTTTTTTGCGGCTTCAATGGCGTCTTTGACATTGTGATAGGCTTTGCCGTTGAGCCCCGACTTACGGCCGATCTCTTCCATCTCGGTTTCGCTCATTGCACGTTCTACATTTGCTCGGGTGTAGTAATATATCGCGTCTTTCGGCATCAGCGGCATGACATTTTCTGGATGCTTGTCATTGGCCATGCCCCATACAATGTGCTTCTTGGGATACTTGGCGTTTGCCAGTTGCTGTGCAAGTAGCTTCACACCATGCGCATTGTGCCCTGTGTCTATAATCATGTCTGGCTTGATGCTTATCTTCTGCCATCTGCCCATGATGCCTGTCTGTGTCACGACTTTCTTGAGGCCGCTGTGAATACCGTTGTAGGTTATCTTATAGCCGTTGTCCTTGAGCACCTCAACTGCCTTCATTACGGTTACTATGTTCTTCTGCTGACAATAGCCCGAGAGACCATAGGTCAAGGCGTCTTCCTCCTGGTATCCGTCGGTTGTGGTCTTTGTCATTTTAACTGCCAACATGCCGTTGTGTTCTTCGGCGTTTTTGACCTTGAATGTGTCTTCTGCAAAGTATATAGGAGATCCTGACTCGTTGGCTTTGCTTATGAATACAGGGTCTGTTTCTGGATGTCGCTCACCGATGACTACAGGTACACCTCGCTTCATGATGCCTGCTTTCTCGCCCGCTATCTTCCCCAGTGTATCGCCCAAGATGAGCGTGTGTTCAAGTCCGATATTGGTTATGACGCACATGTCTGGCGTGATGATGTTCGTACTGTCCATTCGTCCGCCAAGACCGACCTCGATGACTGCCACATCAACCTTCCTCTCTCTGAAATAGTCAAAGGCCATCATCATCGTTATCTCAAAGAATGATGGCTCGATTGTCGAAGGCATGTCCTTGATAGTGCGCTCGACGAATGCTGCTACTTTCTCCTGTTCAATCATCTGTCCGTCGACCCTGATGCGCTCGCGGAAATCGACGAGGTGAGGCGACGTATAAAGACCTACATGATATCCGCACGACATGAGGATAGAGGCCAGCGTGTGACTTGTCGACCCTTTGCCGTTGGTGCCAGCCACATGTATGGTCTTATATGCACGATGCGGATGGTCGAGCCACTCGTCGAGCTTAAGGCTGTTGCCAAGTCCGACCTTCAGAGCCGAAGCCCCGATATGCGAAAACGCAGGAAAGTGGTTATATAGATAATCTATAGCTTCAGAGTATGTCATGGTAGTTTGGTATTCTCATTTGTAATATGCCTGGCACTGGCTGATGTTCAAAACGATGGCACAGGTTCGTTGTAAAGCCTGACGAATACTTCGCGAGCAGGTACCTCTATAACGTTGCCTTCCTGGTCGTTCTGAATGAGTATTTCATTCTTCATGGCTTTTTCTCGAAGCATTCGGTATTCGGCAACTTTGAGAGCATTGTCTATCAAAGCCGATGTCTCTTCGAATTCCTTGTCCGACAACGAGACTGTCTTATTTTCTGACATAAGCTTCCAACTGATTAAATAGTTCCACATTATATATTTCTCTGCCCTTATTAAGTCCTCCTTCTGCCATCTTTATTCTTGGTGACATGGAATTGCAATATATGGACCAACGGCCGACCTTGGACATGTATATATTGAATAAATTTTCAATCCCTAAAGTGTAACGTCGTCGTATCACATCATTAGGTATGTTATGACCTCCGTGACTGACTCTATAAGCAACTCGTTTGATGGCTGCTTCTGGTGATTTCAGCCAAAAGAATAATAGTTTGACAATAAAGCCTTTCTGGTACGCGATCTCATCGATAAAGTGGTTTCGATAGAGAATGATTCGTCCCCCTCTAGAAGTTCATCTATTCTTTTTAGCATTAGACGTCCCGCTTCTATGGCGACACCTTCAGGATTGAACGGGGAAAGACCTTTGGCTATTTCGTCAGCATTGATAAACTCACGGCAATGCAGCATTTCTGGCAGTATTGTCACTGAAGCTGTCGTTTTGCCTGCTCCATTGCATCCTGATATGATATATAGCGTCTTCTTCATATTTTACAAACATACAAAACAAATTCATATTTGATGTTTGAAATAAGCAGTTGTTTTGAAAAAAAATCCCCAGCATAACCATGTCGGGGATTAGAGGTATAGGTTGTGTTGAGCTGTTTCAACGTGACATTTTTTGCTTCTACTAATTTGTCAGCTAGTTTTACGTTCTTTTTTTTCTTGTTTCTGTCCGTTGTTTAAATAATCTATCTGTCTCTATATTATGCATATTTGAGAATAAAAATCGCGATAGCGGGCCAAATTCGATTGTTTTTATGCGATTTGGCCCGCTATCGGCATGTTTTTGGGTTGTAATGAGTATATTTGCTATAAAAATATTGATTGATATGGCGGAACAATTGATAGGAAGAGGTAGTGAGATTAATCATCTGCAGAAGTACTACAACTCAGAGAAGGCTGAGTTTGTTGCTCTATATGGTCGTCGCCGTGTTGGCAAGACTTTTCTCATAAGGCATCTTTATGGCGAGATGTTTGCCTTCCACGTTACGGGTGTCATGAATGGCGACAGGAATACGGAGATGGCCGCTTTCCATCAAGCTCTAAAGCAATACGGTTATAGTGGATTGAAGCCTAAGACTTGGATGGATGCCTTTTTTGCTCTTCAGCAACTTTTGGAATCGCGTATCCAGAAGGGACAAAGGTGCATTGTGTTTATTGATGAGCTACCATGCTTCGATACGCCTAAGGCTGGATTTGTCGGTGCTTTGGGCAACTTTTGGAACAATTGGGCAAACTGGGTGTCGGAGGTTATGCTGATAGTGTGTGGTTCGGCAACATCGTGGATGGTGTCGAATATTATTGACAATCATGGAGGACTTCATAACCGTATTACGCATGAGATGCATCTGCATCCTTTTACCCTGCACGAAACAGAACTCTATTTCGCTTCACGGCGTTCACCATGGACTCGACAGATAATACTTCAAGCATATATGGCTGTTGGTGGTGTGCCTTACTATCTTGGACTTTTCGATAATGATGAAAGCCTTGCCGAAGGACTTGATAGGCTTTTTTTTCATTCGGGTGGAGAGTTGGCCAAAGAGTACGAGAGGCTTTATAGTTCGCTTTTTGCACGTCCAGATGCATATCTGCGCATAATATCGTTGTTGGCCCGTAATAAGTCGGGGTTGACAAGGCAGGAGATAGCAGATAATCTAAGTATAGAAAGCAACGGGCATCTAAGCGAAATTTTACAGAACCTTGTCTATTGTGACATAATACGCTTTCTGAAAGTAAAGACGGGCAAGGTAAAGGCTACAGAAGGCATTTATCAACTGATTGATTTCTACACCATTTTCTATCATCACTTCATCGCCCAAAGTGGCAATGACGAACATTATTGGTCGACTCATATCGGACGTCCGGAACTAAATAGCTGGCTAGGTCTGTCATACGAGCGAATATGCATGGCTCATGTGCCTCAAATATTAAAGAAACTCAAGATTGACGGCATCTCCACCACTTGCTATAGCTGGCGAAAGCGAGGCAGTGAAAATGGAAAAGGAGCGCAGATTGACCTTCTTATTGAGCGCGCTGACCAGATGATAAATCTATGTGAAATAAAATACACATCTGGATTATATGCTATCGATACTGAGGAGGAGATGAAGATAATGAACAGGGTGGAGTCATTCAGAAAAGAGACAAAGACTAAGTGCGGAATATTCGTAACTCTTATCACGACCAATGGTTTAGCAAGTGGAATGCATTCGGCATGTGTCCATGCGCAGGTTGTAATGGATGATTTGTTTGGTGAGTGACGCTTTGACCCCCAAATGTTGAGCTTATACATTGGTACATAAAATACAGCATCTTTTGCGTTTTGCTGCGTGTTGCTTTGTTAAAAAATAATAGGCGGCATAATTGCCGCCTATTATACTTGTCGTTTTGCTATTTATTTTTTGAATGCGTCGATTTTCATGATAACATTATTTGCCGTTATGAAAAAAGTAATCTCTTTTTCTGGCGCATTGTAATACCCATGATAAAGACTTTCGCCTCCTGAAGATAACTTCGCTTGGAAGAAGTTATGTCCGGTATATTCCATGTCATCGCTTTTCCCGTTAGCTACTCTATAAAAGAAGCATGATTTGTCGGTAGCTTCAATGCAGTTGTTTAATACGAATACATCAGTATCTCCATCAATTGCAAATCTGAGTTCTTTGCCTTCTCGAGTCACTTTTGCTGTCCCTTTTGTGACGTTTTCGACAAGCGTAGCTTCATTGTTTTCGATGACTACAGCATCTGTTGAAAATGTGTAACTGCCCACGGCTTCGTTAATGTATTCGAATTCGTCTATTTCGTCGTCATTGCTGCATGACGAAAGTGCGCCTAATATTGTTAGGCTTGCAAGGTAAAATAAAAATAATTTTTTCATTTTCTATTTAGTTTTAGTGTTTAAAAGTCAGAAAGATCATTCATCTTCGCAGAGTTCTTGGCTTGTTTCTCTCTTACGTATTCGTATGCCTCTTTTATTTTCTTACCTAATTTGGCAGTCTTCCTATCCGAGAACTCTCCTTCTGTTACGTCTCCAACAATTTGAAATCGGTATTTTGTGAACCCGTATTGCATCAAGGAGTCTAGTTGTGATTCCGTTATAGGGTAATACGCTTTAGATGTGTAGACCGTTTGTGTGACACCACCTAACGCACCGAGAACTCCTGCAGAGCCGACGTATGAATTGTGTGAGCCAACCCAGTCAGTTCCTTCTTGAGTTGAAAAGGTCATTGGGTTTCCTGCCACTTTAAGGATGAGTTTCATGTTAGAGTTGATCTCTTTCCAAGTGCCAGAGCTTGAAATCATAACAACGAGAGATGTTGTTATTTGATTTGGATTGTTGTCGTATGCTCCTACTGTAATTCCTAGTTCAGAACAGTCCATGCTTGCGGCAATTGACCCATCGAATTTGATAGCAATTCTTTCTTCGCCGATGTAGGCTGGACCTGATTCGGCTTTCTCAGTTGTGTTTTGAGCAAATGATGTCAAACAAAACAAAAAAGAAAACAAGGAAATGGAACGTTTCATTTGTGTTTTTCTCCACTGTCCTCTAAGTTCCTCAGGACTATTAACTGATAAAAAAGAAGCGTGGAACTGTATGTCCAACCGCGTCTGATGGTCCTAGGAAAACCTAATAGCAAAGTATGGATATAGCAGCCCACGCGTATAGCGTGAGAACCACTATGCCAACTCTTGCTATTGTATGAAAATTTCCTAGGTTTTCAGACGCAAGAAAGCATAACGCTTCTGTAATTATTAATATGTCTTTGCACCGTTCGATGCAAAGGCGAATTTAGATAAATAAAATTTAATAACCAATTATTATTACAATAAGATGATGTGTCGTTTAATCTAAGAAATCCATTGGTGAGTATCCTCTTCCTAGTACTATTGCAACAAAAAATCCCCAGCGTAACCATGCCGGGGATTAGAGATATCGTTGTTCGAAGAGATATTACCAAGCGAACATAGGACGATCCTGCATCATGTCGTTAACCTGCTTCTTGACTGCAGCTATAACTGATGCGTTTTCTGGATCTGCCAATACACGGTCGATCATATCAACGATAACGTCCATGTCTGCCTCCTTCAAGCCACGTGTTGTGATGGCTGGAGTACCGAGACGAAGACCAGATGTCTCCATTGCTGAACGAGTGTCGAAAGGAACGAGGTTCATGTTTACTGTGATGTCTGCAGCAACAAGTGCGTTCTCGGCAATCTTACCTGTGAGCTCAGCGTACTTAGGACGGAGGTCAACAAGCATTGAGTGGTTGTCTGTACCGCCAGATACGATATGGAAGCCCTTTTCTATAAGGCCTGCTGCCAAACGAGCAGCATTCTTCTTCACCTGCTCCTGATATACCTTGAACTCTGGTGTGAGAGCCTCGCCGAATGCTACAGCCTTAGCTGCGATGACATGCTCGAGTGGACCGCCCTGCTGACCAGGGAACACTGCGGAGTTGATGAGCGAACCCATTGTACGGATCTTTCCGCTCTTGAACTTCTTGCCCCATGGGTTTTCGAAGTCTCTGCCAAGGATGATAACACCACCACGTGGACCGCGGAGTGTCTTGTGTGTTGTAGATGTTACGATGTCTGCATACTTAACTGGGTTGTCGAGCAAGCCTGCTGCGATAAGACCAGCTGGGTGTGCCATATCTACCATGAGGAGAGCACCACAAGCATCTGCTATCTGACGCATTCTCTTGTAGTCCCATTCGCGGCTATATGCAGAGCCACCACCGATGATCAATTTTGGCTTCTCCTGCATTGCTACACGCTCCATCTCGTCATAGTCAACACGACCAGTCTCCTGGTTCAAGTGATATGCGCAAGGTGTGTAGAGCAAACCAGATGTGTTGACAGCAGAACCGTGTGAGAGGTGACCGCCATGTGCAAGGTCAAGACCCATGAACTTGTCGCCTGGCTTCAAGCATGCAAGAAGAACTGCTGCATTTGCCTGTGCACCTGAGTGTGGCTGTACGTTGACGAATTCTGCGCCATAGAGCTTCTTGAGACGCTCGATAGCCAATGTCTCAACCTCATCTACGACCTCGCATCCGCCATAGTGACGCTTGCCAGGGTAACCTTCAGCATACTTGTTTGTGAGGCATGAACCCATTGCCTGCATAACCTGATCACTTACGAAGTTCTCTGAAGCGATCATTTCGATGCCACGCTTCTGACGGGCATATTCCTTATTAATAAGGTCGAAGATAACGTTGTCTTTATTCATCGGTGTATAATTTTGATGTGCAAAAGTATAAATTCTAACTCTTTTGTGCAAATTTATGCAGTTAAAATGTCTTACTATGCTTGTGCGGTGTCTTGCCTTCTACTCCCCGTCTTTGCCCGTGTATCTCTTTATGACATTGTAAGCCTTGTGTATGCCGAGCTCACCTGCTTTGCTGAGGTCGTCTGCTCCCTCTTTCTCGTTGCCGAGGTAGATGTTGATGATGCCTCTATTGAAATAGGCTTCGGCGAAGTCTTTGTTGAGCTCTATGGCTTTGTTTAGCGATTCCATGGCTTCGGTGTATTGCTTGCGTGCACACTGAACGAGACTCATGTTGTAGTACGCAAACTCAAAGTCGGGAGCTAGTTGCAGCACTTGTCTCAGGTCGCTCATGATGAGGTCGAAGTCGAGCACGGATAGCTCGCTGCGCATGTTGTTGGCTGGGGTGCCGAGTTGTATCTCTCCCATGTTGTATGTCTCGCTGTCCATAGAGCGGATGACTTCCACCATCTTGTATCGGGTAGCCGCTCTGTTGAAATAGGCATTGACATCAAATGAATTCTTGAGTATGCAGACGTTGAAGTCATTGATGGCGTTGTTATAGTTCATTACGGTGTTGTAGAGGGTGCCTCGAACCATATACAGGTCATAGTTGGTTGGGTGTAGATCTATCTTCTGTCCTATTTCGCGTATCTGGTTGAAGTAGAATAGTGACTCGTTGCCCTCACCGGTATATTCGCGATTGGTTATGACGAGTGGACGGCTATAGACTTTGTTGTTGTTGAACTGCTCTACACTCTTTTCGTAGTAATGGGCCTTAGGCAGTATCGTGTCGCTGGAGAAGAAGCTGAGTTCGAAGACTGGCTCAAGGTCAACAGCGATGTCTCTGTCCTGCACGCGACCTCTTATCTGGTCTGCGTCCTGGCTCAGTTTGTTGTCGTTGTCGCCAAAGTCGCTTACTACGACCATCTGGTTGTATTTCTTGATGTCGTTGTCGTTCTTGCTTCTACTGTCTTTCTTCTCTTTCTTGCCGCCTTTCTCTTCATCGTTCTCTTTGCCATTGTTGGCTTTGTCTCCATTCTCAAGCCCCCTCTTGATGCGCTCTTGCTCAAAGGTGTAGGCTGTCATGTAGTCGAGCTCAGAGCCTTTCTGGTCGTTGAGGTAACGCTTAACAATGGCTCTCTGATAATATGCTGGCCCGAAGTCTGGATGTTTGGCTATGATGATGTTGAGGTCTCCTAGAGCGTTCTGTATCTCGCCTGTCTGGATGTATATCATGGCACGGTTGAAGAGTGCAATGTCATCGCTGGCGTCGATAGAGAGTACGCGAGTAAAGTCTTCGGCGGCTTTGTTATAGTCTCCTACCTCGGCTCTAAGCATACCTCTGTTGGCGTAAGCCATTTTGTTCTTGGAGTCTAGTCTCAGCGCTTCGTCAAGGTCTTCAAATGCACCGTTGTAGTCGTCAAGATTGTATTTTGTTATTGCTCGGTTGACATATACGTTGGCATCTTGTGGTCTTAGCTCGTGCAGTTTGTTGAAGTCTTTGAGCGCTTCCGCATAATCCTTCATCTGATAGTGGAGCATACCTCTGTAGGTGAAGGCGTCTGCCGAGTATTTGTTGATGTCTGAAGCCCTGATGAATTCGGCCATGGCGCTTATGGTGTCGCCTTTCTCTACTAGCGCAATGCCTCTATATAAGATGGCTGGCACGTTGTTCTTGTCGTATTCCAGTAGCTTGTCGTATGCCGCGATTGCCGATTCGTATTCTTTGAGGTTGATGTTGGCGATGCCGCTGTTGAGCAGCAGGTTCATGTTGTCTGGTTCTAAGTCCAGACCTGCCGTGAAGTCCTTCAGCGCTAAGTCCGACTTCCCTTGTCTCAGGTTTATTATGCCCTTAAGGTTGTAGGCTCCAATGAGGAACGGATTGATACCTATAGCAACTTCACAGTCGTTGGCGGCGCCGTTGAGGTCGTCGAGGTAGAATTTTGCAATGCCTCGATAGTAATATGGATCTGCTAGATATGGCTTGACATTGATGACACGGTTGAAGTATTGTATTGACAGCACGTAGTCTTCAAAATATAGTGCATTGCGTCCTATCGACATTATGCGGTTTGTGTTGATCTGGCAATATGCGTGAAGTCCACATGCCATTAGAATCAAGCATAGCAGTATCTTTTTCATTTTGGATATTATGATGTTATGTTATTGTGCTATCACGCTAAATTTCCATTCCCATTGGGCAATGTTTCCTGCTGCGTCTTCAACGACTGCCTTGAGGTCGTGATTTCCGGCTTTCAATCCGAGTCTGCCGACGGTTGTGACGAGACGAGCGTTCTTGTAGTCGTATTCGAAGCATTCCCATTTGCCGTCAATATACACATTATATTTCTTAATGCCACTCATGTCATCTGAAATTCCTATCATGATGCTGTTTGATGGCTTGAGGTTGGTGCGTGTGTTTTTGGTCTTTATCTTTGGTGCAATGGAGTCAACTCCTAGAGCAAAGCTGCCCAGGGTCTTTGAGTGTGCCACGATGTTGTTGCCCTCTATGCTGCCTCCTATATATGTCTGTTTGCTCTTGCTGTCAACCTGACCAATAAAGAGTTTCCTCCCGAGCTTCTGCATTTCTGAGTCAATAGGAATGCTTATCGTGAATGCCTTCTGGAGTGGAATGCCTTCGTTGCCTACTTTGTATATGGCGTTGTCGTTGTTGAGCTGCAGTGAGCTTATCTCTATGTATTCGTCTTTGTAAAGGGCTTCGCGTGGTATGATGACGCTTATGCCAAGTGTGTCTTTGGCCCATGTCTTGCCCCAATCTACTCTATCGCCTTTGTGTGTGCGTTTGGTCGCTTGTACGTTTGTCTTGCCTACGAGTGTGAAGCTTACTACACGTGTGTTGCCGTTGTAGTCGTTGAGGATATACTTCATCTTGTGCACTTCGCCCTCTTTTACAACAAGTCGTTCGTGTGTCTTATATGTGTGATTCAACTTGTTGTTTGGCTCTACAAAGCTTTTCTGCACAAATCTCTTGTTTGTCTGTCTTTCGGCGAAGTCGATGTGGCTGTTGATATATCTTGTCTCGTCAAACGATATGCGTTCTAGGTCTGATCTGAACATTAGTTTTTCACCGTCGTATAGTTTAATGCCGGTGACTCCGCATGGTCTGTGTCCTGCTATGAAGTAGTCAACAGCGTGCATGCCAAGTCCTATTTCACCTGCGACATTGATGCTTTTGCCCTCTATGTCTGCTAGTGCGTAATATCTGTCCTGGCATCTTCCTGCCACCTGCGCAGAGTCGGTCATGCCGAATACCTTGATGCCGTATGCAACAGGGGCCTGTGTGTCGGTTATTGGAATGAGAAACTCCAGAGGGTTGAGTGTCTCCTCGGTCTTTGTGTCTCGCACTTCAAAATGCAGGTGTGGACCTCCTGAGCCTCCTGTGTTGCCGCTCAAGGCAACAACTTGTCCTTTTTTCACGGGCAGCTGACCCTCTTTGAGCATGAGGTCGAATTCAAACGACTGCTTCTTGTATTGTTCTTTTCTTACTACAGAGTCGATCTCGCCAACGTATGCAGATAGATGTCCGTAGAGTGTCGTGTGCCCGTCAGGATGGGTGATGTAAAGTGCATGCCCATAGCCGTATGGCGACACCTTGATTCTCGATACGTAGCCGTCGGCGACTGAATGTACCTCTATGCCTATTACGCCTTGTGTTGACATGTCAAGTCCGGCATGGAAGTGGTTGGCTCTTAGCTCTGCGAATGAAGCACTGATGCTTACCGGAATGTTCATAGGGTATGGATACTTGTCTTCAGCGTGGACTAGTCCGCATATCAAGGCTATTGTCAGAACAACAAAACTTTTCATCACTCGTTATCTTATCTGTTTTACATGTATGATTTTATCTTTCCCTCATTCTAAAATGAAAAAGGGCTCCGCCATCTAATGACGAAGCCCGCTTAGTTCTTTATCCGAACAGCACCGATTACTCAGCAACTACAGTTGAATCAGCAACTGTTGAATCAGCAACTGCAGCAGAGTCAGCGCAGCACTTTGCAGTGTCAGCGCAGCACTTTGTAGAATCAGCGCAGCATGCGTTTTCAGAAGTAGTCTTGCCAGCGCAGGCAACGAACATTGCAGCAACAGCTGCGATAGCGAATAACTTTTTCATTTCTTTAGAGTATTAAGTTGTTAGTACTTAGCGTTTCTTGTCTTTTAAATCGACACACAAAATTACTACAAGCTTGGTTATTAGCAAGTGTCTCCGCGTTAAAACTTTGTTAAATAATTAGGTTGAAAATCAAATAATAATTTAATCGTGAGAATTGGGGTGTCAAGCAGCTGAAAATGTTGCCTTCGTCTTGCCTATATCTCCACGTCTTTCATGTCTATATAGCCAAACTGTATCACGTCGTCAAACATGAAGGATAGCCTGTCGTTGTGTTCGTCATAGATAACGTCTGTGATGTCATAGCCTACGTTGAGTGTGGCGACATCACGTCATACTCAAGTCGTAAGCAAAAATAGGAATAATTAGATATAAATGGTGTGTTGCCGTCTAATTATTACTTATCTTTTTTTTTGACTTCGATGAAATCTTAGCTATCTTTGCGATGATAAAAAACACCTCATTATGATAAAGAATAAGAGCCTGGTCTCTATCACCGATTTCAGCAAGGAGGAGATACTGCGAATAATAGAACTCGCAGCTGATTTTGAGGCAAATCCTAACCAACCCCTCTTGCAAGGCCATGTCATCGCAAGCCTCTTCTTTGAGCCTTCCACTCGAACACGTCTCAGTTTTGAAACAGCTATCAATCGTCTTGGTGCCCGCGTTATCGGCTTCTCTGATGTGAACGCGACATCTACCACTAAAGGTGAAACGTTGAAGGATACCACTATCATGGTTAGTAATTATGCCGACCTGATTGTTATGCGTCATCCGTTGGAGGGCGCTGCGCGTTATGCTTCCGAAGTTCAAAGCCGTGTGCCTGTTGTCAATGCAGGAGATGGTGCTAATCAGCATCCTTCTCAGACGCTTCTTGACATGTTCTCTATCTATAAGACACAAGGACGTCTCGACAATCTCAAGATAGCTATGGTGGGCGACCTTAAATACGGACGTACTGTTCACTCCCTTTTGCAGGCTATGTCGCATTTCAATCCTACGTTCTATTTCGTTGCGCCTGATGAACTCAAGATGCCACAGGAATACAAGACATTCCTTGATGAGAAGGGTATCAAATACGAAGAGCATCACGATATGCAGGACGTTCTGGCCGATGCAGATATACTCTATATGACACGCGTTCAGAAGGAACGTTTTGCCGATCTTATCGAGTATGAACGAGTTAAGAATACTTATGTTCTCCGCAACTCGATGCTTGAGGGTACTAAAGACAATCTTCGCGTTCTCCACCCACTGCCACGTGTTAACGAGATTGCGTATGATGTTGATCAGAATCCTAAGGCATACTACTTCAAGCAGGCGGAAAATGGTGTCTATACTCGTATGGCCATTATCGCTTCAATTCTCGGAGTAAAATAACCATCTCAAATGTAATAACGTGGAAAAGGAATTAAAGGTAAGTGCTATCAAAGACGGCACAGTAATCGACCATATACCAGCTAAGAACCTTTTTAAGGTTATATCTCTCCTCGGTCTTGAGAATATAGACAACCAGATTACATTTGGTACAAATCTCGAGAGTGGGAAATTGGGCCATAAGGCAATAATCAAAGTCTCTGATAAGTTCTTCGAGGATAGCGAGATCAATAAGATTGCTCTTGTTGCGCCACAGGCTAAGCTCAATATCATAAAGGACTACAATGTCGTTGAGAAGAAGTCGGTTGTTGTTCCCGACGAGATCAACGGCATCGTGAAGTGCTTCAATCCTAAGTGTGTCACCAATCATCAGCCTATAGCTACACGCTTCAGCCTTGTAAGCAAGCTCCCTATTGCTCTCAAGTGCCACTATTGTGAAAAGGTGACTACTGAAGAACAAATGGTCATCCTCTGATGAAGCAACATTGGCGTCCTGGCAACCAGCTATATCCGCTTCCTGCTATCATGGTGAGCGTTGGAGATGCACCAGAGAATTACAATATCATAACCATAGCATGGACCGGTACAATATGTTCCGATCCTGCTATGGTTTATATATCTGTTCGTCCCAACAGATTTTCATACCAAACAATAGAACGTACTGGTGAATTTGTCATCAACCTTACTACGCGTGACCTTGTCAGGGCTACCGACTGGTGTGGTGTGAGGTCGGGACGTGACTACAACAAGTTTGCCGAGATGCACCTGACGCCGGTTGAGTCGCGTTGTGTCAAGGCTCCGTGCATTGCCGAGGCTCCTATATCTATTGAGTGCCGTGTGACACAGAAGATCACTTTGGGTACTCACGATATGTTCATCGCTGAAGTTCTTAATGTGCAGGCTGATGAGAAATATATTGATCCGGCGACGGGCACGTTTGACTTGTCGAAGGCTCATCCTATATGCTACTCGCATGGCAAATACTACGAACTGGGCAAGGAACTGGGCAAGTTCGGCTTTTCTGTTCAGAAGAAGAAAAAGAAATGATAGGGTAGAGGTGTTACCTGTTTCGGCATAATGACATTTGGCAAAAAAGAAGAATATACCCGATCTTGATCTCGATAATGCTGAGTTTCAGGATGTTTTTGGACTTATTCGTGATACGAATTCTTCTGTCTATATGACAGGACGAGCTGGTACGGGTAAGTCAACTTTTTTGCGTTATATTGTCAAACATATAAAGAAGAAGACAGTCGTTCTTGCTCCTACAGGAATCGCGGCGGTCAATGCGGGTGGTGTGACGATTCACTCGTTCTTTAAGGTTCCTCTTCATCCCTTTGCGCTTGATGATGTCAATTTCACTATCCCTGCGCGTCTCAAGGAACGTCAGAAATACAATAAGGAGAAGATAAAACTGCTCCAGGAGGTAGAGCTTATTGTCATCGATGAGGTGTCGATGGTCCGTGCCGATCTTCTCGATTTTGTTGACCTCATACTCCGAACATATACCAACAGGCGTAATGTCCCTTTCGGTGGTAAGCAGCTGCTTCTCGTCGGTGACGCTTTTCAGCTGGAACCTGTCGTGAAGCGTGAGGACTGGGATATCCTGCGCCGCTTCTATACTTCGCCTTACTTCTTTGATGCGCAGGTCTTTAAACATATTGACCTTGTTCAGATAGAACTGCAGAAGGTTTATCGTCAGCATGAGACGGCTTTTCTGTCTCTTCTCGACCGTGTGCGTGTGAGCAAGGTGTCGGTTGACGATTTCAATTGCATCAACAGCCGTGTTGTGCCCAATTTCATGCCGCAGGCTGATCAGATGTATATCACTCTTACAACGGTCAAGGCTACTGCCGACATGATAAACGACACTAAGCTGGATGAGATAGACCGGGAGCCAGTGACATATAAGGGTACTGTTACCGGTGACTTCCCGGAGTCGTCATTCCCTACCAATCTGAATCTTGTTCTTAAGGAGGGCGCTCAGGTTGTCTTTGTGAAGAATGACATGGAACGCCGGTGGTATAATGGCACCATTGCGCGAGTAGCGGCTGTTGAGCCCGATGGCGTATGGGCGGAAGATGAGAATGGTGAGAAGTTCTTTGTCGCAGAAGATGTGTGGGATAATGTCCGCTATAAATATGACGAGAAGGAGCATAAGGTCGTGGAAGAGGTGCTGGGTTCTTTTAAGCAGTTGCCGCTTCGTCTGGCTTGGGCAATAACGATACATAAGAGCCAGGGTCTTACTTTCGACCATGTTATCATAGATATCGGACGGGGTGCATTCGCTTGTGGACAGGTGTATGTCGCTCTCAGCCGTTGCCGAACATTGGATGGCATAATACTTCGCTCTCCGGTGACTCAACGCGATATAATGACCAACAATGGTGTCGTAGCGTTTTCGTCAGAGGCGAACAATAGGATGCTTATAGACAAGCAGTTCTCCGACGCTGAGGCGATACAGAACTATAGCGCGGCATCTATTTCATTCCGACAGGGCAATTATGCCGATGCTGTGCGTTTCCTCTTCGACGCTCTTGCTAAGAAACCGGAGGATCTGAATAACCCTGTGGCACGACGACTTGTCTCGATGAGGCTGGGCGTAATAGACCGTCTCGATAAAGAGATTAAGCATCTCGTTCGTGATAAGAAAAAGATCATGGACGCTACTTTCGAGTTCGCTCACGAATATTATCTGCTGGCTGTTGAGTGTAAGCATAAATATGGCGATTCTCGTTCGTCGCGGGCTAACCTTAATAAGGCTCTTCGTCTCTCGCCGGATTATATCGACGCTCTTGTCTTGAGATGTGAACTTGAGCTTGAGACAGGTGACTATGAGCAGGCTCTGGCTGATGCGAATGCTGCGGTCAAGGCCGATAAGCGCAACGAAGCGCTTTTGCGTAATAGGGCTCAGGTGCATATAAAGATGCGCAATTATGGTAATGCATATAACGACCTTCTTGCTGCGATGAGGTATAATGACCAGGATGCGGTGACCTATCGTCTGTTGTCTGATGTGTGCCATCGTCTTGGCGACGAGGAGGAGTCGGAGCGTTATCGCAACATAGCCGATGCGCTTGAGGGTAAGACCGATTTTGATGAAGATGATTATTAGCATTCCTTAACCCTATAAGTCGTGCTAAACAACTACCTTTGTGCCTGTATAATACATGCAATTAGAAAAACGTAACGATGTGGTATTTGTTTGCTCTCGATTCAGCCTTGTGTCTTGGCTTCTATGATGTACTGAGAAAATATTCCCTTAAAGACAACGCTGTTCTTCCTGTCCTCCTTTGCAGCACACTTAGCTCATCTATCATGATGTTGCCTTTGATGCTGTGCTCGTTTGGCGGTGTCATAAGTCCTGAGTCATGGCTCTATGTCCCACATATCACATTCCATCAGCACATGATGCTTGTGGTAAAGGCGGCTATCGTTCTCACTTCTTGGATCTTTGTCTATTACGGACTTCGTAATCTGCCTCTGAGCATTGTGTCGCCAATACGTGCTACGGCTCCTGTCTGGACTCTCATCGGTGCTCTTATAATATTCAGTGAGCGACCAAATAGCATACAATGGATAGGCCTTATGGTGGCGTTTCTGTTTTTCTTTCTCTTCAGTTTGGCAGGAAAACGCGAAGGTATCAGCTTCAAGCACAACCGATGGATATGGTGCGTTGTCATAGGTACGCTCGTTGGTTCGTGCAGCGCCTTGTTTGACAAGTATGTTGTCCGTTACGAGGGCATCGATAAGATGGCGATACTTACCTACTACTCATTCTACCAGTTCCTCATCAACATTCCGTTGTTGTTCATCATCTGGTATCCAAACCGCTCATCTCAGCCGTTCCATTGGAAGTGGACAATACCGTTTATTGGTGTCATCATCATCGTGGCCGACTTCCTCTATTACATAGCCATCAACGACCCAGATAGCCTCATCAGTCTGATCTCCCCAATCAGAAGATCCAACTCGATAGTTGCCTTCACAATGGCTGCCCTCATCTTCAAGGAGAAGAATATGCTCCGCAAGGGGCTGTGCCTTCTCGGAATACTTGCCGGCATTGCAATCATCGTCTGGGGTTCGTCTAAATAGAATTCTTATGTATATACAAAAAGCCATCGCGTTTTGCGGTGGCTTTTTTGTTTCTGTATGTTGTGTTGTCTGTTAGCTATGGTTCTGCTATATGTCGACCTTTAAGACATTCTGTTTTGCCCAATGAGATGTTTTTTGTAAAAATCATATATATTTGTTTATCCATGCGCGATGAACGTATCGGGAATGTCGCCTTCCCCATTTTGGGACTGGCTAAAATTAGAGAATTGTTTGTTGAATTCATAATATTTCATGAAAAATCCCGCTCGGGGAGCTCCTCGCGGCAAGGGGCGGGAGTACCCGTCCCGACGAGCGAAGACTTCATTTTCATTTCATAGTACTCCATTGGCGTCATGTTTCCCAAAGCTTCGTGAGGACGTGTAGTGTTGTAGTCAAACTGCCATTTTTCGGTGATATCACGAACATCCTGCAGTGTCCTGAAAAGGTAGGCGTCAAGAACCCCACGCCTGTAACTGCCATTAAAGCGCTCGACGTATGAGTTCTGTGTAGGACATCCGGGCTGAGTGAATACAAGCTCGACATCATTAGCCGTGCACCAGGCCTCTAGCTTCTTGATATTCATGCAGATTGGGGCTACTTTTCTTTCTTGTTTTTGATTTTCTTACATTTCGTATTATATGTGAAGTTGCATGTTAGGCAAGATTTTGTCTATCATGTTTTGAGGAACGTCACATTCCTTTGCTATAGTCGGCCATGTGGCGCAAGCATCACATACCTCATCTATTATATGAGAAGCATTTCGAATATTGTTGCGAGTGCCAAGTTCCAGTAAATCATTACGTGTTATATTATCGAATTTCCCGTTTATGGACATCTGGTGAGCTGATGTCCAGGCACCATTAGGATTATAGGCATAACCCATGTCGTATGCAGGGGAAAGTCGCCATTTGCCTTGCTTGTCCATCAAGAATGAGATATTCTTTGTATGGTCGTCCTGGTTCCTGACAACAACATTGAATACAACTCTGCGGAACATCTCCTGTGCCTCCTGATAAGTCAATCTAAGACCTCTCATCACATTGAATGCCTGCTCGTATGAATATCCTCTGAGCAGACGATAGTCATAATGAGCTATGCCACAAAGTGTCTGCATGTGGATCTTCTCGCCACCCGCTCGATCAAAGCGTTTCGTGAGGAAGTGTGCTCTGCCATTTTCCTCAATAAGAGAGCATTCTGTCATGTCAATGCCACAAGCTCTGACTAACTTAGCAAATGAATACTCCAGACGTCCGTAGTTCTCTGTTTCTCTGAATCCTGCTGTTGCAGATACGCCATCAAGTTTTATAAGGTAATAGTCGAAATCTTCTGGTGCTTCAACCTGCCCGGAACGAACTTCTCCTGTTTCCTTATTGTAAGCTATAATTGCCTTTGCTCTTTGTCCACCTGCAGAAGTTCCAAGACGCAGAATTTCTGCTATAGCTGTTTTCTTGTCATCTTCCAGATTCGTCTGGAAACTATCCTTTTCGGTCAAAGCCTCTCGTGCTACGGCAACGAGGTTATCCAACTCAATGCGTTGCTGCGAATTGAAAGCACCCTCTATTGCTGGTTCAAACTCCAAAGCTCCCATGCATCGCTTACCCATGAAACATAGTGACTCAATAGCATTGCCACTCGTCCTTCCTGTCAACGCAAGCCACTTGTCAAAAATGGCGCGACCATAAGTGTCTGGTAGCGAATCTGCCAGCATTCCAGGTAGTCCCTTGAAGGTTTCCTGATTCAACTCTCCAAAACTGTATATTCGTCCTTCTCTTGTTGGCATCAGGATAGGGGATGGCTGTATTCCGCTTCTTACGAAGTCATCATCATATTCAAAACGCGCAATTCCATACTGCGGATTCCAACTCACAGCACCTACGGTCTTGCCAAACATTCTTACTTGTGCTACATCTACCATTCAGAACCCTCCTGTTCATTGTTTTTGTTATTATTCCTTGATGCACGCTTGCGTTGTTTCGTCTTCGCCGATTGCACCATTTTGTAGTATTCATTAGGACTTATTTCCTCCTCCTGCAGCATAGGCATGAATATCTCAATCTTCCCCAACGATCGCACGATGCGCAGGAAGGATTCAAATGATTTTATCTCCCCATCCTCCATACGAGCAATGGAAGCCACCGATACGCCAGAACTGGCGGCCATGTCCTGCCGGGAAATGTTTTGCTTCAGTCGGAGTTCTTTTAGCTTTGCAGAAATCTTGTTGATTATCTCTGCATCAGAAAGCATGTAAACATTTTCCATATATATATCAGTTTTGATATTTAAATGTACAAAGTTACTGAATACATTTCAATATTGATATGTTAAGGATTGAAAACTTCGGCTACAACCGTAGTGTTAACGGTTTTTATGCATTGGAAGCTGTTTATGCTGCAAATTGTTTAACGAAATTAGGTACAATGTACCTGAATGTAATAATCACACAGATGCTGATTATTGTGTAACATCAATAGTTCATAATGATAAAGCGAAATCAACTTCAATCATGCCAATATACTGAAGTTCTGTGATCGTCCGTTCAAGAATATCGATGACATGAATGAAGCGCTTTGTTAAAGGTATTGGCAATCTCGTACATGTGAATACGGCCTCGTACCTGAACTTCATCCGTAAGGCCATGCTAGCTAAGGGAAACATCAAGTGTAATGATGAACGTGAAGAGGCTTTCGCCGTCATGCTCTATTGAATTTTATGGCATGTTTCATAACACAAGGATGTTTTTACATATATTTGTATTTATGTGGCTAATTGGTTGAATAACAATTTGCAATGTCACATAAAATCAGTATATTAAAGCCAGCCAGCCGTAGGCTTATACGATGAAATAACAGCGAGGGCATGCCCGTGCGCGACGAGCGTATCGGGTGTGCCTTCGTTGTTTTATGTGTGGTCCAAATGGCGTAGAGACGTCGCATGCGGCGTCTACGTAAAACGTATTGATAAACAATGAATTACAAGACGCCGCATGCGACGTCTCTACGGGATGTGCGGATGTTAGAAATGAATACATGTCGGCTATATCCAATATGCAAGGTTGGTTGTCCGTCGCCATCGGCGGTATGAAATCTGCCGTCACCCGATTCTCCCACGAGAATGTAATTCCGTTTGCATGGCAATCGCGTTTCCATGATCATTTCATCCGTAACCATGAGGACATGAATCGTATTGCAGATTATATAACCTGCAATGTGCAGCATTGGGACGAGGATTGTTTTTACGGATAGCCGACGACAATCTGCCAATAAAGCTACGCGACACGCTCTCGTCGTTTGGTGGAGTGCTGGGGCATTACAGGAGCTATGCCATCCGCCGCAGTATGTTCGGGCGGATGAAACATGTGTGGCAACATGGAAGTTTTGATGAGGGGTGGAAAAAGTTTGCCGTATAAGATGTTGTTCGTCACGAAATCTTGGAGATATTTTTGAAGCAGGTATAGCGCAAATATTTGATTTCGCGAAACCATAGGTAATCAACAGATACCCCGCCAACTTGATGTAGAGCCTCTGCGTGCAACGTCTTCGGACAGAGATGCGAATCGTTGGGACACGTCTGTGTCAAAGTCCAAAGTGGCGATGTTTAAGAGCAAAATAAAAGAGTTGGATGCACGGGCTACATCGCAAGATGAATGATCTTCTTTGTCTCGAAGAACTCCTCGGAGAAGTAGTTTGTAAGGTCTATGGTTATAGCTGAGTTTCCGAATCTTGCTATTTCTCCTTCGAAATCGCCACCTTTCAGATATATAATGCCATTGGCGCAAGCATTCTTGTTGTCCTTGCTAACGAGGTGCTTGGTCATCTTGACGAAATCGGGGAAGGCTGTTACGGCACGGCTGACAATGAAGTCGAATTTCTCCTTTACCTGTTCAGATCTGGTCTGCATAGCTCTGACGTTGGCGAGACCTAAGGATTGGGCTACACCCTCGACAACTTTGATCTTCTTCCCTATGGAGTCGATCAACAGGAAGTTGGCATTGGGGAACATGATGGCCAAAGGTATTCCAGGGAAACCTCCACCTGTGCCTACATCAATGATCTTTGTGCCATCAGTGAAACTAGTGTATTTGGCTATGGCTAATGAATGAAGAATATGTCGCTCTTCGATCTGCTCGATATCCTTTCGAGATATCACGTTGATCTTAGAGTTCCAGTCTTCATATAATGCTGGCAGAGCAGCAAACTTCTCTTTCTGTTCGCTGCTCAGGTGCGGGAAATATTTTTCGATTATGCTATTCGTCATCTTCGTCGTTGTCGTTGTCTCTGTCAAGCAGACGTCTGTGGTCGGCTGCTGTTTCTGTGTTCTTCAAGATATTGAAGAGTAGCTCGCGAGAACGGAAAAGCTGTGCTTTCACAGTTCCAAGAGGAAGATCCAGTTCCTGCGATATCTCGTCGTATGACAATTCCTGGAAGTAGCGCATCTCGACAAGCTGACGATAACGTGGCTTGAGCTTCTGTACCACATTACGAACGAGATCGACAATCTGCGATTTGATCATTGTCTCTGCAGGGTCAAGACCTTCGTCGATAACGGTTCTAGGCTTTGAATCCTCTTTCTCATTGTCAGTGTCGTCTAGGCTAATGATTATACCTCTTTTCTTACGTAAGAAGTCGATGCCGTTGTTTGACGCGATCTTGAACAGCCATGTGGAAAATGCGAAGTTCGGAGAATACTGCTTGATGTTCTTGAACGCCTTGCCGAATGCCTCGATAGTGAGGTCTTCCGCATCGCTCTTGTTGTTGACCATCTTCAGTAGCATGAAGTATATTGAGTCGCGGTAACGTGACATGAGCTCTCCGTAGGCGCGCTGGTCGCCTGCGATTGCCTTCTCGACGAGTTCTAGGTCGTATTTCGCCTTGTCTGAATGAGCAACTGTAGCTTCTTCCTGCTTTGCGAGTTTGTCTTCTACTTCCATGTGTCTCGGTGTTTACTGGTTACGCTCCACAGCCATACGAACGCTTGTATCCATGGAACGATGATATCCATTATTAATGTGTGTGGCCAAAGGCCCTTTTCTCCCATTCTGTTTTGCGCTATCATGAGCGATATGTGCATTACGATTTCTCGAAGTGCCCACATTGACAATGTTACGATACGTGTCATGTCATCACCTACTATAAGGAGCGCTATGACTCCCAACAGGAACAGCTGACGGGTGAAAATCTCTGTGCCAAGCATCGCCTTTATTCTTTTAGGGTAGTATGGCGATGTAGATATGTGTCTTGCTTTCTGGGTGACCCATTCTTCCCATGTGTGGCATGGTTCGCTTATTGTCTGCCCCTCTGGCGTGTAGCAGATGGCTGTGTTGGCTCTTGTGCCCATCTCACTCACAAACATGTCGTCGTCGCCAGATAGAATGCCGATGTTGTTTCTGAACTTTGAGCTAGCGTCGTATAGTTTGTGTGTATAGCTCATGTTGCGTCCTACACCCATAAAAGGCTTCATCGCTCTGGCAAAGCCGAAATACTGAACGGCGTTGAAGAAGGTTTCGAAACGGATGAAGAAATTGAGGAATCCGTTTTCCTTCGCATATTTGCCATATCCGATGACCAGCTCCTTGCCGCTTGTATATGCGTCGGCCATCTCCCTGAGCCATTTTGTCGATGTCGGACGGCAGTCGGCGTCGATGAAAACTATGTGCTCGTGTATGGCAGCCTTTATGCCGATGGTCACAGCTAGCTTTTTACCATGTCTATATACATTGTCCGATGGAATTGTAGTATAGTAGAGCGAAGGATATTGTTTCTTAAGACTTGCCAAGGTAAGTGGAGTGTCGTCCGACGAACAGTCGTCAACCACTACAATCTGGAAATCGAGGTATTCTTGTTTGAAAAGCTGTGGTATGAGTTCGCTGAGGTTATGCGCTTCGTTTTTTGCACATATTACAACTGATACAGGGAAGTTCTTTGTAGAGCGTTCCGGGTGCTTCTTGAGCCTGAACATGAAAAAGAACCAGTAGAAAAGTTGAAATGCACAAGCAACTCCAATTCCGATCAGTGCGTATATGAATGAATCAGCCACTTTTTTGATATTTTAGGCAAATATATAATTAAGTGATGAAAGTAAAAAGTGGTTATTGAAAAACTTTATTTCTTAATTGTTACTTTTTGGGTCTGTTTTTGGCTTTTTGTGTCCGTGTGTCCCTATTTATAAATTGTCGATATTTAAGTAGTGTGTATTACAAAATCGTATTATATAATATGTTTTAATTATAAAATGATAGATATATAATAAAATTACTTATAAATTATTTTGTATTTATTATTTTATGTAGTAATTTTACACTCGAAATTAATAATGGATGTCAAACAACAAGATTTATTCCTATGATGACTACTTTATGTAAGCGAATGTTCGCTATGATGTTTGTTTCGGTGGTATGTGTATTGGCGCATGCTCAGGACTCTTTAGGTGTTGCTTTTCATGCTGATGTCGTTAGCCGTTATGTGTGGCGAGGCATGGATCAGGGACAGGGCGCTAGTGTCCAGCCTACTCTTGAACTCAATTACGGTGGCTTCTCGTTGGGCGCATGGGCTTCGACTAGCATAGCTAAGGTAACGGATGTTGATGAGGTTGACCTCTATGTGTCTTATGCGACAGATCATTTTAGCGCTACTCTGACTGATTATTATTGGAATGGAGGTGCGGCTGATTATTCAGATTATAAGAATGACCATTATTTTGAATTGGGTCTTAACTATACTGTAAGTGACAATGTGCCTTTGTCATTGAGCTGGAACACTATTCTCTTTGGCGGAAAGAGCTGGGAGATGGATGAAGACGATGACCGTATGTTCTCTTCTTACTTCAATGTGTCGTATGGGTTTGATGTGCATGGTGTGTCGTTGACTCCTGCTATCGGTATCAACCCATGGAAGAGCCAGTATGATGACGGTTTCTCGGTGATGGACATCACACTTACTGCAGCAAAGGATTTTCAGATAACAGACAAATGGACACTTCCTGTCCAGGCTCAGTTTATAGTTTCTCCGGCAACTGAAAAGGCATACTTGGTTGTCGGTGTGACATTCTAAGAATATTATTATTAGCTGTTCTTTATTGAGGATGGGCATGTTCGATGTGATATCGGGCTGCCCTTTTGTTTTGTATAGCTGTGAGGCATTTTTAGTCTTATGGAGTCAACTTTGATGATAATTCAATACCTTTGCTTTCGTAACTGATAAATTAAGAACAACAGATGATCTCTGTCAATTCAAAGGAACTCATAGATGTGCTCTCGCTGACACCTGCACATCACAACATAATGCTTGTTGGCCGTCATGGTATCGGTAAAAGTGAAATCCTTAAGTCGTTTTATAGTTCAAAGGGAATGCAGGTTGTGACCTTGTTCCTTGGACAGATGAGTGATACAGGTGATATAATAGGATTGCCTACGCGTGATGGTGGTCACACTACTTTCCTTCCTCCATATTGGTTCCCTCTTGATGACAGACCGATAGTGCTGTTTCTTGATGAACTTAACAGGGCTCGTCCAGAGATTCTTCAGACGATAATGGATCTGACGCTTAACAGGACTCTGGCAGGACGTTGTCTGCCAAAGGGTTCGCGCATTGTCTCTGCCGTAAATGAGGGTGATGATTATCAGCTTACGGAGATGGATCCGGCTCTCGTCTCGCGTTTCAATGTATATCATTTCACGCCAACTGTTGAAGAGTGGCTGCTTTGGGCGTCGCGATCGGAGGTTGATAGACGAGTTATAAAGTTTATTGAGCAGAATCCTGCGGTTTTGGATGGTGCTGATGTGCATACAGATGGCATGGATGAGTCAACAATAAACAAGACACCCGACCGAAGGGCGTGGGAAAGGGTGAGTGATATAATGAAGGTTGCTTCAGAAGGAACGCATAATGGTGTGGCTAAGGCCATAGCTGGTGTGGTCGGAGCAGAGGCCGCTTCACGTTTTATGGCTTTTGTGCAGCAAAATGACTTGCCGACGGGTGAGGATGTGCTGCTTGACTATGATATGGTGTCTGCTAAGTTGCAGTCGGCTGATGTACACGATCTGACTCGCATAAATGAAGGTCTTTTCAGATGTCTGGAGACGGGTTCGGCAAGTGGTGATATTAAGAATGTTTACAGGTATCTGGTTGATATAGAAAAATCCGGCAAGACAGAGGCTATAGCGCATTTCGCTTCGCTGTTCTCGCAAAATACATATTCAAATGCTGTCGGCCGCATTGTGGCTGAAGCGCCTCAGGTGTATGAGCTTCTGATGTCGTATATCGAGAACCTGTAATCTGTTTGTCTGACAATGATTGGTACGGTTAGAAAGGTCTATGACAACTGGTTCTTGTCGGAGCCGGCTTTGCATGCCATGCTATGTACCCATCGTGTGGTCGAGAATACGGATATCGCTTGTTCTGTTCGTACTGGGTCGGGCAAGATAGAGTATAACCCGAATATATTGGAGCAGATGCCTTATCCGTTGGTAGAGGAACTGTTTCGTATAGAAGTGATAAGGATTCTCTTGGGACATCCCTATATGCGTCAGCCTGTTGGGGTGGCGAGAGATGTGCTTACTGTTGCCTCTGACATAACCATCAGTAACTACTATCAGTTTGATGATATCGATTTGGATAGCGCGAGAAAGCACAACCTGCCGTCAGATAAGTACTATGAGTGGTATGCTCATGAGCTGAATGGCGAGGATGCGCCGCGTGATGGTGACTCTGACAGCAAATATGGCGAGGGCGCTCAGGATACGTCTCCTCGACCATCTATGTCGAGTGAGTCGCCTAGTCCACGGTCGGAGCAGTCGGAACTGTGGTGCGGTGACGACATGGCGCTGGCTCAGATACGTATGGAGGCGTCACGTATCACCCGTTGGGGTAGTCTGCCTCAGCCGCTGGTGGCTGACATCATGGCGTCGCGAGGTGTCAAAGCCGACTATAAGCAGATCCTGGCCCATTTCCGGCAGATGACATTGAGTTCGCATCGCCGTATGACGCGTATGCGTCCTAATCGTCGTACAGATCTCCTGCAGATGGGCAGCATATATCAGATGCAGTCGCGTATCTTGGTTGCCGTCGATACGAGTGGTTCGATATCAGATGCAGAAATATCGCGTTTTTATGGCTTGATAGGTAACTTGTTCCGAAGATATTCGACAGTCATAGATACGGTGCAGTTTGATGTGAAGCTGTCGTCTGTTGTCCCCCTGAAGCGGGCTCCTCGATGTGTGACTGTGACACAGCGAGGGGGAACGTCGTTTCAGCCTATTGTAGATTTTTCAGCAAGTTGCCGTGACTATGACGGGATAATCGTCCTGACGGACGGCCTGGCACCTCAGCCATCTATGATGCGAAGACCTCATATACCGATATTATGGGCCATTGTCCCATCAGGAGTGCAGCTGCCGGAATGGTTGTTACAATCGTTGCATTGCATATTGCCAACCAACTAAATTTTACTACCTTTGTGACACTATGAGTGGTCAGGGACAATATTCATCTCAGCTGTTGGAGAATGCCGTTTCTCAGTTTGCTAAGCTGCCTAGCATAGGCCGTAAGACAGCTCTTCGTCTTGTGCTGCATCTGTTGCGTCAGGAGCAGGAGGATGTGGAGGCTTTTACTTCGGCTGTCAGTCATCTGCGCAGTGATATCCGATATTGCCATATATGCCATAATATCTCAGACAGTGATACTTGTGATATATGTTCCGACAAGCATCGCAACAACCGTCAGGTGTGTGTGGTGGAGAACATACGTGATGTCATGGCGATAGAAAGCACCAGGCAGTATAATGGTGTCTATCATGTGCTAGGTGGTGTCATATCGCCTATGGATGGTATCGGACCTGATGATTTGACCATAGAGTCACTTCATGACAAGGTAGCGTCAAAGGCAGTAGATGAGGTCATATTGGCGCTGTCGACAACGATGGAGGGGGATACGACAAACTATTACATCTATAAGCGCATCGCACCTTATGGTATTCCTGTTACAACTATTGCTCGTGGTGTGGCTGTTGGTGATGAACTAGAGTATGCCGATGCTCTGACACTTGGCAGGTCGCTTGTCAACCGTGTTCCTTTTGATACTACATTGAATTATTAAAACAAACGAAAATAAAGATATGGAAGGTCTTTTGAAATCTCTTCGCCAGTTCTACTTGATGGCTTCGGTGCCACCATTGGCATTCTTCGCATTGTTTTTCTTCGCTGCAGATGAGCCATTGTGTGATGCTCGTATGAGTTACATGCTTTGCTTCTTTGTCTATCTGGCAGCGTTTGTAAGTGTGTTGGCAACTCATGCATATATGACACATACTGAAAAGAAGATGGCCGACATGGATGAGGAGCAGGCTATATTGAAGTTCGCTAATGCATATAAGGTGCGAATCATTACATTGAATGTTGTGTCGTTCTTCTCTTCTTTGGCATATTTCATCACTGTCGTAGAGAGTTGCTATTATATGACACTTATACTGACATTGCTTATTCTCTTGTCGTATCCATCTCGACAGTACATTCTTCGAGATAATGATTAATCCTATAAGCCACATCTAGCATGGATAAGATAATTGCAGTAGATTTCGACGGGACCATCGTCGAAAACAAATATCCTCTTTTGGGTAAGGAGAGACCTTTCGCTTTCGCGACATTACGTGCGCTTCAGGCTAAGGGCTATATGCTGATCTTGTGGACCTGCCGTTCGGGCAAGGAGCTTGACGAGGCGGTGGAGTTGTGCCGTAAGAATGGTGTGGAGTTCTATGCTGTCAACAGTGGTTACGCAGGAGAGTCATTCAGTAATGGCATGTCTCGAAAGATAGATGCGGACATCTATATCGACGACAGGAATTTTGGCGGAATCCCTTCATGGGGAGAGATATATCAGACTCTTTGTCCTGATGGCCGTCCGATGTATGAAGAGAAGAAGAGGGGCCTGTTAAGTAGATTGTTTGGCGGTGGAAAATAATGCGACCGATATATCAGTTGTCATTGTAAGCTATAAGTGTCTTGATGTTCTTCGTATGTCGCTAGACACCTTGAGGCTCTCGATGGAGGGCCTCTCGTGTGACGTCTATGTTGTTGACAATGCATCGGAGGATGGTACAGTCGCTTTTTTGCGTGAGCATTACGGCTGGGTCACAGTCATTGACAATCATGAGAATGTCGGTTTTTCACAGGCCAATAATATAGCTTTGGCTCAATGTCGGGGTAGGGTTGTGCTGATCCTCAATCCCGACACTATTGTTCCACGCATCTTCTTTAAGGAGATAGTGGGACATTTCGCTACATACCCTCGTTCGGGCGCTGTAGGAGTGCAGATGACTAACGGACGAGGAGTGTTTCTTAAGGAGTCGAAACGAGGCTATCCGGATATAAAGACTTCGTTGTTCAAGTTGACTGGCCTATGGCGTTTGTTCCCCTCGTCGCCATTTTTCAATAACTACTATGTGGGACAGCATCCCAAGACGTCTGTATGTAAGGCGCCGGTGCTCTCTGGGGCTTGTATGGCTTTTCTGCACACTACGATGGATGAGGTTGGAGTGTTCGACCCTTCATATTTCATGTATGGCGAGGATATAGATCTGTCGTGGCGAATGAATGAAGCGTCGGAAGATGGTAATTACTATAGGGGTGACTTGAATATGATACACTTCAAGGGTATCAGTACACCACGTAGGATGAAGTATATCTATAGCTTCTATGATGCGATGATACTCTTTGCGAGAAAGTATGAGAACCCTAAGCATAATGTGGTGACCAATGCACTTGTTGCGCTTGGTGTGCGTGCGGGTTTCCTTGTCGCGGCTGTGAAATGTGTTTTGTTGAGAGCGATAGAACGTAAACAAAAACCGGCGACTATCTCGCGTGTCGCTTTTGCCTCGTGTAACAAAGAGCATCAGATTGACTTTGCTGGACGTATGACAGGAGGCCAGGTGGATGTCGTTGATGCCAATGACATTTCGGCTCTTGATGCCAGCATCTATGATGCGGTGGTTTTTGATATAGATGAAGATATAGAGGCATTCATAGAATATATGAAGAGACAATCAAACCGGTCGCTGTTTGGCTTTTATAGTAGCGTAAGCGGCATGTCTTTTGTATATGAAGGGAATGGTTGTAGAATGCTTTTCAAATAATAGCAAATGAATAAGATAATTTCCATAGTGTTGCTTCCCGTGTTAGGGGGCTTGTTGTCTTTCGTGGCAGCTCAGAGCAATGTCTTGTCATCGGAATATCCTTCTAAGGCGATGGCCGCCATATATGCCTTTGACGAATCGGCGTATGAAGCCAACATGTCGAAAGTGACAGATGAGGCGGTGCGCAGTTACCTCAAGGAGTATCATGCTATAATGCATTATGCGGCAGCGAATAACCAGACAAACTACAAGTCGTATATCACAGCGTCGGATGAGGCGTTGAGTAGGGTGTCGAAGCATAAATATGAGGCGACATTCGCTAGCAACCTGCAGATGCACAGAAGTCTTGTTGAGCTGAGCAACGGCAGCCTGTTGGGTGGCGGCATGTATTTCTGGAAGGCATATCGTTCGTTTAAGCGCGGAGAGGAGAAGTGTCCAGGGTATGATGGTCAGCTTATGCTTCGTGGCTTCTTTGATGTCCTTCTGTCGCAGATTCCCGACAAGTGGAGAAGCCTGGCCGGTTTTTTCGGCTTCGGCAGTGGTAACCTTCGCAAGGGTTTCGAGGAGATAGAGGCATATCATGCGAAGATGTCTTCAGTGCCAGGGTTAAACGAGGAGTCTTTGTTGCTCTCCTTTGCAAACATATTCTTGTCACATGATCAGCTGATGTCTGACAAGCAGCGAGCAGAGATAAGCTCCAATCAATCACCTGTCATTGTCTATGCCTATATGCTTAGCTGTGGCCGTAACCAGTTGGGAAAAGATGCCGATAGAGTGCTTGCCCTGTTGCCACAGAGTGTGCGCGACAAGTTCCCGTTGATATGGCAGCAAGATGCCAAGTTCGCCTTGCGTCGTCTAGATACGTCATCAGCAAAACGTTATGCTGACATCTTCGCGAAAAGCTATAAAGGCGTGTCGTGTGCCAATGAGGCTCCTCTCATCAAGGCGTATTCCCTGAAGATAGAAGGTGACGTGACAGCTGCCAACAAAGAGGCTGCAACGGCTGCGTCGATGCCATATACGTCGGATGTGGACAAGCGAATCCATAATGATGCAGAGGCCTTCACGACGATGAGTGCAGACATGCTGAGGGCCCGTTTCCTGTTTGAATATGGCGATTTTAAAGGGTCGATGTTGGTGTTGAAGACGATAACACCTTCTAAGTCAGATGAGATAGAGTATTGGTTCCGTATGGCACGAGCAGAAGAGAAGTTGGGTATGGTGTGTGAGGCCATCGTGCATTATGACAAGGTCATTTCGATGTCGGGCAATAGCAAGCGGTATTTCGGTCCATATTCAGCTGTGTATGCGGCTGATATATATATTGCTCAGGGTAAGATGGATATGGCAAAGAAATATGTCGATAAGGCCAAGGCTTTGAATAACGGCGAGTTTGTGAAAGAGATTGAACAGCGAATATCGTTGTCGTATAGGGCGATCTCGGGAGATGGCAAATAAGTTGGCAGTTGCCCTTTAGATATAAAAAGAAAATCGCTCCAACTGGCATGCTGGAGCGATTTTTTCTTTTGAAGCTTTTCCGATTACTTGCGGAGGCCAAGCTTAGCAACGATTGCGCGATAACGTTCGATGTCTCTATCCTTAAGATAGTCGAGCAAACGACGACGTGAACCAACGAGCTTAGAAAGAGCCTTGCTTGTTACTGTATCCTTCTTGTTTGACTTCAAGTGTTCAGTCAAACGGCTAATACGGTATGAGAACAATGCTATCTGGCTTTCTGCAGAACCAGTGTCAGTGTTAGACTTTCCGTATTGACCGAAGATCTCTTGCTTCTTTTCTTTGTCCAAGTACATATTGTTATGTATTTAATTATTAAAAGCGGTGCAAAAATAGATGTTATTTTACTTTAAAGCAAATAATTAGCGGAAAAGTTGTTCGCATATAAAGTTTTTTTGCATTAGTCCATTCATCGGCAAACTAATTCTGGTCTATCGTTAGATTTGTTCCGCTTGCAGTTGACAGTGCTTCAATGATGCTTTCTACGTCCTCGTCTGTAGTGAACTCAGCAGTGATTCTGTAGTTCAGCTTGTTGGGGTCGTTGACAATGATAGTGATATGATACTCCTTCTCTATGTCACGTATTATGTCAGACATAGGAGTTTCGTGATATGTCAACGTCTTGTGTCGGGGCATGTCGATTATGTAAGTCTTTATCATGGCATAGCTTATGCACGACATGATTATTATGCTTGCTGCTATCGCTATCTTTTGCCATACAATTCTTCGTGCTCTCATCACCATGTCAACAGGCTTGTCTGTGAGCTGCCTTTTCAGACGGTTGTAGTTATCGTCTGTTGCTCCATATTTGCCTTGTGGTGAATGTGTGGCTCGCGTTAGTTTCTCTATGCTATTATTCATATTCGTAATCATCTTCATATTCGTTTGTTCCGTTTTTTATGTAATCGTCAAACTGTTCTCTTTCTAGGTATTCTATTTTAGCTTCTTCAATATGTGCTTCTGTCGCTGTTGATATGCTGAAAATGCCCGTGCCTCCTTTTATGTTCGATGCGACAACGGCTGGATTCGACAGCATGTATCCTGCCTCATATCCTTTCAGTGTGCTTACACCAGCCAGATAGTTATACTCTTCGCTAGTTATACTTCTCACTTTGAAGTTTAGATGTCTGAGAAACTCCATGCCATAATATGGGTCAGTGTCTATATTGAGTGTGTATTTGTCGCCGTCGAAAAATGCTGAAGTGAATATTCCGTATATGTTTTCTGATGTGCTGAACCAGTCGATATACTCTTCGTTGTCGTTGTTTCCGTCCGCTTGTCCGTTGTTTAATGCGATGTCTCTATGGTAATAATATCTGTGAAATTGACTGTGCGCGAATTTAGCATGGTATATATATTCTTCTGCCTCTTCATCCCATGTTGATGAAAGAACTTTGACCTCATATATGTCATCATTAAGTGTCAGCCTGTAATATGATGTGCCTTTGTTTTTCGCTCTCTTGATTGTTATTAATGATCGCAGATAGTTATCCATGTTGCCAAAAGAGTTTTTCGTTCTTATATATGACGATGCTGTTTTCTCAATGCTTGCAGCCTCTGGCACTATGCATGTGGCCGATGCTTTTTGATGCATCTCTTTGCTTGTCACTTCTATGTCTACTTTGTCGTTCGCTTCAAAATGTGCGTTAAAACGGTAATACTCGCAGTCCGATGTGACAGTTGCTACCTGTTCTCCGTTGACATAAACTGTAATCTCTGCCGATGGCAATGGTGTTGTCTCGTTGAGTCCTGTCATGCGTAGCTGTACGACGTGCTCTTCCGATTCTGCTTCAAGCATGGCGTTGACTATGATAATAGGTTTGGTTTCGAAGGTTATCTCTCCTATCTCTTCTTCACACGCTGTGAGTGCAAGTGTCGCAATGATGATATATAGTATATTTCTCATGATGTCTATCTTAGTTTATAGCAATTCATTAAAATCTGATTGTATATGATATGGCAGGTATGATTGGTATTATCGAAGTCTGTTTGAGTACAGTTTTTTTGCCAGTTTCCTGCTCTTTGGTATAGTAAATGCCTGTTTCAGGGTCTTCTATTGTGATTTCTTTATGCATGGTTTTGCGTTTTGCATATACAAGGTCTTGATTCTTCTTGTTGTATACATTAACTACGCTGATATTGAGTGTGCGTGTGCAATGCTTCAATTTTTTGTTGAAGTTTATGCTCATGTCTAACTGATGCGACGGCTTTAGCTTGTAGTTGTTTCTGCGGTCGTAATAGTCATACTCCGATGTCTTCATCCCGTCTGTCTCTCTTTCTACGCTTTCGTCCGGAAAGAGCGAATGATATCCATTCTCTTCAGGTGTAACGTATGATGTTCTCTGTTTGGCTACTGTCTCCCACGAGCCCGACATGTAGTTCCACGATGCGGCGACATCTATTCGTTCACCGAATTTATGCATCAGTGTTATGTTCACTGCATTACGCCTGTCATATTTATATGGAAATGTCTTGCCTCCGCTTACTTCGTTACCGAATTTCCTGTCGGTCTTCGATAGTGTGTAGCTTGCCGAGCCTGTTGTGTTGCCTACTATTTTGCTTGCCATCAGTTCTAGTCCTTTCGACACGCCTTTGCCTTTGGCTACCAGTTCTTGCCAGCCTCGTGTGCTTCCCGTATAGCCTGCTCCGTCTTTATACTCCAATATGTTCTTCATCTCCTTGTAGTAGAGTTCAGCAGTAAACTCCCATCCAGCAAGGGTGTTGCTGCTCAGTCCCATTGACACCTGTTGTGAAAACATCGGTTTTATATTTTTGTCAATCGGCACCCACAGGTCGGAAGGCATGGAGATAGGGGCTGTTTGCAGCAGATGGACATACTGGTGCATGGTGGTGTATGAAGCCTTTGCTCTCAAACCTTTAGCAAAGGAATAAGATGTTGACAGTCGTGGTTCGGCATTGGGATAGACCTTGCCGTCAACTGCAAATAGTGTTGCATGAACACCCGCGTTAACCTGCCATCTGTCGCCTAGTCTTAGGTCGTCTTCAGCGTAGAGGTCAAATTCGTTGCCTATCTTTTTGTCTTCGTTGTCATTGTATTTGTCGTGTAATGTAGTGTCGGACGAGGCAGTCAGAGTGCTTATCATTGTCATCGATGGCCTGAAGGTATGTCTGATGTATTGGCCTCCGAATTTCACGTGATGATGTGGAATAGGGTGGTAGTCAAAGTCCATCATTGCGGTCATGTCGTCTATTCCGCTGTTATATCGCATTCTGAAATCCAATTTGTCTATTGTCTCCCATTCCCTTTTTTGCGGGCTGGGCTTGGCCGAACTATCTAGGTCGTCATCTGTCATGACTACTCGTTTCTCTTCTTCTATGTCGTCTATCTTTGTCCCGAAGTTAAATCGGTTATAGGCAATTGTGAAGTTGCTGAAGAGTTTTGGGGTGAATATATGGTTCCATCTCAGACTGCCTAATGTGTTGCCCCATCTCAAGTCTATATCATATATCGATTCCGATTTTGAGTATGTGCTGTTCGACTTCTCTTTGCTTCCAAACCCCAATACGTCACGTCCCATGTAAAACGATGCATATATTCTGTCGTTGTCGTTGATTATGTGGTTTACCTTGGCGTTTATGTCATAGAAGTTAAGAGCGAATTTGTCTACTTCTTCTTCTTGCGATTTTACTATCGGTCCTGCAAGCAGATCGAAATAGCTTCTGCGTGCGCTTACTATCATCGATGTCTTGTCTTTCTTTATTGGCCCTTCGATAGACATGTGGCTCGACAGTGTGCCTATCTGTCCCATGCCGTGCCAGTGTTGCATGTTTCCGTCTTTGGTCCTGACGTCTATTACCGACGACAATCGTCCTCCATATCTTGATGGATACGATGCTTTGTAGAAATCTACATGTTTTACTGCGTCTGGAGTGAATGCCGACATGAATCCGAGTATATGGTCTATGTTATACATCGGCACGCCGTCAAGCAGGTATAGGTTCTGGTCCGGACTTCCTCCTCTCACGTGTATGCCACTTGTGCCTACCATGCCTCTTTGCACTCCAGGCAATGTCTGAAGCGTTTTCAATACGTCTGGCTCTCCCAGCAGCGCAGGCTGTCTCTTGATCTTATCCACTGGCATTGTCGTTGATCCTGTTCTACTGCTGGCTGTGCCTGTCTCTGGCCTGTCGGCTTCTACCACCACCTCTTCTATCCTGTTGTCTGCCGTCATCTCTATGATGACTGTCGTGTCGCATCGCAGGTCTATCCTTAGAGTCTGTGGCTCATAACCAATATACGAGAAACGTATCATGTCGGTGCCTTCTGGCAGTGTCAACGAATAGAATCCGTATGAATTGCTGACGGTTCCTTTGCCTCCTTGGGTCGAATATGCTGTTGCGCCAATCAGTGTCTCTCGCGAAGTGCTGTCTTTTATATATCCGTTTATGGTGTGTGTGCGGTTCGTGTCGTTTGAGGTTGGCTTTTTGACTTTTATGAGTGTGATGTGTTTGCCGCTTATGTTATATTTGATGTTGTGCGGATACAACACTTTCTCAAGAACTGTTTTCAATGGTGCGTTCTTTACGTCGATGTCGATGGCATTGTCCAGCGACACGTCTTGCCCATATACAAATGTGTAATCTGTTTTTTGCTGCACTGCCTCTACGAAGGATTCCAGTGTTGCTCCTTTGATGGCGATGCTGATATCTTGCGCCCACATCTTAATGCTCAGTAGTAGCAGCATCCCAATAACTAATGTTCTTTTCATTGTCTTTTTCTATCGTGTTTTGTATATAAAGACACGTTCTGAACTCATATTCCCTATGTGCAATACCTTTTTTTTTATGTTGTTGTAAGAAAAAATTCAAATGTCATTGGGCAACTTAAGCGAACTAGTTTTTTTACATGACAATAATCGTCTTATAACAGCGACAATATAAAGATGCTTCTTGCCGAAGTTGTCTTCTTTCCGATATATGCGCTCAATGCTTCCCTTATCTCTTTCGTGGCTTTTTGTATCTGAGCATCTACTGTCTTGGTGCTTATCCCCATGAGCGACGCTACTTCTGCGTATGTCTTCCCATCTTCTTTGACGAGGGTGAATACCTTCCGACAGCGTTCTGGCAGCTTGTGGAGTGCGTTTTCATATTTCATGAATATCTCTTCATCTATCATCTGCTGCTCTGGTGTCTCTGCGTATGTCGTTTCTACATGTTCTATGTCATATTGCACTTCGGCTTTGCTGCTTCTTATGCGATTTAATGCCATGTTTTTGGTGATGATGAAACAATATGCGTCGAAGTCTTTGGGTATGATCATCGTCTTCCTGTTATTCCATAGCGAAGCAAGGACGTCTAATGTGACATCTCTGGCTTTTTCGTCGTCTTTTACGTAGTAATATGCCGTGCGAAAGATTCTTTCGTACGAAGTGTCGTAGATATATCTGAACGCCCTTTCCGAGTCTGTCTTTTTGATTTGTTCTAGGGCTTCTGTGATGCTCATGCCTTCTGACTGTATAAAAAGAAGGGCAGGGGTCCGTGTTTTTTGAACTCCTGCCCGTTATGGTTTTGTTGCCTCGAGTTAGAGGTTGCCAATAGTGTGATAAACGTTTGTTACGTCGTCGTCCTCGTCAAACTTGTCAAGCAACTTCTCGAGAGTAACTTTCTGCTCGTCTGTCACTTCCTTAGTCTCGTTTGGAATACGCTCGAACTCTGCGCTTACTATCTCATAGCCGTTCTCTTCGAAATACTTCTGGAGTGATGCATAGTGCTCTGGCTCGCCGTAAGCTGTGATTGTGTTCTCCTCGTCGTCCTTGTAGAGTTCGTCAACACCGAAGTCGATGAGTTCGAGCTCGAGCTCTTCCATATCAACGCCGTCCTTAGCCTTTACAGTGAAGACAGTCTTACGAGTGAAGAGGAAGCTCAAGCAACCGCTTGTACCGAGGCTGCCGCCAAACTTTGTGAAGTAAGAACGTACGTTAGCAACTGTACGGGTATTGTTGTCTGTAGCACATTCAACATAGATTGCGATACCGAATGGGCCGTAACCTTCGAATGTCACCTCCTTGTAATCGCTAGTATCCTTGTCAGTAGCCTTCTTGATAGCACGGTCGATAGTATCCTTAGGCATACCTGCAGACTTTGCAGATGCGATAATTGTACGAAGGCGGCTGTTAAGGTCTGGGTTTTCACCACCAGCCTTTACGCACATTGTGATCTCCTTGCTGAACTTAGAGAATGCCTTACTATTCTTACTGTTACGCGCCATGATACGCGCCTTGCGGTATTCAAATGCTCTTCCCATGAGTGGAATATCTTTATTTTGTTATTATATCAAGTTGTTATGTGCCTTTCGGCTTTCGTGACGCAAAAATAATGCAATCTGACTAAATAGCAAAGCGTTAGCTATTTTTTCTTTTTTTCAAAGTTTTCAACTTCCTTCGCTGCTATCTCCATCTCGTTGTAGAAGTCTTCACCCCAGGCTCTTATGATAGGTTCCTTTAGGAATTTGTAGACCGGAACCCCTAGCTTCTCACCTAATATCAGGGCAGGCTTGCAGCATATATCCCATTCGTGAAAGTTGAGGGCGTCGAACGACTTGTAATGTGTCACGCGAATAGGGTAGAGGTGGCATGATATTGGCTTCTTGAATGTCACTTTGCCATCGTTGTAGGCTTGTTCTATTGCGCATCTCCAGGAGCCGTCCTTTTCATGGATGGAATAGACACATTCGCGGCCGTTGATGATAGGAGTCACCCTGTCGCCGTCTTCATCAATGACCCATTTACCTTGGCGGGCTATTTCGTCTTTCTCTTGCTGTGTCAGGTATGGTTCGATTTGTGGGTATATCTCTTCGAGAATCTTTGTCTCTTCCTCTTCCAGCGGAGCTCCAGAGTCACCTTCGTCACAGCATTCACCCTTGCATTTGCTGAGGTCGCATACGTATTTCCTGGTGAATATTTCAAAGTTGATTACTTTGTCGCCAATCTGTATCATGGGTTATTTGTAAATTAAAAAATCAGGTTGCCACTTGTGTGGTAACCTGATTGTCATATTGCGATGAATTCAATTATTTTGTTGTGTCGATAGCTTCGTTGTTATCCATGTCGTCAACAAGGATACGACCGCAGTATTCACAAACGATAATCTTCTTTCTCAAGCGGATGTCGAGCTGTCGCTGAGGTGGGATCTTGTTGAAGCAACCGCCACAAGCATCACGCTGTACGGTAACAACAGCGAGACCGTTGCGTGCTCCTGAGCGAATTCTGTCGAATGCAGAGAGAAGGCGCTCGTCGATGTTCTTGCTGATTTCCTTAGCCTTCTTCTCGAGAACTTCGATGTCCTCCTTAGTCTCTTCAACGATTGTTTCGAGCTCCTTGCGCTTGCTTTCAAGGTCGATGCTTCTGTCCTTGATGAGTTCCTGTGCGTCAGCAAGCTGCTCCTTCTTCTTCTCCATGTCTGCAGTGTGCTCCTTGATGCGCTTTTCGCAAAGCTGCTTCTCGAGCTCCTGGTATTCTATCTCCTTAGTGATGGCGTCATATTCGCGGTTGTTGCGAACAGAATCCTGCTGACCTACATATTTCTTGATCTGGAGATCTGCTTCTTTGATTTCGTTCTTGCGAGATACGATATCGTCGCTGAGCTTCTGAACCTCTTCGCTGAGGTTGTTTGCACGAGTCTGCAAACCCTCGATCTCATCTTCCAAGTCCTGTACTTCAAGTGGAAGCTCGCCTCTCAATGTGCGAATCTTGTCGATCTCGGTGCTCACCTTCTGAAGGTCGAAGAGTGCCTTCAACTTCTCTTCTACTGGTGTCTCCTTAACTGCTGTTTTCTTGTCAGTTGCCATATTTTGTGTTTGTTTTACTTTCTCAATTGTATTTTATGACATTCCGGCATGTGCTGGATATGCAGATTGCAAAATTAGAAAAAATTTCTGTAAGTAGTTCAAAAAAAAGTTTTTTAGATATTTCTTCACTTTCATAATGACCTATATCTGCAATCATCATGTGTCCTTCGGGTTGCTGGAACTGGTGATATTTGATGTCTGCTGTTATATATGCATCGGCATTTGCCATCATGGCGTTTTCGACGAATTCACTTCCTGAGCCGGTACATATCGCCACTTTGCTTATGCCTCCGTTATATTCGTTGTGTCGGACACATTCGCATCCGATAGCCTTTTTTATGTGGCTGATGAATTCCTGGGCGTTCATTGTGTGGTCTAGAGAGCCGACAACTCCATATCCTATGCCATCGACGCCATTGTCTGGTATCAGTGTTGTCATGTTGCGCAGTCCAACCATGTCGCCGATTTTGTGTGACAGGCCATTAGGGGCTTTGTCGGCCGGCGTATGAAAAGCGCAGATAGCTATGTCGTTTTTTATAGCCTTAGCAATGAGTCGCTCTTCGTCGCTGTCCATATTTATATGCCTCAGCGCTCTGAATAGGATAGGGTGGTGTGAGATAATCAGATTGCAGTCCTTCTCTATAGCTTCGTCAACTCTCTCCTCTGTTATGTCAACAGTCAGTAATACACCTTTTGCTTCCCAGTCTCTACGTCCGATTATAAGTCCGGAGTTGTCCCAACTGTCTTGAGTGTTTAGTGGGAAATGACGTTCGAGAACCTCTATGATATCTCCTATTGTATGTGGCTGACTCATGGCCTAGTTGTTGTCTTCAAGGTTGTTTCTCATTTCTATAAGAAGCTCACGTATATTCTTGAGTTTCAGGACTATTTCAGTCTCCTTCTCTATGCCTTCGCGCTGGTCTTTCAGCTTCTGTTTGGCACCTTCCAGTGTCAGTCTTCTTTCGTGAACGAGATATTTTATGGTGTGAAGATTCTTGACATCTTCTTTGGTAAACATTCTGTTGCCCTTGGCGTTTCTGTGTGGCTTGAGAATTTCGAATTCTTTTTCCCAGAATCTTACGGTTGATGTCTCAAGGTTGAGCATCTTCGATACCTCGCCTATAGTGTAATATAGACGGTTCTCATCTAGTTTTAACTCTTCGTTCATTCTTCTGCTACGTTATTGTTATATACCTCAGGTTCAGAATCTGTGACAATCAACCTGTCGAGATCGTTCTTGCCGAAAAGTGTAGGGTAGTCCTCAAAGAATTTGCCCATCACAAATCTGACGGCGCCTTCACGTATCACGGCAGCTCTTGAGGCTGACTTGTATTTCTTGCAATATTTGTCTATAGCTTCCAGTTCTCTGTCAGATAGGGTGATTGTGACTTTGTTGTCTCTCGATTCTTTGTTGATGACCTTTTTCATTCGGCTATATTATAGTGCTGGCAAATATAGCTTTTTTTTGGCCGTGACACAAATATTCCTCTTTCTAGTTTGTTATGAGGACTTTGTGGAGGTCATTTATTGCTTTGATTCAGCTAGTTTTTTCCACTCTATTCCGTCATATACCATAGCTTCGCCATCCATGCTCAAGTCTTCGGCAGTCTGTAGCCCGTCATTGTTGTTGAAGATGACTTCGCCGAAATCGGAGTATCTCTTACTTACCTGTGTTTTCCACCATCCTTTTTGTCCGTTGATCTCTATTTCGCCATCCCATTCCATTTTCTCACCAGGCCATGGGTAGTTCTGGTCGCCTCTAAGGCTCCATAGGTAGCAATATGTGTTCTCCCAATTAGAAGGATTGTTGAAATACACGTATATTCCTGTTGCTTCTGATTTTACATAACGTATTGTATCTGTGGCTGTTGTCCCATCGCTTGCATTTGCTGTACAAATCACTTCGATGGTGCTGTTCGTAGGCTCTTGCTTACCTAGCTTTATAGAAACATTGTTCTTTACAAGAATGTCGCGTTGTGTATTCTTGCCGATTACTTTTATGCTTCCACTTTCGGTGTCGAGGTTGAATGAGACATTGACAAGCATCTCATCTGTCATGAATTCCGTGTCGTCAAGAACGTCAAGGCTAATATGAGGATACATCTTAGATGCTTTTTTGGCCTTGATGGTCATCTTGTTAATGTCTAGAGTTATTTTGCTGAGTCTTATGGTCTGCTGGCCGCTGAGTCCGCTGATAAATATGTTTTCTCCACCTACTTTGAGTTTGTTGTCAGTGCCGAGTGGCAGTTCTTTCTCTATGCCTCCGACGTCTACGGTTTTCCAGTCTTCTGAGCCTATCTTCATGCCGTCTCTTCCGTTGAACAGAGTGATGTCTTCAATGCAGTATATGCCGTCAGAGATTCTTTTGAAAGGAATGGAAGTATCCCAGTTATTGAAGGAACCTCTAAGGTATATGATAGTATTCTCGTCGATTGCGCCAAGTTCAGTTACCTTATTCCCTTCTCTTTCTTTGTTGATGTCTTTTATTTTTATGTCTTGAGCAGATGTGCAGATAGATATAGCAGCTATTGCTATAGTAGTAATCAGATTTTTCATAAAGAAGCGTTTCATTAGTTTGTGATACAAATGTAATCATTATTCGTGAAACTCATTTCTTATGATCAATAAATCTATATGTAATACTCCATAAGGTCAATTAGTCCCATGCGTGCTGCGGCCATTGTAGCTTCATAGCTGGTGTTCACTCCTATCTTGCGGAATATGTTGCGTTTGTGTGCAATTATCGTATGTGTGCTAGAATTTCTTATATTGGCAATCTCCTTTACCGAACGTCCTTGTGCTGTCAGTCGTAGCACTTCAATTTCTGTTGTAGTGAGCTGTACTGTTTCTTCTTTTTTCTGTGGTGAGAGGAGGATGTCCATTATCTGATGGCAAATAAATCTGTCTCCTGCGATGGATAACTTTATGGCAGAGAGGATCTCGTCTATTCGGCAATCTTTGAGGACAAAACTGAAATTCGTCCAAGCTGACAGTCTTCGTGCGGTTATTTCCGATAGTTCAGATGACATGACTATCCACATTGTCTTAGGGTGTTCTCCTTGTAGTATCACAAGATCTTCAGTATGTAGAAGGTCGAAATTAGCCATATCTATGATTACAGAGGCGTTATCGTCTTCACTCAATGTCTTTCTCAGCTCTGTTGCGTTGATAGCAATGCTCAACTCCTTTTTTACGGTCAGATTGTTGTTTGCAATCAGTTGTTCTATTGCATATCTTGACAATTCATGATTGTCGGCTATGATTATTCTTCTTGTCATTGTGTTTGTTGTTTTCCAATGCAAATATACTTCATTGCAGACAATTTGTTCACGTGTGGTTGCGAGATTGGAAAAAACATCTATTATTGTCTTGGCAAGAGAATATTATTCTTTTGGAGTAGTCAATTCTAAATAAGTGCAATAATAAATGACTGTAACGTGAAGTTAGTGTTGTTCAATAAAAAAAGCCGCTCCAGATTTCTCTAGAGCGGCCTGTTGTTTATCTCGTCTCAGTTATTACTCAGTAATAGACTTGAAAGTAGAGTCATTGAAATACTTGAAGAATTCCATATCCTTCTGAGCGTATTCCTTCCACTTAGAGTCGAGGTTAGTAGCCTTACGGAGGTTGTCCATTACGAGGTCCTTTTCAGCCTTGTGAGCGCCGCAGATAGCCTTCATGTAGTACTTCAAACCAACTTCCTCGTTGTTAGCGTTGAGGAGTGAGAGAGCTGCGTCGTACTTCTCAACCAAGATCTTGCAGAGAGCTGCGTTGAGAGTTGTGCTAGCGCCGAAGTACTCTTCAGCCTTAGCGTAGTCACCCTCGTAGAGAGCGATAACACCGAGGTTCTGGTCGAGCTCAGGACCAACGCCTGCTGCCTTACCCAAAAGCTCCTTAGCTGCTGCGAAATCCTGGTCAGCGATAGCTGCAACTGCGAGGTTGTTCTCAACCTCTGGAGTAGCCTGGATCTTCTCAGCTGCCTGGAACTTAGCCTTAGCTGCTGCTACGTCACCCTTCTTGTATGCGATAACGCCCTGGTTGTTAACTGTACGCCAGTCGTTAGGGAACTGCTTAGCTGCTGCGTCGTAAACCTTGCCCTGCTTGTCGAGGTCGCCTGGGAACAATGTAGCTGCGTAAAGGATCTCCTCTACGTTGAGCTGCTCAGGATCGCTGATAGCGAGTTCCTTGATCTGGTCGTCGCTCTTGCCTACAACTTCGCTGTTAACAGTGATCTTTGAACGACGGAGTGGAGGGAGGATCTTCTCTGCGATAACCTTGTAAGCTGCTGAGAGGTTCTTGATTTCCTTCTCGCGTACGTCAGGATCTGTGTACATAGAAAGAACGCGGAGGATAAGCTCCTTGTCCTGGATGTCGCTGTTCTCCATAGCTGCCTTGAAGCCGTCCCAGTCCTCTGGAGTGCTCTTAGCTACTACGTTAGCCTCAGCCTTAGCCTTCTTGAGCTGCTTCTCGATGTAACCCTTAGCAGAGCTTTCACGCTTAGAAGCAAGATTAGTGTTAAGGTCAGTAGCACCATCAGGTGAAGCATAAGCTGCAACAACTACGTCCTTCAAGTTCTTGTTCTCAGCTTCCTTAACAGCAGTGATGTAATCGTTGATAGCCTTAACGTCATCCTTCTTCAACTCGCCGTTACGGATGTCAGCCTTGTTGATGAGGTAGATGAGCTCAGCGCTCTGCTCTTCGTTGATTACTCTCTGGAACTTATCCTTGCCAAGTGCTACAACACCTGACTCAGCACCCATAAGAGTGTATGTTGCGATAACACCCTTACGAACGTCAACCTCGAGTTCCTTAGAAGTGATTTCGAAGCTTTCGTCGCCACGAGAGAACTTCAAACGGATGATGAGGTCAGAAACACGCATCTTGTCGTTGAAGTCGATCTCCTGCATAGGGTAGTTGATCTTACCACCGTTTGTGAAAGAGATAGTCTGGTTTGAGTTGTCTGCAACAGCTTCGCCGTTAACAGTGATCGATGGATATGCAGTTTCACCACCGTCGTAAACCAACACTGGAGTGATTTCTGCTGTCACCTTCTTGTCCCAGATCTTAGCAGGAACAGTAGCTGACAAATTCATAGGAACCTTACCTGCCTTAGCTACAAGGATGTCTTTTGGCTCGTAGCCAATCTGCTTAGCAGCTTCCTTCATTTTGTCCAAGCTTCCGCAGCTTGCGAGCATGGCAGCCATAGCGCCTACCAAAAGGAATCTTGTTTGTTTCATAGTTTAATTATAAATTTTAAAGTTTTATTCGCTTTATTTTTCAGAGCTTTCAGGTCGAATACTCATCGTCCTTCTACGCTCTATAATGTGCAAAGTTATAATTTATCCTTAAAGATACCAACATTTTTTGAAACTTTGTCGCCCTTATCTTCACAAAATTCTTCCGTTTAGGATATGTATTGTATGGGTTTTATTTAAGTTTCATGCCTATTTCGTTGAATGTGAACGCGTACATATCGGCCCATTCTTCTATGATTTTCTGTGTTGGTTTGCCTGCTCCATGTCCTGCCTGGCTCTCGATTCTAATTAACATAGGTCTAGATCCCTTGTAATTATCTTGTAGCGTAGCTGCATATTTGAAAGAGTGAGCGGGAACTACTCTGTCGTCATGGTCGCCAGTAGTTACCATTACCGAAGGGTAGTTTTTGTTGGTTATGTTGTGGAGAGGAGAGTATCCCTTCAGATAATTGAACATCTCTTCTGAATCTTCTGATGTGCCATAGTCGGTAGCCCAGTATCTGCCTATAGTGAACTTGTGGTATCTGAGCATATCCATAACACCTACCTGTGGGAAGGCCACTCTGAACAATTCTGGAGCCTGGTTTATTGTTGCTCCAATGAGGAGTCCGCCGTTAGAGCCGCCCTGGCAAACCATTTTAGATGGGCTAGAATATCCCTTGTCGATAAGGAAGCGTGCAGCTGATATGAAATCGTCGAATACGTTTTGCTTTTGCATTATAGTGCCAGCCTTGTGCCAAGCTTCACCATATTCACCGCCGCCACGGATATTGGCAACGGCGTATATGCCGCCATTTTCGAGCCAAAGAAGACGTCTGACATCGAAAGAAGGAGTCAGGCTAATGTTGAATCCGCCATAGCCATAGAGCCAGGCAGGGTTGCTGCCGTCCATTGCGATGCCCTTCTTGTGTGTGATGAACATAGGTATCTTAGTGCCGTCGTTGCTCTCGTAGAACACCTGTTCAGTTTCGTACTGGTCGAAGTCGAATCCCTTGAGCCCCTTATTCCATCCTTCAAGAAGCTCTGTCTTGTTGTTTGCCACGCTATAAGTATAGGTTTTTGATGGGCTGAGATAAGTAGAAAAAGTGAAGTAGACAGTGTCGTCGCCCTTAGATGGTGAGAAATAGCCGATAGCTCCTAGTCCAGGCAAGCTGACATCTGTAGTCTCCTTTCCGTCTTCGCTTACAACGACAGCTCTAGAGTGGGCGTCGTGCATATAAGTAATGAAGAACTTACCGTTTTCGAAGGATGCACTTTCCATCGCGTCCTCATTCTCTTCAACGATAGTCTGCCAGTGTTCTGGAGCAGGCTTAGTAGGGTTGATAGAGACGATGTTGTATTTAGGTGCGTTGTGGTTGGTCATGACATAGAGCTGGCCATTGCTGTGACCTAAAGTAATGTAATCCTTGTCGTATGTGTCGATAGTTCGTTGAACGTCGGCCTCAGGGTTTTCTAGGTCGAGAGTGTAGATGGCGTTACCTGTTGTTGATGTGGTTACGCTTATGACCAGCATTTTCTTGTCGTCAGTCACATAAGAGCCGAAACTTCTCTCCCTGTTGACAGGATCCTGGAAAATCAGCTTGTCTTCTGACTGATCAGTTCCCAGCTTGTGGTAATATACAGCGTTGTCGACATTAGCGGCTGTCAGTTCGTTGCCCTCTTCAGGCTGTGGATATCTAGAGTAGAAGAAACCGTCGTTGTACCACTCTATTCCGGAGAACTTAATCCACATCAGATGGTCATTGAGGTTCTCTCCTTTGTCGAGATCCTTGACGTAATATTCATTCCAGTCCGATCCATTTCTAGCGATGCCGTAGCCGAGGTATTTGCCGTCGGGAGAGATAGAGAATACCGACAGAGCGACTGTTCCGTTGTCGGATAATTGGTTCGGGTCCAAAACCACGTTGCCAGGCTCGTCGAGGCTAGCTGTTCTGTAGTATAGAGCCTGGTTCTGCAGGCCATCGTTTTTGCTGTAGAAATAGTAGTCGCCTTTCTTCATTGGGGCCGACTTGCGCTCGAACTGCCATATCTCCTTCAGTCTATTTTCGATAGATTTACGGTCGGCTATTTTGTCTATGTAGCCTCTAGTTGCCTTGTTTTGAGCCTTGACCCATTCGGCTGTTTCAGCTGAAGTGTCGTTTTCGAGCCATCTGTATGGATCTGCTATTTCGTGGCCGAAATATACATCCTTAGTGTTATCTTTTCTTGTCATAGGATAATCGATGGATTGTGTTGTGCAACTGCATATCCCGACACCTGCCAGGCAAGCTGTTGCTATGAGCGATGTTCTTATTCTCATGATATATCTATTGTTTATTTCTTGACAGCTATGATGTGCAGCTTCATGAAAGGTCTATGTTGCCGTTGGTGAATTGTGGCTCTAACGTGTGAATTAAAACAAAGTCAAATATATGAAAAAATGTTTTTGCTCGATGCTGATGCTCTTTATTTCTTTGCTTGCAAAACGTCTTATGTGTCTTTCTGTGATGTTTATAGGTCTATTGTGCGTTGTCTTTGTGGCCTAAATTTTACTTGCGCCGTTTTTTATCGATTTGATTTATAGATATATACATTCTGCTGTCCTTACTTCTTTCTTTACTTGGTGATTTTGTCGGCATTAACAGTCGTTGACTTTGTCGGCGTAAATCATAATCGCAAAAAAAAACAATGAAGAAAATCTTTACAAGTGTCCTGTCGCTCATTTGCGCAACGTGTTATGCGCAGAGCATCCTCGGCTTGGGTCTTGGTAACGAGGGCTTACAAGAGGCGGCCGACAAAGATGCTACCTATGCTCAGTGGAAGAACAATATCCAGAAGCTCGTCGCTCAGATGCAGGCCGAAGGCAAGAAGCCTGCGGTGACCAACAATTATCCTCGCGGCGACTATAACGCGACCGACTATGCTTATGCTAAGAAGATGAACCTCGAGATGCACGAGTGGGATATTCCTACAGTCAATTTCCTTGGTGCTCTCGACAACTGCAAGGGCAACGGACAATGGGCAGATGGCTATCAGGTGTCTGGCGACATCTATCACCCTACTACCGAAGGTCACGTGGAGTTCATGCATGCTTTTGTCCCTTCGTTGTTCGATGCTCTTGCTCAGGGCAAGGCTCAGCCTGTTCGTCAGAGTGTGAGCGATGGCTTGATGCTTACTTCTAAGAAGCAGCTTGTTGTCGTGCCAGAAGATCAGGCGCATTCATTCACTTTGGCTGTCAACCTCAAGGCGTCGGCTGTGTCTTCGCCTGTCTCTCTCTCGATTTCGGCAATGATGTCGTGCGCAAGATAAGCTTGTCGTCCGACGAGGCCGATGGCCAGTGGCACACCTATGTATTCACCTCCTTTTTGTTTTTATCCGTGCAATCCGCGCATCAGCAGTCGCTAGTCGTCGTTAACCCATTGCTTATTGTTTGCATATCGTTTGCTTGGGCATGGGTCGGTGCTTTTTTGCTTGTTGACAATCGTCATTAAATTACGGAACAGGAACAATGGAACAGAAAATGAAAATCAATTGTTCCTGTTCCGCTTGTTTGGTTGTATTTTTACCACATATTTTTGCCATAGGGTGTCGAAATGGCCGATGGTGACGGACATGATTCATCCGGCCGAACAAACTGCGTTAAAACAATCCTCGTCCCAACGCTGCACATTGCAGGTGATATAGTCCGCAATGCGATTCATGTCCTCACGGTCACGAATGACATGGTCATGGAAACGCGTTTGCCATGCAAACGGAATATTGTTATCGTTGGAGAATTTGGTGACGGCGCGTTTCATACCGCCGATGGCGACGGACAACCAACCTTTACGATTGGATATCTCACGCATGAATTCATTCACCTCATTGGGATCTTTCCATCGTGCATTCGTAGAGACGGTGAGTACACCGTCTTGAATTAACGTGGTGTCAACATGTTTCGCATAAGACGGTGTGCACACCGTCTCTACGCCCATTCGGCGTTTATGCGGCACCTTTCCACCATCAATCGCCACAATCAGATGCACATGATTGGGCATTACAACCCACAACGGCACGGTGGCGTATGGACAATGCGTTGTGATGTTGCGGATTTGTTCGTCGGCAAATTGGCCTATCACCGACAATATCATTTTCTTTTCTCCATCGGCACCTGCCACAATGTCGCCAAAATGGCATTCCCTATCCTTGGTGCATATCGTCACAAAATAAGATCCACCATCATACGCATGGCCGCCCATACGTGCAGAGGAATACGGTATAAATCATTATAGAGAAGATTTCGTGGCGTCTTGTCGGACATTTGATGATGTTATGATTGTCAAAAATAAAGGATTGGAGAAAAATATCATATGTCTAACAACAAAATCATCCACACATCCCGTAGAGACGGTGTGAACACCGTCTTGTAAATCATTGGCATCTATCACATTTCGCATAAGACGGTGTACACACCGTCTCTACACCAATTGAACATTCTGCTCGTTTTACAAAGACGCCGCATGCGACGTCTCTACACCAATTGGTCTTTTATTTCTTGATGACCTTGATTACATCTTTGCCGACCTGCAGGAGGTAGATGCCCGATGGCATACCCGACAAGTCGATGTCGGACGATGTTCCGACATGTGTCAGACGGCCGTCGGACGTGAAGAGGCGGATGGTCTGGCCTTCCTGCATGCCACTGATGTGGAGATGGTCGGCTGTTGGGTTTGGATAGGCGCTGACGCTTACCTTGCGCTCTGTTGCAATGGCTGTTGGTGTGTCTTCTTCCTTGGCTATGTCGTTTTCGCTGACATTACCAAATGAAATGCGCTTGATGGCCGAGATGGAGCCGAGGTCTTCGGTGCCGGCTGTCTCATCCTTGAAGACGATGATAGCATTGCCTTCCTTGAACTCGATGCGTCCTATGGCGCTGATGGCCTGAACGTAGGAGGCGGAATTCACGTCGAGGTATTCAACAGTGACACCTGGAACATCATCGGCCATGGCTGCGAAGCTGACTGTCAGCATCGCGAGCAGAGAGAAGATTTTCTTTCTCATAAGTTATTTGATTGTTTGTTTCTAATGCAAACATATAACAAATCTTTCTCTTCCTAGATATAAGTGGGCGGAATCGATTGAACAATCACCGATTCCGCCCAGTATAGACGCTAAAGTGGGCGGAATCGATAAAAAAATCATCAATTCCGCCCGATAAACAAAAACTCCAGCCCTCATTAGAGAACTGGAGTCGTATTTATTGATTATGTCTCAATCAATTATTCGCCCTGGTTGTCATCGTGGCGTGGACGGTCGAAGTTGCGGCGTTCGCCCTGTGGACGACCTTCGCGACGTGGACCTCTGTCGCCATCACGACGTGGGCCTCTATCGCCCTGTGGACGTGGAGCGCGCTCGCGTGGAGCAGGTTCCGTCCATCCTTCTGGCTTAGGGAGAAGGTCGCGGCGTGAGAGACGGAGCTTACCAGTCTTCTCGTCGATCTCCTTGAGGAGAACCTCGATCTCTTCACCTTCCTTAACAACCTCAGCAGGGTCTTCTGTGCGTTTCCAATCCATTTCGCTTACATGGAGGAGGCCGTCCTTACCAGGGAGGATCTCAACGAATGCACCGAATGCAACGAGAGACTTAACCTTGCCCTTGTATGTCTTGCCTACTTCAGGAACAGCGCAGATGAGGTTGATGCGAGCCTTAGCAGCCTCGATGTCGGCCTTGCAAGAAGATGCGATGCTGACCTTACCGATGTTGCCCTCTTCCTCGATAGTGATTGTTGTATTTGTAGTAGCCTGTATCTCCTGGATGATCTTACCGCCAGGGCCGATAACTGCACCGATGAAATCCTTAGGGATAGTGATGAGTTCGATACGTGGTACGTGAGGCTTGTAGTCTTCGCGTGGAGCTGGGATAGTCTCCTCGATAAGGTTGAGGATATGGAGACGACCCTGCTTAGCCTGTTCGAGAGCCTTCTCGAGCACTTCATAGCGGAGACCGTCGATCTTGATATCCATCTGAGTAGCTGTGATACCATCGCGAGTACCGATTACCTTGAAGTCCATATCGCCGAGGTGGTCCTCATCGCCAAGGATATCAGAGAGTACGCAGTACTTGTCGGACTTGTCGTCAGATATAAGACCCATAGCGATACCTGCGCAAGGCTTCTTGATCTTAACGCCGGCGTCCATAAGTGCGAGAGTACCTGCACAAACTGTAGCCATTGATGAAGAGCCGTTAGACTCGAGGATATCAGAAACTACGCGTACTGTATATGGTATGTCCTCTGGGATCATATTCTTAAGACCACGCATAGCGAGGTGGCCGTGACCAATCTCGCGACGACCTACGCCCTTAGGAGCCTTAGGGTCGTTAGTAGAGAATGGAGGGAAGTTGTAGTGGAGGAGGAACTTGTCGGTGCCCTGAACTGTAGCCTCGTCGATAAGCTTCTCGTCGAGCTTAGTGCCGAGAGTAACAGTAGAGAGTGACTGAGTCTCACCACGAGTGAAGATTGCAGAGCCATGAGGTCCAGGGAGATAACCAACCTCGCACCAGATAGGACGGATTTCGTCCATCTTACGGCCATCGAGACGCTTAGTCTCGTCGAGCATTGCGCGACGAACGGCGTCACGCTCTACATCGTGGTAGTAGCGCTTGATGTTAGCCTCAGGGATTTCACCTTCGAATCCTTCTGGATAGTGGTTTGCTATAAATTCTGTAACGATAGCTTCGAAACGGTCGCCACGTTCTGCCTTGTTAGCGCAAGCCGAGCAAGCTACTTCGTATGCCTTAGGGTAGCACTCCTTGCGAACGAGTTCGCGAAGTTCTTCGTCGTTGTTCTCGTGGCAGTATGAACGCTTAGCCTTACCGCATTCCTTAGCGAGTTCTACCTGAGCAGCGACCTGCTTCTTGATAGCCTCGTGAGCGAACTTGAGAGCTTCGAGCATTACAGCCTCAGAAACTTCCTTAGCTTCGCCCTCTACCATGTTGATGTCGTTGGCAGAAGCGGCAACCATAAGGTCGAGATCGGCGCTTTCGAGTTCCTTAGCGGAAGGGTTGATCTTGAACTCGCCGTTGATGCGAGCCACGCGAACCTCAGATATTGGTCCGTTGAATGGGATGTCGCTGACAGCCATGGCAGCAGATGCTGCGAGACCTGCGAGTGAATCTGGCATCACGTTCTCGTCGGCAGAGAAGAGAGTGATTGTCACGAAAGTGTCAGCGTGATAGTCGTCTGGGAAAAGTGGACGGAGAGCACGGTCAACAAGACGAGCGATAAGGATCTCGTAGTCTGATGCACGACCTTCGCGCTTTGTGAAGCCGCCAGGGAAGCGACCTGCTGATGCGAATTTCTCTTTGTACTCTACAGTCAATGGCATGAAGTCGGTGTCTGGCTTAGCTTCCTTCGCACTTGTTACAGCTGCGAGGAGATATGTGCCGCCGCACTTAACCATAACTGAACCGTCTGCCTGCTTTGCTAATTTACCTGTTTCGATGGTGATGGTCCTTCCGTCACCCAAGTCAATTACCTTTTCAAATGGTGTTGGTTTAATCATGACTTTTTATATAATTCTTTTTACCTAAAATATCGCTCAAAGGTATATATTAATTGTGGATTTATTAATAATATTTAAATTTATTTCTTCCGTAAATCTTCATTTTTTGTTTTTTGAGGTCGAAAAGAGGCCTTTATCCTCTCGCTTTCCTGTCGTTATCCTCTCGCTTACCTCTTGCAGAGCGATTGTAGGTGGAAGTAGCAAGTTGAGATTGCTGATTGAGGTGGCTATTTTATGTTTATGCCCAAGATCAACTCGTTGCGAATGTTATTGCTGTTCACCAACGAGCCCCTATAGCCCAGCTTTATCATGTAGGGCAGTCTAAGCCAATGGCTTTCCATCCATGTCTCTATGCCTACTGAATTGTAGGTCTTCTTGATGGTATTGTTTTCAAAAGTATATGGAGCCAGTTCGATGCGTTCCCTATCGTAAAAGAGGCGTCCGACAATGCGCTTGATGTAGCACAGAGATCCCAGGCTAAAGTCGGGGTCGATTATCGGCATAGTATAGTTAGCTCTCAGCAAGGCCATGCTCTTGTTGCGTTCACGTTTCGTTCCTCTCGCGACACCTATGGCATCGTTGAGCAGGAGGCGGTATTCGTCGCCCGTTGTTGTCGTCTGGATATCGCCACATTCCTTGTCTTGATATTGAGCTTGAAGGCTAATGTTGTGGTGCTGTGCCAATCCTGGCAAGAAGATGGTGACATTGCCATATCGGACAGATCCGTTGTTTTGTTTTGAAGGGCAGTGCCAGTATCCCGCAGATGCCGATATGCCCAGGCGACATCCCACGTCTCTGGCAGCCATTCTTTGAGTTGCGCTTAGTCCAAGTTCGTAGCCCAACGTCGTGTAGTCAGACTGTCCGGTCAGGAACATGTCGGTAGTTGCCATTTGGGGAATTCCATTATTTACAACAACATATTGCCTTTGGACCGTTATGGAGCTTCGTTTGTTGTAGTCGGCAGACACCCTTGGCAAGATGCCGTAGCTCCACGCCCCACTATTGAAGTTCAGCGGAATGTATGTCCTTATGGCATAGCGCTGAATTCTTTGCCTGTCATCGTAGGATATTCTTATTCCCTCGTATTTGTTGTGGGCTGCATCTTTCTCGTCGGATGTGATTTTTATTCCGTCGAACAGATAGTCGTAGTATCCCCAGCTAGCGTACAAGTCGAATTTAGGGAACAGTCCGCTATAGCAATATCTAGCGAAATATCTCTCCTCGGTGTCGCTGCTCCAGTTGATTCCGGCCGACAAAGAAGAGGTGCCCAATGTGTTTTGTGATGCGACAGCAATGCCAGCAGAGACAGTGTTGCTGCTAGAGTTGACGACTATTGGTCCCCAGCTATGGAATCGGAACAGATGAGAGATGCGGCGGTACTTGTATGTATCGTACTTAGTCGTGTCGGTGTTCGTATTTATGAAACCCTCTTGGCTAGAAAGCAGGTCGGCCATATCTCTCATAGGCGATATAGGGTTGTCGGAAGCCCTTGTAGAGAGAGGCGTGCTTACGACAGAATAGCCCTTTGATGAATATTCTGAGTAGAAAAGAGTATCGTTGCAGACCATAGGCCATGCGGCGCCTATTCTTGATGAAGTGATGCGAGTCTCTTTGCCCTCAGCGTTTATGAAATAGATATTCTCTATGCCAGTTGCATCGGAAGTGAAATATATGTTCTCCCTGTCGGCTGTTATATGCCGGATGTTGGTGAAAGACGGTGGCCTTATCGCAGATCGGTTGCCCTCGGGAGATAATGAGTAGATAGCCTTGCCCTTGTCGGTTAGACTTATGAATGCGATGCCATTGTCGGTCCAACACAAAGAAGTAGCCTGTTCGTAGTCGTCAAGAGGGTATGTCTTAGTGATGTTTCCATTGAAGTCGATTACAGTGATGTTCTGATTGCCATCAGCCTTTGTCTCCGAGACAGCGATGTAAGATCCGTCGGGAGAGATTACGGGACAGCTGAACATACCTTTGGCGATATGTCTTTTTCTCTTGCCGTCGGCAGTACACATTGTAATCGTATTGTAACCACCATTCTCCCAGCGAGGGTGCTGGTGTCGTTCGCACCATACGATAGTGTCGCCATGAGTCGATAAACGATTGTCGGACAACACAGCAGGCGTAGTTATCCGACGGCCGTTCTTGTCAACTATTTGAGTCAGTTCATCAGGATCGCTTTTCAACGCCACGACACCATTGCTGGTCATTTGTGCAGAGGTGAATTCAGAGAAGTCGTCGTGAGGAGTCAAGAGATTAGTGAATGGGGTAGGAGAGACTGTGCTATCTTGAGAAGACCAAAGAGCGCTCCAGTTTTCCATCGCCTGATTGTAGAGTTGGACCTTATCCATTCCCGTATGTCTTTTTAGAGTTCTATTGAATGGAGTGAACGAGAAACTCTTGCTTCCGACCGTTTCTAGTGCTTCCCTCCACACGTGGGCGCCATGAGACCTTCTCACGTCGCTGACGGTTAGGTAGCCCATGTGGTAATAGTTAGGCACCCTTCTCCTGTAGGAACCGTTGTAAGCCTGGTCGTATTGGGGTGTTGTCCCTGACAAAGCCAGAGCCCTCATCTCCTGTTCGAACATCGCCTGACGTCCTCGTCCACCCTGTGTGAGAGACGTCTCGTTAGCGACAGCGTCACCCTCAACAAACCAAAGTGGGACATATGCGCCAAGTACGGCACCGACAGCCTGTTCGCCGAAAAGTCCGTAAAGAAAACGAGTGAATCCCCTCTTGAGCATAGACGTCTGCACGACATGTCGGTATTCGTGAACCGCCAGGTGAGTCATCCACGGCACACAGTCGCCATCGGCTTGTCCATAGGTGTACATTTCAAGTCGGCTAGGGGCCCATACGACCATGCCATTGCTGAAAGTAGTTTGAGAATGAAGAAGAATGTCGATTTTACCAGGCGAGTGGTGCATAGACCAGCTGTCGCCCCCCATTATGCTGTCCATCATTGTAGACAGACGCATAGCCCAGGGCGACATCTCCTTCGCGTGGATTATTCTGAATTGTTGAGTGTTGATATGTCTCCATCTGATGCTCGACGGGTCGTCGCCCGTGGTGTAGTACTGAGCGTAGGAAGTCAGTGCTACAGTCATCATCAAGACGGTCAGCAGACGTTTCATAGTCGGACTACAAATCTTTCGCTTCTTTCCAGTACATCAAACTCCACAATGAACACATCAGTATCAGCATTAGAGCCATCTCGGGATGAGTGATGTAGGCCACGTAGCTAAGTCCAATCTGTGAAGCAATGTAGAAATGAATGCCAATCTTCTTCCTGGTCATAAGAAGAATTACGCCAACCAACTCTATGACGTTGAACAGCAAGTGGAAAGGACTATTATCGATCATCTTGTAAATCATGCCGATGTTGGCCTCTTCGGCGCTACCCACCTGCATCTGTTCCATGTTCTGCTTGCTCATTTCCAGCGCCTCCTTCAATGTCTCTTCGGGCATAGCCTTCATTGCCATGAGCATTAAGTCGTATAGAGAAGTCATGCCTATGGCTACGAGGCTTATTATACACAATATTGTAAGGCGTGTGTTGCGTTTTTGAGTGTTAGGAGTGCTCTGATTTATCGAGTCCATAAGATATGTTTTTTCGCAAATATAGACATTATGTAACAAATGTGAAAGTAGTTTGTGGTACAATGCCCTCCCTTTTTACTATATTTGCTTTTTGAATAAAAATGAGAGACCATGTTAGAGAACCTAGACAGATATAAGATATTGCTTGCCAGCAACTCGCCAAGAAGACAAGAGCTGCTTAAGGAGATGGGCATAGATTACGAGATCGTAGCAAAGCCAGGCATTGATGAAAGTTATCCAGATACACTAGAGGCAAAGGCCGTTCCAGAGTTTCTTGCCAAGAAGAAAGCGGAGTCGTATGCGGAAGAGCTGGCGGATGGGCAGTCGGTACTTGTGACCGCGGATACTGTTGTAGTGCTTGACAAGCAGATATTGGGCAAGCCTCGTGATGCTATGGAGGCACGAGATATGCTACGTCGTCTTCAGGGGAAATGTCATAGAGTGCTTACAGGAGTGGCGCTAACATCTCGAGACAAGCAAGTGTCTTTCACCGTCAAGACAAAAGTGACAATGCGAGAGATATCTCATGAGCTAATAGACCATTATGTTGATAAATACCGACCATTTGACAAGGCCGGAGCTTATGGCATTCAGGAATGGATAGGCTTGATAGGAATTGACCATATAGAGGGCAGCTATCAAAATGTAGTCGGATTGCCAACCCAGCGTCTTTTCGCAGAGCTCTCTAATTTCTGATTTTATAGAAAACAAATTACCATAGATGAAACTACGATTTAATATATTGCTGCTATCCCTGTTTGCGTCGGTCAATGCTGCGCTTGCTGATGTAGGCATGTGGATACCGATGTTTATAGACAGAAACATATCGGACATGCAGAGCAAAGGTCTGCATCTCTCTGCCGAAGACATATACTCGGTCAACAACGCATCGCTAAAAGATGCCGTCGTGATATTCGGTGGCGGCTGTACGGGCGAGATGGTGAGCGACAAAGGCCTGCTCTTTACCAACTACCATTGCGGCTATGATGCGATACAGAAACTGTCGTCAGTTCAGCACAATTATCTAGCCAACGGATTCTGGGCCATGAGCCAGGAGGAAGAGTTGCCATGTGACGGTTTGAGTGTCAGTTTCTTGCAAGAGATAGAAGACGTTACCGATAAGATACTGGCGGGGGTTGATACTATTGCCGATATGTCTCGACGTGACAAGGTAGTAAGAGAACGAAGTCGTGACATGGTGGTCGTTCTGAGCGAGGCCGACTCGACAATGCAGTATGAGGTGGAGAAATTTTATGGTGGCAACCAGTACCTTTTGTACAAATACAAAGTCTATACTGATGTGCGTCTGGTTGGAGCCCCTCCATCTGAGATAGGCAAGTTTGGTGGTGATACCGACAACTGGGTATGGCCGCGTCATACCGGTGACTTTTCGATATTCAGGGTGTATGCCGACAAGGACAACAACCCATCGGATTATTGTTCGACAAATGTGCCCTACAAGCCAAAGAAACATCTCCAGATAAGTGCCGAGGGCGTGAAAGAGGGAGACTTCACGATGGTGATGGGATTCCCTGGATCTACGAATCTATATGCCTCGTCGTATGAGATAGCGATGGTGCAGAATGTCATCAATCCTGGACTTGTAGAGCTCCGCACAGCCAAGCTCGACGTGATGAACCGCTTTCAGGCACTTGATGAGGGTATTGACATACAGTATGCCTCGAAAAACGCCTCGACATCTAATGCCTGGAAAAAGTGGAAGGGAGAAGTAAAGGGACTGAAAAAAGTTGGTGCGATAGAGCGCAAGCAGAAGTTTGAGGCCGATTTCGCCAGCCGTAGTGATGAGGCGCGTAGTATACTTGAGGAATATTCAAAGATATATGATGAAGGTTATGCCAAGGCAATGCTTGCACACCAGTATAACACTGAGTGTATACGTCGTGGCGGCATAGAACTAGGAAAACTCGCCTATTCCATAGGGCAGATGGGGATGGATGATGATGGCTGTGTAGCGGGTGATGTTGAGAAGTTACTCATTGAATTCTACAAAGATTACAACAGAGAACTCTCGGAAAAGATGGCGATAGAAGTCATGAAGGTCTATTGCAAGAATATGCCCCGTGCTTTGTGGCCTGCGGACCTGATGACAAACAAGAAGACGGTAGAGCAGTATATATCGGGCATCTATACAAGTAGCAAATTGCGAGACAAGAATACAGCGATGAAGATGCTCAAGGGAGGCAAGTTGAAAGCCAAGGCAATAAATGGAGATCCGGCGATGGCCATGATGAGGGAGCTGTATTACGACATAGACAAGGAGATAGACTCTCACTTCGTGTTGAAGGGGACGCCGGCGGCAGTTAGAGAGCTCGACCGTCGATATATAAAAGCTATGCTCGAGACGTATCCAGACAGCCTTTTGCCTTCAGATGCCAATTTTACATTGCGAGTGTCGTATGGAAGTGTTGCAGGTTATGAAGCCGACGATGCGGTAGAGTATGGAAGTTTCACCACTCTTGACGGTATAATAGAGAAAAACAATACCGGCAATGCCGATTTCGCCATACCGGAGCGTCTTCGCCAGTTATATGACGCCAAGGCTTTTGAAGATTATGCGGATAAGTCGGACGGGAAACTCCATGTAGCATTCGTAGCAACCAATCACACCACAGGCGGTAATTCGGGAAGTCCGGTACTTAATGCCGATGGCCAGCTAATAGGGCTTAACTTTGACCGAGCATGGAACGGAGTCATGAGTGATATGATATTCAATCCGGCACAATGCCGCAATATAACACTAGACATACGTTATTTGATGTTCATTGTCGACAAATATGCCGGCGCGTCGTATCTTTTTGACGAGATGGACATTGTGAAATAAAACTTAACCTTAAATAGACATTGATATGAATGATCAGATAATAGATATGCTTTATGAGCTATACCGCAAGTGGTGTGGCAAGGAAGCCTCTTCACATTCCGAGTTGCCACCGTCGGGCTCCAGCCGACGTTATTTCCGCATTGTAGGAGAAGCAGGTTCCGCTATTGGTGTCTATAATGCAGACAAGAAAGAAAATGAAGCGTTTGTTAGTTTCAGTCGCAGCTTTAAGCAGGTAGGTGTGAATGTGCCAGAGATATATGCTGAAGAGCTAGCCTATGGAATCTATCTGCAGCAGGATTTAGGAGACGAGACACTCTATTCGCTTTTGACAAACGTAAGAGCTTCGAATGGCAACGTATTCTCGTCGGAATTGGTTGGGATATACAAGAAAGTGCTCCGTTCGCTCATACAGATACAGATGGAGGGGACAGATGCCATAGATTTCAACAAGTGTTATCCACGTGCCGCTTTTGACCGTCAGAGCATGATGTGGGACTTGCAGTATTTCAAATACTACTTCCTCAAGCTTTCGCATATAGTATTTGATGAGCAGGCCCTTGAGAACGACTATAACCGACTTATGGATTATCTCCTTGAGGTTAAGCATGACTATTTCCTCTATCGAGATTTCCAGAGTCGCAATATAATGATAGTCAACGGAGAGCCATGGTTCATTGACTATCAGGGAGGACGTAAGGGATCGTTACAGTATGATGTAGCATCGTTGTTGTATGATGCCAAGGCAGATATACCTCAGAATGTGCGTGAGGAGCTTCTAGGGTATTACATTGAACAACTGGGCTATCAAGACAGGGTAGAGTTTGAGAGTCATTTCTATGCATACGTCCTCATCCGCATAATGCAGGCGATGGGTGCATACGGATATAGAGGCTTCTTTGAGAAGAAAGCTCATTTCCTCAAGAGCATACCATTTGCGCTAGCCAACATGAGCAGTATCATCGACAACCATCCGCTCCCTATTGAAGTGCCAGAGCTCATGAGAGTTCTCAACAGCATAACAACCAATGAACAGCTGCTTGGTATAGCGAAGACGACAAAGCTCAAGGTGTCGGTAAGTTCGTTCTCGTATAAGCATGGAATACCTACGGATAACTCAGGTAATGGTGGTGGTTTTGTGTTTGACTGCCGTGCGCTTCCAAATCCAGGCAGATATGAGCGATATAAGTCATATACCGGTCGTGACCAGGAAGTGATAGAGTTCTTTGAGTGCGAACATGACAAGATGGACGCATTCCTATCTCCGATAAAGCAGATAGTAGCTTTGAGCGTAGAAAAATATATGGAGCGAGGGTTTACGAATCTGATGATAAACTTCGGATGTACGGGAGGTCAGCATCGCTCTGTCTATTGTGCGGAGCAGATCGCTCATTGGATAAGAGAAAGATATGATGTAGAAGTTGTTTTGAAGCATTGGGAACATTAGTTCACCATATTCGTATAGAAACAACAGCAAATGTTGCACATGTATAACGAACGCAGACAGGGATTATGAACGGAATGATATTTGCAGCCGGGTTAGGTACTCGTCTTGCACCTCTAACAAACACACAGCCTAAGGCCTTGGTCAAGGTAGGAGGCAAACCCCTTCTAGAACATGCGATTGAGCAGTTTGTAAAAGGAGGCGTCACTACGCTGGTCATAAATGTACATCATTTTCCTGATCAGATAATAGCATATGTCAATGCAAACAAACACCGATGGCCACAAACCAACATACTGATATCGGACGAATCGGATTTCTTGTTGGATACAGGCGGCGGCTTAGTAAAGGCATTACAGATGTTTCCAGATGACAAGCCTATTGTTGTGGGTAATGCAGATGTGCTGTGTGATGTTCCGATAGACTGGCTGTATGCAGAACATGTGAAGAGTGGACATTCGGCAACGCTACTTACGAGAAAACGCAACTCTACACGACAGCTGCTCTTTGATGCAAATGGGCGTTTGTCGGGATGGCGTAATTTGACAAGTGGTGAAGAACGACTTCCGAGATTGAAGGAGGTAGAGACGTCGTCGCTTCATGAGTCGGCTTTTTGCGGGTTTCATGTTATAGAGCAGGGGCTAGTCAGATTCTGGTTACCGGTGAGGAAGTTTTCGATTATAGATGCCTATCTTAATGTAGCAAGTGACGACAAGATATATGAGGTAGACTTGTCATCAGAATACTATTGGTATGATGTAGGCACGGTAGAGAAACTCAAGACAGCGGAAGAGTTCTATTCGTCAACTCATTAGTGGCGAGAAAAGAAACTGAGAATATTTTCATGAAAACATTGTTTCTGAAAAAATAAATGTCTATCTTTGCGCCGTGAAAATGCTCCGTATCGATGTGAGTCGATGGAGTGATTAACCGGAAACAAATTAAATAGCGATGAAAAGAACATTTCAACCATCAAACCGCAAGAGAGTAAACAAGCATGGCTTCCGTCAGCGTATGGCAACAGCTAATGGCCGTCGCGTATTGGCAGCTCGCCGTGCAAAGGGCCGCAAGCAGCTCACAGTTTCTGACGAGGCTAAAGGCAAGGCTTATTAATCAGTAGGTCTCTCTGCATAACGAAATAACCCCAGGAGCATGACTCTTGGGGTTTTTTGTTTGTCAAAATAATTGGTGGCATTTATTGAGTTGTTTTTTTGTGTGGGGTGGAGTATATAGTGTGAATTAATTTTAGCGAGTGGTATAAATGGCCAGTGGAAGCTGTTGGAATGTCAGCGATGGCCTTGTGTTGTTTTATAAATACCCCGTAAAACCACATGACAATAGTCATGTACTTTGCAAATGGAGTTTTTTGTTTTTGATCAGTATTGATAATCAATGCTTTAGCTCTAAAAACCGAAGGTTTTATTTCGTCGAATAGTCGTTTTTTTCTTTGGAGTATAGTTTGTGGCTGTATATATTTGTTGGTGAAAAACTACTGCAAAGAATAAAAATGAAACCAAAATTCTATCTATTGGTGCTGCTCTTATGTGTAGCACTTCAATCCATGTCACAGTCTGTGACATTCGCATATGATGCCAATGGCAACAGGATAAAACGTGAGATTGTTGTCGGAGGCAACAAATCGATTAGTGCGGATGACGATAAAGAGGTCAGTCCTGTTTATGATGCCATAGACAATTATGACATCAAGATTTATCCCAACCCTACGCATGGAATGCTGAGGGTTGATATCGTCACTATAGGCGACGAAACTTTTTCTATAGATGTCTTCGATATGAATGGGCGCAATGTGTATCGCATTGCAAATGCGGACAATGTGAATGCCATAGACCTTACTAGCTGTGAGAATGGCATGTATGTGCTTGTCATCATCAAGGGTGACGAGAAGAGAACATGGAAAATAATCAAGAGATAAGAACCAATCATGAAAAGATTTATATCAGTATTGTTGATGTCGTCGATGCTGTCGACTGTTGTCGCGGCTCAGACGCTAGTGGGTTCTATGGGAGGTCAGTTTGCCGTAAACGAAATGGGCGCGGCGACATATACTATACCAATAGAGGTGCCTGTAGGCATAAATGGAGTGCAACCTAATGTCAACCTTGTATATGACAGTCATACTGGCAACGGCGTGTGTGGAGTAGGTTTCTCCATATCTGCATCGTCATCAATTACCCGTGTGCCGCGAACAATCTATTATGATGGTGTTGCTAAAGGAATAAAGTATGATACGACAGATGCTTACGCTCTAGATGGCCAGAGGCTTATATTATACTCAGGCACGGAAGGCAAGGAGGGTGCCGTGTATAACTTGGAGAATGATCCTTTGACAAAAGTTACCATTAAAGGGAGCGGGGCGAACATGTGGTTTCAAGTTGAGGCAGGAGGGCAGACAATGCGCTACGGCAAGGAGACCAAGTCGAGGCAGAACCCGAATTCATCGCGAAACAGCCTGTGGTTTATAGACTATTCGGAAGACGCGCATGGAAACTATATGAAATACAGCTATACGTGCGATGACTATTCAAACTGTCTGTCAAGCATTTTCTATGGCAAAAATGCATCTGATGAAGTGGGAAACAGTAATGTTGTCATTTTCGGATATGAAACACGTCCTGATGTTCTGCCTTTTATTACTGATGGCTTGTCCGGTAAGTTGACAAAGAGACTCAAGACTATATCCTTAATGGTAAATGGAAGTGTGCAGAGAACATATGAACTGACATATGTGAAAAACGATGCATATTCAAGACTGGTTCAGGTTATGAAGAAGTCTAATAGTCAGGAGCTGGTGTCCAATAGCTTTAGCTGGAACAAAATGCCATCCACCTGTTATTCGCCATCGTCGGTTACGGGACCTGAATCACCGTCTTACATGAGATATGTCAATGCTGACTGGAATGGTGACGGCCGTGATGAGGTGGTCGCCATATCTGTTGGCACTACCGGTTCGAGCAGTCTTATTGTTGAACGGACCAACAAGGCGTATGTATATGAGTCGGATGGTAACATGTCGTTTACATCTGGCTCTGACAAGACATTCACTTTGACCGGTGATATGGTTCTGTCCAAAGGCACAGCTGTCGCTGATCTATACGGCAATGGGGAGAGCTCAGTAGTAATTCCATGTGGGACATCATTGAGATCTATAGTCTTCTATTCTATAAGCAAGAGTAAGGGTCTCGTAAAGATGCCTCTTGATCTTGTCAACAGGTATCTGTTTTTCCCTGCCTTCACTTTTGCTGACTTCAATAACGACGGAAAATCAGAGGGCATACTGATAGAGTGTTCTAAAGGTGTGAAGCAAACAAGCAGTGGATATCCAGCACAGCTATTCGGAATAGATGAAAATGGCTCATTCAAGAAATGGGCAAATTTTTCATTGGAAGTCGAAGCGTCTCCTTCGCAAATCGTATCGTCTGACTTCAATGGAGATGGACTTACCGATATAATGGTTATACACAAGAACGGATATACTATTTTCAAGAATAATGGAGGTGGGTTGTCTGCCACTACATTTACATCTTCAAATAAAGTAACCGGTACAGATGTCAGAGCACAAGCTGTTGTACAGGCTGGAGATTTCAATGGTGACGGTTACATTGACTTTGTCACCAATGCCACAGATAGCCGTAAATGGTATATGCATATCAATAATGGAAACTGCACCTTTACGACAACTGAAGCATGGACTTCCGATGAAATATGCGAGCAGTCATCTACAACCAAGGACGATACGCGTTTTGAATGTAAGGTGCTTGATTTCAATCATGACGGGAAAGATGACATGATAATAACAAAGGCGCATTATACGTCTTCAGGAACATTTGACAAGACATACACATATTGGCTTTCAAGCAGTGGGACGTCATTCTCTAAGGTCCAGAAGTTTACTTCGCCCAACGAGGATGATGCTTTGGAATATAGGAGCATGGCAGGTGATTTCGATGGTGACGGCTTCATTGACATGCTTGCCTATGACAATAATATATATGGTAATAGCACGACGAAAAATGTTAGTTGGCATTTCTATAAGAAATCGGGTATTACTCCTGCAAGCGGATTGCTGGCGTCCATAACCGGTGATATGAAGCGTAAGATAACTTTGGGATACGCTTCACTTTCCAATTCTTCCGTCTACAGCAAGGGAGCGAAGTCATTTGACGATCCCTTGACTGTCATACAAGCTGCCTATCCAGTTGTAAGGTCTGTTGTTTCGTCAGGTGCCGGATACGCTCAGACTACTACATTCACGTATGAGGGGCTGTGTGTCCATAGAAAGGGCAGAGGATGTCTAGGATTCATGAAACGTACATCGAAGAATTCTGCTACCGGGGTTAGCCAGACAACTGAAGTATTAGACATTAACAAGACGGTGTATGTGCCGACAAAGGTGAGGACAACAACATCTCTAGGGAACAGCTCTATAACCAACGAGGCTGTTGCAACTGTACAGTGCGGTACGAAACAAAGATATATGGTGTCGCAGATAGTTCAGACAAAGACCGACATGTACAAGAACGTCACAACGGTCACAGAGAAAAGGAACACCACATATGGATATCTGCTGTCGAGCACCACATCCAGTGATGGAGGGAAGATGACTTTGGCAACTACATATAGCAATCAGATACTAGCCGGTGGTGTGTATAAACCGCAAAAGGTCACAACGACGTCAAAGCATGCTGATGATACGTCATCGTTCACATCTGTGATGTCATATACCTATGACACAAAAACAGGTGATGTGAAAAGTGAAGTTGCGTTTTCCGACCAGACAAACAAGATTACTCATTCCTATACTTATGATACTTATGGCAATGTGCTCACTCATAAGCAGGAGGGTGTCGGTGTGTCTTCTGTTACCGAATCGTTCGAGTATGAGAAAACCAAACGATTTGTCAATGTAAGCAAAAATTCTGCAACAGGCCAGACGTTTAGCTATACCTATGACTTGTATGGGCGTCCTCTCACAGAGGTGAACATTTCGTCAACATCATCCCCACTTCCCAAGACATTCACTTATGATGCATGCGGCAATATGCTTACAAGCAGAAGTCCAGAAGGCATAGTGACGACATTTGCCTACGGATGGGGAACTGCTTCTAACAAGCGCTATTACATTACAACAAAAACCGATGGCAAGCCACAGACAACGGTGTGGTATGATGAACTTGGAAGAGAAGTCCTCGCAGAAAGTACCGGTGAACTTGGCATGAAGCAGACGGTGTCATGCTTGTACAATGCAAAGGGGCTTCTGGCTAGCAAGGTTACTACCACGGGTTCAATGGGCATAAATGATACATATGGCTATGATGAATTTGGGCGTCTTGTCACTCATACCAGCACCTCTGGAGCCAATGAAAAGATGTCATATGGCAACAGAACAGTCACAACGACTAGCGGTGGACGTACAACGATACAGAAGACCGACGCGTGGGGCAATGCTATAACTGTTACAGACGCTTTCGGCAGCGTGACGACATACAAGTATTCGTCAAATGGTGGAGTGAAGAGCATAAATAGTGCAGGTGCCACAACTACTGTGGACTATGATGCCTATGGTCGCAAAATATCTCTGAATGACCCTGATGCAGGAACCACAACGTACTCATACGATGGCTTCGGGCGTGTAGTTAAGAGCACGGACGCAAAAGGTAATGTGACAACCAATGAGTATGATGGTTATGGACGACTGATATCAGTGACACAGGGAGGTCAGGTGACTACATATTCCTATGGCAACTCGTCTAAATTCCTGCTTCCTGTGACGGTGTCGAATACCAATAGCACGATAAAATACTCATACGATAATTATAACCGTCCCCTGAGCAAGACCGTTACAACAGGCAGCGAGACGATGAGTACATCATACTCGTATAACTCACTGGGTCAGGTTGAGAAAATGACATATCCTAACGGCTCGGTGGAAAATCTCATATATGACAGCAATGGCTATATCAAGCAGATAAGACTAGATGGAATGTCTATATGGGAACTCAAGTCATCAACAGGCCAGAAGCGAACTGTTGCGAGAAATGATAAAATCGAGACCGTAACATCCCTAAATACGCAAGGTTTGTTATCTTCGCAACAGTTATCCGTTTCAGGCACAGTGAAGAACTCGCTCACATATTCGTTTGATGGCTCAACAGGCGACCTTCTAACCCGCAAGGGCATGACGGGTGTGGCCGAGTCGTTCACGTATGATGCGATGGACCGCCTGAAGGAGGTGAAGAACGGCTCGTCGGTGTCTATGTCGATGACATATGCGGCCAACGGCAACATAGCGAGCAAGACTGGTCTTGGTAAATACACCTATAGCACATCCAAGCCTCATGCACTGATAGGTGTAGAAAATACGAGCGATGTAGTTTCGCATGAGACGCAAAGCGCGACATTCACGCCCTTCAACAAGGTGTCGAAGCTTACTGAGAGACATGGGAACGCTACGTTTGAACTGACAATCAGCTATGGCCCCGACAACCAGCGGTGCAAGACACAGTTGAAGGCTGGAGGTGCAGTCAGCGAGACTCGCTACTATGCCGACTGCTTTGAAAGGCTTGTCAAGGGTAGCACGAAGACCGACATCCTCTATGTCAACACTCCGGAAGGTCTAACGTATATCAAGATGGGCACGACTGGTTATCAGGTCATGACCGACCACCTGGGTAGCATCGTGAAGATGTACGATGCAAGTGGCAATCAGAAGTATTCTGCATCTTACGATGTATGGGGCACGCAGACTGTCACGATGTCGGTTGCCGGCATTCGCCGTGGCTTCACAGGCCATGAACACTGGAATGAATTCGGGCTAATCGATATGAATGGAAGGTTCTACGACCCTCAAATCGCCCGATTCCTCTCTCCCGACATATTCGTGCAGAACCCAAAGAACTCGCAGAGCTTCAACAGGTACTCATATTGTGTGAACAATCCTCTGAAGTATACGGATCCGAGCGGGTATGTGACGCAGAACACAAGTACTGGAAGAAAGACTATCACTAATCGTTTTGACGTCACGAGGCCTAGTGAAGGAGGAAATGTCAATTACAAAGCTTTTGGCTCAAATGCAGAGTCATTTATGCAAGGTCTAGGCCTTTATGGCAAGTATGACATGAGTTTCGATGAAAGATATGCTGGATTTGATGAAAGTGGTTTGATGTACATGGATTATGAGTGTATCATGAATTATTCACTTGATTTCAGTAGTTTATCTGGTTTGTCTAATATGGATTTGCTGAATCTTTCTAGATGCTTTACAGCAAGTGAAATCGCTAATTACTTGTCAAAAATACACTATCCGCTTCCGACCTCTTCGCAGCAATCCACCTCTAGAGATGTTGTCTGCACAGCAGGTACTTATAGATATTATTTGAAACTTGCTAATAATATACTAATGGATGGTGGCCAAGGATCTATAGTGAAAGAGACATCTAACATAAATTGGTTAGGTGGTATGCTAACAGGAGTAGGACACGCGAATTCACTGGTAAATAGTGCCGCAAGCGGTGTGACTGGAGGCAAGGCATTTCCTAATGCTAAAGTTGGGAGCAATGGGAAATTGTATTTGTCAGGAAATTTTCATGGCAATCAGTACGTAAATGTCATATCACTTAAAGCTATCGCTTCAAAAACGACTGCTTTAGGTCTTTTATTGTCTGCTGGCCAAGTATTTTATTCATGGCGTAGCGAAGGTTATTGGGGATCTCAGACTCAAAATGAGGCAGTTGGTGCTGTAGGCGGGATTGCCGGCGGAATAGCGGGCACATGGGTAGGTTGCGAAATAGGAGCATTTTTTTGGGGTGTAGGCGCAGTACCGGGTGCCGTGATTGGATTTATTGGAGGATGTGTAGGCAGTTATGGGGGTGCATGGGGTGCCCAAAACGCTTACAATAATTATATTAAAGAATAAAATATGGAAAAGATAATTTGGTGGTGGAACATGGTGTATTACTTCCATGTCAGGTGGTCAGAGAAATGTATGCGTATTTTTTGTACTCCATTATTTATTGTGCAAGGAAGTACATTGGGCAGAAAATTGTACTACAAAATTCATAAAGTAGAATATAGTGAACAAAAAGTTTTGGAGGACTACAAAACCTATGGTGTTGATGAATTTTGGATGAAAGTAGTGAATTTGATACTTTTATTTTTACCCGTTTTGGCATTGATAATACTCGTGTCAGCAATACTCTATAGATTGTCTTTTTCAGATAATTGTGTTTTTGTTTTTGCGCAATTAGCTATTGTGATTGCATATTATTTATCGTACAAAGTGAACGAACATCTGTTAGAAAAGAAGAATCGCTACAAGAGATTATTCCGTGAATTCGATGCCGTGTTTAAGAATGATGTATGGAAAAGGAGGCGCTATGGAGCGTTGGTTTTTCTTACGGATGTATTCTTGATCTCTATAACAGTTATAATAATCCGTTGGGGTGATGTCATTCGGAATGCGTAAAACTGGCTATAGCGCGTATGGGAACGTAATGCTTGACAACGTGTATGTTTACGGGAGAAGCACGTCGGCATACAGAGCTGCAACGATGGATATCTGGAATCAAGGGAACGGGAGAACGTTTGGATATGGCAAAACATTCAAAATCATATTGTCATTATGTGCACTTCTGTTCATTATGTCATTTATTCCTGTTGAAGACTCTATTATTGCAAAATGCATGGCGTGTCTAAAAACGCCATTATTATCATTGATTATTGTTAAGATAAATCTGTTTGTATTTGTCAAGTTAATGGGTAGGTACCCAGAAAATACATTTGGGAGTTTAACGTCAAAACCATGGCAAGACGTAGTGTTTTGTTTCTTGACTTTCGTACAATTGGGTTTTCTATTAGCTCTTGTTGTATATCTACATATTTTGGGATTGTATTGACAAAAGTTCATAAATACAGAGAATTAAACAAAGGCCTGGCTGCTATCTATACTGATATAATTAGTGAATAGATTTTGATTCGTATAGTTATGGGAAAGATAATTTGGTGGTGGAACATGGTGTATTATTTCCATGTTAGGTGGTATGAAATATTCGGTAGGATTCTTACGTATCCACTCACGCTCTTAATAAGGAGTAGATTTATGACTGAATTGTATAGAAAAAGAGGAGTCGAGGATGCAGAAAAGACAATTAATGATGCCGTAAAAAAATCTGGTGTAGCAGAATTCTGTATGAAAGTGTTGAATTTGATACTTTTATTTTTACCCGGTTTTGCATTGATAATACTCGTGTCAGCAATACTCTATAGATTGTCTTTTTCAGATAATTGTGTTTTTGTTTTTGCGCAATTAGCTATTGTGATTGCATATTATTTATCGTACAAAGTGAACGAACATCTGTTAGAAAAGAAGAATCGCTACAAGAGATTATTCCGTGAATTCGATGCCATGTTTAAGAATGATGTATGGAAAAGGAGGCGCTATGGAACGCTTGTTTTTCTTACAGATCTATTCTTGATATCAATAACAGTCATAATAATCCGTTGGGGTGATGTCATTCGGAATGCGTAAAACTGGCTATGGCGCGTATGGGAACGTAATGCTTGACGATGTGTATGTTTACGGGAAGAGCACGTCGGCATACAGAGCTGCAACGATGGATATCTGGAATCAAGGGAACGGGA
>JAKSLH010000015.1 GCA_024401335.1 Bacteroidales bacterium
GCTGCTATCTATACTGATATAATTAGTGAATAGATTTTGATTCGTATAGTTATGGAAAAGATAATTTGGTGGTGGAACATGGTGTATTACTTCCATGTTAGGTGGTATGAAATATTCGGTAGGATTCTTATGTATCCATTCACGCTCTTAATAAGGAGTAAATTTATGACTGAATTGTATAGGAAAAGAGGAGTCGAGAATGCCGAAAAGACAATTAATGATGCCGTAAAAAAATCTGGTGTAGCAGAATTCTGCATGGAAGTAGTGAACGCAATTCTTTTGTTCTTACCTGTTTTCGCAATTGTCACATTGTTTTTACCGACACTAAACAGATTGTCTTTGAATAAAGAGCTTGTGAAAATGTTATATATTGGTTGTGTCACAATTCCGTATTACCTTGTATTTAAAGTGAATGAACACCTGTTAGAAAAGAAGAATCGCTACAAGAGATTATTTCGTGAATTCGACGCCATGTTTAAGAATGATGTATGGAAAAGAAGACGCTATGGAACGCTTGTTTTTCTTACAGATCTATTCTTGATATCAATAACAGTCATAATAATCTATTGCGGTAATGTAATACGACATTCCTAAAACAACGTGATGAAGAATTCGCTTACATATTCGTTTGATGGCTCAACAGGCGACCTTCTAACCCGCAAGGGCATGACTGGTGTGGCCGAGTCGTTCACGTATGATGTATGGGGCACGCAGACTGTCACGATGTCGGTGGCTGGTCTCCGCCGTGGCTTCACAGGCCATGAACACTGGAATGAATTCGGGCTAATTGATATGAATTTTGCGAGTAAGCGAGAGCAGACGGAATGTCTTGCATTACGTATGCCGAGCGTGAGCAAAATGGACGAGTTTTCCACATTAAGCAGTTTGGGTTCAGTGTCAAGTTCTGACATTGTCAGTGTCTTTAGTACTACAGCCGATTTCAGAGCGGTAATAAACGCATGGTTAAGTTATGATTGGAAGAAAACAGATCAATTTGCAGATGCTTTGAAACAAGCAGGATATGGTGTGGAGGGCTTGATGCTTAATAACGTGTATGTACGTGGTAAAGGCAAGGCAGCTCGTGAAGCAGCGGCGATGGATATCTGGAATCAAGGGAACGGGAGAACGAGAGGAGGATATTTAAAAGACAATGCATTTTCAAATGTCTCTTTCTCAAAAACGTTAGGAAGTACTTTTGTGTCTACTTTAGAACAAACAAATCAAGGGTTTATAAATACAGAAAAACTAAAAGGCGATTCATTAGTTAGGGCAGAAAAAATTAATTCGCAAAGAACAAGTTTGAACAGAATTGCCAAGTTTGGTAAATATGCGGGAAGAATCTTTGCTGGAGTTGGAATAGCATCATCTTTGATGGAGTTGTATATGAACCAAAATCGAACTGGCGCAGATTGGCTAAGGTGTGGTGTTTCTTTAGGCATTACAATGAGTGGTTTCGTTCCTGTTTTAGGCCCCATTTTGTCTTTAGGCTTGGGGTATGCCGATGCTTGTGGCGTTTTTGACAAAATGATTTATTAAAACCAAAGTACTTATGGAATTTGTATACTATATAGCTACTGTGAGCATAGTTTCTGTTGCATGTCTCTTCATTGTTACACCTAAACTCTTTTGGGGATATGGAATTAGGTTTAAAGTGATCTTTTCTGTTTGTTTTCTTTTGTTTTTGGTGTCATACATTCCTGTAGATAATCCGATTATGGCTAATTTTATAGTAGGGCAAAAGGTGCCATTATTATCTCTTGTTGTTTTGAAAATAAACCTATTTGTTTTTGTGAAACATACAGGACGGTATCCAATGAATACTTATTGGGTGTTCGAGTCTAAACCATGGAAAGATGTTGTGTTCAACATTGTTACCTTTACCCTTTTATGTGGTGTCTCAATTCTTGTTCTTTATTTGCATGATCAAGGGATGTGGTGATATAATGGTTATAGACTATATAACAACTAGATATAACATTGAAATTAATGATGTCTAAGACTGATCCTATGAACGTAGCGACGGTATTCAACACTTCAAATGACATGGAAGTTGTGATTAATGCAATAAAAGGAGGCAACTGGACCGACACCAAGGAACTGATTGATGCTATTGTTGCCTCTGGCTATGGCGCGTATGGAAACGTAATGCTTGACGACGTGTATGTTTACGGGAGGAGCACATCGGCATACAGAGCAGCTGCGATGGATATCTGGAATCAAGGGAACGGGAGGTGGTGCTATTGATGCCAATAGATACGTTAGCATAGGTTCTGGCATGACTGGCATAGCAGCAGGTTTTGTTGAAAATGATTTGTCTAAACTTTCCCAAAACGTTGTTGTTAAATATGGTCGACGAGTAAATGGAAGCGTCAAATCAGCTCAGGCATTAACCAATATGGCAAGAACATCGTATGGCAAAGCGGCTTCTGTAATGAAAGGTATTGGCTGGGTTACTTCTGCTTATTCAGTATGGTCTACAGGTAATGACATATGGAACAATGGAGTATCTTTTTCGAATGCTTATGATTTAGTATTTGGAATAGTAGGGTTTGTCCCTGGTTGGGGATGGGCAGTTTCTGGAGGTGCTTTCTTAGCAAAAGAAGCTTATTTATATTTTTGTGATTGATTATGAATACGATGAGAAAACTAATATCTGCTTTTGAGTATCTATATTATAGGATATATGCCACGTACAAGTATCGTTGGCATGAAAATATGCCTGGAATGTATGCGTTAGGAATCGTTTCTTTAATGCAGTTATTTATGCTATTTCTTTTATTACGAGTTTTCCCTTATTTGATTTGGGGAGTTGATTTGTTGTCATTTATGGATGGCATGAATAAATTTGTTTTTGGTTCTACAACTTTACTACCTATGTATGTTATAAATTACTGGTATTTTTATAAGCATACGAGTTTTGAGATATTGGAGGAGAAATGGGTATGCGAGCCGGAAAATCAAAAGAAACGACGTGGGAGATTTGTTCTCTGTTTTATAGTTCTGTTTTTTTTAGTGACAGTTGCTCTTGCTGGTTATGTAGGAGAGACTCGTAATTCGTAAATGATGTAACATTCTTTGATTCTCAAGATGTCTTATCACCGTAATAATTATCTGTGTCAAGTACAGTGAAAAACTCACTTTCATACTCGTTTGGTGGTACAACATGTGACCTGCTGATGACCGACCATCAGGGAAGCATACTTGCTCTATACAAGCCAGACTTCACGACGACGTATACTGCGTCGTATGACGTATGGGGCAGGAGGACAGTGACCAAGAACAACATAAGTTTCCAGCGTGGCTATACGGGTCATGAGCACTGGAACAGCTTCCAGCTCATCGACATGAACGGAAGATTCTATGACCCGATCTTGGCCCGTTTCCTCTCGCCAGACCCATACGTGCAGGCGCCTGACAATACGCAGAGCTTCAACAGGTATTCATACTGCCTTAACAATCCGCTGAAGTATACGATCCGAGCGGAGAATACTGGGGAATGGTGATTGGATAACCAATCCATTATAGGAGAAATGTATGTTGGCCCCCAAATGGGACATGCAGTAGGTGTGACGAATGTTCGGGTCTATGATAATGGTCGTGTCTTTATGAGAGTGATGAATTCTTCTGGTCTAGGTGGTTCAAGATTTAAGAATTTTGATAAATTTTTTAGATTAATGACAGTAACTGAATTTTGACATTTATGAAGCAAATAATTCTTGGAATAATATCCTTCTTGGGGTGCATATCTTCTTTTGCTCAGGCAAAGCCGTGCGATGACAATGCATTTTTGCGTGTTGCAAAAGAGCAGTTTTCTGTCGAACTTAACAAACGAATAGCACATGCAGGCAGGAATAAGCGTTACCGTGTCAGTATGTCATTGTCGGATACGTCAAACATTAAGTTCATATTCCCAATTTATGACGTAAAGACAATTTCCTTGGATAGCATCACTGAAAATTCTTTTTTCTCAAATATGATAAAACTCGAAAACAATCCCTTTAATCAAATATTCGTTGTGGTTAATCCAGAGAATATTTGGACATGTTACTACAGAAGGGGTATTTGGGATAATATTGCACTTTTGAATAAAGAACATCCAAGTATGGCTTTTTATGATGGTATTGGATGTGATGTAATTGAAAGATTTGATATTAATGATATCACGTCCTTCAAGTCCTTGGTTGATTTTATTTCTGCAAATGTGTCTTTAGAGTTGTTCGGTGTTGAAGATTTCGAAGGACTATGGTACTATGACAAGTCTGATGTGTTGTGTCATGTAAGACAGGAGGGTTCAAGGATAGTTGTTGAAGATGGGCAAGCGTTCTTTGAGCGTTTGGTTGAGACAGTCGGAATTGATGTCATTAGAACAAGAATGCAAAGAGTGTGGTGAAAAAAATTCCACATTCATGACCTCGTTCGACGTAGGCCTTATACTAGGAACGTTTTTTTTAGTAAAAAACTATATAATATCGATAAAATGGTGAAATACATCTTATCAATAATAGTCTGTCTTGCGACTAGTCAATTAGTTAGCAGCACTAATTATACAAGCAATAGTTGTGATAGCTTGTTGATAACCCTTTCATTTTCCAGTGACAGTGTTCGTTATGGTGATGATATCGATGTGTGTATTACAATAACAAACGTATCTAATTCCTCAAGGACAATCAGCTCTCATGCCCTTGTGGAGTTATACCATAGCGAATCCGATAACTATGGTTACTCGCATGCGTACTCATTCTTGCCACCGATTTCGGCTTGTCAGGATTATTATGTACATCTTAAACCAAACGAAAAATACCAGTACAAATATGTGTTGAAAGTGTCATCAGATTTCTTCCAGGAAGGCACCAATGACCTGTCTGCCCAATATCGTTATTGGCCTCAAAACAAACGGGATATTATAAATGGAAAAATTCTTTTGAAATCAAAAGACATAGCACTTGAAGTCAAATCAAATAGCGATAGTTGTCGAGAATCACAGCCTTTCTGTCGGCCTGTTTTGTCGCCAGAATCATTTAGTCATATTGAAGAATATATCATTCAGAACAGAATAAGATATCCACAAGAGGCGTTGGAGAAAAAACTCGAAGACAGGGTTTTTGTTCGTTTTGCTGTTGACTCCACAGGTCATACGTATGGTTGCAGTGTAAAAAATGGGAAATATGAGATTTTGAACGAAGAAGCTATTAGGGTTGTCAAAACCATGGTATTCCCGAAATCCTCTTCTTACGAAGATAAAACATGCGAAAAATTGCTTACTTTTCCAGTGTCATTCACATTGTCTCACGTGGGTGGCGGAAAAAAAGGTGCGAGTGCACAGAGGGTGAATTATGATACACCAGTTTTGCATGTATGCAAGAAGAAGAAGGACATCGCATCACTGATTAATGTTAGGGCTGTCCATGCAGCAGATTGGGGAGATGGAACTGGGCACATGACCGCCGTGAATAAAATGCAGATGTGGCAAAAACGTAATGGCAGCGTATATTACCGTTTGTTTACAATGGACTCTGCAAGGGGGCGATACGTAAGAACAGGTATACAAAAGATATATTTAATTACAAGAATAAAACGTTGGTGATTATGAGGTATTTGTTACTGCTTTCCGTGTGTTTTTATTTGATTTCCGCAGAAGCTCAGTCGAATAAAGAATCAGATAGCCAAGATGTGTTAATGTCGTTGTTGAATAAGTGCATTCGTAAAGGCAATATTTATTCGCATGGGAACTTCCCAAAGTCTTATTTTGATGATGTGAAGTTGACACCAGTCACATTGTGTAACATTGTGAACGATAGCGCGGTTACAGATAGTTTGTCTGTACCATACTTAGTGATTATTTCTAAGGTGAATGAAGTTGTTGGTGTGATAAGTACCGATGATTACGGCAACAGCTATATTGATATGGAATATAACTATCATTTTGCTGATGGGTTGAGAGTGTTGTGGCCTATTTGGGTGTTGTTGCATATTGATGATGATATAAGTGTGTATAATGCGAAAGGAGTTGATGATCAGGTGATTTTTGTGTCTGATGGGAATACGTTAAAGTATTTGGACATGCGATTTATTGAATTAGAATATGACGAATTACCACAAGATGTGACAATCGAGAATTTTGGATTTAAGGATATATACGATACGCCGTCTTGTGGATTCCCGTCTAGTTTTTGGAAGCGTAATACACGAAGACGTTTGAAGCATGCCGAGGATAGTATAGGTTATTGATTTATTCTCTCTGTTCGACGTAGTCCTTATACTATTATAGACGATTATATATTTTAGCTTATGAAAAACAGAATCGAATCAAATAGCCTGCTTGCTATGTTCATAGCCATCTTGTGTGAACTAAGCCTTCCTGCGCAGAACATTGTCAAAAATCCTTCTTTTAATGATTATATTATTCCTGAGCCTGGGATGTATGAAACTTATCCGTCTTTAGTTGCTAATTGGAATGGTTATAGATATATGAGTCTATATGGTAGTAGTTTTACATATAAGGCTCCAATTTATAACAATGGGCGGCACATTTCTGACCCTTCGATTAATGGATTCAGATACTTTGACTTGTCTTCGTTTGAAAAAGGAGACTCTAGTTATATCATTTTTTGTCCCTTGAATTTATTGGGCGGTGTCGACTATATATGTGGTGAGTTAGAATATTGTACACAGAAAGGTGTAGAATATGAATTATCATTCGACTATGAGATTATTAAAGAAAAGAGTGATTTCGCACTTGATCATATATACTGCGCTTTGTCTGGAGACTATGGTTATGTTACAACAAACAGGGGTGTGAGATGGTTTCATTATAATAGACCCCAAACCATTGACCTTGTAAAAGTGGAGTTGCAAACAGACACATTGGGACGACATCGAGCTCATACTAAGTTTATTTCAAATGGTGGTGCTGGTTATATTACCATAGGATATTTACCTGATTTAGGATTATTGGACAAACTTAGAGAAGATGTTAGGAGATTAGGTAATCGGATAAAGGAGTCTGACTTGGAAAAACTTGATTTCTCAATTATTCCTATCCATTATATCAAAAAGGATAGTAACAAGAAAAACAGCAATATAAAGCTAACTTCCAATGTTCATTATCTTATTGACAATGTATGTATTTCTCCTTTGGATTCTAGTGTTTATCATCAAAAGACCCCGGAATTGGAGAATACATCTCCTTGCCTAGATCTTAATGATGAAATTGAATACAATATCAAGCGACAGGTTCATTATTTGAATATTAATAAGCAGGTTTACGAGTTCGTTTCTCCTAGTGATTCCTCTATTGTTGAATCTGACACTTTGCTTTTTGATACAGAAAAGTTTTTTGCGAATTATATGTCAAGTGAGACCTTTGATATCGATGATTCTTTACAGTGTGTAGTCGCATCAAGAACGTTGAAGATAGGTTATAGAGAACCGTCGTGTTATAATGCACCAAAGGATTATTTCAGAGTTTCTTACTTTGGAAATGATGCACAATGGGTGTGTCGCCTTGAGGGAGAAATGCTGAGTGTAAAAACAGGTAACGGCAAGTTGTTCTTAATGCCAGAAAGTGTTGTAGTCGATACGACAATTGCCGTTACTGGCCGGGATTTACAAGATATTAGTAAAATACTAAAAAAGCATTGTAGTTCAGATGATTCAATGACTGTCAACAATTCCGAGAGTGAGATTACGTGTGTAGGTATGGTCATAGATTACAAGATTAATGAAAACGTGAATGCCATCGTAGTAGACCAGTCGATCTTAGTTGGCAAGAAACTGAGAAAGTCAAAAGATGAGTGGATACATGACCTGCTGAAAATATATAAACGTGTTGCTGAACGTAACGGCATAGAGGTACCTTGGAGGTTAAGCGAGTGAGGCCTATTGAAGATAATAAAAGTGGTATATATACGCAAGGCAAGAGCCGTAACGACGTAGGCAGGAGCATACGCCGAATGAGATATTTAACTCTAAAAAAACGATGTTGCAAGGATTATTTTCTAAATGTATTTTGTTTGTTGTCATCATTTTTGTGCGTGACATTCAAGCTCAAAACAGAATTCCAAATCGATTCGATTATTATTTCGAGCCCAATGGTTATATGCAAATAGTTGAAACGTCTGCAAGGTATGGTTCGAAAGTGTATTATAATTACGATAATAACGGTTGTATCGCCTCCGTGATTTATTGCAATAAAGACGGACGTGTTAGGGCATCGGAGGAGTACGAATCTGCAGTTTTGTCTGAGAACGCAGTTCGTATAAAAAAGAAAAATGACGACCAAACTATATTTGTGTATCATCGGGCTGAAAAATTAGATAGTGTATATGTGTACGATGGACAAAGTGGGATTGAAAAATATCGCGCTTCTTTCTCATACAATGAAAATGGGGATTTGATTGTATTGGAATGGACAACATTATGTGATTATTATTGCTGTAGCTATGATTATCGGTGCGATACAATTGTCTGTCGAGAGTACAAAAATGACACGTTATTAGAAACGCGTTCTTACATATATACTCCAAGACATGAGTTGAAACAGATACTAATTGAAAATGCCGACAAAGAAGCAATAATATCAGATGTTGCACCATGGGACTATAATCATCTGTATATGTATAGTTTAGGTTATCGCAGTTTTGATAAACATGGGAATTGGACAAAGTCTTATTTTGTTACAAAGAAGAAAAAGATTTTGCGTACGAAGCGAGTTATAAAGTACTTATAGACGAAATGGATTTCTTAATTATGAAACACAATATATACAAATCCTTGGTAAGCGTTATAGCTTTTTATATTCCTTTATGTGTTTGGTCTCAAAGCGATGAAAATGTTCCTATAGGATGGCTGAGCCATAGATGGGCGTTAAATGACACACTATATTCGAAGATAACCTTGGAAACTAATTATTCGGACGTAGATGATTATTTGTGTACAATACTCACACCTGAATATGATTATCGTTATCCAATTGGTCATGAAATGTCACAAAACATTTATAGTTTTATTGTCTGCAAAAAGGTCACGGAAGAAAATGTGCAGGCTATTAGATATGTGTGTAATCCAGACATTTCAGAACACGCTCTTGATTCTTCTGCTGTTGTTGTTCATGCAATCAATATATTGCAGATTGATAGCGTCATGATAGATAGAGAAGTTAAAAAGACTTTTGACAGGAAGTTAAACAGACTACTTAAGAAAGCATCATGGGATGAAAAGATTAATCCATGGGGCTTGAATGCCGAAGCGCCAATTTTTATTAAAGTTCACGAAAAGAACTATGATCATTCCTATCGCCTTTCTCCATATAGCAGTATGACAGATGGAGTAGTGTTCAAAAACATGTTGTGCGACTTGTTTAGCCATATAAAAATAGATCATAAATATGCTTGGGGAGAAACATATGTTGGAGAACCAGCCATACGCCATGGCGACAATGTGCAACTAATATATGAGGCCAATAATGACAATGCAGATATTAATATTGTCAAGACATGTAAGTCTTCATTTAGACGTCAGCTAAAAAAACAAGAGTCAATACGTAAGAACGATGAAGTGCTAGGTTTTTATAATAACCTAATATTTGCAGCAGAGTCGGCAGGAATTGATTTAGAGACAGAATTTGATATTCGATTCATATACTACATAGAGAATTATGATTTATATGCGATAGTGAATGTCATTGGTCACACAATACATAGGGTCATAGTTGGAATACGAGATGATGGCAAACTACATATAGATAAAGACCAAAAAATGTCGATAAACAATATAGAATCTTATAGCAAAGTATGCAATTATTTTAATGACCTTCAATCAGAAGTATATTGTTATTCGCTCGATGAACCTAAACAACTGATAGAGATACGCACTGACGGGCAAAGGAGAATAGCATTGTTTAGTGACGCTTATTGCGCGATTATTGGCAAATTATTAGATCTTCATACTCATGATTTATATAAGGAAATGAATACTACATTTAACGAAAGTAGAATTTGCTTTTATCCTTTACGCCGTATTTTAGGGAAGAGATATAAATATCAGAGTTATAGGTGGATAGGTGTTGAGAATTGCGAAATATGGAAGACTGAAGGTGTAGTAGAAGAATGTCCTCAATACTTTAACGGCAGAAATCATGGTTGCAAGTATATAATGCTTTATTGACACAATTATGAGTAAACGTAAACCGAAGGTCAATTTATTTATGGTTTGCTTTGAAAAAAAAGCATGTGTAAACTAACTTTGTGGTGAACAATGAAAACCATCGTTTCATGACGGACCATCAGGGAAGCATACCCTGTTAGCAGAACTGTGAACAGAGAGAAGATTAGAGAAAACTCATTATATTTGCAAAAAAAAGCAATGGAACGATATCTTGACCCCAAAGCGGATCTGACCTTCAAGAAGGTCTTTGGTGAGCATCCTGATTTGCTCATCAGCTTCCTTAATGCCATGTTGCCAATAGAAGACGACGAAATGGTAGTGGAGGTCGAATATCTTCCTACAGAGCTGGTTCCTGAAAACCCTCTCAAGAAGAACAGCATCGTTGATGTTCGCTGCAAAGACCAGCTTGGACGTCACTTCATAGTAGAGATGCAGATGATATGGTCTGACGAATTCAAACAGCGAGTGCTTTTCAATGCATCGAAAGCGTATGTGCGTCAGCTGGACTCGTCGGAGAACTACAAGCTTCTACAGCCCGTATATTCTCTCAATCTTGTCAACGAGATTTTCGAGGCAGGCATGCCCACGACGTTCTATCATCACTATCAGCTGGTGCATTGTGAGAACTCGAAGAATATTATCGACGGCCTACAATTAGTTTTCGTTGAGCTACCCAAGTTCATTCCACGCACAATAAGCGAGAAGAAGATGCGTGTGCTCTGGCTCCGTTTCCTTACCGAAATTGACGAGAAGACCCGAAGCGTATCTCCCGAACTGATGGAAGACAATCTGATAAACAAAGCCCTTACTCTTGTTAAGGAATCAGCTTTTGACGAAGCTCAGCTTCTAGGCTACGAGAAGTTTTGGGACACAGTTCGTACCGAAAAGACGCTGATAGAATCGGCACAACTGAAGGGGCTGGCTCAGGGTCGTGCTGAGGGTCGTGCAGAAGGAATAGCTGAAGGAGAGCAGAACAAACAGTTTGAGATAGCAAGGAATCTTAGGAATCTTGGTGTCGATACGGCAACAATCGTAAAATCCACTGGGCTTTCGGAAGAGGATGTTGAGTCTCTATAAAAGTAGGAATTACTTTCAAAAAGAACAAAGACCTGACTGCTATCACAGCGTCAGGTCTTTACTTTATGCATAGTGTCTCATTTAGTGACGCAAATGGGGTGTAAGACGCCACGTGCGACGTCTCTACGGGATGTGTGGATGATTTCGTTGTTACGATATCGAATGTTTAGGGATATGGGGTTTTTGTTGGTTTTATTTATTGGTGGTAGTGATTAATTTATTATTTTCGCGTAGTATATAACTAAAGATTGTAACATAATGTCCTTTGTACAATTCCTTCGTTCTAAAGTGTTTTGGCTAAATGTCCTTTTAGCCATAGTAATAACAGCATTGCTCATAGTGATATTGATGTGGGCTCTCACTTTTTATACACGTTCAGGTAGGACGATAATAGTGCCAGATCTGACTGGTTATACGGTACGTCAGGTTAAGGAGCAGATAAGTAATGCCGGTCTGGATTATGTTGTCATAGACTCTATCCATAAGACAGATATAGTTCCAGGAGTAATAGTAGAGCAGATACCTCGTGCAGGTAAGAGTGTAAAGAAAGGCAGAAAGTTGTTCTTGACAATCAACTGCTTTACGAACGAAATGGTAGAGATGCCTCAGTTGGTGGATTATTCTCTGCGTAATGCCCAGGTTGTTCTTGAGACAGCAGGTTTACGTGTTGGTCAGATAACATATAAGCCTAGTGAGTATAGTGGGCTTGTGCTAGGTCAGATGTATGACGGGAAGCAGATAAAAGCCGGAGTAAAGATTCCAAAGGGCACATCCGTGCAGCTGATAGTAGGAAGTGGCAGAGGAGGAAGTAGTGTAGTAGTACCTGAATTGATAGGACTTACATTTGCGGAAGCGAAGATGACAATAGAGGATGCAACGCTAGTGTTGGGCAACTGTACTTTTGAAGGAGAAATGTCGTCGGTAAAAGATTCAGCTACAGCGGTAGTATATAAGCAGACCCCTTCGTTTGAGAATGGTCAGATAGTGAATGTGGGTGCTTCTGTCAATATATGGTTGACAAAGAATATGGACATGGTCATTGATGCCATGGAAGAAATAGAAAACTCAAGAGGGAACTAGTTGCGTATGGCAGATATGGAGAACGTAGACTTCGACGATGAAGTTGATGTTGATGAGTATGACGAAAGCAGTTCGAGCGAAGGTGGTGAGGTCTATGAACATTATCGTTTCACGGCAGATAAAAAGCAGGGTCTTCTTCGCATAGATAAGTTTATAGTCAATCGCATAGAGCATGCTTCACGCACGAAGGTGCAGGAGGCAGCAGATGCTGGGAATATATTGGTAAACGACAAGCCAGTAAAAGCGAACTATAGGGTTAAGCCTGGAGATGTTGTAACGATAGTGATGAGCTATCCACCACGTGAGATAGAGATTATACCTGAAGACATCCCTTTGGAGATAGTATATGAAGACGACCAGTTATTGGTTGTCAACAAGCGTCCTGGCATGTGTGTGCATCCTGGGTATGGAAACTATACGGGAACATTGGTGAATGCCTTGGCGTTCCATCTGCAGGATAAGGCAGAGTTGTGGACGAAAGAAGCGAAAAACGATCCGCGTCCAGGCCTTGTTCATCGAATAGACAAAGACACAAGTGGCCTTCTTGTTGTAGCCAAGACCGAGTTGGCAAAGACATCTTTGGCAAAGCAGTTTTTCAATAAGACAACCTCTCGAACATATGTAGCCTTAGCGTGGGGTCATTTTGATGAGCCAGAAGGAACCATACGAGGGAATATAGGTCGTAGTTCTCAAGACAGGAAACAGATGGATGTTTATCCGGAGGGGAGTGAGATAGGGAAGCATGCCGTTACGCATTATAAGGTCTTGGAGAATCTAGGATATATAACCAAGGTGCAGTGTCGTTTAGAGACAGGACGTACTCATCAGATACGAGCACATTTCAAGCATATAGGTCACACTTTGTTTAATGACGAACGATATGGTGGCAATCAGATACTGAAGGGAACTACGTTTTCGAAGTATAAGCAGTTTGTTCAGAATTGCTTTGAGATACTGCCTCGTCAAGCGCTTCATGCTAAAACGTTAGGCTTCATGCATCCGACCAAGAATGAATATATGGAGTTTGATTCGGAGTTGCCGCAGGATATGGTGGCCTGCATTGAAAAATGGCGTACATATATAGCAGGGCGTGAAGATAGTGTTGAATCTATTTAGTTCTATATACACTGGCATTATAAGTATAATGTCAGTGTTTTTCTTTATCTTTGAGTCGTTATAAAATTTACTGCAATGAAGAAAAATGTTGCCATAGTATATGGTGGTTATTCGTCAGAGGCTGTTGTGTCTGAGAAAAGTTTGGCAGGCCTTCTTACATTTATTGATGCTGAACGTTATAACCTTATCCCGGTTTTTATTTCAAAGGAAGAATGGAGCGCTGTTGTCAATGGTAATCATATGGCAATTGACCGTTCAGACTTTTCGTTTGTTGAAAATGGCGTCAAGAAAAACATAGATTTCGCATATATAACAATTCATGGTGCACCAGGAGAGAATGGTCAGCTTACTGGCTATTTTGAGATGATAGGATTGCCTCATTCGACATGTCCTTCACTTACATCTGCCATGACGTATGACAAGTTTGTTTGTAATTCATATCTTCGTTCATTAGGAGTAAAAGTAGCGGACTCAGTTATTGTAAAGAAAGGCAGGTCATATGACAGCAAGGCGATAGCAGAGCGCCTTGGATTGCCATGCTTTGTTAAGCCAAGTGCTGCGGGCTCTAGTTTCGGTGTAAGCAAGGTGAAGACAATAGATGAGATTACGCCTGCTGTAGAAAAGGCCTTCAGTGAATGTTCTGATGTAGTTATTGAATCGTTCCTTGATGGTACAGAAGTGACATGTGGATTGTATAAAACAAAGGAAAGGACTGTCATATTCCCTTTGACAGAGGTGGTGAGCAGTAACGAATTCTTTGATTATGAGGCTAAATACACGCCAGGTAAGACACAGGAGATAACTCCAGCAAGAGTGCCAGATGAAGAAAGAGACAGGGTGCAGCAAATAGCGTCGGAGGTATATGACTTGATGAACATGAAGGGCATTGCGCGTATTGACTTCATCATCATGAAGGGACAGCCATATTTGTTGGAGGTCAATACAACACCAGGCATGACAGCAACAAGCTTCATCCCACAGCAGATAAAGGCAAGTGGTGCGAAGTTGTCGGACGTGTTTACTGAAGTGATAGAAGATATATTGGAGACAAAATGAAGTATCTTATAGTAGGTCTTGGGAATATAGGCGACGAATATGCTCACACCCGTCATAATATAGGTTTTGATGTCGTTTCGGAATTTGCTAAGCAAAATGATGCTCAGTGGACAGAGGAACGTTATGGGTCGATAGCGCAGGTGAAAATGCGAGGTCATATATTGACCTTGTTGAAGCCAAACACATATATGAATCTTTCGGGTAAGGCCGTTAATTATTGGATGCAGAAGGAAAATATCCCATTGGAAAATCTGTTGGTTATAGTTGATGACCTTGCTATACCGTTTGGAACGTTGCGTTTGAAGGGAAAGGGAAGTGACGGCGGTCATAATGGATTGAAGAACATCAATGCATTGATTGGAACCCAGAATTATTCTCGTATTCGTTTTGGTCTTGGCAATGAGTTCAGCCGAGGAGGTCAGATTGATTTCGTTATAGGCAAGTGGACGGAAGAAGAGCAACCTATTCTGAAGGAGAGAATAGCCATGGCTGTGGAAATGATAAAAAGTTTCGTAGCTGTTGGACTTCAGTTGACGATGACTCAATTCAATAATAAATAGCAGAAACATCTGTAATGGCACATTTGGATCAGGTAAGGATAGATAAGTTTCTTTGGGCAGTAAGAATCTTCAAGACTCGTTCTGTTGCTGCAGATGCCATAAAGAAGGGGAGAGTGATGATTGGTGGAGTTCAGATAAAGGGCTCCCGTAATGTCAAGGTCGGTGAGGTTATTCAAGTCAAGGCTTCGCCTGCAGTTCGTTCTTTTGAAATCATTCAGCTGGCGCAGAACAGGATGGGAGCCAAGCTTGTTCCTGATCATATAAAGGAGGTTACACCAAAGGATCAGTTGGAGTTGATTGAGCTTCAGAAATTGGCGATGTCGATGAACAGAAGGAAGGGTTTGGGCCGTCCTACCAAGAAAGAACGAAGAGATATTGATGAGTTCTTTGATGTGGATCCTGCTATTGTGGATATGGATTTCGACTTTGACGATGATGACTTTGATTTTGATGAGGAGGATTAAGCTATGATTATTGCTCAGCAGAAAAGGAAGGAGAGTATTGTTGAATATTTGCTATATATGTGGCAGGTGGAAGATCTCATACGTGCCAATGCTCTTGACATGCATAGGATAGAGGAGACCATTATCAGCAAATATGGTATAGAAGATGCGGAGAAGCGTAAGGAGGTGTGTGATTGGTGGGATAACTTGACTGAGATGATGCGTCTTGAGAAAAAAGAGCAGTCAGGTCATTTACAGATAACCAAAGCATTGATGGATGATGTGTATAATTTCCATCTTTATTTGTTGACCCAAAATACAGAGATAGGTTATCAGAATGCGTTTCAGAATGCGTGGGCAGATCTAAGTGTGTTAATAAACAAGATTCCAGATGGGGATAAGAGACATCACGTTGATCTGGCACTGACAGCAATATATGATTATTTCTTACTGAAGCTTCAGGGCAAGGTCGTATTAGCAGACACGACAAATGCAGTCATGAGGATCAGTCATTTTATGGCTTTATTGAGTTCGAAATATCTGAAGGCAGAGAAAGAGCTCAATAAGGAACTGAAGATGAATGAAGACGGGACCCTTACAGAGACAAACTAGTAAAGTGTTCCGTTAGGGTTGAACAAACTCCTTTCGTTGGACTTCTTTTTGCCAAAATAGTATGTGAAATCGGCAATAGGGATTATTCCGCAACTTTGTTTTGTTGATTTGTAGTTAGCTGCGCTAAATGCGAAGCCTAAACGGGCACTCATTGTCGTTGTCAGGAATACTTCACCTTCGGCTTGGAGTTCGTATGCGAATGATTTCTTTTCTGACCAGTGGTGGAATCTCATGCCGCCATGAAGATGCATCCAGTTGAACATTTGCCAGTCGGCCCATAACTTAAGACTACATAAGAAATTGTTGTCGATAAGGACCATGCTTCTATTGGCGAGGAAGTGTTTCGGTATTTGTGATACGGTGCCGCTTTTTATGTCAATACCCCAATAAGTTCCTAACGAGGCGGTCAGAATAAGCCATTCACTACCATCAGAGCAGTTGACATCTCTATTGAAGCGTCGGCTCACAATCAGCTCGTGGCCTATTTCGCCCACAACCGGTATCTTGGCAATAGTGTCGATATAGTCTGTTTTGTCGTGATCTTGGGCAAACTTCATTCCCGGATATGCGTTGCCTAGATTGACTTTAGAGGAGACGAACCATTGTTTAGGTTTCGCATTCCAACGGTATTTTGCTGCAATGTTAGGCTGAAAGAAGTCGAATGCCAGGAAAGTAGATAATTCGAGTCTGTCGTTCAGTCCGAATCGAGAATCGGTCAAAAGGCTTATATTGCCAGCGTGGCTATATTGTGTGTTAGCTGCTTCGGAATGCCATAGAATATCATCTCTTTTGCTTGCTGATCGTCTTTGTCCCTTGCTTGAATCAAGGTCAATGTTGAATTGCGCGCTTGCGTCTATAGCGCATACAACCAGAGCTATTAGAGCAGAAGCAAAACGAAGATTATTCATGACAAATGATTTTATTATTCAACAACTTTAGCCATACCTCTATATCTGTCGACCTTAGATTTTGGAACGTAGATGACCAGTTTTTGTCCGATTCTAATGATATTACGTCGCATGCCGTTCCAATACTTCAAGTCGGATAGTCTTACGCCAAAACGAGTGGCTATTGCTCCTGGAACATCGCCAGATTTTACTGTATAGATTAATTTAGCACTATTGGCTGGAGTAGCCATGTGTCCATATGTAGCTTCAGATACAGGAACAATCTTGTTGTCTGGGAAGTACTTGTTACGTTCGAATGCGTATATAGAATCTTCTTGTGCAGCGAATGAGAGTGTTGTTTCAACAGGAAGACGCAGAGCATATCCTTTGTTGAATTGTGCAGGTATGACGTCGTGTCTGTATTGAGGATTCAGTTCACGAAGCAATTCGACAGGGATGCCCAGTTTCGCTGAGACCTGATTGAAATGGAGAGGTTTTACAACCATGATAGTATCTGCTGCAACTGGCTTGTTGGTTGCGGTAGCATACAACTGATGTTCGTTTGCGTAGGTCATGGCGTAGGCTGCGGCAATAAATGCAGGGACATAACCTCTTGTTTCGCGAGGAAGGTGATAATATATTTTCCAGAAGTCGCGTTGGCCTCCAGATCTAGCGATAGCTCTGTTCACATTGCCTGGACCACAGTTATAAGCTGCGATAGCAAGGTGCCAGTTGTTGTAGATAGAGTAGAGTTCCCCTAAGAATTTTGCTGCGGCCCATGATGATTTGTATGGATCGCTACGGTCGTCAACATACGAATTGACTTGCAGGTTGTATCTCTTGCCTGTATAATACATGAACTGCCATAATCCTGCAGCGCCAGCTCTAGAATGAGCTCTTGGATTGAGAGCGCTCTCTATTATAGGGAGGAATTTGAGTTCTAGTGGCAAGCCGTATGCGTCTAAAGCTTCCTCAAACAAAGGGAAATAATATTTCGCCTGACCAAGCATTTTCTGAACTAGGGCACGTCGCTTAACAACATATAATTCGATGAAACGTTTTACCTGTTCATTGTATGTCATAGGTATAGGAGAATTCATAGCCTGCAGGCGAGCGACGAAAATGCTATCTGGGATGCCATTGATCATAGTGTCGGCTGCGGCAACAGAATCAGGTACGAAGTCATTTGTTATAACTTCATGACTAGCGTACCAAGCGTTTAGCATACTGTCAACTGCAGGGGCTAGTTTTTGCAATTCTGCAACTAAGGCAGAGTCTGCGCTAGCTTCGTCTTTGCTGTTTTCAAATGCACCTATTGAATCAGTCTCTAGACATGAGTCAGAATCTATTGTTTCCTGGGCATTCGTGATTATAGCGATTGTGCAAAATATTGGTGTAAGTATAAATGGTCTGATTTTCATCCTGTTATGAGTCTGTTTGTTTAATGTAACTATTTTTCTTTAAATAATTTCTTGATTGAATCCAAATACAATTTACCAACCGGAATAGGGTCTTTTACTCCTTCGATCTCGATTTGGTTGCCATATAAAGTCTTTATAATGTCTGTTCGCACTATAAATGATTTCTGTACGCGTTTGAATTTATCTGGTGGCAGAGCATCTGTTATGTTTTTGAGTGTATCACGAACCAAGATCTTTTCGTCCTTGCAATGTATTGTGATATATTCTCTTAACCCCTCTATATATAAAATAGAATCGAATTTTACTCTGCTTATCTTATGCTCCTGTTTGATAAGCATGAAATCGTTTGTGTTTTCAGTCTCGTCTTCAGCTTTATTACTATTGGCTGTTGGTTCACTTGCTGACACTGATGATGTACGAGCAATAGCCTTACCGACTGCTTGCATGAATCTGTCGAATGAAAAAGGCTTAAGTAGATAATCGAGGACGTCGAGTTGGTAGCTTTCTATTGCATATTCAGAATATGCGGTTGTGAATACCACAAGAGGTTTCCTATTGCCAAGCATCTTTACAAAGTTAACCCCTGTGATATCTGGCATCTGGATGTCGAGGAACATAAGGTCAACTTCGCCAGCCTGCAATGTAGGTAATGCATCTATGCCAGATTTATAGCTGCCTATCAATTCCAGTGTTGGTATTTTTTCTATGAATTCCTTGAGTAATATTCTTGCAGGGAATTCGTCATCTATAATTATACACTTAATCATACCTTTTCGATTTTTTCCATTTGTAGTATTTATGCAAATGTATCAATTTCCATGTACACTCGGAATTCTGATTCAGTTGTTGTTATATCAAGTTTATAACGTCCAGGGTAAAGAATGTCTAATCGTTTTCGCACGTTTTCTACACCTATTCCACCTACAACATCCTTGTTGATAGCAATGGAAGGAAGAGAATTAGCAACTTGGAAGATAAGCATTGGTCCAAGTGTTTTTATATCAAGCTGTAACCACCCTTTTTTTGTGTTATCTATATTGCCATGTTTGAAGCTGTTTTCGATAAATGGAATAAGTAACATAGGTTCGATCATCAATTCTTTGTTGCAGTTACTGATGTCTATTTTAATGTTGGGTTCGCTATCCATCTTGATTTTCTGGAATTCGATGAAGTTGACTATGTAATCAACCTCTCGTCCCACCTTTACCTTTTTACTCTCGCTTTCGTACAATGTGAATCTAAGCATATCAGAAAGCTTCAGTATCATATCTGGTGTACGTTCAGATTTTATAATTGACAGGGCGTATATGTTATTCAAAGCATTAAACAAGAAATGAGGGTTGATCTGTGACTTCAGAAACTTCATTTCAAATTCAATGTTCTGATGAGTAAGGTCGATTTCTCGCTGTCGAGTTTTGTTAAGGTGACGTATGTAGATGAAGGATAGGCCACCGATGATGATAGCGAAAAATACAATTAGAATGATAGATGTGATAAGGGTAGTGTTCATATAATTCAACAAGAATCCCTCTGCCAACGGTGTCAACAGAGGGATTCGGTATATTGTCAGACTATTAGTCTAGTTCCTCGTAAGCTTGATATGGGTTGAATAAGTATGTTGAAGCGAAGAATTTTCCACCAGAACCGCTTATTGATACCTGTTTGTCACCTCCAGTTGTCAAATATGGAACCATCTGCTTACCATTTACAGCAAACTGCAAAGCGCTATAGCTTGTCGCTTCATGTTCGAGGACGAATGCAACAGCATTAGCTCTTACATTCCTTTCGAATGATTTCTTCTGAATCCAGAAGTCACCAGCAGGATCGTATTCCCATGTAGCGGCACCGGTGCCGTTTGCGCCACCTGTTGCAATATAGGCCTTGTCAAGAAGTGTAAATGCCACTCCGCCGTATCCTCTGAGGGTGTAGTCGTCGTCGAAGCTATAGCGTGTTTTGTTTATTACACTATGCATCTCTTGCCATTTGCCTGTTATAGGATTGAATCTCTCGACATATTCTGATGCACCGTCGCTTCCTACGCCGCTTACTACATATCCGTATTCAATGCCATCAAGTTCATACACAAATGAGTATGCCTGTGCACGCTTGTTGCCAAGAGGATCTGCAGATGTCCATGTTTTTCCGTCAAACTTGTAGAAAGTGTTGATGTAGTTGTTGTCATAATCCTCACCAGCGCCTACGTAAGCTGCTTTTGTGCCGTCAGCACCTGTAAGAACGAATGCTGTAGCATATCGACAAGAGTCGCCAGGGAAATCGGCGATACGTGTCCATTTGCCTGTAGGTGTGCCATCTGCATTCTTACCGAAATTAGCCTTGTCGGTATCGTTCATTCTGCTGTAGATAGAAGGATACTGTGCTGGATCTGGTGTGCCTTTAGGGTCGAATTCCCAGAAATCTCTCAGATAGTGATATCCAGAATATCCGAGACCAACATAACCTTTTCCGTTAAGAGCAAAAGCAACTGCGCCATTTCGTGTTTCTACTGGTTCACCAGTTTCTACATCGATTTCAGGCATTGAGCTAATACCTCGACCGTTCTGCTCCCATTTTGAGCCACCGACCCACACGAGATCTTCACCAACTGCTGTACAAGCAAAGAAATCTCTATATCTTTCTTTTTCTTCTGTCTTAGCGGTGTTTGCACCAGTTCCTACGTATGCGACATTGTCAATTGTGAATGTTACGGCGCCACTACGTGGTACACCTGGGAAGTCACATCTGAGTTGTATCCAGTTACCCAACTGATTGATGTTGTCCTCGTCTTCGCAACTAGTGAAGCCTAATACACTGGCTAACATGATTGCCAAGAACGAAAATTTTGATGCTCTTTTTGTCATATCTAATTTGTTTTTCTTTTTTCTTACAACTATTGCAAAAGTACTGCTTTTTTTCGTCACTCCAATATAAAATCTACATAAGTACTGATTTTTTCGCCAAACGACGTCTTTTTTTCAACGAACGGCGTTTTTTGTACTTTTTGTAGCAGGCTCTTCCCATGGTTTTTCGGGCCATACATGTTTAGGGTATCTTCTTTTGAGTTCTTTTTTCACCTCAAAATATGTGTTGTCCCAAAAGCTTTTTAAATCTTGAGTTATCTGAACAGGTTTAAAGCCTGGGGACAGAAGATGCATTAACACTTGTTTACGGCCATTATCGATTGTTGGGGTGTCTGCTAATCCGAAACATTCTTGTAGTCGTACCGCTAAGACAGGTGGTTCACCGTTACCTTGATATTCGAGCTTGATTCTAGATCCGCTAGGCACCGATATCCGGGTTGGTGCCAGTTGCTCGAGTTCTTGTAGCATGTCGTAATCAATAGTATATTTGATGGCTTCTGACAGGTCGATTTTCTTTAGATCAGCAATGGATGTAGCCTTGCCTATGTATGGTTGCAGCCATTCATCTGCCGTTTGCATCAGGTGTTCTGTTGTTACGTCGGGCCACTGCTTTTCTGGATGCCAGGCAGAAACAGAGAGTATGCGATTCTGTAATGACTTTACGTCGTCATCCCAGTTAAGTATTGACAATCCCTCCTTTTTTATGGCGTTTAAAATGGCCTTGTCTATCTCTTCTCTGTTGACATTGTGTAATGGCTGAGTAGATATGACAAGTTTGCCGATCAGTTTCTCATGTTGAGCAATAATACATCCTTTTCGGCTGTCCCATTGGACATTGTCACGTTCTCTGATGAAATGGTAAAGACAACTAGGGTCGAGCGGTGATGCAAGGTATATTTTGCCCATGCCATTGTGGGCGTCAAGGTTAGCTATTGATAGCCAGTTCTCGTTAGATAGAGTGTCCGTGTATTCTGTTGATGCTAGTGTTCCGTTCGCAAGACGGAATGTTGCATTGTTTCCTACGTGAGAAGTGGCTATTCGTTCAGGATAAGCCGATGCGACAAGAGCGCCCGTCGCATAGCAGTCAACAATATCGTTTGACAAATTGGTCTTTATCAGTTGTCTGTATTTGCTTGCGGTCTTCTCTATATGGCTGAACGCCTTGTTGTTATTGCTTCCTACCCGGAATCTTCTGAGGGCTTCAATTCGAAGATTGATGTCGGTGCCATATTCTCGCGAGAGAGGGTCTCGTTCTTCAAGAATTGCAGCAATGTCTGATGCCAGTGATTTCTCAGTATCAGACTTAGCGCTTAATAACATTTGGGCTATACGAGGGTGGCATGGCAGTTTATTGATTTGTCGTCCATGTTCTGTTATCTGCCCATTGTCGCCGATAGCATTAAGAAGTCTCAGCAATTCCTGAGCTTGCAATATGCTTGTGCGAGGTGGGGTGGACAACCACAAAAGATTGTCAGCGTTGGATTCCCCCCATGCGGCAAGGTCGAGTACGAGCTGTGACAAATCGGCATATTCGATTTCGGGAGTGCGATGAGCGGACATGTTCTGTTCGCTAGCTTTAGACCATAACCGATAGCAAAAACCGTTAGTAAGTCGGCCAGCTCGACCACGTCTTTGGTCGGCCATGTCAGCAGAGATCCTTACCGTTTCAAGGTGCGACAACCCCGTATTAGGATTGAACTTCTGTTGTCTGCAATAGCCACTGTCTACAACAATGCTTATGCCTTCTATTGTGAGTGATGTCTCAGCGATTGATGTTGCGAGGACAATCTTGCGTTTCCCGTCGGCATCGGGAAGAATCGCCGCCTTCTGTTGCGCTTGAGACAGCATTCCGTATAGAGGATAGACGGAGGTGCTTGGGAATGCCTGTGAGAGCAAATCTTCACATTTGCGAATCTCTGCTTCTCCAGGGAGAAATGCCAGGATGTCGCCTTGATATTTTTCGTGTGCATCGCGTATTGCGCGTGACACATCTGTGGCTATAGATGACGCATTGCTGTCGCCAAAGTGTATAGTCTCGACAGGAAACATCCTGCCTTGGCTTTCGATAACAGGTGCGTTTAGCTTAGTGGACAGTTCAGTAGTGTCGATTGTCGCCGACATTATGACAATCTTAAGGTCAGGTCGGAGAATCTGTTGACATTCTCTGCATAAAGCAAGGGCAATGTCGGTGAAAAGGCTGCGTTCGTGGAATTCGTCGAATATCACAATTCCCACATCTGACAGTTCGTTGTCGGCCTGTAGCATACGTGTGAGAATGCCTTCTGTAAGAACTTCAATGCGTGTGTTAGTGCTAACAGCGTTTTCGAAACGTATTCGATAGCCGACCTGTTGACCTACTTCTTCGTCGATCATGTCGGCCATACGTGTAGCGATTTGGCGTGCGGCAATACGGCGAGGTTCAAGCATCAGTATTTTCTTCCCCGATGACAATGTGGAAAGCATTGTCAATGGAAGCAAAGTACTTTTGCCTGCGCCTGGTGGTGCTGTGATTATGATAGAGTCACAAGAGGACAAGGCCTCGTTGACCTTGTAGGCTATTTCTGCAGCAGGCAGGCCAAATTTCTTGAGGTCTATAGAAAGCATTAATCGAACTTATGCTTTTTAAACCAACCCTCGCGAATGTTAAAGGCGACTTTGATGTTATGTGATTTCTCCTCTATGAGTCCGAAGTTTTCCTGTCCTCTTTTGAGGTATTCGTAAGCAATGATAAAGGAGTTGCTGAATCTGCCCATCGGTACAGTCATGCCCAATGTAACTGCTTGTTCATTAATCTCGTGTCTATGAACAAGCATATAGCTAGGTGACATGTAATAGCCTATGCGATATTGTATTCTTTTGTAAAATGGATCACCATCTTTGCCCGCAGAGAACTGAATACCGCCACCGCATTTCCAGTTGTCTCGGAATGTTACAGGCTCATTGAATTTCGAGTTCTTGATTTTGCCCCATTCGTTGTACTTATAGTCTACGGTAAACAAGAATTTCTTGCGAGTATAGGTAAATCCAGCACCATAGCTTGTTGGAACGTGAAACTCTTCTTCAAACGGAGTCTCGTCGTCGAAGAACAACTGTGCTGAAAAATCGTTGGATACGATATGGTCGTATGAAGAAAGGAGCTTACGCTTGTTGTTGTAAACACCACCAAAGCGGAAGTTGTTTTCGCCGATGTTGAAATGGAATTGGAGTCCGTATTCTAAATAGAGATTGTTACAGGTGTATTTCTTCAGGTTGTAGATGTTTTCTCCATCCAAAGCGTCACTGAACAAAGCAGTCTCTTTTCTGTTAAACGATCCCCACATAGCTCCTACGCTTGCACCCAATGACAGGTGTTTGTTGAAGAAGGATATCGCGTTGTTCAGGAAGGCATGTTGCATGCCGCCAGATCCAGTCTGTTTGATAATGTACTGAGAATTACTGCCATAGATATATCTCTTTTCTCTGTAGTTGTATCCGACAGATGAGTAAGGTGCATAACCAATGGCCAAACCCCACCATTTTGTTACTCGGCATCCCATTGTTATACCATCAATGTTGCCACTGACAAGACTAGCACGTTCGTAATCGGCTTTAAGTCGAGTGCGAAGACCGCTGAGCTGGATGTTGAAATAGAAAGTAGTGCTATCAAGGTTATTGATAGCCGCTGGGTTGCCTATGTTGATGTAATCTTTAGGTGCAAGAGCTATAGAAGCATGACCCAATCCGGCAGATGTCGCGTGCTCACGATGTGTAAGCAGTCCGATTCCATACATAGAATACGGTGATACGGTGCTGTTTTGGGCAAAAGCCACATTGCCAATAAGGATAATGAATAGTAGTGATAATATTTTATTTGTTTTCCCTGTCATAGTTGTAGTAGTATAGTTCAAGATACGAATAGTATTTATTCTTGGTACGTCCGTTGAAAATCATAAAATTGTAGTCTGCAGAATTTATTACGCCGCTCCAAGAGAGGACTAATCCTTCGTTGACATCTATGTTGCCGCTGGCAATGACGGTGTTTAAATAGTTAGTAATGTCGATAGTATAATATACATCGTTTGGGTCTGTCAAGTTGTTATGTAGCTTTGCAATTGAAGGAGTCCCATGGCTGGTTGTTACAGTTTTTAATACGGCATGTCCCTGGTCGATTGTTGGCGATACATTTCCTTTATTGACAGAAGCAACGTAGAAGTATTGAGGGAAATTGTGTTTGTCGTAACCGTTTCGTTCAGGATATAGGACAAGATTAGCACGGACAATATGAGAAAAATAGCTGTGGTCGGCGATAGTTCGTATAGTTGGGAAGTTTATACGTGTGTAATACCCTAATCCCTCGAACATGACAGAATGTTGTCCACCATCCTTCTCGTTCACTTGTTCTGATCTGTGATTGATGCAGTCGTATGGAGAATCTTCGTTTTCAGTCCATATTGAGTTGAATTGAAATTGTTTTGTGAAATCAGACACGACTAATTTTCGGGTTATCTTGATCTTGTCGACATCTGTAATGTGAGAGTGCAGCATGATTCTCACAGAGTCGTTTGCAAAGGCCAATAAGCTTTTTGCGTCATCGCCAGATTCTAGCTTGATGCCACCCAGAAAGTGCTCGAAGTTCTGATCGCGAACATCTGTTTTGTTGGCCTTGTTGGCTTTAATGAAACTGACTAGTTCACGGCCGAAACTGTCGTCAAGACGATATCTCAATCTAGGACGTGAATGTGGTCGAGGAACGAATCTGAATGAGCCTATTGATGTAGAATCTCTAAATGTACGGACGTTGTAGAACGTCTTTTCGTTTTCGGCAAATTTTAGTGGTTGGGCAAGGCGTTTTACGTTGATAGTCATAGCCTTTGTTGTGTCACCCTGGTATGCACCGGTATGATACAATACTATTGTTACCGAGTCGTATTTTTCTTTTTGTGCCCAGTCGTATGAATCAAACAAGTAAGGTGTTGGTTCGTATGTTTGATTGTGTGGAACAGCCGTTGCTTTTCCTTCAACTTCAAGTCTCACGTATGACTGCGAGTAAACGTCGCCAATGACTTTCTTTTTGTGATGTCCAATCCATACAGTACCACGTCCCGAAGTCTGAACCGAGTCGAGTCTGAATGTCGCTAGTTCGATCGGAGTCTGGTCAACATATTCTGTGTAAGTGCCTGAATTTGCAAATATTGTGTCTACGAGAATAGAATCGTTGCTACACGAAATGAATGCTATGCTTATCGCTATTGAAAGTGCTACGGTAATGGCTCTCAATCTAATGTTCATGTCTCTTCAATATGATTTACTTTGCAAAGTAACAAAATCCGTGCGAGATATGACCTATCTTTTCTATAAAACTTCCCTTTTCTTCTTCAAAAACCCGTTTTAGAATACATTCGAGTGGTTTTGGTAGGTATGCTTTAAACAAAAAAAGGACGATCAAAAATGACCGTCCTTAAACCTAAGTATGTGTGAGGCTTATTTCTTAATTAATCGGATAATGAAGATAAGGAGTACTGCACCGATTATACCAGTTACAACGCCACCAATGCTGATGCCGGCAATTTCTCCCAAATTCAAGAAGCTTCCGAGGAGTGCTCCGCCTAACCATCCGCCAACGATACCGATGATGATGTTAAGCCACCAAACGTAGCTGCTGCCCATGATTTTACCTGCTGCCCATCCGATAAGGGCCCAGATGAGTAATGAAATGATTAATCCCATAGTAATTAGTTTTTTTAGTATAAACTATGCTACGTTTGGGAACAGTTAAGGTTTCTTTGGAAAGGATAATTATTGCTTTTTCTCGAATATTTCGTTGAAAGCTTGTGGTATGTCTGATGTGAAGTTAAGGACTTCGCCAGTTTCAGGATGTTCAAACTCAATCTGTTGTGCGTGCAGACAAAGACGTCCTATAGGGTCGGTTGATGCACCATATTTACCATCACCAGCGATAGGAGTGCCGATATGGTTCATGTGGATACGTATCTGGTTCTTGCGTCCGGTCTCCAGCTGGAATTCCATCATGGAATATTGCTGTCCGTTGAAAGTTGTTGTCTTCAGGACCTTGTAGTGGGTGATTGCCTGTTTGCCTTGTCCAGGTTTGCAGACAAACATCGTCATTGTCTTTTCGTTCTCTTCTATCCAGGTATCTATTGTGCCTTGTTTTTGACGAGGTGTGCCTTCCACGATAGCTATGTAACGGCGAGAATGAACGGCTTCGTTCCAGTTGCTACGCAGTTTCCACTGTGTCTCTTCGTTTTTAGCAAAAAGTAAGACACCAGATGTGTCGCGGTCGATTCTGTGTACGATGTATATCCGATCACCCTCCTTTTTGAACTGCATGTATGCGTCGAGGTATGTCTGTGCGCTCTGTACAGGTTCGCTAAGGTTGCCGACAGTCAGCAGGCCAGTCTCCTTCTTTACCACCAACAGCCATCTGTCTTCCCAGGCTATTTTAAGACCCTTAGGCATCTGGAATGTAGGTTCAGGCTTCTTTCCGACAAATATTGATTCGCCGACATGTACGTTGTCGGTTAGTTTCTTTAGGATTCGCTGACGCCATTTCCCTTGTTCGTCGCGATGTCCGGCTATTATAGCTCCATTCTGCAAAAGCTGTTTGATAGAAGTCTTGCTTTTGCCTTGCATGACATGAGAAATGAACTGTTCGATGGTCTCTTCCTGTTTGACCATAAACGAAGCACCAGGAGTGCGTTTCTTTTGAGGCTTATCTATATTCATGATGGCAAAGTTACAAAACTATTCGTTATCCAAATTGTCATCAGGCAATAATCCTTCCGGTATGCGCTTGTTGACTGTCAAGCCCAGTCCCCGCATTTTTTCAGCTTGACTTAGCAGGTTGCCGTTGCCTTCTTTAAGTTGTGACATAGCCTTGTCGAATGTCGTGCTTGTTTCCTTGATTTTGTCGCCAACTTTTATGAAGCTTTCGCAAAACGATGCGACCTTGTCGTACATCATTTGTCCGCGTTTGAGTATATCCATAATGTTCTTTTCGCGGCTATACTGACGCCAGCTTGACTCTACAAGCTTAAGAGCCGTGATGAGGTTTGTTGGTGACATGAGAAGCACCTTTTTGTCGTATGCATATTTCCATAGCTTATCATCGTTGGCTATGGCAAGCTGGTAGGCTCCTTCGATTGGGATGAACATCATGACAGCCTCAAGTGAACCATGGTAATGTTTCGAGTAGTCTTTCCCTGCCAGTTCGTCAATATGTGAGCGTACTGACTGCAGATGGGCCTTTATGTCATTTGCCTGCATAGCGTCGTCGCCTTTATGGTTGAAATAGTTCGTATAGGAAACGAGTGACATCTTGGCGTCGATAATCATGTGACGGCCTTCTGGAAAATGCACGACAACGTCGGGGATAAGTGAATGATTGCCATCGTTCTTTATAGTCTTCCCCAAGTCGTCTTTTATTGTTTTTTGGTAATCGTAACCAATGCCTTCTTCTAGTCCGGAATCCTCGAGAAGCGTGATAAGTTGCATCTCGCCTAGATTTCCCTGCAACTTGTTGTCGCCCTTAAGTGCGTGTGTCAAGCTGTTGGTTTCTGTACTCAGTTTGTTGCTCATGTCGATGAGCGACTTGACCTGTTCGCGCAGTGAGATACGTTCGTTAGAAGTTGACTTGTTAGTCTCTGCCATCTCATGTTTCAAGTTGTCAAGTTCTATCTTGAAAGGGGCCAGCAGATTAGTCAGCTTTTCTGTCGTCACATTGTTGAAATCGCTAGTGTTGCGCTTGAGCAGTTCATTGGCGAGTACAGTGAATTCCGCCTTGAGCTGTTCCGACATCTTTGTGTGTTCGATATGTTGCTCTTCCGCCTTTTCTCGATCTTCGATGATTTGTCTTTTTAGGTTTTCGGTGTCTGCTATAGCTTTGGCATACATCTCCTTCAACTCGGCATATTCTTGTGCAGATTGCAGCTTAGTTTCTGATATGTTTTTCTCGGCTTTAACTTTCGCGTAAAGATAGCCTACAATGAGTCCGATGACAAGTGTCAGACATGCGAGGAATATGCAAAGGGTTGACATTCTAAAAAGCGATTATAATATTGCTAAGTTTGGCGCAAATATATAAATTTGTAGCAAAATAGAGAAAAGCCTCGAAAATGTTTCAAGAAGCCAAGTTAGACATGGAGTTGCCCGAAGAACACGCTGTGCGTTTTTTCAGATATTGCCCTCATTGTGGTAGTAGTGATTTTAAGGCAACCAGCTTGAAAGAGTTCAAGTGTGAGTGTTGTGGCTTCAATTTCTTTCCCAATTCTGCAGCAGCTGTAGCCTGTATAATCGTAGATGAAAAGGGGAGAGTCATGTTGACGCGTAGGGCTCGTGATCCGTGGAAGGGCATGCTTGATTTGCCTGGCGGTTTTGTTGATCCAGGTGAGAGTGTTGAGGAGGCGATCAAAAGAGAAATGATGGAAGAGTTGGGTGTCGGTGTTCTTGAGTGCCGATACTTATGCTCGTACCCGAATAAATATATATTCAGCGGTTATCAGGTTCACACGACAGATATGGCTTTCGTGTGTACTATAGAGCCGTCGGGTTCTTTAAAGGCGTCGGATGATATAGATGGGGTAGAGTGGTATGAAGTGTCCTGTCTGCCGATAGAAGATGTGCCAGCCGAATCAATAAGGAACATATTGAAATTTTATCAGTCGTTAAAGAAGTGAAGATAGCGTTGTCATATATTATCATCCTGTTATGTGCGATATCATCTTTTGCTCAAGGTGGTGTTGTGGATATCGATGAGATGCTTCAGGGAGACATGCCTCATTTTGAGAATGTGGGTGATGGCATGAAGGAGAAGAGCATTCAGATGATGGTGGAGGATTCTGACGGATATCTTTGGATAGCTACATACAATGGCATCTGCCGATATGACGGCTTGTCGTATAGACACTTCTTTTACATTGAAACGCATGATAAATACGTGAATAAGATAAGGCTCATCTGCGAGGATACTATACAAAATTGCATGTGGGCTTTAAGGGAGGGTCAGAATGAACTGCTGAAAATAGACAAAAGAGACTATAAGCAGTCGCAAATGCCTATTGTATTGGATGGGAAGGAAGACTATATTTTCCAGGTGTCCATGCTTTTCAACTACAACGATTCTTTGCTTTTGGCGTCTGATAAGCTTGGTTCATGTCTGATAAACAAAAGAACAGGTCATGTGACCGGACCTTTTGTTGACAGCAGAGTGAAGAAGCCTATATCCCTGTTTTGTCCAATGATCAGTGTCAACGGAGAATGTTATGCAGCGATAGATGGAAAACTGAAGCGGCTTGTTGGCAGGTCAGTTGATGAACCTAAATTTGACATTATAGAAGTTTGCTTAGGCGACACCATGGTCAGACATATATCAGCTCTTGGTGATACGGCGATAGTGATAGAGTTGTTAGGTCCGGCTCAGAAGGGCGTCAGTTCTTCATCAAAGCTGATTTCATATAATGTATTGAAGAAAAAGACTCGCGAACTAGGCAGGTATAGAAGACAATACAAGGATATAGCATGTTGTTCTGATGGCGTATGGTTGTGTTTGCAGTATGGCATCTTGTTTTTTGATTTCAAGACATCCACTTTTAGAGAATTTGACACCTCAAACTCTGAGGTCCGTGACAATAACATTCAATCGTTGCTTAAGTCCAAGCACCAGCCTATAGTATGGATGGGCTCTTCTGATGGTCTGTTGAAGACGGATTATTATTATTCCAAATTTAGCAGGTCAGATATGCGCCGAGAATCGGAAAGTACCAATGCAACCATCTTTTCTATCTACAAGGATCAATATGGGAATATATGGTCGGGAAATGTAGATGGTATGTATGTGAAGTGGAGTGGGAACAAGAGATTTGAGCGATTTAAATATATCTCATCTTTTACTCCAGAGGAACGTGCTTTAGCGGAAAGGCGAGCTGTTTTCGGAATACAGGAGGATGTCAAGCACGGGTTGTTGTATCTGCGAACACATTCTTTTATTGAAGTCTATGACTACAAGAGTCGTAAACTGAATCTGATAAAGCAGCAAGGTGTTGTCGATATGGCATTGACGAAGGACAACAACTTGATAATGGCGACCAAGACCAAATTGTATTTGTATGATTCAGAAAGAAAGAAGAGTACTGATATAGGTGGTGATTGGTCATTGAAAAACATCAGTACAATTGAAAATGAAGGCGACTCCGTTGTTTGGATTGGTGAAAGTGAGGGTGGTCTTTATGCCTACAACATTGCGACAAAGAAACTGACTAAGCATGCGTTGGTCGGCACAGAGCACGCAGGTCTTACATCGTTGAAGTCAGCATATAGAAATGGACAAAGAGAGTTGTGGGTATTAGGGTCTAAATGTGGACTTTACTACTATCTGCCAAACAAACGTCACTTGACAAAGATCGATCAAGGTAATATGTCGCATTGGGTTCCTAAATGCATAGAGTTGGATTATAAGAAAAACCTATGGATTGGATGTGATGATGGCATTGTGTGTATCAATGGCTCAAACGGAAGACATTATGAATATGATAAACGACGCTATCCGTTATACACGTATCTGAATTCTTCTGCATCATCTGTAGATGTCAATGGTCACATCCTCATGGCAGGGCGAAACTATATAATAGAGTTCGATTCGCGTAATTTTGCATATAACCGTTATTTTCCGGCACCAGTCATAAGCTCCTATAGATTTTTCAATTCGGTCAGCTATGACAACGACAGTTACGTAGAGGAAGACTATTATGGAAACAGAGATACGATAGAAGTCCCAGCTGGTGTAAGATCGTTACAGGTGCAGATGCGAGTCTTGAACTACAGCAATCCGCAGTCAAATAAGGTTCAGTGGCGTTTCCAGGGCGTGAATGATGAGTGGACGATGGTAAATACCCTTTCGCCAACTGTGTTCTCAAATCTTGATCGTGGTGTCAGGGTATTGGAGATGCGTTCATGTGATGAAGAAGGACGTCCGACAAGTAATATAAGAAGGATATATATAAACAAGAGTGTATTCTTCTATGAGCATCCTTTATTCTTGGTAGTAGTATGTGTGTTGTGTATCGGCCTTATCATCTTCGTTATAATTTTCAAGGCTAGTATGGATGAAAAGCGAAGGGTATTGCTGCAGAATGAGGTTGAACGACAGGCAGGTGAATTGTTGCGAGCAAATGAGAAGTTGCTTGAGAACAAGGCGATGATAGAGAAGCAGAATGCAGAGCTTATCGAACACCGTAACAACCTTGAGCAGCAGGTCATAGATAGAACCAGGGATATTGAAGAGGCAAAGCAAAAGGCAGAAGAGAGTAGCAAGCTTAAGTCGTCGTTCCTGGCTAACCTCTCGCATGAGGTTCGTACTCCGATGAACTGCATCGTTGGCTTTGCCAAGCTGTTAGCTGATCCGGCATGCAAGCCATCAGACCAGAAAGAGTTTATTCATTTGATACAGGAAAGCAGCCAGAGTCTCTTGGTGCTTATTGGTGACCTGCTTGATGTCTCGAGAATTGAAAGTGGTCAGCTCAGAGTCAACAAGCATGACTTTGAGGTGAGCCGTGAGGTATATGACGTGTTCCGTATTCTTTCTGTAGAGCGAAAGAATCCAAATGTCGCATTTGAACTGTTTGCCGATGACAATTTGCGTGGACGCATCATCTATAGTGACAAGGAGCGATTCCGTCAGATCATTATAAATATCTGTTATAATGCATTCAAATTTACGGACAGGGGACATGTTCATCTGTATGCAGATTTGATATTGAAGGAACAGCTGCAAGCGTATGGCTATCCTGATTCGTTGCCTATGCCAGATACAATGCTTGATCTTCTCCTTATAAAGATTGAAGATACAGGAATAGGTATTCCTCAGGATAAGCAAACCGTGATATTCGAACCATTCCGTAAGCTTAATAATAACAAGACATTATACCCAGGTCTTGGTCTTGGTCTAAACATAGTTAAGAACCTTGTGAGGATATTGGATGGAAATATCTGGCTTACAAGTATTGAGGGACAAGGGACAACTTTCTATTTCTATTTGCCATTCTGATATGTTTATAAATATACATTTAGCAAAGTCAACATTCAAGCATTTCATTCATGCTAGCTACTGGCGTGGTCATGGAGTGCATAGTCCTTTTGTATATCATCTTGTCAGACATATTATAACTACAAGAAAAGTTGATAAGGCGCTACGAGAAAAGACTCGTTCATACAGAGATGCACTCTTGTCGGATAAGACAGTGATTAATGTGACTGATCTTGGAACAGGTGCAGGAAGAAACGTTACGCGTAGTGTATGTTCAATAGCCAAGAATGCTTCTGTTACTGAAAAGTACGGTATGCTTCTGGCAAGGCTAGTAGAGGAATATGCACCTAGAAACATTATAGAACTTGGAACATCCTTGGGTATCAGTACTCAATATATGGCTCGTAAGTTGGCCGGAGATACTCACATGATATCTATTGAGGGTTGTCCTTCGTGTGCCGCTATAGCAGCAAAGCAGTTGAAGTCAGCCGGTCTTGACAAGGTAGATTTGAGAGTCGGGAATTTTGATGACATGTTACCTGCCGTTATGGATGAGGTAGGGGAACCCGGTTTCGTATTCATTGATGGAAATCACACTTATGAGGCTACAATGCGATATTTCAATGTCGTAGCAAAAAGAGCGACCAGCAAAACCATCATTGCATTTGATGATATTCACTGGTCGCCAGATATGTCTAAGGCCTGGGATGAAATAGTTGTCGACGAACGAGTAATGACAAGTGTCGATATGCTACATTTAGGCCTAGTGTTCTTCCGACAAGGTTGCCAGAAAGAGTTCTACCGTCTCAGATGGTAGAGATACTACTTTGTGCTTTCGTGGTATTTGTCAAGCTTGTTTATGTAGTACTCTCTAAGGTCGTTCCATTTGTAGTATGGATATGAATCTGTCTTCACAGGCAGAGTCACCTCTTTCTCGTTTAGCAAGGCTTTTACAAGTATGTCGCCGTTGCCCTTTGTTGGACGGTAATAAATAAGCTGTATGTTGCAAGCCATTGCAAAGATTCTGTAATTAGCCCAATGCTGGTCTAGTTCATAAAGGTTTTCTATCTGAGCGTTGCAATTACCAAGTTCAAGTATGCACGAAAGAGGAAGCACAACAGTCTCATGTCCAAAACGAAGAGTAGCGCCATTGAAATCCTTCTTTGACACTATAGTGTCGGCAGTCTCTATGAAATTGGTTAACAGTTTATCCTGGCTATATGGTGCCATAGATCCTGTAGCAGGAGCTCCTGCATAACGGAGGTACCAGTCGATATTTTTCAATCGCCATAAGTCATAACACTCCTCTTCAGTGAAAAGGTCATAAAAAGAGATGTTTGTGTCATGGCTCTGCATATTGCTAGCTACATCAAATAGTCTTCTTGTGAAGAAAACAGCGTTGATGTTGTTGCTGACGTATTGTGGGTCATTAAACAATACAGAGCAAAGACGTTCTGGATGAACCAGTTTCATTGCATAAGCATCAACAATTTCGTGGCTCTTTGATGTCGCATCTCTGATGACCTGAGGGTGATGTGCGTTGAGATACCACTGGAAACTTTCGCTCACATCATTGTGTATGCGTATGTTTTTGTTGAAAGCGGCAAATTCTTCACATTCAGCTTCCATACTAAGAATACATCTGATAACCACAGTAGATCGTGCATCCACGTATGCATTCTTATTGAAAACCTCAGGGAAATGTTCAGTCATTCTCTTGGCGATGCCGTGATGCTGGCGTTCTCCTACAGAAGTCAATTCTCCAAGTCGGTCTATGCATGTAGTATGGAACTCTCTGAGCTTCTCGAGTGTTTCTATACCTTTATCTGTAAGTTTGTTGTATTTGTTTGCTCTTTGAAGCGTTTCGATAACGTCCGTGTATTGGCTGCCGTTGATGAGCCATCTTGAACCATGTCGTGAATAATGGTTGATATAGAAAGGCTCATAGCCCTTTGGTGACGGTGTGAGTTTGTAATCGGCTGAAGGTTGAATGTTAGTGTAGTCAACATAGTTGCTTGCTGTCAACTTAATATTGTTGTGTATTTCTTCACGTGCACTCTGTGCGAATAATACAGATGGAATGAAAAAGAGGCAGCATGCCAGGGATTGTACTTGCAATGTGATTTTCATTGTATGATTGATTTGTTTAATAATACTACAAAAATAGTGCTTTGTTGATAAAAAACAAATATGCGGATTCGTCATCTCGACTGAATCCGCATTGAAACAAATCAAATAAGTTAGAAAGAGCGGTAAACGGGACTCGAACCCGCGACCCTCGGCTTGGGAAGCCAATGCTCTACCAACTGAGCCATTACCGCGTTGCGAACGCAAAGATAGTAATTTATTTGATTTTCTTATTATCCTCGTCAGAAGTTTATAAGGGGAAGGCCAGTGGTTACCAGCTACCGCCGCCACCGCCGCCACCGAAGGAACCTCCTCCGAAACCGCCGAATCCTCCACCGAATGATCCGCCGCCTCCGCTGAATGAGCCCCATCCAGAGTTGCTGTTTCTCAATATGCTAGATAGTACAGCAGCGTCAGACCAACTGTCACCGAATGATATGTGTCGTCCGTGTCCTCCGTTTTTGTCGCCTTTTATGATAGATATAATAACGAGGATCAGTATTATGAGTACTATTATTGCAACGACAGAAGCCGCTGCATCATCATTATATTCCTCGCCCTCATATTCACCCTCGCAAGCTTTCATAACAGCAATTGTACCGGCAATTATACCGCTAGCATAGTCGTTTTGTCTGAAGTATGGTATCATTGCTTCATTGACAATATGACTGCATGTTATGTCAGGCAGCACACCCTCAAGGCCATAGCCAGGTGCTATAAATGCACGACCTCTGTCATTGTCATTGAGTTTTGGCTTGACGAGTATTACTACGCCATTGTTCTTGCCTTTTTGACCGATACCCCAAGTCTGTCCTATTGAATAAGCATATTCAGCGACATCATGTCCGTCAAGGTCGTTGACGGTGACAATGGTGACTTGTGTACTAGTTCTTCTCGCATATCTGTTAAGAGAGTCCTCCAAAGCGGTAGCCCTCTCGCTGCTTAAGACATTGGCAAAGTCGTTGACGAGCCTTTCGACACTAGGTTTCTTAACAATATCTGCTTGAGCAAGTATTGTGCAGAAAATAAATATGAGCGATAGCAATAATCTCATAACACCCCTTTTAATCTTTGCCGAATGAAATCTCGTTAGGCAATTCGTTGACGTCATTGTCTTCATAAGGGAAGAATGCCTTAAGCTTTTCGCCGCAAAGCATTATCCCCTGTATAAGACCATCTACAAATTCTGCATGTTGGAATCGTTCGCTCATAACAGAGCATACGTCATCCCAGAAATTGCTCTCTACTTTAGCGTTTATTCCCTTGTCGCCTATGACAGCAAATTTCTTGTCTTCGTATGCGATGTAAAATAGAACTCCGTTTCTGAGCTTTGTCTTGTGCATCTTCAGTCGTGCAAAACGGTGTGCAGCATCGTCAAGAACATTGTCGGAACAATGCTTGTCGATGTGCACTCTTATTTCACCAGAACAGTTTTTCTCTGCCTCTCCAATGGCAGATTCTATTTTTTGACACTGTTCTTCCGTCAGAAACTTCGATTCCATTTTGTTTTAGAATTGTACAGTAGGTGCATTCTCAGCTCCTGCCTGTGCTGTGAAATATGGCTTGGCATCAAAACCAAAGAATCCAGCTATCAAGTTGTTAGGAAACTTACGGATGTATGTGTTATACTCTCTAGCTGTGTCGTTGAACTTCTGACGTTCTACAGTTATTCTGTTCTCTGTACCTTCTAGCTGAACCTGCAGATCCTTGAACTGTTCATTAGCCTTCAAGTCAGGGTAGCTTTCCTGAACCATCAAAAGACGAGACAAAGCCTGGCTAAGTCCATCTTGAGCCTGCTGGAACTGCTTGAGGCTAGCCTCATCGAGGTTTGAAGCGTCGATAGTCACTCCAGTAGCCTTAGCTCTAGCTTCAACAACCTTAGTGAGTGTTTCGCTTTCATGTGCAGCATAACCTTTGACAGTAGCTACAAGGTTAGGAATGAGGTCTGCGCGGCGCTGATATACGTTTTCTACCTGTGCCCAAGCAGCTTCTACACTTTCCTGTTTCTCTACCATGCTGTTGTAGTTGCAGCTGCTGAATGAGATAGCAGCAATGAAGCCAGCTACTAAAACTTTAAGTGATTTCATATTGTCAAATTTAGTTGTTTGTTATTTGTTTATTGTTGGTATTTCAATGATTGAACCGCCAAGCTTGTCATCGTGCTTGATGATAGGTCTTGTTATGTTCAATGCTTTGTTTGCTTCTGTTTCTATATTGCCAGTCTCAATAAACTCTATTGCGGCTGCAGTAAGTGGCTCGTTCTCGTCGCCGAGAGTACCCAAGTAGTCAAAGCTGTATTCTTTGAGTTCAAAGTCAGGGTCGATGCCATTAGAAGGATCGAATGTCTTGTCATTTGCGTTGTAATATACAGCAACAATAGGAGCAATGAGCCAGTTGTTGATTGACGAGTCGAAGTAAGGCTTGTTATTCTGAGTGTCGGTGAACAGATCTGGTGTCATGATAAACATAGAAGTGTTCTTGCCGCCTGTTGTTGCACCGATAGTATAGACCTCCATGTATGGCTCAAGACCGATGATTGTTGATTCAGATGCAGAATATGTGCTTGAACCAGTGATTATTATTATGCGGTTGAGGCCAAGTGTGTTGCTAGCCAAGTCACTGTTGAAATAAGTGGCGTTGCTTGCCTTGTCGTATCCTCCTAATTTGTTCAGTTTATTGTTGAAGTCATACCAGATCAAGAGATCCTTGTTTGCCACATTTTCCTGTGGAGCTATGAGGCTGCACAAGTGACGCATCGCCAACATCTCTCCACCTGGGTTGTAGCGCAAGTCGAGAATCAAATCCTTTATACCAGCTTCCTTGAAACTGTTGAATACGCTAGTCAACTCAGTGTTGAATTCGCTGTAGTAGTCAAGATAAAGCAGATATCCGACCTTTCCAGCCTCAGTCTCAAATACCGAGTGTTCAGCTACAGGCGAAGTTGTTATCTCTGCAGATGTGATAGTATATTCTACATCCTCGTACTTTTGAGTCTTTTCGTTGTATCTCTTTGCAGCGTATTTTGTTGTGCTCTCATTGAAAAGATCATAGTAGTTTTCTTTGTTTTGCTCTTTGCCATTAACAGTGAGGATGATGTCACCACGTTTTGCGCCGGCAAGTTCTGCAGGAGTGTTGTGATATACATAGTTGATCATTGTGATAACACGGTCACTGCCTTGCTCATAAAGCATAAATGTTGTGTTCCAACCTTTGCTAGTGCTTATGCCGCTCTCTTCCTTTTTGTATGCCTCAGCATCGTCGGTTATGAATGAGAAGCGGTCGCCAGAATATTTGAGCTTTTCAAAAAAATCTTCAGTGTTTTTTTCAAGCTTGTAGTTTATGTTTGGCATCAGATTATACCAATAGTAGTAATCTGCCATTATCTCATAAACAAAACGGTTAGCCTCTATTGTTGTCGCAGAGATGACGTTGTTGTTTTTTGTAGGATCTGTTTTCTTCAAATCGTTCTTGTCGTCATCGTCACAAGCTACGATGTTAAGTGCAACTGCACCAATAAGAATATACTTTAATAGTTTCATTGTATCTGATTTTTGCTGAATACAAATTTATTATTTTTTTAGTGGCTTGTTTAAATATGATGATGTATTTTGATGTTTTATTTCATACTATCACCATTTTAGTCTGCTTTCAATCTGTTTTTGATCTTGTCGGCAGCTTTTCTTGCAGTGTATAGTGCAACAGGAATGCCGCCACCCGCTTCGAGCCAGTGTCCACACATTATGAAATTGTTCAAGCCAGGTAGGGTAGGTTTTATAGGAAGTCTCTTTGTGATATCTGTAAGTGGACTCCATCCTTGTGAACTGCCACGGAGATTTGCTGTGTAACGCTCGAATGTCGCTGGTGTGATGAAATCCGTCACTTCAATGCTGTCTCTCCATTCTGTGCCGTAATGTTGCGTCATCACGTCTATTATGGCATTTTCAATCGACATCTTTGTCTCTTTATATTTTGCCATATCGTCCGTTCTTAACTTAATCCACCAGTCCCCCTCTCGTGTCAGAATGTTGACAGCCATTGTCACTTTACCTTCAGGTGCAAGGGTGGTGTCATAATTATATACCTCCACCTCTAGTTTCTGGAGAGTTGTCCCATCAGGCAGACATAATGTCGGGATGTTGAATCTCTCGAAGTGTGGCCATTCCTTCATGCTTTTAGCAACACCGATGAACAGTCTGCAATATGAATAGAACACAGATTCTTTCGATGGGTTACGCAGCTGTAGCATCTTTTCTGATGCGAATCTGCCGCCCAGAGCATCGAACACCGTCCAGTGCCAGTCGGCAGCTGACGCGACAAAGTCGGCCGTTGTCGTCTCTCCGTTTTTTAGCCTTAGTCCGGTAGCTTTGTTGTTTTCTACTATGATATCTTTTACCTCGCAGTTGGTTCTTAGAACACCCTTCTGCTTGATGTATTCATCTTGCAGGCACTTAGTGAATGCCAACGAACCGCCAATAGGGTAGAGAGCCACCCCCTTGGCCGCGTATGCCTGTGCAAACACAATGACGCTCATCCTCATCTCTGCGTCATACAGGTTTTCTATAGCAGAACGAAGAAAGCTATTCTTGAAATGCTTAGCAAACTCCTTATTGCTCATCTTCCCCCAAGATCGCATGAAAGGCAATATCTTTATGAGTTTGATGAGTTTCATTGAATATTTTACAGGTGGAAGATACTCCAGCAATGGCATGACCATTCTGACCTTATCGGTCCATCTGCGAATCATCTTAGAATCTTCAGGGGCAATGTCGAGAAGATAGCTCTCGAAATCGTCAATGTTGTTTATGAAATGGAAATAGCGTTCCCCATGTCGGTCGGCCTCTTTTAGCTCTATCTGCGTCTTCTCCAGATGTTCGCAGAATCTCACGCCGTCGATGTCTATTATCTCCTTCCAGAACTCATGAAAGGAAATACCTTTTCTCGCTCCAAGTATCCAATGTACGCATCCGTTGAAAGTGTAGTCTCCGCGTCTCCATCCTGTGCATAATCCGCCTGGCATAGAGTGCTTTTCGTAGATGGTAGTCTGAAAACCACTCTTCTGCAGATATATGCCAAGTGACAATCCTGCTATTCCTCCACCTATTATGTCAATCCTTCTTCCCTGCATTATATTATTCGAGACTGTCTCCGTATCTTCTTGCTAGTTCATCACCGTCAACTCCTTCTAGGTCACCAAGTATCTTAAGGGCGTCTTTGCGACATTGTCCGCACACCAGCGTGTCGGCGGTGAAGCCTGCACATACCTTAGGTCTGTCAGGCGAAAGGAATATGCCGCAGAGTCCATCTTTTGTGAGGTGAATGCAAGGTGTCCCTCCAGGTTTGCCGTTGGGCATGCCAGGTATCGGAGATGAAATGCTTGGAGCTATACAGCAGGCGCCGCATCCCACACGACAGGCGATGAAATTACTTACTTGTGGCTCTTTAGTCATGACAATTCTGCTGATGGGTGATCTATTTCGTGATGAAGAGCAGAGACAGCTGCCAGATATAAGTCAAGTGACTTGGCCTTCTGTATGTTCTTGTGCAACTTGTGAGGTGCTTCAGGGTAGAGATATTCCCAATATGGCTTGAGTTTCCCGAGTATCTGCATGTCACCGCTCATCCTTTGTGCTGTAGCATCTACAAGTTCTGCGTGATATCGGCGGAAATTGTTAGTGTCGAGTGATGCTTCGCCTCTCAGTTCTCGTGCAAGCGACATGTTAGTCAATATACCTCTGCCGATCATTACTCCAGCGATAGTCGGGAACTGCTTTATTATGTCATCTACATCAGCCTTTGTCATAAGGTCTCCATTGTAAATCACCTTATGTTTGCAGGCAGCAAGGAACTCCCCGAACGCGATTTTGTCGCATTCTCCTTTATACTGCTGTTTGCCATAGCGTGAGTGAACAGTCACATGACGTAGAGGGGTGTTGTTGATGTCATCAATGACATCCTTCCATTGGTCGCATGATGTGAAACCCAGACGTATCTTCAGTGAAAACTCAATGTCTTTCATCTCTTTAACCGCAGAAAGAATCTCTCTTATTCTCTCTGGATAGTTGAAAAGAACACAGCCCTTGCCATGAGCAGCAATAGGAGGGAATGGGCATCCGATATTGATGTCAATTCTATTATATCCACGTTCAACTATAGCTTGTGACAGACGTTTCACCTCTTCTCCGTTGGCAGGAAGAATCTGAGGGACGAGATTGCTAAGCTCATCCGCTTCAAGTTCCTTGAGGTCGCGTAGTCTGAAGTCGCCACGTTCGATACGTATAAATGGAGTGTAGCAAAAGTCTATACCTCCGTAATAATCGGCGAAGAGACGTCTGAAAGTTGTATCTGTAAGTCCCTGTAGTGGAGCTAGATGTATTTCGTACATGCTTTGTGGGGTTAGTTTTTAGGTTTTACTTCTATTATTGTGTTGTCTTTGTTGAAATACCACAAGTAGCCTTTTATGTTCTTGAATCCGGCATCCTGTAGTGTCTTTATATAATTTCTTACCTGTTCGTGGTATTTGTCATTCTGACCATCCTCTTCGTAAGGGTCAACGGTAAAGCCGAATTTATAGTCAATGATAGCGTATGTGCCATCATTCAGCTTCACTATTCGGTCTGGACGTATGTCGGAGTTATGGGTAAGGAAAGAAGTCTCTGTATATACATTGTTACGATCTGCCTCAAACCATTCTGCCGCCATGCTTTCGGTTATCTTTTTCTTGATAGTCCTTTTGAGTATTAATCCTTTCGACTTGTCGATAGCACCGTCAAGTATAGCATTGTCCACAGCATCGTCTATATCATCAATGTGCCTTATCTGCTCCATGATGTTGTGCATTGCTGTTCCGTAGTTTATGAAATACTCAGCTTTCTGTATCTCATCAATGCTTATCGCCTCCTTAGAGTTTTTCTCAGTCAACTTAGTATGACAGGTATAGTCGTGGAACTCATAAGGGGTGATTGTTTCGGATATTACCTCGTCGTAATTGCTCGTCGTCTTCTTGCTGTTCTCTGTTTGAGGTATTTCAAATTCACCATACCTACGCACATCAAATGACAATTCCTGTGAGTCATCATCTCCTTCGGCAATGCCCTCTATCGTCTCCGTATAGCTATTGATGTCCTTCAGCTCATTGCTAGATGCTTCTATCGCCTTGACAAGACTCTCAGAAATAGATGGACCTGTTTTGTTCTTAGCTGTAGAGATATGTCCCCACATCATAAGCACCTCTTTAGCACGTGTCAATGCAACATATATGAGGTTAAGGTTATCTATATATATCAATCTCTTCTCCTCAAGGAATGCTTCGTCCATATATGTGTTCAACAACCTGTTGCTGTAAAGAACAGGAATAGCATCTATGGTTCCAAAAGGATGTGGAAGTTTATGTCCCCATATTATAGGCGCCTTCGAAGATGCTGGTTCAACATCCCAATCGGCAAATGGTATAAGTACAACTTTACGTTCGAGACCTTTCGCCTTATGGATAGTCATTATTGTTATCGCATCCTGGTTGCTTGGTGCAGTGACCGCCAGCTTATCTTTGACAGAATTGATGTAGTCGATGAAGTCAGACAGGTTGACGTGATAATTGGACATGAAAGTGCGAAGCGCGTCAACGAATGCCTCGACAAAAATAAAGTCACGTTTATACAGATCCTGTGGCATCATGTTGACGATGGCGTTGACCATCTCTATCAGACCTTTGCCTCGCAATCCTATAAGGAGTTCTTTTATTTCATTCAACTTGTCAACATCCTTCCATGTGTCCGACAATTCGCTTATCTCTTCATTCGCTTTTGTGATCGAGATGAATGTCAGGAGCGCTTGAGTGTTTTGTGTGTTGGCAATGAAGTCTAACCCGGCAATAATACCTTTTACAGTGAGTGATTTACATACCATGAGACTATCAGACGAGACAACCTTGATGTTCTGTTTCGCCAGATGATCCATCACAACGCCGCCTTGCTTGCTATATCTCACAAGAATCAGTATATCGTTGAGCTTATACTTATGTTTCTCTGTCAGCTCTAGTATGCTCTTAGTCAGGTCGTCAAGTATGATGTCAGCGCATGATTCGTTGTTTCCAAATATAGTCTTGAGCTGTACGACACCTTTGCCTTTGAGGCTCTCTTTGACAGTGTCTTGAGCACATCCGTTATATATGCGGTCAATGTCTATGTCAGATACCTTGCCATGCAACCCACCGATGCTCGTGCTGAAATCAGCACTCATAGACTGGAATATGTGGTTGTTGAACTTTACGATCTTTTCGTAGCTTCGCCAGTTGGTTGCAAGGTTATCTTTTTGTATGTAAGCATCGACACCTTTGTTGTTATTGCCAGTGCCAAGGTCGGCAAGCGTATGCCAGTCGGAATTTCTCCATCTGTATATAGCCTGCTTGATATCACCCACCAGTAGGCATCTATTGTTGTTGTGAAGGCAGTTGGCAACTAATGGCTCGAAATTATTCCATTGCATGATAGAAGTATCCTGGAACTCATCTATCATGATATTATTGAATCGTGTGCCGATCTTTTCGTAGATGAATGGCACAGAGCTGTTGTCAATAAGCTTCTGTAGCAACTCATTGCTCTTGCTGAGCAGCATGACGTGGTTTTGTGACACATATTCCTGCATCATCCTAGATATGTATCCTAGGATGCCAATCACGTATATGTTCCCCCTTGTCTCCTTTGCTGTGTGGTATTCCTTAAACAAATCCAGGTTTACAGTATTCCAGAAAGCAGCGTATGCATTGTTTACTACGTCATTTCTAGAGTCTTGGTCCCTGTTCTTCCCGTCATCGAACCATTTGTATATGTCGTCAAATGTCTTCTGCGTGAACGCTTCTTGGGCTTTGAGGAATAGCTTGTAATGGTATGACCTAGTCTTCCCATGAACCATATTTTCGTCGAATCCGCCAGGTAGCGAATCTACATAATGCTTGAGTGCGTCCTTCATTGTCGTAAAGACTCTGTCTATGACGTCGTCAATAGACTTCTTGTAATCGATTATGAAGTTAGGGTTCTCCTCAAGCTTTTTGTTTATGTCCTCTGCAAATTCTCTACCTTCATCAGAGTTAAGAGTCTGGGCCAGTTTCTTTATATCTTCATCAATATCCCATGATGCCGATTTCTCATTGCTGTCCATTTTCGACTTGACAAACTCAATCATCCACGTCTTCAGCTGAGCGTCGGTGTTGAGTGACTGCATCAGCATGTCGATAGCACGTTCGATGACAAGTCTCGTGTCGAGTTCGACATTGTAATTCGACATGAACCCCTGTTCAAAGGCGAAAGCTCTGATGACCTTCTGCACGAAAGAGTCTATGGTGCTGATGTTAAACTGGGAATAGTCATTGAGAATAAGATGGAGAGCCATCTTGCAGTTGTCGATTATTATCTCTGTTAACTCAGCATCGCTTTTCCCATTGCATATTCGGGCAGCAGAGCGAGGTCTGACAAGTTTCCCGTTAACTTCTTTTGCCGCACCTCCCTTGAGTTCCTCTATCTGTCGTTTGATGATCTCTTTTTTGTCATCTTCCCTCTTCTCTTTATTCTCGTCATCCGGGATAGGAGCTATCAGAGTGTACATATCCCTCACAATACGATCCATCATCTCAGCAGTGGCTTTGATAGTGAATGTTACGGCAAGTATATGCTGATAGTCCTGTGGGTTACGTACGAGCATGTCGATGAATCGGGCCGCAAGGTTATACGTCTTGCCCGATCCAGCCGATGCACTTATGACATCAAGCGTTTTTGTATACTGGTTGTCTGTCATAAGCTGATCATTTATCTGTTGATGAAGTCGTTCATCGCCTCCAATGTGTCGCGTGACAGTTTATAGCCATGGTCATATAGCTTGTCAAGCAGTTCCACATTGTCAGTTGTCCTTCCCACGCCGCAACCGTCTATTGGTCTTATTACAAACGCCTTACCCTCTTTCTCCAGTTTCTCCAGGATGTCTATCTGTGCGTTGTACGCATCATTTCGCACTCTCAATGCCTCGCGCAGGTTAGGGTATTTGCGGTAAATGATAGATGGAAGGTATATCGGACCAGGATCCTTGCGGTAGCCCTTCTCTTTAGTCATTACAACGACAATCTTCTCACATCCGTCGGCAAGGGCACGCTCAAAAGGTATAGAGTCTGTTACGCCTCCATCGACCATCGGCACGCCATCTACTCCTCCCATAGGGCAGACTATAGGCAGACTGCATGAGGCACGGGCAGCGTTGGTGAAACGCACTATGTCGTCATATTCTTCCAGATATACAGCCTTGCCTGTTGTCGCGTCGCTAGCCACCATGATAAATCGGGCTCCACTCTCTCTATATGTCTCGAAGTCGAATGGGTAGTATTCACCAGGGAAAGTCTCGAAGAGGAAATCCATGTCAATGACACCATGTCCGCCCACCATCGGCTTCAAGCCTATATAGTTATGGATAAGCATAAGGTCGGTGTCGCAGTAACGTGAACGACCCTTCTGTAGTGACAGATAGCTCAACCCAGTTGTCGCACCGGCCGATGTGCCGATGATATACGGAAACTTTACCTTGTAGTCGAGCATGCAGTCGAGTACGCCAGCTGTAAATATGCCGCGCATTCCACCGCCTTCAAGAACAAGGCCTACTGGGTATTTCTGATCTGCCATAGGAGAGATGTTATGAGAATGGGAAAATGAGTGGTAATATGAGTACCATGACAATGCCCATTATGATCTGCAGTGGAAGACCCACCTTGATATAATCCATGAAGGTGTAGTGACCCGCAGGCATTACAAGAGCATTAGGTGGTGTTGAGAAAGGTGATGCGAAACACATCGACGCTCCGATAGAGACAGCAAACAGGAAAGGCTCAGGACCTACTCCTAGCTGTTGTGCACTCTGCAATGCGATAGGTGCAAGAAGCACCGCTGTAGCAGTGTTGGAAATGAACATCGTCATGAGCGATGTAGTGAAGTATATACCTCCCATGAGCGCCATCGGACCATATTGTCCGAGAGTGTTGACAAGCGCCTCAGATATCATCTGCGATGTACCAGTCTTTTCCAGTGCAATACTCATAGGCATCATGCCACCTATGAGCATTATGCTTTCCCAGTTGATAGTCCTATATGCAGCCGATACGTTGCGGAAACAGCCAAGTAACACCATAAGCAATGCTGCGCCGATGACAGCAGTCACAGGTGCAATAGGGATGAAGTCGAACACCATAGCGGCCACCATGCATATCATTATGATACCAACGACAGGAGCCTTGTAGTCAAGTTGTACAGCAGCCTCAGTGTTCTGTGGCTGGCCAATGACAATCCAGTTGGTTGACTCCTTAGTCAGTCGTGTGATGTTGCTCCATGTACCCTGCACGAGCAATACGTCACCATCGTGTATAGGCTCTGTTCCAAGTTCCTGCAGGATATATTCGCCTTTACGTCGTATGCCGAGCACGTTGATGTCGAACTTGTCGCGGAATCCAGCCTCTTTGATGTTTTTGTTGATGAATGATGACGTAGGCATAATAAGAAGCTCTGCTATGCCTATGTCATAAAAATCCATGGCTTTCCCCGAATTGATGGCTATTTCTGTCTCATGTTCATCGAGTAACTCAAACGAGAGGTCGTCTGCCAACGCGTTGACTGCTGATATGCGTCCTGTAATATAAAGTATGTCACCTCCTTTGAGCTTCATGTCGGCCGAAGCAAGGTGTTGTGAGATGGTCTTGAGGAACCGATGCTGCTTAGCATCGCCTCGACGCACCTCCAATATGTTGATGCTATATTTGCGTCTTAGATCCAGCTCCGCGAAATTCTTGCCAATGAGTCTCGACTTCAGTGGCACACGGATACGGAACAGGTTATCTGCCAATCCATATTCGCTTATCAGTTCGGCAGGCGACTTACCCTTACTTTTCTTCGCATCTGTCGATTCCACATTCTTAGAGAGGAACCATTTGCTCAAAGGCCATAGCACGAGTGTACCGACGGTCACACAAACAAGGCCAGAAGGAAGGAATGAGAAGAAAGTGAGTGCCGGACGGCCAGCGTTCTCTAGAGTTGACGATATGATAAGGTTAGGAGGTGTTCCGAGCAGAGTCATCATGCCGCCCATGGAACTAGCGAACGCCAATGGCATGAGGAGTCGTGAAGGAGACATGCCCGCACCATGTGCAAGGCTTATGATGATAGGCAGCATGACCGCTACTGTGCCCGTGTTGCTGACGAATGCACCGAAGAACGATGTCACTATCATTACAAGGAAAAACAGACGAGTCTCACTAGTGCCTGCAAGGCCCAGAATCCTTGAACTTATTGATTTTGCAAGTCCAGTCTGGAATATGGCGCCACCTACGACGAACAGGCCAATCATCATCACGACAACGGGATTTGAAAACCCAGACAAAGCCTCTTCAGGTGTCACAATCTGAAACAACATCAGCGCTAGCATAGCGCACAGGGAGACGACGTCAGAGCGTATCTTGCCGTTGACAAAGAATATTGTTGAAATTATAAGAATCGCAATGGTTGTGTACATAGAACTTAGTCTTTAGATTCAATACAAAATTAGCTAATTTTCGACGATTTTGAAATCAGACGTACACAAATTATAGATCCTTCATAGAGTATATATATTGGCAGAGACACTATCATTAGCGTGAATATGTCTGTGGTCGGTGTGATGATAGCTGCAACGACAAGAATCGCCAGCACAGCATGACGTCGGTATTGCGACATGAGACGAGCTGATATAAAGCCGAATTTGGCCAGTAATATGGAGATAAGGGGCAGTTCGAACAGTATTCCCATCATCAGGCATAGCAACATCATTGTGTCTATGTATGATGTGAGCTGTATCATGTTGGTTACCTCTGTCGATACCTGGTACATCACCAGAAAACGGAATGAGAGAGGGAAGATCAGAATGTAGCTGAGCACAACACCGATATAGAACAATACCGATCCTGCTGTGATGGCTATGCCAAGCATCTTTCTCTCGTTGGCATATAGGGCTGGAGCTACATAGCTGAATATCTGTGACAGAATGTATGGTGAACCGATTATTATGGCGGCGTAGAATGCCACCTGCATGTGCACCATGAACTGTCCCGTCAGTTCAGTGTTGATGAGTTGTGACTGGAAGTCATCTACTTGCGCGTTGCCTATAGCGGCTAGCGAATCGATGAGTTTGTAGAGGATGAAATCGTTATGTGCAGGTGCTAGAACGAGGCCGAAAAGCCAGTCCTTGAAAAAGAACATTACGATACTCAAAATAAAAAGACAGGCTACGATGCGAACAATTACGCTTCGTAGCTCATCGAGATGTTCCCAAAATGTGAGCGACTTGTCGTCCATATTTCGGAGCTGTTATTTCTTGTTTTCTGTATCTGTCGATTCGTCTTTCTGGTCGTCAATGCCATTCATTCCGTCCTTAAACGACTTTACGCCCTTGCCAAGACCCTTCATCAATTCAGGAATCTTCTTGCCGCCAAAGAATAGAAGAGCAACGATGGCGATGAGTATCAGCTCTTGTGTGCCAAGACCTAAGATGAGCAGTTTCATATAATTCTTGTTTTATTGTTGTTACAAAGATAGTTATTTCTTGATAAGATTCATCTCGCATAGTGCACAATTCATCACTATGTCATACTTGCCGTTTTCGCCTATGAGTGTCAGCGGTAGCTTGCTTCTGTTCTCCGGGTGTTTCTTGAGGCACATGCCCAGTCCGTCCATTATGCAATATTTCGTTGTCATCACTCGCGATCCCTTGTAGTCCGTCTGTCGTTCATAGCCCCATTCCGTCATCTCGCAACCGTGACGCTGGTAAAACTCCTTAGCCTTGTCGTTCACGATGTTACCTTCTCGCCCTATACTCTCTACTACATATCGGTGGTCGGTAGGGGAGAACTTGAAATGGTCGGGATGGAAATGCTCGAGCCTTTGCTGTATGTGGTGTTCTATCATCTCTCTACGCAGAGAGTTGAGTTCCGATGCTGCAAAAAACATCTGGGCTACGTCGGCGCTTACCGTCACCTCTTGAGCCGTGAATGGAGTCTGTCCCAGCTTAGACAGTTGTCTGATGATGTTCTGCATCGACATCTCAGCGTTCTTAGCTATGTCGGCGCTTATCTCCTTCTTGTAAACCGATATCACGTCGCTGTCCGTGCATGTCACGCACACCTTGCCGTCTTTGTCAAAGCAAACGTCGATACGTATAGGGATGAGGCGTTGTGTCTTGTCTTCCGTCAGCTTATCTTCGAATGCCACGTCCAAGTTACGCCTTATTACAGTTCCCTTAGTTATGTCCTTAGGCATTCTGAGCGGGAAGACCCATTGTTCCTCGGCTCTGTTCACCCTCAGACCGTCATATTCGCCTCTCTGTGTGCGATAACAAAGTCCGTCGCCGTTGTTAAGCTCTATCTTAGTCTGTATCCTGAAAGAGTCTTTCCTTATGTCAGCTATGCGTCCTATCTCCTCGCCAATCGACTTCGGAGTGTCAGGCTGGTTCATGTCGTGCTGACGCGAATTCATGAAGTAAGTCGTGAAGCCCCTGTTGAAGCTCTTGCTTACGTTAGGCTCGTATGCTGCAATACTTTCGCCTTTCGATGCTCTCTGCCACTCCGGATGACGTTTTAGTATCTCGTCAATCACCCTGCGATAGTGTAGAGTCACGTTGGCCACGTAGCCAGCATCTTTCAGTCGTCCCTCTATCTTGAGAGTCGAGGCACCGGCACGTATCATCCTCTCTATATTCTCGGTCTGGTTCTGATCTTTGAGTGATAATATATGCTTCTGTCTGACAATCGTATTGCCGTCCTTATCAACAATGTCATATTTCAGTCGGCAAGGCTGTGCGCACTCTCCACGGTTAGCCGAACGTCCGTTGACTGACTGGCTCATATAGCATTGACCGCTATAGCTCACGCACAGTGCACCATGTATGAAACATTCGAGTCTCACCTGTGTCTTCCTAGCAATCTGCTCAATCTGCTCCAGCGACAATTCACGCGCCAGAACCACCTGTTGGAAACCACATTTCTCGAGGAACTGCACCTTCTCTACCGTCCTGTTGTCCATCTGTGTCGAGGCATGCAGCTCTATGGGAGGCAGCTCCATCTCCACAAGTCCCATGTCCTGCACGATGAGTGCATCCACCTTAGCGTCGTACATCTTCCACGCGATATTGACGGCCTCCTTCAGTTCGCTGTCAGTGAGTATAGTGTTCAGGGCAACGAATACACGCACTCCGTATGTATGTGCCAGTTCCACAGTGCGTCTTATGTCATCTACAGTGTTAGCAGCGACACGTCGGGCAGAAAACTGAGGGGCACCGATATATATAGCGTCGGCACCGCTCAATATGGCAGCTCTGGCACATTCGTAGTTCTTGGCAGGAGAGAGCAGTTCAATGGTGTTTCGAGGTGAAAGCATATCTGTCGTTTATATAAAAATGAAAGTTGGAAGCCGCAAAGATCATGTCTGACTCTCACTTCCAACTTTCTTTATAAGGGGCCGCACGGCTGGATTATTTAAACTCCTAATGAAAGGATTTGGGTGCTCCACTACGCTGTAATCTTCATGTGCCCGAAGGCAATCCTGTTCCGATCCGTCACGGCGCGTTAGCGCTAGGATATAAGTTGGAACATTGTAGAAGCCCGCCATTGTAGCTTTAGCGTCGCCCGGTTTATTGAATTATTTGTTAAGTTAAACAATCAAAGAATCCAATGCGGCTTTTCTTCTTCTAATACATTAGCAAATATAGATGTATTTATTGAAATGGCAAAAATTTTGGTCGGCTATATAAGCCTATAGACCTATTCATCAAGTTCAGCTTCAGCCAGTATGTCTCTCAACGAAGCAGCTGTTATCGCTTTGGCTATAACAGTCCTGTCGGGAGCGATGATGAGAAATGCCGGTATCCAATGTATGCCGATCTCCTGTGTCACAGCAATGTCATGCCACTTCGGTTCCAGTGTGCTTATCTGCGGCCAAGTCAATTCCTGTTCTTTGACATATTTGCGCCACTGCTCACCATCTCTGTCAAACGAATAGCTGAGAAACGCAATGTCATAGCCCAGTATGTTCTTGTCTTTGAACTCATTGTAGATATTCTTGAATTCAGGCATCTCACGACGGCAGTCGCCGCACCATGTCGCCCAGAAATCTACTACGACAAATTTGCCGCTATAGTCGGATAGTCTTATCTCCTTGCCGTTGATGTCAGGAGCCTTGAAGTCGGATATTATCGTTCCCAGTTCAATGTCAGGCAAGTATTCAGGATGTCTTAAAGCCAGAGTGTCAACATATAGCTCTTTCTCCATCTTATCTATATATAGCTCGCCGATGAGGTGGTCGGTCTCATGCTGGAATATCACGGCAGTATATCCAGTCACAGTGTCAAGTACTGTGCTGAGACTCTTCTCGTCGGTATATGATACGACAACAGTGTCAGCTCTTGATACCAGACCTCTTCTCTCTGGTATTGACAAGCATCCTTCGCGACCGACGTGTTGTGATGCCGAGCGGTAAGTTATTGTAGCGTTAGGGTAGAGTTCAAAAGGCTCACCCTCCTTGTCAAAACGCTTTACAGCAACGAGTTTGCAGCTTATCCCCACCTGAGGAGCAGCTATGCCAACGCCCTTGTTGTTCGGGTCGTTGACAGTCATGAGCATGCCGTCCTTGAGGCTTTGGTAAGTATCTGATGTGATATCATCTGCGCTCAACGTGCGAGCCGTCTGTCTCAGCAATAGGGAGTCTTCTGTATTGTTGATGACAGTCAAGCGCATAATGTTGCCCTTCTGTGAATTGATGATAGTCTTCTCAGCCTCGCTAAATCCGTTGTCTCTGCAACTTGTTGCGACAGCCGCCAATGTCAGTAGTATGCTCAGTATTGTAATATGCTTCATGTTGTTGATGATTTTGAAGGCAAAGATATGAATTAATTGGTCGTTTGATGTGGGTCATAAATAAATAAAAAGATTGTACATTTGTATGTCTTTTAGGAAATATCGACTAGTATGAGCAAATTATTATTTCTAGCATTAGTTCTGTGCTCTATATCTATATCTTATGCACAGAACCGACAATCATTTGATGAAGGATGGAAGTTCTTCCGTGGTGCGGCAATAAATGCCGAATCAGTGGAATTTGACGATGCCAAGTGGCGCGATGTGATTGTCCCTCACGATTTCAGTGTGGAGCCTTTGGCTTATACTTCTGATTATCGTATGGAGACCGCCGAATGGAAGGAGTGGCAGATAGGACCGTTTTCACGTCTCTGCATCGGTGACTCTGATTCAGGTCAGATGACAGGTGGTGAGGGTTGGTATCGTAAAACTTTCGAGTTGCCGATTATTGATGGCGAGTCGGTCAAGGATTACTTGAAGTCGCATACTTTGCGTCTGCGTTTCGACGGCGTATATAATCAGGCTGAAGTATGGGTAAATGGCAAGAAGGCAGCAATTAACGTATTTGGATATATGCCGTTCGTTGTCAATCTTAACGATGTTCTTGAAGGACAAGTCGACAATAGCAGGCAAATCACTATAGCTGTGAAGTCTGTTAATGAAGGAATCAACTGCCGATGGTATTCTGGTAGTGGCATGTATCGTCATGTTTGGCTCGAGACATCTGAAAAACTCTATCTTGATGAGTGGGATACATATATAGATGCGTCGCATGTTAGTGGTAAGGGAAACAAGCAGACTGCCAATATTAAATTCATAACCAAGGTTTTCAGTAAGGATGGTATGCCATCTGATGGATTGCTCAAACTTCGTGTCATTGACGCACAGGGATATGACGTTGTGGCGGTCGAGAAGCCTCTTGTGTCGCTCAAAAGTGGTGAGAAGGTTGAGATGGATGTGACGCTAAGCAAGCCAAAGTTGTGGTCGGTCGACTCTCCATATAGATATACTGCGCGTGTGAGCGTTGAGCAGTCTGGAAAAGTGAGTGATGTCCTCTCTATTCCTTTCGGCATTCGTACGATAGAATTTTCTGTCAGCGAGGGCTTCAAGCTCAATGGCGTTGCGACGAAGTTGCGTGGTGGTTGCGTCCATCACGACAATGGACTTCTTGGCGGTGCTGCCATTGATCGTGCTGAGGTTCGTAAGGTTGAGCTTATGAAGGCTCAAGGATATAATGCCATACGTTGCAGCCACAATTTGCCCACGGTTGCCTTTCTCAATGCGTGCGACAGTATTGGTATGCTTGTAATTGATGAGTGTTTCGATCAGTGGGAGGAGTCGAAGCGCAAAGATGATTATAGCAACTACTTTTCGAAGGAGAAAATGATGATGGTTGATCATGTGTTTAAAGGAATTGGCAAGACAAACTTTGAGCATGATGCCGCTTTGATGGTGCGTCGTGACCGCAATCATCCTTCTGTCATTATGTGGAGTATAGGCAACGAGATAGCTCAAAGATCCGACATTCCACGTGGCAAAGAAATAGCCCTGGCAATTACTAAGGCTATAAAAGGCGAGGACGTCACAAGGCCAACGACTATGGCAGTCAATGACTACTGGGATCGAACAGCACTGCAAATGAACTGGGATCAGGATTCTCCTCGTGCTTTTGAGAATGTCGAGATTGGTGGATACAACTACGAAACACGTCGTTATGAGCCAGACCATGAGAAGTATCCTGAACGTATAATGTATGGTTCAGAGACATATCCTAATGCTGTAGCAAGCAACTGGAACATCATCAATAAGAATCCTTATATTCTGGGAGATTTTGTGTGGACGGCTATCGATTATATCGGTGAGTGTGGATTGGGACATGCTCTTGAACGTAGTGATCATGGACGTTGGATTCAGCTATTGGCCTGGCCTTGGTTCAATGCTTGGTGTGGTGATATTGACCTGGTGGGTATCAAGAAGCCTCAGTCTTATTATCGCGATGTTGTATGGGGCGTGCGTCCGATATCCATGGCTGTTCGTCCTTCGGTGCCCGATGGTGAGTATGAAGATGCTCTCGGATGGTGTTGGACTGCCGAGGAGAACCATTGGAACTGGCATGACAAGGCATATTATGATGGCAATAATGCCTGCGGATATCTTCCTGTTGATATTCGTCCAGAGAAGTATCAGAATGCTATACTTGCCACAGGTGTGGTTCACGATGTTAATGCGTACCGCAGCGACTCGTTGCGTGTTAATGTATATACTCGTGAGGCTCGTGTGAGGTTGTCAATAAATGGCAAAGTGATTGGTGAACAAGATGTTGATCAGGAGACTTTGACAGCGACATTTTGGGTTGCTTATGAACCTGGTGAATTGAGGGCTGAAGTGGTGAAAGGTAAAAAAGCCGAGGTTACTTTCAATACTTCTAAGGCTCCGGCTGCCATTAAGTTTGAGACTGTCAGTCAGAAAATATCTTCATCGGCCAACGCCCTCGCTTATGTATATATAAAGGTTGTTGATAGGGATGGTAATCTTTGCCCGACGGCCGAGATACCTCTTGAGATCAGGACTTCTGGAGTCAAGCATGTTGCTGTGGCTGGTACAGGCCATCCTTACGATATGCAGTCGTTTCGTTCACTCACACCAACATCATTCCGTGGTCAGGCTCTGACCATTATACAGCCGCAGGGTGAAAAGGGTAGTGTGACCATTTCGGTCTCTTCACCCAAATTAAAGAGTTGCAGCGAGTTTGTGGTTGAGTTGGAATGAGGATGTATAAATCAGGTTTATAATTTGGCATTTGTGTACTAGCCTTGCAAGACAAAAATAACAATGACCACAAGGACGGAGCCCCATGGTCATTGTCATATCTAAATCAAAACACTATGAAACTTTCGCTTTATGCTTCGTGGCCCTTAGGGTCAACATGAACGTGCTGGAAGCTCAGGTTATACTGGTTCATAGCACGCTCGCTCATGCCTATGCTAGAGAAGCCGCCATCGTGGTAGAGGTTCTGCATAGTTATCTTCTTTGTAAGGTCAGAGAACAAAGTGCAGCAGAACTGAGCGCAGTCCTCAGCCAATGCGTTGCCAAGTGGCGACTGGCGGTCAGCGAAGTCCAAGAGGCCGTCGAAGCCCTTAACGCCGCTACCAGCAGTAGTCATTGTTGGCGACTGTGATATTGTGTTTACTCTTACGTGACGTTCCTTGCCATAGATGTAGCCGAAAGAACGAGCGATAGACTCGAGAAGAGCCTTAGCATCGGCCATGTCGTTGTAGTCACAGAAAGTACGTTGACCAGCTATGTATGAGAGAGCCACTACTGAGCCCCATTCGCTGATAGCATCCATCTGATATGCAACCTGAAGCATCTTATGGAAAGATATTGCCGAGATGTCGAGAGTCTTGTTGAGGAAGCTATAGTCGAGGTCGTTGTATGGACGCTTCTTACGAACATTGAGCGACATACCGATAGAGTGGAGTACGAAATCGATCTTACCACCGAGTATCTCCTGTGACTTCTCGAAAACCACCTTGAGATCCTCTACACTAGTTGCGTCGGCAGGGATAAGCTCTGCATTGCATTTCTTGCTAAGTTCGATAACCTCGCCCATGCGGCAAGCAACTGCTGTGTTGGAGAGAGTGAAGATAGCGCCCTGCTCCTTAGCGAATTCAGCTACCTTCCAAGCTATTGATTTATCATTGAGGGCACCGAAGATAATACCACGTTTGCCTTCAAGAAGATTCTTTACCATAATGTTGTCGTCTATGTGATATTTTTTCCGACAACAAAGGTAGTGCTTATAACACGTATATAATGTTGTATAATACGAAATGCTGTTAAATATATATAATCACTCAGCCTTAGGCAGTTTGATGTAGAAAGTAGTGCCTTTGCCAACTTCGGTATCAAACCATATATCACCCTTAGCGTTGACAATGATAGTCTTGACAATAGCCAGGCCCAGTCCCATGCCGGTACTCTTCGTCGTGAAGTTAGGCTTAAAAATCTTCTCCCTCACCTCAGGTTCTATGCCACGTCCGTTGTCCGACACCTTTATCAGGATGTTGTCTCCAATGTCTTCGATAGAAGCAGCGATATCAACATGCTGGTCTTGAGGCACACTTTGTATGGCATTCTTTATGAGGTTGTTGAAAACGCTAATCATCTGGTCGGCATTAGTCATGACGTATGCATGTTCAATGTCGTTGTTGTAGGTGACGGTAGCATTTTCGCTCTTGCTATACAGATGCACCGTGCTACCCAGTTTCTCTGCCACATCCACACGAGTTATCTCGCCCTGCTTCATCTTCGCCACATTAGAGAATTCCGAAGCAATGAATGCCATCTGGTCGATCTGTTCGATGAGCGTGTTAGACGTCTTGCGTATGAAACTGTCGAAGCGTTCCATAGCCTCGTCACTCTCCGACGAACGCTCCCATGCCTTGATCATGTATTGCACACTAAGCTTCATCGGTGTGAGAGGGTTCTTTATCTCATGTGCAATCTGACGAGCCATCTCTCGCCATGTCATCTCTCGTTCGGTTGTCGCCAGCTGTTCAGCGCTACGTTCCAGCTCGTCAATCATTCTGTTATATTCATCAACGAGCACACCTATCTCATCGGTGTTCTTATACATGATCTTCTCGTTCTTCTTCTGCAGCTCCACCTTGCGTATGCTTTGGCTTATGGTGAGCAGTGGTTTTGTTATGCCTTTGGCAAGGAAATAGGAGAACAAGACAGCCAGAAGCATAACTATCATGTATGCGTTGGATATAGGCATGAGGGTTGACATGAGTTGGCGCCTCATGGCCGACACGTCATTGAAGTATGGCACAGACAGATAGCCTATTGTCTCACCGTTTATATCCGTTATCGGAGAGTAGGCAGACAGATAGTCCATGTTACCCAATGTCTCTTGTGTGAGCACGTCGTTGCCTTTCTGCAGAGACTTAAGCACGTGGCTGTTGATAAGAGGTGAGACGATGCCGTTGTCGAACAGTTCACGGCATGAAGTACCAATAAGCTGACCGTCGGTAGAGTAGAGATGAGCGTCGGCAACGATCATTCGTGTAGCCTTCTGCAAGATATTATCTGCCACGACAGGCGTTATCTCCTGTTGGTCGTTCTCGTCAATCTCGAGGATGACAGAACTCTTCACCGCATGTAGTGTCTGAGCAGTGCGAGTGTTGCTTTGCTGCTCAAAGCTATTCATCGACTCCCATACCGACAATACGCAGATGACAACCAGCAAAAGCATGACAAACAGTACGAAAGTTGACTGTATTCGTTCGTGTATCGACATGTTGTAGTATATCAATCCATGGCGTCGTCCGACAATAAACAGCAGGAGCATAGAGACGATGAACATGCTAAGGAAGATATACGAGTAGTCGGCAGCGAATTGAGTGAGCGTCATCTTGGGGTATGTCAACACAACAAGCTGCGTCGGAGTAGCCTGATAGGCCAGGTGAGAGTATTTCTCAGACTGGATGAATCTGCGGTCGCCCTCATGCAGGCTATCTGTCAGTTCCACATTGCGAGGGTAGCTGTATTCTCCGAAAGTGGTGTGCAATATGCCATCTACATATTTTGCGTATGAGTATCCCTTTAGTTGTCGCGTGTCGATGCGATCTCGGCTGTTGGTCAGTAGTTCTGGATAACCCGATTCTACTGTCTGAGATTTGTGGTTAATCTCTATGTACAGATGGTCGTAGCAGTCGAGACGTTTGTTGTAGTATCTGAACTTGCCGAAGTAACTAGCCTGTCCGTCATTGTCGTTCAAGCCGTAGAAGTTGCTCTTAGGAGAGATCTTTACGCCAAATATCTTGAGCATATTCTCGAAATACTCGTTGCAGTTATACTGCTCGTCGGTGCTGCTTAGATGTATATAGCTATTATTGCCCAGACAAGGCATGACCTGCAAGTCGTAGCGCGAGAAATATCCGTCGAAATATGATTCGCGTATGTGGCTGAACAGATCGCCGTCGTCATTTCTTGACTTTGTGCTATTGAAATAGTCTAATATAATCGAGTCGTTGGCGATGTTACTCTCTATTGTAGCGAGAAGAGTCTCAGCGACAGGGTCGTCTTCTCTGACCAGGCTGAAGGCCAGGTTAGTCGTCAGCAGTTCTCTGTTCTGCTTCTCCTTCGCCGTGTTGAGGTCAGTAAGGCGTAAAGTAATGAACAGAGCTATGAAGAACATAAGCCATACGAAGCTGCTATAACGCATACCTATGGCAGGAGAGTTACTGTCGTATGTAGAGTTAGAGACAAACTGTTTCTTAATGATGAAATAGACCGCGTTGACAACGATGAAACCGATGTAGAAAGTCTTCTCAAACCATATCAGAATAAATGAAGAAGGCAATACTACAACAAGCAGGAACAACCCGAATACAATAGCGAATTTCTTGTTGTATATATGTCTGGCCACCTCAGCATATACTCTCTCCAGTGCAAGAGTGAAAGAGAGCATAAGCATTGTAAAGATAGATATCTTGACGAGTGAAGCACCCGATATATCAATCTCACCGATGTATATGGCAAGGTCCGGTGAGTTATATACCATGATATTCAGGGCAATGTTGACCGCAGTATATACAGCATATAGCAATCCTAGGAGGAGAAAGAAAACCGAGCCCGGGTAGTTCGAGCTGAAGTTCCACTTGTCAACCCTTCTGAAGTCGAAAATACGGAAGAGGAAATAGCACCAGATGAAGACCGATGAAGTGAAGAGCAGCAAGTAGTAGAGAGATGGAGCCCACCATCCATAGGCAAAAATCTGAGGTGAGAAGATAAACCACTTAGCCATCTGTGGTGACACGTCGGTGTATAGATTCCACATATAGACACCTGCTAGCAGCAAGGCAAGAACCAGCAGCGAGCGATTCTTGTAGCCCATCTTAGCCAGTATGTTGGTAAACAGGCATATGCTCACGATGAGGCATACTATCCAGATGATAAGCGAAATGAAGTCGAGTACAATGAGTGGAGTCGTCATCTGCGTGATGCCACTCTTCACTATAGTAAACAGGTAATCGCCGCTCGGAGATGTTATTTGCAGGCCGTCGCTCTTCGTGTCGAGTATTATCTTGCTACGCTGCTCAACGCCTAGTGAAGGGTCGAACTCAGTGCGTAGATAGTCGTTGTCAACGGAATAGCGGCTGCGTACTCTGAACAATGAAAACAGACTTAGTGTGCCCGATTCTTTCGACTGCACATAATACCACCCGTTGTCTGTGCGCATCATCCCATTCTTGAGTGAGCTGGCAGTGATGTCGTATATCGGCAGAAGAGCGTTTCTCCAGGCAATCAGTTCGTTGTCTTTGAAAACATAGTAGCAGTACGGGTCGTCGGCACCTATGTCGTTGATAGTGCTGAAAACGTCAATATCAGCATTTTTCTGTGATGTTAATGAATCGACAAGTGCATCTAGCTTCATGTTCATGTCGGCATGATGATCATTCATGCGCTCTTGCACATGACTGTCGGAGTCACCATGAAACGCCTCCGGCCATCGCAAAACCATAGAATGGAAAGTGATAGCCGCGAAGCTCGTCAGAAGCAGGATCGCGATATGTAGTATGCGTCTATTCATTCCAGTTGTCAGTCCTGAATGGGAATGCCGGCATAGCATATCCACCATACAAAGTGCCGTGGTAGAAGTCCTTGAAGCAATAACGCACAGCCACAGGCTTAGCCACATTCTTGCTGCTAACAACAACATGGTTAGTCTGCCATCTCAGCCATACATTGTCAGCAGGATGGAACACATGATCTTCGCCGGCAACTTCAAATCCTTCAATCATATAGTTAGAGCAAATGCCCATCTGCAGGTTGTCGAAACCAACAAAGGCCTCGTTACCCTCTACAACAAGTTCCTTGTATATAGGACCGCCATATACAATGTAGTTTAATCCGTATGTCTTGTTGAGTGACAAAGCCGCCAGACGTTGTCCTACAGTCTTCTTCTCGCGAGGATGTATGTTATGAAGCTCCTCAGGAAGAACCAGGTCGCTTGTACTTATCATGCCCGAGTTAGGTATCAGGCTGAGAGCCTTGAACTGAGCCTCGCGGAGGTATGCGCTCTTACCAACCTGGTTAGGGTCGTCATAGCCGAAAGGTGCAAGTTCCACATAGTAGAAAGGTATATCGCCAAGACCAATCATCTTTCTCCACAGTTTCACCATGTCAGCGAGTCTATTGGCATAAACATCATGCTCGCCCACATTCGATTCACCCTGATACCATATTATACCCTTGTAGGTGAATTTGTGAACAGGGAAGAACATCGCATTATAAGGCAGCAGTCTGCGGAGATACACCTGTTCGCAATTCTCTATGTCTTCCTTCTTTGTCGATAGGCCGTAGCTTTCGAGCAGTTCCTTGTTCATCCAGCTCTCCACCTTTGTGCCACCGTATGCGCATGATACTATACCGACAGGTACGTTGAGCGCGTGTGTCAATGTTTTCGCGTAGAACCAAGCTGTAGCGCTATACTTATGAGCTGTAGTTGCCGATGGAACGGTCCATTTCGCCTTCACGTCAGTCTCCTCAACATAGCTATGTTCGAGAGGAACAGTGAAGAAACGTATGCCCTTCTCAGCCGATGCGTTAGCAATCTCTTCGAATCCCCTGTCAACAAAGCAGCCCGGGAAACCTTCAAGAGGCATCTCCATGTTGCTTTGTCCCGATGCGAGCCATACTTCACCAATGAGAATGTTATTGAGAGTTATAGTCTTATTGTCAGTGTCGGTCATCTTAATCTGCTGAGGGTCGAATGATGCCGATGGGGTAGTGATGCGTAGTTCAAAGTTACCGTTCTTGTCAACCTTAGTCCTCCATGTGTCGTTGCTCCATGAGGCGCTTGCGGTAACTTCGCCTTTGGCAGATCCCCACAGACGCACTTCGCTCTGCTGTTGCAGAACCATATCAGAACCAATGATGTTAGGTAGTTTCACTTCAGCTTGTGAAGATAGAGCAGCAATAGATGCTATTGCTGAAAGGATAGATTTCTTCATATTATTGTTTCTGTTTGTGTGTTTACTTTATCAGGAAGTCCATCATCTGACGGTCGCCTATGTAAGCCTGCAGACGGTCGCCCTCGTGCACCGGTCCCACGCCTACTGGTGTACCTGTATAGATAAGGTCGCCTATCTTGAGGGTGAAGAACTTCGACGCGTAAGCTATTATCTCATCAACAGAGAAGAGCATGTCGCGAGTGTTGCCAGACTGGCAAGTCTTGCCGTTGATGTCGAGATGGAAATCAATGTTATTTATGTCACCGCCAGCCTCCGACAATGGTATGAATTCAGATATGGCAGCCGACTGGTCGAACCCCTTAGATATCTCCCAAGGCAATCCCTGTGACATAAGTTTACGTTGCAGGTCGCGAGCGGTAAAGTCGATACCCATACCCACCTCGTTGTAGTATCTATGTGCAAAACGCTTGTCGATGGCACGTCCGAGGCGGTTGATCTTTACAACAATCTCGGTCTCATAATGAAACTCCGAAGCGAAGTCAGGAATGTAGAAAGGCGTGTTGACGCGTAATATAGCAGAGTCCGGCTTCATGAAGAGCACAGGCTCCTCCGGACGCTTGAAATCCATGCCATGCAGTTCATCTACATGTTTGGCATAGTTCATTCCTACACAAATTATCTTCATCGCTGATATGTTTTGAGTTTTATCTGTGTAAGTACACGCTTAGTATCTTCTGGGAAGTCGCTCTTCTGCATCCAGTCGTAGTAGCCCAGGTCCTGCTTGAACACATCGACCACACGTTTACCCTGATGCTTACCGAAGTTGAACACCTCTTCGCCCTTCTCGTTGTAGCCTATGCGGCCAGCGTAGTCGGCAGTCTTCTTCATTGTTGAGAATTCGGCCAGAGCCTCAATGTTATTAGGGAGGTCAGGGTAACGGTCGAGCTGAGCCTTAAGCACCTCGTATGTAGCACGTATGTCAGCCTCTGCAGCGTGGGCGCCTTCAAGGTCTTTGCCGCAATAGAACTTATATGCGGCAGTCAGTGTGCGCTGTTCCTTCTTGTGGAAAATGTTCTGCACGTCAACAAAACTATGACGGCGGAAATCGATGTCAACGCCAGCCTTGATGAACTCTTCGGCCAGCAGTGGAATGTCGAATTTGTTGGAGTTATATCCACCTATGTCGCAACCCTCCATGACCTTTGCTATGCTTGGAGCTATTTCACGGAACTTAGGCTTGTTCTTCACATCCTCATCATATATGCCATGAACAGCGGAAGACTGTTCAGGGATATGCATCTCTGGGTTTATGCGATAGGTATATACCTCTTCGTGTGTATCAGGAAAGACCTTGAGAATAGATATCTCGACAATCTTGTCCTTGGCTGGGTTGACGCCTGTTGTCTCCAGGTCGAAGAAAACTATAGGGCGCGAAAGCTTCAAGTTCATGTTGTGAGAGAGTTAGGTTGGTTACATAGCTGCCGCAGGCTCGAGAACGATAATCTTCTCAATAGGAGTCTGGTGGTCGTATGTCTTTTCTGGCACGAAAATCTTCTCAGTGTAAGGCTGTATGTTTTCAGCCTCAATCTGAAGAGTGTAATTGCCAGGTTCGAGAGTGAAGATACATGTTGAGTTTGATGTTCTCATCTTCACGCTAGCCACAACTTCGCCATATTCATCAGTCACCTCGATGAAAGGTATGGTATTCATGTTAATAGGCTTTGGCTTAGCCTTGATAAGCAAAGTGCATTTGATGAGCGCGAAAGTAGGCATTACCTCGTCAAACACGATAGCATATATGTCGCGTCCGCCGAAACCACCTTCACGTATGGAAGATATATATCCATATCGCATGTCGGACGAGAATGATATGTTATAGTTATCATAGCTGTCGTTGATAGGATATTTCATGTGAACAGGTTCGCCCCATTCGCCAGTGCTCTCGTCGAGGTCTGAATAATAGATATCCATGCCACCCATAGAGCCAGGTCTATCAGAAGAGAAATAGAGACGTTTGCCGTTAGGTGTGAGTTGTGGATAGCTCTCGTCAGAATCCAGCAGGTTGATCTTTCCAGGCAGTGGACGAGGAGTGCACCACTTATCGTTGAAACGAATGCTATAGAAAAGGTCGAGCTTGCCGTTCTCGCATGTGCCAGAATAGATGATAGTATCACCGTTGAAGCTCAAAGTCGCAGCCACCTCATCTTCTCGTTTGTCGATAGGTTCGCCATAGCGTTCGCCGTCCGACATACGTCCGTTACCCAGATACTTACAATGGTATATGCCGAAGCTGACGTCACGGTTAGAGTTGAAGAGAATCTCACCTGCACCCTGACCGCTCACATATTCGTCATAAAGAGTGTTGACCATACCCGACACAGCCTTTGACTTTGTCCATCCAAGTTCCTTGTTTTCGGAGAACTTCACGTTGAAGTAGTTGATAACTTCAGTCGAGTTATACTTGTCATCAGACGAGAAGACGATAGTCTTGTTATCAGGCAATATCACAGGGTTGATCTCAGAATACTGAGTGTTGATCATCTCACCGAGGTTGACAACAGGGTTCTTGAGAGTATCCTTGAGCATAGCCTGTGCGTTGTCAATCCAAGAAGCCAACTTTGTAGCCTTATCCTGCTGGGCCTTGTCAGTTACCATAGTCTGGTAATTCTCAATGTGCTTACGAGCAGTCGAGAAGTTACGTGCATAGAAATGAGCCTGAGCAGCAAGATAGAGAGCCTCGTAGTCTGTTGCGGCTGTTGTATCCATCTGCATGTAACGGTCGATATAGTCGGTCGCTTCGCCACGTGGTGACTCGTCTAGAAGAATGGCCTCTGCGAGACGACGCATAAGCTTGGTGTTGTCTGGTTTTTTGAGATATGCTTTCTTGTATTCTATGATAGCTTTTGTGTAGCAACCTGCATTAAAAAGCATGTCACCCTTAGGGTGGATAACTTCCTGTTGTGCGTTAGTGAATATAGGAAGCATGAAAGCAACGATAGCGAGGATGTATTTCTTTGTCATATTATGGATGTTCATTGTTGAATGTAGCAAAGTTAATTGTTTTTAATTCACAATAACCTTTTATGACGAAATAATTGCAGATATGTTGGTTTCCAGATGATAAATCACTTCAGTCATCACTCTGCCAGCCTTCCGTTCATTCATACAAAACCAAAAGGCCCGCACCCCAATGATGCGAGCCTTTGTCATTTATTTGCTATTTATATTCCGGATAAATTCTCATAAATTAAAGAATATAGTTCCGTATATGTCCTTATATTCGAAATAATCATACATTGATTCTCCTTTATATATTTTACAACAAGGAGTCGCATGTAACCTTCCCTGTTAATCGAACCGCGAATGAAGATTCAAGATAGAAGTGCAATTTTCCGCAGCGAGATTTCATGATAAATC
>JAKSLH010000016.1 GCA_024401335.1 Bacteroidales bacterium
CTAAGGTGACCGTGGCCGATACTGTCGGTGCAGGCGACTCGTTCACTGGTTCGTTTATAGCCTCTCTGCTCAACGGCAAGACCATCGAAGAGGCTCACAAGACTGCAGTTAAAGTGTCAGCATTCGTCTGCACGCAGAATGGCGCTATGCCAACTTACAATCCTAATACGATATAATTCACATATCGGGTAGAAATTTTGTTATATTATTGAAAAAGAGGCTGTGTCAGTATTTTGACACGGCCTCATTTGTATACATTTCTAATTTTTTCTATTTTATCTTCACTACTGGACGGATCGATAATCCTCTGTAAACATCCTGACTTGATTTGGCACCAGGCTTATTGGTATTAAAATGGGGGTGGAGATTGTAGATGAATTTTGGCTTGTCGAGAGACTGAAATTAGATTTGTGTGTGTTTTTTTTTTACGAACTTTGCGTGGAATATTGAAAGTTAATTGAGGATTCTTGACTATCAGAATATTTATCATGGAGAAATACAACAGATATAAAAAGTTAGTGCGTTTGGTGTTTGCATGCATAATAGCAGGCGGGGTTGTATTAGGCTACTATAAGTATCTTAAGCACGAACAAAAGCGTATTGCGCATGAAATGACCAAAGAGTACAATCTGCCCGACAATGAGTATACATTAAAGTACGCTGAATATACAAGGGCGCTGTCCCAAATCTATGACATCTACGAAACTGACGAGCTATTAAATGAAGACTTAAAGTATAGAATCACAAGAGTCTTGGATAAGACTAGTATCGACAAGGCAAACAAACTTTTCATCAGTTGCCCTGCGAGTTGTGAAGAAGGATTGGCAAGATTCATAATTGACAATTCCAACGGATGCATAGAAGAAGAGAAGCGATACTGGATTGAAGATTATCATTGGGAAAATATTAAGGCGCAGCCATGCCCGATGGGAGCTTGGCAAATGTATCTGCTAATGAATAGTTATTTAAGTGGGCCTCTATTCGGACACTCATTATATGGTTACATCACTTATTATCATAGCGACCGAAAACACTTTGTGAATACAGTGAGTGAACATGGATTTGGTGGAAAGTTAGATGAGTCTTTGAGGTTAGCTTTGGACACAGTCGAACTTCACCAGCCGATGGTTGTCTATAACGATTCGACAAAGGTAGCGGACGTTTCCGTCATGTATTGGAGTGATTGGGGTGGGTTGGTAGAAGAATCCGTTAGAGTAGAATTTTTGCCAGACAGCACTGCTATATGTAAAGCAAGCAAACCAAAGATTTTGATAGAATACGATTGCGGTGTGAATTTTTGACACCAATGGTCATCTCAACTAGTTAGAGCCACTCTCGTTTTGGAGGGTGGCATATTTTTGGGGTCTTGGGGCCGATTTCGATATATCGAAAAAACTTGTATTTTCGTAGTTGTCTTTTCGGTATATCGAAAAGAGATTGTATATTTGTCTCAAATTTTCGATATATCGAAAAATCATGGAAGTAATAAAGAGACAAACATACCTTGATAAGGTTATACCTTTTATAGATTCTAATCTGATAAAGGTTTTTACTGGTAGCCGACGTGCTGGCAAGTCGGTTATGATGCAACTTGTGCAGAATGAACTGTTGCAGCGTGGTGTCGGACAGTCGCAAATATTATCTCTTAATTTTGAGTCACGAATAGATGGTCATGCTGTCAATGCCGAATATGTTTGGCAGCGAATCAGGGAGACAGCTGACCAAACCAATAAACGTCTATATCTGTTTTTTGATGAGGTACAGGAACTTGCGGAATGGGAAAAGATTATCAATTCTATTCAAATTGATTTTGATGCAGATATCTATTTGACGGGGTCAAATGCAAAGCTTTTGTCGAGTGAATTATCGACTTATCTGTCAGGTCGCTATGTCGAGATTAAGGTTTATCCATTTTCTTTCAAAGAAGTGGTGCAGATGTCGGAAGAAAACAATAGGCCGGTTGACAAACATCAGCTGTTTCGTGAGTATGTCGTCAAAGGAGGTTATCCTGTGCTCTACAATTATCAAATGTCGCATGACGATGAGATGATTTACCTTAACGATTTGTTCAACTCTATTATCCTCAAAGATGTCGCTCAGCGCAATAACATACGTGATGTAGCATTGTTCAAGCAGTTGGTTATCTTTATGATGGCGAATGTTGGCAACTTGTTTTCTGCTACGTCTGTAGTTAAATACTTGAAGAGTGAAAGTCGCAGGTTGTCAACTGAAACAATCTATAACTATATTGACTTTTGCAAGTCTGTTTATCTTGTCAACATGATTCAGAGGCAGAATATCATCGGCAAAGAATTACTTTCTTCACAAAACAAGATCTATTTGACTGACCACGGATTGCGCCAGGCAATATACGGAAACAATCAGCGAGACATCAATCAAATACTTGAAAATATCGTATGTGTTGAGCTTCAACGTCGTGGATATAATGTATCAATCGGTTGTATTGGCACGAAGGAAGTGGATTTCTGCGCTAGTCGTAATAACGAGACTATTTACGTGCAAGTCTCGTATCTCTTGGCAAGTGATGAAACCATTGAGCGAGAATTCGGTTCGTTGAAGGCTATTGGCGATAATTATCCTAAATATGTACTTTCTCTCGATGAATTTGATTTTAGTCGAGATGGCATAATTCATAAGAATATTATTGATTGGTTGCTGGAATGAATAGTTAGAGCCACCTTTTTTGTGGGGCTCACTTTGATTTGTGTTTTTTTTTACAAACTTTGCTTGGAATATTAAATGTATAAATATGAATAGACTGTTTACACTTTTTGCTGCCATTTGGGTGGGTGTTGTGGCTTCGGCACAGCTTCATACATTTGAAGCGTTTAATGCGAATAACAATTTTGCTCTAACTAAATGTAATATGTATGAAGGTGATACATATTGGGACGTCGCGTTATCTTATGATTTAAATGGGAGAATTTCGGTAATGACAAGCAGTTACGAATGCGAGGAGCATGGCAGAGATGTGTATAATAGAACTTACCAATACGACGAGAAAGGGAATTTGACAAGTGAAGTGGAGCTTATGGAAAAAAATGAGGAATGGGAAATGAAATCTCTATACGAAAATAATTATGAAATGGGGATTTTGACAGGTTATGTAATAACAAGTTATGACCATGGTGATTATGTGACAACTGAGACCCACACGTTGACATATGACGGAAACGGTAACATTATAAAGGATGAAATAAATTGTGTTGGCGAGTGGGTTCATTCAAATACAGAATTATTTGAGTATAACAGCAAGAATCAGATGGTTCTTTCAACATCATATTCTGATACGGAACGCTACACCTATGATGAAAACGACAGATTGGTACAAGTAGAACATGGTTGTGTAGAGAACGACTGTGATGTTACCATCGAAAAAATAACCTACAATGCTGACGGCACAGAGGCTGTTGGCAAGCATTATGAGGCAGATGGTGTGACACTTAAGACAGACACACCAGACAGCAAGTATTTCTTCACGAAGAAAACGGCAACTCCTTCAAGACGTACGGAGCTTGACCATGTTGGCGTATACAACTTCAAGACTGTGGAGAATGGTCAGGTTGTCATTGTCAAGGACGGAGAAAAATTTGATTTGGCAGGTAGAAAGCTGTAAGAATATGTATATGTGATATGGTTAGAGCCACTCTCGTTTTGGAGGGTGGCTCTTTTTGTTTGTGTGTGGGTTAGAGGGCTATACATGAAATTTGAGTTCAGGAAATAGATGATGTGCCCCAAATTATAAGTAACTTAGTGGGAGTGTAAATATGGCATTGAATTAATCGAGAAATCATGGCAAAGATAATTGTACAAGATACAGAGATAACAGTTCTTAATGAGGGCGCTGGAGATTACATTTCGCTAACGGATATGGCGGGAGCACGCCAAGATGATTCTAGAGCAGCAGATGTAATTAAGAACTGGATAAGGAATCGTGGAACCTTGGAGTTCCTTGGAACATGGGAGATTATTCATAACCCCAATTTTAATGTGGTCGAATTTGACCACTTTAAAATGCAAGCAGGTCTTCCGAGTTTTGTGTTAAGTGCTTCAGAATGGATTGAAAAGACGAATGCTATAGGTATTGTTTCAAAACGAGGACGCTACGGAGGAACATACGCCCATCGCGACATTGCATTTGAATTTGGCTCTGCTATCAGCATGCCATTCAAACTCTATCTTATTGAAGAGTTCCAGCGACTAAAATCAGAGGAACAAAAACAACTAGCATGGGATGCTAATTTGCATAGCTAGAATTATAAGCGAGAATGGTTATGATCATATTTTGCTATATTTGTATCAAATAAAAGACACTAAAATGAAAAGAATCTATGTAATTGTGATGTTGGCCATGTCGATGTTGGCACAGGCCGAGTCGCGTGAACAACTTTGTAAGATTGCTGCTGGTCGTTATGGACAATTCAACTATTGGAAAGAAGGCTCAACAGTATTAGAGTCGCTGAAGAACTACATAAGTGAAGTTACTGACGAGAAGAGCGGCAAATTCATACCCAAGAAAGACCGTATTGCTGTGTTTGACATGGATGGAACCCTTATCAGCGAAACGACACCATACTACTCAGGATGGCTGTTATGGATGGACTTCGTAAAGCAATATCCAGACAAGGTAAGCAAAGAGAACCGCCAATTTGCAGAAGACATTCACGATGATCTCTACGCACATAAGCACATCAGAGATCCAAGAGTCAACAACCAGGGGCGATACCAGTATGAATGCTTTACTGGCATGACAGCAAATGAATTCCACGCCTACGCACGTAACTGGATGGACACCACGCCAGCAGGAGGCATGAACAACATGAAGATAGGCGAAAGCTTCTACCTGCCAATGCTTGAAGTAATAAGCTATTTAACATCAAACGGCTTCACCATATATATTGTATCGGGAGCAGATCGAGGACTTGTACGAGCAACAATCGACGGAGTGATAGACATTCCTATGAGTCACTGTATAGGTTCGGACATAGAGATGAGAGCCGCATTACAGGGAGAGTCCAGAGACTACATCCATACGATCAAGGCAGGCGAGAGAGTGGAACGAACAGGCAACGGCCTAACGGTCAACGTAGCATTTACCAAAATAAAGAACATCATTGAAGAGATAGGCCAGAAGCCAGTGCTTGCCTTTGGCAACTCTACAGGCGACTATGCGATGTTTCAATATGTAACAGACGACAACAGATATCAATCAGCAGCATACTGCATCATGTGTGACGACACCGAACGAGACTACGGCAATGCAGAGATAGCAGAAAACATGAAAGGATACTGCGAGGACAACGGATGGCATACTATATCGACGAGAGAAGACTGGAAGACCATTTATGGTTATGAGGTGACAAAGAAATAAGCAATAGCCATAATCAGACGAAACAGTCATATCCAAACATAAGCAGTACACATATACTGCATTATTATCATTAGTAATCCTTATAACAGAGTATCAGTATTGAGTTAACCAGTACAAAGGCAATATGAAGTAGTTGGGTATTTTTGCTTCACAGGTAAATCAAATGTTTCATTAACAAAACCAATTTATCATGAGAAGCATCACAACACTTGAGCTACAATATGCTCACCGGTTTTATGGGTTTCTTGGTGAAGCCATGTATCTGCATGGTCACACAGGCATCCTCACTATCGAGGTAGAAGACGATGTCACGCCCAAAGTCAATATGGTATATCCATGCAATGAGATCAAGAAGGTGGCATGGGACATACTGCGCAATTTCGACCATGCCCTTGTCCTGCGCGAAGATGATCCTCTGTTGCCCGCCATTCTCAACGTGTACGATCAACAGGGTATTCGTAACGGACATGCTCTAAACAGCATGAAAGGCGAGGCCTTTCGCACACCACTTGCCACTGCATATCCCGATTGTCGCCTAGTAGTAACCAAAGAGTCGATGACAGTTGAAGGGATGATAAAGATTGTCTATGATCTTCTGAAAGACAAGCTACCGATTGCCAAACTGACTTTCTCTAGTGGCGTCAACAAGGCATCGCAATGCTATGAGGTGAAAAAACACCTGGACAAATGTCCTATTTGCGGTGTCGCACTCGACAAGAATGGCAAGTGTCCGAAATGCGGATGGAGGAAGAAATAATCGACATAGATTAAGTAATTAGAAGTTTTATTATGGGTTGGCCACTTCTCTTAGTTGGGGAGTGGCTTTTTTTCATAATAAACATAACCTTTTTATTTACAACGCGTAATAATATATTGAACACAATTTCATAGACATTTCCATATATAGAATATAGGTTAGTAATTAAGCGTTGGTAAAAGCCGAACCGTGAAGGAGTCGGCTTTTATGTTTATATACAGGGCTTATATTTGATTTTCTCCATATACTTAGTATATTTATATCCACAAGCACTTTGAGGCTTAAAAACGGCATAAATAACCAACATAAAATATAACAGACTATGAACATTCTCAAGTATGCCACAATAGGCGCAATAGCATTGCTGCTCACATCATGCAGTACGAAGGAAGAAAAATACATAAACAACCTGCGCAGCCTTACAGAAGAGATAGAGAACTGCGGTGATAACAGCTTTGAGTATTTCACCCATAAGCTAGAGAGTATAGACAAGAACATTGACACTGACAGCTATGACTTCACTGACGAACAGCTGCTAGAGATAGAGAAGCTTCAAGCTCGCTTTGTTGCGCAATACACAAAGATGGCGGCTAAACAGGCTGGCAAGACAATACGAGATGCACTAAACAATGGCGAGGATCTGATAAACGGCTTCCTTGAAGGACTGAAAGGGGAATAAATAACCGACATACTAAACAACAAAAGACGCTGACCATGGGCCAGCGTCTTTTTGTTTTATTACGCATATTTCAGATTATCGACTTGACTTATGCTTGAATGATGAGTTGCGACCTGTGAGGGTGCTCTTGAAGTTATATACACCACGCACGCCGACGCAGAAGATACCGACATTGCTGACATAGGAGTCGGTCAGCGAATGGACGATGACAGTAGTAGGTGTGCTGGTCGCACCATCGATAGCTGTAGGGTCGGCATCGGTGAAGTTGCAGCCCTTACCCTTGAAATTATCAACCAGACCGTAATCTACATAGATGCCCGCCTGGAGCACATGTCCAATTACCTTGAACTCATATCCTGCCTCGAGAGAGACACACATATTGAAGCTAGAGGCGTCGAGCTTGGCCTTCTGGTTCTTATCGTCGTTGGATACTACACCTGTGACTTTCTCATCCCTGATAGTTACCTCATATTCATCGTAGGTAGCCGACAACGAAGGATCTTCCATTGTCTGGCTATAACGTGACATGGCTGGAATGCCGAAACGCAGACCTACATTACCGAAAAGGCGATTATAGGCCACAGCGAACATGACTGGTATCTCGAGAGCAAACTGACGGTCGGTCTCCTTCACATTCTTAGCTGTTGCGTGGTATGTTATAGCATTACCCTCGGCATCTTTAGCACTATAGGTGAGGTCGATATTGCCCATTTTGATGGAGTTCTGTCGATAGCCTAGAGAGAGACCGGTGCGGAAACCATATCGCATCATATCGGTCTTCCCACGCGAAAGGAAACTAGTAAAGACGAGTTCACCTGCACCATCGAAACCTTTTGTGCGATCACTAGACACTTCATCAGACTTTTGCATCATAGAACCGAGACCCATACGAGCGCCTGCGCCAAGAGACCAACCCTTAGCATTGCGCTGGGCATACATATCAACAGAGAACGTGGCAAGCAGTAGAGCCACACAGTATATTATATAATTCTTCATCATCAGCATCAATTACTTCACTACGTACTTGAGAACACTACCATTAGCATCGACTATACGGACAATATAAACGCCAGCCGTACCCTCGGCAGGGATCTCATAAGTGCAAGAACCATCTGTCTTAACTCTTCTAACAAGACGGCCATTAATGTCGTAAACTTCTATATCAGCCTCTCCGTCGATACCCTTCACAGTAAGTGTCTGTCCTGGGTTAGCGCGAGTAGGCAAGATAAGCGCCTTGTTGCTAGTAGAGTAGTCGAATACGCGAGTGCGGAAGAGAACGCCATCGACATTGACAACAGCGTAGTATTGTCCTGTGCCGATAAGATTGCGATCACTTGTGAAGTAGAAGCCCTCGCCAACAATAACGTCGTCGTCAGGAGTATTATCATCGCACACATTATCCTGTTCATTGACGATGCGGTACCAAGCGACATCAGACTCCTTGACATTATAGCCGCTGACACGCATGGTCTTATTGTCAACCATAAGGAGCCAGTCGTAAAGTGCAATAGCAGGAGCTATCTGGTAGCATGGTGCAGAAGGATCTGGCTTGAGGATTATCTCAGGATCATCAGGATCTTCAACATCTTCCGCAGAGAATGTTGCCGAATAGGTGACATTGCCGACAACCTCGATAACACGTTCGGCATTCTTATCACCATCATTCCATGACACGAAATAGCAGTTTTCCTCTGGCTTAGCCGAGATAGTGACCTTTGAGCCATATTCGTATGTACCACCACCGTAAACAGAACCAAGCTCAACATTATTGCAGTTGACTGTCACGGTATAGCTATTGAGAGTAGACAGGTAAGTAGCAGTATATACCGCATCACCAGAGACAGAGACAACTTGCTTATCCCAACCTGCGAAGGCGTATGTGTACTGAACATCGGCAGCACGTGAAGGTGCCTCACATGAAGGCATCTCGCCGTAGAGGTAACTACCACTCTTAATGACCGAGCCGTCGAAGTCAACGAACTGTACGGTATATGTGAGTGCCTGAGCAGAGAAGACTGCCTGGTAAGTAGCGTCGGCTGTTACAGGAGCGAGCGCAGGAGACCAGCCGCTCAGAACATAAGAGTACTGAGAGTCAGAAGCCTTAACAACATCGGTAGGAGCTACAGGAGTAGCGCCATATTCCACTTCGGAACTAGATATCTCATCGCCATTATCCATGATGAAACGGATGGTATAGCTGCGGCCGCTTTCAGAATACTGTGCCTTGAAGGTCATATCAGCTGTTGCTGTCATGCCTTCTGTCAACTCTGGACTCCAACCTGTGAATTCATATACTTTCTCGGCTGTTGATTTACGAGTAGGAACAATATTGCATACAATAGTCGCTCCGGCCTCGAACTTGACTGTCATCAACTCTGTGTCGTCATAATCGACAAATGTCATGGTATAGATGACATCGGCAGTTGAATATACAGCTCGGTAAGTTGCCTCTTCCTCTACTGTTACCATATCAGGCGACCAGCCCATGAAGGTATAGTTGAGCAATCCATCGGAAGGACGAGTAGGAGTCTCGCCATTGTAAGCAGGAACAGCGCCGTATTCAAAGTAGCCCTGATCGAGAATAGCATCGTCATAATTGAGGAAGGAAACCTTATACTTCTTTACCTCACTAGAGAAGACCGCTGTATAGGTAACGTCGGCAGTGACCTCAGTTATCTCGCGATCCCAGCCTGCGAAATTATAGATATATTGAGCACCACCATCTCTTTCTGGAATGGATCTGCACTCAGGAGTAGCGCCATAGTTCCACTGTGCCTCCTCGATGACAGAACCATCGAAGTTCTTGAAGGTTACTGTGTACTTGTTGACCACGCTTGAGAAGACTGTGTTGTATGTGGCATCGCCTGTAACAGTCTCTATGTCAGGTATCCAACCCTCGAACGAATAGGTGTACTGGGCAGTAGGTGTCTTAACAGGTTCATCACCGTCATACACTGGCAACTGACCATATTCTACAGTATATGTCTTGATAGGAACATCATTCTCATCGGCGAAGATGATTGTATATGACCTTCTAGTCGCAGAGAAGGTAGCGGTATATACAGCATCGGCAGAAACCTTAATCACTTCGGCATCCCAGCCATCGAATGAATAGCTGAATTCTGGAGTAGAAGGTTTAGTAGGGTCATCACCGAGGAATTCTGGCTTGACACCATATTCATATTCGGCTGACTGGAGCACTGTGCCATCTTCGTGCTTGAAAATAACATTATACTTATTAACCACTGAAGAGTATTGAGCTGTATAAGTAGCATCACCTACAACAGTAACGACTTGACTATCCCAACCTGTGAAAGTGTAGGTATACTGAGCATCTGCGTCGCGTGTAGGGTTAGCGCAGCTTGGAGTCTCGCCATACAGATAAGACTTCGAGAGAAGGACAGAGCCATCATAGTCGAGGAAAGAAACTGTATAGCTACGAACTTCAGATGAGAAGACTGCTGTATAGACTACGTCGGAAACAACCTTTTCTATTGTCTTATCCCAACCAGAGAAGGTGTATGAATACTGAGCTGTCTTATCCTTTGTGACAGATGTAGGCTCAGTAGGCAATGTGTTGTATTCTACCGCATTAGACTCGATAACTGTAACACCATCGTCCATCACGAAGGTAACATTGTACTTACGAGGAACGTCGGTATACTGAGCAGTAAATATCATATCTTCGGTAGGCTTCATACCATCGGTGAGAACAGGATCCCAACCAGAGAAGGTATATACCTTATCGACTGCCTCACGGGTAGGAATGATATCGCAAGTGATAACTTCGCCCGACTCAACACCATTTGACAGGAGGATATGACCGTCGTAATCGACAAACGTTATGATATATACATTTTCAGCAGTAGTATAGGTTGCTGTATAAGTTGCATTACCAGTAACATTTGTGATAGCAGGCGACCATGACTTGAATGTGTAGTTGACTAGCTTATCGCCCTCACGCTGAGGTGTAGAACCAGAGTACTCTGGAGTCTTGCCATATTCAACCATAACTGACTGGAGGAGAGTATTATCGTAGTTGACAAAACGTATCTCATAAGAGTTTACCTTCTCACTGTACTGAGCTATATAAGTAGCATTGCCTACAACATCGCTCACTGCCTTATCCCATCCTGTGAATACATAGCTAAACTGAGCGTCACCTGCCTTGACAGGGTCGTCTGCCTTATAGACTGGAGTAGAGCCGTATTCGAGAGACTCTGTCTGGAGCACCGTACCATCATAATTCTTGAACACTACAGTGTAAGAGTTGACTTTAGAGCTGAAGACTGGCTTGTAGGTCACATTGTCAGTAACCATAGCGACAGTCGGAGTCCAGCCTGAGAATGTATAGGTGAACTCAGCTGTAGCGTCTTTGACTGGCTCGACACCATCAAATACAGGAGTTGAACCATATTCAAGCTGATAGGTCTTGATGGCATTACCTGACTCGTCGGCAAAGACAACTGTATAGACATTCTTCTTAGCAGAGTAAGTAGCTGTATAGACTGCATTACCAGTAACCGCAACTACCGTCTTGTCCCAGCCTGCGAATGTATAAGTATATTCCTTAGTAGCCGACTTCTCTGGAGTCTTGTCACATCTAGGCTGAGCGCCATATTCATAGACATCAGAGTCAATAACCGTACCGTCATCATTCTTGAAAGTCACGGTATAAGTGTTGACTGTCAAGTTGTACTCTGCAGTATATGTAGCATTACCTACAACTTCGGTAACTGCTGGCTTCCACGACTTGAAAGAGTATGTATAGTGAGCATCCGACTCACGAGTTGGCTGAACACACGAAGGTGTCGTTCCGTAGTCGTACTCCTTTGACTGGAGAGTTGAGCCATCGTAATCGAGGAACTTGACGGTATATTTACGGATAACAGGAGTAAATACCGCAGTATATGTCTGGTTGCCAAGAACCTCAGTTATAGGATTGTTCCATCCGGCGAATACGTATGTGTACTTATCTGTCTGAGCCTTAGTAGGATCAGGTGGAGCAATAGGCAACTCATTGTATCTCACCTTCTTAGTAACAATCTCTGTATGATCATCCTTCTCGAAGCGAACATTATATTCGCGCCAAGTAGCATCGTACTGAGCAGTGAAAGTCATGTCGCCAGTAGCCTTCAAGCTGGAGGTAAGAGCAGGACTCCAACCATTGAAAGCATACGAGAAATTATCGTTTTGCTCACGAGTAGGAACAAGGTCACAAGTGATGACTGATCCGGCTGGTACATACTTAGTAAGCAGTTCGGTTCCATCATAGTCTTCAAAACGTATTGTATAGATGATAGATGCAGTAGAATACTGAGCAGTATATGTCTTAGCACCCTTGACTGTACCTATCTCTGGAGACCAACCTGTGAAGGTGTAGTTGTTGAGAGCATCACTAGGACGTGTTGGTGTCTCACCAGAGTACGAAGGCGTCTGACCATACAAGAAATTGACAGACTCGAGAACAGTACCATCGTAGTTAACAAAATTAATCTCATAAGATCTAACTGTCTCAGAATACTGCGCAGTGTATGTAGCAGGACCGGAAACAGCCTTTACTGAAGGATTCCATCCTATGAAGGCATATTCATACTGATCGGTTTGAGGTCGGACAGGAGTAGCTGTATAAACAGGGACCTTACCATACTCGACGCTTTGCACGCCATCGGTAAGAGCAGAACCATTCCAGTTGACGAAATTGACTAGGTATTCGTTGACTTTCTTAGAATAGACCGCAGTATATTTAGCCTTACCGGTAACTGTTGTGATAGCTGGGTCCCATCCGCTGAAAGTATATGTATACTGAGCGTCGGCAGCCTTTTGTGGAGTAGAGCCCGTATAGTTAGGAGTAGAACCATATGGAACATCGACAGAGAGCATAGGAGCCTTGCCACCCTCATTCCAGAACTCAATAGTATAGCTTTTAACCTTGCTGCTATAAGTAGCTGTATAGATAGTGTTGGCTTTAGCTGCAACAATGTCCTTATCCCAACCCTTGAAAGTATATGTATACTGAGCTGTTTCAGGTCGAACAGGAGTACCAGCATATGATGGCTTCACACCATACTCGCAAACCTGTTCGTCGAGAAGAGAACCATCGTAGTTCTTGAACTGGATAGTATACTTATTAATATCATAAGTTGCTGTGACAGTGACAGCTTTCTTAACCGAAGTATAAGAACCTTGCCATCCTCTGAAAGTATAACCCTCACGAGTAGGAGAAGTAGGAGGAGTAGCTGAACTACCATATTCGACATCCTGAACTTTAAGAGGAGTACCGTCATAGTCTTCAAAAGTAACGGTATATTTATTCTTTTTAGCAGAGTAAACTGCAGAATACTGAGCGTCACCAGTAACCGTGCCTATCTTAGGAGACCATCCGCTGAAGGTATAAGTATACTCATCGGTAGCCTTCTTAGTAAGCGCTGCACCAGAATAGACTGGAGTAGACCCGTAGGTGAATGTTGATTGCTGACGAACAGTCACCCCATCCTCGTCGTAGAATGTAATAGTATAAGGACGAGGCGAAGCTGAATAGGTGGCCGTGAAGGTCTTAACTGACTTATCGGTAACTATCTGAACTGCAGGCGACCAGCCACTGAATGTGAACACACTCTGAGTTGTAGATGCCTTAGTAGGATCAGGACTATAGACAGGCTTCTCACCATACTTATAGCTCTTGGCTAGAAGAACAGTGCCATCCTCATCAACAAATTTCACCTCATATAGTACTGCGTCGCCATCGACAAACTGAGCGGTATATGTAGCATCTCCAGTGACAGGAGCTATAGTTGTGTTCCAACCATTGAACTTATACTTTATTTCAGCAGAAGCTGGTTTTGTCGGAGTTGCACCACTATAGACAGGTGTAGCACCATAGCTTACTTGAGTACGCTGGAGCTGAGAACCATCCCAGTTCTTGAATGTGATCCAGTACTTATTAGTAGTAGCAGTGAACTTAGCAGTATATACAGCGTTACCAGTTACTTTAGTAATAGCAGGTTCCCAAGTGTTGTTGAAAGTATAAGAGAACTCAGCGGTAGCTGCCTTGGTAGGAGTCTCCGCACCCTTATAAGAAGGTGTTGAGCCATAGCTATATGTCTCGGTAGCCAGAGTCTTGCCATTACCATCTTTAAATGTAACAGTATAATTCTTAAGAGTAGATGTATAAGTAGCAGTATATACCTGCTTACCGGTCACAGCTGCTACGGCAGGACTCCATCCCTTGAAAGTATATGTATACTGAACATCGCCAGCCCTTGTAGGATTGGCTGGAGGAGTAGGTGTCACACCATAATTGATCTTTTGGGTAGCCTTGAGGACAGCTCCGTCGTAATCGACAAACGTAATGTCATAACTATTGAGAGTGCGATTATATCGCGCAGTGTAAGTCACGTCGCCTGTCACGGTACCTGGAGTTGTATTCCAACCGAGGAAATCGTAAGTATACTGCGCATCAGCAGCCTTTGTAGGAGTAGCACCATTATATTGAGCTGCGGAGCCATATTCCTGAACAGTACTCTGGAGGACACTACCATTGTCGTTGACAAACTTGACAGTATAGGTACGTATCGACTCATCAAAAATAGGAGTATATGTCTGATCGCCCTGAACAAGATCGACAGCAGGGTCCCAACCAGCGAAACTATAGGAATACTTAGCTGTAGAAGCCTTAGTTGGGTCAGCCGGAATAGTAGGCATAGTGTTGTAATCGACCTGAGAAGAGCTTTGAACACCACCATCAGCCTTGAGGAAGACTATAGTATATTTAATAGGTCGGAACGTAGCATTGATATTGTAGTCGCGACTAAGATTTGATATGGAAGCCGGATTCGACGTAGAAGTTATGTCACCACTCCACGACGCGAATTCATAACCCGGATTAGCAATAGCATTAAGCGAGACGTCTGTGCCCGCAGAGAATGTGCCATAACCAGTAACAGAACCCATAGCATCGTCGTTGACAGAAACGCTAACGGTATATTTCTTAGTCTGGAAATAAGCTGTATAAGTCTTATTGGCAGTAGCGATCACCTTACGTGTAGGGTTCGTATCGCCATCATCCCATCTGAGGAAGTCGTAGTTGGCCTTAGGCGTAGCTGTAATAGTCACCTCAGTACCGAACTCGACAGTAGTAGAACCAGGCGAAGTAGTACCATAACTAGTATTAAGCGTCGATGTTTTAATTGTCACCTGGCCCTTTTCTATCTCAGCACTGTAGGTATTTGAAGATGTCACAGTCACCACACGAGGGTTTTCCTTATTACCATCAGACCAACGTCTAAACTTATAGCCAGTCTGTGTCACATTACAATAGAGCGTAATAACATCACCATACTTGTAGTTGGTGCTGGCCGATGTATTGACACCAGTAGTCTCAATCTTCTTTTCAGGTGTACCATTGTCAGTAGCAGACACCTGATAGTATCCTCTAACATCAGTTTTGTTCAAGTTCTCCGTACCCTTTTTGACAGTAATAGACTCATCATTAGCAACAAAGTAGGCTGTATAGGCGAAAGTCTCTGAACTTGTTTCGGGAACTACAACTTGTCGTGGGTTGCTAGTGTTGCCATCTTGCCATTGAACGAAACGTCCGAAAGTGGTAGGAATGGCCTCAATAGTGAACGTGCGAGAAACACAGTCGGCACGACTTCTGACCTTAACGTCGCCCAATTCAGGATCGTTGGTATAGACACGGAAGTCAACAACGACACCCTCAGTAAGAGCTCCTTTTATCTGAAAGCCCTTCCAATCACTCGCCTTATAGGCTGCCTCAGCGCCACATGGCACATAGACTGTTGTCACATTAACACCGGCAAGATCTTTCTTTATAAAATTAGGAGGAGTAGTCGATTTGAAGACCAATGTATTCAACTTAGGAGTTTGGTCAAATGATCCATAGTCGATAACAGTCATTGAAGTAGGAATTGTTATTGACTCGACATAGGTCAGATGATACAAAGCATCAGTAGCAGCGCCCGTAACACCTTCAGGAATTACATAATCGTATGTATTCAACGCCTCAGGGAATCGGACAATCTTAGTAAAATCGGAAGTATAGAGTACACCACCGATAGAAATATAAGAAGTATTGGCCTCATCAACAGATATATAAGTCATCGAAGAACAATCGGTAAAAGATCGGTCTTTAACATCAGTCACACCAGCACCGATTGTTATGCTCTGAAGAGAAGAACAACCACGAAAAGCCTCGTTACCAATAACACTGACAGAAGAGGCCATCTGAACAGAAGTCAATTCAGTGCATCTATAGAAAAATGCAGCACCAATAGACGTAACACCCTCTTCGATAACAACGCTCTTGATACCGCTCCACCACCAATTTGTTGTGCGATAGTCTGCAATAGGAGATGACCCGGTAAAGCCATAATTCCATTCACCACCACGATTGTAGGTTTCACCAGTACCAAAAAGGCGCAGTTCACCGGTTGTCGTATCAAACTCATACGTAACATTGTCTCCGGCTTTACCAGTTCTAATTTCTGCCAATGCACTCATGCAAAATGCGAAAAGCATCAGCAAAACAGTTGTTATATTTTTCATAATACCAATATTTCTAACATTTGTGTGATCATATTGCAGTATCATGGCTTCACATGGCACCCACAATTATGACAACACTACGGCAAAATATACCTATTAAGCGGCTAATATAACACTTTGTAACATAAACCGGAAAAAACATTGCCCATTTTTGCCATAAAAACGTCCATATCAAGAAAAAAGAGATGATATTCATATAATAGACGTGACACATATCAGCGCATTAAAGACGCTACGGACAAGAGAAGACATAAAAAACCGCAACACCAGATGACTGGCATTGCGGCAGATATGATAGAGCAGAAACAGCTATCTAAGAGCTATTTCTGAGGCTCGATAACGCGGTAATTGCCGCTCAGATGCATGAAAGCGAAGAGGCGGAGGATACCTTCATAGTAAGCATCGAAATAGCCGCTAGGCGCAGGTTCATGCTTGCTGTTCCAGAAACGATCGACAAACTCACGAGCCTTGCTATGTGAGCATACGAGCGAGAGGGCCGCACTAGTAGCTACAAAGCCAGGAGTATGGCGAAGCTCCTTGAAGCCACCAGCCTCCATGATGTCTGCAGGCGTTGTTCCGTCAACATTATACTGGTCGAGGAATGAGTCGATGCCCTCATTGTAGAGGAAGTTCTGCAACTTATGGCCGTAGGCGTTCTGCCATTCCTTGTCTTTACAAGCCCAAGAGTAGTCAAGAGCGATATTCATTGGCACTCGCCATGAGTCGTAGCGGAACACATCTCCCAATGTACGTCCTGTCTTCAGGAGCGAACCGTCATAGTTGCTATAGTCAGGGTTGAGGCCTGTCACAGGATGGATGGCCTTGTGGAGGTATTCACGGCTTGCGGCTGCACACTGGTTCCAGTAGTCGCTACGGCCATCCTTGGCATATTTAGCCCACACTTCGTAGAAAGCAGGGATGTGATAAGAAGGGTCGGTATAAGTAGCACCAGGCACGAAAGTGATGAGCTTAGTAGCCTCATCAATGAGTCGAGGCTGACCGTCTTTACCCATAGTGCAGTCGAGTATATACTGAGCCTCCTTGAGGTAGTCAATGCCAGTATTATTGCCCCATCTGTTGGATGCGAAGATAAGGCTAGTGATGAAATAGAGTTCACCATCAGAAGCCGCACCAAAAGCTCCACGTACACCATCTGGCGAAACGCTCCACTTGAAGTAGCCCTTCATCTTGCCATCTGGCATCTGCATGTTTGCCTTAGCCCAGCGCCATATCTTGTCGAATACGTCTTTCTTGTTGAGCTGTACGGCAATCATGAGTCCGTATGACATGCCTTCGGTACGTGCATCGTGATTCTTGACGTCGCTGATATATGCCATATCATCGCCTACCTCGAAGTAAATGCGGTTAGGACCAGTAAACAAAGCATCATAGAGTTCCTGAAGCTTAGCCTCGATCTGAGCTTGTGTGTAACCCATTTCAGCGAAGAGGTTGCGGTACTGATGAGTCTCAAAACCACCCTTTTCCCATGGACGGAGAGAGGTCTTTGTCATGACTGCTGAGTGCAGCTCTGGCTGAAGGTCGAAGCCAACCCAATCGATAGTTATCTCGTTGCCATCCTTGCTCTGGAACTTGAGGTCAATCACACCCTTAGGAGAGCGGTTGATAGGGAGGGATATGACACGGTATTCGTCAGAAGTAGGGATCTCGACAGTAGCGATAGTAGAGAAACCTGCTGCGAACTGTGGAGGCATAGGACGACCGTTCCATGTAGGGAGCTTAGTAGTAAGGTCTGTGATGACAAGCTTGCCACCCTTAGGAGCCTTAGCACGTACACTTACGGTAGTGACCTCTCTAGAGCCGAAATCAACAGCGTTATAGGTAGAGTATGACTCTACCCCATTGAACGTAAGCTGCCATCCTTCGAAACGGTTGAGAGTGTCCTTCTCGTTGACAAAAGCCATCTTGACTCCTTCTGCCTTGCTATAACGGTCTATCTGAATGTTGCTACGGGCGTTAGTGATACCTACACCACGGAGTGTAGGCTTAACCTCAACGATAGTTCCGTCTGGATTGAAAAAGAGTGAGTCGGCACAGATGCTACGGTTCTTGTCGAAGTTTGGCGAGAAATCGTTGTGGTGATAGAAGAGATACCACTGACCATTATATTCGACAACCGACTGATGGTTTGTCCAGCATCCTGTAGGCGATTCTGGCATGATAAGGCCCTTATATTCGTATGGTCCCATAGGGTTCTTGCTCATAGCGTAGGCTAGCACCTCTGTATTGTTGCGGACATAAGGATAAGTAAGATAGTAGTAACCATTACGTTCGAAAGCGAAAGGACCTTCTGCCTGACGTGAAGGCAACCCCTTAAGACACTGTACACCACGCATAGCAAACTTAAAGTTGCCGAAACGGACAGTATCAACAGGATTATCGTCTGCCAGTTCGAGCATATTATCCTTCAGCTTAGCGCAGTTGCCCGCTCCCCAGAAGATATAGTTGTTGCCATCAGATGCCTGGAGCACGCATGGGTCAATGCCCGAGATGCCCTCGATGTTGGTAGGTTCTGGCTTGAATGGACCGTAAGGTGTGTCACTAATAGCTACGCCGATGCCGAATCCGCGACCGCCCTTAGGTGCGTTAGGGAAATAGAAATAGTAACGGCCGTCCTTGCCTTTGACGCAATCAGGAGCCCACATAGAGTAGGCATCAGGATTACCCCATGGCACATCTTTCTGATGAAGAATCATGCCGTGGTCGGTCCAATCGGTGAGATTCTCGCTAGAGAAAACATGATAATCCTCCATGCAGAACCAGTTAGGCTGCGATGGATTAGGATTGTTAGACGGAGGAATGTCGTGAGACGGATAGACATAGAGTTTACCGTCGAACACGCGAGCTGTAGGGTCAGCAGTGAACTGGTCGCGAATAAGCGGGTTTTGCGCCTGTGCACAAAGCCCGCCTATCAAAAGTGCTCCCAGTGCCGTAGATTTTAATACAGGCATTTTCATGGGAAAATAAGTTATTTTGGGTTTATCTCAATTCCTTAAGATTCCACTTGCAATTATCGTTGTTGAAGTCGAATTCAGCAAGAGTTGGAGTACTGTCGGCTATAGACACGAGGCAACGCTTAGCGCCCTTAGCCTCTGACTTAGGCATGATGCGATAAGTGCCATCTGTCATCTGGTCGATCTGCCAGAGCTGTTCGTCTGTCTTTTCGAACTTAGCGGTAGTAGTCACATTACCTTCCTTAGTAGCGGTAAGAGTTCGTTCTGTACCAGCAATAGTTATCTTATAGTAAGGCTGGCCAAGGAAACCTCCAACACCTTCTACAGCAGTTATTGTCCACTTCTGATGTGGGCGGACCATGAAGTCGCCGTTGCGAACGCCGATCTCGTCGGCTGGCCACTCATCCTGCACCTGTTCGAGAGTCTGCATAGGAATAGGATTGATCTCACGCTTCTCGTTAGGGTTGAACCAACGCATTCTGCCACCATCGATTCTCTTGAAGTCGACAGCGAGCTCGAGAGCGTAGCCATGACGTTCAGATTCTACTTCATAGGTACCTTCGCGGAACTTCTCGCCTGCTACAGGCCAGCCGTTCTTCCAGAGGAGAGGACGTATACCGAGAACGCTGTAGCCACCCATATCGAAGTCAGCCTCGAAGTGACAAGACATCTTCTCAACTCCCTCAGCAACTACAGTACGGCCGAAGTGACCAGGACCAACAACCTTATCATGAGCAGCGATAACCATCTTACCGCCACCCTGGAGCATAGGACGACCGAGATTGTCAACATAAGGACCAGTCACATTACGTGAACGGCCACATACGATGTTATAGGTAGAGTTAACACCATCGCAGCATGTGCCATGAGTACCGAGGAGGTAGTACCATCCATCCTTGTAGATAAGGTCGGTAGCCTCGCAGTCGATAGCCACGTCAACAGCCTCGTTGCCTTCAACACGCTTACCTGTCTCAGGGTCGAGCTCGACAATGCGGATATTACCGAAGTAAGTACCATAGCTGCACCAGAGACGACCTGTAGTAGGGTCAAGGAGCAAACCTGCATCGATAGCGTCGCAGTCTTCGCCATCAACAGAGCTAGCGACAACAACCTTCTCTGTGAACTTGAAATCAGGCGACTTAGGGTCAAGGGTCTTGTTCCACATTGTCAGCACATCACCGCTATGAGTACCGCCCAGTCCGCCACCGGTAGCACTCCAAGCGAAGAGATAACGGTCGCCGATCTTGATACAGTCAGGAGCTGCACCACGGTTAGGACGTATAGCGCCGCTATGCCAAGTGTAGCCACCATCTTCAGACATGATACCGTTTTCACCAGTACCATAAGTGTACCACACGCCATCACACTCCATGAGAGTAGCTGGGTCATGAATAAAAGGCTCACCCACCTGAGCATTCGCATTGTTAGCAGCCAACATAGCCGATGCAACAAGTGCGACATTCAATATATTTCTTGTTTTCATTGTCTTCTATTGTAATTGGATTATTTGATTGTTATGCCACTTGTAATAGCCTTACCGTTCTCATCAGCGAAACGAACGCAGAAGTCGCTCATACCAGGACCGTTGATTATTGCGCCGCGGATGATGTTTTCGCCCTTCTTGAGGTTGATGCGCTCAGACATGCAGTCGTCGGCCACCATACGGCGGTCACCCGAAAGGATAAGAGTCTCAGCACCATTCACCCACCACTTAGAAGCAGAATTTGAACCTACAGAGAGACGAACATTCTCCATGTCCTTTTCGCAGTTGATAACAGTCACAACCCAATATATAACACCATAGAGACGCTTAGTCTGGTACTCACCGAAGCGCATAAGCTTAAGGTTGTATGTCTTGCTGTCGAGCTTATGCCAAGTAAGCTTCTCCTTGCTGAATGTTCTCTTTATCTCAGCATTCTGGTCGAAGCGTCGGAAGTCCTTTGGCATTTCAACATGCTCAGCAATAGCCGTAACCTTGTCGCCATCTTTTGGAAGACATGTCATCTGGCCTTTGAAATACTCCTTAGCGAAGACCTCATTGAGGTAGCTGTCGACAAAGACAGTATTGGTGTGGTTAGGCTTGCTGATAGGCTCGAGAACCGTCCATCGACGGATGAAGCCCTCATCATCAAGCGAAAGCTCTGTTTTAGTTGGCGTATCGAAGTAGTTCGACTGCGCCATCGCGCTTCCGCAATCCACAAGCGAAAGGAGCGACAATGCAAATACCAATGCAGTTGATCTTTTCATTTCGTATATAAAGTTAAAGTATGAATTATTCGAGATAAATATCCTCTATGACAATAGGCTTGCCACCAGTGGTCCAGATGCCGACAATCGTGATATTTGTCGGGTCAAGTTTCTTGCCTAGTGGCTTGTTGTCGGTTGACTTATCCATGTCGCCAGATATGTTGATGACTGCCTTGCCGCCAGTGAAGGAAGCCTCATACGCCCCATCCCAATAACCGCCGCCATCGAATATACGGAACGAAGGGCTGCACGACATATCGGAGCCTTCACCAAGTACGCAAACCAGCTTCTTATAGCTAGAGATATCTATGCCTGGCGAATATTCCCATCCACCGAAGCCGTACTGACCTGTCACCAGTTCGTGAGTTGATTGATTAAATGAGCCTGTCTCCCAGATATTAGGATTGAACTTAGCAAAGTCGAATGGGTTGAAAGCCTCAACCTCAACATCGAAAGATGTCTCGATACCGAGAGCCTTAACTGTCACCTTTGTCTTGCCCGACTTAAGAGCGACAAGCTTATTTCCTTTGACCTCAGCAACAGAAGCATCGGCTACAGTTATTTCGGTGCCTGTCATCACAGGAGATATCTTAGTGCCATTCTTTGCATTGGCTATTATGAACTTAGAGCCACCCTTCTGCAAAGAGAGCTTACCATCAGACACGCCACCAACGACGATGTCATCGGCAGATGCAGGCTGTATGCGACCTTCGGCATAGTCCTTATACCAGTGATATATCTGCCAAGGGCAACCACGAGGGTCATTCCAGTAGTTAGTTGCCAGATTCTCTTTTCCATATTTAGGGAAGTCGGCAAGGTCCCAAGGATCGGTAAAGAGGATATAGCCAGCATTGCCAAGATTGTCAACAAGCCACTTGAAGTTAGCTCCAAAGCCATGACCGCCAGCCTCACCAGTCACACTCTTGCCCCATGACTTGCCGTAGGATTCTGGAGCCCAGTCCATCTCAGTGATCAAGATAGGAGCGATATTGGCGGCAGGAGTGATCTGAGCGTCCCAGCCTGACTTGAACGACTCGAATCCGCCACCCCAGGCACCGCCCAGTTCGGCACTCTCCTTTTCAGCATCACTGCCATACCATCCGGGATAGCAATGGACAGCAAAGCCATAGTTATCGTCGTTGATCTTATATTTTGCATAACCTGCGTATTGGCTCTGATAGCCAGTGCCAGGTACCCAGATGATATTCTTAGCGTTGACACGAATAAGATCGACAAAAGACTGCATATATTCTGTAAGAGCCTTGTTGTGAGAGTCGTCATTGCCACCAACGACGCCGTTGGCGTCCTTGATGCTACGTGGCTCATTGAGAATCTCAAACATCACATCCATATTGTTGCAGAGCTTAGGATGAGAACTCATAATCTTCCACTGACTATAGAGAACTCTATAGAAATTGTCGCCCTTGCCTATGCAATCAGGAGCATCATAACCTGGCTTGAGGAGGACATACAGACCTTTAGAGATACAATGTTCAACGATTGGTACAAACACTTCATCAAGATATTTCTTGAAAAGTTCCTCGTCATAGTCCTCATACTCTGCCCTATCAGTAGGCCAAGGACGAGTGCGGGCAAGGCTCCAGTATGAATCCATGTGAAGACGCATAAAATCGACCTTCCAACCAGCGGCTATGATATCGTCGATCTGCTTGAGGTTCCAGTTGAGACAAGCATCGACATCATAGTTGTTCCACTGATAATTGTTGCGGGCACCACCATTGAACCAAGGACTGTTGGTCTGCCAGAAACCATGAAGATTGACATGCTCACCAGCCTCATTGACAAGATAGCGGCCATCAGTATGAAGCAAAGGAAGTTTATGTATAACAGGGATATCGACATTCTCAACAGCACCACCATTCTCTTGTGAAGTGGAAGAGTTAGGGAATGTAATTTCAATAATCTTCTCGTCCTTTTCGCACGACGAAAAGAGAGTCATTGCAAGCAATAAGGGTAAAAAATGTTTCATGCTCAAAATAATCAATCATACCAATTTAACAACCGCAAATATAAAGAAACATATTAAAACACTAGTCGTTTTAGGGAAATAAATTGACTGCCATGCGAACAAGAGAGGCGAACAAGCATGGAATATTTTCAGAAGGCGGACATGAATCACGCAGATTGAGATGGATATTTGCAGAGATCGTGTTTTTTTTGTGGAGGGGGAAGTAATGGAGGCTACAGATATGTCAAGTTATCTCTTTTTTATATATTTGCAATCGTGAAACGATTCGTAGCATACATACTAATATTTCTTGCGTCAGCAATAACGGCAACGGCGCAAAAGACTTTACCTAAGAGTCAGGCAGGAGCCGGGAACAACAGCTCGTCAAAGAACTCGAAGCAAACCTTTATCAGGCCAAACGTGAAGGCCTGGAAGATGGTTGACCAATATACCCTTGCCGACACTATACCTGTAGATACACTCACCAACGGACATCAGATAAACAACAAGATCTGGAAGAACAATGTGATGAACGTCACATTGGGTAATTTCGGTTCGCCATATATCCCTATGCTCTACATGAACCGACGTCGCACCGACGGATATATCTTTCTAAACACACTACAGGAATATACAGAGCAGCCTCAGGACTTTGTCTATTACAACACGAAGACACCATATACAAATTTGGCTTATAACATGGGCTTCCCGAAAAGACGTTCGGAGGAGTTTGTGCAGGTGCTCTTCACCCAGAATGTAAACAGACGTCTGAACGTAGGCATACACTATAAGTTCTCCACCTCTATCGGTCGATACAGCAACCAGCGAGCAGACCATGCTTCAGTGCGCCTGTTCAGCAGTTACGACGGTGACAACTACAAGAGCCAGTTCTCGGGTATATACACTCGTTCGGACATAAACGAGAACGGCGGTATAACAAATGACGAGTTCGTGCTGCAAACGGACCCAACAGGAACAGACCAGAAGGAGTATGACAAGGCAGAAGATATCCCTGTCTTCTTCATGGACCAGACAAACAGACATGCAACATACCAGTTGCACTATGCGCATCAGCTCGACCTGGGGCATGTAGACAGAATAGACCCTGTTGACAGCACCGAATATGAGGTGCCGGTAGCCACTGCATACCATCAGATACATCTGATGAGAAACCATCATGAGTACCGCACGGGAGACCTTAGCTCGTTTGGCAAGACACTTGACGAGCTATTTCCTATGACGCAGGACACAACGAAGACCGACGACAGAGTGAAATATGGTATGGTGACCAACACCTTCAACCTGAAACTCAACGAGGAGTTCAACTCGCTGCTACGCTTCGGTCTGAGAGGCTTCATAGGCAATGATGTCAAGAGCTACCACTGGCCAGACACGATACACAAATACACTAATGAAGATGGTGATTGGGTAAGAGAGTATCAGCGTCAGGGTGTGACAAAGGTGAGCATGTTCTTCGGCGGTCAGATATTCAAGAACAAAGGAGAGCACGTAAGGCTCAACGCAGGCATCAAGCAGTATATAACCGGATATAACGCCGGCGACATGATCCTCAACGGAAGCATAGACAACTACATCAGAGTGTTGAACCAGCCTGTAAAGCTATGGGGCAAGGTGATATATGAACTCAAGACACCGGAAATATACCAGGAGCGATACTGTTCGAACCACTACAGGTGGAACAGGAGCTTAGACAGGCAGAACACGATCAGCTACAGCGGTGGCGTCAGAATGGACAGCCTAAGGCTTGAACTGACCGTATTCGGCAGTTCGGAAAAGAATAAGATTTACTTCAACAGCGACGGCAAGCCAGACCAGAGCGGCAAACTGGTGAACATCATAGGAGCTTATCTTTACAAGCATTTCTCGGTTATAGGATTCAACTCCATAAACCGCCTGGCAGTGCAGAGCTCGTTTGACAACGACGACATAGAGCCATTGCCACTATTCTCGATATACTCATCGAACTTCTATGAGAGATTGCTATTTAATGTGCTTACATTCCAGATAGGCTTTGACTGGCGATATAACACACGTTATTACGCACCAAAGTATATACCAGCCATCATGCAGTTCTGTCCGCAGGACAAGAGCGATGCAGACAGCAGGAAGGTGGGAGGCCACCATTACATAGATCCATTTGTCAACATGCAGCTCAAGAGAGCGAGAATATATGTGAAATATGAGCATGTAAACACCACATGGGGTGACAAGGACTATTTCCACACGGTGCACTACCCTGCCAACCCAGGATTCTTCAAGTTCGGCGTGTCATGGAACTTCTATGACTAGCGAGCTAGAGGTGACTTCAAACGACACATACGAATCAAATATGAGAAAAAATCTATTATCAGCAATTGCCACTATCAGCCTGGCAAGTTGCACGCTAACCAGCACCTCAGACAACAACGACATATTATGGTATGACGAGCCTGCAACGATATGGGAGGAGAGTCTGCCCCTAGGCAACGGCAGATTGGGACTCATGCCCGACGGAGGTGTGATGGAGGAGCATGTCGTCTTGAACGAGATATCGATGTGGTCGGGATCTGAAGCCGACTACAGCAATCCGAAAGCGGCGGAGAGTCTGACAAAAATAAGACAACTGCTCTTTGAAGGCAAGAACCATGAAGCGCAGGAACTGATGTATGAGACATTCGTGCCCAAGACAACTAGCGAAGGCACGTATGGCGCATATCAGATGCTTGGAGACCTCAACATCACCTATGACATAGATACCACAGGAGGCATAGATGAGTATAAGCGTATGCTCGACATGCAACGAGGCATAGCGACAACCGATATCATAGCGAGAAGAAACCGCATACATAAGGAATACATAGCGTCGAGAAAAGACGACATCATAGCCATAAACCTGAAGAGCGACCAGGCAATAAGTTTCACGATCAAGATGACCCGCAAGGAACGCAGCGAGACACACGCCGAGGGGAACAAGATTGTCATGTCGGGCAGAATGGACAGTGGTCAGTCAGGAGTAGAGGGCGTAGGATACCGGGCCATACTTACCACGCTAGAAGGCAGTGACGGGAAACAGACATATACAGACGAAGGCCTGAGAATAGAGCAGGCAAGAGACGTGACCCTCTTGATATCGGCCAGGACAAGCTATCTGTCTGGCGACAAGTATCAGGAAGCGACAGAAGATGACCTGACAAGAGTATCTGCCAAGACATACGAAGATATAAAGAGAGCCCACGTAGAGGAACATAGAGAGTTATATGACAGAGTGAAGCTGGACCTCAGAGGCAACGGAGACGCCTCGCTAGCGACAGACGAGCGTATATTGAGATATGCGGAGACTGCCGATCCCGAAATGGCAGAGCTTTACTATAACTTCGGAAGATACTCACTCATAAGCAGCACACGAGAAGGATCACTGCCACCCAACCTGCAGGGGCTATGGGCCAACGAATGCGGCACACCATGGAACGGCGACTATCATACAAACATCAATGTGCAGATGAACCATTGGCCGCTGGAGCAAGGCAACCTAGACGAACTATATGAGCCGCTGGTGGAACTCATGGAGAGATCTGTAGCATCGGGTGAGAAGACTGCCAAGGCTTTCTATGGGCAAGAGGCGAAAGGATGGGTGATGCACATGATGACCAACGTATGGCGATTTACAGCACCTGGAGAACATCCGTCATGGGGAGCGACAAACACAGGCGGTGCGTGGATGTGTGAGCATCTATGGGAGCGCTATGAATATACACAAGACACAACATATCTGAGAAGGATATACCCCGTCATGCGAGGAGCAAGCGAATTCTTCCAGTCGACGATGGTCAGAGAGCCTAAACATGGATGGAAGGTTACTGCGCCATCGTCATCACCAGAAAACGCCTTTATCTTAGACGGAAACGACCAGCCGACAAGCGTATGCATGGCTCCAACAATGGACATAGAGATAGTAAGAGAGCTATATAGCAACGTGATAAAAGCTGCGGAGATTCTCGGTATAGACGACAAGCTGACGGCCGACCTGAAGAGAGACCTAGAGGACCTGCCTCCGCTACAGATAGCTGAAGAGGGCTATCTGCAGGAGTGGCTAGAGGATTACAAAGAGGTAGATATACACCATCGACATGTATCGCACCTATATGGACTGCATCCGTCGAACCAGATAAGTCCGATAGAGACACCCGAGCTCGCCGAAGCATGCCGAGAGACCCTCGAGCGACGAGGTGACGGAGGCACAGGCTGGAGCAGAGCCTGGAAGATAAACTTCTGGGCACGACTCTTTGACGGAAACAGAGCCGAGAGGTTGCTCAAGAGCCTCTTCTCGACAGCCATAGAGGCCGACGGGAGCCACAGAAGCGGCACATTCCCCAACCTATGGTGCTCTCACCCTCCCTTTCAGCTAGACGGCAATTTCGGAGGAGCTGCAGGCATAGGCGAGATGCTCCTGCAAAGCCACATGGGGTATATAAACCCTCTGCCAGCCCTGCCTGACACATGGAGCGAAGGAAGAACAGAAGGCATGAGAGTGAGAGGTGGAGCAGAAGTAGGCATGACATGGGCAGACAGCAGACTGCGCACGATGTCGCTACACGGAGGTGCCAAGGATGCATATTCGATAGTAATACCAAGCAACATATCGGCAGCATATATCAACGGCAAAAAGGCAAGCATGAGAGACTATCATGGCACAAGAATTGTTGATGTAAAGATGGACAATGGAGAGGCGACTCTAACGTTTGAATAATGAGAAACAAGATATACATATTAGTCATCCTAAGTCTTCTTTTAGTATCATGCTCCAGAAAGAAGGAGCAGAAAGAGATGACTATGCGCCTACGTGACATCAACGAGCTACAGCTGGAGGAACTAACGCTGTCGAAGACATATACGGTGCGCGACCAGTACTATGAGAACCAAGAGCACGGATATAAGCACGTATGGGAAGAGATAGCTGACTGGATGCATCACAACACACGCGTAGGAGCGAGAATAGGAGTATATGGCATAAACAGAAACTATTCTGCCTACATCAACCTCAACGAGCTGAGACATGATGATGTAAGATTTGAAGAAGACAATATGTACGTCAGTCTGCCGCCAGTCAGAATCAAAGTACTAGGCAACGACATGGTGCCAGACGCCATACACGAACGAGTGACAGGGCTGCGCTGGAGGATAACAGAGCCCGAACGCAACGCCATGAAGATGAAGGCCGCGCAACAGCTCGACAGCATAATGAACGAGAGCAACAGTCCGATAGTAGAAGAGCTAAAGACAAAAGCCCAGAGGAAAGCTCAAAAGTGGATAGAGAAAGTCATAGAGAGCCGAGGATATACACCAATAGTAACATTCAGGAACTGACGCATGGCAAAGAGAATAATCAAAATACTGATCATCGTATTGCTACTAGTAATAATAGCGTCGTATATTATTCCGCTCGTTTTTCCTGCACTGGCGGTATATAGCATAGGCAGTTTTCTAGGCAAAGCCGAGACGACAGAGCAATATAGCGAAGCCCGCATAAACGAGATAAAGCAGATGGTGAAGCTCAATTCGCTGCAGGCGCAAGAGAACATCGTCTATAAGGACACCATAGACAACATGTTTGTAGTATATGGCATAGACGTGAACATCGTCGTAGGGTTTGACGTGGACAACATGCGTCACAAGGTAATAGATAACACGCTTGTCGTTGAACTGCCCAAGCCAAACATCTCGTTTTACCAGAACGGCAAGGAACAGCTCCTAGACATATATGAGCTATCGCTAGGTGGCAAGATACATGAATGGACCAACATAGGATATGCGCCTAACCTCAGCGGCACACAGAGTATGAAGCTACATGGTAAGATGGCCAAATACGTAGAAGAGACCATAACGCGCAAGCATTATGAGCGCAAGGCCCAAGAGACTGCAATGCACAACATGGCCAACCTATTATATGCCCTGCAGGGCGATGTGATGATAGTAGAAGACCTTGACGCCTACGTAGCGTCGCTATGGGACCACCGTCCGGTTATAACAATGCCTGACGAATGATCAGGAAGCCTTACGCATCTTCCAAAGCTGATAAGAATTGATAGTATTCTGCCAAAGGACATAAGCGCCTGGGGCGACGGAACATATAGGCTCGAGATAGGTGTAAGCCATCCATATAGCGAGGACCGTATTCTTCTGTCCCAAAGCCTGACCGCCACTTATGCGGTCACCATATTTCGTTCCCACATATTTACCAATAGCAAACTGCGCACAACAAGCGAGGAGACTTATGACAGCCAGCCATATAACAAGCTGCATATTGTCGGAGTCGTCGACGATACTCTTAGCCGTCTTACCCATCACCATAGCCAAAGCCACAGCCCAGATATAGAAAGCCATACCCGAATGAGCCTTCAGCCAAGCGTGAGCCGATTTCCATACAAAACGAAGGAACTGAGCAACAAGGAATGGACAGATAAGAAGCGGAAACACCTTAGAGAGGATGAGGAGGAATGCATGAATGAATGTCAAGCCTTCGCTAGGATGTATGAGCGGGAACACGAGAGGCACGAAGATCGCGCAAAGAAGATTAATGAGCACAGTATAAGTCACCAGCGTCTCAGCATTACCGCCCAATTTCTGAGTAACGACAGCCGCTGCTGTAGCCGTTGGACAGATGAGACATACCATAGCACCTTGAGCGACTACAGGGCTGAACGGAGCCAAGAGAAGGTATATTGCCACACTCAAGAGAAGCTGTACCAAGAGATGAATCCAATGCCAGCCCATGAAGCGGAACTCACGTGGATTGACTTTGCAGAAAGTAAGCAAGAGCTGAGCAAAGATGAGAGAAGGAGCCAACACCTTGTCGATGGCGCGAACAGCAGGTTTAGTAGGCTGAAGGAGATCGATATGAGCAAAAGCCAGGTAAATCAACACACCAGACACCATAGCGATAGGGAGGGTCCAGTTCTTCAAGAAAGCGACAAATTTCATCTCTGTGTATGCCATTAGAATTACGGGGCAAAGATAGCAGAAAGAGAGACGCTGAAAGCTGAAAAGTTGTGAAAATTTGGATAATTGGTGTGAAAGGCATATATTTGAATATACAACACTAAAACACAGACAATCATGGTAACAGTTAAACCTTTTTGCGGATTACGTCCGCCTATTGAACTAGTAGAGAAAGTGGCATGCCTGCCATACGACGTCATGAACACCCAGGAAGCCGCGGAGATGGTAAAAGGTAAGAAGGAGTCGCTGTTGCACGTAACAAGAGCAGAAATAGATTGTCCAGCAGGGACAGACATACATACGGAGACCGTATATCAGAAAGCCGTAGAGAACTTCAAGAAGATGCAAGATGAGGGGTGGTTGGTAAGAGATGCCAAGCCATGCTATTACATCTATGCGCAGACCATGAATGGAAGAACACAGTATGGCATCGTTGCGGCAGCGGCATGCAAGGACTACATGAGCGGCACAATCAAGAAACACGAGCTAACCCGTCCGGACAAGGAGGAAGACAGAATGGTGCTTACACGTCATTTGCGAGCTAATACCGGTCCGGTCTTCCTATCATACAAGGCAGTACCTGAGATAGACGCCATAGTAGCCAAGAAGACGCAGGAGAAGCCAGAATATGACTTTGTAGCAGAAGACGGATTCGGTCATACATTCTGGGTCGTAAACGACGACAAGACAGTAAAAGAGATAGAGACATTATTTGCCACGAAAGTAGAATCGTCATATATAGCCGACGGGCACCACAGAGCTGCTGCTGCAGCGAGGATAGGAGCGGAGTGTGAGAAGAACAATCCTAACCACAACGGAACAGAAGACTACAACTACTTCATGGCCGTACATTTCCCAGACAACCAGCTTCAGATAATAGACTACAACAGAGTAGTAAAAGATCTCAACGGGTTGAGCGAGAGCGAATTCATTGACAAGCTGAAAGAGAAGATGGTTGTTGAGAAGATAGGCCCCGAGATATACAAGCCACAAAAGCTTCATGAATTCGGCATGTATCTTGGTGGCAACTGGTATAAGCTTAGCGCCAAAGAGGGCACGTATGACAGCACCCCAACAGGTGTGCTCGACGTGACAATACTTTCAGACAATGTGCTTCTGAACATCCTCGGCATAGAAGACCTGCGCCGTTCAAACAGAATAGACTTTGTAGGTGGCATCAGAGGACTTGGAGAGCTCCAGAAACGAGTTGACTCAGGAGAAATGAAGGTAGCCTTTGCCATGTATCCGGTTTCGATGGACCAGCTCATTGCCATTGCTGACTCAGGTAATATCATGCCACCAAAGACGACATGGTTTGAACCTAAGTTACGTTCAGGACTAATAATAAAGACATACTAATCATAACGATGCAAAACACGATCAACAGCAAGCGATTACTGTTACTTGCTACCATCTTGATCTTTACGACCCTGCCATTTCTTGGCATTACAGACTTCAACACCAAAGGCGAGCCTCGCGAAGCCATTGTAGCCTATACGATGACCGAGAGCGGCAACTGGATACTGCCTACCAACAACGGAGGCGAGATGGCATATAAGCCGCCTATGTTTCATTGGGGCATAGCCGTTGCATCTTCCATTATAGGAGAAGTCAACGAGTGGACATCACGTTTCCCGTCGGCCATAGCCTGTATCGGGATGATAATATGGTTCTATTGCTTTTTCTCAAGGCGAGGAGACGAAAAGACAGCATTCGTTGCGTCCCTCATTCTCTTCACGACATTTGAGGTACATAGAGCCGCCTTTGCTTGCCGAGTTGATATGGTGCTCACCTTCTTCATTGTAGGAGCATTACTCTCGTTTGCGAGTTGGACAGAGAAAGAGAAGCGAGGCATACCATGGATAGCAATACTCATGATGAGCTGCGGCACCCTCACCAAAGGACCGGTAGCCATCATTCTGCCATGCGCAACAACAGGTCTGTTCCTGCTCATCAAAGGTGAGAACATATTCAAGCTTACGGCACAGTTTGTGGCCATTGCTCTCGGGGCATTATTAATACCAGCGACTTGGTATTATGCGGCCTATCAGCAAGGCGGCGAGGAATTCCTGGAGCTTGTGGCAGAAGAGAACATCGGACGCTTCCTAGGAAAGATGTCATACGGCAGCCATGAGAACCCATGGTGGTATAATGTAGAGATGATAGTGCTTGGCATCATACCATGGCTATTCCTCATACTCATCAGCCTCAAGAAAAGCTATTTCACCATAGAGAAAAACGATTCGACATGGATGGCATGGATAAAAGGCAAACTGGCAGAGGCAAAGGACAAGATCATGTCAGCCAATCCATACGAAAGATTTGCATTCCTTGCCGCCGTCGTGGTATTCGTCTTCTATTGCATACCCAAGAGCAAACGAGGAGTCTATCTGCTACCAGTATATCCGTTCTTGTGCTGGTTCATAGCCAAATATATCGTATGGAAGGCACAAGAGAACATCAAGATAGTAAGAGCATTTGGACATTTCATAACCGGCATTTGCGTCGTAGCAGCTATAGCACATTGCATCGGATGGAATATAGATTCACTGAAGGCCATATATGACCCTCAGACGGTCACATACTGGACCAAGCTACTATTTATAGCATCTTTTGTCTATGCATTCTTCTGGTGGGGCAAAAAGAGATACAAATGCGAAAACACACTGATGTGGACAGCAGCCGGAGTGGTGATCTTGTTCTTCTCTCTTGACTCTACATATCAACCAGCAGCTCTCAACGTCAAAAGCGACAAATACATTGCAGAGAAGCTAAAGAGCATGGATGGCAACGAGCATATCACATCATTTGTTGATGATGATATGATGCACTTCTTTACCATCAACTACTACATGAACGATAGAGTTGGAGTTTGGAATGACGAGTCAGAAAACAACGGGTTGCTTGTCATCGGCGAGAAAGATGCCGTAGAGTTCATCAAGGGCCACGAAGCCTATAACTTCAACCTGGAATATACAAGTGAGAAAAAGAGCTGCGATGTAAAGAGGCAGCACGTACAGGTATATCGATTCAGCAAGATATCAGAAGAATAAGCTCACGACTTGCGTTTAACAACGAAACGCACCAACAGGAAATTGACGGGCACCGCAATCAGATAGACTGGTAGTGGTGCCCATTTTTCTGGCACACCAAGCCACAAGAAAAACGACAGGAGAACAATATGCAACACGAAATTAATGCCATGAGCACCCGCCATACCAATAAAACGGCCCCATGTAGGTTCTACATGAAACGTGAAGTATGATGTCAGATAGAAATTGGCTATGAAGCTAGCTACGTAACCTATGGCATAACCGACTACACTATTGATGGGAGTACACAAAAGAGCATAGTAGATGCCGTAATGAAGAAGAGTCGCAAAAACACCGACGACACCAAACCTGATGAACTCCCCTATTTTTTCTCTATTAATATCCATCACTTTGAAACAACTGTCCTACCCTCTCTCACAATCTTCTCGGCAGCCTGCAGATTGCTGAACAGATACTGACGCATATCGGCAGTCACCGAATCACATTCAACGACCTCTTTGCCATCAACATAGACATGCTCAGTTTCAGTCGATGGCTGATAGATGAGCAGGCGGTCATGGCTACGAACACCTATTACGTTATCAGAGGTATAGAAGGCATAAGGCCTCTCTATACGCATAACATCAACACCGAAGTTAATCTGATCAGCCTCTATCCCAATCAACGACAAGAGAGTAGGCTGAATATCCATCTGTTGCGTCCATCGATCGACAACCTTATGCTCCAGCTTAGGAGAATAGATCATCAAAGGAATATGATTGTAGGACTGAGGCATGTCATTCTCTGCTACACCGACAAGCTTGCCGTGGTCGCCAAGAAGAACAAAGACACTATTTTCAAACCAAGGTTGTTTTTTAGCCTCCTCGAAGAAACGGCTTATTGAATAGTCGCTATATTCAACTATCTGATCGGCAGGTTCTTCACTCTTAGCGTCAAACCAATCAGGGATGACATAAGGAGGATGATTACTTATGGTCAACAAGTTGGCAAAGAAAGGCTGTGGAGCATCCTTGAGTCTTTCCAAGGCATACTCAAACAAGAAATCGTCCTGCACGCCAAAGCTATTGACAACCTTCTCAGCAGGATAGTTCTCTTGCGAATATATCTCATCATACCCGTTGGTCCTAAAGAACGCATTCATATTGTCGTACTGGCTCTCATGAGTCATGAAGAACATATTCCTATAGCCGTTATCTCGCAAGACAGTAGGCAACCCCGTATAGTTAGGGATATTACTACCCTTCATGAGGTTTCGGAACATAATTGCAGGGTACGAATATAAAGTAGCATACAAGCCGTGATTAGTGTGTATTCCTGCCGAATAGCAGTTGGTGAACAGAATACTCTGTTGAGCCAAACTATCGAGAAAAGGAGTCAGATTCTTATCATTACCGAAAGTACCCAACAGATTGGCACTCATAGACTCCATAATAATCATAACCACGTTGGGCTTGGCATCAAATGCTGAACTGTCGGACTTCAGATGGTAATAGAGCGGAGACACATCGTTACCCTCACGGCCAAGATAGGCCTTTACGTTATCGACAGCCTCATCGGCATCCATAAGGTGAAGTTCCTTGCTCTCAGGGCGCATATCGTCCAATGTCGAAGTAAGGAGGTTGAACGACGGACTTATGCCAAGCTGGTTGAGAAACGCATCTTCACAATAGTAAGCGGCGCTCACCTTTATAGGGTTATAACCCATGCGTCCTCGTATGCCGAAAACGCATAGACCTATACACACAAGACTCAGCACACAGGCACCTATTCTGCCCATCAAGCCAACCTTAACAGAACCATATTCATCGGCTGCTTGACAGCATTTGTCGCACAACTTATTACACAGATAAACGAATAGCCATGTCAAAACGAAAAACATGATAATCGGTGGATAATATGACCATTCACCGAACATGAGGCCAATCGTTGTCGTGCCATATTCAGCCCAATACCAGATGCTAGAATTTACATTCTTGAAAAAATAGAGGAAGAAAGGTATATTACCGGCCGAAACGGCGAACGTCAGAGGCCAGAGGACCTCCATGAAGATGCACAATGGCTTAAGCAATCGTCGTCCGCCATAGTTGAATATCGAGCAGATAAATATAGCAATAAGCGGCAATGCCAAGATGTAGCATGCTATGACATTATCAAACCACACACCACGTATGAAGGCGGTAGCCTGAAGAAGAAACTCACCAGAGCTCTCCTCCGACATCAAAGATCCGCCCGCCAAGAACAAGGCAAAGCGGAACAAAAACAAAAAGAATAGTCCCAGGACATGTATGCCTAGAACCATTCTTATAGAGTTGAAAAATATCTTCATTACCTGTATAGTGGTATGATATGACTATTTATATAGATATCTCTTTATCGACTTCTTAGGAGTCTTTTCAAACTCTTCATTACAAATCTCGATATTGGCTACCTGACAATAAGCAGGGAGAATAGCGTTGATAGACTTCATCGACTCATTCAAAGTAGCCAACACCTTATCACCCTTAACGCCAGCCTTCTTTAGACGATCGAAATCAGGATAGATGAGCGCGGTGATTCGTCCTTCTCTGTCAACCACAACCGACTCATTGACATAAGACAACGAGTTGATTCTATCCTCAATCTCCTCAGGATAGATATTCTGGCCACTAGGACCAAGTATCATACTCTTTGAACGACCCTTGATAAACACATTACCCTCGCTATCCATCAAACCGAGGTCACCTGTATGACACCAGCCCTCTTCATCGACGAAACTTGCCATAGCCTCTTCATTCTTGAAGTAGCCCATCATGGTATTCTCACCACGGGCAAGAATCTCACCAACGATATTCTGAGGATCTTCTGAGTCAATCTTGAGTTCCATGCGAGGAGCAGGACGTCCGCATGAGAAAGGCTTGTATGTAGCCCAACCAGAATAAGCCAAGATAGGTGCAAACTCTGTCATGCCGTAGCCGACAGTATATTCCATGCGTATGTCACACAACATCTGCTCTACTTCACGGCTCAAAGGAGCGCCACCGATGATAAGCTCCTTGAAATTGCCACCAAGCGACTTACGAAGCTGATCATGAACAACCTTGTATATTCTGTTCTTAACGAAAGGAATGCTCAAGAGGAACTTCATCATAGGAGTCTGAAGCTTAGGCATCACACTCTTGCGGATAATCTTCTCAATGACGAGAGGCACGGTAATAATCACGTCAGGACGAACCGACGCAAAGGCATCAGTTACAATCTTTGGAGAAGGGATACGCCCGAGGAAAGTTATATGCGAGCCAATACAGAAACCATATATGAATTCGAATGCCAAGCCATACATGTGAGCCATAGGCAACATGGCAAGCATTGTCTGACCGCTATCTTCTGAAAGCACCTCTATGGCGAACTTCAGATTAGAGTAGATAGCTCTATATGGAATCATGACACCCTTTGAAGAGCCAGATGTACCAGATGTATAGTTGATCAAAGCCAGTTCTTCAGGGTCTTCAACCTCAAACTTGACATCATCGGCTGTAAAACGTTCAGGATAACGCTCGCCGAATATCTTGTTGAGCGACATACGAGCTTCAGTCAACGACTCCTTGCGCGACAACCTGATAGAATAGTCCTCCATGCGAAAGACGCCATCAAGGTCGGGCATCTCATCAGCTTCCAAGCCCTTCCACACGTCATCGCCGACAAAGAGAAGACGAGACTCTGAATGGTTTACAATATGATGTATGTTATCCGGTTTGAATTCGTGAAGAATAGGTACAGCAACCGCACCATAGGTAATGGTTGCAATAAAAGTCACACCCCATGTAGCCATATTACGGCTGCATATCGCAATACGGTCACCTTTCTTTATGCCACAGTTTTCAAAAAGAATATGCAACTTGATAATCTTTCGTGACACATCACGATACGCAAAAGTCGCACCATTATAGTCCGACAGAGAGGGTTTACCCCAATTGCGCCTGATGTTGGACTCAATCTGTTTGAATAAGCTATTTTCCATATTGAGGTTATACGTCGATGATGCATAAAAGTATACAACAATTATACCACATACATCAAGACATTCGGGACACAAAGATACAACAACAGAACAACATAGGCAAAACGAGAGCGTCAAATAACGCCGCCGTAACATGTTGTACAACATCTATCAAGAGCCCCAAAACACACTTTCTAGGTTGGCAGACAGACTCAAAACAGCTTAATCACAACTCAGACGACACACAACATTAAACATATTTATATAACACCCTACTCTATAAATTCATAACTTTGCGGATAACAAAAAGGCATCAAACAACAGACAACATGCAACAGGAAAAACTTTGGAACGCCAATTACAACAAAGTGATGTTCACCAACTTCGCCTTGTTCTTCTCGTTCTACCTACTCATGCCACTTCTTCCCCTTTATCTGAGCGAGAACTTCGGTGCCACCAAGGACACCATAGGCGTCGTCCTCTCAGGATATACACTAGTAGCGCTTGTCACCCGTATGTTCAGCGGGTATATCGTCGATAGTTTTTCGAGGAAGAAGGTCCTCATGCTCTGCCTCTTTGTCTATTTCCTCTTCTTTGGCGGTTATCTGGCGGCGGGAAGCCTCGTCATGTTTGCCATCTTCCGCACTCTCCATGGTGCCCCATTTGGTGCATCGACGGTATCCAACAGCACTATGGCCATTGATGTTCTCCCCGAGTCACGACGCAACGAAGGCATTGGCCTCTACGGCCTTAGCAACAATCTAGGTTCAGCCATAGCGCCTACCGTCGGTCTCTATATCTATCATACCATACACGACTTCGACCTGCTCTTCTGGCTAGCCTTCATAGTTGCCGCATTAGGATTCATAGCCTCATGGAGCATCAAGGCACCAGCCAACGCCCAGGTGCGCAACAAACAGCCGCTATCTCTCAACCGTTTCTTCCTCACTCGCGGATGGTTCTTAGCAATCAACATCGCTTTCTTCGGCTTCTGCTGGGGCGTCTTGTCCAACTACCTCGCCATCTATGGCAAGGAATACCTCGGAATGACCGACGGCACCGGCATGTTCTTCATGATCCTCTCTATCGGGCTCATCCTCTCACGTCTTCAAGGGCGTAAGTCACTTCGCGAGGGGAAACTGCTCAAGAGCGCCTTTGGGGGCGTTGTTCTCTCTACAGTCGGCTACGTCATCTTCATAGCTTGGCCATCTTACGTTGGCTACTACGGTGCAGCTGTCCTCATTGGCCTTGGCAACGGACACATCTGGCCAGCCTTCCAAAACATGATTATCGCCATAGCCCGTCACGATGAGCGAGGCACGGCCAACTCCACCGTCCTCACATCTTGGGACATGGGTCTTGGCATAGGAATACTTCTCGGTGGCGTTGTGGCCGAACATGTCGGCTATACGGCAGCTTTCTGGATGAACGCCGGTGTTCAGGTCGGAGGATGCATATTCTTCTGTCTGGTGACATATCGACACAGATTTTTTCACAAGGAAACAAAATAATTGACTGATATTTTCGTTACGTTCATAATATTTGGCATGCGTTTTGCCTAAGTTGTCACAAAACATTAATCATTCTAGTGACATGAAAACCTTTATCAACCCTAGCAATCTTTTCGGATTGCTCAAAAAGGCAACTTTGAGATTCCCTGTTGCCGTTCCGTTCATCGCTTTGCTTACTGTTCTCATGCTTTTGCAAGTATGGATATGGGCAAACTCCTATTCCACATTTAAAATCGACGGTTCGCTATTCTACTACGCTTCATGCGGCATTTGGATTTCACTTATGTTCCACCTCTGGATGGAAGATTGCAAAAACAAGTCGCTTGTCCTTACAGCCTTTGTAGCATCGCACGTTCTACTTGCCATCGATGCCTACCATTTCTACAACATGACCCCCGACTATATATCAGACAATGGTTTCGAGATCTTTGTCTCTCGACTGTCGATATTCACCTCTTGCGCTCTGCTCGCGCTTGCCTTGCCATTCCTCAACAAGAAAAATGACATAGAGGCGGTCAACTTCACGCTCAAAACTGTTGTGAGGGCACTACAGTCGGGATTGATAGCTCTTGTCGGACTTATAGGATGGAGCATACTGTTTGGATGCACAGTCACTCTTTTCAATATCGACAAAAGCGGTACCATTGCTGAACTCAGCCTCGGGTGGCCTCTTGTCATCATGTGCATGACTGTTCCTATGCTCATCTTTATCGGCAGAATACCAGAAGGCGAAGATAAGCATGTGGATACGTTCAAGGCATCTAAGTTCTACTCGGGCATACTCCACTACTTGTTCATTCCACTTGTACTTTGCTACATCTCTGTGCTCTATGTCTATCTTTTCAAGATAATACTAACATGGTCGCTCCCACAGGGCGGAGTAGTGACGATGGTCTCATCAATGATTGCAGGTGTCACGCTCGTAGTTGCAATGCTCTACCCTCTTGCCACAAATGGCGACAACCGTTTCGACAAGATGGCTATCAAATATCTGCCTATACTTGCCTTGCCGCTTGTTGTCCTCATGGCAGTCGGCCTCATCCGCCGTTTCTCCGACTATGGAATAAGCGTCAACCGCATATATGTAGCCGTCTTCTGTATCTATTGCTTCATCCTATGCATCGGATTGATCATCAACAAGGCCCGACGCATCAGTTTCATCCCTATATCATTCTGTATACTTTTCCTTCTCACTTCAGCCCATCCGTTCAACATCATCAACTCCACTTGCAACATTATGCACAACAAGCTGAGAGAAAAGGTAGCCGCCTTCCCACCAAAACACCTGCCTATGGAGAGCAGCACAGAAATAAACTATTGGCTCTATAACATGCCCGACAGTTGCGGCAATGAGTTGGCATCATATATCCAGGAGCTCCGTTCTTATAGAGGACATTGTTTCGACACGACTATTGTCCAAAAAGGCGTATGGTATAGCGAATACCTTTTCAATGACTATGTAGACGAAAACAACGCCAATCCTGGTACAAAACATCACTATGACTACTATAGCTTCCCAGAACATCGTGCCGACACGCTGATATCGGTTTTCGTAGAAACCAAGAAAAACAAAATACCAGCTGGCTACAAATATTTTACCGACGAATCATTTAGAGTCTGTGCTGAAAAAGATTCCGTATTAAATGATGGCATATTAACCCTTGAAGTCGGCGACGAAACACTTGAGGTCGACATGACTCCTCTTTTGCAATTAAATCGTCAAGAACAGGAAACCACGAAAGGCGACTTTGTCCTGAATGCCACAAGCGGAAATGGCCAAAACATTGTTGTTAAGGCAGGAAACGGCAGACGTATCAAGTTGCTCGAATATGATGGTTTGATAATGTTCTGTATGGATGCCTATATCTACTACAACGAGGGTGTTGATTTTTAGGACATTCTTTCAAGTAATCTCCCAATAAATTGTTAACTTCGCGCCGTAATTATGCTTCGGGTATAATATACGTTACGTAACTTATAATATTTTCATAATAATGACTGCATCTGAAGTCAGGGAGAGTTTCTTGGAATTCTTCCGTTCTAAGGGACATAAGATCGTCCCATCTGCGCCAATGGTCGTAAAGAACGACCCTACTTTGATGTTCACCAACGCTGGTATGAACCAGTTCAAGGACATCATTCTCGGTAACGAACCTATCAAAAACCCACGAGTAGCCGATTCACAGAAGTGTCTTCGTGTTTCTGGTAAGCACAACGACCTCGAAGAAGTAGGTCACGACACTTACCACCACACTATGTTCGAGATGCTCGGCAACTGGTCGTTTGGTGACTATTTCAAGGAGGATGCCATCGCTTTCGCATGGGAGTTCCTCACTGAGGTTATCAAGCTCGACAAGGATCGTCTCTACGTTACTATCTTCGAGGGTTCTCCTGAGGAGAACGTACCTCGCGACGAAGAGGCTTTCGCAGCTTGGGCTACTCATATCGACCCTGCTCGTATCATCAACGGTAATAAGCACGACAACTTCTGGGAGATGGGCGACACAGGTCCTTGCGGTCCTTGCTCTGAGATCCACTTCGATATGCGTCCTGATGAGGAGCGTAAGAAGATCAATGGCCGTGACCTTGTAAACCACGACGACCCACAGGTTATCGAGATATGGAACCTCGTCTTCATGCAGTTCAACCGTATGGCCGACGGTCACCTCGAGCTTCTCCCTAACCACCATGTTGACACAGGTATGGGTTTCGAACGTTTGGTTCGTGCCGTTCAGAAGAAGACCTCAAACTACGATACCGACGTATTCACACCTATCCTCGACAAGATTGCTGAGTTCACAGGCGTAAAGTATGGCACATCTGAGAAGACAGATATCGCTATGCGTGTTATGGCCGATCATATCCGTACCATCGCATTCTCAATCACTGATGGCCAGCAGCCTTCAAACAACAAGGCAGGCTACGTTATCCGTCGTATCCTCCGTCGCGCAGTTCGCTACAACTATACATTCCTCAACGGTCGTGAGGCTACACTCTATAAGCTCCTCCCTACCCTCGTAGAGACTATGGGCAAGGCTTATCCAGAACTCATAGCTCAGCAGGATCTTGTTGCTAATGTCATCAAGCAGGAAGAGGAGTCGTTCCTCCGCACTCTCGCAACTGGTATCAACATGCTCGACAAGATCATGGCCGAGACAAAGGCAAAGAACAGCACTGTAGTAAGCGGCAAGGTTGCCTTCGAACTTTATGACACATACGGCTTCCCACTCGACCTCACCGAGCTCATCCTCAAAGAGAACGGCATGAGCGCTAACGAGGATGAGTTCCAGGCTGAGATGAACGCTCAGAAGGAACGTGCTCGTAACGCATCAGCTATCGAGGCAGGCGACTGGGTTGTGCTCCACGACTATGAGAAGCAAGACTTCGTTGGCTACGACTTCACAGAGGCTGACGTTCAGATCGCTCGTTATCGTACAGTAAAAGTAAAGAACAAGGAACAGGTTCAGTTCGTATTCAACCAGACACCTTTCTACGGCGAGAGCGGTGGTGAGCTTGGCGACCACGGCTATATTGAGGCTGACGGTGAGAAGACTGAAATCATCGACACAATAAAGGAAAACGGCCTTGTCATCCATATCGCAACAAAGATGCCTAAGGATGTGGCAGCTGACTTCCGTGCCGTTGTCGATGTCAATCGCCGCAACGCCATGTCGAACAACCACTCTGCTACTCACCTCATGCAGGAGGCGCTCCGCAAGGTTCTCGGCACACACGTTGAGCAGAAGGGTTCTCTCGTTTCACCAGAATACCTCCGTTTCGACTTCTCACACTTCCAGAAGGTAACAGATGAGGAGATAGCTCAGGTAGAGAAGATGGTTAACGAGAAGATTCGCGAGAACATCGCTCTTGAGGAACATCGCGACACACCTATCGAGGAGGCTCGTCAGCTTGGCGCTATGGCTCTCTTCGGTGAGAAATATGGCGACAAGGTACGCGTCATTAAATATGGCACATCTATCGAGCTTTGTGGTGGTACACACGTCAAGGCAACAGGTCAGATAGGTCTCTTCAAGATCATCAGCGAGTCATCAGCATCAGCAGGTGTACGTCGTATCGAGGCTATCACAGCTGCTAAGGCAGAGGAGTATGCAAACAAGAATATCGACCTCGTCAAGAGCCTCACTGAGCAGCTCAAGACAAAGGACCTTCAGAAGAGCATTGACACCCTCGTAGCCCAAAACCAGAAGCTCACCGCACAGGTAGAGAAGATGATGGAAGGCATGATGAACGGTGAACGTGCAGAGCTCAAGGCAAAGGTTGAAGAAAAGAACGGCAAGAAGCTTCTCGTTGCAGAGGTTAAGCCACTCTTCGCTGACAAGCTCAAGGACCTCGCATTCCAGCTCCGCAACGAACTCAGCGACTCGGTTATCGTTCTCGGCACAGCAGCCGACGAGAAGCCACAGCTTGCAGTCATGATAAGCGACTTGCTCGTTAAGGACAAGGGTCTCAACGCTGTTGAAGCCATCCGCGCCATCGCTAAGCACATCAACGGTGGTGGTGGTGGTCAGCCATTCTTCGCTACTGCTGGTGGCAAGAACGCCGCAGGTCTCGATGCAGCATTGCGTGAGGCTAAATACTATTTCTCTGACAAGCTCTAAGATTTATCTTAGAACATAATACAAGCCCAATGGAGACAAAACTCTATTGGGCTTTTTCATGTCATCATTACAACCATTCAAAGTCGAGAACAAGCAAAAAAAATGAGCCGTACTAAGAAGTACGACTCACTCAACACTTTGACAATACAAACAATTACTCTATAGTAAGGTCTACACCATTTTCATTCTTTACGCTTGCGCAATTGTAGAAAGCCTTATGACCTACTTCAACATTATCGCGCAATATAAAGCTAAGATTGCGACACTCCTTGAATGCTTCTGTACCGATTTTCTTAACAGAGGCAGGTACTGACACACTCTCAAGGCCCAAACAATAGCGGAACATATCAGCAGGTATATATGGCAAAGCAGGAAGGTCGATATGCTTGATAGCGAAACAGTCCTGGAAGATACCACGCTCAATATGCTTAAGAGAAGAAGGGAAATTAATCTTCTGCAAGTTCATGCAGCCACGGAACGCCTCAAAGCGAATAGTCTCAAGCTGATCATTCAATTCGATAGAACTCATATAACGGCAATCAGTAAAGGCATTACGCTCAATAACGCGAATAGACTTAGGAAGCACAACCGCTGTAATATCACGATTTCTGAAAGCGCCCTCTCCAATTGCGACAATGGTATAGTTAACACCATTATATGAGACAACCTCAGGAATAACAATCTCGACGTCAGTCTCCTCTGCCCATTCCATACCTTTTACAAGAGCAGCACCATTCTGATCATCCAATGACTCATAGATGATAGTAATACCTTTTGTCACCTCCTGACGGAACTGCTGCTGCGAGAATGCTGGAATTGCCAATATGCAACCAAGCACCAAAGTAATAATCCTATTCATAATTAATATGTTTTTACTGTTTATACTTACTGTAGTTATCTACTAATACGATGTAAATATACAAATGTTTTCACATTACAACAAGAATTGTGTATAATTTTACTAGATAAAGAGGATTGTGTGGGGGATGTGTTGAGATGGGAGGTATTAAGGATGTGAAAGTGGAGCGCAAAGAGTATCAGATTGACCATTTGCATAATAAAGAGACATTTGATATAGGGAAATACCATTACTGGAAAAATCAAACTCTGTTTGTTGCATATTAAACTCTTATTTGATAAATTTCGGATATTGATATTATAGAAGGTCATATTATACAAATCAAAGCTGCTAGGTACACGCTAGGCTTATCCACCATTCCGTTACGAACATCCACAACTCCGTACTTGGTATCTGCTGTGTCAAACATACCATCTTCAATCATCATTCAACCTTATTCACCACTTTCTCAAACATCCTATATTTGTTTCATCTTCTGAGTTGCATCGCACCATGTTTGAGGTCGTGTGACTTGCCAATGATATTATATTCTAAAGCGATATGAGAAGGATGGTGTTAGAGTTCAGCAAGAACCCTGCTGTAGTACATGAGATCGATACAAACTCGAATATCATCTACTACGTTGAGGATGGCAAGTTCTGTGCTAAGGCCCTTTAATTAGCCTCAATCACTAGCATAACAAGCCATATAACATACGGAATGGACATTCCTTATTGGGAAATGTCCATTTTTTTTATTATCCTCAGACGCAAAATATTGCGTCTCTACAAGCCAATTACAACTTGCGACATACAAGGCCGTACTTGACACCGTTCTTGATGATAACAAACCTACCGTTTTAAATGGTCTGGAAAACTCAATACAAAAATGAGAGCCTCGACATAAAAGCCTCCCATACTTATCTATTTAATAACAAATTATATCTAAATTGCGTTAGAATCTAGCTATGGGCTTTAGGATGCCGAAGACATAGCTAGCATTGTGATACTAACAAACAATATTATGATTAGGGATATTGCACACATTGCCTTGAACCCATTAGATATGGACAAGACTGTAACGTATTTCGACAAGGTTTTCGGCTGGAAGAAAGTGTTTGAGCTTCATAAGGATAATGGTGATCCTTGGATCGTCTATCTGAAAATATGCAAGGGCCACTTTCTGGAACTATTCTACGACGGACAGAATGACCGCGACTATGCCTTCGACTTCAAGAAGACCGGCTACAACCACCTGTGCGTCACAGTAGGCAATATCCGCAAGACTCTACAGGGAATATACGAAAAGGGCTTTATCGACTCTCCAGAACCTCAGCTCGAACCTAGCGGATGCAAAAACCTATGGCTCTACGACCCCGACGGCAATGGCATCGAACTACAAGAATACACACCAGCATCAGTACAGATGCAAAGCAATGTCGCTCCATACGAATTTGGATGCGATGGCTATGTGGGTATCGGACATGCTTGCTTCGTCTGCAAAGACATCGAGGCATCACTCGATTTCTACTGCAATAAGCTCGGAATGAAACTCGTTGGCATACAAAACAACGACAAGGGTGAACCTTGGCTACATTACGTCAGAATGGCCGATGGCATCTATCTTGAACTCATCCCTAACGGTGAAGGCGAAAATCCTAATACTGGGTGGAACTCGCGTGGCTTTCAGCACCTATGCCTCGAAACCGACAATCTGCTTGAAGATGTGGAACGTCTGCGCTCTATCGGCGTACAGATAGACCAAGAGCCTAAGACCTCCTCCGACAAAAACTGGCAGGCATGGATACACGATCCAGACGGTAACAAGGTGGAACTTATGATGATCGACCCAGAATCACCTCAAGCTAAAGCATAAACGACATGAATACGACTCTCGCCCTGCTAATGAGGGCAATGGTAAAATACGATAGCGGCGATGTTCCTCGCATACAGCATTTCGTTAAAGTGCATGATTTTGCGGCATCCATAGGAATGGCAGAAAACCTTGATGAAGAGACTCTCTTCATCCTCGAATCTGCCGCCATACTTCACGACATAGGCATACATCCTGCCGAAGCTAAATATGGCAATAGCAATGGCAAGGCCCAAGAGGAACTTGGTCCCGATGAAGCAAAAAAGATACTGGCGGAAGTTGGAGGTTACACAAGAGAACAAAGTGAACGTATCTGCTGGCTCATTGGCCATCATCATACCTACAACGGCGTAAAAGACCCAGACCATCGCATACTACTTGAGGCCGACTTCCTTGTAAACTCATTTGAAGACAACATACCACTAGATGGCATCATTGCCTTTAGAGACAATGTCTTCCGCTCCAAGTCAGCAATAGATATGCTAAACAATATGTGGAAACTATAGTTCCATAAATACATCTATCCAGCAAATACAAAAATGGAGAGCCTCACACAAAAGGCTCTCCGTTCTTGTTTTATTATCCTCAGACGCAAAATATTGCGTCTATACGAGTCAATGTCAAAATTGACACTATTCTGCCACTTTATATACCGCGCGGCTCATACGGTTTCTTTACGATATTCGAGTCATAGAGCTCTTATACTCGTCTTTCTTGTACTTTTCTCCTAGCTTGACAACAACAGAATCAACATCTATCCATACCGTCTTGTCCTTCTTCTTATAAGATCGGATCTTGTCAACCGCGCACAATGTCAACGAAAAGGCGATGACGACCACAAAAAACACTATAAAACTCATAATTAATAATTTATTGTTAGATAATCTTTGACACCGCAAAGTTTGCGCGTTTTGTCTCCATGGGAAAGATATTTCGATTGATTGTTTCGATAATGGCAATCGGCTTTTTCTTATAAATATTCATTATACTTGCTATCGAAAATATCAATAGCAACTAATTGTTGTTATCGCAATATTATTTCATCTTTGCAGTCAAAAAAAAAAAACAACAGATATGTGGTTCTATAATCTTCTTTTCAACACAGGTGTGGCGCATAATGTCCTGCTCATCGCCTTTGTAATAGCGGCGGGGCTCGCTCTCAGCAGGATTAAGATATGCGGCGTCTCACTCGGCGTGACATGGATTCTTTTTGTAGGCATCATCGCCAGTCATTTCGGTCTTATCATCGACCCGACGACCTCTCATTTCGTCAAGGAGTTCGGACTTATACTCTTCATCTACAGCATAGGACTTCAAGTCGGCCCAGGCTTCTTCTCATCTTTCCGCAAGGGCGGCATCACACTCAATACGCTAGCTATAGGGATTGTCTTCCTTGGCGCAGTGACCACTTATATAATACATATTGTCACCGGCGAAGACCTATACGCGATGATCGGTGTGCTCTATGGTGCGGTGACCAACACTCCCGGACTCGGTGCCGCACAACAGACATATAGCGACCTGCACAATGGCGCGACCAACGCCATATTCGCCCAAGGATATGCCGTAGCCTACCCTCTCGGTGTTGTAGGTATAATACTATCAATCATACTCATCAAGGTCATCTTCCGCATCAACCTTAAGGATGAGCAAAAGGAAGATACCAGCGATGACAATAGCGAGCAGATAAAGGCAGTCACCCTCGAGGTAACCAACAATGCTGCAAGCGGACATACCATGCAGGAGATACAGCAGATGACAGGCCGTGATATCGTAGCCACCCGTCTGCAGCATAGCGGATCATCTGAAATAGAACTGGTAAAGGGAGACACAAAGCTCACCCTTGGCGACAGGATATTCCTGGTTGCCAAACCAGCCGACATAGAGGTTCTGACAATCCTTATCGGCAAGCAGCTCACCGAAGTTGACCAACGTCGATGGGACGACGAGGCACATGGCGAACTGATTTCCGAGCGCATCGTGGTAACCAACAGCAAGATGGAAGGCAAACGTCTAGGCGATCTCAAACCAAGGCAGAACTTCCACATCAACATCACCCGCATCAAACGAGCTGGAGTAGAACTCATAGCTTCTCCATCGCTTTCTCTGCAGCAAGGAGACCGCGTGACTGTAGTAGGCTCAAAAGACAACGTCAAGCGTGTGGCGGAGCTGCTCGGCAATGCCGTACAACGTCTCGACCATCCACAGCTATTCAGCATCTTCCTCGGCATAGCACTGGGAGTGCTGCTAGGCTCCATGCCTATATTCTTCCCTGGCATGCCAGTTCCGGTCAAGCTAGGACTTGCCGGTGGTCCACTCATCGTTTCCATACTTCTGAGCTGCTATGGTCCTAAGCTCCATATCATAACATACACCACGGCCTCAGCCAAGCTCCTTATGCGCGAAATAGGCATATCACTCTTCATGGCAGCAGTTGGTCTAGGTGCAGGTGCCGGCTTTGTCGATACGGTGATGAACGGCGGTTATCTGTGGGTCGCATACGGCTTCATCATAACGTTCCTCCCTTGCATGATTATCGGATTGCTAGCGCGCATGATATTCCACAAGAACTACTTTACAATAGCTGGACTAATAGCCGGAGCCACCACCGATCCACCAGCCCTCGCCTACTCCAACAGTATATGCGCGAACGACCAGGCATCGGTAGCCTATTCAACGGTATATCCGCTTACCATGTTCTTGCGCGTTCTTGTTGCCCAACTGCTCGTTTTAACGGCTCTATGAGCATAAACCTGACCTCAATAAAATGGAACTAAGACAGCTTAGATATTTCGTCAAGGTAGCTGAACTTAAAAGCTTCAGCGAAGCATCACGCGTTCTCAACGTAACACAAAGCACACTCTCTCAACAGATAAGACAACTCGAAGGAGAACTAGGAGTAGAACTACTCGTGCGCGATTCACACCATGTAAGACTGAGTGATGTCGGCGAGTCATTCCTTCCACAAGCAGAGAAGACCATCTCGGCCGCCAAGAGCTGTGTTGACAAGATAAGAGATGTTCAGCAACTGGGATCAGGCGAACTCAACCTTGGTTCAACCTACTCGTTCCTTCCTCTGCTCAAGGAGACGGTACTAGCATTCATGAAGCAATATCCTGGAGTCAAGATGAACATATGTTGCCACTCTATGGAGACACTGCTGAAGATGCTTCAAGAAGAGCGAATAGACATGGCTTTGAGTTATAAGCCATCAATGGTAGTACCCGACATCGACTCGCATATACTCTTCGACAACCGCCTTGCTGTCCTAGTATCAGACACCCACCCATTGGCAAGCAAAGAGTCGATACGTCTCTCCGAACTGGAGAAATTCCCGTTTGCGCTCCCAGCCAAAGGCTTGCAGGCACGCAATACGTTCGACCGCATCATCGAAGGCTGTGACTACCGATTCGACGTCAGGCTTGAGATCAACGAGGTCAATGTACTCATTGACATAGTGCGCACCTCGGGCTATCTTGTCACCGTACTCAGCGAAGCGGCACTTGTCAGGACACCAGGCATCAAAGCACTGACCCTCGACCAGCAAGGCACACAGATGGAAGGATCATTCCACGTTCTCAAGAACGGCTACATGAAACGCTCCACCAAAGAGTTCCTCCGCATCCTCTGCGAGAACCGCTCTTACGGCCTTGCTCTGATGAACCTGCTCTGACACAGCACAACGAGATTCATCAACAAACATATCAGAAAAAAAGAAATGAACTCCCAATCAGGAGTTCATTTTCATTTATATAAGCCAAGTAATTCCTTTAGATATAGAGAAGACTATCTCACATACAACAGCGGCATAGGCATTGCGATGTCATCGTCGGCCTTACCGCCAGGATAGTCAACACGTTCAAGATAGAGGCCAGCTGGAGGCACAGTAAACTGGGCAGGTTCAGGAGAGTACTGCTTAAAATAACTCTCCACCCTTCGCTTATCGATATGACCACGACCAACTTCAATCAGCACACCAACAATACGTCGCACCATCTTCCAGAGGAAGTGTGACCCAACAACATTGATAACTATCGAGCTACCATCGAGGAACACATTGATAGCCGTCACCTCCACGATTGTCGATTTAGTCTCAGAATCCTTATCACCAAACGACCTATAGTCCTTCATGCCCACCATCGCATCGGCAGCATCTTGCATAGCCTCAGCATCCAGACTATCCTTTATCCAATAAGCATATCTCTTGCTGAACGCACTCTTGCGAGTCGAAATCTGATAGATATAGCTTCTCGAAGTCGCATCATATCGCGCGTGAAACGACTTAGGAACAGACACGACATCAATAATCGAGATAGTAGCAGGCAACGCATCATTCAGCTTATATTTCAGCTGTAAAGGAGACATCTGGGTATTGATATCAAGATGTGCCACCTGACCCAAAGCATGCACCCCAGCGTCCGTTCTACCAGCACCGTACAGTTCAAAACGTGAATTCGGTCCGAACACATCACGCACAGCATCCATGATCTTTCCCTGAACAGAGTTGCTATCCTTCTGAAGCTGCCATCCATGATAGGCAGAACCATCATATTCCAAAGTAAGCTTAAACCTAGACATACTACAAGTAATTTCTCACTACAAAGATAATGCACATCAAAGCAAAAACAAAAAAATAACCCTCACGGCTATCACAGCAATGAGGGCGAACCAATAACTATTCCAAGTATATTTGAACTAATCCTTTCTATATTGACAAAAAAAACAACTAATCTTTATCATCTTTCCAAGGGTTGTTACGCTACCATTTTACAATATGTTACAAACAATATGTTAAATCTAACATACATAGAAAGACGTCGAAGGCAAATGGCAAAAAAGAGAGGCGCTCCTGAACAGGAACGCCTCCGTTATAATAATTGTCTTAAGACTATCCGCCGAAGTTATCGAAACGAATCATCTCATCTTCAACACCGAGTGAGTGGAGAAGGTCGAGAACTGTCTTAGCCATCATAGGAGGTCCGCAGAGATAGTATTCGCAATCTTCTGGAGCCTCATGAGCCTTAAGATAAGTGTCACCCATAACTGGAGCAACGAAGCCAGGAGTGTACTTCAAGCCAGCCTCATCTGCCTTAGGATCAGGACGGTCGAGAGCCAAGTGGAAGTGGAAGTTAGGGAACTCCTTCTCAAGAGCCAAGAAGTCGTCGAGGAATGGAATCTCTTCCATTGCGCGAGCACCATAGAAATAGTGCATTGGACGCTGACGGTCTTCAGGAGCGATGCCATTACCCTTAAGCATGTGCATAATCTGAGCGCGGAGAGGAGCCATACCGGCACCACCACCTACCCAAATCATTTCGCGACCTGTACCATACTGAGGACGGAACTCACCATAAGGACCGCTCATGATAACCTTGTCGCCTGGCTTGAGGCTAAAGATATATGAAGAAGCGATACCAGGCATTACATCCATGAAACCAGGACCCTGGTCTTTTGGCTTAAATGGAGGAGTAGCGATACGAACATTAAGAGTGATGATATCGCCCTCGTCAGGGTAATTGGCCATAGAGTAAGCACGGATAGTCTCCTCTTCGTTCTTACACTTCAAGCCGAACAAGCCGAACTTGTTCCAAGCAGGGAGATAAACATCGCCGATGAGGCTCTTATCGAAATCCTTATCGTAGTCAAGTTCATACTTAGGGATACGGATCTGTGCGTAAGAACCTGGTTCGAAGTTCATGTGCTCGCCCTTAGGAAGAGCAACCTTGTACTCCTTGATGAATGTAGCGACGTTCTTGTTGCCAATAACTTCGCATTCCCATTCCTTAACGCCCATTACAGACTCGTCAACCTTAATCTTAAGGTCGCCCTTAACCTTAGCCTGGCAACCGAGACGCCAGTGGTCCATCTGCTGCTTACGGCTGAAGTGACCCTTTTCTGATGGAAGGATCTCGCCACCACCTTCAACAATCTGGCACTTGCACTGACCGCAAGAGCCCTTACCACCACAGGCTGATGGCAAGTAGATACCTTCTGCTGCGAGTGTGCTCAAAAGGCTTGAGCCTGACTCTACCTCTACATCCTTATCGCCGTTGATGTTGATCTTAACCTTACCTGAAGCCACCAAGAAACTCTTTGCAACAAGCAAGATAACGACGAGAAGAAGGATAATCACGAGGAATACGCCTATACTCGCTAATATCAAATCTAAATTCATTTTGATCTCAATTATTAATTCTTAATTAAATGTTGAGGCCTGAGAAGCACATGAACGACATTGCCATCAAACCTACAACGATGAAGGTGATGCCAAGACCGCGCAATGCTGGTGGCACATTAGAGTAAGCCATCTTCTCGCGTACTGCAGCAAGAGCCACAATAGCCAAGAGCCAGCCAATACCAGAGCCCAAAGCATAAACAAGAGCGTCTGTTACAGAACCGATAAACTTAGGATCAGTTGCATCGAGGCCGATACGCTGCTGCATGAAGAGCGAAGCACCCATGATAGCACAGTTAACGGCGATAAGAGGCAAGAAGATACCAAGTGAAGCATAGAGAGAAGGAGAGAAACGCTCTACGATCATCTCAACGAGCTGTACGATACCTGCAATGACTGCGATGAAAAGAATGAAGCTCAAGAAGCTCAGGTCAACGCCCTCGATGAGAGCGTCAGCAGCGAGCACCTTAGTCTGGAGCAAGTAGTTAACAGGGAGTGTCACGAGGAGCACGAATGTAACTGCAGCGCCAAGACCGAGAGCTGTCTTCACGTCCTTAGATACGGCAAGGTAAGAACACATGCCGAGGAAGAAGGCGAAGATCATGTTATCCACGAAGATAGAGCGGATAAATAAGCTGATCAAATTTGCATTTTCCATTTTACCAATGTATTTATTACCTTACTTAATTATTTTTCCTGAAGATCCTTGTTGTGAGCTCTCTCATACCAGATGATGCAAGCGCAGATGATCAAAGCCATAGGAGGCATGAGCATCAAGCCATTGTTAGCGTAGCCAGCCTCGTAAGCGCAATCAGGGATAACCTGATAGCCGAGGAGCTTACCAGAACCGAGAAGTTCGCGGAAGAAAGCCACGATAACGAGAATCTTAGCATAGCCAAGACCGTTGCCGATACCATCGAGGAGAGACTGCATAGGAGAGTTCTGCATAGCGAAAGCCTCCAAGCGGCCCATAAGGATACAGTTAGTAATGATAAGACCGATATAGACTGAAAGAGTCATAGCCACATCGTAAGCGAAAGCCTTGAGCACCTCAGAAACGATAGTTACGAGAGAAGCCACGACAACGAGCTGAACGATGATACGGATACGGTTAGGAACAGTCTTGCGGAGAAGCGATATCACTACGTTTGCAAGAGCAGTGATGATAGTCACTGAAAGACCCATCACAAGAGCAGGAACCAACTGTGCTGTAACAGCGAGTGCCGAGCAGATACCGAGTACCTGAACAGTCACTGGGTTGTTAAGTGACAGAGGACCACAAAATACATCTTTATTCTTTAATGCTGCCATTTTATTAATCCTCCAATTAGTTGTTTGCAATAGAATCAGCGACTGCGACTGCAGTAGCATTAATTGAATCGGTAACTACGGCTGTATCAGCGAGAGCTGCAGTAGCAGCATCACCAGCGAGGAACTGCTGATAGTTCTTGAGACAGCTCTGAAGCATTGCTGCCACACCGTTAGAAGTAAGAGTACCACCAGAGATACCGTCGCATTCAACTTCAGCATCGGCAATAGTACCATTCTTTACAACAGTAAGAGCAACATTTGCATCCTTCATTACCTTCTTACCAGTGAACTGCTGCTTAAAGCCGTCAGCAGTAATTTCAGCACCAAGACCTGGAGTCTCTGAGTCGTGAGAGAAGTCAACGCCATAAACAGTGTTCTTATCTGCATCTACAGAGATATAACCACGGATAGCGCCCCAGAGGCCGTTACCAGCGAGAGGGAAAACATACTTCTTGTCACCATCCTTTTCATAAACGAAAACATGGAAGTTACCATCCTTAATCTCACCAGCATACTGAGTCTTGAAATCGTCAGCAGACACCTCTTCGAGCTTACCGTTCTTATAGAGGTAATCCTTTACGCAATTTTTGAATTCAGATTCAGTGTCATCGCTCTGGTTGTTAACAGCGCGAAGGATCTGCTTCTGGATATCGAGCTTAACGTTCTTGCCCTGCTGCTCCTTGAGAGAAGACGATACGAACGAAAGGAGGAACGCCACGATTACAACCATTACAGCGGCATAAATCACTGTATAGGTATTACTATTTGTATTTGCTGCCATTTCCTTCTATTATTTAACGTTCTTTACTCGGTTCTTACGACGATTGATGTTAGCCTGTACGAAGCAGTAGTCAATCACAGGAGCAAATGTATTCATCAACAAGATAGCGAGCATCATACCTTCTGGGTAACCAGGGTTGAGAACGCGGATGATGATAGCCATTGCGCCAATCAAGAAACCATAAATATACTTACCTTTTTCTGTACGGCATGATGTAACAGGGTCTGTAGCCATGAAGACAGCACCGAAAGCGAAACCACCGATAACGAGCTGCTCGCACCAGCAGAGTGGGCTTAAACCGGTTGCATTGAATACATAGCCCATCAATGCGCCACCAATAAATACAGAGAACATTGTCTTCCAGCTAGCAACACCAGTCCAGAGCAAGATCACTGCACCGATAAGGCAGCAGAGAGCACTTGTCTCACCTATAGAACCAGGGATGAAACCGATGAATTCGTTCTGGAAGTTGAAGATAGACGCATCACCCTGGCCATTCAATGCGAGAGCAGTTGCGCCAGAGAAGCCGTCGACAGCCTGTGATGCGTCGAAGTCAGAATACCAAACAGAGTCGCCAGACATCTTAGTAGGGTATGCGAAGAAGAGGAACGCACGAGCTACGAGAGCAGGGTTCCAGATATTCATACCAGTACCACCGAAAACCTCCTTACCGAAGATAACTGCGAAAGCAGTAGCAACAGCAACGATCCACAGTGGAACATCAGCAGGCATAACCATAGGGATGATCATACCGGTAGCGAGGAAGCCCTCGTTTACTTCATGGCCACGCATCTGAGCTACAGCGAACTCGATTGAAAGACCAACGACGTAAGATACTACCAAGATAGGGAATACTGCAATAATACCCTCAAGAACGATATCGCCGAAAGTAGCAGTATCGAGCAGGCCGAGCATACGGAAATGCTGGTAGCCAGTGTTATAGATACCGAAAAGAAGGGCCGGTATCAGAGCCAAGATAACGCAAGTGATGGTTCTCTTCAGATCCACCGCATCGCGCACGTGAACGCCACCCTTGTTGACCGTGTTAGGAGTGAAGAGGAAAGTCTCGAACGCGCCGAAAGTAGAACGGAGCTTAGAGAACTTGCCGCCTTCCTCGAAGTTAGGCTTCACGCTGTCTATAAAGTCTCTTAATGAACTCATTTATTTTTCAATTGTCACTGCGAAGCTGAAAGAACTCCGCAAATTAATTATCAATTATCAATTGTCAATTGTCAATTGAATTATCCGACTTCCTTAACCATCAAGTCAAGACCGTTGCGGAGTACCTTCTGAAGTGGAAGCTTAGAAGTGCAGACAAACTCGCAAAGAGCGATATCTTCCTCAACAACCTCGTAGATACCGAGCTGATCCATCTTATCGATGTCCTGAGCCATGATAGCCTTGAAGAGATATTCTGGATAGATATCCATAGGGAACACCTTATCGAGCTCGTTGCTAACAACGAAAGCGCGATGTTCGCCATGAGTATTTGTATCGAGCTTGTATTCCTTGCTTCCTGTAAGCCAAGAGAAGAAAGTACGGCCAGCGCTGAACTTGTTGAATCCAGGGAGTGCCCATCCGAACATCTCGTAGTGGTTACCCTCAGGGATTACAGTTACCTGAGCGTCATAGAATCCGAGATATCCTTCAGCCTTCGACTCAGCACCAGTAAGAACATTACCGCTGATAACGCGAACGTTGTCGGACAAGAGATTACCATTAACCACAGTAGAAAGCTGAGCACCTACTACAGTGCGGAAATATGCCTTGTTCTTAACCTCAGAACCAGCAACAACTGCTACACGAGAGAAGTCGTGAACACCAGTAGTGAAGAGCTTGCCAACAGCGACAACCTCCTGAACACCAATTGTAAACACCTTTTCGCCAGCGTTGATTGGATTAACATGATTGATCTGAACGCCGACACAACCAGCTGGATGTGGGCCTTCAAATGCAGTTACTGTTACACCCTTTGCACCAGAGAACACTTGAGCAGCGCCATTGTTGTGAACACCAACGAATACTGGAGCGATCTTGCCCAATACGTCGAGGCCCTTCTGGAAAGCGTCTTCATTGCCCTTGATTACGAAATCGTAGTCAGGAGCGAGTGGAGCAGAATCAAAAGTTGACACGAAAATCGCCTTTGGCTCTGCCTTTGGATCAGCCACCACATTGTAAGGGCGCTGCTTAAAGTAAGGCCATGCACCAGCTTCGAGCATCTTTTCGATCACCTGCTGACGACTGAGAGAGTTGATATCAGCCTTGCCGAAATCTACTGCGCTATTCTGACCGTCTGCCTTAACGACAACTTCCAAAATAACACGTCTTTCGCCACGGTTGACAGCAACCAACTCGCCGCTCACTGGCGACACGAATTTAACCTCTGGCTGCTTCTTGTCAAAGAAGAGCACGCTGCCTGCCTGCACCTTGTCGCCTACCTTAGCTACCATCTTTGGCACCAGATTATGGAAATCTGTTGGCTGGATGGCATAGAGCTCTGGAAGGGCAACCTGTGCAAAGACAGTCTCCGCCTTGCCTGCAAGGCGAATGCTGAGGCCTTTCTTGAGTTTTATTACATCAGACATTGTTAAGAGATGAAATGGTTATATTAGTTTTATATTTATCGTTCTTTCGTTATTTTTGCGCGTCACAGCGATGCTAATAGTCAAAAAAAAGCACACTATATGCCATTATCGCGAAACACAATGCAAAGAAAACGAAAATGACAATCATTTGCGAATATACGATGAAAAAATTCTTTAAATACGCGAAAATTATTGTGTTAATTATTGAAACCTCAATAATTTCAGCAAATGTAAAGGCACAAAACTGGATTGAAGGCACATACAGTCAACTCTCATCAATATCAACGGTTCAGATAAGTTCATCTGCCGACTCCCTTTCTACCCCTGCGGTCGTACTCGGTGCTGAAGATTTCATCACGCTCCAGTTTGACGAATTTGATGCAGACATCCGCACTCTCTACTACACCCTACGCCACTGCAACATCGACTGGCAACCGTCGGACCTGCTCGACATCGAGTTCTACGACGGATTCAACAAGGTCTATGACGCCGACCAGAACATGCTGTCGTTCAACACAACAACCGACTATACTCACTACACACTCTCCATAGCCACCCAGCCCATCAAAGTATCGGGCAACTATATTGTAACCGTATATTCTTCCGACGACGACACAGAGCTGCTCCGACGTCCCTTTTTTGTCTATGAACCAATCGTTGGAATCAAGAGCCGCGTAACACGACAGCAAAAGCACGACCTTGCCAACCAGTCGCTTTCCCTCAGCGTCATACACCAGCAGATCCACACAAACAACGCGGCGATAGAATTCCGCATTGCGGCTTGGCAGAACTGCCGTCCCGACACATGGGTCACCCTCGATCAGCCAACCTTCGTCAGGCAAAACGAAATAGTATTCGACGACGCCGTGTCGTTTGAGGCAGGCAACGAATACAGATGGGCCGACAACAGAAATCTAAAATACAACGGCATCAACGTCAAGCACATAGACTTCTTCGACCCATTGTACCATATCACGCTCTATGCCGACAAGCGCGACATAGGATACTCATTCCATGAAGATTTCAACGGAAGGCGCTACATCGAAGCTCGCGACATCTACAGACATACCTCGTATGGCGCCGACTATAACATGGTGCATTTCACACTTCTAAGCGAGAAACTTGACGGTGATGTTTACGTATTTGGTGAACTGACCGACTTTCTCATGAGCAACAGAAATAAAATGCAATATGACGAAACCAGCCATTGCTACCGACTTGCATTGCAACTCAAACAAGGACTTCACAACTACCAGTATCTTCTAGTAGATCAAAACAATAATGTGTCGGCAAACGACACCGACGGGTCATTTACCGACACAGAAAATGATTATTACATTGCTGTATATTACAGACCGTTATCAGAGACTCACGACCGACTGGTAGGCTACAAAAAGCACAACTCAAAGAACAGTGTCAACTCGTTTGTCCACTAGCGACAACAGCTAGACAGCAAAACGTCTTACCCACTCAAAAAGAGCCACGCAAGTAGCGTGTGACACATTCATGCTAGTGGCAGGTCCTGTCATTGGGATATTGACATGCAAAGGGCAGTCACCAAGCAGATCCATTCTTATGCCATCCACTTCATTGCCTACGACAAGCGCCATCTTTCTTGGCAGCTCTGCCTTGTAGATATTCTGTGATATGCTAGATGTTTCCAGCGCCACAAGACTATACCCCTCAGGTATATAATCTGCATAGTTCTCCTTTGTAGCATGAATGAGCTCTACATAATCCCACGCCATGCACGCAGTCTTGCGGATCTTGCTCTCACGATGAGGCTCTGTCTCAATGCTTACTATACGCTTGATACCGATATTTGCCGCCATACGTATCAGGCTACCGATATTCTCAGGCGTCTTGAGCAGGTCGGCAACAATTATTGGAGCATCTTCTGGACCTGTCGATTGGCCACCAAAAAGCACTCTCGACTGTATCGTTATATTTTCCATGTCAAATCTACTTATTTACCGGTGTCAGTCCTTGTTCCGCAGCCTTAGCAATAATAAACGCACGGGCCTCTTCATAGTCGTTATGTATGACGCCATCAAGGATAGCATCTTTCAAGGCATTCTTTAGGACACCAATCGTTGGCGAAGGCTTGATGTCAAACATCTCCATTATCATCTCACCCGTCACCGGAGGCTGGAAGTTACGTATATGGTCTTTCTCTTCTATCTCCTTAAGCTTGCGACGAACAATCTTGAAGTTTCTGAGATACCTCTGCACCTTCTCTTCGTTCTTAGATGTTATATCGGCCTCACAAAGTGTCATAAGGTCCTCTATGTCATCACCAGCCTCGAACAACAAACGCCTCACAGCTGAATCCGTCACCTCATCTTCGCTAAGAACGATAGGGCGCATGTGCAGTCCCACCATCTTCTGGACATATTTCATCTTGCCATCGAGAGGCAACTTCAGACGCTTGAAGACACCAGGTACCATCTTCTCGCCTATATAGTTGTGATTATGGAATGTCCACCCTATCTTTTCGTCATAGCGCTTCGTCCTTGGCTTGCCTATGTCATGCAACAACGCAGACCAGCGAAGCCACAGATTATCACTGTTATTGGCTACACCGTCAAGAACCTCCATCGTATGATAGAAATTGTCCTTATGCCCTCTCGAGCCGACCTTGTCAACACCTTTCATGGCCTTTAGCTCTGGTAAGATATATGTCAGCAGTCCCGCCTTGTCCATAAGCTTGAAGCCCGTGGATGGTTTTGCCGCCATCATCATCTTGTTCATCTCGTCGCAAATCCTCTCCATAGAGATTATCTCTATACGCTGAGCAGTCTTGACAATGCCATCGAATGTACTTTCTTCAATGGTAAAGCCCAGCTGAGTAGCAAAACGTATAGCACGCATCATACGCAGAGGATCATCGGAGAATGTCACTTCAGGATCGAGAGGTGTGCGAATTATACCATTATGAAGATCGGCTATACCGCAAAAAGGGTCAACAAGGTCACCAAACGTATCCTCACTGAGGCTCAACGCCAAAGCATTGATAGTAAAGTCACGACGATTCTGGTCGTCCTCCAGTGTACCATCTTCAACAATAGGCTTACGTGAATCACGACGATATGACTCACGACGAGCGCCGACGAACTCCACCTCGACGTCACGTATCTTGACCATCGCAGTGCCGAACGACTTAAACACAGAGAGGTGTGAACCGCGGAAGGACTTATGTACTCTTTCCGCAAGTCCTATGCCACTTCCGACGACAACAATATCGATATCTTTCGATTTACGCTCAAGAAGCAGATCTCGCACGAAGCCACCAATCACAAAAGCCTGCTCGCCCGTCTCGCCCACAATGTCGCGAACAACAGCAAACACCTTATGCGTAAGTGCCTCCTTGAAATTCATATTAGTATGACTTGTAGGAGCCATCAGCGTTGTAGTGTAGTTTTATTGTCTTTCCGCAGTCAGAAAGCAGCAGAATGATATTAAGATACACATCAAACGACACAACGATGTCGAAATGATGCTCATGATTCTCGTATATCCACTTGGTGATATCAGTATGAATGGCCAGCATATCCAACGCCTGTGGCTGATCGGCAGTAGCCTTAGCATATACATCGGCACTTTCAGTAAGCATCACCACTTTAGCCGAATGGCGGGCCAGTCGTATAGCCAGCTTACCGTTATCTGGCGCACCGCACATAAGTATCGACACGCCATTCAGGTTGCCACCATAGGGCTTCTCTATCAAATCTACTATATCCTCAAGTGTCATAATCAACCGATTTTTATTCTATACCTATCTTACGGCTTATCTTATACACATTACGCTCAGGAGCGTTACGTGTCACCAGTTCCGCAATGAAGCCAGCAAGGAACAGCTGAGTGCCCAGTATCATGCATGTAAGTGCCAGGTAGAAATACGGACTAGATGTAACAAGAGGCGCAGCTACGCTATGGAACACAAACCACAGCTTCTTCGCTCCGAGCCACAAGGCAGCCACGAAACCGATAAAGAACATCAATGTACCGAGGGCACCGAAAAGATGCATAGGTCGCTTGCCGAACTTCGACATGAAAGTCACCGAAAGAAGGTCAAGGAAACCCTTTATGGTACGTTCGATGCCAAACTTTGAAACGCCGAACTTACGTTCATAGTGAGTGACCACCTTCTCACCAATCTTCACGAAGCCAGCCTCTTTTGCAAGCAAAGGTATATATCTATGCATCTCGCCATACACCTCAACCGACTTCACCACATCACGGCGGTAGGCCTTAAGGCCACAGTTGAAGTCATGAAGCTGTATTCCTGAAATACGACGCACCACTCCGTTGAATATCTTTGATGGAAGTGTCTTGCTCAAAGGGTCATGACGCACCTTCTTCCATCCACTCACCATGTCATATCCTTCAACGAGTATCATATTCATGAGGGCAGGTATCTCGTCGGGGCTATCCTGCAGGTCGGCATCCATAGTTATCACCACATTACCCTGTGCGGCAGCGAACCCCACATTCAAAGCGGCCGACTTGCCATAGTTGCGGCGGAAACTAATAGCCTTGACTTCAGGATTTGAAGCCGACAACGTTTCAATAACCTTCATGGAATTATCTCGGCTTCCGTCATCAACAATGATCACTTCATAGGTCCATTGTGACTTAGCCATGACACGGGCAATCCATGCCACCAGTTCCCCAAGTGACTCTTCTTCATTGAAGGAGGGAACAATAATCGACAGATCAAGCATTAGAGTAGAATAAATAAAAAAACCTCGCATTCTGTAAAGAACACGAGGTTTAAACTTTCATTTCATGAGCGGAAAACGAGACTCGAACTCGCAACATTCAGCTTGGAGGGCTGACACTCTACCAATTGAGCTATTTCCGCAATACTCTCCAAAGACCGCAGCAATGACCTTAAGAAAGGGAGAGCCTCTGGACGGATTCGAACCGCCGACCAGCTGATTACAAATCAGCTGCTCTGGCCAACTGAGCTACAGAGGCAAGAAAGTGGGTGAAGATGGATTCGAACCACCGAAGTCGAAGACAGCAGATTTACAGTCTGCCCCATTTGGCCACTCTGGTATTCACCCAAAACCAAT
>JAKSLH010000017.1 GCA_024401335.1 Bacteroidales bacterium
CTTTATGTGCGTATCGTCGCTCATAAAAGCGTATGGTTGCGTATGGTGGTGAAATGGGGATTTATCGGACACCAATAATTTGGAATGGTTTTCTGGCGTTCATGAAGCACGTGTTTGGGAAATGAAATATCCGCAATGCCTGCTGACATTGCGGATATTTTTTTATTTTGCATTTATATTCCTATTCCCAGACCTACGGCCAGACCCGAGATGTTGCTGTCCTTTATTAGTTTGTCAACGCCTAAATCTTTGAAGTGACGGTAGTCGTAGTTGGTGAAGATATATAGGCAGTTCTTTTTCTTAGTCACTATGCCTACCTTGACTCCAAGGTCGCCACCCACAACAATTCCCATGGCTTCGCAGAAACAAATGCCTGCTTTCGCCTTGGCGTATGGTGCAATGAGCAGCTTGTGGTAGGCCATAGGTACTTGGGCGCCTAGATGCACAAGGAGGTTCAGCGTTGGCTTTGTCTCTTTTGTATCTATCTCTATCTTTTCGCCGTTGTCGTATATCTCGTCGGTATTAGTGACTTCGATATTGCCGAATTCTATGGTACTGCCGCCCATGAGACTGCCTGCGTAACGGCTGCTGGAGAATGACATTCCTTTGATGGCGTATTGGGATATTGGCATCAATGCTGCAAGGTCGAAACTGCGGTTCCAGTCTTCCTTGTTCGTCACAAAGCCGTCATAGACGTCAAGTCCCTTGTCGGTCATGAGTCCGGACGTTGTTATCTGCCACTGGCCATCGGTTCTCTGCTTCCATATTGCAGATACCTCTTTCTTGCCGGCCATCATCTTGACGTTCTTGCCGCCTTCTTCGTCAGTTGTGGATATTACCGACAGGCCGTGCTGATTCTTTGTTCTGCAATACATGACGTTGGCTACCATCATGGCTAGTCCCTTGCGTACGTTACCCTCGCGTATGGTCTGTACGGGCTTGGTCAGAGAATAGTTCTTCAGATAATCTTTCATCTCGGTTGGCTTCATTGACATATAGAGTCCTTCTGAGATGTACTTGTATGTGTTGCTGTCGAAGTCCGTTCCGTTCATTCCCTTTACGAAAGCGTCGAGGGCCTGCTGGAATCCTTCGGCCGACAGGGTCTTCTTTTCCGCCCCCTGCTTCATCACGCTTTTTACGGTCTCGACCGGCAGAGCGAAGTTTGCATTCTCTCTTCTCTGTGCTTTCCACGTGTTGACGCCTACTACGTAATACTTCCCTTTTTTCTCTATTAGCAAGGGACTGCCACTGCTGCCTGGGTCAATCTGGGCAGTATGCTGAATGGCTGCAATCTTCACGCTGTCACCCATGAACGACTCTTCTACGTGTGGGTTCGAGATGATGCCCTTGCCAAACTGCCACGACGGATTGTCTACTAGAGCAGGGTAGCCCGCCGAAATGACGTCCATGCCGTCCTTTAGTTCGTCGTTTGTCATCTCCAGAGCGCCCTTCACGTTTGCGCCCGATGGCAACTCCACTATGGCAATGTCGTCAGCCACAGAACGCTTGATGACTTTGCATCTGTCGAGAATGACATTGCTGCTGCCGTTCTTTATCTCGAAGTCGACATATTCGGCATCGCCAACCACGTGGCAATTTGTTATGATGTAGCGTTGACCGTCATCTGCCTTGACTATAAAGCCAGAACCGAATGACGACACTTCGTTACGCAGTTTCTTGCCCGCCGTGAAATATGAGTTTCTTATCAATGCGTCGGCTGCCGATTCTATCTGGGCTTTCTGTTCTGTGGTGTACGAACCTCTCACTACACCTATCAGGTTGTGGAGCTCCTGTCCACTGGCTGATGCACCCGACATGAGAGCGGCCGCAATCAGTGTCTTAATACCTTTCCTCATAAATGTCAAGCTACTTTTCCACTTCTGGTCCAAACTCCTCAAGATATTTTGCCGGACTCAGCGGGTCCTCAAGGAACATCTCTTTTGAGATTATCTCGTCATCTATGGCTTTGGTGACAGATGGGAAAGACTTGAAGGCTCTTTTTACTGTCTTCATCAGACCGATGTATTTCGTGTTGTTATCAGTCAGGATGGCGTAGCACGACATTATCTGGTCTGGGTCATCCATCTTCATGTAGTAGTACTGATACTGCATGTATGAATAGTTTTTTGCTATGACCTTGAACTGGAGCATACCTACGTAGCCATATTTGCCGGCAAAGACAATAGGAACGAGGGTCTTGGAACGGTCTTTGGTCATGGTCTTGAGATAGGCTGGCAAGAAGAGTCGCTTGTCCTCGGTGTCGTCCATGTTTACCATGATGAGATGGTCGATATCTTCGGCTTCAAACTTGCGCGGTTCACCGTCCACTTTGACAATGATTGCATTTATTGTGTTCTTGAGCAGAGCCGACTTGGTTTCGAAGTATTCGTCGACGGTCTTCACCACCTCGCCGTTTTTCAATGTTATGGTATAATCAAATACCTTCTCTTGTCCCATAGCCATCAGCTGGACGGTCATGAGCATAATAGCAGTAGCGATAATTTGTTTCATAAATAACAGTTTTTCATTTATCCGACGTAAATATACAACGATAAGTTGAATTGTCAAATCATATTTTCTGATGTAGAGTAAACAACCAACTGCAATTTTTTCAAATCTAAGCTATTTTCTTGTAAAACTCTTCCTTTGGTGAAGAAAACGCTAACTTTTCTCTCGGCCTCCTATTGATTTTGAACTGTATGTCACGGATAGCCTTGTCAGTAACCTTGCTAAGATCAGTTCCCTTGGGCAGATATTGGCGTATCAACTTGTTTGCGTTTTCTACAGCCCCCTTCTGCCATGAAGAGTAGGAGTCTGCAAAATAGACAGGTACGCGAAGCTTTCTGGATATCCATTCATGTGCAGAGAATTCGCTGCCGTTATCTGTGGTTATTGTCTTGAGTGCATCACCGATGAACGGCTGCAGAAGTCTGCGAACCACCCTTGCAAGAGGTATTGACTTCTTCCCTTCCGAAAGCTTAGCGGCAAGCAGATAGTTTGTACTCCGCTCTATGAGTGTCAGTATGGCATTGCTGTCGGCATCCTAACTGTCGAAGGATGCACATCAATCAGTGACGCGATATTCTTCTTCTTCATACCCTTTTGCAAACAAGCAAAAATGGTATATCTTTGCTGAGAGGTTAATTGTTTGTACATCACAAAACAAAAATAATTAATCTTTGGGAGGCAACGGCCTCCCTTTGTTATTTTTGCATTGTTTGTTTACTCACTCCACATCGCTCTCAGGAGGTTTTGCACCTCCTGCCGCTAGGCAACACCACCGCAGGGATTTATCATGAAATCTCGCTGCGGAAAATTGCACTTCTATCTTGAATCTTCAACAAAAAGCGAGCATAACTCCCATGAGATACGCTCGCTTGATTGTATTCGGTTATTTTTGTTTGCGGAAAACTACTTAACCTCCTCGAAGTCAACGTCTGTAACGTCGTCACCGGCTTTCTGGTTGCTCTGGGCACCGTCCTGAGGACCTGCCTGTGGGCCACCCTGGGCACCACCTGCCTGCTGATACATCTGCTGGCTAGCGGCCTGGAAGATTGTGTTGAGCTCGTTCATAGCTGTGTCGATAGCAGCGATGTCCTGGTTCTTGTGAGCCTCCTTGAGCTTAGCAAGAGCACCTTCGATCTCTGACTTCTTGTCGGCAGGAAGCTTGTCGCCAAATTCCTTGAGCTGCTTCTCTGTCTGGAATATCATTGAGTCGGCCTGGTTGATCTTCTCAACGCGGTCCTTAGCAGCCTTGTCAGCGTCAGCGTTTGCCTCAGCCTCAGCCTTCATTCTCTTGATCTCCTCGTCAGAAAGTCCAGATGAAGCCTCGATACGGATTGACTGTTCCTTACCTGTAGCCTTATCCTTAGCTGTTACGTTGAGGATACCGTTGGCGTCGATATCGAATGTCACTTCGATCTGAGGTACGCCACGTGGTGCTGGTGGAATGTTAGAGAGGTTGAACTGACCGATAGACTTGTTCTGTGCAGCCATTGGACGTTCGCCCTGAAGTACGTGGATTGTAACCTCAGGCTGGTTGTCGGCAGCTGTAGAGAACACCTGGCTCTTCTTTGTAGGGATAGTTGTATTTGCGTCGATGAGGCGTGTCATCACACCACCCATTGTCTCGATACCGAGTGAAAGTGGAGTTACGTCGAGGAGCAATACGTCCTTAACCTCACCTGTGAGAACGGCACCCTGGATAGCTGCACCGATAGCAACAACCTCGTCAGGGTTAACGCCCTTAGAAGGAGCCTTACCAAAGAACTTCTCTACTGCAGCCTGGATAGCTGGGATACGAGTTGAACCACCTACGAGGATGATCTCGTCGATATCGTTTACTGTCAAACCTGCATTCTGAAGCGCTGTGCGGCATGGGTCGATTGTACGCTTGATAAGGTCGTCGATGAGCTGCTCGAACTTAGCACGTGTAAGAGTTGTTACAAGGTGCTTAGGCATGCCGCCTGCAACTGAGATGTAAGGGAGGTTGATTTCAGATGATGCTGAAGAAGAAAGCTCGATCTTAGCCTTCTCAGCAGCCTCCTTCAAACGCTGAAGTGCCATAGGGTCCTGACGGAGGTCGATGCCTTCGTTCTTCTGGAACTCGTCAGCCAACCAGTCGATGATTCTGTGGTCGAAGTCATCGCCACCAAGGTGTGTATCACCATCTGTTGCCTTTACTTCGAATACGCCATCACCAAGCTCGAGTACTGATACGTCGTGTGTACCACCACCGCAGTCGAATACTACGATCTTCTGGTCAGATGTCTTCTTGTCAAGACCATAAGCAAGAGCAGCAGCTGTTGGCTCGTTAACGATACGACGAACGTTCAAACCAGCAATCTGACCAGCCTCCTTTGTAGCCTGACGCTGTGCGTCGTTGAAGTAAGCAGGTACTGTGATTACAGCCTCTGTTACCTCTGCGCCGAGATATTCCTCAGCAGTCTTCTTCATCTTCTGAAGAATCATAGCAGAGATCTCCTGTGGAGTGTAGAGACGGCCGTCGATGTCGACGCGAGGAGTGTTGTTGTCACCCTTAGCCACCTTATAAGGTACTCGCTCAACTTCCTTAGTAAGACGATCGTAAGTCTCACCCATGAAACGCTTGATAGAGTATATTGTCTTGTGAGGATTAGTTACAGCCTGACGCTTTGCAGGGTCACCAATCTTACGTTCGCCACCTTCAACGAATGCCACTACAGAAGGGGTAGTGCGCTTGCCCTCGCTGTTAGCAATAACTGTAGGCTCTGAGCCTTCCATAACCGACACACATGAGTTTGTTGTGCCAAGGTCGATACCAATAATCTTTCCCATTGTTGTATGTTTTTTTCTTTTTATTCTGAATTAGTTGTTTGTCTTTTTTTTTGAAGACATTAATGCATTAGTCAATCACCGTGCCAAAGTCAAAAAAGGCTTGTGCCAACGTTCCGATGGCAGATTTTTCACCCATATTGTCATAGCAATACGGGCGTTGTGTGTCATATTGTCAGAATTCTGATGGGCGATAAGAAACAAATTGCTATTTTTGTAGCATATAACTTTATCAATTTGTCAATATGAAAAGATTTTTTGCTTTCCTAGGTATTTGGGCTATTGCCAATGTCTCAATTTTTGCTCAGTCGGTTTCAAAAGAGACCCTAGCTAATGTGCTCAGATTGAGTGGCGACATGAATCAGATTGCCGGTCCCGACACCAAAGCGTCCTTCATGCATCTTATCGAGAATAACGGATCAGTAGATAAGTCGGCTGCCCAAGCTAAGCTCAATGCTTATTTTGATGGGCCGCTCTATACTGACTTAGCAGATATTGTATATCCTTATTATTCTGACTGCACAGAGGCCGATTGCCAGTTCCTCATCAAGAAGTTCTCTGAACCTAAGGTGAAAGATGTTTTAGCACGTGTCGCTTCAGCCAATCAAGTTATTCAGAAAGAGTCTAGTGAAATATTGATGGCAGGAATTCAGAAGATTGCAATGGGCAGTAATCCTGATAAGATTGAGTATAAGAATGTGCCAGACGACTTTCGCGCAAAATTTGAAGAATACTATAAGGTAGCCGATATTGGTAAGGTTATGGATTCAGCGTTTCAAAGTGTCAAGCAGATGGGACATACCTTTCCAGAGGATCAGCTTGAGTCATTCAACAATATGATGGATAAGCTTCAGAGTTATGTTGCAGAGTCTATCTGTCCTTTGATAGCCAATGTTCTTGTTAAGGTTGTTACTGTTGATGATATTCAGTGTCTTGTAGATATTTACTCTACCGAGGCCGGTAAGCATTTCACTGCATCTTCGGGCAAGATGGCCGGTGATGCCATTACAGTAGGATTAAAGGTCGTTGGCAAGATACAGGAGTCTTTGAAGTGATCTTGAAAAAAGCAAAATCTTTGCATCAGCAAAAACAACAACATGTTATATCCTGATAATTTAGAAGATAAACTTAAGTTTGGTAAGATTCGCAAGGCCCTAAAAGACAGGTGTCTTAGTCCTGTAGGGTGCGAATATGTCGACGCGATGTCGTTCTTGACCAGCTATGAAGATATAATACGCCTCCTTGGTGAGGTGAAGGAGATGTGCGAAATACGACAAGGAGATGCTGAGTTTCCTGCCTCTGAGTTTCCCGACCTGCGAGAGAGTATCAAACGAATTCGTGTTGAAGGTCTCTATCTTGAGGAGGCAGAGCTGGCGGAACTCTGCAAGGTGCTCAAGCAGGTGAAGAGCATGGTGCGTTTCTTCGAGCTTTCTGAAGAACACGACTACCTGCTCCTCAAGCAGCTCACATGTGACGTGCCAGTCTATCCTGTGCTCATTGACCGAATAGACTCCATGCTTGATAAGTTCGGCCATATCAAGGATAACGCTTCGCCCGATCTGGCACAGATCCGTCGCGATATAGCTTCAAAGCAGTGCGCAGTATCCAAACGCCTTGTGGCCATCATGAAGCAGGCCCAGAGCGATGGCATTGTTGAGGCAGATGCCTCTATATCTGTGCGCGACGGACGTTCGGTCATCCCTGTGCCTTCTGGCAATAAACGCCGTATCAGCGGCATTGTACTCGATGAGTCGTCAACAGGACGCACCAGTTATATAGAGCCAGCCGAAGTCGTCGCGATGAACAACGAGCTGCGCGAGCTCCATTATGCAGAGCGACGTGAGATAATACGTATCCTCACAGATATGTCGTCGGCAATCCGTCCGTATATTCAGGAGATAATCTTTTCGCTAGAATATCTTGGCTATATGGATTTTGTTAGAGCCAAGGCCGGATATGCCTATGATACAGAGTCGACTATGCCAACCATAGAAGATCGTCAAGGAATGTATTGGGCCGACGCCCGCCATCCGCTTCTCTATATGCAGCTCAAGGAGCAGGGTAGGGCAATAGTACCTCTCGAGATAGAACTCGAATCACCCCTGCAACGCATTCTCATCATATCAGGACCAAATGCCGGTGGTAAGTCGGTATGCCTTCAGACGGTAGGTATATTGCAATATATGATGCAATGTGGCATGCTCGTTCCCATGGCACCATCTTCAAAGATGGGAGTCTTCAATGACATATTTATCGATATGGGAGATGAGCAGAGCATAGAGAACGACCTCTCTACCTATTCGTCGCACCTCACCAACATGAAGCATTTCGTGCGTTATGCCAATAATAAGTCGATTATACTTATCGATGAGTTTGGTACAGGTACAGAGCCAATGCTTGGTGGTGCCATAGCAGAAAGTGTGCTAGCTGAACTCAACCGCAAGGGAGTCTATGGTGTCATTACCACTCACTATACCAACCTCAAGCATTTTGCCGCACAGACCGAGGGTCTTCACAATGGTGCAATGCTCTTTGATACTCATGCCATACAGCCACTGTTCCGTTTGCAGATGGGACAGCCAGGCGGTTCGTTTGCTTTCGAGATAGCCCGTAAGATAGGACTCCCAGAGAGCATCCTCGCTGAGGCCAAGGAGAAGATGGGGCAGGAACATCTAGACTTTGACAAGCATCTTCGCGAGATAGTTCGTGACAAGAACTATTGGGAGAATAAGCGCCAGAGTGTCAAGGAGCAGGAGAAGCGCCTATCGGAAGTGCTGGAACGTTATAACAAAGAACTCGAGCGCATCAAGCAGGAACGCAAGGATGTGCTTTCTAAGGCAAAGCTTAAGGCAGAGGAGATAATATCTGAGGCTAACAGCAGGATTGAGAATACAGTGCGTGAGATACGTGAAGCTCAGGCAGCCAAGGAACGAACAAAGGAGTTGCGTGATGATATGGAAGCATTCCGACAGAAGGTGGCCGAGGTTGACACAGTCGATAGTGATGATGCCATAGAGCGTAAGATGCAGAAGCTTCGCGAACGCCAGGAACGTAAGGAGAAGAACAAGCAGAAGAAGCACAATGGAGAAACACAGGCCGACAACAAGAAACCAGAGTCAGTGCCTGTTGACAATTCACCGCTCAAGGCAGGTGATTGGGTGATCATCGACGGTGACAAGGACAGGCGAGGTGAAATCATCACAGTAGGCGATAAAGATGCTCAGATAGCTATAGGCAACCTAAAGACCAACATAAAGCTCAACCGCCTCACACGCATATCGAGCAACCAGAATAAGAAAGCCGATAAGCCACGTGTAGTCATCACCTATAGTAATGTTGGAGACACAGTGCGTGAGAAGAAGCTCAACTTCAAGCCAGAACTCGATGTGCGAGGCCTACGTACAGATGATGCCCTCGAGAAAGTAGCAGCCTTTGTTGATGAGGCCATAATGTGTGAGCAGACCCGCCTCAGTATACTTCATGGCAAGGGCAACGGCATACTACGTCAGATGATTCGCCAATGGCTCAACGCCCAGCCTTTTGTTCGCAGTGTTCGCGATGAACATGTGCAGTTTGGTGGTGCAGGCATTTCGATTGTTGAACTTGACATTTGATAGTATCTGATATTGATGAATACTGTGGTTAGTGAAAATAAAGCTAAGCGACTTCTCTCGCTTGATGTATTTCGCGGATTGACCGTCTTTTGCATGATCCTCGTCAATAATGGCGCAGGTGACCAGCAGTTCTCTGTTTTGACTCATAGTGAATGGAACGGTATTACTCCGTGTGACATGGTGTTTCCGTCCTTCTTGTTTGTAGTTGGCGTCAGCATCTTTCTGTCACTCTCAAAGCGTAAGATGTCGGTTGTGGACACAGGTGAGTCGACCTTGCCACTGCTCAAGAAGATCATCGTGCGCACAGTGCTGATGTTTCTTATTGGCGTAGCTATCCATGCCTGCGACATGTTGGTATGGGGTGTGACAGATATCTTCCCCCATCTGAGGTGGACAGGCGTGTTGCAGCGCATCGCTGTGTGTTATGGAATAGCTTCTGTTGTTTTCCTATATGTCAATTCGCGCTATTTGTGGCCGATAATCTTGTCGTTGCTTGGTGTCTATGGCGCTATGCTATGGTTCTTCGACGGGTATGATCCTTCGGATGCCAATTTTGCCAATGCCATTGATAGGGCAGTATTTGGTTTTGACCATCTCTATCATCATAGTCCTATTGATCCTGAAGGTCTGCCAGGCTGCATCTCGTCGGTGGCTCATACACTTATTGGCGTATATGTCGGAACGTTACTCTTTGACAAGAGCAAGCAAGAATATTCGACGAGTCATGCCTTCTTCCTATCTTCTGTTATGATAGTCATGGGATGTGTGTTGTCGTATATCATGCCAATCAACAAGGCAGTATGGTCGCCTAGCTTCGTGCTCTTCACATGTGGTATGGCCACATGTATGTTAGCTATGCTTAAGGTGTTAGTTGATGATATGGGCCATAATGTGTGGTGCAAGCTATTCCAGATCTTTGGTCTTAACGCCCTCGGTCTCTACGTGATAAGCGAGATGTTGCCTTCTGTGTTTGGGCGCTTGGGAGTCTATGATGCAGTATGGGGATTGATTTCTTCAGCTATACCATACCCATGTGTCGCTTCACTTTGCTATGCCTTGTTTGTCTGCTCGGTGATGTCGTTCATCGCATGGTTGCTATGGAAAAACAAGATATTCATTAAGTTATGATTATTGTATAAAATGGCAAGCCCCTTGGTATATTGATCTTACCAGGGGCTTTTTATGTTTATTTTTATCTGTTTCCCATGATTATGTCGTTTAGTGTTATGCTTGAGTGTCGATGTTCTTCTTTGAGAAAAGCTTGTCCCAAGGAGTGTACCATATGACGAACCATGAGACGATGACAGCGACATAGGCGCCTATCACAACTGGTGTGAATTCGAAGAAGCCGTGTTTGGAGAAGTTGAATAGCGTATGGAAACAAGCGCAGAGCATTAAGCTGTGTGTGTCATTAGCTATTCGGCCTATTCCCCAAGAGCCAAATACCAGGATGCCCCAGAAGAAGAGTGAATTGAGACTGAGGTCGATGTTGATATGCCAGATGAACCACATTGTGCCGATGATGAGAGCCTGCACGAGTGGTGACTTGTCAGGACAATTCAACTGCAGTCCAATTCCGCAGACGTGACTGTCCTGAAGATTGTATTGCAAAGTTCATTGGTATTTCAATGTGCCTTTGACTTTGCAAGGTTGCAAAACTCGGAGATATTCGGAGACATCTTTTAAATTTGCTGTGTGATTAGTTAGATGAATATTGAAAATCGTATTAAACATCAGTGTCATGAAAGAATTAGTATTGGTATTAGTTGTCTTCGCTACGATATTAGGAAAGGCGCAGGACTTCAACTATGGCACGTATTCAGATGTTATATTTAAGCAACTTGATCTCATTAATGAGCTTAGAGCGGAGCATGGTTTACAGCCTCTTGTGATGGATAGTGTTTTGTTCAAAGCTGCTCGTCATAGATGCGAGGAGATTGGGCAGAAGTTTGATCACGAAAGACCTAACGGGAAGCGTTTTGAAACCATCCTTAGAAAACAAACTCTCCTGAAATATACTAATGTTGGTGAAAATATTACTAAAGGTGTGAATGATGTGAACAAGTGTTTTAATGGATTCTACAATTCAAGAGGTCATAGAGAGAATATGCTTTCCCCTTATTATAATTGCATAGGAATATGCTGCAATCCTATCAAAGGCCGATGGGTGCAATTCTTTGGATACAAGAATATACAATAGTTCTACCTTGGACGGGAATGTCGGTATAAAATCACTGAATATTATATAACATGACCATTGTCAAGATAAGGTAAAAATGAGAATAGCAATTGTAGGTTCACGCACGTTTGATGACTATCAGGTCCTTGTTGACTTTGTAGATTCTTTGGTTAAGGAATACAACTATGATATAACCGAGATAGTAAGTGGCGGGGCTCGTGGAGCAGATAGGCTTGGTGAAAGATATGCAGCAGAGAGGAACATTGAGATAATGGTCTTCAAGCCTGACTGGGTAACTAAAGGAAAGTTTGCTGGATATCTTAGGAATAAAGAAATAATAAACTATTGTGACGTGTGTATAGCATTCTGGGATGGTAAATCACGTGGTACAAAACATGATATAGACTTGTGTGAAAGGATGGGGAAGCCTTGCCATGTTTATAATTATATTTCCGGCAGTTTTATCTTCTATAAAAGATAAAATTGAGATTCTGATGGTTTTTATCTTCTATAAAAGATAAAAATCGTATCATTGCATAGGTTTTTATTGAAAGATGACTCGTCGTAGTATGGGTGTCTTTATATGACTGGGTGGTATTAATTATTTTGCAAGAGTATTGATTTATGTTTTTATTGAAAAAATTGAGTTGGCAGGTGTTGTTGTGCTTCTTTGGAAGCGTTACATGCAACGTTTTGTCGCAAAATAACGTTGTTGGCAAGGTGACTCAGTCTGACGGATCTCCAGTTGAGTATTTTACAGTCAGGTTCTTGGCTGACACGACATCTATAACTTCTGGAAGTTTTATTGGTGGGCAATTCTCTGCTGTTGTACCGACAAACGTGAATGTTGTGGAGATATCTGCATGGGGATTCGAATCAGAACGGAGGATTTTGAAAGCTACTGGGGATACATTGTATTTCTCGCTGGTGAATCATCAACATGAGTTAGATGAGGTGAATGTAGTTGCTAGCAAGAAGAATTTGACTGTGGATGGAACTACTTTTACTCTTGCTGTTGAGGGAACTTCGCTCGCTGAATTGGCAAATATCAACGATGTGTTATATAGAGTGCCGATGCTGATGGTGAACGAGAATAACGAAGTCTCTATGTTTGGCAAGGACAACGTTGTCGTATATGTCAACAATAGACGTATTAAAGACAAGAAGGAGCTTAATAGCCTCAATCCTCAAACAGTAAAAGAAGTCAAGCTGATCAGTTCTCCGGAAGCCCGTTATGATGCTGATGCTGACGCTGTTATATCTATCACGACAAAGGACTACAACGGAACAGAGGTTACGTTGCGTAATACAGCCACAAAGGGAAGGCTGTTTTCTGACGCTGCAAACGCCATGCTGAACATGCGCATTGGAGCTACCAATATCCATGCTGATTATACATTCACAGCGTCTAATGACAAGTCCTTTGAAGGTAGTAGTATCGCGAATATAAGTGATAAGCAGGAATATGATGATGGCGGGAAGACAGAAAGTAAATACATTGACCATTCTTATTCGATTGTTGGAGAACATACGTTCAGCAACGATAATAGGCTCTCCTTACAGTTTGTCGGGTGGAACGATCGCGGAACCCCCAAAGTGGATGCTTGTCAAGAGTATTTTAATAATCAAGACTCGTCTTTTGTAGTAACTCATAGGAAGACAGCAGATGATGCAGACCATTATGATATTGGTGCTGCTTATGATTTTAAACTCGATGAGAAAAGTGGAATTTCGGTATCTGCCAATTCCACGATTCATCGTGTAGCGACAAACAGTGATATCATTGAAAACCTACAGTCTCATAACTATGACTTTGATTCTAAGTATTATGCTTTTGACGCTCAAGTTGACTATCAGTTTTCTGCGGTTAATAAACTAGGTATAGAAGCGGGAGGGAAAGTCTCTGTTGTTTCTAATGAGTCAAAGAGTGCGTTTTGTTCTGGAAATAAGGAGTTGGGTGCTTTGTTCTCGTATGAGTACAAATTTGTAGAAAGAATTCTAGGTGCGTATTTAAACTTGGACAAAACAATAGGTTTTCTAGATGTTAATTCTGGGTTGAGGGTCGAATATACCGATTTTGATGGTGATCATAACCGTAACAATGTAGTTGACACTACGTACTTTACGTTTGCTCCGAACTTTAAGCTTACATTGAATTTAGATGACATCAACAAATGGTCACTTGCTTACCGAAGTAATATTAGCCGTCCCTCGTTCAATAATCTTAGTCCAAGTATCCGCTATGACAATGCTTTTTACTATCGCAGGGGTAATCCTTCTCTTTTACCGACTATAACAAGCAATATCATATTGTCATGGAATAAAGGCTCGAAATTTTGGATGAATATAGGTTATAGACACAAGCGTAACGCAACAATATATCAATACTCAGAGGTTGATGGTGGCAATGCTATTGAAGCTATTTTGAGCAATCACCGCCATATGCATTTTATTTTGGCTTCAGCCGGCTATAGCTTCAGTAAAGGTCGTTTCCAGTCTTCTAACAGTATAAGCGTAACTAAGCCTTTTGCCAAAGTCAGGTTATACAATGGAGTGTATAAGATAGACAGGTGTGCTTACTATTTCAAGACAATAAATGACTATAAGATTAATAAGCATTTTACCGTGAATGCTGATTTTATCTATAATGATTTTGGAGAAACGTTGTTGGAGCGAAAAGAAGCCATGTATAATCTCTCTGTAGGGGCTACAGTCTTTTTGCTAGATAGATGCCTTGCCTTTTCTTTTGTAGCAAATGACATTCTAGACTCATATACATTCAAAGATCATAGGGAATTCGGGTCTTACAAAGTGGATCATAGGTATGATCCGGATAACACGTACGTGCGTCTTACTATGCGCTACCAATTCCGTTATGGGAAGACAAAGAAGATTAAGTCAGTCGATATCAATTCACAGACGGTTGAACGAATGTGACCACTATTCTACCCAATACCACTCCAGGATATTCGTCGTTCTTCTCGCAAAACAAGTCCACAACAACGGGAAAAGCACAAAACAAGGTCACTTCTGAGTTCTGAACGTATGCAAAATTGCTTCATCAGCCATCGCTGATATTGTTGCCAATAGACAGATTAGTAATGTTGTAATGGTTTTCATGCACTAAGACTCTTGGGTACTATTTCATCAAAGTAATCTCTCTCTTTGTTTGAGAGTATTCTTTGCCTACAACGCCACCAAGTTTTTCGACGATGAAGTCTTCTACATATTTGGTTTCCCAGATGTTCTGGTCGAAGATTATCTTACCATCTTTCAGAATGCCGCTACTACCTCTGTTCTTGAGCACATAGCTGATAGAGGCCAGGCTATATGTACGGTCAGGGTCAAGAGGCTCATATTCTCCAGTCTCTTTGTTGAACACTTCAGCTTTTACAACTCTACGAGGTCCATCTTCGATGGTCAAGAAGTTGTCGGCATCGTCGAATATTGTTTTGACATGAACGGCAGGGTTGATGGCAATGCGTAAGCCCTTAGTCTGTGGGAAGGCACCCGTGTCGTCGGGCCAATTCTGAAGAGCAAACTCCAATGCGTCGAGTATGCGCTGTCCCTTGAACTCAGCCACGTTCACCGTATTCTGATATGGGAAAGCAGAAAGGAGGTCCTTGAAAGCAATTGGTCCAGCTGCTATCGAATGACGGAATGTGCCAGAGTTGATCCATACTATATCAGCATTAGTATATTCATAGAAGGCGTCGCATGTGAGCTGAGTGAGATTAGTGTAGCAGTTACGGTCATAGGTGCCGTGCTCAATGTCGAAAGCTGCAAGGTCGTACTCTGTTACACCGAATGGCGGATATTTGTTTATCGACTCTTTCATTGAATCGGCAAGTGCGATGATCGTAGTGTCAGCCTTTTGATAATCTGATGTTGCGGTCAGTGTAGAATGCATACGTCCATTGGTGTCGAGCACAAGACGACCGATATAGTCGAAGTGACTTCCCGACGAGGTGAGCAAAACACTGTCGCCATCGGCGTTGAGAAGCCATCGCTCTGGTATCACGTTGTGAGCATGGCCGTCGATTACAGCGTCAAGGCCAGTTGTCATCTCGATAGTAGCCTCAGATGTCTCTGGGTTGACCTTGTTGTCACCTAGGTGAGAGATGAGTATCACGTAATCGGCACCCTTTCTGCGCACCTGGTTTATCTGGCGCTGCATGTATTTGAAGTAGTCCTCGCGGTGGAAAGTGTAGATGTCGTTGCCAAGGCTGTCGACAAAGCTCTGTGGCGAGTCGCTGTTCTTTGTAAATGGTGCAACGACACCAATATAGCCCACCTTTACATCACCGTATTGCTTTATGTCATAGGGAGTGAAGAACGTCTGGTTAGTTCGAAGATCTTCAAGATTACACAACAGAGTCTTCGCAGTCAACGAATCGGTCAGACTACGCAGATGTTCAAGGCCATAGTCGAATTCGTGATTGCCCAGTGTTACATAGTCATATCCTACCTTGTTCATCATCTGTATGGCGTACATGCCATGAGATATAGAGCAAAGCACCTCGCCTTGAGCGAAGTCACCTGCCGAAACAGCAGATACATAAGGAGTCTGTTCAAGCTGTTCTTTCTTGAATTCCGCCATCTTGGCGTATGTGCTCATGTTGCCGTGAACGTCGTTATCGAAAATGATGACAATGTCTTGGTCAGGTAGCTTATGGGACTTTGTGCAATAATGGAAAACACAAAGTACGGCAACAATCAATGTAGTTGCCAGTAACAGTTTTTTCATGCCTCAAATTTAGAAATAGTTATCGAAATGTTGTTGTCTATTAAGTATAATGTTGAATATTTATTCATTTTTAATGTTTGACTTGTCGTCTTTGCATTGATTAGTGCAATGTTTGCTGTCATGGATTTGGGAGTTTTGTTTTTGTATGTTTTGTCTTTAATTAGATTTTTACAAATACAAAATTAGACCCGTTATTTATCTTGTACAAGCTTTTGTGGTGAAAAATGACCTTCGGTTTTTGTTTGTAACTAACTGATTATCAGATGGCATTAAAAACAAAAATCTTCGGTTTGTTAATTATATGACGTTTCTCTTGCTTATTTTGATGGTAAAATAAGCCTGGATTTATCTTGGGGCTGAAAAAACTATTAGATAGGGCTTGGGTTATTTTTCGTAAACCTTAAGCCTTTCGATGGTTATCATGGCGTCTTTCTTTGTTCCGAGGACCTCTATTTTCATGTCGTACAACTCGTGAATATTGTCGTGAAACTCCAATATGTTTATCTGGCCACTCTCGAGCGATTTGACCAGCTGGTTGGCAGTGCTACATTCGCTGATCATCTGTTCCATGCTATTGGCCAGGTTAGATAGGGTAGTAGCTTGTGCGTGAAGAGCCCTGAGATCATTCTTGTGCTGAATGGCCGAGGCGTTCATCTGAGCCTCTGCAGCTGCTTTCTGAGCCTTGGCGCTACGCAGTGTGTTCTTGCGTTCGAAGAGCGGTATGCTAACTTCGAAGCTAACGCCCTGAAGCGTCGTCTCGTCAGTTCGTTCGCTCATATAGCCTAGAGTGAACTTCGGCAAGTTCTGAGCTTTCTGGAGCTTGAGGTTGTTGCTAGCCTGCTCTATGTTCTGTAACTCGATAAGAATCTCAGGACAGTTGCTGCATGCAGTTGCATACCATTGTTCAAAATCGCCGATAAAGTTCCTTATCTCAAGTGTTGCCGATGGCATGTCGATAGCGATGCCTCCGTTGAGTTGCATGAGGTTGACTATTGCTTTGTCCCTCTCTATCTCATTGAGCTTTAAGTCCTTCATGGCACTCATATATGCTGTCTTCGCACGATTGAGCTCAATGATAGTCGATTCGCCAGTGTTGAAGCTCTTTTGTATGCTATTCATCACTATAGAAGCCATCTTGCATCGTTCGCTAAGTATGGTATTGAGTTCGGTGCAATATGCTATATCAACAAATACCTGAGCCACTTCTGCCAATAGTTCGCGTCGTGACACCAGATATTTGAGGTCTGCGATATTGGCTATGCCGTCGGCTACTTTTCTGCGGTATTGATATACCGAAGGGAAGTCGAAGCTTTGGCTGACATTCAGGTCAAATCGGTTGCTTTCGAGGTCAGAAGGATTACCCCACAGGTAGTTTACCCCAACGTTAGGGTCGCTGATAGTATTGCCAGTGTGCGCTTCATATTTCTCAGCGGCAGTCTGCTGACGTAAAGCGTTGAGCATGGCATTGTTGGCCTCTATGCTGGAGTATATGCTGTCTATATCCTGTGCAGAAACGCTGATAAATGCTGTAGCTAATAATAGTGTTGTTGTCGTCGTTTTCATTGTCTGTTGTTTTTATACCATCTGTAGATTATCGGCATCACAAAGATATTGAGCATCGTTGATGTCAGCAATCCGCCCAGCACCACGATAGCCATTGGAGACTGGATTTCATTGCCCGACTTGTCGCCGTTGAGCACAAGAGGAATGAGAGCTAACGCCGATGTCAGTGCCGTCATCAATATTGGGTTCAGGCGGTCGATAGATCCAGTTATTATCGTCTCGTTGAGCGGCACTGTATTGCAGCTCAGATTCTCATATTTAGATATCAATAACACACCGTTGCGGGTAGCAATGCCCAATAGCGTGATGAATCCAATGGTAGCAGGGATGCTTACCACTCCCGACGTGATCCATACGGCAAATACTCCGCCTATCAGTGCAAGCGGTAGTGAACACATTACGAGAGCCGCCAGTGACAGCTTCTTGAATTCTCCGAGCAATAACAGGAATATGACGATAAGCGACGCAATGGTAGCTATAGCCAATGTACGCTGTGCACTCTTGGCGCTCTCGAACTGTCCTCCATACTCGATACGATAGCCCTCTGGCAGTTCTATCTCATCCTCTAGTGTCGATTGTATCTCTTCCACAACACTACTGATATCTCTGCCCGACACGTTGGCCGACACCACCAGTTTTCGCTGGACATTCTCTCTTGAGATAGTGTTAGGGCCACCTGTAGAAATGATGTCGGCAATCTCTGAAAGGGCAACTTTCTTGCCATTCTCAGTGTCGATCAAAGCATTCTTTATGCCTTCTATTGATTGAGTGTATTCGTCTCGTAAGCGTATTGTCAGGTCGAACGATCGCTGACCCTCGTATATATCGCCAAGTTTAGCTCCGGAGAAAGCCGTACCCACAAATTCATTGAAGTCCTCCATTGTTATGCCATAGCGGGCCATGACGGTGCGCTTTGGACGTATCTGTATCTGTGGTGTCTCGACCTGCTGCTCCACGGCAACGTCAACACATCCTTCGATGTCGCTTATCTCGGCTTTTATCTGGTTGCCAATCATGAACATGCGGCTTATGTCGGTTCCGAAAAGCTTGATGGCGATGTTGGCTTGTGTTCCCGATAGGATATGGTCGATGCGGTGCCCTAGAGGCTGGCCCACGGTGACTGCTACGCCAGGTATAGCGTTGAGTCGTGCTCTCACATCATTGAACACCTCTTCGCGTGACCTGTCGCCAAGCGTGAAGTTGACGTCGATCTCGGCGCTGTTAGTTGCCTGTGAATGTTCGTCGAGTTCGCCTCGTCCTGTACGTCGTGAGGTAGTCTTCACTTCAGGTATCTCAAGCAGAGTCTTCTCCATCATGTTGCCAAGCTCGTTGCTTACATCGAGAGATACGCCAGGCTTGGTGACAGCCGATATTGTCATAGACCCCTCGTTGAAGTCAGGCAAGAAACTGCTGCCCATAGTAGAGAACAACCCTATGGCAGCAATGAAGAGAACCGCCGTTGCTATGCCTATAGTACGGCTATGATTGAGAGTCCAAGTGAGAGCGCGGCCATATATCTTGTTGAGCCACGCCACCACTTTGCTATCCTTTTCGTTGCGTGACAAGTATTTTTCTGATGTCAAAAGCGTGTTGCAAAGCAGAGGGGTTGCCGTCATGGCCACTATAAGTGACATGAAGAGAGCTATGATATATGCTATGCCAAGAGGCTTGAGCATTCTGCCCTCCATGCCCGACAAGAAGAAGAGCGGCACAAAGGCAACCATGATAATGAAAGTGGCATTCATGATGCTTGTGCGTATCTCTTTCGATGCGTGGAACACCGTCTCAAGCGTCTCTTTGACACTCATTGCACCCCTCTTATGCTGTTCGCGCAGACGTTTGTATACATTCTCTACATCGATGATAGCGTCGTCGACCAGCGATCCGATTGCAATGCACATGCCGCCAAGAGTCATCGTGTTGATGTCCATGCCTAAGGCATAGAGCGCAATGAATGAGCCAAAGAGAGACAGCGGGATAGCTATGACAGATATGACGGTAGTTCTGAAGCTGCCGAGGAACAGGAATAGTACGATGATGACAAACACAGCACCCTCGAGCAAGGCCCGTCCCACGTTACTTATAGATGCTTCGATGAAGTCAGCCTGTCTGAAAATCTTACTGTCGAGCTTCACGTCGGCAGGCAGTGACTTCTGTATGTCCTTGAGGTTGGCCTCTATCTGCTCGGTAACCTTAAGTGTGTTGATGTTAGGCTGTTTTGATACCGATAAGAGAACGGCAGGCTTGGCGTTTTGTGATGCATGGCCCATCTTCATGGCAGCACCTATACGTATCTCTGCTACGTCGGATATTGCGACAGGATTGCCGTTGTACATCTTTATGAAAGTAGCACCCAGGTCGTCTATGTCGTTGGAGCGTCCCATGCCACGTATAGAGAACTCGTTGCTGTAGTCTCTCACCACGCCACCCGATGAGTTCTGGCTCATCGTGCGTCCGGCGTTGCTCAGCTCGTCCATTGTCACTCCGTAGGCGCTCATCTTGAGAGGGTCGGCAACAATCTGATATTCTTTATAGTCGCCACCTATGATTGTCACCTGCGATACGCCGCCGGTGGCCAGTATACTTGGCTTGATTACCCATTCGGCTAAGGTGCGAAGGTCCATCATCGATGTAGAGTCGGCTTGCAAGCCTACGAAGAGAATCTCGCCCATCACACTCGACTGCGGAGCCAGTACAGGCGTCACGCCTTCGGGCAGGACATCGCCTAGGGCAACCATCTTCTCGCTTACTATCTGGCGGGCCTTGAAGACATCCATGCCCCAGTCGAACTCAGCCCATACGAACGAGTTGCCGCTCAATGATGCAGAACGCACACGTCGCACGTTAGTCGCGCCGTTGATGGCAGTCTCTATCGGGAAAGTGACCATACGTTCAACCTCTTCGGCTGTCAGTCCGCTAGCGTCGGTCATGACGACAACCGTAGGTGCTGTGAGGTCGGGGAACACGTCGATATCCATCTTGTCGGTCGAATAGATGCCTCCAAGGATCATCATTATCGCACCAACGAGTATCACGAGTCGGTTTGTGAGTGAAAACCGTATTATGTTATCTATCATGTCTGTTGTAGTTGTGGTTCAACGACTGCTCTATTGTCTGTTAGTGTACGTGGCCTGAATGTGCATCGAGGCTGCCCGATGTCATTGATAGCTTCACAATTACGGCACCTCGGCTGACAACTATGTCGCCTTCGGACAAGCCCTTGGTGATCTCTGTGAATTGACCGTCGGTCTGTCCGATATGCACTTCACGTTTTTCGTAGTGTTCATCGCCCACCTTGACAAAGACGTAGAAGTCGCCCATTTCCTCTATGAGAGATGTAGATGGAATGCTCAATGAGTTCTTTGTTGTTGCAGTCTTGATATACATGTCGACAAAAGTACCTGCGACGATGTCGGCTGAGCCTTGCATCTCGAATGTCACTGGCAGTAGTGGACTGTCGGCCGATGTCGATCGTCCGCAGCTGACGAAACGTCCTTTATACTCTTTTATGTCATGCCATTCGCTATCAACATTTATGTTTGCACCCGCTATGTTCTGCAGCTGCTTATAGTAACGAGGCTGTATGTTAGCTTCGAGGAATAGGCTCATATTATGGCTAACAGAAGCGATAGGGTCGCCAGCGTTTACCATCTGTCCGTTCTGCACATATAGGTGGCGAATGTATTCTGTTTCGGTGGCCTTGACGTCAGAGCGTCCGCTGTTGCTTACATGCTTAAAGTCGTCGGCAATTGCTTTAGCTTTCTGGTAGGCAGCCTGGGCCTCTGCTAGTTCGCTCTGGCTAACGATATGCTCCGATGCCAGCTGCTCTTTGCGCTTCAGTTCCGATTCTGCTCTCTCAAGTTCCGCATCAGCTTGTTTCTGCTGCATGTTCAAGCTTCCCTCTATGGCGTTGCTCACGGTAGTCGCTATTGTCTGACCTGCAGATATTCTGTTGCCCACTATAGCAAATGAACTGAGCGAAATGATGCCCGATGCCTTGGCTACTATTATATGTTCGTCTTGCAAGGCAGGCTTCACCTGTGCCACGGTCTTTATTGTCTGAAGCATCTGACCGGCTTTGCAAGTGTCGAGACGGAAGTCGATAAGTTCGGCCATCTCATCGTGAAACTCTACTACATTAGCCGCATGGTGATGCTCTTCAGCCTCTTCGTCGTGGTCGTGGTCGCCGTCTTTATGTTGATGGTTTTCCAGCTCATGGTTGTGGCCCTCTTCGTCGTGGTGATGATGGGCTTCGTGTGCTGTGCATGATGATAACAATGCAATGCACAATAGTTGATATATATTCTTCATTTATATAGCTTTTCACTTTCTGATGCAAAGTTACAAAAATAAAAATGCAACTAGGTTGTATTTGTTGCTGATTGAATATATGCGTTTAGTTATCGTTATCCTGTCGTTATGTTATCGTTTAGCTATCGTTATCCTATGGTTATGTTAGCGTGTTGTGCCATAGATGGAATGTGTGTCGATGCGTGTGGGTTTGGGGATAGGCTTTATGCGGTATGGAGGGAATGTGGGTGAAAAAATGAGAGGTGGCGTTCACGTTTGAACGTCACCTCTCTTTTTGTTTGCTAAACAAAAAACAAATTAAAGCCGTCAGAATGGCTATTTATCTTCATCCTTGAGAATAGTCTGTGTCTCTTCGTCGTAGTATTCAGCGAGTTCGCGGAGGCGACCGTAGTGCTCGTCGTGCTGTGAACGGTCGAGGCCAAGTGCTTCGCTCTTTTCGGAAACACGCATTGGAACCATCTTGTTAGTAAGCCAGTAGAGAGCGTAAGTCATTCCGAAAGTATATACAAATACTATAACTATTGCGATAATATGGTTGAGCATAAAGTCGAAGTGAGTAAAGTCGGCAGGGAGGTTACCGCCTTCAGCTTCATACTTATAAACGAACACACCAGTAAGAATTGTGCCAACAATACCACCTACACCATGAGTAGGGAATACGTCGAGAGCGTCATCGACAGAAGTGTGGTTTTTCCAGTGGCAAGCAAAGTTAGATATGACGGTTGTGATGAACGCGATCATGATAGATTCACCTACAGACACCCAGCCAGCAGAAGGAGTGATAGCCACGAGTCCGAGAACACCACCTACGGCAGCGCCCATGCCCGAAGGCTTACGTCCAGCAAGGCAGTCGACGAGGATCCAAACCATCATAGCGGTTGCAGCGGCAGTGTTAGTGTTGAGGAAAGCCTTGATGGCCATACCGTCGGCGTGGAGAGAAGAACCACCGTTGAAGCCGAACCAACCGAGCCAGAGGAGAGATGCGCCGAGGATTACGTAAGGAACGTTGCCCGGTTCGGATTTCTTGTCCTTACGACGTCCGAGGAATATAGCGCCAACAAGAGCTGCGATACCAGAAGAGGCGTGAACTACGATACCACCGGCGAAGTCCTTTACATGCATCTGAGCAAAGAGACCGTCAGGGTGCCATGTACAGTGAGCCAGAGGGCAGTAAACCACGATGCAGAAAAGCACCATGAATATAGTATATGCAGAGAAGCGTACACGTTCAGCGAAAGAACCCGTGATTAGGGATGGAGTGATGATAGCGAACTTCATCTGGAAGAGTGCGTAGAGCGAAAGAGGAATCGTTAGTCCGAGAGAAGCAGAGAGATAGTCGGTCGCTTCACCGCCAACACCCTTAAATAAGAAATAAGTGCGAGGGTCACCAAGTATTCCGAGTCCGCCAAGGTCTTCGCCGAAAGATAGAGAGAAGCCTACAACAACCCATATTACAGAAATGATACCCATTGCTATGATAGACTGGAGTATTGTTGATATGATATTCTTCTTTCTCACCATACCGCCGTAGAAGAAAGACAGACCAGGTGTCATCATAAGCACGAAAATAGTTGCAGTAATCATCCAAGCAACGTCGGCAGCACAAATGTTGTCAGAGAGAGTCCAAACGGCATCTTCAGGAAGTGCGATGCCAAGAATTGCGAAGAGAGCCATGAAGGCCATCATGATAATCCAGCGTTTTTTCATAAGCTATTCAATAATTTTGTTACTATTCTTTATTGATTTATGATAAACTATAAGTTTACGATGCAAAGTTATAATAATTTTATATTATACAATAGTCTTTACTAAGAATTTATAAGGAAATAGTATTAAATTATATTAAAACATAAGATATTGGTGCTAAAAATGGATGGATACAAAGATTATGTGTCGAATTTGTGATAATATATAAGTGGATATTTATTGTTACGAACAGATTGTTAGGTTGTGCTTGTAATTATGTTGCAAGGGAAAGAAGTTTCGAGCAATTCAGTTATATAGTGTATAATGAGCTATGAATGCTCAATGTGTGAATAGTTTTTCTATATTTGCAATGAATATTCAATAAGAAACAGATGAAAAAACTCTTAATTGCATTTGTGCTGATGTTCTTCAGCGTGGGCATGATAGCTCAGGTGGATGTCAAGATAAATGTGGCTAATTATGCGCAGTCGCCTGTGATACTTGGTTATTACTATAATAATCAGATGCTTGTGAAGGATACAGTTGTGACAGATGTCAATGGTGTAGCTGTGCTGAGAAAAGACAAGAATTATGATGAGGGTATCTATCTCATATTCTTCCCTAAGAACCAATGTTATTTTGATATAATAATGGGTGACGACCAGAGCTATGAGTTGTCGTGTGACACTATGCCTGGCGCCTCGAAGAGAGTGAAAGTGAAAGGCTGCAAGATGATGGAGCAGTTCGTTGGCTATCAGCAGTATCTCGGAACGAAGCAGGAAGAGTATAAAGCCCTTTCTGAGGAGTTTAAGCGTTTGGAGGGAGATAGCGTTGGCCAGCAGAGAGTGCGTGACCGCTATAAGGCTATTGATAAAGAGGTGAAAGACCGCAATGACGGTATCATCTCGGAAAACAAAGGTAATTGCTTGGCTCTGTTCCTTGATGGTTTGCGAGATATTGAAATACCAGATTTCAATATAGAGGCATCGAGTGAGGCAGAGCGAGACTCATTGGTTAGACAGAAGAAGTATTATTATTATAGAGAGCATTATTTTGACAATCTGCCGTTGAGTGACAACAGAATTTTGAGGACGCCATATTTTGTCACCAAGCTAGACAAGTATTTCACCGATGTTATTCCTCAGATACCAGATTCGGTCTCGGCGGAATGTATAAGAGTTATAAATATGGCGTCGGGTGATGATGAGACGTATAGATATGTTGTATCTCACCTATATAACATGATGAACCAGAGCAAGGTGATGGGTATGGATGCCGCGCTTGTAGCTATCGCCGACAATTATTATCTGGCAGGCAAGTGCCCATGGGCAGAGCAGAAGTTTATTGATGATTTGCGTGAGCAGGTAGGTAATATCAGATATACATTGATAGGACATAAGGCTGTAGATCTGAAGAAGATGCCATCAGTGAATCAAGGAGAGTATTTTACTCTGAGTGAAGTAGATGCGCCATTCACCATCTTGGTGTTCTGGGAGCCATCGTGTGGACATTGTAAGAAAGAGGTGCCACAGCTTAAGAAAGAAGTCTGGGACAAATATGCCTCGAAGGGAGTTAAGATCTTTGCTGTCTATTGTCAGGTGGAATATGAGCCATGGCAGCAGTTCATAGAAGAGAATCAGCTTGAGGAATGGATGAATGTTTATGATCCATATCGCAGAACAAACTTCCGTACATACTATAATATTAAGAGTACGCCTCAGATATATATACTTGACAAGGACAAGACAATCATAGCCAAGCGTATAGGAGTTGACCAGATTGGTGGTTTCCTTGACTTCATGATGAGCAACAAGAACTAATTACATTATGACAGGAAGAGTGATGTTGAGAAAAATATATTATAACAGCCTGCTATTGATGTCGTCGGTTGTGGCGTGTCTTGTTGCCGGCTGTGAGAGTGAATTTGGAGAGCAGCTTCCGCCAAAGATATATTTCGCTTCAGAGGGCTATTTTGAGATGGAGCCTAATGACACGTTGAAGCTAGAGCCAAAGATAGTATATGACTTAAACAGCACATATACATGGTATGTAGATGGGAAGCCAGTTTCGAATGAGCTTAATTATTATTTTGTTCCAGATGGAATGAAAGACTATGAGTTAGCTTTTTCGGTGGCCAATTCCTTTGGGGCAGATACAAGCAGAGTGGAGATATCTGTGCTTAAGAATATCGATTTTTCTAGTTTCCTTAATTACACATTCCCTAAGAAGGCTACAATAGCCATGGAGGTTGATACGTTGGAGAATCTTGGAGGATTTGTGCAGAAAGACATCTTATTCAAGAGTACAGTTCTAGCAAGAGACACGAACAATGTAGCGATTTACCATAGCGGTTTTGCGGCGAGCAGCAAAGCAACAACAACGACATCGCTTGGTCGTCAGGCTTGGGGCTGTGCGTACGTATCTAACAACGGTTCGAACTGTTACATGTCGGTGTCGTGTGACGAGTCGCCCGCTACTGTTGTTTTTGACAGAGAATATTCGGTGAAATCGTTGAAGCTGGCCAATGACAACTATGTGTATCTGATATCAAAATATGGAGCGATGACGGCCGATTCGTCGGTTGTGCTCAATTATGCACAAAAGGATGATTATTACAGAATCAGGATATCAGGTCTGGATGCCAATGGCAATGCTACGGGTGCAGAAGTAGCCTATGACCTAATAAATTGTGATGCCGACAATCCTGCTAAGTATATCCGTCGTAATGATTGGATGGAGATAGACATGGCTGAGTTGGGGCATGTGTATGGTTTATCGATGGAAGTAGAGTGTACGATGGCAGATTATCCGTTATTGTTTTGCGTAGATGAGATCAAGTTGCAGGATTAATGCCATGATAATAGTAGATAGCAGTATGAAGAAAACATTGTTGTTGCCTTTAATGTTTCTGGCCTTAGCCTCGTGCTCCGATAAGTTCGGTAGCGTGAAGGAAGGAATGACCACAGAAGAGATGAAACTTATTGTGGGCGAGCCAGATAGTGTGCGTAATGATTTCTTTTCAGATGTTTGGTTTTATGACACACATATAGTGAGTGTCGAGAACGACCATGTCACAATGGTACGTTCCAAGGCCGAGATAAGGGCCGAGATGCGTCAGATGCAGAAAGAGATAGAGAATCTGCCGCGTAGATAGCCAGGTGCATGCCGATGGACACTGTTTTTCAGACTTTACTTGTTAATTCCATTCTGCAAGGTAAGAACGCACACTTGTGGAAGGGAGATTATCTCTTTAGCAATGTCAATCCAGAGTTGTCGTGGATGACACGTGAAAGCCGTAGGGACGTATTGGATAAATATGTTCTGAGAGAAGAGCTGGACCGTAGCTCAATGAATTATGAAGTGACCGATTGCTGGGTAGCTTCTGGTGAGAACGTCGATCGTTTTGACATACGATTTGCCAATATATCTATAAGAATATATTTTGATCATGATAAGGCGTACATGCACGTTGAGTTTGTCCGTTATCTCATTGAACGAAAAGAGTATGATGTGACGCATGTCGGTGCTGTTCGTCTGCTTGACAAGATGCATGCCGTTGACGAGAAGATAGGTCGAATGGAGCAGGAGTGGCCAGACATTGTGAAGCAATGTACAATCAGAGCTAAAGGCATTGAACTAAGATCGTCTGCTGTTAATGGGTATATGCAGAATAAGCTTGTTGGCAGAGATTGGACATATAATTTGCGAACAACCTCAGAGTGTATCGTTGTGAGTCTGATGGCAGAAGGAAAGATAGAGTTGACAACGTCTCTGACAGATGATGACGATATAGTTCAGAAACTGAATGAGCTTTTAGCGGAGATGGCCATAAAGTTGGAAATCTCTATGTGATTTATTAGTTTTGTATGTTATTTTCACTTGGACAATGAAACTTGCGTTTAAGAATATTTTGGTGACGGTGCGCTATCTTGTTTTGCACTGTTTGTTTTGGATTGTGACATTCGCGCTGTTGCGTCTTCTTTTCATAGCGATAAACAGCGGTAAAGCGATTGCGACCCCACTTTTAGATTTAGCCAAGTCGCTTTTTTATGGTTTGGTATTTGACTTTAGTGTAGTCGGCTACTTGTCGATTTTGTATTGTATTGTGCTAGCGATCACATGCACATGGGTTCCGCAAAAAAAAGTGCTTAGGGGTACAACGATATTTACGGCAATAGTCTCCACGCTAATAGTGTTCTTTTCTCCTGCTGACAGTGTCATGTATAGCTATTGGGGGTATCATTATGATGCTACATGTATTGCATCGTCGACGATGGATGCTATTGAGACATGGGCTTTAGTGATATATATCATCGCCGGTGTTGCACTGGTTGTATGCAACAACGTCTTCTTAGGATTCATGACCAATAAAGCTGTTGATACCGATGTTCAGCCATCGCAGACTATAGCAGGAAAGGTCTTTAATGTAGTTGTAGTCCTAGTGCTTGGTGCGCTTATGATAATACCTATACGAGGAGGAACAGGAATAGCGCCATTGAGCAATAGTAGAGCATACTTCAGTGAGCATCAGTTCGCTAATCATGTAGCGATGAGTCCAACGTGGAATTTCCTATATTCGACAAAGCGTCTGAAGGAATCGTCGATAACATATCATTATATGGAGGACAGTGTTGCAGAGGCCCGTTTCAAGGAACTGCAGCATGAGGGAGATGATTTTGCGCGCATACTTAACACCAAGCGTCCTAATGTCATCTTCATATTACTTGAGAGTTTCTCTGCTCATGCAATAGAATATCTTGGTGGTATGAATGCCACTCCGACAATCAAGAGTCTTTTGCCAGAGAGCGTGTCGTTCAATAATATCATGGCTGCTAGTGACAGGTCGGGCAAGGGCCTAGTAGCAGCGATGTGTGGATATCCTGTTTTGCCCACAATAAGTATAATCCAGTATCCTAAGAAGACACAAAGCCTGCCATTTATAGCGAAAAAACTTAGAAATGCAGGTTATGACAGTCAAACCTTCATTTATGGTGGAGACCTTAATTTCAACAACTTCAAATCCTTGGTTAATATAGCCGGATTTGACAAGATAATCACTGAAGATGACTTTGATGAAAGCATGATGGGTGACAAGTGGGGAGCACATGACCAGTATACTTTTGACAGGCTTCTAGAAGAGGCCAACGGGCAGAAAGAACCATTCTTCGACTTCTATTTCACGCTATCCAGCCATGAGCCGTTTACAGTTCCGATGGACAAGCAGCTTGATGACCCTTATCTCAATTCTGTTTATTATACAGACAAGTGTCTGGGAGACTTCATCAGTAGAGCCAAGAAAACCGATTGGTGGAAAAACACCGTTGTTGTTCTCATGGCAGATCATGGACATCCGGGTCCGGAGAATGTCGGTGTTACCGATAACAGACGATTCAGAATACCATTGATACTCACTGGTGGAGCTTTAGCCGTGCGAGATAGCATGGTAACCAAGAAGGGGACTCAGATAGACATAGCCAAGACATTGCTTAAGCAGCTTGATATTGAATGTGATGAGTTTGAGTTCAGTAAGAATTTGCTTGATCCAGAAGCTGTTGGCTATTCGTTCTTTGACTTCAATGACGGGTACGGCTATGTGGATGATTCGAATTATCAGGTATATGATAATCGAGGTAAGTCATGGCTCCGTAAAGATTGCCTAGATGCAGTGCCAGATACGGTAAGTGGCAGGGTTATATTGCAGATGATGTCGGAAGACAACAAGAAACGATGATATGATGATACAGAGAAAAGATATAGAGATCATGGCTCCGGTAGGCTCATACGAGTCGCTTATAGCAGCCATACAAGGCGGTGCTGATTCAGTGTATTTGGGCATAGAACAGCTAAATATGAGATCGCGCTCGTCGAATAATTTCACAAGAGACGACCTGAAGAAGATAGTTGAGATTGCTAATGAACACGGCGTTAAGACATATTTGACAGTTAACACGGTAATCTATAATAATGAACTACCTCTGATGAGAGACGTCATTGACGCCGCCAAGGAGAACAACGTCACAGCAATCATAGCTTCGGACTTTGCGGCCATTACCTATGCACGTCAGATAGGCGTAGAGGTTCATATTTCGACACAGTGTAATGTCACCAACATCGAAGAGGTGAAATTCTTCAGTCAGATGGCAGATGTGATGGTGCTTGCACGTGAGTGCAACATGGAGCAGGTAAAAGAGATACATGAGGCTATAGAAAGAGAGCATATCACGGGACCTCGCGGAGAACTGGTAAAGATAGAGATGTTTGCCCACGGAGCATTGTGTATGGCAGTAAGCGGCAAATGCTACCTCAGCCTAAATACCCTTGGTGCATCAGCTAACCGAGGAGCATGTTTGCAGGTATGCCGTAGGAGTTATCTTGTAACAGACAGAGAGACCGGCAATGAGCTAGAGGTTGATGGAAAGTATATCATGTCGCCAAAAGATTTGAAGACAATAGACTTCATGGATGTGATGGTAGATGCAGGAGTCAGAGTGTTCAAGATAGAGGGAAGAGCGCGTTCTGCTGATTATGTCAAGACAGTGGTAGCGTGTTACAATGAGGCCGCCAATGCAGTTTGTGATGGCACATTTGACAGGATAGAGAAGGGACATTGGGACGAGCGTCTCAGCAAAGTGTTTAACAGAGGCTTCTGGAATGGTTACTATCTCGGTCAGAAGATGGGCGAGTGGAGTGAGAAGTATGGAAATCTAGCAACAGAGAAGAAAGTTCTTATAGGCAAAGCCCAGAACTATTTTGCAAAGCTCAATGTAGGTGAGTTTGTCATGGAAAGCGGTGAGCTCAAGGTAGGTGACAAGGTTATTGTCATGGGCCCAACAACAGGTGTGATGGACCTTGATGTTAAAGAATTGCGATATGACCTCAAGCCGGTAGATAAGGTAAAGAAGGGTGATGTGTTCTCGATGGTAGTTTCTGACAGGATCAGAAGAAATGACAAGTTATACAGAATAGATTCTTCGGAGCTAGTAAACGATGGACAGGGATAAAAAGATGTAAAAAAACGCCTTGAAATTCTAAAAAAACAAAACATTTAGTATATATTTGTCGAAACATCGGCTATAAATGATAGTTAGTGGAATTAACATAGAAGAGGTATCTAAAGCTATCACTCGTGAATTGCCTTTTGGCTTGTGGAGTATCGACATGAAGTCGAAAACTATTACAGGCTACAACAAATTCTGCGAATTGACAAATGCCCGGAATGAACAGATGACAATTGAAGAGTTGTCTATGCTTGTTCAGGAAGACTATCGTCATCTTGTTCTTTTGTCTATAGAAGAGATTGGCGAGAGGGGAGAGCTTGACCTTACATTCCCTACGAATCAGCGATGGTTGCGATTCAAGCTGACACATTGGGATATTGAGAGCCATGTAGCATATGGTTATCTAGTTGAATGTCTTTTCGATAACGACAAGACTGTTGACCAGTCTCGTCAGCTTAATATGATGGAGAAGCAGAACCAGATGGTTGAGCGTCTTATCACTAAGGTTGAGCATGAGAAGTATGACGATGCTACCGAGTCGATTCTTAAAGACGTACTTGCTTCTACCGGTTGTGACAGAGTCAGTGTCATAGAATATGATATGGGTGATAAGACCCAGTCGTGTACCCATGAGGTTACTGCCTACGGAGTTGAACCACGAGTAAATATCATAAAAGATATACCTATTGATATATCCCCTTGGCTCTCAAGAGAAGTCGCCAAAGGTGAGGTTTCTTATGTTTATGACGTGCAGAGTCTTCCTGTAGACGTGAAAGATCAGATGAACCTTTTGGGGTGTGTCGACGTAAAATCATTTGTGATAGTTCCTTTATTTCACCGTGAGGTTGTTATAGGCTATATGCTTATTGACTATATCGCTAAGAACAGGCGTCTCGAGACAGCGGAAAGACCTTGGATTCACTCTCTCGGTAAGTTTGTTGAGTATAGCTTAAGCATAACAAATAAAGAGAAGATGCATCTCGATGACAAGGATCAGTTGCGAAGCATTGTTGATAATATGCCGTTTGGCTTCATTCGGTTGAGGTTCTTGTATGATGCTCAACGTAAGCCATCGGATCTTATGATTGTGCAGATCAACAGAAATCTTGAGGCGCTCATCGGTAGTTATAATCTCGAGGGGAAGCTTGCTAGTCAGGTATTCGGCAAGGAGCTACCCCATATGCTATCGGTATGTATGTCGGTAGCAAAGAAGGGTGAAAAGAGGATTGTAGACGACTTTTTCTACATCAATGGCTGTACAGTCTGCGCTGATGTTTATATGTCTAGCTACAATGAATTGCAATGTATAACAAGTACTAATATACAGTCTTTGTTTTCCTCGAATCAGAGAATGAACAAGGAATCGGGGACAGGTCTTTTGATGAGCAGAGATCTTCAACATGCCTTAAGGACAAGCTTAAACGCGATTCTAGGCTTCGCTGAACTGCTCTCTGCAGAGGAAAACGAAAATAATAAAGAGAAATACATGGAGATAATCAAAGAAAACGCTCAGTCGTTGCTTGATTCGACTTTTATCAAGAAGTCGATTTCGGGACAAGAAGAGACATCTGCCAAGGAATCTTCAGCTGCCGTTGCGCCAACAGTAGATGGACAGAGGAAGAAAGTTCTTGTAGCAGAGGATACGGAGAGCAACTATATGTTGGTCTCATACATCCTTAAGAGTGAATATGACCTCTATTGGGCCCATGATGGTGTTGAGGCTCTGGAAATGTATGAATCTGTTAAGCCTGACATTATCCTAATGGATGTCAGAATGCCTCGTTTGGGAGGTCTGACGGCAACTAGCCGTATCAGGGAGACTGATAAGGTGACTCCAATCATAGCTCTTACAGCTTTTGCATTTGAAAGTGACAAGGCAAAGACACTTGAGAGTGGATGTACTGATTTTGTCTCAAAACCAATCAATGCGAAGAGCTTGAAGGAGATCGTCAGAAAGTATCTTTAGTCGATTCTGCGAAACTCTTATGCATGTTGGAAGTGTGGATTTTGGCATGAATCTTGTATTATCCAAGAACAGTTGGCCTATAATTTTTGTTACAGACATGTTTAAAAAACAAAAATTGTTGTCCAATGTGCGTGATATTTGCCAAAAAATAACGAAATTGCGCTCCAAAGTGGATATGACAAGTATGTGTTATAAAACATATTTGTGTAACTAGTTGAATTATAAAGAAATAGAAGTAAAGAATATAAACCGACATGGAAAGAAGGGTTGTAATCACCGGAATGGGCATTTATTCATGCCTTGGTAAGACACTTGATGAAGTAAGAGATTCTCTTTATACAGGAAAGTCTGGTATCATATTTGATCCAGTTCGCAAGGAGATGGGTTTCCGTTCTGCGTTGACAGCTAAGCTTGATGAACCAAATCTTAAGGGTGTGCTTTCGCGCAATCAGCGTGTATATATGGCAGAGGAGTGTAAGTATGCATATGTTGCTACTAAGGATGCTCTTGATTTTGCCAAGCTTGACCTTGACTATTTGGAGAAGAACACAGTTGGTTTGCTTTACGGTAATGATAGTAGTGCAGATGCTGTAGTTAAGAGTGTTGATACGATGCGTGAGAAGAAGGATACTACTCTTGTAGGATCTGGTGCAATCTTCCAGTCGATGAACTCAACAGTTACAATGAATCTTGGTACTCTGTTTAAGTTGAGAGGTATCAACATGACTGTATCTGCAGCTTGTGCTTCAGGATCTCATGCTATTGGTTTGGGTTCGCTCCTTATCAAGTGGGGTCTTCAGGATGTGATTGTTTGTGGTGGTGCACAGGAAGTTAATCCATTCTCTATAGGTTCATTCGATGGTATTTCGGCATTCTCTGCTCGTGAGAGCGAGCCAACAAAGGCGAGCCGTCCGTTCGACCGTGATCGTGATGGTCTTGTTCCTGGTGGTGGTGCTGCAACAGTTATCATTGAGGAGTATGAGCATGCTGTTAAGCGTGGTGCTCCTATCCTCGGTGAAATCATGGGTTATGGTTTCTCTTCTAACGGTGACCATATTTCTTCACCAAACGTAGACGGTCCAGCAAACTCACTTAAGATGTGTCTCGAGCAGTCTAAGATGAATCTTAAGGATATCGGATATATTAATGCTCATGCAACATCAACTCATGTAGGTGATACAAATGAGGCTAAGGCGATATACAATGTATTCGGTGATGTTCGTGTTCCAGTTACTTCAACAAAGGGCCAGACAGGTCATGAGATGTGGATGGCAGGTGCTAGTGAGGTTATATATTCTATGTTGATGATGAAGAATGACTTTATCGCAGCAAACCTCAACTTTGAAAATCCTGATGAGGATTCAGCTAAGTTGAATATCTGTGGTGAAAGAACTTCAGCTCATTTCAATACATTCCTCTCAAACTCATTCGGTTTCGGAGGTACAAACTCAACTCTTATCGTCAAGAACTTATAATTAGATTTTCGATATAAATTATATTGTATAACAATAAACTCAATAAGATACAAATGGAAAAGCAGGAATTAATAGACCAGGTAAACGAAGTGCTTGCAGAGGAATTTGAAGTAGAAGTTAGCGAGATCACTCCAGATGCTAACATCAAGGCTACTCTTCAGCTTGATAGCCTTAGCCTCGTTGACATGGTAGCTTTGATTGAGAGCACTTTCAGCGTAAAGATTCAGAATTCTGAGCTTAGCTCAATTCAGACTTTCGCAAATCTTTACGACTTCATTTCTGCAAGAATGTCGAAGTAATTAAACTGAGACTTTTTATAGCAGAATGGATATCATTAAAGTATACAAAGGCGAAGATATCAAGAAGCTATTAAACCAGCGTTCTCCGATTTTGATGGTTGACACTTTTGAGGCTGTCAATGACGAAGTATGTATAGCTGGTTTGACCATAAATGCAGATAATATGTTCTGCGTAAATGGAGGATTTAAAGAACCGGGGCTGATTGAGCATATTGCTCAGTCAGCATCGGCTTTTGTTACTTATAGGGCTATCCAAACGCAAGGCGACCAAAATCCACTTCTAGGTTTTATTGGTGAAGTGAAGAAGTTTAAGCTTCAGTCTCCTCTACCATGTGCCGGATCGGAACTGTCTACAACTATCACTATTCAATCTGTCGTTATGAACATAACTATGTTTAGCGCTGAAACTAGAGTAGGGGATAGTGTCGTGGCAACGTGCCAAATGAAATTGTCGGTTTGATAATCTCTTGTTGCCATGCTCGAAAATAAATACTTCTATATCAATTCCTCTGAAGCTACCGATAACGGTCACAGCTTCAGTATCAGGCTTGATGCCAACCATCCTGTTTATAATGGTCATTTCCCAGGAAATCCTGTATCTCCTGGTGTGTGCTCTATAGAAATGATCAAGGAATGTGTTGAAAGACTCGTTAAATCTGATTCGATATTGGTTTCAATTAACCAATGTCGATTTATTAATGTTCTTACCCCTGATAAAGGTGATAATCTTTTTATTAAGGTATCATCTTCTTTAGAGGACTCAATCGTGAAAGTATCATCTACTATTGTGGATGCCAATGATATTGTATATGTCACCTTTAAGGGTGAATTTCAATTAAAATAAGTTCATATGACTGATTTTGTACTCAATTTATATAGGTTTCTATCTGACCATCCTAAGACAAGGATTCTGTCTCTTATATTAAGTTCAGTCCTTATTGTATGGGTAGGTTTGAAAGTCACATACGATGAAGATATTACGTCTCTTTTGCCAGACACTAACAATGGCAATGAGAAGCTAGCTTTTTCTAGTCTGAGGGTAAAGGATAAGATCTTTGTGCTTATTGCTCCTAATGACAGTGAATCTGTTGATATCGATGAACTTGTTGAGTGCACTGATGAGTTTGTTGATAATCTTATTGAAAAGGATTCTGCATCTAGTCTTATAGCTGATGTATTCTATAAGTTGGATGAGGATGTTATGATGGATGCTATAAGCTATCTCTGCGAGAACTTCCCTATGTTTGTTGATGAATCGGCGTATCCAGTTCTTGATTCTCTTATAACTAAGGAAAATATTGAAAGTCAGATGGCTCAGAACTATGATGTCCTTACATCTTCAGAAGGAATGGCGATGAAGGGTATGATCCAGGCTGATCCTATTGGCATGCGTTCCATTATTCTTAAGAAGTTCCTTGAGGTAAAGGACGGTATGGGAGGCAGTCACGCCCTCTATGACAGTCATCTTTTCACTCCAGATTCGACTATCGCGATAGCTTATATCTCTCCTAGCTTCAAGTCGTATGATTCCAAGAGCGGTACAGCTTTGGTTGAAATGATAGAGTCTACAATTTCCGAATTCCAGGTTTCTCATGAGAATATCGGTATTAAATTCCATGGAGCTCCTATCAATAGTGTATATAACTCAAGACAGATAAAGAAAGATTTGACAATGACTGTCTCTCTTTCACTGGTTATCATTTGTTTTGTGATTTTATTGTGCTTCAAGAATTGGTCAACTCTTCCTATGATGCTTGCTCCAATTCTTTATGGCGCATTCTTCGCATTGACAATGATCTATATTATTAAGGGTTCGATGTCTTTGCTCGCTCTTGGTATTGGAGCTATTGTTCTTGGTGTCGCTTTGAGCTATTGCTTGCACGTAATAACACACTATAAGTATGTAAGTACACCAGAGCAGGTACTTAAAGATCAGGCAAAGCCAGTATTCTTGGGTTGTCTCACAACCATAGGTTCGTTCCTTGGCCTGTTGTTCACTCAGTCAGATCTTCTCAAGGATTTCGGTTTGTTTGCTTCGTTTGCATTGGTTGGTACAACATTCTTTAGCCTTGTGTTCTTGCCACATTATTTTAATCCTCAGAAGAACAAGAAATCGAAGAAAGCCTTTGGACTATTAGAGCGTTTTAATGCTCATCCTTTTGAAAAGCATACATGGCTTATCGTATTGATATGCGTCATCTTTGGTGTTAGTATGTTTACTCAAAGATGGGTTGAGTTTGATTCTGACTTGACAAATATCGGCTACTATGATGATAAAGTGATGGAGTCTGTCGATCTGTTCGCTGAAAAGACACAGAACGGATATACGACAACCTATTATGCAGCTTCGTCATACGATCTCGACTCAGCTCTTATGACTAGCAGAAAAGTGGTTGCTAAACTTGACAGCATGAAGTCTGCTGGACTGATTCATGGTTTCTCTAAGGCATCTAATTTGTTCCTTACTGGCGATGAACAGCAACAGAATATTGACAACTGGCTTGATTACTGGTCTGATGAGAAAGTGGACGGAACAATGACTAAGGTTGGTTCAGCTTCTAATAGATACGGAATCAAACCTTCGTTCTTCGATCCTTTTAAGGATATGTTGACTGGTGATTTTGAGCCTGAGTCGCTCTATGAGGCAGGCATACTTCCTGATGGTCTGATGGCAAACATAATTGAACATACTGACGGAGTATATATGGTGTTTACATCAGTTCAGTTGAAACCAGAGGATAAGTTTAGCGTTGGTAATGAAGTTATTAAGATACCGGATGTTATTGTTGTTGATCCTATGTTCTATGCAAGTGAGATGGTTAAGACAGTCAACAACGACTTCAACATAGCGCTTAATATCTCTATGGCGTTTGTGTTCTTGGTTCTCTTGATTTCATTCCGTGATATTAAGCTGTCTATTCTTGCATTCCTTCCTATGGCAATGAGCTGGTTCATTGTTCTTGGATTCATGGGACTATTAGGATTGAAGTTTAATCTTATCAATATCGTCATATCGACATTTATCTTTGGTATCGGCGTTGACTACAGTATCTTCGTCATGGAAGGACTGTTGTCTAAGGCACAGTCGGTAGCCGAGCCAAAGCTCCTTATATTCCATAAGACAGCGATATTCTTCTCAGCAGTTGTTTTGATGGTAAGCACCGGCTCACTCATGTTGGCTGTTCATCCTGCTTTGAAATCTATAGGTATCGCTACAATTATCGGTATGAGTTCGGCCGTTATTCTGGCCTATTCATTGCAGCCTTTCTTGTTCCACGTTCTTGTTAACTTCCTCAACAAGAGGGGCATCAAGACTAAATGGCTCAATAACAAGTGATTTCTGATATGTCAAAAAGATACGACGTTGTAATCATTGGCGCCGGTTTAGGTGGTCTTGAATGTGGACTCATGCTTGCTAAACATGGTAAAAGTGTTTGCATTCTTGAAAAGGACGCTCTGATTGGTGGTTGTCTTCAGACATTTCGTCGTGAAGGTCAGCATTTAGATACAGGTTTCCATTATGTTGGAGGTTTGGATAAGGGACAGATGCTTAATCGTCTGTTTTCTTATTTCGGTCTTATGGATCTGCCATGGGAAAAGATGGACATTGACTGTTTTGATGAAGTAGTCCTATGTGGTAAATCTTATAAAATAGCTCAGGGCTTTGATAATTATAAGGCCACTCTTCAGCAAGCTTTCCCTCATCAGTCAAAGGAGATTGAAGAGTATGTAAAGCTTCTCAAGCAAGTTGGAGACAACACAGACAAGAGTTTTGAGCCACGTGAGGCAGATGCATTCTATACTCAATCGCTTTTCGCTCAGTCAGCATATACATATCTGACAAATCTATTCACTGATAAGGATCTTATTGATGTCGTTTCTGGCACTTCATTGAAAATGGAGCTTAATCCAGAAAAGCTACCGCTATATACATTTGCACAGATCAACAGCAGCTTTATACAAAGTGCCTACAGAATAAAGGGTGGGGGAATGCAGATAGCGGAGACTCTACGTAAGAACATTGAGTCTTTAGGCGGCGTTGTGATGAGAAATTCTGAGGTAGTTGACGTTATAGCTGAAGATGGCTGTATTAAATCTGTTGTCAAGAAAGATGATACAGAGATAGAAGGCGATGTGTTTATATCTGACATCCATCCTTCTGCTACTATGGACCTTCTAGAGAACAGTAAACTCATAAGGAATATATACCGAAAGAGAATCAATAATCTTGAGAATACCTTTGGTATGTTTACTGCTCACTTGATTCTCAAGCCTGGACAGATACGTTATTTCAACCATAACAAGTTCATATATACAGAGAAGGATATCTGGCATATAGATCAGGAGCCTTCTAATGGTCCAGTCAAGGAGATACTGGTTAGTGTCAATCCTCCATCTGACGGAAGTGAGTATGTAACCAACATAGATTTGCTTACTCCTATGAAATGGAGTGAGGTAGAGAAGTGGTTTGGCACGAAAATTGGTGATAGAGATAATGACTATGAATCAATGAAGGCTGCTGTAGCAGGCAAGTGTATTGATGTAGTGTCGGAATACATTGATGGATTGAAAGAGGCTATTCAAAATGTATATACAAGTACACCTTTGACCTATCATGATTACACAGGGACAAAGGAAGGTTCTGCGTATGGCATAAGAAAAGACTATCAACAGTTGATGTTTACTGTACTTACAGCGAAGACACCTGTAGCTAACCTGTTCCTTACAGGTCAAAGTCTTAATCTGCATGGTATACTAGGAACGTCTATGACGTCGATGTTTACATGTGCAGAGATTCTAGGAATGGATACGATAGTAAACGATTTGAAAAATATATAATGAAGAGGTTTATTTATACATCAGCGCTTGTTGCTTTGTCTTTTACATGTGCAACAGCTCAGTTGAAGAATGCAGAGGGCAATTCGGTAATATCGAAGATCAAGGCCGCAAATGAAAAGGTTAACACAATATCATGTAAGTTTGACCGTACAATAAAGCAGGCAATGCTAGACCAGCCAGCGAAGAGTGATGGTGATTTCAACTATACTAAGTCAAGAAAGCTTAGTATGAAATATACTTCAGGCGAGCAGGTTGTAGTCAATGAGAATGAGGTGCTTATTGGTAAGAAGGGTAAGACAAGAAACCTTAAGGCAAGCAATAAGCATGTAGAGTCGTTGGTTAATACGCTTCTTGGTTGTGTTTCTGGCAATGTTAATAGTCTAGAAGGAACACTTGAAAGTGTCAAGGAGACAGGAGGCAAGACATTGATAACAGTAGATGTAGATAACTTCAAGGTAGGTCAGAGCAAGGTGACAAAGGTAGAGCTTGAATATGGATCTGACCTTATAATCCAGAGCATCAAGATGATTGAGGCTGATGGTAGCTATACATTCTATGAGTTGCAGACGAAGTCGCTCAACAAGCAGATAGATGAGTCTGTGTATGTAGTTAAGAAATAAAAACTTACTTATAATTCGCTGCTTTTCAGTGGCGATTTTTTTGTTTCAGACAATGACCTTGGTAGAGAAGATAGATAGGTACATCATTCTGTTTTTGGGCCTAGTGTTTATGGCATTTGGAATGGTGTTCACCATAAGGGCCGAAATAGGTCTGGTGCCTATACTATGTATTCCATACCTGTTTGACCAGGTTTTGACTCCTACCATTGGTCAGTTTGTCATTATTTTCCAGGTACTTTTTGTTGTTATTCAAGTTTTTATCCAGAAAGGCAAGTTGTCTGCTGTTCAGTGTACACAAATACTTGTTGCATTGATTCTTGGCGGACTAGTTGATGGCGGCTATATGTTGACAGATGGCTTGATAACGACTTCATATCTCGACCAGTTATTCTTTTTGTTGCTGGGATCTGTCCTTATAGCTGTAGGAGTTACTCTGGAGATGGTATCTAAGACCGTACTTTTATCAGGAGATACACTAATGCTCGTTTTGTCAGACATCTTGAAGATCAGATTTGGAAAGATCAAGATGTTGATAGACATAGTGTTGCTTGTTGTATGTATTGGATTGTCATATCTCTGGTTTGGTTCAGTAATCGGTATTCGTGAGGGAACAATCATCGCAACGTTTCTTGTAGGCATATTAGCCGGTCGATTGCAGCCAGTCTTGGGGGTAAGTGTAGATGGATGGTTTAACCGTCGCCAGAGTGGCAAGACAACATCCAATATTCGTGTGATAACAATAGCGCGCGGATTTGGCAGTGGTGGACATGAGATAGGTCAGAAGATAGCCGAGCGACTTGGTTGGGATTTCATAGATCAGCAGCTTATAGACAATGTGGCAGGCAAGACAGGCTTGTCGACAGAGTTCATAGTTAAGAAAGACCAGAAGCTTACAGCAACAGAGAGAGTTTGGAAAGACATTTGGATGGACAATATACAGTCTCTTGGCAAGCGTCTTACAGATGAAGATAAGCTATTTGAAGCACAGAGCAGAGAGATATTGCTTGCTGCGGATAAAGGTAATTGTGTTATAGTAGGCAGATGTGCAAATAAGATATTGCAGGATAGATCAGACTGTCTTCATTTTTTTGTATCGTCAGATATAGATTTTGCATGTAAGCGAGTAATGGCAGAATTTGGTTATACACAGGAAAAAGCCAGGGCAGAGATAGAGCAGGTAGATGAATCGAGATCTATGCACTATAACTATTATACAGGAGGTGTTTGGGGAGATGAGAAAGAGTATGACTGGTGTGTCAAGAGTTCTGATTGGGGAATTGATGAATCAGTTGAAATGATGGTCTCTTTTGCTGGTTTATAGGCTAGTCTTCACTATTTTGATATCTCAAAAGGTATAATTATAAAAATTGCATATCTTTGCATTATAAAATATGAAATGGTCATAAGTGCCATATAGTAATGATAGAAAAACTCATTTATCTTGATACAATCGACTTAGTCGAGTTTTGTGGGGCTAAGAATGTTAAGCTCGACTTGATTAGGTCACAGTTTCCTAAATTAAAGATTGTATGCCGTGGCAATTGGATAAAAGCCATGGGCGAGGCTGATGAAGTGGCTGCCTTTGAGGAGAAGATGGCTCAGATCATTCAGTACTACAATGAGTATAATGTCCTTACAGAACAAGCAATCCTTGATATTACATCCGGTAATCCACAGACAGTCATATCAACTGTAGATTCTACTGTTGTTGTACATAGTGTTGATGGTCATCCGATAAAGGCCAGGTCAGCAAATCAGCAGATAATGGTTGATGCGGCAATGGAGAATGACATGGTCTTTGCAGTAGGTCCGGCGGGATCAGGCAAGACATATCTGGCAATTGCATTGGCCGTCAGAGCGCTTAAGGCAAGGCAGGTAAAGAAGATAATCTTGAGCCGTCCAGCAGTGGAAGCAGGCGAGAAACTAGGCTTTTTGCCAGGTGATATGAAGGAGAAGATAGATCCATATCTTCAGCCATTGTATGACGCGCTTCAGGATATGATACCTCCATTGAAGCTCAAGGAGTTTATGGAGACAGGAGTCATTCAGATAGCTCCGCTTGCCTTTATGCGAGGCAGAACATTAAGCAATGCGTTTGTGATACTAGACGAGGCGCAGAACACCACCATACCACAGATGAAGATGTTCCTTACACGTATGGGTGCAAATGCGAAGTTTATCATCACAGGTGATGTCACTCAGATAGACCTTTCACAGATAAGCCAGAGTGGTTTGATATATTCTACCAAAGTTCTTAAGAACATAAATGGACTTAAGATCGTAGAATTTGGTTCGAAGGACATTGTTCGCCACAAGCTCGTTCAGCGTATAGTTGATGCTTTTGACAAAGACGAGACAAGACGCAAGAAAGAGCAGAAGGAACAGAAAGAAAAGACAGTTAAAGCAGATAAATAAATAATATAACTTCATACTACAATGAGCAAGGCTATAGTAGAAACTAACTTCAAATTCCCTGGCCAGAAGAGCTTTTATAAGGGAAAGGTTCGTGACGTATATAATGTTGCAGACCGCTATATGGTAATGGTTGTAAGTGACCGTATCTCAGCATTTGACGTAGTACTTCCAAAGGGTATTCCATTCAAGGGACAGGTGCTCAACCAGATCGCATCTAAGTTCCTTGATGCAACAAAGGATATTCTTCCAAACTGGAAAATCGCTACTCCTGACCCTCAGGTTACAGTGGGTTTGAAGTGTGAGCCTTTCAGAGTTGAGATGGTTATTAGAGGATACCTCACAGGTAGTGCCTGGAGAGAGTATAAGGCAGGTGCTCGTGAGCTTTGTGGCGTTAAGTTGCCAGAGGGCATGAAGGAGAACCAGAAGTTTCCAACACCAATCATCACTCCTACAACAAAGGCAGATGAGGGTCATGACCAGAATATCTCTAAGGAAGAGATCATTGCTCAGGGTCTTGTAAGCCGTGAGGATTACGAGCAGTTGGAGAAGTACACATACGCTTTGTTCCAGCGTGGTACTGAGATCGCAGCCAAGAAGGGTCTTATCCTTGTAGATACCAAGTATGAGTTCGGTAAGAAGGATGGTCAGATATATCTTATCGATGAGATTCATACTCCAGACTCAAGCCGTTATTTCTACAGCGAGGGTTATGAGGAGAGATTTGAAAAGGGCGAGCCACAGCGTCAGCTCTCGAAGGAGTTTGTACGTCAGTGGTTGATGGACAATGGATTCCAGGGTAAGGAAGGACAGGTTTGTCCAGAGATGACAGATGAAATTGTAAACAGTATCACAGAGCGTTACATCGAGCTTTATGAGAATATCACTGGTGACAAGTTCATTAAGCACGAAACTACTGAAAAGACTATTGAAAAGAACGTGTCATTGTTCTTGGAGCACTAATAGTTCTTTGATATAGACAAAATATAAGGCCAACGGTTGCGTTGGCCTTTGTTTTTTTATTCTGTCAGCAGCTGTCGTATTTCTTCGGTGCTCAGGTTGTATGATGTCTCGCTGTTGATGAAAGTGTCGGCTAGTTGGCGCTTCTTCTCTTGTAGCTTAGCTATCTTCTCTTCTATTGTGTTGCGTGTTATATAGCGATAGACGAACACATGCTTAGTCTGTCCGATACGGTGAGCTCTGTCGATGGCCTGTTTTTCGGCTTGAGGGTTCCACCAAGGATTGAGCATAAGAACATAGTCAGCAGTAGTCAAGTTAAGACCAACGCCGCCAGCTTTGAGAGAGATGAGGAATACGCTTATGCTACTATCGTTCTGGAAAGTGTTGATAACAGATTGTCTGTCGTGAGTATGACCGGTAAGAGTGCAGTTGCCTATATTAAGTCGGTTTAGTTCAGAGCGTATAAGTTCCAAATCCCTCACAAAAGACGAAAAGACAAGGATCTTATGACCTTCTGTGACGATATCAGAGATATGCTGTATTATCTGCTCGAACTTGCCGGAATCGCCTTCATAGTCAGTCAGAGCCAGAGAAGGGTGGTTGGCAATGAGACGTAAGCGAGTCAAAGCTTTAAGAGCAGCAAAAGTTTCGGTTTGAATAGATGAGTCAGACAGATTGAGCAGTTCATTGCGGCATCCGGACTTCTCACGTTCGTAGACCTCGCTCTGTTCCGGTGTCATCTCGCAAAGGACAGTCTGTTCAGTGATAGGAGGCAGATCTTTAGCCACGGTCTCCTTTGTTCTTCTAAGAATATAAGGAGCAATAAGTCGCTTGAGCATCTCCTGCTTGCTGTCATCTTGGCTATGTTCGATAGGATTAACGAAATAGCTTCTAAAGAAATTGGCGCTACCAAGCAGATTCTTATTGACAATATTCATCTGAGCCCACAAGTCGCCAAGATTGTTTTCTATAGGAGTTCCGCTTATCGTCAAGTGATGTTCGGCATTAATAGACGTAACAGCCTTATATGTTATCGAAGAAGGATTCTTGACAAACTGACTCTCATCGAGAATAAGGTATCCGAACTGATATTTTGACAAGAAAGAGGCATCGTTGCGTAGTAATCCGTATGTGACTATCACGATATGATAATGTTGCAGGATGCGTCCTATTTCATCACTTTTGACCCTGTTTCTGCCAGCGTAGTTATAGATCTTGAGATGTGGTGCGAAGCGGTTGATCTCTGAGATCCAATTGTGGACAAGAGAGACAGGCATGACAATGAGAGAAGCCCCCATGACCGTGTCGTTGTATGATCCAAAGAGCGTGTCGCCAGAGGTGTCGCGTTTTGCTGCGGTGGCATAAATATGGCTCAAGAGAGCAATTGTCTGGATAGTTTTTCCGAGACCCATGTCATCGGCCAGAATACCACCTTTTTTGTTCTCGTAGAGAGTGATAAGCCATTTGAAACCATCAGTCTGGTAAGGACGCAGCTGAGCATTCAGAGTGCCAGAAAATTCAGTGTCAGAAGCCGTCAGTTCGCCACGATTATTCCCGTCGAATTCGATATAGTCTTTAGGGAGAAGCGCCTTATGGATATTGTCGATGCGAATGTTGCCGTTGCTCTCCTTAGCAAATTGCATGACGTCTGCCCATGAAGCGAACCATTCTAGAGGCAGTATAAAAATCTGTCCATTAGGAAGTTCGTATTTTCTTTCATTATGTATGATATGATTCTTCAGTTTGATGAAAGGAATCTCGAAACCATCCAAAACGATAACAGCATTGATATCGAACCAGTCGGCATTGTTTTGTGTGTCGATTTTCAGGCTGATGTTACCATTGTAGTATTCAGTCTCAGAGTTGATTTCAACCTTTATAGACTCGTGGTCGAGTTGAGACTTGTTTTTGTTGATCCATTCGAGGATAGGGTAGATCTCAGAGAACTCAGCTTCGCCATCGATAGTCATTATGCCGTTAGAGCTATGGGTTAATCCCAATTCGGCGAGTACGTCCTCGTATTTCTTTTCTACGGTGATATGACGGTTGCACGTATAGAAAACGTATGAGTTGTCCTCCTTAGTCAGATTTACACTCCTTTTATTGTCACCGTATGCGTAGCGTTCGTCGCCATACATGAAGTTGAGGCGAATGGTATAACCTATGACAGTCTGTTCGACAGTCAGAACAGCCTTGCAGTCCTCCTCATGTTTCTTGATTTTGAAGCCACGAGCGTCGACATAATAGTCCATTATGCACTTACGTACAAAAGACTGCATATACTTTTCGACGCTAGGTGAAGGCACCGCTATGAAACGTTTGTTGTAGAAAGGCGTGAATTTCTTGGCGTCGATATTATCGAAATGGTAGAGCACATTGTCGATGATTAGAGCCGCCGGGTTGTGGCAAATCTCAGACACCTTTTTGTTGAGAACAGACTTCTCCTGGTATTCGTTGCCGACCTTATAGTTAATAGACAGAGAGTATCTAAGGACATTCTCGTTGTCGAGAGTAAAGAAACACTTAGGGCGACACTTAAAGTCGTTGAACTTTACAATGTCGGTCTCATACAGATTGTTGTAGCCCGCTATCTTATGGAACATCAGCATCTTATTACTGATGATAAGCGGAAGGACATCATTCATCATTCTATCAATAAAAGGAATGATGAAGTCGCTCACAACCTTAGCGTCGGTCTTTTCTATAAACTCCTTTACCGTCTTTTTTTTCGAAAAACGACGACAAAGAGCCTGGTCGGATAACTCAGACAGGTTTTGTACAACCTTCAGTTCGTCATCCGACATATTGAGTCGTTCGCAGCTCTTTGCTGTAGCCGGTTCGATAAGATAGTAGCTAGGCTTTCTGTCGGTTTCGACTATATATGGCAAGCATACATAGCCCCACAGTTTTCGCTCGGTAGCAACTATACATAGGCGTTCCATATTGTTGTCTGCTTATCTGACAATCACACGTTGGCCTATTCTTAAAGTCTTATTTGCTGAAAAACCATTGAGCTGGCAAATCTTCTTGACAGTAGTTCCGTATTTGTATGCCAATCCGCCCAAAGTGTCACCACTCTTAATAGTGTGAATCTTTCTCTGAGATGCGGCCAAAGACTCTTCGTCAGTCTGACCGTAATGAGAGTAGATGCTGAAGTAGTGTTTTTTAAGTATAAACTTATCTTCGCGCAGTTCGCCAGTGCTAAAGTCTATGATACGTTCAGGGTCGAAAGGCTGGCCGAGGTACCTAGCTTCGAAGTGAAGGTGTGGGCCAGTGCTACGACCGGTTGAGCCACCATATCCGATGACATCACCAGCTCTGACAATGTCATTCTCCTGGACATTATGACGAGAAAGATGGCCATAGTAAGTTTCGAGACCGTTAGGGTGACGGATAACGACAAGGTTGCCATAGCCACCAGTGTTACGCGTTTTCATAACGATACGTACTTTACCGTCGAAGGCAGCTCTGATAGGGTCGCCAATGGTAAGAGCGATATCAGTTCCCTTATGGTCGCGACGTTTTCTGAACTTAAAACCAGAGCGAACAGCGCCCTTTATTGGTGGGCAATAATTATGAAGGCTGTCGCGCAAGAACAGTTCTACTTCATCAGGAAGTTCGATGTTCTGTCCCTTATACGCATGTATTTTAGCATTATCCCAGTTGTCTTCGAAATCCTCTTCGTCAACGTGAGGACGGTCGAATTCGATCTGTTCCCAGGTATGGTCGTTATAGAGGACGATCTTTACATATTTGTCATTGGTAGGGATAGTATCGACCACTTCAACGGGTAGTCTATCGGCAATGTTTGAAAGCGAGTCGGTTTGAACGTCTTCAGCGTATGCTATCTGTGTTGTAATTAATCCAGGGAGGAACGCGATTTTTACTAAATTTTTCACTGTTTTTTTGTCTTTTCTTATTATCGTTATCTCATATCAACAACTTCAACGTCGGGATGAGCTTGGGCATCGAATGAGAACTCACTGTCTGGTATGGACAGGTTAGTCTTGAAAGAGTCGACATTCACGTAATATGAAGTGCCGTCTTTGCCTTGCTGCATAATACGTCTGATTGTATATGTGTCTTTGTCTATAGTTAATCTAACACGCGCGATATTAGTCTTATGGTCGATAGGGTAGAGGTCGATATTGACACAGTTGTGAGAGTCGATCTTCATGTCGTCAATATATCTCATCTTATACCCCTTATCATAAGCGCCTAGAAGCTGCATTGGACCGATCATAGCCTCAGGATTTTCTTCGGCATCGGTGATATTAGCCTCTTTATCCTCGACGAGCCATGTGCATATAGTACTTCCATCGAAGAAAGTGATGGAGTTCATGAAGTCGAGCTTGTATTTATTGCCTTTAACCGACAGATCGCCTTTCAATTCAGTCTTTGAATTGTTCTGCTTGTTGTCGATAGTGACAGAGAAGCTAGTCTTGATGGTGCTGTAGCCCTTGTTTTTGCTAGACATCTTGTCGAGATAAGTCTTCGCAATCTCAGTGCGTTCCTCTTCTGTTTGAGAATAGGCTGATAGAGACAAGCTGAACAAAACAGCTATTATTGCAAAAATATTCTTCATCATAATAATCTCTTTATTGGTTACAAACCAAACCCTTGCAATATTCGTTCCAATTCCATATCAGTCTGAACAAGAACTTGTCGTGGCTTGCTACCTTCGGCCGGTCCTACTATGCCTGCTCTCTCAAGCTGATCCATTAATTTGCCAGCTCTGTTGTAGCCGAGAGAAAAACGACGTTGGATATTAGAAGTAGAGCCAGACTGCATTTCTACAACCATGTGGGCGACATCGGAGAAAAGCGAGTCGAGCTGTCCCGGCTCTATTAATCCGCCACCTTCCATGCCATCGCCTTCGCTTATTACCTCAGGGAGAGGGTAAGAGCAAGCGTAGCCTTGCTGACTGCCGATGAAATCGTTGATCTTTGTCACTTCGTCGGTGTCGACAAGAGCGCACTGAACGCGAGTAGTATCAGAGCCCATCTTGACAAGCATATCACCACGGCCGATAAGATGCTGAGCACCAGTTGTATCAATAATAGTACGAGAGTCGACCATTGTACCTACTCTAAATGCAATCTGAGTAGGGAAGTTAGCCTTGATCACACCAGTGATAATCTTAGCGGAAGGACGTTGAGTAGCAAGTATCATGTGGATGCCCACGGCACGAGCCTTTTGAGCGATACGAGCGATAGGAGTCTCAATCTCCTTGCCAGCAGTCATTATCAAGTCGGCAAACTCATCGATGATTACAACGATGTATGGCAAATATCTGTGACCGTTTTCAGGGTTGAGCTGACGGTTGATAAACTTCTTGTTGTATTCCTTGATATTACGGCAGTCGACCTTAGTAAGCAGAGCATATCGGTCGTCCATTTCAACAGTGAGCGAGTTGAGCGTATTCTTAACCTTGTCGACATTGGTTATGATAACGTCGTCTTCGCTCTCCATCTTAGCCATGAAGTGCTTCTCGAGTTTTCTATAGATGGAGAATTCGACCATCTTAGGGTCGACCATCACAAATTTCACCTGTGAAGGGTGTTTCTTGTAGAGAATGGATGTCACAATAGCATTCAATCCGACAGACTTACCCATACCAGTTGCACCAGCGACAAGAAGGTGAGGTGTTTTAGTCAAGTCGAACATAAAGACCTCGTTAGAGATCGTCTTACCCATGACGATAGGCAGCTCGAAAGTAGATTCCTGGAACTTCTTGGACTTAACCATAGAGAGCATGGAAACGACCTGAGGCTTAGAGTTAGGCACTTCAATACCGATAGTTCCCTTGCCAGGCATAGGAGCAATGATACGGATACCCAAAGCAGCTAGAGACAGTGCGATATCGTCTTGCAATCCCTGTATCTTAGAAATTCTGACGCCAGGAGCGGGTACAATCTCGTAGAGAGTAACAGTCGGTCCGATAGTAGCCGTGATATTCTGTATCTTGATGCCGAAATTGTCAAGTGTCTCGACAATCTTATTCTTCTTCTCGACAAGTTCGGCCCTATCTTCCTCTTCATTGCTCGTCTCGTTCTGATAGTCAACAAGCAAGTCGAAAGTAGGGTATTGGTAATGAGCCAAGTCGAGAGTAGGGTCATAAGGAGTATCAAGAGAACCCTTGTTTTGAGAAGCGAGTTCCTCCTCCTCGTTTTTTATGATATCGATACCATCATCAGAATAGTCGTCGGGGGCAGAATCCTTTTTAGTGTTTATGATATCAAAGCCCTGTGCATTTATTGTCCTAGTTTCTTCGTCAGGAGTATAAGTTTCATCTTCGTCAACAACAGGATCTTCTTCGTCGAAAATGTTTTTCTCTTCGTTAATAGTATTGTCAACTTTGACGTCGTTATCATCATTTACAAACTCATCTTTAGAAGAAGACAAGTTGCCACCTTCATCCATGTTGATAGACATGTCGGGCAATGAAAACTTATGATTAGTCAGCTTGCTGATACACTTACTGATAAAAGCAGACACACCGTTGACATAGATAGACAAATAGAGAATCAGCAGAAAGGCAAGTAAGATGACAGTGCCTAGGACTCCGATAGCCGAAATAAGCCATGAAGAGACAAAATAGCCATGTGCGCCACCCAAAAGAGGGTATATTCTGTCGGAAAAACCATAGAAGATAAATCCCAATGTAGTGCTTCCCCATATGCTAATCAGCAAGCCATGGAAGAAAATTTTGCCGAGTGGACGAGGGCGAACATTAAGGAACCAGAGGCCTATAGCGAACAGGAAAGCAGGGACAATAAAAGCCATTATTCCTATGCCGTTGGTAATGAGCATATCCGATACCCAAGCACCGATTTTGCCAAGTACGTTTTGAGCGACAATCTCTTTGTTGAAGACAAGGTCAATCAAAGGCATGTCGAAGACACTTCTGTCAGCGCCGCCAGTAATGAAGAAAGAGAGCAGGGCAAAAAACAGCATAAGGCCCAATACGATAAGTATAAGACCAGAGGCGAATCTGATGTTAGCCTTTTGTGGCGCTGAACCTGCGTTAGCGGTATTTGGTTTGTTTTTCTTGGCCATCTTCTTATAGTTAGATTTATCTATATCTTCCGTTATCACGTGGACTATTGCTCTGCTGATACTTAAGGTCTTTAAGAATGCTGCTGCTAATAGCGATATTGAAGTTATATGATTTATAAAGACCTACAGGTACGATATTGAAGTTCATAGACCAGCAGTGAAGATCTCTTGTTACACCTAATGAAGTCTGTGACAGTTTCTTTTCATCAAAGCTATAGCCAGATGATATAGAAATCTTCCACTTAGGTGTAAGAGATATATTGCCAGACACGTTGACACTTTGAGATACCTTATGAGAGTAGAGACAAGTGTTAGGGTTGAACTTGTTCTGTGACACGCGGAGGCTATAGTTTATTGATATGCTCCATGGCATAGAAAACTCAGCATATCCGTCATTGTCGGAAGAAGTCTCTTCCTTCTTTTCGTTCTTCGGATCTATCTGAGCGCCGGCAGCCTCATTGTCGCTCTTGGCAGCGTCTAGAGCCCAGTCTTCATTCTCATCCTCTACATCGTCACTGGTGTTTTTGCCCTCTCTTAGCTTCTTGAACTTCTCTGGTGAGAGCTGGAAGCCGAAGCTTAAGCTAGCGCTAGTCAGTCGAGCAGGCTTGCCATATTCCTTCAGAGCCGACCTGTTGATCTTAATAGGAGAACCGCTCTTATTAGGAACCAGCGCATAAGGGTCGAAGTTAGCGCTGAATGAGACACTTGTGCCAAAGACCTTAGTTCTTCCGCTCATGCTGATGTTGTCCCATTTGATAGAGTCCTTCATCAGGTCGTAGCCAGAACTAAAAGAGAGGCTCTCCAGCAGAGATATCTTGGCAAAACCCGTAGTATCTTTCTCGCTCTTGACCTTCATTTCGAGAGTGTTGCCAAGAGAAAGAGAAATTCTGCCGCTCTGTGCAGATCCAGGGGCACCATACTGATAACCGTTGAAATAGCTGTATTTGTATTTTACAACCTCATTGTTTTTCTTGTCGTAGTATTCGAACGAGTCGTAGCTACCAAACTTGTGCTGGCTAAAGTCAGGTGTGTATGAGAAGCTAACGCTTGGTGTCATGACATGTCTGATAGTATTAATCTTGTCACCAAACAGGAATCTCCATGGAGTATAGAATAGATAGACCTTTGTGCTTAAGCCAGTAGAGAAGCTATAGTCGTAGGCACGGTAGAAACCCTTGGTAGGTTCTCTCTTCACGACCTTATTCTCTTTTGCATCGAAATACTGTTCCGTTCTGTTGAAATACCAACGCTCTGTATAGTTGAAACTAGGCGTCATAGTGAAGTATTTCATCATCTTGATGTTGGTAGAGACAGGAAGTGAGTGAGTCACGCCATTCTTCCATGCTGTAGCAAAGTCTTCTGGTCTGAAAGTGAGTTCGCTCTCCTTGCATGATATGCTATTCTTGCCTTTTACAGAATATGACAGGTTGATGTCATACAACGGATTGGACTTGCTTCCGACCATCTTCTTAGGCTTGAAAGGGTAGAATCTCTTGGAAGAAGTGATAGAGATGTCAGGAAGAGTGAGGCTCACGGACTCATCTCTAGAGTTCTGAGAGTGGAGCAACGAAGCCTGCAAGCGGAACGGATTCCAAGACCATTTCCTTGAATAAGAGATAGATGAACTCTTTTGGTTGGTTGCCAGCGTCTCAGGATTTACCACGCTAGTCACATTGTTTTTGTTGTAGGAGCTAGTAGAGAAATTTACGCTAGCAGAAAACGACTGGTCAGGGTTAGCCTTGCTGTCCTGAGAATGGTTCCAACGAACAGAAAAGTCCTTTGTTTCACGATAGTCAGGCAACTCCTTCTCGGACGTCTTGTTGACAATATAGTCACCAGAGAAGCTACCAGAGAACTTATATCTTTTCTTGTAGGTAGAAGATATGTGAGTACCCCAAGAGCCTTTTGTGTATATATCGGCAAGCACTCGCATGTCGAAGTAGTCGTTCAAGGCAAGGTAGTAGCCACCATTTCTCAGATAGAAGCCACGGCTTGATTCATCACCGTAAGTTGGCATTATGATACCAGAGCTGTAGGATTTCGTATTAGGAATGATAGCAAAAGGGATTGCTATAGGCATAGGCACATCTTCGAGGACGAGATAGGCAGGTCCGGTAACCGTCTTCTTGCCAGGTGTGACCTTAGCCTTTGTTAGGTTCAGGTAGAAGTGGGGATGTTCGTGGTTGGAGCAAGTGGTGTATTTAGCATCACGCATGTAATAAGTCTTTTCGTCCACACGCTTAGCACGGTTGCCCACGACATATCCTTCGCCCTGTTCGGTTACGATATGTGTGATGATAGCTTTCTTGGTCTTGAAGTTATACTTCATTTCCCTCATCTCGTATTCTCCGCTCTTGTCTTTGAATACAGGGAGGTCGATCTCTTGGCCAGTAGAGTCGCGGCGTCCGCAAGCATAAGCCAATGTGCTATCCATGTCGAGCACAATCTGATGAGCGGTAAGAGTTATGTCTCCATAGACAATCTGGGCTTTGCCGAACAGATACATTTTCTTGGAGGCGAAGTCGAAAGACATAGAGTCTTGTGCAGAGTAAGTCACTTCTGCATTAAGGAATGAAGTAGTGCCCTTCTTGCTCTCTTTGGATTGCGACCCTTTTTCGGTTGTCTGGCTATTGTTTTCTTGGGCGTTAGCACATATTGGAATAGATATAAAAGCCCATAATGCGAGTAGCATTTGGGTGTAGAATCTGCTTCTGTTATGTGTATATTGTTTGGCCAAATCTAATCAAGTGAATTCACATGCAAAGATAATCAACAATCGCGCCATTTCATCATTTTGATATTAAGATTATTGATTTTTTACATATAAAAAAACGGACATGATTTTGTTTCATGTCCGTTGATGTGTGTTGTATGGTTTCTTATGTTTAGTTTTTCTCTAAATTGAAGGCGAACCAGTTGTCGCCATTGAAAACAACAGAAGCTGTAACTACATCGCCTTCAGCAATTTCCTTGCCTTTGAGCAAGTATCCAGAGACATAGTAACCACGGTCTTCGAAGTTAACGAAACCATATTCGAAATTCTTCTCGTTGCGAAGCAGATGAATTGGTCCGGTAACAGTCTTCTTGAGTTCGTCGCATTCTTCGTCGGAAGGGTCGATGCTGATATATTTGATCTGCTGCTGGCCCATCTTGTCGGTTTTGCTTATATAAGCGACGCTTAGAGTCTCTCCTGGTTGTGGTGCAGAGCCGTTGTCGTATCCGACTATTCCGGTATATCCACCTTCGCACACACAGTTGAACTGACGCTTGTTGTAGTCAACTCGTCCGACGACAGCCTTGTGGGTGCCAAAATGATTCACGCCATTTCGGTATTCTATGTGACGAATGATGATAGCTTTGTTGTAGTTGCTATCCTTAGGTATGATAGGGTAGAACTCTACGAAGTCACCGATGTGGATGTTGATAGAAGGCGCGTCTGCGACGTAGTGGATAGAACCCTTGTCGTAGATGTGGAAAGTCTTCTTTATCTTGTCTTCGCCGTCGACATAGCCGATAGTGATCATGCCCGTCAGGTCGATGTCGTCGTTGAGTGGTGAAGCGCTAATCACCTTGCAATGATCTTCGGTCTGTATGTAGGACACGAGATAGCATTTATCAAGAACATCCTTAGGATTGAAGACATTAAACTTGTCGATATTGCTCAAAATGCGAAGTCCGTCGCTAGAAAGCAGTGTAACGGATGTGAAAGGAGCACCGTTGCGGCCAACTTTGCTAGTTACTTCTACGGCCTTCATTTTAGCTGTTACGGCATCATCAAGTATGAACTCGTTGGCAGTGGCAATGTTTTCTGCATAGAAAGACTTATTGCTTGTTGTTGGCGTAGTGCCTGATGGTATCTGCTTCTGAAGCGTGTCGTAGTCGGGCTTGATACGCTGCTGGAACTGAGTGGCAATGTTGTAGTATGCCAGCAGTTCGTGTGCAGCTTCAGGTATCATGCCGTTGTCGAGCATTATCCTTGCCATAGCAAGATGAGCGTCGGTTGTGCGTTCTTCGCGAGCCTCAGAAGTCAATGCTTTGCAAACGGCAGCAGTCTTCAACTTAGCATCGTCGGTTATCTGAGCCAATTCGAGCCAAAGATATGAGCGGCTGTTCATTGCCAGCAGGCGTCTGTAGATGCTCAATGCTTCATCTTTCTTGCCCTTTTGAGAGAGTATGCGAGCCTTTGTGCGATGGTTGAAGTCGTTGTTTTTGTCGTGTTGTATAGCATTGTCGATCCAAGCCATGAATACATCACTAGGTTCGGTGCCGTTTATGCGTATGCTGTCGTAGTAAGTCTGGAGACAACGCTGAGCGAGTGAAGGAATTTCTTTAGCATTGCGCTGGTTGCGGTTGTTAGGCTTCTGCCAATCATCTTCGCGAAGATTCTGTATACCCCACTTCTCCATCAACTCAGCAAAGCTGCCGATCTGCTCGTTAGACAACGAGTAAACGATTGTGGCGAGTGCCTTAGAGTGATACTGGTTTTGTATGTTAAGACCTTTTATCTGCTCAACATACTTCAATCCTAAGATAGCTACACTCTGAGGGTCTCTCTTAGAAGCCTCGTAAAGAGAGCTATAACCACGTCGGCAGATGCGATCGATAATTAAGTCGTTTGTTATGTTCGGATTTTGTAGGAATACTTCAGATATCTCATCGATGCTGTAACCAAGTGAGAGGCATCTATCGATAAGTCTTTGAGACAGAGGTGCAATGGTGCGGTCTGTAAGTTGAACAGGCTTGAGGTCTTCTTGTGTCAGGTTGTTGATGCCCCATGCCTTAATGAAAGGCAATAGCTTAACCTCTGGGTATTCAGCGCACACATGAGAGGCCATGTTGGCAATAGATGAATGAATAGATGAAGGTCTTTCGTTTTCGAGCTTAATGTATTCATTCAAAACCTCTTGCGCAGTCTCGCCGCCCATAGTACGGAGGCCTTCGCGTAGGTAGTAATATATTAACTGGCCGTAACTGTCATGCAGCTTCTTGTCGAGAGGCTCTCTAGCATTAAGGTCACGTATGTATTCGTAGGCACTACGAGCGCCGCCCTGGCGAGCGTCGCGTAGAGCGTCTTGCATCTCTTTAGCGTGAGGAGTAAGTCGAGTTCTAAGGCTTTCTATGATTCTTTTAGCCTTCACTGGGTCGGCCACTTCCATGGCGACAACCTCCATTTGATTGAGAAATTTCTCTGCTCTTTCTGTTTGACCGTTATTCAGTTCGTTTGTACAACATTCTTTCATTACATCGAACAACCCCAAACAGGTCCACTCGTTTTTTTCTTGTTGGATATCGGTTCTTGCTACGTTTATCGCTTGTTCAAGGCTTCCTTCTTCAATAAGCCTTCTTACTTCAGTATAAGACATCTTGGTTAATTAAATATTCATACAAAAATTTCTGCTAATTTATACATTTTCCTTAAAAAACAAAACTATTGTGGTTGATTTTTCTGCATGCTTAGCTATTTTGTCCGTTTGTAATTGCTTAAAGTTATGGTAAAATGGATAAAAACGATGATAAGAACCAGATAAGAGATTAGGTTAGTGAAGTTACAAATTGAAAATCGTGTATAGTGTTTTTATCTTATCGTTATGCTGTCGTTGTCCTATCGCTATGTTATCGCAATGTTCTTAGAGCTTGATTGTAAGTTAGTGTTGGGTTATGAGATTATAATTTGGAAGTTATGGAGAGATTTATAGAGTGATAAAAAGGAGATTGGTAAAGTCAGTTTCTCGCGGTGCTAATAATTATTATAGGATAAAAAAAACAAAAAAATGTTTCGTTGTTAGTGCGCTTTTTCTAATTTTGTAAACAAAATAAATGCTATTAAGTTTTTCTAAAAGTATTTTTCTTTGTTATATATGAAGATTAAGATTTTGATTCTTACCATATTGTCTGTGTTCGTTTTCTCCTTTGCGGCATGTGGTAATGATGATACTAAAGATGTTTCTGATACTGTGACGCTAGTCATTAGTGAGCAGTCTGTTAGAATTGATGTCGGGCAAGCTTTGAGGCTTACTGCAGGATTGTCTAATGGCAAAAGCAGTGTGTGCTTGTGGAGTTCGGAGAACGAAAGCGTCGTAACAGTGGATAATGGCTTGGTTCGTGGTGTAGCTGAAGGCTCTACATGCGTAGTAGTGCAGACGGAAGATGGGAAATACAGTTCAAAATGTGAAGTTGTTGTCGTTTCTAAAAAAGAAGGCAGTGTAGATTATTCCAAAAGAGTTTTAGGGGCTGATATATCCATGTTGCCTGCATATCAAGCGATGCCTCGTGTTTATAAAGATATTGATGGTCAGGAAGTTGATTTCATGCCATTTGTGAAAGAGCAAGGCATGAGTGCGATGAGAGTAAGGCTCTTTGTTGACCCATATAATGAGAAGACCCATGAGAAGTCTGTTATTCAAGATTTGAAGTATGTAAAGTCGTTGGCACGTCAGATAAAAGAAAGCGGTCTGTCGTTTATGTTAGATTTCCATTACTCAGATTATTGGGCAGATCCGGCGAAACAATATGTGCCAGCAGAATGGTCGTCGCTAGATGCGGAAGGGCTTAAGGGGAAACTATATGATTATACAAAGGAAGTATTAGAGCAGTTGGCCGGTGACGGTCTGACGCCAGACTATATACAGATAGGAAATGAAGTCAGTTATGGCATGTTGTGGCCAGCGGGTAGAGTGAGTTATGGTTCGCAAGATAATTGGCAGATGTTTTCTGACATGTTGTCGAATGCAAGTAAAGCATGTAGGGAGGCAGCTCCAGAGGCAAGGGTGATAGTACACATTGAGAGGTCGGAAAAGTCTAGTGATTGTGTAGAATTCATTAGTAATATGGAGAAATATGGTGTGGATTATGACATATTGGGTTTGAGCTATTATCCTTTCTGGCATGGACGAATAGAAGATTTTGACAAAACATTGAGTATTCTTTCGGATGAGACGTCGAAAGATATCATGATAGTAGAATTCGCCTATTATAATAACTGGTATCCGGATGATGCTAAATATAGTGCAAAAGCTATAGGTTATAGTGCTTCGCCAGAAGGTCAGCGAGATGCGACAAAGGCATTGGTTGGTATGTTGGAGAAGCATCCGCAGGTTGTAGGTTTGTTGTGGTGGTTCCCTGAGGAAAATGAAAGTCCATATACCGGACTACTTGAGTCGTGGACCAACAGAGGTCTTTTTGACAATGAGACAGGCAAAGCTTTGCCGGCGTTATATGAGCTCAAGTCGTTTGTTGGTATCGGTAAATAAACATGTTAATTCATTTATAGATAAAATATGAAAATCCGTTTTTTTTGTGCGGCAGCATTAGTGTTGGCGTCATGTGCGTCGGAAAATCACGATGTTCGATTGGAGACAACTCTTGATACATGGCGTTTTGCCTATTCGTCAGAAGAGACGTCCGAGATGTCTGGGGCGTGTGCAGCAAAGTTTGATGATTCGAAATGGCAGGTTGTTAGTGTGCCTCATGACTGGGCCATATCAGGTGCCTTTGATAAAGAGATAGACAAGCAGATTGTCGCTATTGAGCAGAATGGCGAGAAAGAAGCGACAGAGCATACGGGTAGAACTGGTTCGTTGCCATATATCGGAGTAGGTTGGTATAGAACAGAATTTGTTTCATGCAAGAGCTACCAACGTGTTCTGTTGTCGTTTGACGGCGTGATGAGTGAGCCAGAAGTGTATGTCAATGGAGTGTATGCTGGCGGCTGGAAGAATGGCTATGCGCCGTTTGTACTGGATATATCAGATAAAGTTAAGTTTGGAAGGAAGAATGTCGTAGCTGTCAAAGCTTCGAATGTAGGTGAAAGTTCGAGATGGTATCCTGGTGCGGGCATATATCGTCCGGTGAAACTTATCCAAACATCTTCAACAGCGATTGCTGAATGGGGTGTTTCTGTGAGTGATGCAGATCTCATGCTTGATGATACAGAAGCTCAAGTGTATGTTTCGGCGGAACTTGTAGGAGATACGGCCGGCGTGTCTGTAGATTTTAAAGTTTATGACGGTTCGTCGGCAGCAGATTGCTATGTATATAAACGAGAGATGCTGAATGCGAAGATCACCATGAAAAATCCTCGTTTGTGGTCACCAGAAGTGCCACATTTGTACACGCTTGTCACCACATTGACAAAGGAGGGAAATGTCGTTGATAGAAAGGTCACCAAGTTTGGTGTTAGAAACGTGTCATACACTGCAGAGAAGGGTTTCCAGCTTAATGGTCATTCGCGAAAGTTCAAGGGAGTGTGTCTGCATCATGATTTAGGAGCAATCGGTACGGCTGTTAACAGAGCCGCTATAGTTCGTCAGATCAACATACTTAAAGAGATGGGTTGTGATGCGATACGTACAGCGCATAATATACCATCGACATTGCAGATGGAAGTGTGTGACTCGATGGGTATGATGGTTATGGCAGAGAGCTTTGACGAGTGGATTTATCCAAAGTGTCAAAATGGCTATCATAGGTTCTTTGAGAAGTGGGCTGCGGAAGATTTGAAGGCTTTGGTGAATTGCCATAAGAATCATCCTTCGATTGTCATGTGGAGTATTGGCAATGAAATTCCAGAACAATGGGACAAGGAAAACGGAGTGAAATATGTTCGTGAGTTTACAGATCTTATTCATTCGATAGATCCAGATAGAGGACGTATTGTTACATCGGGTTGTGACCGTATTGATGATGCTGTAAGTTCTGGTTTTGCCCAGGAACTAGATGTCGTTGGTATGAATTACAGAACTCACAAATATCAAATGGCGTATGAGAAGACCCCTCAGAAGATCATCTTAGGTTCGGAGACAGCGTCGACAGTGTCGTCGCGAGGAGTATATAAATTACCAGTTGTACGTGCAGATAACAAGATGTATGAGGACGGACAGTGTTCGTCATACGATATGGAGGCATGCTGGTGGAGTAATATCCCAGAATCGGACTTTGAGCTGCAAGATGACAAACCATGGGTTATAGGAGAGTTTGTATGGACAGGTTTTGATTATCTTGGTGAGCCAACTCCATATGACGGGTTCTGGCCATCGAGAAGTTCGTATTTCGGCATCTGTGATTTGGCCGGTTTGCCTAAGGATAGATATTATCTTTATAGAAGCCGTTGGAATCTGTCGGATGAGACGTTGCATGTGTTGCCTCATTGGACATGGCCAGGTCATGAAGGCGAAACGATACCAGTATATTGTTATACAAGCTTTGATGAAGCAGAGCTGTTTGTCAATGGAGTATCTCAGGGACGCAAGAAAAAGAATGCGGCAAATTTGTCGGAGAGATATCGTTTGATGTGGAATGATGTTGTGTATCAACCAGGAGAGTTGAAGGTAGTAGCGTATGGTTATGATGGGGAAGAGTATGTGGAGACAGTGCGTACGGCAGGAGCAGAGCACCATTTGGAGCTTACTGTTGACAGAAATGCTATCAATGCCGATGGAAATGACTTGGCCTTTATCACAGTTAGAATGGTTGATGACGAAGGCACATTGTGTCCATGGGCGGCAGATCAACTTTCGTTTGAGGTGAGAGGCGCAGGTGAGTTCAAGGGAGTTTGCAACGGTGATGCGACCTCTTTGGAGTCGTTTGTAGCGCCAACAATGAAGCTTTTTAATGGACAGTTGGTCGCTGTGGTTCAGAGCACTAAAGAAAAAGGCATGATGCGTTTGGTTGTTCATTGTCCGTCTTTGGTTGATGCAGAGATAGAGATATTGGCAGAATAAGGTGAGAAATACTTTAAGAAACATTCACATAAAAAATAATATTTATTGCTTGCAGTTTAAAAAATAACCACTACCTTTGCACCCGTTATCCGAGTAGGGTAGGCAAGCGATGACTCGCTAGCTCAGCTGGTAGAGCAACAGACTCTTAATCTGTGGGTCCAGGG
>JAKSLH010000018.1 GCA_024401335.1 Bacteroidales bacterium
ACATTGGTGATACTTCCCTTCATATCGCTTTTAATATATATTCTTTTAATCCGTTGGCGTAATTAATAAATAACAATTACGCAAAACGATGATTTTCAGTAAATTAAAGTAATCAAAAGGATTAAAGATTCCGTTATGCACAACTTATATACAAATTTAGTCAAAAAGCTTGACGTATACAAAAGGTCTCTAGCCATAGGGAATAGATCCATACCCAGCGACATAGCTAGTCGCGAGGCATACACCTAGCCCCATAGTAGTACAGTCCCGTCTCCTCGTCAAACACCTTTGCGTTGAAGAGGTAAGGCGAGTTCCACACGTTGTTTCGCTCAATCCGTCTCTACAGCGGGAGGGATTTCAGCGCAGTTCGGAAATTGATTTCGTGGAGCAGAAACCAGACAGGTTTTGTTGAGTAGGTATTTAGAGGTTAAGATTTGTTGTCTATAAACAATAAATTCATATCTTTGCACTGTTTGTTATTTATAGACAATGAATTTACACAAAAGAGATACATTTTTCTCGTTATGTTCTGTTTCGCGTATTCGTTGAAGCACCATAGTAGATTTGATGTGCACCATTTCTTTAATAACAGACTTTAGGTAAAGGATGACACATAACGACCAATATTGCAAAATAACTTACATGACAATATCACTTCCTTTGATTATACATTTCTTTGGTCATTATGCCTTCGATAGCTTGCTCTAGATTCTCTGCTTCTTTACAGAAAATCCAGTGGACAATGACTTTGGAATCATATACAGAAGTGTAGGCTTGGAGAAATTCCCATCCTCTATCAGATAAATAATTACCAGCATCTACCATACTATTGAAAGGTATCTTTTCGCCAGATTCATCCACAAGCCTTTGCTTACCACTCAATCCGCCCCAAATATCATATACTTGTCTGTTGCCAAAGTCGAACACAATATACAAGCCTGAGTTAAATTCTTTTTCAATTCCTTTAATTTCACTGTAGTATTTCTTCTTGTTTTGGCTCAACACAAACAAAGGCATTATGAATAGAATAGAGAGAATAATAATTTTTTTCATAATCATCATTTTTACTCATCTTATAGTTCTTCTTGTCAAAGATAAGTTTTTTTCAAGAACATACCAGCTGATATATTTTTTATAATTCAATAAATAAAGTTTCCTATACGACGCAGAGGGGGGGTTTTATTGTGCAGAGGAGAAAACTTTTGTTTGGCAATAACACTTATTTCAGTGAATAAGTGAATCATGTAAGATTGAACAAGACTGAGTAAAAACGATTGTTATTTGAAGGGAAAAAACGTACCTTTGCCGACAGATGTCGGTTAAAAGGACATTAGGGACCACTCAAAGCAGACAAAATGAGCAAATACAGATACCCGATAGACAATGATCAGTTCCAAGAAATAAGGGAACAAGGACTATTGTACGTTGACAAGACAGACATGATGTACGATCTTGCCAACAGCTATAAGTATGTCTTCCTAGCTCGTCCTCGTCGCTTTGGCAAGTCTCTGCTTTGCAACACCTTCAAGGCCTACTTTCAAGGACAGAAAGAACTGTTTGAGGGGCTAAAGGTGATGGCGTTGGAGAAACAGTGGAAAAAGTTCCCTGTACTTCATTTTATTTTGAGTGGACTGAAGGACTGCAGTCTTGCCGAAGCTAAAGGCAAATTAGAACTACTAATTTCTAAATACGAGAAAGAATTTGGTAGAAATAAAGCAGAGAACACACCTGGTGCTCGCTTTAGTGGCTTGATACATCGTGCATACGAGCAGACAGGCGAAAAAGCCGTCGTTATTCTTGATGAATATGACTCTGCAATAATGCGATTGATGTACAAGCCAAAAGAACTTGGTGCGATGCGCTCCATGCTTCGTGAGTTCTATCAGGTGCTGAAGAATGAAGGCGAATATCTTCGTTTTGTGTTCATCACAGGTGTCACGAAGTTCTCACAGCTAAGTATCTTCTCGGAGTTGAACAATCTCTATCAGATATCAATGCTTGACGATTATTCTGGTTTGTGTGGCATTACACAAGAAGAGTTAGAAACGACACTCCTACCTTGTGTTGTGGAGTATGCAGAAGCACTTGACATCACCACAAAAGAAGCCTATGCTTTGCTAAAGAAGAATTACGATGGTTATCATTTTTCGAAGAAATCTAAGGATATATATGCACCATTTAGCTTGCTCCGTGCATTAAATGAAAGATCTACCGATCCTTATTGGTTTGAGTCTGGTACAACTAAAGCACTGATTGACCATCTGAAACACCACCCGGAGTTCAATCCATTGGATTTTGATGGTGCTGAACTGTCGCTTGGTGCGTTCAATGCACCTTGTGAATCGGCAGAGACTCCTATACCGTTGCTTTACCAGAGTGGATATCTGACCATCCAGAACTATAACAAGGAAGATGAAGTGTATAACCTTCACTTTCCGAACTATGAGGTTCGTCAAGGAATGGTAACTGGCTTGTCTAACTATCTGCTTGATACAGACAACCTAGAACGAGATGCTATCGTTCTTGCCATGTCTAGAGCGCTCAAAAACGGAGATTTGTCGGAGGCCTTGACGCAGCTTCATTCCTACATTGCCAGTCTCCCATACGACATCATCACAAAGAAGGAATGGATGGCCAGGAAGAAGCGCGAGGCATTCTACAAACTGCTTATATACGTCATCTTCTCCATGCTCAACAGCAAGGTTGACACCGAGGTTAAGAGCATCTTGGGTCGTGCCGACGTGGTAATCAAGACCAAGACAGACATCTTTGTGCTCGAACTGAAGGTAGATGATAGCGTAGAGAATGCACTTGCACAAATTGACAGCAAAGGCTATGCTATCCCTTATGAAACCGACGGGCGCAAGATCACCAAGTGTGGCATCATCATATCGTCTGAAGTGCGAAACATCGCCCATTGGCGGGCTGTTGACGAGCAAGGTGCTATTATATGCGACCAAGAGTTGGGGCGAGCGTAATCTCTTAAGATTTCTGGCGTTCTTATTGTTTGAGTTGCGAACTCAGATTTAATTCGCTTTACAGCATCATTAACATCCTTCAATAACGACTCGTCCTTTTCTATTTTAAGTATATACACTTACATCAAGTTTTATCAATTGTTTCCTCAGATTGTCGACGCAGTGAGTCGACAATTACTTCCATGGACATTATATCGTGAACTGATACGTGTGGAGGATGCCGAAGCTCGTAAGTGATATGCGCAGGAGGCTTTGCGCGAGACATGGAGCAGCAGGGTTCTTCATCGTAATATAGGCTCGCAGTACTACTATCGCCTTCTGCAATCTCAGAGCAAGGAGAGTGTTGCTTCTGAAATGAAATCACTGACAGCACCACTGCAAGATAAACTTGAGTTCATAAAGAATCCTGTCATTGCAGACTTCCTGGGATTGTCACAGAATACAGACTTCACAGAGACTGAGCTTGAGGAGAGTATCTTAACCCACATCCAAAAGTTCATTATGGAGATGGGGAAAGGTTTCGCTTTCGTGGCAGGGCAGAAGCATATTCGCACCGACATGGGAGATTTCTACATCGATCTCGTGTTCTATAACTATAATTTTTTTGACGCCCAAGAACTGAATGCGGCTGGTTGGCCGACTGCATTCGGCCATAATACTTGCAGGCAATAAACCGCAGAATTTGCGGTTTATTGTCCGCAAATTATTATTTTTGCCAAAAATAGAATTGTATATGTATATCTATCAAGATAGTGAGTGGCCAAACGATAGTGAATTGAATTTTTATGCTATATTTGCGACTATTATAATGTATAATACAAAACCAAGATACAATGGCAGAATTTAAGTATGCTCCAATGTTCCAGTTGGGCAAAGACACTACTGAATATCGCCTCATTTCAAAGGAGGGCATTTCAGTAAGCGAATTCGAGGGTCAGCCTATTCTCAAGGTTGCACCTGAGGCTCTCGAACTTCTCACAACTCAGGCTTTCCACGATGTTAACTTCATGCTCCGCCGCGAACACAACGAGAAGGTGGCTGCAATACTCAACGATCCTAAGGCCAGCGACAACGACAAGTATGTTGCTCTCACTATGCTCCGCAACGCTGAAGTGGCATGCAAGGGTCAGCTTCCATTCTGCCAGGATACCGGTACTGCCATTATCCACGGCGAGAAGGGTCAGCACGTATGGACTGGCTACTGTGATGAGGAGCCACTTGCGAAGGGTGTATATAACACATATACAACAGACAACCTCCGTTACTCTCAGAACGCGCCTCTCAACATGTATGACGAGGTGAACACTAAGTGCAACCTCCCAGCTCAGATTGACATCGAGGCTACTGAGGGTATGGAGTATAAGTTCCTCTGCGTTGTCAAGGGCGGTGGCTCTGCCAACAAGACATACCTCTATCAGGAGACTAAGGCCCGCATCCAGAACCCTGGCACGCTCGTTCCTTTCCTCGTTGAGAAGATGAAGAGCCTCGGTACTGCAGCTTGTCCTCCTTACCACATCGCTATCGTTGTAGGTGGTACATCGGCTGAGAAGAATCTTCTCACTGTGAAGCTTGCCTCGACTAAATACTATGATTCATTGCCTACGACAGGCGACGAGACTGGTCGTGCTTTCCGTGACATAGAGCTTGAGAAGCAGCTTCTTGAGGAGACAAAGAAGATTGGCTTCGGCGCTCAGTTTGGCGGTACTGCATTCGCTCACGACATCCGCGTTGTTCGCTTGCCACGTCACGGTGCATCTTGCCCTATCGGTCTTGGTGTGTCATGCTCGGCTGACCGTAACATCAAGGCTAAGATCAACAAGGACGGTATTTGGATTGAGAAGATGGACGAAAAGCCATACGAGCTTATCCCAGAAGCACTCCGCAAGGAAGGTGAGGGCGACGCTATCTCTATCAACCTCGACCAGCCTATAGCTGACGTATGTAAGGAGCTCTCTAAGTACCCTGTTTCTACACGTGTTTCGCTCAACGGTACTATCATAGTAGCACGCGACATCGCTCACGCTAAGATCAAGGCTCGCCTCGACGCTGGTGAAGGTATGCCACAGTACTTCAAGGATCATCCTGTGCTCTACGCTGGTCCTGCGAAGACTCCTAAGGGTATGCCTTGCGGCTCTATGGGCCCTACAACAGCTGGCCGTATGGACCCTTATGTTTATGAGTTCCAGGATAACGGCGGTTCGATGATCATGATCGCCAAGGGTAACCGTTCGCAGATCGTCACCGACGCCTGCAAAGACCACAAGGGCTTCTACCTCGGTTCTATCGGCGGTCCCGCTGCTTACCTCTCAAGTTCGAACATCAAGTCGATTGAATGCGTTGAATATCCAGAGCTCGGCATGGAGGCTATCTGGAAGATACGCGTAGAGAACTTCCCTGCATTCATCCTCGTTGATGACAAGGGTAACGACTTCTTCAAGACAATCTAATAAAAACAGAATTTAATATTAAATATTATGGCAAACAAAAGACAGCTCAAGAAGGGCATAGCTTACTGGACAGATGATATGCTCACAACTATCTGCTATAAAAATGCGGTAGAAAGCACAGACAACGAGAAGGCTTCAGAGCTCATCGTTAAGACTGTTGCTATGAAGAACGAATTCATCGCTCGCGCTAACCACATCGACAAGAAGGCTGACAGAAAGGCTGTTAGAGCTTACTTCAGAAAGTTCGACGACGACTTCGTAGCTCAGGCTGCTGCTCTTACTGAGGAACTCAACAAGCTCTAAGCTTCGACGACTCTCACGAACAACATACCCGTTGTTCCTATGATATGAAGGCAGGAAGATTCTCGGACTCATTATCCCGAGATCTTCCGCTTTATATTTTCCAATACTATCCTAACCTCCTACGATGCTACAGTATCTCTACGCATGAAACTTCATCTCTCTATAACAGCTCTGACTATGGCTCTGGCTGCCGGAACTTTCCACTCCAGCTGCTCTGGCCCTCTTTCTTCTATGGACAATAAGAATCCTATGGACTTGAATAAGATCGACATCACTGCCGGTCCTCTGACTCCCGAGACTATATGGAAACTCGGACGCGTGGGTGAGGCTCAGCTCTCTCCCGACAAGAAGACTCTGGCTTTCACTATAACATATACCGACATCGCCGAAGATAAGAGCTATGCCGATATATACACCTTGCCTGTCTCTGGTGGTTCACCTAAGCGACTCACAGATACCAGGGAAAATGAATATCAGATCGGATGGACCAACGATGGTCTCCGCATCACATACCTCGCTGCCAAGCAGGACAATGCTCAGCTCTGGAGCATCAACCTCGACGGCAAGGACCCTAAACAGATAACTAACATCGACGGAGGCATCGACGCCTATCGCTTCTCACCTGACGAACAACGTCTCGTGGTTGTCAAGCGTGTCAAGCTCGACCAGACTGTCAATGACATATACCCCGACCTTCCTAAGGCCAACGCTCGTATCGAGACCGACTTGATGTACCGCCACTGGAACGACTGGGCCGACTTCTCATACAATCACGTGTTCTATGTCAACCTCAAGGACATGAAGCAGCAGGGCGAACCAGTTGACATCATGGAGGGCGAACGTTTCCACTCACCTCTCATGCCTTTCGGAGGTATCGAACAGATCAACTGGACTCCCGACAGCAAGCAGATTGCATACACTTGCAAGAAACTCACTGGCAAGGCATCGGCGTTCAGTACCAACTCTGACATATATCTCTACGACATAGAAAAGGGATCTACGAAGAATCTTACTGAGTTCAACAAGGGCTACGATATCAATCCTGCCTTTACTGCCAACGGCAGTCACATGCTCTGGCAAAGCATGGAACATGACGGCTACGAGAGCGACAAGAACCGTCTCATGATGCTCGACATGGCTAGCGGCGCGGTGACCGACCTGAGTGTCAATACCGAAAACGACGTTATGGCATTTGCCCCAGACGCTGACGGAAAGACAATATGGGTCATCTCGGACGAACATGCTAAAGATGCCATATTCTCCATCGACATCGAGTCTAAGGCTTATTCCCGCCTTACCAACGACGTATGCGACTACACCTCGGTTGCCGATGCAGGCGACGTGCTTATCGCTTCACGCATGAGCATGAAGGCTCCTTCAGAGATCTATTCTATCGACAAGAAGACAGGCGAGGCAAGAAACATATCGAATGTCAACACTGCCGCTCTAGCGAAGGTAGAGATGGGTGACATCGAGGAGCGATGGGTGAAGACCACTGACGGCAAGGAGATGCTCGTATGGGTGCTCTATCCTCCACAGTTCGACAAGACAAAGAAATACCCCGCTCTGCTCTACTGCCAGGGCGGACCACAGAGTACTGTAAGCCAGTTTTGGAGCACACGCTGGAACCTTGAGCTCATGGCTGCCAACGGCTATATCGTTGTAGCACCAAACCGCAGAGGCCTCCCTGGCTTCGGTCGTGAATGGTGCGAGCAGATAAGCGGTGACTATGGCGGACAGAACATGAAGGACTACCTCGCGGCTATCGATAATGTGGCAGCAGAACCATTTGTCGACGAGAACCGTCTCGGTGCCGTGGGCGCTAGCTACGGCGGCTTCTCAGTCTACTGGCTCGCTGGTCACCACGAGAAGCGCTTCAAGGCATTCATAGCTCATTGCGGCATTTTCAACTTCGACCAGATGAACGCGACAACAGAAGAGATGTTCTTTGTCAACTGGGACATGAAGGGTAACTTCTACGAGAAGAACAACGCTGCTGCTATGAAATCATACAGCCAGTCGCCTCACCTCTTTGTCAACAACTGGGATACGCCTATCATGGTCATCCATGGCGAGAAGGACTTCCGCATCCCTTACACTCAGGGCATGGGCGCTTTCAACACTGCTGTGATGAAGGACATACCTGCTCAATTCCTCTATTATCCGGAAGAGTGTCACTGGGTGCAGCGACCTCAGAACAGCATCCTCTGGCACCGTGAATTCTACAAATGGCTCGACAAATGGTTGAAGTAAGAATGATATTCCGCAACGCACTCGTCTTTGCGGCAGCGGTTGCACTGCTATCAGCATGCACCAGGTCACAGTCATCGCCTGCCAAGATAAACGCATGTAGCCTCAACACGTTCTGTGAGACATCGGAGAGCGACGCTGAGATGGACAGCATCATCGACGTGCGACGCGCAGAGATGCTCGACTACATGTCGATTGAGATAGGCACTACCGACACGTTCATGATAGCTGAACGTCCAGAGAGCGACCTCATGCGCCTCCTGTCAACAGCACTCCTTGAGACGGCGCAGAAGATCAGCCGTGAACGCGACCTCCCTATGCCTATCATGAGCCTCATGAACTTCGGCGGCATACGCACCACGATGCCTCAGGGCAAGATAACCATCCGCAACATCTTTGAGATATCGCCTTTTGAAAACCAGATAGTCATCCTCAGCGGTTCAGGCAGCATAATGAAAGCCATGCTAGAGCACGTAGCCGAACAAGGTGGTGAGGCAATAAGCGGGGCCACCATGACATTCAGGGACCATAAGATGATAGAAGCCAAGATAGCAGGCGAGGAGATAGATGAAAGCAAGACCTACGTGATAGCGGCCAACAACTACGTGGCCGAGGGTGGCGACGGATTCCTCATGCTCTGCCAGTGCCAGCGATATGACACCAACATCATGATACGTGAGATGCTCATTGACTATATCAAAGAGACGACAGCCCGTGGCCAGCACGTGATAGCACCGACCGACGTGCGCATAACGAAACTAGACGACAATGAATAGAAGAGACTTCATAAAGCGCCTCGGAGCCCTAGCGCTCACCGCCATGGCAGAGCCTACGGCTATGGCCAGCAAAGCAGCTGAGAGCACACCAGTCAAGCGCCGACTTACCATATTGCACACCAACGATGTACACTCGCATATCGACCCTTTCCCTGCCGACGATCCTCGCTACCCTAACCTAGGTGGCTACTCACGCCGACATGCCTATATTAATAAGGTACGCAACGAAGGCAATGAGGTGCTGGTGTTCGAAAGCGGTGACATATTCCAAGGTACACCATACTTCAACTTCTATGGTGGCAAGCTCGAGATATCGCTGATGAATAAGATGGGCGTCGATGCAGTGACAATAGGCAACCACGAATTCGACAACGGCCTCGAACGCCTGTGCGACAGAATGACAGAAGCCAACTTCCCGTTCATCAACAGCAACTACACGTTCACCCATGAAAGAGCCAAGCAGCTTGTCAAGCCATACAAGATATTCGAGAAGTGCGGCATCAAGGTCGGAGTGCTCGGACTAGGAGTCGAGACCAAGGGACTCATCACAGACGCTAACCTCATGGGCACCACCTACAACGACCCTATCGTTGCAGCGCAGCAGACAGCCGACCACCTCCGCGCCGAAGGATGTCAACTCGTCATAGCGCTAACACACATAGGCTATCAGATGCCTAACCAGGTGGACGACTGCGACTTAGCCCGTCAGACACGTGGCATCGACATGATACTTGGCGGACATACTCACACCTTCCTCTCGGAGCCAGACTATATCAAAAATCTCGACGGCAAGAAGGTTCTTGTAAACCAGGTTGGCTATTGCGGCATCAATGTCGGACGTATCGATATCGACATCGAAGGCGACGATGAGAAACTTGTCGCTCTCGCATCTTCACAACCTGTTCTGATGACTTAACCAAAAAACATGCCCTCCGTCATTATATTATATAGCATATTTCAGATGTAAAAAAATATGTATAAATAGGGTCGGTCGACACATCAAATGTTAAAGACCGCAAAATCACTAAGCCTTCAAAAATGCAAATTTTGAGGGCTTTTTTTTGACATTTTATTTTAGTATTTATAGTACACTGATTGACTGAATAATAGCACGTTACTAACAGAGTTGTTAATAAAAAACGTTTTGCACTTGGAGGGCAAAATGCTAATTTAGCGGTACCGAAAAATACTAGAAAACCCTAAGCTATGATACTAACAGTCATTAAAAGAGACGGCCGAGTTGTTGGATTCAACAAAGAAAAAATCGTTGCAGCTATAAGAAGAGCAATGCTTCACACAGAAAGAGGCGAAGATGAGAGCCTTATATATAAGATAGCTGACAAGATCGAGATCTCAGGCAAAGAGAAAATGACTGTGGAGGCCATCCAGGACTGTGTAGAGATGGAACTCATGAAGAGCCCTCGTAAGGAGGTGGCTCAACGCTATATTGCATACCGCAACCAGCGTAACATAGCACGTAAAGCAAAGACACGCGACATCTTCCTCGAAATCATCGAGGCAAAGAGTAACGATATCACCCGTGAGAATGCCAATATGAACGCCGACACGCCTGCCGGCATGATGATGAAGTTCTCTTCGGAAACAACAAAGCCATTCGTCGATGACTTCCTTCTCACCGACGACGTTCGCATGGCAGTGGAGCACAACTACATCCACATCCACGACAAGGACTACTACCCTACCAAGAGTTTGACATGCGTTCAGCATCCGCTCGACAAGATCCTCGAACACGGATTCTTTGCCGGCCACGGCGAAAGTCGCCCAGCTAAGCGCATCGAGACAGCTTCCATCCTCGGATGTATCTCTATGGAGACAGCTCAGAACGAGATGCACGGTGGACAGGCTATTCCTGCTTTCGACTTCTACCTCGCTCCTTTCGTTAGAAACAGCTACGTAGAGGAGATAAAGACACTCGAACAGCTCACAGGCAAGGACCTTAAGCATCTCTACGATGCTCCAATCAACGACTACCTCACTGTCGACGTCACTGACATCAAGAACGACGACGAACGCTATAAACAACACGCTATAAACAGGACTGTAGCTCGCGTTCATCAGTCGATGGAGGCATTCATACATAACATGAACACTATCCACTCACGCGGTGGTAACCAGGTGGTGTTCAGCTCTATTAACTACGGTACAGATACTTCGGCAGAAGGTCGATGCATCATACGCGAGATCCTCAAGAGTACATACGAAGGTGTAGGTAACGGCTCTACAGCTATCTTCCCTATCCAGATCTGGAAGAAGAAGAGAGGCGTAAGCTACTTGCCTGAGGACAGAAACTACGACCTTTTCGTCCTTGCCTGCAAGGTGAGCGCACGTCGTTTCTTCCCTAACTTCCTCAACCTCGACGCTTCATTCAACCAGCACGACGAATGGAGAGCCGACGACCCTATGAGATACAACTATGAGGTGGCTACAATGGGATGCCGTACACGTGTATTCGAAAACCGCTTCGGTCAGAAGACATCTATCGGCCGCGGTAACCTCTCGTTCACTACCATCAACATCGTTCGCATAGCTATCGAATGCATGGGCTTCGTTGATCAGGACGAGCGCATCAAGCATTTCTTCGCACGTCTCGACGAGATACTCGACATAGCAGCTAAGCAGCTCAACGAACGTTTCAACTTCCAGAAGACTGCCAAGGCTAAGCAGTTCCCTCTCCTCATGTCTTCATTGTGGATTGGTTCTGAAAAGCTTAAGCCAAACGATACTATTGAAAGCGTAATCAACCAGGGTACACTTGGCATAGGTTTCATTGGTCTTGCAGAATGTCTCGTTGCTCTCATTGGCAAGCACCATGGCGAAAGCGAAGAGGCTCAGAAGCTCGGTGTGGATATCGTAAGCCATATGCGCGACAAGGCTGTAGAATACAGCGAGAAGTATCAGCACAACTATAGTATCCTCGCTACACCAGCCGAGGGCCTTAGCGGCAAGTTCACTAAGAAGGACCGCAAGAGCTTCGGTATCCTCCCTGGCATTACAGACAGAGAATACTATACTAACTCTAACCACGTACCTGTTTATTACAAGTGCTCCGCTAGCCAGAAGGCTCAGATCGAGGCTCCTTACCACGCTCTGACCGGTGGCGGACACATCTTCTATATCGAGATCGACGGCGACGCAACTCACAACCCAGATGCTGTGATGAACTTTGTCGACCTTATCGACAAATACAACCTCGGCTATGGCTCTGTCAACCATAACCGCAACCGATGCATGGACTGCGGCTACGAGAATGCCGACGCTAATATCGACCGCTGCCCTAAGTGCGGTAGCACAAACATCGATAAGCTTCAGCGTATCACAGGCTACCTCGTAGGTACTACTGACCGTTGGAACAGCGCTAAGCTCGCCGAGCTCCGCGACCGTGTGACACACGACTAACAGCGTATCTCACTCATGCCTAAAATATCTCTGCTAAGGATAGTGGAAAGCACTAGTGTCGATGGTCCTGGCATCAGGACGTCGGTCTATTGTGCTGGTTGTGTCAACGCATGTAAGGGCTGCCACAATCCTCAGTCATGGGCTATAGAGAACGGTGTGCGCACCGACATCGACGAGATAATCAATGCCATAAAGAAAGACGACGCTCATGGCGTGACATTTAGCGGGGGAGACCCTATGCTACAGGCCTCGTCATTTACGGAACTCGCCCGTCGCATACATAACGAACTGGGCAAGGATATATGGTGCTACACGGGCTACACTCTTGAAGAAATTCTTCATGATGAAGTAAAAAAAGGTCTTTTAGCCGAAGTCGATGTCATCGTTGATGGCCGTTTCGTGCAGGAACTGAAGGACGAAGACCTGCTCTTCCGCGGCAGCTCTAACCAGCGCATACTCGACGCCAAGAAATCACTCAAGGCAGGCAAGCCTGTCACTTTCAATTACAACCCTTATCCAGATTTTGGACTTAAAGAACGCTAAATGGAATCTGTAGAATTCATACAATGGTGCCTCGACCACCTCAACAACTGGACAGTAATGCTTCTGATGGCAATTGAGAGTTCATTCATTCCTTTCCCTTCTGAGATTGTCGTACCTCCTGCAGCCTACAGATGCCAAGACATAGCTGGCCTTATCGAACTCATCGTCGTGGCGACCATAGGTGCCAACATAGGCTCGCTGATCAACTATGCGCTCTCATATTTCGTCGGACGCCCTGTAATCTACAAATTCGCCAATAGCCGTCTTGGTCACATGTGCCTGCTCGACGAGGAGAAGGTCAAGAACGCAGAAGACTATTTCGCCAAACATGGCGCTATATCTACATTCATAGGACGTCTCATACCTGCCGTTCGACAGCTTATATCTATACCTGCCGGACTGGCAAAGATGCATCTCGGCAAATTCATCCTGTTCACCACACTCGGCGCCGGCATCTGGAATGCCATTCTCGCCTCTGCAGGTTACTATATGGCATCTATCTATCCCGAAGACCAGATGATGGCTAAAATCGAAGAATATAGTCACGAATTCAAGATAATATGCTTGGTTTTGATTATATTTGTTGTCGGCTTCTTGGCTTATAAGTTCTTCGCCAACAAAAAGAAGGCCTAATAGTTAAGTTAACTGCTCACGACATGAACAACATCACCGATCTGATTTTCCAGCGTCGCAGCATCCGTAAGTTTACGGGTGAAAAGATATCCGACACCGAAATAAAGGAACTCCAGCGTGCAGCACTCGCTGCTCCTACATCTAAGAACTGCAAGTCTTGGGAGTTCGTCTTCGTCACCGACCCTGCTTCTATCAAGGATCTATCACTCTGCAAAGAAGCTGGTGCTCAGTTCCTCGAAGGGGCTGCTCTCGCTATCGTGGTGCTCGGCAACCCAGAAAAGACCGACGTATGGGTTGAAGATGCCTCTATCGCAGCAGCCTTCATTCAGCTCCAGGCCGAAGCTCTCGGTCTCGGTTCCTGCTGGGCTCAGATCCGCGAACGTGGATTCAGCGACGGACGTAAAGCGTCTGACATCGTAAAGAACATGCTCAACGCCCCTGCCTCTCTCGAGGTGGAATGCATCATCGGCATCGGACACAAAGACCAGCAACGCTCTACTTATTCTGATGAAAAACTGCCATGGGACCAGATCCACATGGAAAAATTCTAAGCATCATGCAGACTTCGGGCATAAAAAGCATCATTATGCTTGTATTGGTGTCGCTGCTGTCGTCGTGTAGCGTGACAAGCTACAGTGCATATAGCTTCGAACAGCTCAGAGCGGCCGACTATACCCTCCCTTCTAATGTCAAGAAAATAGTCATAGCTGTCACCGATGACGCCTATACCGACGCCGACATGACCTATTATAGGGACTCTGTTACTCTGCAGTTTCCTAGTAGCCGACTGTCTTATAGCCATCACATTCCTGGCATGGTATGCAACGTCTTCAGCGAAAAGATGAACAGCAGCGACTATATGAATGCCAGCGTCTGCTCTATACCTATTCCTGCCAATCTCCCATCGGCATTGCGCGACTCCATATTAAGCGCCAACAACGCCGACGCCATGATACTTGTCAAGAAATGCCTCTTCTCGGCCAACTATGCTATATTAGGCATGCCTACCGACTTCTCGGTAAGCGAAGAACGTGCCAACAAGCTTGTGTCTGCCATACAGGCCGACATGTCGTTTATCTTGCCTAATGGAGCTTCACGTGACTTCCAGACGATCAACGACACTATCAACTGGCAAAAGTCCTTCGACAATGACGAGTTCCCCGATTATAAGGAGATATACTATTGCATTGCCGAACAGACGGGCCGACATGTTGCAGCTCTCCTCATCCCTACCTGGGAGAAACGTCACCGCGCTATCCTCGGCAGCAACACTAAACTGATGAAGGATGCCGTTTCTTGGACCGGCCACGACAACTGGGATAACGCTCGCAATATTTGGGCAGACGTTGTTCTTAGCGGAAAGCCAAAGGATCAGGCTCGCGCAGCTATCAACATGGGGCTCTACTACGAACGTGAAGACAATGAACTCGAGTCGGCCATGTGGTTCTCGAAGGCTCTCGATATTCTTCAGAACAATCCTAAATGCAAGAAAATGAAGAGCGAGGAGCGACTGGCTCAACGTCTCTTCGACAGGGCTATCGACAGACAACATGAGAAGGTTCGTCTGGTTAAACAAATGAACGCTACAGAATGAGGCTCTTCGCTCTCTTCACCGCCCTGCTCACGGCCAACCTCTCCTGGGCTCAGCCTATAGCAACCGACTCTTTGGCTACTCAGGCGGCTATCATCATCGACTTGTCTTCTGGCAATACGCTCTATGCCTACAATGCCGACACTCGTGTCACTCCGGCATCTCTCACTAAGCTGTTCACTACGGCAGCGGCCATCGAACTGCTCGGACCTGCTCATAAGATAACCACTTCGGTCTATCTCGACGGCAACGACATCATCGTACGCGGGCATGCCGACCCTACAGTCAACTCACGCCATTACTCCTGGCATTCCACAGATGCTCTGGCCCAGCAGATAGCCGAAGCCCTCAAGGCTCGAGGCATATCTTCCTTGGCCAACATACATCTCGACGCATCCTTCCTATCTGGCAGTCCACTTATCTCAAAACATCTGTGGGAAGACATAGGCAACTACTACGGAGCAACGCCTTCTGCGTTTAACATAGCAGACAACACCCAGACCATCGACCTCGCTTCGCCAGCCTCACCAGGGTTGCCTTGCTCTGTCGTAGCTATACACCCTAACATCGGCACACTTCCTAGCTGCTATGTCAAATCCTACGCCAAGCAAGCCGACAGCGTCTATGTCTATGGCAGCGGTACCGACCGCTACGTCAGCGGTTGCATGCCATGCAACAAGTCACATTTCAAGGTCAAGGCTTCGCTGCCCGACCCACATCTCTTTTTCGGACAATGCCTAGCCTCATCGCTTAAGGCATGCGGCATAACGACCAAGAAGACAGTCACGAACAACGCTGTGCCATCTTCGGCTCAGCTCATCGTCTCTTTCGCCTCTCCGTCTGTCGAGAGTATAGCCAAGACGACGAACCACGAGAGCGACAATCTCTATGCCGAATCCCTGCTCCTCCAACTCTCTAAGGGCAACTCGTCATCGTTCGACGATGGTGTCAAGACCCTGCGCAGCTACGTCGAGGGTGTGACAGATCAGAAGGCGCTCTTTTATGACGGCTCGGGACTCTCGCCTATGAACGCCACCACACCACGCCAAGTCGTCACCCTCATCCGCCACATGCTCTCGTCACAATATGCACAACAATATGCCAACACACTGGCCAAGGCGGGTCTCGAAGGCACTCTCAAGCGCATCGGCCGGGGAACACCTGTAGAGGGCAACGTGCGTGGCAAGAGCGGCAGCATGACAGGCGTATTGGGCTATGCAGGCACAATGACAGCAGCGTCAGGTCGTCAGCTCATATTCTGCATCATAATAAACCATTCAGACGAGTCAAACGCCTCGATGCGACCTAAGATTGCCCATTGGCTAGAAAATTGCATATCATCATATTAAAACTTTCATTACCTTTGCAGTCGATGTATTATTTATTATTTATAAAGACTGAAAGACAATGATACTCTCAATGACAGGTTATGGCAAGGCCGTATGCGAATTGCCTAACAAAAAAATCACTATCGAGCTCAAATCGCTCAACAGCAAGCAGCTCGACCTCTCAACACGCATTCCTAGCATCTATCGCGAAAAAGAACTTGAAGTTCGCTCCGACATCGCCGCCAAGATATTCCGCGGTAAGGTGGACTTCTCGCTCTTCGTCGAAAGCCAAGCTACCGACAAGGTGGCTCAGATCAACCGTGCAGCTATCGAAGCCTACTACAAGCAGCTCAAGGATATCGCCGACGAGTTCGGACAGGCTGATCGCACCGACTTCCTCCGCATCATAATGCCTCTGCCAGAGACTATCAAGGTAGAGCAGCAGCAGCTCGACGAAGAGGAATGGCAGAAGATCAATGCGACAATAGGTGAAGCCATAGACAACATCATTGCATTCCGTACACAAGAGGGCAAGTCACTCGAAGCTGACCTGCGAACACGCATCAACCTCATCGACGGCTACCTTCAGCAGGTGCCTCAGTACGAACAGGCTCGTGTTGACAAGATACGCAACCGCATTCAGAGCCAGCTCGACGAACTCGTTGGCAAGAGCAATATCGACGAGAATCGTCTAGAGCAGGAACTCATTTTCTATATCGAGAAACTCGACATCAACGAGGAGAAAGTGCGTTTGAAGAACCACCTCAAGTATTTCGTCGAGACAATGGAGACAGAAGACCAGCCAGGCAAGAAGCTCGGCTTCATAGCCCAGGAGATAGGTCGCGAGATCAACACACTCGGTTCCAAGGCCAATGAGGCCAACCTCCAGAAACTTGTCATCAAGATGAAGGACGAGCTCGAGAAGATCAAGGAGCAGATACTCAATGTACTCTAGGCCTATGGGAAAGATTCTTATTTTCTCCGCTCCATCTGGTTCGGGCAAGAGCACCCTCATCAATCATCTGATGCAGCTAGGTTTGCCACTAGGTTTTTCCATATCTGCCACCAGTCGTGCGCCACGAGGCACAGAGCAGCATGGTGTAGAGTATTACTTCCTCAGCGAAGCAGACTTCCGTGCCAAGATAGCCAACGACGAATTCGTGGAATACGAGGAGGTCTATGGAGGCAGTCTGTATGGCACGTTGCGCAGTGAGATAGACCGTATATGGTCAGAAGGCAAGACCATAGTGTTTGACATTGACGTAGCAGGAGCGCTCAACATAAAGAAGATATTTGGCCAGCAGGCCCTCAGCATATTCATCCAGCCACCATCTATCGAGGCGTTACGCAGTCGTCTTCTTGGGCGAGGCACAGACAGTCTCGAGCGCATAGAGCAGCGTCTTGCCAAGGCGGAGAAGGAGTTAAGCTTCAGTCCGCAGTTTGACAAGATCGTCATCAACGACGACCTAGCGACAGCCAAGGCAGAAGTAGAGAAAGTAGTGCGTGAGTTCATCTTCTAAGCCACTATCGTCATTGCCATGAACATCGGTCTATTCTTTGGTTCCTTCAACCCCATACACAACGGGCATCTCATGCTAGCCCAGTACATGGCCAACTTTGGCGGTGTAGATGAAGTATGGTTTGTTGTAAGTCCACAGAATCCGTTCAAGCAAGACATGACGTTATTGCCAGCCCAGCATCGCATAGAGATGGTCTGCAGAGCGGTAGAGCACACGCCGCACCTCAAGGTATCCGACATAGAGCTCCATCTACCAGTGCCCTCATACACCATCAACACGTTGCGTGCCCTAGAGGCCCGTCATCCAGATGACACGTTTACACTCATCATGGGAGGAGACAATGTCGCTGGGCTACCACGTTGGCGGGAGGCCGACCAGATAATGGCCCATCGCATACTCGTCTATCCACGTCCGGGATGTGACACGACACTTGAGGCGCCCGACATGACAGTCACCGACGCCCCTATGGTAGACATATCCTCAACCATGATACGTCGATGGGTATCACGAGGCCATTGTATAGAGCACTATGTACCACATTCTGTAGCTCAGTATATATCAGACAACAGACTATACCTCTGACAGGCGAAAAAAACTGGAGACCGAGATGAAAGAGGTAGAAGAATGAAAGAAATATTGCCAATGGCATAGCATACAAAGAGGCAATAAAAACAGATCCAGCGTAAAAGTAAAAAATCCTTAAAATAGACGAAATCGTGCATTTCGTTGCAAAATTCCGGCATTTCGTAGCAAAATTTTTTTTGACACAACTGCATGATCTACATTTGTGGCGTGAAGGTTGAAAAACCTCCATGTTTACGTATTACATGCGATTTGATTGTTAACAAAGTCTTTGATTATTAAGCCGGATTGACGTGAGTCATTATTCGTGCTAAAAGCGTTTCCCTAATCCGAGTTATCTGGAAATATCTAGATAACTCGGATTTTTTATGACACATAAGGACGCGGATGATAACAGAAGACCACATAGAAACACTGATGAGTATGATTAAGGAACAATATAGTACAACAATGTACACTATCTGTCACTATGTTCGAATAGCGCGGACAGGTTATGCCATCTTTGTGAAAAAAAACGAAACACATGAGAGCAATAACCAAACAACAGTTAGCCCGCAGAGCCGAAGTATCCATGACAACCCTCTGCCGTTGGCTCAAGTCTATCGAACACAAATTGACGCCCCTGGGATACACCCGTACTATGAGAGTCCTGCCACCCAATATCGCCAAGGTCATAATAGAGCATTTCTGTATTGACATTACAGATGAAAACAATTTATAATCATATATAAACGCAATACTTCATGGGCATGAACATGATTTATCTTGCAAAATGCAAGCTTGCGCAAAAATGCGCTATCGTCACTCCACGCTATTTCTGGTCTGAGGTGCACGCCAACGCGTCACTCATGGCTCAGCTCGAGTCGCTGGGCTATAACCGCAAAACCCGCACACTCACCGTTCGGCAGGCCGAAGTCATCGCCGCCTACTACGGAGTAGATCTCTACGACGATGATAATAGTTCTAACACAAAAACGACTGCGTCATGGCCAGCAAGGGACTGAACTACTACCAGGCAGAGACCAACCGCTACTGCAACATCAGGACGAAAAAGCTGAAACGCAGATTCGGTGCACTAGGATATGTAGTATTTGACTACATCCTCAACGAGATCTTCCGCGTAGGTGGATGTTATGTGACATGGGACGAGGCGACATCATTCGACGTATCGGAATACTGGGGATGCACCGAGGAAGAAGTCAACGCCATTGTTGACTACTGCGCCGACGAAGGACTCTTCTGCCGGCGTCTGCTAGACGAACATCATGTACTCTCCTCAGTCGATATACAAGAGATGTATGTCGAGATATGCAAACGCAGCCATCGCAGACCCGACGTACCCCAGCTCTATGCCCTCACCGATGACAAGTCGACAGATGTCAAGACAAAAGGCGCTGATGTCAAGACAAACACCCCTTATGTCGATACTGAGGCGACAAATAAAAGAAAAGGAAACACTAGTTATGCTGATGCTGACGTGCTAGACCCACGCACCACCGGCATTACCTTGGCCAGCGACACGGCCTCGATGACAGCCCGGCAGCAGATTGACCACTGGACGACAAAGCTCAAAGACAACACACAATGGCTCGTCGACACAGCCAACCAGTATATGCTACCTCACGACACGTTCATCAGAGCCCTCGACATGTTTGCCGAAGACAAAAGAACAGACTGCGCAGCGCCGATATACCTGACGGAACATGACTTCGTGCGACATTTCAAGAACTGGCTCTCAAAAAAACGTCATGAATATGCAGGAGGCAAAGCAGATCACCAAACGTCAAAGAACAACAAGAAACATGCAGACAATAGAATCGATAATAACACGGAATGTCTCCTGCGGGGACTCACTTCGGCCTACGTCGCCCTCACCAATGGTGCAGAAGCTGCTAGCCGAAATGCCCAGATATGAACTCTTCGCCCAGAAGTATAAGTCGGACATGCAAGAACGGTGTGCTCTGCGCAGGGAGCAGTCGCTCACCTGCGATGCGCCAACCCTAAACACCCTATCGTCGGCCTATGGTGAAGATGCCGCCACAGCATGGATAATGGCCCAGATGGCAAGCATAGTGCTTCTCACCGGCGTCGCCAAGGGTAATCAGACAACGACGATGCAGCTCACGTCGGGCGCGAGAGTAGTGCTAGCCAACTATGGGTCGCTCAAGGCCACAGAATTCATGCTCTTCTGCTCGCAGTTTAAAGCAGGCTTGTATGACCATTTCTATGGCACGTTTGACGTACTAGTCATCACCACGTCCCTAAAAGACTTCACACAGCAGATACGCAAAGAGAAAGCCTCCATCATCGAGAGAAGACTCAAGGAGCGACGCGAAGCCGAGAGGCGAGAACGCGAGAACGACAACAGACTGCTGACGTATGAAGAATATCTAGCCATCAAGAACAAGAGTGACAGCAAATGACATGCACACGCACAGGACAAGAAGAAAGAGGCGAGACGTAATTCGTTGAAAGAAAAAAACTTGGCATTAGAGCTTTCTGTTGATGAAGGCTCTATTTTTTTTTGTACATTTGCGGTGTCCACAAACGAACCACTGAGATGATATTCAATTTAGACAAGAGATTTAAAAGGCTGTTCGATCTCAAGCGTATAAGCACAAGGTTGACCCTCTTTATTACTATACTTACTACAGTTATTTGCATCATACTCACTCTTGTGGCGCAGCTGCGAGTCTATTCTCACCAGATAGCCCAGACGCAGGAGGTACTGTTGCGCGACGCAGATTTCCTTGCCCGTCAATTCCGCTCGATGCTGAACACCAGACAGTCGCAGGTCTCTTTGTTCGCTCAGTCGGGAGAGCTGAAGCGCTTGGGAAGCATTGACGTGAACGACAGAAGAATAGAGAAAATCATCGGCACTATCAATGAGATGGCCAAGGGAGACGCGATAATACGCAATTTCTTCATCGCCGACACCGAGGGCAACTGCATCTCATCTACGATGGAGCATTTCGACATCTCAGACCGCGAATATTTCCAGGCATGTATCGAGTCGCGTGCGGTTACTCAACCCGTTTTGGTTCAGAACAGGCTATCGGAGGAAAACACACTCATCTATTCAGCCCCAATCATCAATGACAATGACGAACTCATCGGTGTCTTCGTCGAAGGAGTTGCCGCCAACGAGTTCTCATACCAGATTATGCAGATCAAATTTGGCACTCAGTCGCCATTCATCATCCGTCGCGATGGTATGGTCATTGCACATGAGGTGCCAGAACTAGTGATGATATCATGTAACATGCTGAACGACGAATACCTGCACGACTTCATCGTGGAAGCGACAGCCAATGGAAGAGGGAATGGCATGTATAACTACCAGGGCGTAGATATCATTACAGGCTACTGTCCTATAGACGGGACAGACTGGATAGTATCCATTCAATGCGTCAAGAGCGAGATATTGGTGAATTTCTGGGAGACGGCATTTATGCTTTTCTGGGTCTGCGTACTTATCATTGTCGTGGCTGCATTCATGGCCTATTGGATAGGCAAGTCTATTGGCCGACCAGTGAATATCGTATCACGTGCTACAGCCGCTATTCAGGCAGGTGATTTGACTGGCGCATGGCTCACTGATAAATATCGCAAATACCTCACTAAGCACGAAGACGAGATATGTATGTTGGGCAAGTCGTTCATTGACCTGACAGAACGTCTGCATGCTGTTATACATGATATACAGGATACCTGTTCGCAGGTGCTCGATACGGCCTCTCGCATCAATGATGCCAGCAAGAGCGTGTCGACAGGCTCTAACTCTCAGGCGGCGTCGGCCGAAGAGGTGGCTTCTACCATCGAGGAGATAGCTTCCAACATCACACAGAATGCCATGAATGCACAGCGCACATCAAAGATAGCAGAGCAGTCGGTGAAGAACAGCCAGAATGGCTTGGAGGTGGTCAACAGCACAATAGAGAAGATGCACACCATAGCCGACAAGATATCTGTGGTAGAGAATATCGCCAAACAAACCAATATCCTAGCCCTTAACGCGTCGGTAGAGGCTGCTCGCGCCGGTCAGGCGGGCACAGGCTTTGCTGTCGTGGCGGGTGAGGTGCGTAAGTTGGCCGAGTTGAGCAAGGCGTCGGCCGATGAGATAATGATGATTGTAGATGAGAGCTCTAAGGCTTCTGAGAAATGTGGTGAGGTGATATCTTCCCTCGTGCCTGAGATAGAACAGACAGGATCGCTCGTCAACGAGATAGCCGCCGCTAGTAGAGAACAGGACCTCGGTGCTCAGCAGATAAATACCGCTATATCCGACATGAACCAGATAACGCAGCAAAACGCTGCCGCTGCCGAGAAACTGACTTATATGGCAGATAACTTGTCTTCACTGGCCGACAAGCTCGAAAAGGCCGTTGGCTACTTTAAAATCTGATACGTCACAGGCCATTTTCAGCAGGACCCGCCCTAATCAGGATTCTACCCGCTGCAACAAAGGAATAAAAAAAGAATGTCAGGCTCTCACCTGACATTCCCAATGAAAAAAACTACAAACGCTAAGTGACTTCTCGTCATTACGCCTAATGTTAAACCTCTATTTATGAAAAACTATTCTTCAATCTATCCTTTAAGTAACGTGTAAGGGTCGTCCGCATCACTGTTTTCCCAACCTTCACATTACAAATGTATGTGATGTATTTTTATCAAAAAAACTTTTGCTACCAAATGCCGGAATTTTGCAACGAAATGCACGATTTCGTCTATATTATGATTTGTTAACAAATGGTTTTTGCAGCCTCAGAGGGTGCTTTTTTCAAAAAAAACGTGTCTGCTGATGTCTCTCAGTGCTAATGCACTTGTATTGTAAGACGGATTATTTGTATAGAATCTAAAATAAAGGGGAGGGAATAAGAAAAGACGGTCAACAGGTTGTGAGATTCTATGATTAACGTATCTTTACATCGTCGGATGCCTATTTGGGGGGCGTCGAATAGAAAAGAAAACAAAAAGGCTTAGGGAAGTTCCCAATGGCCAATAATTAATGAGCATTAAAATATGGAAATCAAGAAAATCACAGATCCCGCATTCAGAAAATACGGTCGTCTCGTAACAAATGTCGATTTTACAGAACTCATCGAGGCTCTCAAGACTAAGACTCCTATGCCAGAGGGTGTAGGCTATGAGCCATCGGTTGCCGCTTTGGAGGCTACTGCAACAGCAAAGCAGCTTAAGACTATCACTTACGGTGAGCTCCCTATCGAAGTAGGCTACTGCAATGGTCACAACACAAAGCTTAACGCTCTCGAATATCACAGAAATTCAGAGATCAACGTTGCTGCTACTGACGCAGTGCTCCTCGTAGGCATGCAGCAGGATATTGCAGACGACTTCACATATGACACAGCAAAGGTTGAGGCATTCCTTCTTCCTGCTGGTCAGGCTGCAGAAATCTATGCGACAACACTCCACTATGCTCCATGCTCGTTGTCACCAGAGGGCTTCAAGGTTGGTATCGTGCTTCCTGCTGGTACAAACTACCCATTGGATGAGGCTCACAAGCCTGGCGAGGACAAGCTCATCACTGCTAAGAACAAGTGGCTCATTGGTCACAAGGAAGGCGGTCTTGACGCTAACGCATTTATCGGTCTCAAAGGAGAGAATATCGATATAGCAAAGTAAATTTCAGATTACAATTTACATAGTGAGACGGATGCTCGCATTGTGCGGACATCCGTCTCTTTTTTTTGTTTTTTTCCGCTGCCGCGGGGGGGGGGGTGAGTTGAAGATTATAAAAAAGCATTATAGAGTATTGGTTTTCAGGAAACTATTTGTAAGTTTATGGTATTATTGAAAATACTAATTATAAACAAACAAGAATTATGAAGAAACTCATTACTTTCTTTGCCGTCATGATGATGGCAATCACGGCTTCGGCAGGAAATACGGAAGACCTCATTGCCGCAATGGGCTACAAAATCTTCTATACCTCAAAGGGGGGCAGCTACCCTTCAACGATATGGGTTGAAAACGGTGTTCTGACCGAGAAATATTATATTGAGACTCGTCACCTTTCGGATAATGAGGTCACAAAAAATGGCGACGACTTTGTCATCGTGTACTCCAACACTTCATACACCTTCCAGGTGACTGACGGCAAGGTGACCAGCATCACAAAGAGCATTATGGATGGCGACAGCTACACTCTTTCGCTGCAGAGCGACATGACAGATGAAGAAGCTGAAGTCAAAAAAGCAGCTTACGCATATCTTGCTTCGCTGATAGGCGACAAGGTGTATACGAATCTGGCTTACGACATATCCGTTAACGACAATAGTATCATTCAAATAGGCACGAAATGGTACGCGAATCCTACCACATTTCGTGACATATCTGTGTCGGGCAACGACTACCTGTTGACAAGTTTTTATGAACTGAAGTTTGTAGTAGAAGACGGTGCCATCGCACATGTCTTTTCTATGTATGAGGATCAAATTATCGAAGAGTTTTATGACAACGCCGGTGTGCCTGCGTCGGAATCGGAACTCGTGGCTCTCATGGGCGATGACGTGTTCGCTAGTGACGAAGTTAAAATCTATGTCAGCGACGGACAAGTGATGCTTGAGTCGGACACGAGCGACCCTATAAACAAAATGGCAACCTTGATAAAGATAGGCAAAAATTATGTCTTTCGCATGTCAATCGGTAACGACTTGATCTTTTTTGTCAAAGGCGGCAAAGTTGCAGGAGCAATGGTAAGGGGTTTGGATGTTGTTTTCGAAAAGCAGTCGACAACCCCTATCGCAGAGATTACTATCGGTGAGAATACAACCGGCTACTTTACTTTATCGGAGTTCCTACCAGCACTCGATGAAATCGAAACATCCGCTAGTGTCAAGCTTCTTGATGATATGCTTATATTTGGCAACTATACATTATACAACGAAGGAGCAAACAATATCACCCTCGACCTCAATGGCCACAGCATCATAGGCTCTAATGAATGGGCGCTTTTAGTATTCTTTGTTGACCAACTAACAATCACGGGAGAGGGAACGATAGAAAGTAACAGCAATAATGTGCTTGATTGCTACGGAACTATTGTCATAAATGGCGGAACATATAAAGGCACTCAACTATTATATTATATCGAGGAAGGATCTGATCTGACCATCAACGACGGCAAGTTCAAAGCGCCTTTATTGTATGCAGAAAGCGAACTCAACGCCAAGCCAATCGTCAAGGGCGGTCTCTTCTCGATGGATCCATCGAATTGCGTAGCAGAGGACTATGCGGTAGTGGCAAACAACGATGGAGCTACAAAGGGTGAGTATCCATATAAGGTGGTAGAGAAGAGCCTGATACCTACAGCTGTCGAGAGCATCGACGCAGCTAAAACCAAGAAGGCTGTCAAGACTATTGAGAACGGCCGCGTGGTGATTATCAAGAATGGCGAGAAGTTTGACATCACAGGTCGCAAATTGTAATCTGCGTTGGTGGGAGACGCGGCGTGTCATGGAGACGCGGCATGCCACGTCTCTAATTTCCATAAATTATGGTTTTTTCGGCAGATGACATATCTTTGCATCTAAGAAGATACTATGTATTCAAACGTAAGTTATACGACAAATGCTCATCTGCGATGTTATTTGTATATATAACCAAACATTTCATGTATAACTAAAACACGAAGAAAAATGAAAAGACTACTTCTTTTTATTGTGACAATGTTGGCGTCGTTCGGCTTTGCTCGTGCCCAGAAATCAGTGACCGGCATCATCGTGACATATCCTGGTGCAGAGGTTAGCTATAAGCTCAATGACGTCCCGACCGTCAAGTATCTCGATGTGGATGGAGAGACGTATGCTGCCATCTACCTTAAGGATGTAAACATACCCGTAATGGCCATTCCTCTGCACGGGAATACTCTGACCATCACCTACGGTGAATATTCCATTCCAACCTCTATCGAGAGCATCGATGCAGGCAAGGCGCAGATTACCGAGCGTGAAGGCAGGAAGTGCATCCAGGGTGGTAAGCTCATCATCATCGACAAGTATGGCAAGAAGTATTCCATTGACGGAAGGCCCCTCTGATTAAGAAGAAACTGAAACCTAAGAAACGAAGTTCAACGTAATATATCAAGATACTAGAATGAAGAAGTTATTTATAGCAATGGCTGCCCTCGTATGCAGTATGAGCGTCAGCGCCCAGACCATAAAGGTCATGAAGGGCGATGCAGTAGTGGCAACCTACACAGCAGCACAGGCTGACAAGGTGGTGTTTGTGGAGTCGACACCACCTGCAGTAGCAATGTCAAAGCTGAATATCAAGGTCACATCCAGCGATATCGCCACATTGAAGGCTATCAAGGTGGTTACAGACCGGGACATAGACGACGATGGCAATGAGAAGATTGTCTCAATTGCCAAGGCACTGCGGACTCCTGCTGCTGATGGCACTGTCTATAGTATCGAAATACCATCACAGGAGTATGCTTACTACCAGATATACCTCTCTGATGATGGCACTACCTTCAAGGAGGCAATGGCAACCAAGAATCCTACCGGTGTCGGAGAAATCTCTACAGATATAGACATCGACTACGAGAAGAATGCCGTGCAGCTCTGGGCTGACGGCCCCTACTTTGCTACGATGAACGTGGGTGAGACAACCGAGACTGGTCACACACAGAGGTATTACTGGGGCGCAACAGAAGCAGAAGGCGCTGCGAACGGCACCGCGAACAATCCTAATGATTATGACCTTGCCCACGACACTGCCTACAAGATCTGGGGCCCTGCATGGCGCATGCCAACCTGGAGTGAGTTCTTAAGTTTGAAAAGCAACAGCACCCAGACAGTGGATCAAATATCTCAAGGTTTCTTCATTGAAAGCAACACCTCTGGCTACGGGTCTATTTTCCTTCCTGCAGTTGATTGGTATGATGATCCAGTTTCGTCAACACAAAGCGCCCATGGCTATTATTGGTCGGCAGATAAATATGACAGTTCCAGCGTTTACTATTTCTATATTTCGTTCTCTAGTGATAAAAGTGACTATGGCATAAAAGCCTATATGATAACGGGCAGCCCTACCAAAGAAGAATATCCAGTGCGTGCGGTTCTCAGATAAGCTCCTTCCAAATAGGAGTTATTGTTCCTGGTAACTTAACGGAATCAGCAAGGGAGGTATTCACTCGATGACGGGTGGACGCCTCCCTTTTAGGGTGCGTAAACTTGTCTTTCCCTAAATGTATGAGATAACCTGGACCGTAGGCGCTGCCACAGCCATCAACACCATCAACGCTCCAGCCAAGGCAAACATCATCAAGACCATTGAGAATGGCAAGGTTGTGATTATTCGCGACGGAGTCAAGTATGACCTTAGCGGCTCAGTAATAAAATAAGAGTTTTCAAGTTCATAACTGAGAACAAAACGAAGAAGGGGTTCAGACATCAATGTCTGAGCCCCTTCATTATTGTCATTTGCCATGACGACGCGTCGTTATAGGGATGACTTCTTTCTCTCAAGTTCAATTACTGTTCTGTCAACAACTTCTTGTATCTGATAGGCAGCAACACCTAGCGGTTTGTCAATGCCATTAAATGACCATTCGACGATGGTCTTGTCGTATGACTTGCATATTATAAGACCTACAGACGGGTTATCAGTAAGAAAATCAAACGAATAAGGATCCTTCAGCATATCTTTGGCTAGCTGTCCTTGAGCAACAGGTAGCTTATCAGTATAATTGGTAATAGCCTTGCCAGATCGAGAATAAAGATTGTGCTTGATGTTGTCTTCCAATGTGCCTCGGCTCCAATTACCTTCAATAGTCTTATTGATATAGAAAAGGGCCTCTTCGAGTGTGTTGGATTTAGAGACTATGCGAATGTGATGTCCCCATGGTACAAGTTCAAATATTTGGGGCATTTTCAAAAAGCCGACAGGCTGTTGGCTTTTTTGCTCTTCATTATCAGCCATGAAAAAGCCGACAGGCTAATCTGCGTTGGTGGGAGACGCGGCGTGTCATGGAGACGCGGCATGCCACGTCTCTACAACGATGAATGATATGGGAACGGGCATCTCCGGTGGGGGAGGTGTCCATTCTTTTTTGCGTTATGTGGCGGAATGGTATGCGAATTAGTGCGGTTTTGATACAAACCCATACGGGCTTCTCTGTTTTTCTTTACCCTGCATTTGCTTAGACGCTTTTCTGAGTGCTTTTTCTTGACGCCCAAGAACTGAATGCGGCTGATGGAGTGGGTTCCGCTGCCGCGGGGGCCTTGCATTTTTTAGCTTCGCTCAGTTTCACAGTCTTCTGTCTTCCAGAAGAGAAAAACGAAGCAAAAAAAAGGCCGGCAACTGGTGAGCTGCCGACCTGTATTGATGTCCTGATTATAGACTAGTATACACCAGACTGACTGTAAGTGATTCTTATTGTAGGCGTTTCGCTGCCTATGAATACAGGAATGTAGTACACTTTGTTATTTTTGTCGTTCTGCACGTTGCCCGAACATGTGTATACATCTTTGTATAGTGTACCATAAGTATAAACAATCTCATCTTTCACTGGGTCATAACTTGAACCTATGATAGAATTCGGAATTGCATCAACCGTATAGTTCAAGCTGCCTTGCTGTACATCATTTACAAACACAATATATTCACCTGCACTCTTTGGATATTCGGCCGTCAGAAGGACTGTGCTGTACATTGGCACGTTCAAGCCATTAGTGGTAATTTCCGTTTTGTCCTTGCCACAGATGGTGAAAGACAGTTCATTTGTTCCTGTGATGTTGCTTATTGTTGTGAGCTTCACGTCGCCGAATGACTGTGCACTCTCGGCGTTCTTTGCAAGTCTCGCGTACTGTGCGTAAGGTACTGAAGTGGCTAAACTTGTAGAACCTGAGATTATATAATTGCTACCGCCTTTTGGGTCTATATCAACCACAAGGATGAATCTACTATCATAAGCTGTCAATTCGAATGGAAGGTTATCAAGATACTCTACTGTATTGTTACTAGTAGCAGTGCCCATGGTTCCGATTCTGAGATTAAGCACACCATCATCTGTCGTTGTTGCGACACCGCTTCTCTCAAGAACATATTGAGGAAAATTGCCACAATAGATTTTGTATTTGTAGCCTACAGATGCACCTTTAATAAGTTCACCATTGGCATCGCGTAGTTCTGCAGAAAAAGGCAGAATGCGAAGTCCTTGTGCCATAGCCGCAACTCCACAAACCACAAGGGCGATAAGAGTAAATATCTTCTTCATTGTATTCTTGTTTTAATTATTACTGATTTAGTTATTTAACGATAATCTTGCGAGCCATAACGACCTTGCCCTGACGTGAGAGCGAGACGACGTAGATGCCGCTGTTGAGGTTTAGAGCGATGCCCTTTGTGGCGTTCTGCATGGCCACTAGCCTACCCTGCATGTCGTAGATGTTGCAGGTATATTCGCCTTGAGCGTCGACCTCGATGCTACCCTTGCGGATGCTGATGGCCACGTCTTCGAGGTCGTCCTCGTCGAGAGCCGTAGCCACGTCGGGTGGCAGAGCCATGATGTTGATAGGCTGCGAGGTCAACGAGCCACCTTCGCCCGTAGCCGAAAAGCTAAGAGCGCCAATAGTGGCCTTACCCGAACCACCCGTGCCACTAAGCGTCATGTAGACCGTCCCGACAGACTGTGCCCATGATGCTACGCCTATGAAGAGCGCGACGATAAGTAACAGATGTTTCATGATTTCTGTATTGTTAATGATTATTTGTTTGCTGGGAAAACTGAGTATATGATATTGTTATAGCTCATGCTTGGATATAGATGATTTAGTTATAGCAAGACAAATGTAACAAATTTTCACTAAAAACAACCACTTAGAAGTGTTAAAATGTAAAGGATTTTATTGGGGGGGCTTGACGCCCAAGAACTGAATGCGGCTGAAGGTCGACTGCGTACGGCCAAACTTATTACTTCTTAGTGCATCATAGCGCGTCATAGCGTGTCAGGGGCGATGTGGCGCTCAATAACTTTGTACTGTCGACAAAAGCAAATGAGTGTTTAACCTAAAAAAAAGAAGATTATGGGGAATGTAACAATTGAATATCCATTTACGGATATACGCGGCAAGGTGCACAAGAGTGACTCGGCATATTTCTGCCACCGCAACGGACGCACATTCATACGACGTCTGAAGAATGTATCGAAAAAAGAAAGCACTGAACAGCAGAAGCTGACGAGGGACAAGTTCAAACAGGTGGCAGCTCGCACTACCGAGATTTTGAAGGACACTTCATCGGATACCTACAAGGCTTATTATGAGGCATGGAAGGCTGGAGGATCGGATTCGGCTACGCTCTATGGCTATATCTTCAAGCAGGAGTATGGCAAGTAGAAGCGTGCATCAAGCCATCATTTAGCGAAATATAAACATTAACCTTAAACACAAAAACATGAAACATATAATAAGAGTCCTAGTCCGCATAGCGGTATTTCTGCGTCTCGTATTGGAGAAGCATGACGACAGCACGAACGGCGAAGCACGGCGACAGCATCGCGGTGAACCGCCCAAAGGGTAAATAAGAAAGAGGTTGGAGCCCGAAGGTTCCAGCCTCGTTTTTTTTACCAATCTAAATTGTCGCCATCATCATAGGCATTAAATGTTGAAAGAGCAAAACCAGAATTTGCATTAAAGGCATAGATTCTATTTTCCTATGCCATTGCCACAACACCCACAAACAGGGCAACAAAAAGAGTAAAAAGTCTATTCATAAGTCCTGTTTTATATTATTTCTGCAAAGTTTGAAAAAAAACACACATCAAAGAAAGGCTACACGTTATCTTTCGCACACCCAAAAGAAGGGTGTGAATATCAAGATTTCACACGGGACATTGCACAATCACTTCCTCTTTGCTCCAGTCAACTTCGCAATGCACAATTGATTTCTTCTATTCTTCTCCTTCAACCTTACATGGGAGGAAATGCATCTCGGCTTCTGCCTTCTCGCGAGGGAAGGTGAAGTATGTGCATGTGGCTTCGGTGAAAACTGTGCCGTCGGGCGCTTCGAGCCAAGCGTCGATGATGACAATGTTACGGCGCTGCTCGCGTATGCGAGCTCTGATGGTCAGGATGCCACCCTTGGTGGATACAGGACGCTTGTAGCGTGTCTCCATCTTAGATGTTACACCGGCTGTCTGTAGCTTACGCGTCACCACCCATCCGCATATCTCGTCGAGCAAGACGGCCTGTATGCCGCCATGAAGTGTGTCGAGCCATCCCTGGTATTCTGGTGATGGGGTCCACTGGCTGACGATATCGTCGCCATCTTCATAGAAACACAGATGAAGTCCGAAAGGGTTGTCGGGTGAGCAGCCGAAGCAGTTGAACCCCTGCATGCCGCTCCACGGATTGATGATTTTCTTTATATCCATAGTATGTATTTTACTTTTGGCCACGCTAAAATAGCGTTTTTTTCGCAGCTCTGTCGCCATGTATGCCAACGGATAGTTTTTTTCTTATCTTTGCAATGAACCTCTATTTTTCACGGCTATGAACACCCCAAGGATACTACGCGAATATATATGGCTGATATCTAACATATACCAGGCCAAAGAGATAACGCTGGCAGAGCTGGCCAAACGTTGGAAAGAAAGCGACATCTCGTATGGCAGCGAACTGACTCGTTCGTCGTTTAAACGTTACAAGAGTGCCATAGCTGACGCATTTGGCATTGATATTGAGTGCAACGTGAACAACGGCTACACCTATCACATTGCCGACATGGGTTCGCTGGAGAACGACACGGTGCAGAACTGGATTATCTCTACACTGTCGATAAATTCGCTGATAAGCAACGACATGACGATACGCGAGCGCATAGTGCTCGAGGAGATACCCTATGGCGGACGTAATCTGGAAACTATCATAGGCGCCATGAAGACGCTCAATACACTAGCTATAGTATACAGGCGCTATGAGTGTAACGAGGCGAAGACGCACAACATCGATCCTTATGCCATAAAGCTCTTCGGCAGACGATGGTATGTCGTGGCGCACTCTGAGGAGCATGACATTGCCGTCTATTCACTCGACCGCATAGAGAGCATAGAGGTGACTCAGCATACTTTTGAGATGCCTGATAACTTCAATGCCCGCAAGCTATTTGACGAATGTTTCGGAGTGATAATAGGCGACGGCACACCGGCAGAGAAGATTGTGCTCAAGATATATGGCAAGGAGCGGCAATATGTGAAGAGCCTGCCACTACACTCGTCGCAGACGCTGGTGGAGGAGAAGAAGGACTATACGGTTTACTCATATCACCTGCGCCCTACATACGACTTCAAGCAGGCCATACTGTCGAATATCACCGACATTGAGGTAATAGAGCCCGTCACGCTGCGCCACGATATAAAGGAGATGCTCACCAGGAGTCTAAAGAGGTACAGGGGGTGAGAAGAACTCACGACAAAAGACATAAAAAATGTCGGCAACCGCAATGGCTGTCGACATTTATTCGTTTTAAGTGGGCAAAAACTAATGTGCTGCAATGCTTACGACCTGGTCGAATGCCTTCTTCTTGCTAAGGTCGCGGTTGAAGAGCAGAGGATAGTTGACTCGGTTTGGGATAGGATAGTCGTTCTTCCACGATATGCCGTCGTGAAGGCCCCAGAATGTGACGCGTGAGATCTTGTCGCGCTTATTGTAGATAGTGCGCAGCACCTCTTCGTAGCGGTCAGCGATCTGCTGTTCGACGTCGGCAGGCAAGCCGTCGGGGAAAGGATTGAGCCAGCGCATGAACTCCTCACGCTGAAGAGCTGGGTCGTACATGGCGCGGCCTGTCATCTGTCCCTCCTTGGAGAAAGGCAGCATGTCGATGTCGAGTTCGGTTATCATCACCTTAACACCGAGATCGTAGAGGCGGTCGATAGTAGTCTCCACATCCTTCATATCAGGGTAGTTGAGACCCCAATGAGCCTGTATGCCCACGCCGTCGATGCGTATGCCACGTTGCTGAAGCATCTTAACCAGACGCACCACCCCATCGACCTTAGTCTGGCGCCACATATTGTAGTCATTATAATAGAGTTCGGCATCAGGATCGCATCGCTGAGCTGTGCTAAAAGCCAGAGTGACGAGGTCGTCTTTATTGCCGCGGTAGTATTTCTCCCAGCCCTTATCATTGCGGTAGTCACCCTCTTCGCTCACTATCTCGTTGACCACATCCCAGGCATAGACCTTGCCAGCGAAATGAGTGGCCGTCTTCTCGACATATTCCTCAAGAGAGGCCCTCATCTCGTCGTCGGTGCGCACCGAGCCATCATCGTTGAGCCAGAAGAAGTCGGGAGTCTGGTTATGCCACATAAGAGTATGTCCCAGAGCCTTCATTCCGTGTTGAGCAGCGAAGTCACAGTAGGCGTCACCAGGGGCAAAGTCCCACGTATCGGGAGAAGGGTGGATATATTCAGGCTTGAGGACGCTCTCGGGCGAGACAGCATTGAACTGCTGGCAGATGAGACCTATAGCGGCCGTATCGTTGAGATCGATAATAGGTTGAGCCACAGCCACACCAACAAGGAAATCGTCGGCAAACGCATCTTTGAGAGTCACGTTGGTGGCAGGATGATTTTGGGGAGCTGAGCAGGCAGCGAGAGAGCATGCGGCAGCCACAGCCAGAGTAAGAGTAGAGTATTTCTTCATAATGCTAAAACAAAACATCGCAGGCGACCATAACCGAGAGAGCATGGAGGCGAGCGGATCGACAGCCGAAAGGTAGTAAAAAATTAGACTTTGCGCATAAGGAAACATCAGAAAACGCATAGCACAGCACACTATAACGTATCATAGTGCATCATATCATAGCGTAATAGAGCGTTGTGAGACAAAGCGCGTCACCGCCCAGGAGGAGCACCATAACTTTGCATTGTCGACAAAGAAAACAATGAATGTTTAACTTAAAAAACGAAAGATTATGGGAAAAGTAACAATTGAATATCCATTTACGGATATATGCGGCAAGGTGAACAAGAGTGATTCGATCTATTTCAGTCATCTGAACGGCAAGACGTACATCAGGCGCATCAAGAAACCGTTCAAAGGCAAGCCGACAGCCAAGCAGCAAGCCATAACAGAGAAGTTCAAGACATTGCAGCAGCGCATCTCGGCGATACTCAAGGCAGGGCCAGGCAATGAGGAATACGACCTCTACCATGCACAGTGGAAGGCCAATCCGAACGACTGTGCCACACTGCGAGGATACATCTTCAAGATGGAATTTGGCAACTAGGAGATTGTCAGAATGACGTAACGGCAAGCGACCGGAGGCAAGGAAGGAAGACGACCTGCTCCGGTCGCTTTTTTTACTTATCAGAGAGACGAAAACGTGTTAAAAAACTTTTCCATTGTATGAGAAAGATATATATTTGCGTTGAGCAACTTATCTAACAAACACAATGATAGATGATGTAGGTTAGAGCAAGCAGAAAACAAAAAAAGCGATCGGTTTCGATTGAGCTTTTACAAGTGATTCAAAGTATAGAAACATAACACATTTTAGCTATAACCCCACTTATGAATAAACGTTGGAATGAATTGACTATGCTGATAATGGGTCCTGTCATTGCTGCCATAGTAATCTTTTTAGGACTCCTTGTCTCCAATTATTTTGTAGTAAGATCAGACATCAAAGACTTGTCGTTAGCGGATCTGCATTCGAAGGCAGGCGTCTTTGGCAATGCGTTTTACAAGCATGGGCTAGCCCTTGCGCAGGTCAATGAAGCGTTGAACGACAACTATACAGAACTTCACGAGAAGATACGCGAAAGAGACATGGACTATCTCAAAACCGAGATGGAATGGTATAGGATGGTATCAAAACTATATGCGTATATACTTACAGACACAGAAGGAGAGCTCATATTATCCTCTCAAGACAACATCAACACAGAGACGCTAGCAGGGATTGCAGCAGCAGTGAAAGAGCGAGGCAGGGTATCGGGCATGGATCCTATATTTGAAAACCAGTATTGTACATTCAATGCAGATTATATAAAAGACGATGATGGTGAGCCAGTAGCCATATATGTAGCAGTAGGCATGAACACCAGCATAAAAGGCGAGATGGCATTAGGTGTTCATATCGAAGGAGCGACGTCGTTATTGTTTGACACGACACATTGCATAGCGTCGACATATATGGACGAGAGCGAGTATACGCATATTCCGACACCACAGATGATCATAGACACCTGTTTCATAGGATGGAAGGGTCCGGTGATGGAGCTAGAGATAGACGGGGTATATGGTTATTACTATTGCACGCCAATTCCAAGTTACAAAGGGAACGTATCGGCCACGGTGACAGTCCATGCATATATGCAGCAGACAGAAGACATAAAGACCAAGCAAGGCATTATACTAGCGATGTGTACTGTTGTTGCGATATCCGTATGTTTGATATTGATATTCCTTTTGAGGTACCGACTGATAAAGCCGGTAAAGCAATTTGTAGGGAAGATGAAGAAACTTGCGGATGGAGATTTGACGAGAAATGTGGTAATAGACAATTCATGTACTGAGATCATCGAGATAAGCGAGAGTGCGCAGGCGATGAAAGACAACATAAGGAGTGTGTTAGTGCCGATAATCGAGAAGACAAAAGAGACGAGCCGCAACACCAGCAAACTAGCGCAGATGTCAGTTGCAGTATCAGAAGCGGCAGGCAACCAAGCGGCAGCATTGGAGGAGATATCGAGCACAATGGAAGAGATGAATTCTAACTCGGAGCAGAACAGCTACAATGCGAAGAATGCCAATGAGTTAGCCAAGAGCATAGGTCAGGAGATGAAGATTGTAGGAGAGTCGTCGGCAAGCAGTTCGGCGTCGATATCGCGTATAGCCAACAACATCAACGCCATAGATGACCTTGTGAAGCAGACGAACATACTGTCGCTCAATGCGTCGGTAGAGGCAGCCAGAGCTGGAGAGCAAGGCAAAGGCTTTGCAGTTGTAGCCAAGGAAGTAGGTCGCCTAGCGGAACAGACCAGAGAGACAGCAGAAGGCATCACACAGAATGCCAGCAGCAGTATCAAGGAAGTAGACGACACCAATGAGCGTATCAAGGACATAGTACCGAAGATAGAGCAGATAGTATCTCAGATGAATGAGATCACAGCGGCCAGCATAGAGCAAAATGCAGGTGCGGCGCAAGTCAATTCGGTCATAGTCGATTTGAACCGTATAACGCAAGAGAATGCAGCTTCGGCAGAAGAGATGGCATCGCGAACAGCGGAGATTCAGAAGATGGTAGCGGAGATAGGAGATGCGATAAAGGCATTCAAGGTGTAATCACCATAGAAATGGGCTCAAGCCTAGCGGTCTATAGTAAATACCAACTGCGCAAAAAACAAAAACCATAAACGACAATAACAACTCGTTTATGGTTTTGGTTTTTCATATTAAATTGTGGAGCTGTGGGGGATCGAACCCCAGTCCAGACAAAGAAGCAATATGCTTTCTACATGCTTATTCTGCTGTTGGTTTTCGTGAACAGCGTGGGAGCAGACGCCCGAACTATTCCTTAGCTCTTTGGAATCTTCGCCTTTGGAGAGGAGCACCCCGCCGGCTATCCCTGATTTAGCTGCGCCCCGGGATCAGATAGCCTCAAGGAGTGGGCATCTGCAGGACGTCTCGTCACAAGCTCTTAGCGAGTGATAAAGCTTATCTACTATTATTCGATTAAGCAGCGAGAGCATAAGAAGTTTCGCCAGTTATAGTTTGATACCCGAGATTAAAGAGCCGGCATACCGACGCTCTGCATGCTTACATACCTCTTGGCAATGCTGTCAAATCCAGGTCAACCCCAATTGATATGTGCTACAAAGATAGTGTTTATTTTATTCCTTCACCATCATACGACTCCTTTTTTTAGTCATATAGGTTACGCCTCACTCTAAAAGACGTAGTTTAGTCATTGTTTTTTCTGACCAATAATAATTCAATAATATTTTTATTCGTGAAAAAAGATGCTGGCAGATATATTTGCACTGTTGAATTTGATATGGCCATTTAGTTCTACAACCTAGTATTAACCGCCAGTGTTACTGGCAAAAAAACAAAGTATATGAAAAAAATTGCAGGAGCACTCATGATGTTACTCGCCATGGCTAGCACATCGATTTCAACAAAGGCCGAAGTCAACAACGAAGCCATGCAGCAGATCAGCACAGACATCGAGGTCAGCATGGACAATGAAATGAGGTCACAGAGAACAACTGTCATTGTAATCCAGACCGGTGACGACATCATAGTCATTATTATAAATCAATAGTCGACAAGTAAATCTTTTAAGGTGTATGGGGCTGCTTAACTGCAGCTCCTTTATATAACAATCAACATGAAAAAAGCTTTTTTCTCACTCATCTGCATCATGGTGTCACTAATCGCATCGGCACAAAGCAAAAGTATTGTTGCTACATATACCAAGAATGTATCTATACCATCTGAAATAGAGGCCATACCAGATCCTGCCATACGTGAGACCGCCATCAGGAAATTGAAGGAAGCCAACTCGGGCAAATACTGCGCATATACGAACGGCAAGGAATATGCATTTACACAATCGAAGAATATCACTAACGAAAACATCAATATACAAGATGCCGGTGCCTGCTACATCGACATTACCCGCAAAGAGGAGATTCGTATCAACAACATCATCGACAAGCCTTTCACTGTGCAGTCGGACTACGAGGCTTCAAACTGGAAGATTACAAGAGACAAGCAGACAATAGGCGACTATCAGTGCCGCAAAGCTGTCAATGAAGACACGGGGTTTGAAGCATGGTTCACTACCGACATACCTGTCGGCATAGGTCCTAATGGCATAATCAACCTGCCTGGTGCCATAATAAAGCTCAAGACACCTTCATACGAATATGTACTCGACGAAATCAATGAGGTAGGGGACATGACTCTCAACATGCCTAAGGGAAAGGTTATCGCTAAACAGGAATTTAACGACATCAAAGAGAAACGACTGAAGCAGCTGGGCGTCAATGAGGCGAAAGGCACTGTTCAGATAATAACATTATAGCCCATAAGATGCGCGTCGCTTGTCTCGTCATTTCACTACTGTTCTTCATATCGGCGTTTGCACAAAAGGGACCTCAAGGTAGATTGACCAACGAAAACGGAGCACCTATCCCCTACGCAACCGTTTCCCTATCGGAAGACAGCCTGAACTGTGACATCGTTGACTATACTGTCACTAATAATGATGGACATTGGCAACTGTCTTCATCCGCGACGGAGGGGGATTACATCACCTTTGCCTGTCTGGGGTACTTCAGCAAAACCTTGCCTGCTCGCTCTTGTGAGAACGTATGTCTGCAGACCAACAGCAGTTCTATCAATGAGATTGTTGTAAAAAGCCGACGTATAGGTATGGACTTGCGCAACGACACGCTTGTTTACAGTCCTGAGGTGTTCAAGACGGGAACTGAGAACAATCTCGGCGATGTGATACGTAAACTGCCTGGCATGGAAGTGTCTGACGGTGGCAAGGTGAGTTTTAATGGCAAGGCTGTCGACAAGCTGTTGGTCAACGGCAAGGACATATTGCAGTCGTCGGGCACTACTGCTCTCAACACACTGTCGGCCGATTTTGCACAGAGCTTCGAACTGCTGCAGAACTACTCCAACGGCAATGTAGCTGAGGCTTTTAGCACCGATAATCCTTTGGCACTGAACATCAAGACCGACAAGAATACATCGTCTGCTCAAATAGATCTAGGTGCTGGCATTCGCAACAAATATGACGTGAAGTCATCTCTATTCGACTATGGAGACAAGATTTCGGAATCGGTCATCATCAACGCGAACAACACTGGAGAGCCTATATTCTCCATACTCGACTACCTGCGAAGCTTTGCTAACTTCGACAAGAGCGCCGGCAAAGTGCAAAACATCACACTGAACAGCGACATAAGCAGACTGCTGATGCCTTCTGACAACCAGTATGATAAGAACTGTGGACTGGCAAATGTCAACATCGACATATCGAAGTCGGACCTCTACTCCTCCCAACTCATGATACTGGGCAACATGTCGGGCGACAAGGCCCGCAATGAAGACGGCAACATCTATCTCGACAGTAACATAGAGAGCCTAACACGGTCGCAAGAGACTAACAGACATCTGTTCGGCACGTCGCAACTGAGGCAGAAATGGAACAAGGATGGTAAGTTCTCTTTATTGTCGGCGACACAGTTACAAGCAAGTCACAACAAGATGAACACCAACGCTCAGGAGACGTTCAATGGAAAGACCTTGTCATTCATGCAAAAGGAACGTACGACAGGCTTCTCGGTGAGCGAGAACTTGACTGCAAACATAATAGTAGGTGGTGGCCTGTGGCAATCGTCGCTCAGCTATGGCATAAACAAGAACTCTGATGGCGTGACATTGGACAATAAGAACAACAGGAACACGGAGAAGACCTGCATATCGGCCCAATCGAGCGTCACGCTGCCTCTATTCAAAAGCCCCTTCTTCTATTCACTTGGCGCTATAGCTATGATGAACAGGGAAGAGCTCAACAACAGATACAAAGAGACCCTCAGATACAAATCACAAATATATCACATCTCGTTGTTGCGCAATAAGGGGCTGCTCGCCACTGAGGGACGCATAGCGTTACACAAGGCCAACATAACGGCAACAGCTGCCAACGAGGAGACGAAGAGTTCTTTGCTAAAGATAGAGCCTAAACTGTCACTCAAACTGCGTTTCTCGCAACAGCACGAATTATCCTTTTCTCTTAGCAACAGACATGACTGCATATCTGCCGACATATGCTCTAGGCAGGACTGGCAACAGTCATACAATGTAATCTACAATCCATCGAAAGTAAGCACACTCTTCGAAAAGACTAGGTCAGTGTCATCCAACTATTTCTTCATGAGTCTGTATCACAGAACCACCTTTCTAATGACGGCTAACATAACAGACAAGAGGACACCCACAACCGACACTCATTCTGATGTCACGAAAAGTTTGATTCAGTACACCGACGGTGGATACCAGAAAACGTTCTTTGTCAGTTCAAGTCTTATCAAGGGACTGCCTGCTCCCATCGACACGAAATGTTCTTTCGACTTCACTCGTCACAAGCAAAATACGTTTGTCTATTCACAAGAGAACATCATAAAGGGTAACGAATACAGTTGGAAGCTAGCACTGACGACAAGATTCACCAACAGCCTCGTCAACTGCGAGATGTCATACTCTCAATCAAGAGACAACAACAAGATATCACCCGTCAACATTTCAACACACAATATCAAACACGACACTGAAGCAAAACTGATATTGCAAAAGGGGAAATGGAATTGCTTTGCAAGCTATGCCTACAAGACAACCGACAACGGACAGAAGACATATCTGCACGATCTATCGGCTCAATGCACATACAAACACAATTCATACAAGATACAACTCAAAGCGAACAACATTCTACATCTGTCATCATATTCATGGCGTTCCGAAAACATATCCGAGTCAAAATGCTCACACACTCTCTATAGCAGAATGCCCGGCTACGTCATGATAATAATCAGCAAAAATATATAATAGCTGTTTTTTTATCAGATAAAAAATATTAGATTTGCATATATGAACAACGACTCAAAGTTTAACACCCACATCATAAACATGGTGTGGTTTCTGTCTATTACATCTATGTTGCTGCTTGTTGCCTTCCAGGCCTGGCATATCTATAGTATGTTCGTAGCAGAAACCACAAGACAATTCAATCAGAAGATGAATGTCATTAGCCAGGCTGTGTCCAACATACATACTCCCAAAGCTGTATATATTGGTTCTGCTGATGACGCCGACAACATAATATCAAAATTATCGACACCAACTAGCAAAATAGCCACCGACACTCTGTATATCGACAACATACCGCCAGAACAACTATACACTATGATCAGCAGAATGAGTGGCGACATAAAGAACAGCCTGTCACCTGTCAAATACGACTCTATACTTGCCACTCACGACATCTACGCAACGGACTTGTCTATACAACAGGAGGATCTGCACGAAGACTACTACACATCGAGCTATTCCTGGCACCAATGCAGGATGCATTTCCATGTGATCATCAACCCTATCCTCAAGAAATCACTTACCGGCACAGTCACTACGAAGGTTGACGATATGCTGGTCAACATACGTTACCCTATCATATTATCTCTGCTGGTAATCTTTGTCTTGACTATCTGTTTTTGTTATACAATAAAGACTATAAAATGGCAGATGAAGATCAACGAGATGCGTAGCAACATCATCATTACCATGATTCATGAACTCCGCAGACCATTACAATCACTAAAGACCTTCATATCGTTTTTGCGAAACAAGGAGATGAGGACGGACGAGCAGATGACGCAACAGGTTATTGACGACTCGACTTTTGAGCTCGACAACATGTCGGCCTACCTTGCCAGCACACGCGAAATGGCTTGCGGCAACATGGAATCCACTCCACTAAACATTAGTCTGTTTGACATCAACCAGCTTGTCACAAATGTCGTGCGACTAGCAAACGAGCCTCCCAACAAGCACGTCATGATAAAGACATGCTTCAGCCAAGATGAGATAATGGTAAATGCCGACCAGGTGCATATGGCCAACTGCATACGCAACCTTGTCGAGAACTCTATCAAATACTCCAACGACACAGTGAACATCGATATAAATACCGCTACTGACGACAAACATTGTTTTATTACCGTCATTGACGACGGATGGGGAATACTAGCCAACGAACGTAATCTGGTTTTCGAACCATTCACACGCTCTCCACGCTTCAACCGCAGCGAGATACCTGGACTAGGACTGGGACTTAACTATGTAAGGAACATCATACAGATGCATGGTGGCTCTGTATGCATAAACAACGTAACTACAGGAACATCTATAACTATCAAAATTCCACTGACATAATGAAGATACTATTCGCTGATGATGACATAAAATACGCTCTTGTCTTAAAGAGATTCCTCGAAGCAGAAGGATTTGAGGTGGTTTATGCCGGCAACGGCAATATCGCCCTGGAACTTTACAGGGAGACTCATCCCGACTTGGTTCTTCTCGATGTCAACATGCCAGAAAAAAACGGCTTCGAAGTTGCTCAGCAGATAAGGTCCAACGACACAAAGACGCTTATCTTCTTCCTTACCGACAGAGCGGAGATTAACGACAAGCTTCATGGCTTCGAACTAAAGGCTAACGACTATCTGACAAAGCCTTTCTATCCAGAGGAACTTGTTGCCAGAATCAACGAACGCTTTGAACGCATAGAAACAGCCAATAAGACACAGGTTTATAGATTCGGACAGACGACGTTCGACTACGCTGCCAGCGAACTCTATACCAACTCTGAGAGACAACTGCTAACTCCACGACAGGCCGATGTTCTCAAGGCCCTCGCCTGAAGCATCAACAAACCGGTAGAGAGAGAGACCATTCTAACAACAATATGGGGCACCGATTCATACGCCAATTCACTAGCCCTGAATGTCCAGATTGCCCTTATCCGCAAGGCCCTTAAGACAGACACTTCAATTGAAATAAAGACAATACCCAAGAAGGGATATGTGCTGAGAGAGATAGCAACGACGCCATAGAAGACATATAGCAGGGACCGATATGGCAACGACGTCGGCGACACACAAAAACGGTACAAATATGTTGACATGTCGGCAAATATGCTTTTATTTGCAATATCAATCAACATAACATGAAAAAGACTACAGTTCTATCTGCATTGGCCCTCGCAGCTTTGACAGCATGCACTCAATCTAATGACAACCAATATGTCATTATCGAACAAGATGGTGCTACATTGGGCTATTCACCTAAATCGGGTATAAAGATTATAGAAAAGGACGGCCTCAAGTTCAAGGATCTGAACCGCAATGGTGCCCTAGATGCATACGAAGACTGGCGCCTGAGCGTCGAAGAACGCGCTACAGACCTAGCCAAGCAACTGACACGTGAAGAGATTGCCGGACTGATGCTCTATAGTAGCCATCAGGCTATACCTAACGCGAGCGGATTCAGCGCTGCGACTTGGGGTGGCAAGTCTTATGCCGAGAGCGGAGCTAATGCATGGGATCTTACTGACCAACAAATAAAATTCCTTACTGAAGACAACTTAAGACATGTGCTGATAACAACAGTAGAGAGCGCAGAAGTTGCTGCTATGTGGAACAATGCTGCCCAGGCTCTTGTAGAGGGCATGGGACATGGCATACCTAACAACAACTCTAGTGACCCTCGTAACTCTGCCGACAACGACTCTGAGTTTAATGCCGGAGGTGGCGGGGCCATATCCATGTGGCCAAATGAACTGGGCATGGGAGCGACATTTGACGCGGGCTTGATGCATCTGTTCGGCGAAATAGCTTCTACAGAATACCGTGCCCTCGGCTTTGCCACTTCACTGTCACCACAGATTGATATTGCTACCGACCCTCGCTGGATGCGTTTCAATGGCACATACGGAGAGGACGAGGATCTGGTGACTGACATGGCTGTAGCCTACTGCGATGCCTTCCAGACATCAAAGGGTGAAGATGCCATATATGGCTCTTGGGGCAAGAACAGCGTAAATGCCATGGCAAAGCACTGGCCTGGTGGCGGTGCTGGCGAAGCTGGACGTGATGCTCATTTCGGACGTGGTAAATATGCTGTTTACCCAAACAACAACATTGCTAAGCATAAGCAGGCATTCATCAAAGGAGCTCTCAACCTGAACGAAGGAACAGGTCAGGCTGCAGCGCTGATGCCATACTACACGATATCTGTAGGTCAATCAGACGAGATGGTGGCCAACAACTTCAACCGTGACTTGATAACCAACCAGCTGCGCAATGAGTTGAACTATGATGGTGTGATATGTACCGACTGGATGGTGACCGGCGACGAGATACATCCGGGTATTCATAGTGGCAAACCTTGGGGTGTAGAGCATCTTTCTGTGGCAGAGAGACACTATAAGGCACTGATGGCTGGAGTTGACCAGTTTGGTGGCAACGACGACAAGATGCCTGTGCTCGAAGCATTCAGCATGATGGAGCGCGACCTCGGTGAGGAGAAGATGAGAGAACGCATAGAGACATCAGCAAGAAGACTGCTCACTAACATATTCCGCACAGGTCTCTTCGAAAACCCATATCTCGACCCTAAGGAGTCGGCCAAAATCGTAGGTAACCCAGAATACATGAAAGCTGGCTACGAGGCTCAGGTGAAGAGTGTAGTGATGCTGAAGAACCACAACCAGACATTGCCCCTCGCCGCCGACAAGAGCATAAAGGTCTATATACCACAGCGCACCATTCCTGCACACATGAGTTTCTGGGGCGGCTTGATTGAAGAGCAAGTAGTGACACCGGTCAAGGAACAGATGGCTCAGAGATATTTCAATACAGTCTCAACGAGCCAAGAGGCTGATGTTGCTATTGTATTCATCGACTCACCTATGAGCGGATATGGCTACAAGACAAGTGAAGCCTTGAGCAACGAAGAGATGAAGAAGAATGTCATCAAGCAATATGGCGCTATGTATGGCAGGGAGATTGACGAAAACACACCACTGACCGACCTGTTCCCTGAAGATGACATATTCTTCAAACCAGACAACACAGATATTCCTTGTCCAGATAATGGATACTACCCTATCAGCCTTCAATACTCCGACTATGTAGCAACAGAAGCTCGCAAGGCCAGTCTCGCAGGAGGTGACCCAGGCGAGATAGGCACCGACCGCAGCTACAAGGGTAAGGGTGTAAAGACAATAAACAAGGGCGACATGGAACTCGTGAAGCAGATGAGACAAGAGATGGGCGACAAGAAAGTGGTTGTCGTAATCAACTGCTCAAACCCAGTCGTAATGAGCGAGATAGAACCATATTGCGATGCCATAATAGTAAGATTCGGCATACAGGCACAGGCGGTTCTCGACATCATAACAGGAGTATACGAACCAAGCGGCATGCTTCCTTTCCAGATGCCTGCTAACATGGCAACAGTAGAACTTCAGGCGGAAGACACTCCTCGTGACATGATATGCTACAAAGATGCCGACGGCAACATATATGACTTTGCCTACGGACTAAACTGGAGCGGAGCTATCAGAGACTGGAGATGGGAGAGATATCACTGATTCCGAAAACCAGTATATACAAAACAAAGCCCCCGCCAAACAGACGAGGGCTTTTTTAGTTCAGCATATTTCAGAGACAACACATAAAGACATGTCACTTGTCATCTATAAAACAATCCTTCAATAACATATAGATATAATCATTGACTACACAGACAAAAAAACAAGGAAACACGCTCGCCAAGTGTTAACTTTTTTATACATTAGCGACCCGTAACTATAAATAATACATTGTCCATGAAAAAAGCATCTAGCTTACAGACCATTGTTCTAATCCCATTTATTTTTGTAATGGTCATCACTCTTGGCGCATGTTGTGCACTCTATATATGGCAATCTGACATTATCGGGGTGTTCCTCATGAACGAAATAAACACAAAGATAACCGCAACAGGTGTCGATCTCCAAGAGAAGAACGATCGACTTGTCAAGTCTGCTAAACAGCTCAGTATCGACTATGTCGAACTCTATGATGCCATAGAAAACGGCGACGAAGCCGCTATCGCTAAAGAAATGGAATGGACAATGGCTATGAGTGGCTTGTCTGGATATATATATACCGACCTCAACGGTAATGTTCTCGCATCAACAATCACTAATATCAACAGAGAGAAGCTCGACGAGGTATTGGAGGCTGTGAGGGAGAGGGAAACAGTTACTGGATGTGGCTTGTTCGGCGACAAGACCGTTTGCGAATTTGTATCGTCGATAGTTACACGTAACGACACCAATGAAGATATTGGCATAGCGACACTGCTTGGCTTCAACGCTACTGACCAGAAGACTATCGAAACACTTAAACAACAGTTCAGCGTTGATGTATATGTATTTGCTGGCATCGAATGTTATGCGACAACAAGTCAGATAGATCTTTCTATGGCTCGCCTCATTGACGATGCCCAACGCACATGTGAAGAGGGAGAGATGTGGGTCGGACCATGTCCGCACGACGGAGTAGTAGACTATTTCGCTTGCGTGCCGCTAAAGGACTGCAACGGCAAGACTGCCGCCATATTGACTTTCCAGCTCATCGAATGGCTATCAAGCGAAATTGTCAGTTCCATGAAGACCATCGCCATATGCCTCATCGTTGCCATGACACTTTTATGCCTCTTCATGTTCTGGTATCTTCGCAGAAAATTGGTTAGCCCTATGAAGGTTCTCTCTAAGGACGTGGCACAAATGGCGACCGGCGATTTGACTATGCACATCAACGAGACGAACTCGTGCGAGGAGATAGCCAACGTACGCAACGACATCAACGACATGAAGCACAAGATGCTCAACGTGTTGAAGCCTGCAGTCTCTACAACTAACTACATCACTTCTTCCATTGGGCAGCTGACCAATTCGGCCATGAGCATGTCCGACGCAGCCAACCGCCAGGCTGCTTCACTTGAAGAGATTTCCAGCTCAATGGAAGAGATGGGCGCCAATATTCAGCAGAACACTGAAAATGCCGTTAATACTAACAAACTGGCAGAAGAGATAAACACTCGCGTGGGACAGCTTGGAAACTCGTCTAATGCTAGCTACTCAGCAATACAGGACATTGCCGACAATATCGTTGCTATCAACGAACTTGTGATGCAGACCAACATCCTTGCTCTCAACGCCTCTGTAGAGGCTGCCCGCGCTGGCGAACAGGGTAAGGGCTTCGCCGTTGTCGCTAAAGAGGTGGGCCGCCTAGCCGACCAGACTCATGTCACTGCAGACAGCATCAACGAAACAGCTAATGTGGGTATCAGTGAGGTTGAGACATCCAACAAGGATGTTAAGGAATTGCTCCCTATGATCGAAAACGTGACTAGCCTCATCAAGGAGATCACAGCGGCTAGCGTTGAGCAGAATGCCGGCGTAGTACAGGTTAATTCTGCGATACTCGACCTCAACCGCGTAACACAGGAAAATGCGGCCAACGCTGAAGAGGTAGCAGCTAACGCACAGGATCTGCAGCGTACCTTGGCTGAACTTAACCAGGCATTAGCTATTTTCAAGGTCAACGATTAAGCTTACTGTACTACACAAAAAGAACAGGCCTCTTGGAACATGATGTTCACAAGAGGCCTGATATTTTTCTCTTATATCAATAACTCTATCGCTTGATGACACGCATCACCTTGCGTAGCATACGCGACTTGAATAGAAGACGTTTGATTGTCGGACGACGATTGTCTATATAAATCTCAAGAAGCTGCGAACTTTCTTCTACAGGAACTACATCATAGTCGGCTACCGATGCTGGAATGAGGCAGCTGTAACCGGCCTTTACAGACACTGTCTCGCCACCGTTTCTAGGGACTATGTCACATCGTCCAGATATACATGTATAGATGAGGAACGTGTCATACTTGAACATCTTACGATGGAACTTCCTGTCAACCTGAAGCATCTTGACCTTAAAGTATGGACTGTCTATAATGCGTTCCGGACGGTTAACACTTGTACGATAGTGAGTCAGATAATCGTCCTTCACCGAATAATCGATAGCATCAGCCGCTAGTTCTGTATGCAGTTCACGTGGCTTGCCGTCAAGCCCTGGACGATTATAATCGAATATGCGATATGTAATGTCACTACTCTGCTGCACCTCTGCCAAAAGTATTCCGCTACCTATAGCATGCACTCGTCCAGCAGGTATATAGAACACATCTCCTCGTTGCACCTCATGACGAGCCAAGACATCACATATCGTACCATCTGCCACTCGCTGACGGTACTCTTCTTTCGTAATAGACTGTCGAAAACCTGCATACAGATACGAGCCTGGCTTAGCATCAATGACATACCACATCTCTGTCTTGCCAAACTTACCATGTCGAGCCTTGGCCAATTCATCATTAGGATGAACCTGAATACTCAAGTCACTATTTGAATCAATGAATTTGACAAGAAGAGGAAATTTACCTCCATATCTGTTAGCCACCGCCTTACCTAGCAAAGCCTCACCATATTCAGCAACAACGCCCACCAAATCGCGACCAGCAAGAGGGCCATTGGCCACAATGCTGCTACTCGATTCGACAGCGCTCACCTCCCAACTTTCACCTATGGGCTCATCGTTCGCCTCCATACCTTTCATAGGTCGGAGACGACTACCACCCCAGACGATGCGATGGAGATTGGCTTCAAACAATAATGGGTAAAGCATAAACATGTTCTCTTATTTAATCGCGGCCGAACAAATCTCGCGTATAAACCTTCTCCTTGATGTCATCTAGACAAGCATCATAACGGTTGGCAACAACAGCTTGGCTCAATTCCTTGAACTTGGCCAAGTCATTGACCACTCTTGAACCGAAGAATGTAGTGCCGTCTTCGAGTGTTGGCTCATAGATGATCACGTTGGCGCCCTTTGCCTTGATACGCTTCATCACGCCCTGAATAGAGCTCTGACGGAAATTATCGGAATTCGATTTCATGGTGAGGCGATATACTCCTATTGTACACTCTTTCTCTGCCGCCGCACTGAAGTCTCCTCGGTTATAATAGTCATAATAACCTGCCATGCGAAGCACACGGTCGGCTATGAAATCCTTACGTGTACGGTTGCTCTCTACAATGGCCGACATCATCTGCTGTGGAACATCGGCGTAGTTGGCAAGAAGCTGCTTTGTATCCTTTGGCAAGCAATAGCCACCATAGCCAAAAGATGGGTTGTTATAGTGTGTACCGATACGTGGATCAAGACCGACGCCATTGATTATCTGCTGTGTAGAAAGGCCCTTCATCTCTGCATATGTATCAAGCTCATTGAAATAGCTCACACGCAAAGCAAGATATGTGTTGGCAAACAGTTTCACGGCCTCCGCCTCTGTCAGACCCATGAAGAGTGTATCAACATCTGGCTTGAGCGCTCCTTCCTGTAGCAACTTAGCAAACACCTCTGCTGCCTTCTTGAGTTTCTCCGCATGGGCCTCTGTGATACCACATCTGTCGGCCTTTGGAGAACCAACGATTATGCGCGAAGGATAGAGGTTGTCATAGAGTGCCTTCGACTCTCTGAGGAACTCTGGAGAGAACAGCAAATTGAGCTCTGGACCATATTTCTTATAGAGATTCTCTGTATAGCCTACCGGTATAGTCGACTTGATAATCATCACCGCATTTGGATTGACCTTCATAACAAGTTCTATAACCTCCTCTACATGGCTAGTGTCGAAGTAGTTCTTCACCGGATCATAGTTAGTCGGAGCAGCAATCACAACAAAGTCTGCACCAGCATATGCAGAAGCGCCATCAAGTGTGGCGGTGAGATCTAGCTGCTTCTCTGCCAGATATTTCTCGATGTAGTCATCCTGTATCGGTGACTTCTTGCTGTTGATAAGATCTACCTTCTCCTTTATGACATCTACAGCAACGACCTTATGATGCTGAGCCAACAATGTAGCTATCGACAAGCCCACATAGCCTGTACCGGCTACACCTACCTCTATTTCAGAAAAATCTCTCATGCTTATTACGATTGTATGATTTTAAGACGTCAACGTCTTACTTACATTCTTTACGAATAACAAATATATAATTAAATATCCATATTAAGCACTATCTCAATGACTGGAGCCATATCATAGTACTTGTATGTTCCAAGTCGTCCACCAAATATCACGTCCTTCTCCTTCTCCGCCAACTGACGATATGCCTCTGCCAAGGCATTGTTCTTATCGTTATTGACAGGATAGTATGGTTCCATACCGTCTTTATATTCTGTAGAATACTCCTCAGAAACGACAGTCTTCGGACAGTCATATACTGCCTGACCAAACATCTCAAAATGCTTATGCTCGATGACGCGAGTGTATGGCACCTCACGCTCGGTATAGTTGACCACAGCATTGCCCTGGAAGTTAGGAGTATCTTCGACACGAGTCTGGAACGACACAGTTCGCCAATCCAGCTTGCCCAGCTTAAAGTCAAAATACTCATCAACGGCACCTGTATAGACCAATTTATCCGCTATCTCACGCCAGTTATCCTTATACTCCTTAAAGAAATCAACAGAAGTCTTTGTCTCTATGCCCTCTAGCAGACCATCTATGAGCTTATTATATCCGCCCTCTGGAATGCCCTGATATTTATCGTTGAAGTAATTGTTGTCAAATATCAGACGAACAGGCAGACGCTTGATGATGAAAGCCGGCAATTCTGTGCAGCTTCTACCCCACTGCTTCTCTGTATAGCCCTTGATAAGCTTCTCAAAGATATCTTTACCAACAAGAGTCAACGCCTGCTCCTCCAGGTTCTGAGGCTCCCGTCCGTTCAATGCAGCTACCGCCTCTGCCTTTTGCTCCTCTATCTTTGCCACAGCCTCAGCTGGGGTCTTCACTCCCCACATCTGATAAAAGGTATTCATATTGAATGGCAAATTATACAACTTGCCTTTGTAATTTGCTACCGGACAGTTAGTATAACGGTTGAACTCTACTATCGAGTTGACAAAATCCCATACCTTCTTGTTGTTTGTATGAAAGATATGTGCACCATACTTATGCACATTTATTCCCTCTATATTCTCACAATAGACATTACCACCCAACTGTGGACGCTTGTCTATAACAAGACATCTCTTGCCTGCTTTCTTGGCCTTGTAAGCAAATGTAGCTCCAAAAAGTCCAGAGCCAACTATCAAATAATCATATTTCATATCTAAAAATGTCTATTATTAGCCTTTAAGTTTCTCTATAAAATATTCAGCTACTGCTCTACCCGAGATCGTACTCTCACTCCATTTCATTCGTTCCTCTACAGTCGCTCTAATATAGTTCTTTTTTCCCATACATATCTCTATCCTGTTCTTCAGATCTTCTGCATCATCACTCCTAAATGGCAATCCACAATAGTTGCCTAGCTCACCGCCCCATATAGCCAACTTGTTAATAAGATAACGGGCGCCAACATGGTCGCTACAAATAACAAACAACCCCATCGACAAGGCCTCATTGACTACCGCTCCCCAACCATCATGACGTGACGGAAGCACCAGCACATCAGCCTTCATCATGTAATCTGCCACTTTATTCATCGGCTGACTGCCGTGAAACTTGACATCTACTCTTTTCTCCCTCGCATAATCTTCCAAGGTCCATCTGTCCCGCCCATGCCCTATAACATCAAGCGACACTCTACCCTCACGTCCCTTTATCAACGACAACGCCTTAATAAGCACCTTTACATTCTTGCGATGACACAACTCACCTACATATATGAGATGCAACTTGTCATCTTTCGGACGTTCAGCCTCTGGCAACTGTGTCTTGAGGTCCGTACAATACATGAAAGGCCATACCTTCCATCTTCTGTTCCATGCTTTATAGTATTTTACAAACCTGTCACCAGTAACAAACACATTATCTATATGCCTAGTGAGAATCCAATCTCTCAAAGCGAATCTGATACCATGCATCCATAATGGCTTCTCATATATCATCGGAGGCTCCGTCATCACATCTCGCTTCACATTGTAACCCAACGACATATGCAACCATCTCGCCACCTGTTTGAAGGCATTTATCCCAGCAAAGACACAGTGAGTATCAGTCCCTTCATGTGTCTTTAGCAACTCTTCTACTCTGTCATCCGATGGATCTATAAGGAAATGCACCCTGTTGTCTGTCATATTGTCCGCTGCATTCCATCCCATATCAACTCGTTCGTCGATATCTATATATGGAGCAACAAAAGCAACATACTCCACATCTTCATGATGTGAAAGAGCATTTATATATGGCATCTGGTGTGGCGACACACACAGGTTGAAGAAGATCAGCTTCATAGTCAATTAACTGTTCTCGTCCATCGCGGCATCATCGGCAAGCGCATCATCGTCGTCGATGACATCGGCTGCATACGGAGCCTGCATCAATATGCCTGCCAGCAACCAAAACAAAAGACACGGCATATAGAAGGATGTATACAGATATCCTTCAAACATCGAATGGACACACAAAAATACGAAAACACCTAGAAACAGTTCCTTATTCTCCAGATATTTATCCCCAATCGACCTAAAAATCGAAAAAACCACCCCTACAATACATATAAACGCGAAAATGCCCGTCTGCGATAACACTGCCAGCCACCCACTACCAGTCTCCAGTCGTCCCTCGACAAGCGCTCCATTTACATACCCTCTTGCAAAACCGATACCGAACAATGGCGACGACAGAAACTCATCAATACGAGCTCCCCATAAGCCTGTACGCGAATTGTCATCCAGATCCTGCGTATCTACCTTCTCCTGCAACAATCCTGCGTCACTCATGAGCAACGGCAAAAAGAGATAAACCACAACAGCCGCCACAACAACATAACCAATAACCTTCGGCATGTTCTGTATATATGTCTTGAGATATACCAATAACCCTGCCACTGTTGCCAATAATCCCGCGCGCGAACCTGCCGTAATCTGCAAGAAGATAGTGAGCAATATGACTCCCACCATGACCGCCTTCACCCATTTCTCTTCGGCCTCCACAAACCTTTTCACATTCACTATATTCGCCACCCCGGCAACTACCGCCAACCACATCGGATGTGGCGTATAACCCGAGAAATAGTCTTTGAAGCCTATATATTTGCCATCATAGTAGTTCACACCTGCAAAATAGGCGTATATGTTGAATATGTTGACCACAAATATCAAATCTAATATGGCAGTAAACACATCGGCTCGCATCTCTTGGTTCTCCTCTCCCTTCAACAGCCCACAGGTGATGATGACAACAAAGACAAACACTACGAGTCGCGCACTCAGACAGGAATTCAACACACTGCCTACCGCCAGTATGATAAGGAAAGCAACAAACAAGTTTGTCCGCTCTCTGCCTTCACTCATCCGGAGGAACTGATGCAAAGACATCAAACCTAACCCCAATATATATGGCAGCTGATTAAACGACAACGGCACAACAACCGACGACACGAAGCATGCCGCCAGGAAATAGACCAGCCTATTCGCTTTGATATATTCTAACAAGTCTGATATCACGCCTTCAAACTTCTGATGAACTTAGCGGGACAACCGCCTACCATGGCATATGGTTCTACGTCTTTTGTTATTGTCGCCCCTGCCGCTACTAGCGCCATCTCGCCTACCGTAACGCCTGGCAATACAGTGCAATTGGTCGAGACACTGCAACCACGACCTATCCTTACAGTGCTGCATGTCCCATTCCTGCTGAGCACCCTCACTCCATCTGGTGTCACATCATGGAAACCGGTGATGACAATCGATCGGGTGCCGACTATGCTTTCATCCTCCAAGATGACCTTGCTCACCTCATCACCTTCTACATTTATCATGAATATGACGTCGTGACCTATAAACACATTATTCCCTACCTCCATCTCGCCTACTCCATGTATCTTGACTCCCTGAAATATCTCTACTCCTTCTCCTACCTTCACTCCTGCCCAACGCCACAAACGCGACTTGAACTTCTGACAACCGCTATTTGGCAAAACAGCAATCAACAGATTGGCAAAATACATTCTCCTCGTCTTTATCATAGCTTAAATGCTTTATAAGTCTTCATATATAATCCCAAAGATATATTAATCAGACGATATTTCATCTTTTCTTTTGTCGAAAGACCATCGTTTATCGACAATGGATAATACGCCTTCTCTCTATATCTATCTAACTCTTCTGAACTGACATCACCACAGTTTCTCAACGACTGCGCAAATGCAAACGACACTTTGTTTATCATCACGTCATACGCCACACTGTCTCGTTCGATATTCTCCCCCACAAAGGCATACAACGAGTCGGCCACCTTTAGCAGGTCCTTGGCTTTCTTCGGATTGACCGACTTCATTATCGACCCTTCCCTCTGATAATAGTCATACACACATCTATCTACATACGATATGCGCTTCGCTAAACAATATGCTCTTGGGGTATACTCCTGGTCCTCATGATATATGCCTTCCATATATCTCAAACCATTGGCCGACAAGAATCCCCTTCTATATATCGCACACCATGCCGCCGGTGGCATCCCTACTTTCACTATAAACGATGTCCCTTCATACCTCTTGCCGTCTTCTTCAAATGGTATTTCAAACACTTCCCTCTTACCGTCTTCAAACAACAGATATGGCTTGAAGCACAACACGTCCAACTCCTCTCTCTCTGCCTTCACCAGCAACGCCGACAGACAATCTCTCTCTATATAATCATCACTGTCTACAAACCACACATACTCACCCTCTGCCGCTGCCATTCCTGCATTTCTTGCACTACTGAGCCCACCATTCTCCTGCTCAACAATCCTTATGTTGCCATACTTCAACGCATATCCACTCACAACAGCCATCGCACCGTCCGGCGTGCCATCATTCACAACAATAATCTCATACTCCTCATGAGCTATATCTTGCTGAAGACACGACTCCAGGCATCGTCCGACCCACTTCTCTGTGTTATATACGGGTATTATTATCGATAGTCTTAATCCCATGTCTCTATCTGACTGCTGTTACCAATATTGTCTTGGCCATTCGCTTCAATTCGTTCATCACCCATGGCGCTAACAGCTCTCCTCTTCTCAACGCTTCCCATATTGTCTTGCACCATACCGCCCATATATCTCTCATCATCACCAGCTTCCGTCCTTTCTGGGTCACTGCCGACCCTTCTCTTACCGTATAATGATATATGCTTTCTGCTATAACACCTAACTGGCCGTAACAGCCCGTGGCTAACATATAGCTTATAACGAACTCCTGATCCTCCGCATAACGACGTCCTTCAGCGAACCTAACACCCTTCTCCACTACTCGTTCCCTGCGAAACAAACATCGCCACGTGTTATATGGCACACATGTAGCCTCTGCACACACCTGCACACATCGATTCGCCTCTTCCCAAACACACCCCATGACCATCATGTCCTTATCCGCCTTCTCCTCGTCTATGTCAACATCATTCTCTATATAATCGTCACCATCAACAAACCATAGCCACTCTCCCTTAGCCTCTTCTATACCTCTGTTCCTTGCCACACTCACACCTCTATTATCCTGATGTATCACTCTAATATTGTCATATCGTCCTGCATATTCATCACATATCCTTGCACTGTTGTCTGTACTGCCATCATCCACGAGGATCACCTCATAGTCACACTTGACATGAAGAATTATGCTATCGATGCAACGCGACAAATATCGCTCTATGTTATATGCCGTAACAACAATCGAAATCATGTCTTCTTATATTCTCCAACCTGGCAAACACCACCTGATAATCTGCCTCATGCCACATTTCACCTTCAACTGCCACGAGTCATAATCTGTCGAATGGAAAAACTTCGACCCTTTCTCTATATCATGTCCACCCGTTCCCGACAATATGGCCTGCGTCCTGAATCTGTCATAACATCCCTCCTTGCCCCTCGTCTTTCTGCATACATCGAGCATGAGGTCCTCTGCCAGACGCGTGGGAGACACATAATCATTGAGCCACTGATAACGCGAACCGATATTCCACTCGAAGAAATCTACGTCGGAATACCAGTAGCGGCACTCGCCGACATGTCCCCACACCTTGATATGAAGCTTCTCATAGAGAGAATGGTCCTTGCAGTCGGCCAGGAAATGGAGCGGTGCCTTATTCATCTTCTTCTCACATTCGGCCAGCATAGAGCGGACATTGAGCAGTTTGAGGCGACCGGTAATCTTGAAGAAACAGCCTGCCTCCTTGATGAAACGAGAAGATCGTACAGCCTTAAGAATGAGCAGCACCTCGTTATAGCCCTTGCCCTTAGAGCTGTCGAAGCCATCGAGGTTGACATTGAGGTATTCTATTTTTACATTCTCTGGCAGCGATGGCAGTTCCAGCCTAGTATTGGAATTCTCGGCAAAGACTATCCGTCCGCCGTCTTTCTGTTTCGCAAGCTCCTGAGCATAGAATGCCAAGGCCGAGCGATACATCTCAGCGCGTTCGGCAGGGTCGAACATGGCACCTTTCATGCCATTAGGGTTGACGGTGGCAGTTAGGAGGATGGGGAGCATTACTTTTTCCAATCAATATTTATTTTGACTACTTTTGCTGGGATACCGGCAAGAAGTATTCTTTCTTCATCAAAACGTGTGTTCACCAAGGACATTTGAGCAACGACTGCCCCGTTTGGTATCTGAGCATTCTTGCCAATCCTGACATCTGACGCTATCCACACATGATTGCCAATAGTAATATCTCCATCATTTGGTCTATCAACACCATCAATAGATATGTGATGTCCATCGCAATTGTTAATTGCAACGTTCCATCCCAAAAGGACTCCATCACCAAATGTTATGTTCTTGGTAGCTCGTATCAAACAATTCTTATTACAGTAAAAGTCTTTTCCAAAAGTTACAGTTGTCGGTTCATCTACCCATAGCCGGAACCCTTGTGCCAAGCATACATTATCAGAGAAAACAATTTTCGCCCCCTTAGTGATATGTATAATGCTCTGCTGATGGGCTATACCGGTGAATCCTCGATGCCCAAGACATATCATAAATCTTTTTACTGCCCCATCTATTACAATAGCTCCCTTATGCAATTCATCAATCTTTACTTTATAGGAAATCAAGAAGGGTATCTTTATAGCCTGAGATAGGGGTAGATAACGCAAACAGAATAGTAATGATGTACAGAAATCCAGTACTTTAGGAATGAACAACCTTATTTCTAATAACAACCTATTCATACTCTATGCAGTATATATTTAATGTATTCTTTCCACCAATACCAATCTTTGTGAACAGATTGAATAGTGAGATATTCTCGCTTAGCTTTTCTCAGATTCTGAAAAGTCGTGCTATCTTCCATTCTATAGTTAGCTACAACCCGATCATACGCCTTAAAAGCCTCTATGCCATACTGCTCAAGTATATCATAGAAAACCTTATAGTCGGCTGCTATCTTAAATGCTGTTTCATATTTCCAACCATAATTACGGGTAAAGCAAGATTGGTGACAGAAAGGCAACTGGTGGCGCACATCATATACTGCAGAATAAAGGATTTCTACTCTGTCCTTATGAACAATATTAGTATTGCCACCAACTACTTTTATTCTTTCATTAATTGGATTGACAAACATATCTGCCAACACCATATCGTCAGCAAAAATATCTCCTGCATTCATGAAGTTCACCCATTCGCCTGTGGCATGAGACAGACCTTTGTTCATAGCATCGTAGATGCCTTTGTCTGGTTCACTAACGAAATAGGCAATGCGGTCATAGTACTTGTTGACTATATCTTGCGTTCCGTCGGTGCTGGCACCATCAATGATGATATACTCTATGTTGTCGTACTTCTGATTGAGCACCGACAGCATCGTTGCCTCTATCAACTCAGCTGCGTTACGGCAAACTGTTATGGCGGATATCTTGGGATTCATATTATCAGTTAAGTACACCATATATGTCAAAATGCACTGTTAGAGTGCATTTTTTCGCAGAACATGCACTATCAGAGTGCATTTCAGACACATTTTATCAAATCACTAAACAACTTACACCACTTCTGCATCACAACTTCACGGTCGAACTTATGGACGCTCTGGTAGGCGTTATCTGCAAGTCGCTTACGCTCTTCTCTTGATGTAATCAATGTAGCTAGTTTATCTGCATAGGCATCAACATCGCCAAACTTAACGATATAGCCATCTACCCCATCACTGATGATATCGTGCACACCACCAAGCTGATCCATCTGTATGGTGAAATAGAGTAGTGTCACTTGAGTGTTTTTTCTTTAATCTTCTCACTCATCCATTCCGCCCCTTGCCTATTAAGATGATTTACATCTCTCCTATAC
>JAKSLH010000019.1 GCA_024401335.1 Bacteroidales bacterium
CCTCGATGGTAATGTCACCCTCGATGTGCTTACGAGCCGTATCAAACAGATACTCCGAAGTCTTTAAGCCATCCACCTGTTGCAGGCCGATAGCCACTTTCCACGCCTCGCCACGCTCACGTTGCAGAGGTTCACCTTGTCGGATGTACTCCTCCAGACCTTGTATCGTATATTTCTGTCCTTCGTTCATATTGCGAATTTAGATAGAACTATCCACGCCACTACCGCCCAATAGCGAACGGTTTGCAGCATTCAAAATTACATCTATTTCTTGTTTGGTTTAATCACTAATAATTAGCTTAATCGTGCTCAGCATTCTCAATTTTTATGTTCAGCAAATCAAGTAACTCTATTTCTCCTTGCCAATGTTTTTTTACTTGGTTCTTGAAATCCACTATGAGACCTGCTGCGTTAAATAATTGACGATAAAAATCCTTGTTATTCAATATGAGATTTTTGACTTCCTCATAACTTATTATTGGCTTAATAATTCTATCAACAACATCTGTTGCCCTATCTTTAAGCTGTCCATATTTCACAAGGTTGTTCTCGCAAAACTTAAACGTTTCTATGCTAATATTGCTTCGACCATTACAGAAGGAGTCTCTAATTTCTGAAAATCTATGAGAAATAAGAGATGGAGATACACTTTGCGATAAATTCACATAATATTCATTTCCACTTATTGGTTTTATTCCTGTAGCTAGTTGTTTATATAAAAGACCTGCATATTCAATAATACACTGAGGCCGATTCTGCATTGATTCATTATTCATTAGAGCAGCATACATTTGATGCCAGTAATCGTTTTGGCGACTACGTTCTGCATCAATGAACTGCTGGCAAGTTCTTGTTGAAATTGCATCATACGCATGACGGTTAATAATTCTAGACAAATTATTAGGCAATTCTGAAGTGAATTTGTATATCTCTGCAGAAGGAATTAATGTTTGAATTTCTTTGGGTGATGAGGTGATTTGGTAATCTTCTGCCCAACTATTCAAATTAGCGAGCAATTCAATCTCAGAAACAGAATAATGATCTCTTATTTCTGTGAATTTTGGCAGGACTTCATCTAAATCAAGTACATTTCCTAAATCGTTTTCTATCATATATTTGACGACCTTATTAGCAGAATGGTCATTCCATCGTAAATTTTTGACTATTAAATCTCCGAAGTCAATATACGAATCGATAATTTCCGATACCTGAGCTATATACAGATCTTCAACAACAACACTTCTATGCTTAGCAACAGAAATTGCTAATAAATCAATGTAGCCATCCTCTAATTTTATCTTTTCATTATTTGTCAATTCTGACAATAAACTTTGTAGGGTAGAATCATCTATAAGTTCAGGGACAACTCCACTATTAATACACCTATATATTTTGCAAATTGGCCAAAGATTATTTAAGTCGATAGCATTACCTCTTATTGTTTCTGAAATCTTATTGTTTGTAGTGTCAAAATTGCTAAATCCGTCAGAATACAATTTACAAACAGCATCGGCGCAATTCATTTCGTTAGGAATCTTTCCAGACACATAATCATCCACTTGTTCAGGAGCACAACATAAATTATAAGACTTATATGAATTGATCTGAGTAGATACGGCATCAATAAAAGCATCTGGCTTAACCTCAATATTTGGATGCGGAATTTCGAACTCAACACCTTGAACTAAATCTAATGAATTGAGGCATTTAACATAAGTAGCTCCATTAAAGTTCTTAGAATTTCTCCAAGCTTTACAAAGTTTATTAACGAGATTTTGACAAGTATCTTTTGAGACATGGGTAATTGCAGTTTTGTATTCTTCTGGTAATGTTTGTTCGGTCACATCTTGTTTGAGAAGACGTTTTGCTACATCTTCCCATAATTGCTTAATATCATCACTAACCTTATTTAGTGTACCTAAACACTTTACAAGGTTCGCATTTTTAGCTGAATCTGTGACTATGACCACCTCTTTTAATATTGAATCGAAATTAGGATCCTCATTTGCGTAGAGATTAATATCATATCCATCAACAGAATCTATACAACGAGTAATATACTCTGTAAGAGGAATTTGTTTCGCTATCTCCTTATTTATACCATAAGTTAATGCTGCTATCTCACTTTTATATTCTTCAGTATTTTCTATAACAGATTTTTCTAGTTTGAGATATCCACAAGATAGTATTTGTTCTATTGGATTCTTAAGTATTTCATCCTTGTGTATGACAAATATTGCCATATTGACTAAGCTAATCTGTTCATTCCATACATAGAACAATGACACCAAATTGTTAATAAATATAATAATATCTCTAACATTTGGCTCGGTGCGGTTGAGTCGATAGATTCGATTAATCAAATCTTCATATTTGCATCCTTCGCCAAATGCTTCAACAAATAGTTTTGAGAAAATTCCCTTGTAATCTGTAATAACAGGCTTTGGTACAGAGAACGTGACAGGGAATGTTTTATTAATAAAGTATCTAGTCAATGATAACTTATCATCACCATCACCAAAGGCACATGACAGATGGCTCTCATCGTATGGAATTATAACCCAAACATTATCAAATCCTGTTTCTGCAAAGAAAGTATGTATTGACGACCATAACTGCTTAACTTTGTCAGCTGGTAATCTATCCATGTTGTCGAAAACGACAACTAACTTGTTACATACCTTTGAGTTAAGATTGTCTGAGACATCTTTCATCCAATTCTTAAACTCAACAACAGATGGTTCATCCTCGCTTATAAGCTCAAATTGAGTTTCCTTATTAACCTTATCGTTGTAGATTGCTAACAGATAACTTAAATTGCGATAGTTTTCGTTTCTACAAGCCGCTATGCCCCATACAATAAAAGTTGAAATGATTGGTAGCAAAGCAATAATTAAAGAATACCATCCACATGGTTCAGCCAGTAATAGAGCGATAAGAGAAGAAATACTTGTAAGAATAGTTGTAACAGCTCCAGCTATCATTCCGTTACTAATGCGAGGATACGACTCAGAAGTTGTTTCAGTTTTACGAGCGAGTAGCAACTTGAGCTTTTCTTCCCAAGATACAGTTTTTGTTTTCCCTCCCTTAATTGTCATTTCAGTTTCCCCAATTAACACTTTCTTGTTAACGAGGTTTGAAGTTAATTGCTCTAGCAAAGAACGCCTCTGAAGATCTTCTTGATTTCCCCAGGCATCATATTCAAAAAAATAATAATTATGAGGATGATTTTTTATTAAATCATTCTCTACCATTCTAACGACATTAGACTTTCCTGAACCCCAGGTGCCTTCAATTCCGATTATTCTTGGTAAAGACTCTATCGAATTAGGATTATCATTGCGAAGAATGTGTTGAACAATAGCTTTGGATAATGAGCTCTGCGAGCCACCATCAAATTTGTCTTTGCCTTTTGGTTTATCTGAAATATATCTTGGAGTTTGAATCATATCTTTACTATTTTATCATTCCATCAGGCACTAGTCCTAAGCCGTTGATACTTTCCATAGCACTTGTGAGTGAAGTATGTGTTGTTATCACGTCCTTATAGTTCCAAAACTTTACTTCGTCACGGATTTGTGGTAAAGAAGCAATTTCTTTCTTGATCTTCTCAATCTGGGCTTCATCCGTAACGGCAACAATACCTTGTACAGCTTTGTTCGTCTTTGCTTTCATGAGGTTGAGCACTAGGCTATCGATGCTTCCTGATGTCTGAACTTCGAATACATAGATGACTCGACCCATGTTGCCAATAGATGCTTGCCAAACAGCATCAACTTTAGCACCAGCTGCAATGGTTACCTCTACATTTGACTCAAAGCCAAGGAACTCGCCAATCTCCATGATTTTATCACGGACATCATTGTGAACAAAGTCCTTCTGCTTTTTTGTCTCTTTCTCATCAGGAGTTTTCTCTGCAGGTTGATCTTTTATCTCCTGCAACTCTTTCCAGAAGAAATAGTCAAGAGAAAGGAAATCTTCTACACCTTTGTGCCCGCTTTCTTTAGCAATAGAAATCAATTCTTTTCCCTCCTTTGATACTCTTACATAAGAGGCACCATCAAGGCTGTGGTAGTTAGGGACTTTGATGTCGAGAGTTTTGAACGCATTAACAGCTTTCACATTCCAAAGAATGAACTGGTCTGGATAAGTCTTACACAATAGCTCACTCATGATTGCAGGCCCCATGCCCTTAACATTCTTACGAAAATCATCCCAACGAGTCTCCAAAGCATCAGAACCATAGAGCAGATTAGCGAGTTTCTTTCGCAGATAGTCAAGCCCGTTCTCTTCTATGACCTTCAGGATATGCTTCTCTCTGTTACCCCACATGAGGATTGCCCAAAGAGGCTTCATCATTTCAACAAGGTCTGCTTCAGAAGCATTCAGGAGACGTTTCTTGCCAAATGACTGTATAGCTTCACAGAGTTCGCGACGTTCTTTGCGTTCTTCATCGAACTCTGCGCCAGTAAATCCTTTTTCGTACTTCTCAAGGTACTTTATGTATTCTGTTTTATTCATTATTCTAATTCCTTTGAACTATAACATTAAGACGAGTAGGATAATGGCATTTTGAGCATTCATTCTCTCCTACCGCTCTATAGGATGTCTTTAGTTCTTTTGCCATAATTATATTCTGTCACCGAAAGGGAGATTCTTTATAAAGTTTTCCATAAAGCCCCAATCAGGAATAAATCCCTGTTCTGAGTAGCTGTAGGTGTCATCAATTACTGGTGCGTTATTTTCGTATCTTTTTATTGAAAACCAATTATAATATAACCTGTAATTCAATTAGTTACAAACATTTACATCAAGTCGGTAACATAATTTACAAAGATTTGGTAGCTTGAGATTGACCTTTAAGCGTGGTACAAATATAAGAAAAAACACCTCTTTTTCGCAAAGAATAGGAGGTATAATTTATTCAGAGTCTAAATAATTTTAGAGGCTATTTTAGCTGTTTTCTTCTCAAGAACCACTATGTCCATACACCAACTCCGCCCGTTCTGACCATTTTTGATTGTATCTACGTTCCCCATTAGGGTACATGATAGTCTGAAGTGAAGCGCCGACCCCGCATTGTAACAAGCACTTTTTGTTTCATTTTTGGCAAGGAAAAGGGGGGATTTCGGGGAAATACAAAGCTGAATATCCTTTTAAGAAAAGGTTGTCTGTGAGGGATTTTGTCGAAATGGCATGATTATTGATAATTTTTTTACAAAATTTTTCCTTATGAGAACAGCTATAATCTTGATAGGTCTCTTATCATTCTCAGCCCTCACGTCTACTCTGCGTGCTCAGGTGGCAATCGACGAAATACATTTCCCCGATCCGTTGTTCCGCAAATATGTCACTGAACATTTCAACCACGACACCATCCCTGATACGCTCAGCGTGGCCGAACTGAATAATATAAAAAACATATATGTTCAGGGCGATTCGATAAACTCACTTCAGGGCATTGAGTATTTCTATAATCTCAAGTACATCGGTTGCAGCAACAACAACCTGCAACACATAGATCTTTCGCACAATGCCGAACTGCAACGTATCGACTGCTGCTACAATAACCTTACTTCCCTCGACCTTAGTCACAACTACAACATTCAGTCGGTGTCATGCACCAACAATATGCTGACATCCATTCTCTTGCCAGATTCTTACTATCTTGAACAACTGGAATGTGACAACAATAGTCTCCGCAGCCTAAATCTGACAAGGGCAACGCATCTGAGGGAGTTGTCGTGCACCGACAATATGTTGACTTCGCTCATTCTGCCCACCCAATCTCCACTGAAGATCATACGTTGCCATCACAACCGTCTGACTTGTCTCGACTTGAGTGATTCGCCTCGCATCTTTGACGTCCAGTGCAACAACAATTTGCTCACACAGCTCGACCTCGCCGACAAGCAACGTCTCAAGTATTTAAGGTGTGACAGCAACTACATCGACACTCTCTACATAGCCAATACTCCTGTGCTAGCCTATCTGTCATGTAGCTACAATAGACTCGCTTTGTTGGATGTGTCACAGTGTCCGGCACTTGTCCATGTCGAATGTAGCAACAATTACCTCCATGCTTTGTCTCTAAAAAGTAATGATTGCCTTGACATTTTGGACTGTAGCAACAATATGATATCAGAACTTCGTTACAAACGCAAGATCCATATTATCAATGCCGACAACAACAACCTCGACAGGCGGTCACGTGTCAGGCTGTGGCGCACTAACAGTCTCCGTCCGCGATTGGCCGCCGTCGGACAAGTCTCTGCTGGTGTAGGCATCGTTGCAACGGCTCCCATATCTTTACCAATAATAGTTATTCGTGCATTAAGGCACATGTGGAACTATTAGTCACTACAACAAATAAAAGCCGGCAACCGTTGAACTGTCATCAGGGTGTCAGAGATTTCTTCTACGATGGTTGGGGTGGTTTGCTCGGACAGTAGGGCGAGCATGAGGGCGGTGTTGGTTGGGTTCATGGTGATAATGATATTAGGGAAATGCTGATGTGGGTTGCGCATCAGCGTTTCTTGTTATTTTCTGGACTCCAATAATTTAATAATCTAAGTCAACCTATTCTAGGGAAGTACACATCAAACATTTGACTATAGAGGGTGCTAATAAGGCCCATTCTTCCCCCACCCATAGTATTGCCTTATTCAGAAATAATAACGAAATTTGCATCAACAATTATCTCTACTATGTCAGAAATAACATCTCTTGAACGCGGCATGCAGCGACGTACTGAATTGCTGCTCGGCCATGATAACCTTGCACGAATACAAGAAGCTAAAGTGCTGATCTTTGGTCTTGGTGGCGTGGGTTCGTGGTGTGCCGAGGCGCTGGTAAGAAGTGGAATAAGACATATAACAATGGTCGATTCCGACCGTGTCTGCGCAACCAACTGCAACCGTCAGCTCATGGCAACGAGCAAGACTATTGGCCAAGTGAAGATTGAGGCCTTGAAAGAACGACTGCTAGAGATTAATCCTAACGCCGATATTGACGCCCAGCAACGTATATACGATGCCACAACTGCCGATTCATTTAAGATGGAGGAGTACGACTTTGTCATTGATGCGATTGACTCTCTTTCAGAAAAATCTCATCTGATACTTAAGGCTACGAGTCTGCCTAAGAACGTGACTTTTATATCGTCAATGGGCGCGGCTTTGAGAACTGACCCGTTCTTGGTTCGTAAAGCCGAATTCTGGGATGTAAAGGGTGATCCGTTGGCAAGGGCCATAAGGAAGAAATTCAAGCATAACAAGACATTCCCTGCGCGTAAATTCTATTGCGTATATAGCGAAGAGCAGCCTATGGAGAACATAGGGGAAAACTTTGCTTGCGGACTAGAGAATTGCATCTGCAAGAAAAAGAAGTTGACATCTAAGGCCCCAAGCGACATCACAGCAGAGGATCAGCGACTGGCAGAGCACGACTGGACTGCATCTAAGGCACAGGTGAATGGGTCGATGTGTCACATCACGGCGATCTTCGGCATGTCAATAGCGGGAATTGTAATAAACAAACTGATAGGAAAACAATAAAACAAATATATAAGATGAATGGTTGCAGAACTCATCAACAACGGGCAGACGCATAACGGTGAATTCATCGAGCTCTATCCTATCGTAGATGAATAAAACATCAATTCCATTAGAGGAGTGCGCCCCCAATGGCATATAAAAAAAACACACGACCTTCCAATCTATAGAAAACATGAATTGCATTAAGTACGTTTCTACCCTATCGTTGGCACTATGCCTTACATCATGCTACGATCATGTTCGCTGTTATTACGACCAAAACTCCTACGAGTCGTCTATCAATGATAGTGAGCAGGGATCTATGACACCAATATCGCTGTCTGGCACATATTCCCAAGCTCCTCTACAAGAGATACCCATATCGGCAGATCTCTCTTATGGTGTTCTCGACAATGGATTAACATATTACGTACACAAGATAAACGAACATGCCGAAACGCACTACGATGGCCTTGTTGACATCTCGCTAGTTGTCAAGGCCGGTTCTCTCGTTGAAGAAGACAACAAACAGGGACTTGCTCACTTTGTAGAACATGTTGTCTTTGACGGGTCTAAGAATTATCCAGGTTATTCGGCCACCGAGAAGATGCGCCGCGCAGGTGTCGCTTTCGGCAATGACATGAATGGACATACTTATTTAAACGCTACTGTCTATGAACTATATCGTGTTCCCATCTCAGACAACTCACACATCATTGACACTTGTCTTCATATCATCCGCGACTGGGCTTCAGAATGTACATTGGCCGACAGTTCGGTTGAGAGAGAACGTTCTATAGTTCTCGAGGAACTTCGCGCTGTAGAAGCAGGATCATACATCAATCGCAGTCGCAACATCTGGGCTGGCACACGCTATGCAGATAGAATGCCATGGGGCACTTTCGAGTCTGTCTCCAAAATCACTGGCGACGATATACGCCGTTTCTACAAGAAGTGGTACCAACCACAGAACATGGCTCTTGTCATTTATGGCGACATAGACACAAACCGAGTGATTGACTTGATAAAGTCAGAATTCTCTTCACTAGAACGTGGAGACACAGAAATACCGAGCTTTGCCTTCAATATGGAGAATCACAAGCAGCCACGCGCATTCGTGATAAACGACAATACTATGTCATCGGCCGACTTGCTTTTCACATTCTCAATAAGCGATGACAATCTATGCCTCAAGCGAAACACCCTTGCGTGGTACGTTGACACACAATCAAGGTCACGACTTACAGAGCTGATATATAAACGACTTGAACGTATTCGCAATGAATATTCTCTCTTCAACATCATCAAGGAACAATATGACAATAACGTAAGAGAAGACTATCCTTTTACTATTCATCTCACCGCTAACCCACAGGACTGGCCGTTGGTTGTCGAGCTCGTTTCACGCGAACTGGAGAAGATGCGTAAATACGGTTTCACCCAGAAGGAGGCTCGCGACTGCCAATTTCCTCTCGAATCTAACGACAGCCTTTCTGACTCCATTAATTTTCCTCCGACCGACGAATACAATATTCCAACAGTGTTTGGCAGCAGCTTCATTGTCAATCACTTCGTCATGGGCGATTACTATATTGACGGCTCAACACAAAATGCACTACTAAACCATTGCAATCGCATCACGGCCAGCTATGCACAAGCTCATCTACAACATATCACAACCGACGACCGACTAACCATCTCTGTCACTCTACCCGACGATTCCACCCAAGCGTCAAGCCAAGATATCCTCAACGCCTATAATCGTGGCCGCAACGGAGATATCGAAAGCGAGAAATATCTATATGCTGAGGGTGCCAACTATAAGAAGATTGCTCACGAACTCGTGGTTGACAAGCCATTAGCATCTGTTGTCGAGCACGACCATGACTCATTCCGCAACGTCACAACACTGAAATTAAGCAATGGAGTAGAGGCTACTATATATTATGACTCGGTTATGGATTTCGTCGTTGAAGGTGTCAGATATGGAACTATGACAAACTACACTGACCTTGAGGCTAAGAAAATCAAGATGCTCCCTAATATAGTCCAAGACCCATTTCTAGGCTACAATGGTGGCTACGACGAATACTCTACAGTCAACTTTGAAGACGAATATGACACATACAAGAGCCGTAGCTATAATATATGCGCCGAGGATCTTCTGAAGATGGCGGTATTTCGCCTTATGAATACCGAAATCGACTCTGCACGTTTCGTAAATTACAAGAGACAGCTACGTAGCCAACAACCGATATCTAAATCGTATGCGGCTCATGTTGAAGAATTATGGTACAACACCATCTATTCCGATGAGTATGCTGCTCGTACGGCTCAACTGACACCTGATGAGATTGACAACATTACCCTTGACGAGATGAGGAAGCTTTCTAATGATTACAGGTCAAGCTTCAATGGCATGCACTTTGCCATCAGATCAAGCTATGATGTTGATTATACCGATTCCCTCGTCATCAGATATCTTGGAATGTTGCCATCAAAGTCTCAGCCTATCGCCCCACGCGACATACCAGCAATGCATTTCCGCGACTCTTCATCAAGAGCTTGCTACACATATAAGAGCGATTTGCCTTCGGCTAAAATTGTTTTAGGATATGCGCAATCTAAGAATTACGAGTATACTACTGAGCAACATGTGACGATGGACGCACTAGGCCACATCATGAACGTACTTCTCTTCAACAATATTCGTCTGACCATGGGCAATATCTACTCCTTCAATGTATTCTATGACCACAAGTTCATGTCGGGTGACAAACTATTCTTCTCTGTATTTACCACTTGCGCCCCTTCTGCAACCGACAAAATACTGACCTCGATAGACAATGTCATAAATGACATGGCCTATGGACAGTCAATAACCCAAGAACTTGTTGACGATTATATCAGCAATCGAATGAAAAACTACTACGAATACCCTCGTGATTGGGAAAAGGTTGACTACCTTACCCAAACCTACCAACATAATGGCAAGGCTGTTCACTCGTCCAACAAGAAAGCCATCAAGAGACTCACACCCGACAAGATTCGTAATTTCCTCAGACTTATGCTCACCGAAGGACATAAGCAGGAACTCATAATAAAAGGAGAATAGCTATTCTCTATTTACAGGACTTCTCCTTGTGAGCGGCTCAAACGACCTTTTTCTGCAAAAAGAGCAGTTCAGCGAGATCGTCGGCAGTAGCAAGCTCGATGGTATAAGTTATATTGTGTTTCATAGTTTTCTTCAGATTAATTCTAGTTTATATATCTTCACCATATCCTTGTCACCTCCAAGCAACTGGCTACATCTATTGACGAGACCTGTGTCAACAAAGCCACATTTCTGCATTACCCTACCCGATGCCGGATTACCAATAAAATGATCGGCCCATATATTGTCATAGTGCTTGACATTGAGACAGTAGTCTATCATAAGGTTTAGAGCCTCAGTACATATTCCCTGATTCCAATAAAGCTTTGCCACCCAATAGCCTACTTCGCAATCGTTGTCACCAATCGCTATGTTGCTGGTTGTCTTGATGAAATAACCCATGGCACCAATAGGTTCACCAGTCTCCTTGAGAACGATAGCCCACGTCTCGGGATTATTAAAGACTGTGCGAATAATATGAAGACTCTCCTCAACGCTCTTGTGAGGAGGCCATCCGGCACGTGGACCCACATCAGGGTCAGAAGCATATCTGAATAGAGCCGGAGCATCTTCTTCACGCCATCGACGAAGAAGTATTCGTTCTGTCTGCATCTATTTAGTTATTTTATACATTAGTCGTGGTAGTCATCTGGCTTCCACTCAAACTTTATTGTCTGCGGAACGAAGAACCGTCCTATTTTATAATCAATCAGTCCGAAATTGGCGGTCTTGCGGCAAAGGCTACTCGATGTCTCGCTACCATACATCTCATCCTGGCAATATACATAGCAATACTTACATCCTTGACTGATTTTAGTACAGCCATGCCAAGGATTCCAATCTGCATATATCTCCCACGACTCCGCCATATATCTCCTATAACACTTTCTTTACTCCAGGTATGAGTCTCAACACCCAAGTGAGAAGGTATGAAAGAACTGTAGAGACAACACCTATAAACATGAACTTGCCGAAGGCTCCCATCCACACTCCGTCGAAGGTAAACTGAATGCCCAGCATCAGAAGCAGATGCACTACATAGGCGCCATAGGAATGGGCGGCACACCACTGCAAGAAGGTTGAAGTAGTGTTGAGATAACGCCTGAATAGCCACATGAGTCCGAAACTCAAAAAGACACATAGCAAAGACTCATATATGCCATACCACTTCCATACGAAGTCGGTCCACCATCCGCTATCCATCACATATATGCCAATAGCCAGCATGACGCCAACAGTCAACGACAACGCACCTACTTTATCGGTCAACTTTTGCAACCAGTCGAATCGTCGTGCCAGCAAACCTATCACAAACATCATCACATATTGAAGATAATGAGCAGGCTCCAATGGCAAAGGAATAATGCCTAATGGCCATATCCAATGGTCTTGAGGACTGACCTGACGAATGAAATAACTGCCCACACCCATCACGAGTCCCACTATAGCCATGCCTATTATTGTCGGTTTCGAATCACATTCACCCGTAATAGGTTTGCAGAAACATCGTATCAGAGCATAGACCAGACAAAATACTAGCAAACTCTCGACAAACCACATGTGAGCGAATTCTAGTGTGCCACTTATAACCGAAATGATGCCGCCCATGACAAGGAACGGTATACTGAGCCTTATAAGTTTCTTCTTGACAAAGGTCCTTCCTCCCTGCTTGTCATAACTCGTTGGCACAAAATAGCCCGATATAAGGAAATACAGCCCCATAAAGAACGCTGCATTTACCGAGAAGAAATGCCATATCCAAGGCATGAACTCTTCAGCATTAGTAGGCTTATACATCCATCCACCACCATATCCATACGCCTGTCCGGCATGATGGAATATCACCAGAACGGTAAGGAACACCTTGAGGTTGTCCAAATAGAAGCTTCTGTTATTCATATAATTAGTTTTTGGTTATCAAATCTTTAACCCACGAAAGGATAATAGGAGCATCGTCGGAAGAAAAACATCTTAGTTTCATAACTCATAACAATCAATTCGATTATAAAGATACCACATAAAAAAAATACAAAAGACTGTTTTTCCTAAATAAGTAGAAAAACGATCAATATTGTCCAAAAACAAGACATAAAATTGTCCTAAAATGACATTTGGTACCATAAACAGCGCCTTTTTTGAACAAATGAAAAACATTATGAACAAAAGTAAAAACTTTATGAACATACACGAAACGTCAAAAATGCCTCCACCATCTAATTTTGCAACCGTTAGAACAATCAAATTTCGTCAAATGAAAAATACAATCAAAGCATTGGGATTAGCAGGTATGATGATGGCAACATCATTGGCTTATGCACAACCACAATTGAACAAGGAGAATATCGACGAGGTAATAAAGGCCATGACTACCGAAGAAAAGGTTGACATGATCATTGGTTGCGGAATGTCGATGAGCGGAACAGACAAGTTCCCTGGTACTGCTGGTCGCACACGCGACATCCCACGTCTGGGCATTAAATCCATATATATGGCCGACGGTCCTCATGGTGTCAGAATGGCTATCAACCGTGAATGGGACAGCAACTTCTACTATTGCACAGAATTTCCTTCGAGCATGACAGTTGCAGCTTCTTTCGACCCTGCTCTTGCGTTTGAAGTAGGCAAAGCTATCGGTCAGGAAGTTAAGGACTACGGACTCGACGTTATATTGGCACCTGGTGTCAACCTCTTCCGTAATGCGTTGTGCGGACGTAACCACGAATACTATTGCGAAGATCCTGTTCTTGCAGGAAAACTTGCGGCATCATATATTAATGGTGTACAGAGCGAAGGTTCTGGCGCATGTATCAAACACTTTGCTGTCAATGGTCAGGAGACAAACCGTAACAATATGGACAGCCGTGTCAACCAACGTCCACTGCGTGAGCTCTATCTCAAGAATTTCGAGATTGCTATTAAGGAATCACAGCCATGGAGCGTGATGACTGCTTATAATAAAGCTAACGGCAAATACACTTGCGAAGACTATGATCTTACAGAAACTATCCTTCGTGACGAATGGGGATTCAAGGGCATGGTGATGAGCGACTGGAATGCTGGTAAGGACGCTGTAGCCTCTATGAAGGCTGGCAACGACATGCTTCAGCCTGGTCAGCCTCGTCAGCGTCAGGCTATCCTCGACGCTATTGCCGATGGCTCTTTGAGCATTGACATCATCGACCGCAACGTGCATCGCATTCTTGAATTTGTTGTAAAGGGACATAGCTTCAACGGCTACGAATACCCTAACGAAACAGATCTCAAGGCACACGCTAAGATTGTTCGCACAAGAGGTGCAGAAGGTATGGTACTTCTTAAGAATAACGACAATATACTTCCACTTGCTGTCAAGAATGTTGCGCTCTACGGTTGTACTTCGTATGACATCGTTTCGGGTGGCATGGGCTTCGGCGGCACAGGCAAGGGCTACTATTGCGTGTCTCTTGTTGAAGGTATGCGCAACGCTGGCTACACTCTCGACCAGTCGCTTATCGACCTCTACAAGAAGCATATCGCTGCAGAAGACAAGCGTCTCTACCCTAACGGACTGCCTCCATTCTCGCTCACTGCACTCAAGAGAGCAGAGGAGCCTGTACACGAAGCGGCCGACCTTGCAAAGCAGGTTGAAGCTAATGAAGTGGCTATCATCACACTCGCAAGAACAAGCGGCGAAGGCGCTGACCGTCGCATTGAGGACTTCAACCTCCGCGACTCTGAACGTGCCCTCATCAAGCAGATCAGCGAAGCATATCACTCAGCAGGCAAGAAAGTTGTCGTATTGCTCAACATCTGCGGAGCTATGGAAACTGCATCGTGGAAAGATATGGTTGACGGCATTGTCTGCACATTCCAGCCTGGCGAGCAGGTCGGCAACAGCATAGCAGATGTCATCTCGGGTAAAGTTAACCCATCAGGTAAACTTCCTATGACATTCCAGATGGCATACGGCGATGCACCAGCCGACAAGAACTTCCCATTCGACTATGAGTTTAAGATGCCTGACTTCGCAATGGGCACTGGCATGAATATCCAGAAGAAGAAGGTTGAAGAGAAGCCAAAGGAACTTGTTCGCAATGTTGATTACACTCTCCTCGAAGAGGGCATATATATCGGTTACAGATATTTCGACACTTTCAAGAAAGAGGTGAGCTTCCCATTCGGATTCGGTCTCTCTTATACTACATTCAACTACGAACTTGTTTCATCTGCTATCAACGGTGACAAGTGCGAGATGAAGGTTAAGGTCACCAACACTGGCAAGGTCGCTGGTCGTGAGAGTGTTCAGCTCTACGTACACGCTCCTAAGGGTAAGCTCGACAAGCCTTCTAAGGAACTTAAGGCTTTTGCTAAGACTGCTCTCATAGAGCCTGGTCAGAGCGAAGTTGTAACCCTCACATGGAACACAATGGACATGGCTTCATTCAACGAGAAGCTCTCTGCATGGCAGCTCGACAAGGGCGAATATGAGTTCCTCGCTGCATCGTCATCGGTCGATGTCAAGTGCGTAGCAAAGCAGAAGGTTGCTAAACAGCAGATAGAGAAGGTACACAACGCTATGGCTCCACAACAGCCTGTAGCAACTCATCCAATGGTAAAAAGATAATATATCATGAAAAAAATAATCAACATCATATCAGCCATGACACTCTGCTGTTTCTCAGTTGAGGCATCAGCACAATGGCAACACACACCAACTCCTAACGACACACTTAAGTCGGTTCAGCGACTCAACGACGGTTCTGTTCTCTTCAGCATCTATGCTCCAAACGCCAAAGATGTGCGTGTAGCGGGCGACTGTGTACCTTGGGTACCAGGTGCAGTAGAGACCAACACACTGCCAAATGGAGTGTGGACAATGAAAGTAGCAGGAGTAGCCGATGGTGCTTACAGATATCACTTCGTCGTTGATGGCATCAACGTATATGACCCTAAGGCAGATGACGCCTCAGAGACATCGGCAATAGCTACGTTAACAACAACAGGCAACGAGTTCTTTGCCCTTAAAGACGTGCCACACGGTGCAATTAGCGAACGTATATACTTCAGCTCAACGCTTAACACATATCGTCGCATGCATGTATGGACACCAGCTGGATATGAGAAGTCATCTAAGGCTCTCCCTGTGCTCTATCTCATTCATGGCGGTGGCGACACAGACAACTCATGGCCTGGCGTAGGTTGTGCTGGTCTTATTCTTGACAACCTGATGGCAGAGGGCAAGATAGAGCCAATGGTTGTTGTTATGCCAAACGGCACAATAGCTACCAAAGACATGATGGGTGAGGTGCCACTCTTTGCTTCAGACATGGTAAAGAGCATCATCCCATTCATCGAAGCCAACTACAACGTGCTTACCGACAAAGACCACCGTGCAATGGCTGGCTTGTCGATGGGAGGAATGGAGACAATGGAGACTTGCTTCAACAACGTGGATTTGTTCTCTTACGTATGGGTATTAAGCAGCAGCCTTGCCCCTGGCACAGACCCACATGCAGAGGCTGATCGCCTCGGACTCAAGGCTAAAGCAGAACAGATTAACAAGTCTTTCAAGCAGCTCGTTTTCACACAGGGCGGCAAGGAGGACATTGCCTACAACAACTGCAAGAATACTCTCAAGGTTCTTGATGAAATAGGTATTAAATATGAATTTTCTGAGGCTCCTGGTGGACATACTTGGTTCACATGGAGAAACAACCTTTACGAGTTGGCTCCTCGACTATTCAGATAAGATATAAAAGCCCAATGAAAAGATTGATGAATAAATAATGCGTCTTTAGACATGAAAATCGCCGTATAGATGTGATATCTGTACGGCGTTTCTTTTTTTATCTGATTAATTACATATTATCCTTTACCCATGTCACCCATGTGTCGATGTTGTCTGTAAGTGTATCTGGATAGGCTATGTCTATCATCACATCGGGAGCAATTCCTATGCCGTCTATCATATTGACCCCATTGACAAGACGATTGCTAACGGTAACGGGAATATGAAGAGCGTTGGGACCATGGGGTAACTTAGCGATACGAATATTAGAGATATCTATACACCCAAGAGTATTGTCTTTACCATAGAGACGTATATCTGGCGCTGTAGCGCGAAGATCCAAGATAAGCTGCTCACTGGAACTGGCAACAGTTTTGTCAATGATGATTGCAGTCTGTTTTGGTCGTGCAGGATCAACCTCTCTTGTGACTATCTCATCATCATCAATCAAGACATAGGCAGAAGTGTCTGACTCACATTTGTTCTTTATCTGCTCCCAATAATCACCATCACCGGTCAAAGCATGAGTGCGCTCCAGGTTGTCTTTTGTGTTACGCATGAGCATACCATCAATTTTACCTGGCTGCAAATAGAGCAGCTCAAACAACGGACTGTATTGATAATCATTTCCACCGCTATTTCCACGAAGGTCAACGATAAGACGACTACAACCCGAACGACGATATTCATCAACAGCATCTTTCACCCATTGGCAGTAAACATCGTCACCCATCCATGTAGGGAAACGCAGAAGCCATGTGTCATCATCAACACGAGAAGAGAGCTTTGAAGGAGCATAAAGAGACATCAACGAATTATAATCTGTTCTTGTCAAAGGAAAACGGTCAGAGAACTGACGGAATGTGCAACTGAGGTGATAATCTTTAAACCAACAGCATATGTCACTGATAATGACCTGAGGGCTATAACCACCCGTAGCGACACTATCACGAAGCTGAGTCTTGACATTATTCCATTCAGAACGATTACCATCGGTAACTTTATACGGGAATCCGGCATAATTCTCCTCTATATTCCTGATAGCGAAATCATAGTCATCTAATGCATTCTGCTTTATCAACGAGGCATATTCTCTGATCTTGCCATTGACAAGCTCTGGCTTTTCCATGTGTATAAAATGACCGCAAGTGGTTAGTTCGGTATAATCGACCTGAGGGTACAAGGCCTCCATCTTCTGGCGGTTGTCAGGTTCTAGTCCACTATTCTGAGTACAAATAACAGCTACATCGAGAGGCAGAGCAAACTGTGGCCAGCACATACGGTTAATGAGATTATGCATTGTGCTTGATGCTACATATTCTGGAGTTGAAGGCATAGTAGACATTGCATATTCTTTTATCTCATCAGGGGTATCCGGACCAGCCAAAGAACCAATGAAGCCACATATAACATCATGACATTGATCGCCATCAAACGAAGACCCAAACTCTTGAACAGCAGCCTCGTATTCAGCAGTTGCGCCTTCATAGAAGCAATAAACACCATCGATATCTATCATACCAGAGATGTGAGGAGTTGCCAATAATATCAAGCGACACACTGGTGTACCAAGACTATGACCAACCATGATAGCAGGACCGACATTAAGATGATTGAGAACCTGATCGACAGCATGAGCAAAGAAGCCAAGAGTATATTCAATATGAGGCTTACTGCTGAGGCCATAGCCTGGAAGGTCGATAAAGACGAGGCGCATATTATCGTCGCGCAAGCCCTCAAACTGTTTGTCCCATGTGTTGACATCACAGCCGAAACCATGGACAAAGCAGATGGTCTGCTTAGGCACATCAGGTTCATTATTGTCCCACACCTTGTAATGTATAGAGACCGAATCAGCTATAGTGATGAACTGCGAAGGAAGATCGCTTATATGTTGCGGTGCAGGTGATGAGCACGCATTGCATGATAAAGAGACTATCGCTGCCACAACAAAACCCAGATATAAGATAGAAAATCGTTTCATGACGCTTTATATTTGTTTCACAAGCCAAAGATAAACCTAGCTAAGGTCCTTATCACGATAAGCAATAGAAACAACATATTTCGAAGTGCATAATGTCCATTTTTTTGACAATAAGAACGCATAGCCAAGTGAGAATGTAAATCACCATAGCGAGCGTATTGACGTAATATATCGGAAAATGAGGGTGATAATGTCTTAAAAAACAGACATGGAGAAAGAAAAATATATAATTTTGGCGCTATTAAAACATCAATAAGACATGAAAACAATCGTTTCCCTTGCACTTAGCATAGTACTGCTAGCATCATGTGCAACACAAAAGAGTGACTACCCTATCCTCAGCATCGAGGGCGGACAAATACAAGGTGTCGGCACCGACATCGAAGGAGTGACAGCCTACAAAGGCATTCCTTTTGCAGCACCACCGACAGGCGAAAACCGATGGCGAGCTCCACAGCCTGTCATTCCATGGCAAGGCATCAAAGTATGTGACCAGTTTGGTCATCCTGCCTTCCAGGGCGCACATTATGACGGTGGATATACTACAGAATGGGGCTATGGCGAAGAGAAGGCTTATAGCGAAGACTGTCTCTACCTCAACGTATGGACTAAGGCATCTGCCCAGCCAGAAAAGAAACTTCCTGTAGCAGTATGGGTATTCGGAGGTGGACTACGTGAAGGCTGGGGCTCTGAACCAGAATTCGACGGACAGGAATGGGCAAACAAAGATGTTGTCATCGTCACATTCAACTATCGTGTAGGTCCTTTCGGTTTCTTTGCACATCCAGAGCTATCAGCAGAAGATCCAGACCATGCAACAGGTAACTGGGGTACACTAGACCAGATTGAGGCACTCAAGTGGGTAAAGAAAAACATATCACAGTTTGGCGGCGACCCAGAGAACGTCATGCTCTTCGGTCAGAGCGCAGGCGCACGCAGCACCAAATTCCTGTGCTCTTCACCATTGACCAAGGGCTTGTTCAATAAGGCGGTCATCATGAGTGGCAGCGGTCTTGCCAAGCCACAGCCAGAGGGAACAGAGATTGCCGGTATGCCTAAGGGATTCCCTTCATCAAAACAGCTATCTCTCAAAGAGGCCGAAGAGTCAATCAAGGCCATGACAGATTGGGCAAACCTCAAGACTGCATCCGACCTACGTGCGGCATCAACAGAGGAGATATATGCTTTAGGGGCGATATACACAAAGGTGACAGGTAACCGCACATGCCTCAACGCTGGTCCTATCACTCCATTTGTCGATGGTTATGTACTCGACAAGCCTTTCGACGACGCATGCATTGAAGGAACAATAGCAGATGTCCCATATATGATAGGATTCACTCAGAACGACCCACCTTTCATGGCGTCACAGATAGTAGATTTCTGCCTCGACCGTGAAGAGAAAGGCAACAAGGCGTGGGCATATCAGTTTGCACGTCCTTTACCAGACGACGGCAGTCATCCACAAGACTATCTCAAGGGCGCTTTCCACTCTTCCGACCTTTGGTTCGTATTCAAATCACTCAAGCATTGTTGGCGTCCATGGACAAAAGGCGACTGGGATCTGTCAGAAAAGATGCTCACTGCATGGACCAATTTCGCGAAATATGGCGATCCTAATGGAGCTAATGGTGGCGACTGGAAACCATACACAAAAGACGATTGTCAGTTTATGATTTTCAAGCTCAACGAGAACGACGAAGAGCACTCTGAACTTGGTGAGCCTTTAAAACCATAATGTCTATCCACTCCTCAACAACACTCAAACTTGACAACAAAAACACAAAAAACACCAGTTTTATTTGAAGATAACAACAATTATATATAATTTTACACATAATTGATAAACATTATACACATATAATCGTACCAATGAACATCACTAACAAAAAGCCATCGGAATGTGTAAATATCACCGATGTCAGGAATGAAATAGATAATATTGACAATGCTATCATCAAACTTCTTGGCGAACGCTTTGAGTATGTGAAGGAGGTTGTAAAGTATAAGGAGAAGACATCCGATGGAGTTGAGGCAACAGATCGCAAGAACGCCGTTCTGAAGGCTCGTCGAGAATTGGCAGAGCAGAACGGTCTCAATCCAGATGTGATAGAGGACATCTATGCAAAGCTCATCGCTTACTTCATCGAGGAAGAGAAAAAAATAATGAACATATAAAAATACAACATCAACTTTATCTATGTTTAGAAAAGAGATCAAGGTGCTCGACTGCACCGTCCGCGATGGCGGATTGATGAACAAATGGCAGTTCAGCAAGGACTTCGTGAAAGGCGTTTACAAATCATGCGTCGAAGCCGGAGTTGACTATATGGAGATTGGCTACATAAGTAGCAGCGACCAGTTCCCACGCCCTGAATACGGACCATGGAAATTCTGCGCAGAAGACGAGATTCGCGAGATAGTTGGCGACAACAATACCAATACTAAGCTCTCTGTTATGGCCGACATAGGTCGTATCAAACCTGACGATATCCGTCCTAAGTCAGAAAGCGTTATCGACATGTTCCGTGTAGCATGCTACGACTATCAGATTGACAAGGCTATCGAACTCGCTCACCACGTTATGGACAAGGGTTATGAAGCTACTATCAACCTCATGGCTGTTTCTAAGGTTTCTGACCGCGCTCTTGACGAAGTGCTCAGCGACGTTGCAAAGTCACGTGTAGGAACATTCTACCTTGTTGACAGCTTCGGTAGCCTCTATTCTGAGGACATCCATAGCCTCGTAAACAAGTACATCAACGCTCTTCCTGGCAAGACAATCGGTTTCCATGGCCACAACAACCAGCAGCTCGCATTCGCCAACACTATTGAGTGTATCCGTTGCGGTGCTAACATGCTCGACGCTACAATGCTCGGCATTGGTCGTGGTGCAGGCAACTGCCCTATGGAGCTTCTCATTTCATTCTTGAAGAACCCTAAGTACAAACTCAAGCCAGTTCTTCAGGTTATCCAGGATCATGTAAAGCCTCTCCAGAAGGATATCGACTGGGGTTATTTCATGCCATATATGATCACTGGTTCGCAAAACGACCACCCACGCTCTGCTATGGCTTGGATGGAAAGCGACAAGAAGGACGACTACGTAGCTTACTACGAGTCGGTCATCAAGGGCAAGGAAGTATAGCCTAGCTAAATACTAGCGACACATAAAGGAAGACACAATCTTCGCTATAACTGACGAGGGTTGTGTCTTTCTCTTTTTTATAACACACAACAAAACTATTTTGAAATGCAACAACTGACAGCTATCTGTTCTGCTGTCATGCTCACCGCATGCACCGTAACCAACATGGCCGATAAAGGCATCTCTATCGAGCCTTCCGAAAACGGCTTTACACTCCTCATCGATGGCCAGCCAACCTATGTCAAGGGCGTAGGTGGTACATTCCGTCTCAATGACGCCAATGAAAACGGCGCCAACGCCTTCCGCACATGGGGCGGTAGTGTGGAAAGCATCTCTCGCGACATCGAAAAGGCATCAGACAACAACATGTATATCATGCAGGGCATTGGCATGACAAAAGACTCGCTAAGATACTTCGACCAGGACTATCGCAACGAATGTATAGCCAACGCACGTCTCCTTGCCGAGACATTCAAGGACGACGACCACATCTTGGCATGGGGTATCGGCAACGAGATAAATCTCGGCAATGCCAACATCAAGCAGGCCTGGACTCTCGTCGAAGAGATGGCTCAAACCATAAAGAGCATCGACAAACGCCATCTAGTCTCAACTGTCATCTCACATAGCGCTGAGGCATTGGATTCCGTAGGCAAATACTGCCCTACTCTCGACTTTGTAGGCATCAACTCCTATGGCGACATCGTATCGCTCGACAAGATGGTCAGCCAATCGGCTTTCAAGGGGCCATTTATGGTCACCGAATGGGGACCAACAGGCTGGTGGGAATGTGAGACGACAGAATGGAACGCCAGCATTGAGCAGACATCAGAAGAGAAACGTATAGTGTACGAAGAACGTTACAACAAATTTATACTAGCCAACCCACGCTGTCTCGGCTCATTCGTATTCCTATGGGGACAGAAAGAGGAACGCACGCCAACATGGTTCAGCATGTTCTCCGAGAGCAATGTTGACGGACTACCACTCAATGGCGAGAAGACGCCTATGGTTGAAGCTATGCAACGTGTATGGACGGGACAGGAACTCAAGCAGACAGCACCTATCGTCATGGAACACATGACAATCAACGACATGAAGGCTCAGAGCAACATACGTCTTAAGGCAGGTCAGGAGATCAGAGCCAATGTCAATGTCCGCGACAACGAAAATGACAAGTTGACCTTCGTATGGGAGATATTGGAAGAGGCCACAAAACTAGGCTTCGGAGGTTCTCACGAGCCACGTCCCGACCGCGTAGGTGACGTACTCACCTCCGACGAGCCATCACTTACCATCAAAGCCCCACAGAGCGGCAACTATCGCCTCTACGTCTACATCCTCGACAACACCGGCTTCGTATCAACCGACAACATACCTTTCCAGGTTAAGTAACAAGCTACAAACACTACAAAAAAAACGCAGTCTTCAACTGAAGATTGCGTTTTTTGTTGATATCTAAGCCAGCCTATTTTGATAAACCCAATATATTATTATTCACGCGAGTTATACACGCATTCTTCAGCAATCTCCTATATATGGGCACAAAACGAACCTTTCCACCAAGTCATCTTTACATCGTCAAAGTATTTTTTGACTATAATTACATATTCCATTCGGATTGGCACACTATTTGTTTGGGTATGGGCAGAACCAAAATAATAACATCATGAATTCTACAGAAGAATTTGAGCAATTGAGCCAACGTGTGAAACACCTCGAAAGCAAAGTCAATACTCTCGAGTCACAAATAGAGGCTCTAAACGGCATTGCAAACGAGCGATGCATAAAAACCGAGCAGGCACAACATGTTGCCGCTACTTCAAACTCTCCTTCGGCAACCAACATTCCTCCCGTATGTAGCTCTACCACCGAAGTCAAATCTACTACCGAATTTGTCGCTACAAACGTGGCACCTAAGCCTCGTCGCGCTACCGACAACGACGTCGAAAGCAAGATAGGCAAGAACATCATGAGCATACTCGCTTCTATCCTCGTGTTCTGCAGCCTCGTACTCTTTGGCAGCATGATCCACAGTGTTCTCACTCCAGTCATCAAGACCGTCCTCATGCTCACAGCCTCTGTCGCTGTAGCTGCTTTCGGACTCTTCAAGATGAGAAAAGAGAGCAAATACAAGACACTCTTTACCGCACTCGCCGGTTGCGGAGTCGGTGCGTTCTACATATCTTGCGTCGTGTCGTATTTCACACTCCACACATTCAACGACATAGCCCTCATGGCTACTATTGTACTATGGATAGCAGCCCTCATCGCTCTATGCAAATGGTATTCTTCTAAGATCTTCACCTGCATATGCTTTGCCGGCATCATCGTGGCGACGATTCTCTCGTTCTACAAGTGGGAAGACAACACGATAATAGCCCTCGCTATATACATGGTCAGCACTACAGCCCTCTATATCGCCAACCACTCGCGCAACTACACAAACGACTGGTGGATGTTCATACAGCTTCCTATCGTAGCTACAGTGCTCTCGTTCGGCTCTTACGTCGCTGCACCTATCATGTTCATCCTCCCTGCCGTACTCATCTTCCAGGCTTTCTTCTACTCTTTCAGAGATAACGAAAGAAACCTCATGATGTTCTCTACTGTGGCGTATCTTATCACCCTCAAGATCGCATCCAACTGCGCCGAGACACTCACGATGAGTATCTTCCTCATCATCGCATGCATTGCTGTATGCTATCTCTTCTACCGCCGTTTCTATGCCGAGAGAAAGATCATATTCAACACTGCATTGATTACAACTACGTTACTCCTGTCTATCTCACAAATCGACATCGAGGCCTATGACAATATATGCGCTGTGCTCTACCCTATCTTGGCAATCATTGTTGGCTGCATACTTCGCGATACCATCATACGCACAGGAGCATACATCCTTCTCTTGATACAAGCAACCAATAATTCCGAATACCTACATATATCCGACTATAGCTTCGCATTTGTAGCTATCGCACTCATTCCATGGGTCATTAAAAACTACCATATCATAGACAAAGTGGCCATCTTCGCATTCCTCATCATTCAGACTATCGTATTGGCTGCCAAGGGACCTGTCGATGCTGCTACAACCTTCTCCATCGTCGGTATCATATCCATCATCTTCAACCTCCCTTGCATGCGTCGCGACCCTGTCACCGGCAAGGGCGAAGAGTTCTCGACAATAGCTAGTCGCGTTCTTAACGGTATGATGATACTTATCGGCATAAACGTCGTTCTCCACTGTGATTCAGCAATGCTGTTTATGAACAACACCATCGCTTCCAACGAAGTCGCTATAGCTATCGCATCGTGCATACTCCTCGGCATGGCTTGTGTCAACATACGCTCGCTCATGAACATCAACAGTCAAAAAGACATACTAGGCCTCTTCAACTGCTTCAAGTTGACACTCGTTGTTGGAGTGATACTCTTTCACTTCATTGACGCTAGCTACGTCATCTCCATCGTAGGTCTTCTCCTTGCCATCGCGTTCATCATCATAGGTTTCCGCCAGCAATACAAGTCATTCCGACTCTATGGTCTCATCCTCTCGATGACATGCGTGGTCAAGCTAGTTCTCGCCGATGTCCAATACGACTCATCTGTCATGCGACCTGTTGGATTCCTCATCGCAGGTGGTCTCTGCTACCTCATTAGCTATATTTACTCAAGAATTGAGAAAAATAGCAAGGATGAAAACACCAAAGTCTTGTCAGATAAATAAACATCCATTATCTTTGGGGAAATACACAATCAATCGGACATGAAAACAAAAACACTCGTGCTTCTCGCCCTCGCATCTATTGCGTGCCACGCGGAAGTCAAGCTCCCTCGATTCATCAGCAGCGGCATGGTGCTCCAACGCAACGACGAAGCTCGCATCTGGGGTAGCGCCGACCCTTCGGAGGCGGTCACAGTAACCTTCTTCAACAAGAAATACAAGACAACCGCTGACAGTCAAGGCAAATGGATGGTCAAGATACCTACTACCAACAAGAAGATGGTAGGCGGTCCATACGAGATGAAGATCAATGACAAGGTACTTACAGATATCTATGTAGGCGACGTATGGCTCTGCTCAGGCCAGTCGAACATGGACCTACACACGGCCCGCCTTGTCGACCTTTATAAGCAGGAATTTGACACAGATAGCAACGAGGCTATACATCTTGTTCAGTTCGCTCGCAACCCTACCGTTTCCGACCCTTGCGACGATGTCGATGGTCACGGCGGTTTCTATCCATGGGAATCGATGAAGCCTGCCAATGTAGGCCACTGGTCGGGCCTGTCATACTTCTTCGCAAAGGAGATGTACGCAAAGACTCACGTTCCACAGGGCATCATCAATGCTAGCATGGGCGGTTCAGACATCGTGGCATGGAACAATGTTGCACTTCTCGACAGTTTGGCGCCTCGTCACACCGCTCAGCTCCGTCACCTCAAGACTCCGGGCTACCTCGAGCGCAACGCACAGTTAAGCAAGGTCATCAGTTCTACATACTATAAGTTACTCGACGAGCAGGACCCAGGTCTCAACGAGAAATGGATGGACCCTGCTACCGACGACTCAAGCTGGGAGACAGTCAACCAGTACGACACCAACATAGGCGACGAGAACGGACGCACTTGGAAAGGTACCCTCTGGTTCCGCAAGACATTTGATGTTCCTGCCGACATGTGCAACCGCGAAGCGCTTCTCCGTCTTGGCTGCCTCATCGATGCCGACGTATGCTTCATCAATGGCGAAAAGGTAGGCGAGGTAACCTACCAATACCCACCTCGCAAATATGTACTCCGTAGCGGTCTCCTTAAGCCAGGTAAAAACGTGCTCTGCATTCGTCTCCGCACCGATGGCTCACGTGAGAAGTTTGTCAAAGACAAGGCCTACAAGATCATCGTTCCTGACGACGAGACCATTCACGGCAACGACCTCATAGCAGTCACCAGTAGCAGCAAGGAGATAAACCTCGAAGGCGACTACAAGATGAAACGAGGTGTCCTCATGCCTCCTATGCCTGGCGTAGAAGGCGTAAACAACGGTTGTGCAGCCGCCCTCTACAACAACATGATATACCCTATCCTCAACTACCGCATCGCAGGTATGATATGGTTCCAGGGTGAGACCAACGCCGGCCGACCAGAGGAATATGGAGTACTTCTCCCTGCTATGATACGTGACTGGCGCAAGAGCTTCGGCGAAGTACCTGCCATAATATGCACACTAGCCAACTTCATGGACAACCACGAAGACAACCCTAACTACGACGGCGGATGGGCCAAGCTACGCGATGCACAGCGTAAGACAGTCAACCAGCTCGACAATGCAGGTCTTGTAGTCAACCTCGACCTCGGCGAATGGAACGACATACATCCTCTCAAGAAGAAAGATGTAGCTCACCGTTGCGCACTTCAGGCACAAAAGCTATATCTCAAGAGCATCACTGCCACACAGGCCGACGGGCCAGCTTACCAATCAGTTGAATACAAAGACGGCAAAGCCATCATAACATTCAAGCCAGGCACCGACAGCCTCAAGGCAGACGACAACCTCAAGGGCTTCGTCATTGCTGGCGCCGACCGCAAGTTCTACAAGGCCAATGCCAAGACCGAAGACAACAAAGTCATCGTCAGCTCTCCTGACGTAGCCAACCCAACCATCGTGCGTTATGCATGGGATGACGACCCAACGATATCACTCTATGGCACTAACGGGCTACCAGCATGTTCGTTTACAACAGAATAAAAAGCAAGTAAGTTATAAAGAAAAATGGATGGGAATCTTCTACAGATCCCATCCATTTTTTTATTATCGATTCAAATCAGAAACTAATATATAAAATCCTTTGCACCCTTCTTGAGTATTCTCTTTTCACTCAGACGATATACAGAATTGTAGCTAGCTGCATAGAACATCACATCAACGTTATCGACCTTAAGATCGTCCGATTTCAAGCTATAAGTAAACTGCATGCCATCTTTAGAAGAAGCAGGATTATAGACTACAGGTGAGAAATCGATAGAGTGAAGACTTGGAGTCTCGCCATCAGCATAAGGGATAAAAGCGAAGCCAATCTCATAAGCATTAGCCACAGGGAACACTTCAGCAATAATCTTGTTATCCTTATAATAAAGAGACTTAAGCGTAATTACACCTATTGTATCAGACTTAGAATCGTAGGAAAATCTAGTAAGTGATTTCCACTCATCATCTTCAGACTTGACATCCATACAATGGATACCGTTGATGCCCATCACCGATGATAGATGCTGATTACCAGTTGTACGGTAAAGATATTCACTCACTCTCTCTATCTCGATAGGAGTCACATCTTCATCAGGAACAAGTTCAAAACTCTTGAACGTCCATTTGTCAGGTGTGTTTGGTGTAAAATAGAAATATGGAGTAAATGTAGACTTGGCACCACTACCCTCCTGAAGCATAAAGCCAAACATGTCAACACCTTGTTTTTCTTCGGTCTTCTCGTCATCGTCACACGCAACAAAGGAAGCAGCGACAAACAACATACTAATAAGCACTTTTCTCATATTAAAATACATTTTATTCTCCGCAAAAATACACTAAAAATCAAGAATATACAAACACGATAACAAATGACATTCGATAGAAGCCAGCGATAGCAAATGTTCATTTTTTAATTGAATATACACGATTGTATAAACTTCAACATTTTTCATGATATATATCCTTATAAAAATACATTCATACACATACATTGTATTTAAAATTATTCTATCTTTGCTGATAAGCAAATTATGTGTGAAAAGTACGTTTTCACTTACAGATTATCAAATAATGTAACATATAAGATATGGAAGGTAATTTATTAGAAGGACTGAAGTTAATGGTAATAGGCATGGCGACAGTGTTTGTCATTCTCTTGGTTATCATATACTTCGGCAAAGCGTTGATCAGTTTTGTCAACAAGTTCTGTCCAGAGGAGGAGAAGCCTGTTGCTAAACCTCAGTCATCGGCAGCCGTTATTGATCCACAGGTAGCCCAGGCTATTGCAATGGCAGTAAACAACCTCACAGGTGGCAAGGGCAAAGTAGAAAAGATAGAGAAACTCTAGATTGAAAAACAAGAATAAACATCAAGATAAATAATTTGAAACATGGCAAGAGAGATTAAATTCAGCCTCGTTTTCCGAGATATGTGGCAGAGTGCTGGCAAGTATCAGCCTCGTGTAGACCAGTTAGTAAAGGTAGCTCCAGCAATCATCAAGATGGGATGCTTCGACCGAGTTGAGACCAACGGTGGTGGCTTCGAGCAGGTAAACCTCCTTTACGGTGAAAATCCAAACAACGCTGTACGTCAGTGGACAAAGCCTTTCCATGAGGCTGGTATACAGACACACATGCTCGACCGTGCATTGAACGGTCTCCGTATGAGCCCTTGCTCTAAGGATCTCCGCAAGCTCTTTTATAGGGTAAAGCATGCTCAGGGAACTGATATCACACGTATCTTCTGCGGACTTAATGACCCACGCAACGTAATTCCTTCTATACAGTATGCTAAAGAGGCAGGCATGATTGCTCAGGCTTCTCTCTGTATCACATATTCACCAATCCACACAGTAGAATACTACGTTAACCTCGCTAAGCAGTTTATCGAGGCAGGTGCTGACGAGATTTGCTTGAAGGATATGGCCGGTATCGGTCGTCCTGTTTCTCTCGGCAAGATCGTTGAGGGCATCAAGGCAATCAAGAAGGACATCGTTATCCAGTATCACTCACACGCAGGACCTGGCTTCAACATGGCTTCTATTCTCGAAGTAGCTAACGCAGGCTGTGACATCATTGATACAGGTATGGCACCACTCTCTTGGGGTACTGGTCACGCCGACATCATCGCCGTACAGGAGATGTTGAAGGACGCAGGCTTCAAGGTTAAGGAAATCAACATGGAGGCTTACATGGAGGTTCGTACTATGGTACAGGAAATGTGCGACGACTTCCTCGGCTATTATATTCCAAAACTCAACCACTTGAACAACTCGCTTCTCGTTAAGCCAGGTCTCCCAGGTGGTATGATGGGTTCACTCATGACCGACCTCGAGGACAACCTCAAGAGCCTCAACAAGTGGAAGGTAAAGAACAACCAGCCAGAGCTCACAACAGACCAGATCTTGGTTAAGCTCTTCGACGAAGTAGCATACGTATGGCCAAAGGTTGGTTACCCATGCCTCGTAACACCTTTCTCACAGTACGTCAAGAACCTCGCGCTCATGAACGTAATGCAGATGGAGAAGGGCAAGGAACGTTGGAGCATGATCGCAGACAACATCTGGGATATGATCCTCGGCAAGAGTGGTCAGCTCCCTGGACCAGTAGCTCCAGAGCTTGTTGCTATGGCTAAGGAGCAGGGCCGTGAATTCGAGACAAACGATCCACAGAGCTACTATCCAGACAACCTCGACGAGTTCCGCGCAAAGATGCAGGAAAAGGGTTGGGAGCTTGGTCAGGACGACGAAGAGCTCTTCGAATATGCAATGCACCCACAGCAGTATGAGGCCTACAAGAGCGGCAAGGCTAAGGCTGACTTCGAGGAAGACCTTGCTAAGCGTAAGGCTGAGGCTAACAAGGGTGGCGACATGAAGTTCCCTCAGACAGTAACAGTTGAAGTTAACGGTCAGAAGTATGCCGTAACTATCGGTGCTAACGATGGTGCAGCAGCTCCTGCTGCCGGTGCTGCTGCAGCTCCTGCCGCAGCTGGCGAAGGTGATCCATTGCTCGCTCCTATCGAAGGTAAGTTCTACCTCGTTAAGGCTTCTGGTGAGGCTGCAGTTAAAGTAGGCGACGCTGTTAAGAAGGGCCAGACAGTTTGCTATATCGAAGCTATGAAGACATTCAATGCTATCGCAGCAGAGAAGGACGGTGTAGTAACTGAGATATGCTACAAGAGTGGTGACTCTATCAGCGAGGATGACGTACTTATGAAGATTAAATAATAGGCCGTTATGCAAGAGATATTTGAAACCATATACTACAAGATGACCGCCATAAGCGCGATCGTCGATCATCCTGAGTTCCTCATTATGTACGCCTTGGCGTTCGTATTGCTCTACTTAGGCATCAAGAAGGGTTATGAGCCATTGCTCCTTATCCCTATCGCATTCGGTGTTCTTATCGCCAACTTCCCTGGTGGCGGCATGGGTGTCATCTCTCCAGATGGCGCAGGCATGGTACCAGTCAATGGCGTAATGAAGAATGTGTATGAGATGTCACTTCCTGAGATCGCACACGACCTCGGCATCATGAACTTCCTTTACTATGCATTGATCAAGACAGGTCTTCTTCCTCCTATCATCTTCATGGGTGTAGGTGCGTTGACAGACTTCGGTCCAATGCTCCGTAACTTGAAGCTCGCCATCTTCGGTGCTGGTGCTCAGTTTGGTATCTTCGCTGTATTGCTCGTTGCTTGCAACTTCTTCACTATGCAGGAGGCTGCTTCACTCGCAATCATCGGTGGTGCAGATGGTCCTACAGCCATCTTCACAACAATCAAGCTTGCTCCTCACATGCTCGGTCCTATTGCTATCGCAGCATACTCTTACATGGCCCTCGTGCCAGTAATCGTACCTTTGGTTGTTAAGCTCCTCTGCTCAGAGAAGGAACTTAAGATCAACATGAAGGAGCAGGACAAGCTCTATCCTAACAAGACAGAGATCAAGAACATGCAGACCTTGAAGATCATCTTCCCTATCGCAGTTACTACTATCGTAGCAATCATCGTTCCAAGTGCAGTATCACTTGTCGGTATGCTCATGTTCGGTAACTTGATCAAGGAAGTTGGTTCAAGCACATCACGTATCTTCGATGCCGCTTCAAATACAATCATGAACGCAGCGACTATCTTCCTTGGCCTCTCGGTAGGCGCAACAATGACAGTTGACGCATTCTTGAACTGGACAACAATCGGTATCGTAACAGGTGGTTTCTTCGCATTCGGCTTGTCAATCGCTGGTGGCATCATGCTCGCCAAGGTTTACAACCTCTTCTCAAAGAAGAAGATCAATCCACTTATCGGTGCAACAGGTCTTTCTGCTGTTCCAATGGCATCACGTGTTGCCAACGAGATTGCGCTCAAGTATGACCCACGCAACCACGTACTCAACTACTGTATGTCATCTAACGTATCAGGCGTTATCGGTTCAGCCGTAGCAGCTGGTATCCTGATTTCGTTCTTGGGTTAATAAAGAGAGATAATTAACAACATATCCGCAGGTAGGGAGGCCTATCTGCGGATTTTTTATTTACTTGAGGATTTACTTATCAGCAAACAAGCCCAATATATAACACATTAATAACAAATAAATTACGAACATCTAACAAACAAATAGACTTACCGATGAGCAACCAAAACTCCCTATTAGTTGTCAAGGTTTTAAATTTGTTGCAGCTTTGCATCAACAAAACGACAAACCTTAAAACTATCAATACATGAAAAAAGTATTTACAATTTTTGCTGCACTCATTAGTGCGCTCTCATCATTTGCACAGACATACCAGCTTGTTGGTGGATGCACAAACAACTGGAACACAAGTGACGCAGTACAGTTTGAAGACATCGATGGCGTATTAACAGCTGTTGTTCCAAACTTCTATGGTGAATTCAAGATTATACAAGATCGCGGATGGGCAAACCAGTGGGCCACCAACCGCACAACCAACGCCAAACTAACAATAGGCACTCCATATACATTGAGTGGCAAGGAAGGCAGCAGTGAGCCAGCTAATATGTCATGCGATTTCGGTTCACCATTTGTAACATATAAAGACGCCGTTTTCACGCTTCAAATCAGTGGCAGTGACATGATTTTGACATTCGTATCAGGAACGAAAGTCATTGGAGCAGGTGAATGGTATCTTGCTGGTGAGTACAACGGATGGGGATTAAATGAATCATCACGATTCAGTGCAGTTAGCGACATAGCAAACACATACACCATCAGCCTTCCTCAGATATCGGGCAACTTCAAAGTAGTCTATGGCATATGGGATGTACAGTTCGGTTCAGCCAAAGATGCAAACGAGACATGGAGCATAAACACCAAAACAAACATCGTTTCACCATGCGACGATCTTCTAGCAAGTGGAGATGCTACATATACAGACGTAACAGTCACTATCGTTGTTGATTACGACAACTACACCATCAACCTGCTCGTTGCCAATGGCACATATACACCAATAAGCCATATCACAACAACAGACAACAATGTCACCAAATACATCAAGGACGGCAAGTTGTTCATAAACAAGAACGGCGTTATATACAACGCAGCTGGACAGAAAGTTAAGTAGTTATTTTGTTTTCATAAGTGGAGTCGATGGCTGTTTGTTGATTATGCAAACGGCCATTGATTTTTTGACAACAAATCACTATATTTGTTTTTGTATACACAAACAAAACAGACTATCATGAAGAGACTTCTTTGGGCGATAAGCCTATGTATCATGTCTTTAGCAGCCTGTAGCAAAGACGACCCTACCCCATCAGACAAACCTTCTGACAAGACAGAAGAGACACAGCCAGCAAAGCCAACAAGAGCAGAACTTGTTGACCTGACAGGTTACAACAACAACAACACAAAACGAGGCATATGCTACAACAGCCTTAACGAGACCGTTGTTGAGCTCATGACCAAGGGCAATGTAAGATGGGCATACAACTGGAAGAATGTATCGGACTATTCGTACGTAGGTCATGACCAGAGCCTCAAATACATGCCAATGGTATGGGGCCCCTTTACCAGCACAACAGACATAGAGAGAGGTCTCAAGAAAAGCGAAGGAGCCGAAATACTTCTCGGTTTCAATGAGCCAATGATGACCTATAGTGATGGAGGCTGTCAGATATCACCAAAGAAAGCCGCTGAGTTATGGCCTCAAGTAGAAGAACTCGCAGAGACCTACAATCTAAAGATAGCATCGCCAGCATTGACATACGGCTATCAGTCAATCGAGGGTAAAGTGTATGGAACACCAGAGTCGTGGATGGATGCGTTCATCAAGGAATATAAAACGATGAACGGCAAAGAGCCACGATATGACTACCTTGCCTTACACAGCTATATGAACTGGTCGGAAGCCGTTATTGGGTATGTAGATAAATATGCCAAGATGTATAACAGGAAAGTCTTGTTGACCGAATTTTGCGCATGGGGTCATAACTCAGATGAATGGGATGACATAGCGAAACTAGAGAAGGAGAAATACAAAAACTTCAGCTTCCAGCAGATGACCATGACTCAAAAGATAGAGGCGATGGATCAGGATGACAATATAGCAGCCTATGCCTGGTTCATGGCCGATGGCAACAGCGACAAGGAGCCATGGAACGCCCTCTTTGAAAACGAAAAGCTGACACGCCTGGGCAACATATACAGCTATCTCTCAGACCACAATACAGAGAAATACTACAAGCCAGGCTGTTTCATACCAGCAATACAGTATGTGACAAGTTCAAACTACAACGGCAATGCGGCAAAGAAATATGACACATACCTGCTCTTTGCCAATAATACAGACAGCGAATTCTCGAAAGTCATACCGGTAGAAGTGCGCAACATGACAGAAGGCCGATTCATGGACTACCAGATTGATGTACCAGAAGACGGAAGATATAAGGTAACACTGCGTTACCGTGCCGATGATGCTATAACGATCAAACTGTCAACCGACAACGGCGCAACGAAAAGCAGAGGCCTAAGCACAACGTACAGTGAATGGAGAGATCAGGAAATAAGCATTCAGCTAAAAGCCGGAAAGCAGACATTGACCATAGCCGCATCAGGGACAGCCAACGACGTCCGTCTATGCTGCTGGATGTTTGAGAAAGAGAATTAAACAACACATCAATAAACGACAAAAGAGGACACGAAAAAACGTGTCCTCTTTTGTATTATATACAAGAATCAATATCTCTTCTAACCAACAGTAGTCAATACAGTTCTTGCTATATACGCAACATAGATGAGAACAAACACAGCGCCCTCCCAACGTTCAAGAAGATGTTTAGTGCGCAAGAACAGCCACAACAAAAGACCGAGAGCAACCATCAGAACATAGTCGAACAAGAAACCCTCGTCGGAATTATTTATCTCACATATCGTAGCAGACAAGCCGATAACGCTTAATATGTTGAAAGTCACGCTACCAATGACATTACCGATAGCCATATCAGTCTCACCCTTACGCGCAGCCATTATAGAGGCAAACAGTTCAGGAAGGCTTGTTCCAACGGCTATAACAGTAAGACCAATAACACGTTCTGACACACCCAATGAGCGCGCAATACCTTGTGCGCCCTCGATCAACCAATCAGCGCCAAAGACAAGAGCAGCAAAAGAGCCAGCAACCATAATCAAGGCCTTCCACAACGGCATTATCGGTTCAGAATCATCATCCTCCACGGCCCCTTTACTCTGCTTACGTGAATTGACAACCTGCCAGCTCACGAAGATGATAAGCATGATGACACCCAACAGGCCAGCCAAGCGTGAGATTGTTCCCGTCATAGCCACAGCGACAAAGAGCAATGAAGCGACGACCATGAAAGGCATATCAATTCGCAACGTCTGACGCGAAGCCGGACATGCAGCGATAAGTGCAGTGACGCCTAATATAAGAGCGATATTAGCGATATTAGAACCGACGACATTACCTATAGAGATACCAGGAGATCCGGCTAGAGCAGCCTGCACACTCACTAGAAGTTCAGGAGCCGACGTACCAAAACCAACAATAGTAAGACCGATGACCATAGAGCTCAAACGAGCGCGGCGAGCAATAGCAACAGCTCCGTCGACAAGATAATCTCCACCTTTAACCAGGAGAGCGAAGCCAAGAAGAACAAGTCCTATATTTATTAGCATGATTCAATTGTTTTATACCACAAAGGTAAACTTATTAATATATATGTTATTATTCCATAGCATAAAATGACATGTTTTTGAATAAGATTAAGTAAATTGCATCGGATTTTGAAACGCAGAAGAATGAATAGCAACGAGATACTGCTTAAGAATGTAAAGATATTGTCGGAGCTCAGCGATATCGACAGACAGAACATGGAGCATCAGACCGAACTACCTTCTGTCAATGCCTTAAAGCGCATTGTAGAATTGGCTAAGCAGGTATTCTTCCCTGGGTTCTTTGACGCAAGCCAGTCGAACGAGAACTCGCGCTACTACCATGTTGGAGCCAACATGGACGAGATCTTCAATCTGCTAAAGTCACAAGTCAAATCAGAATCGATAGCACTCGAGTTCATCAATCGCATGCCAGAAATAAAGCGTATGCTATATACAGATATTGATGCCATGCTGCATTCAGACCCAGCTGTCAAGTCGCAGGCAGAGATCATATTATGCTACCCTTTTGTGCAGGCGATGCTTCATTATAGAATTGCACACGAGCTGCTAGTGTTAGGCGTACAGACATTACCACGAATAATAACCGAGATGGCACATTCGCTTACAGGCATTGACATACATCCAGGAGCCAAGATAGGCGAATACTTCTGCATAGACCATGGCACAGGCGTGGTAATTGGCGAGACATGCATCATAGGCAATCACGTCATGCTATACCAGGGCGTAACATTGGGTGCCAAGAGCTTCACCTTCGACGAAAACGGCACGCCACTCAACACGCCACGCCACCCTATCCTTGAAGACAACGTAACCGTATATTCCAACTCATCAGTGTTAGGACGCATAACCATAGGTCACGACACCATCATCGGAGGCAACGTATGGCTGACAAACAGCGTAGCGCCATACTCCAAGATAATGCAGTCGAAAGCGGTAGCGGCAACATTTACAGATGGAGCCGGAATATAAAGGGAGTGGGATGTATTTGACGTAAAGGGAAATAAGTTTGAACACCATAATGAAAAAAGGCGAGCTATAATAGTTCGCCTTTATTGTTTTATTGCTTATGAGGACATTCACTGCAATCGTGGCAATGGCATCCGGAACTGTCAGCGCAAGACCCACATCCAGTCCCCTTATTACGCAGAGAGCGCAAAGCCAGGAAAGCGCATACAGCCAAGACGGCAATCACTATAATTGTTGCGATATTCATACCTTACAAAAAGAAATCAATGATACGTTTCACCACAAAGGCAGCCAGCCATGCTACACCGCATTGAAGGACAACGGTAAAACATGCATATTTCTTGCCCAACTCACGATTGATAGCCGCAATGGCAGCCACACAAGGAGTATATAACAAACAGAAGACAAGCAAAGCCGCAGCAGCGGAAGTAGAGAGCATCGTTGTAATGTCGACAGATGAATAGAGCTGTTCAAGAGTAGAACGGACGCTCTCCTTAGCCATAAAGCCAGTCGCAAGAGCTGTCGTAATACGCCAGTCGCCGCATCCCAGAGGAGCAAAAACAGGAGCCAGGCAACCAGCGATGACAGCCAGAATTGAAGAGTCCTCTTCAGCCAAAGCGAAACGGAAGTCGAAATGCTGAAGGAACCAGATAACCATAGAGGCCACAAAGATAACCGTAAAAGCCTTCTGGAGGAAGTCACGAGCCTTATCCCAAAGCAGATGAGCGACATTCTTGACACCCGGCATACGATAAACAGGCAACTCCATAACGAAAGGCATAGCCTCACCCTTATAAAGAGTACGCTTAGCCACAAGAGCCACCATAACACCCACAACAATACCAAGCAGATAGAGACCAATCATCACAAGCCAGGAGTATTGAGGGAAGAAATAATCGATGAAGAAAGCATAAATAGGCAGTTTAGCCGTACACGACATAAATGGAGTAAGCATGATCGTCAACTTACGGTCGCGTGCGGAAGGCAAAGTACGGCTAGCCATCACACTTGGGACAGAGCATCCGAAGCCGATAAGCATAGGGACAATAGAACGTCCGGAAAGACCTATCTTGCGCAACAGCTTATCGGACACGAAAGCGATACGTGCCATATAGCCAGAATCTTCAAGCATAGAGAGGAAGAAGAAAAGCACGACAATGATAGGGAGGAAACTCAACACACTACCGACACCAGCAAACACACCGTCGATGACAAGCGACGTAACAGTCTCGCTGACTTCAAGCCTCTCAAAGAGATATTGCGTAGCTTCAGTTACATAACCAATACCTTGGTCCATAAGATCCTGAAGCCATGCACCGATACATTCAAAAGTAAGATAGAACACCGCCGCGATGATAAGCAAGAACGCCGGCATAGCAGTATATCGACCGGTCAGAATCTTATCGATAGCCACAGAACGTCGATGCTCCTTACTCTCACGAGGTTTCACCACAGTCTTGCTACAAAGGCGACGAATGAAATCGAAACGCATATCAGCGATAGCGGCAGAGTGGTCCATACCTCGCTCAGACTCAAGCTGCATCACGATATGTTCGAGCATCTCCTTCTCATTGTCATCAAGACCGAGAGACTTAAGCACCAGTTCGTCACCTTCGACAAGCTTTGACGCCGCAAAACGGATAGGGATACCAGCTTTGACAGCATGGTCTTCGACAAGATGCATGATAGCATGCAACGAGCGATGGACAGCTCCCCCATGATCGGCAGGGTCACAGAAATCCTGACGCTGAGGCTTCTCCTGATAACGAGCAATATGAATAGCATGACGCACAAGTTCATCAACGCCCTGGTTATGCATAGCAGAAATAGGGATAACAGGGATGCCAAGCATCTGCTCCATATCGTTCACGCGAATTGTACCTCCATTATTCTCGACCTCGTCCATCATGTTAAGTGCAAGCACCATAGGGATATCCAGTTCAAGGAGCTGCATTGTGAGATACAGGTTGCGCTCAATATTCGTTGCATCAACGATATTGATGATAGCCTTAGGTTTTTCGTTGAGAATGAAATTACGCGAGACAATCTCTTCAGAAGTATAAGGAGAAAGGCTGTAAACGCCAGGGAGGTCAACAACCTCAGTAAACTGGAAACCCTTTATAGAGCCAGATTTACGATCGACAGTAACGCCTGGGAAATTGCCCACATGCTGATTAGAGCCCGTCAACTGATTGAAGAGCGTCGTCTTGCCACAGTTCTGATTACCTGCAAGCGCAAAAGTAAGATTAGTCTCCTTAGGAAGCGGATGTTCCGTTGACGGATCGTGGAAACGGTAGCCCTCCTCACCATAGCCAGGGTGGTCAGAGTCATGGACAGGCGTCTCAACAGGTTGAATCATGTCGGCTTCAGTCGTTGCACGCACCTCGATCTGCTTAGCATCAGCAAGTCGAAGAGTCAGTTCATAGCCGTGAACACGCAATTCTATCGGGTCGCCCATTGGAGCATACTTCACAACCGTAACAATAGCCTCAGGCACAAGTCCCATATCGAGGAAATGCTGTCGTAGAGCCCCCGAGCCACCAACATGAGTAATAATACCCGATTGTCCTATCTTTATATCATTTAAAGTCATCTCACAAAATATCTGTTGCCGACAAAAATCTACAATGCAAAGGTAAGAATCATATTTTGCAACCTAATATCATTTTCGAAAAAAGCGATTGAACAATAATATATAGTCAATCAAAAAAGCAATGCAAAGGAAGCATTAAAACAGACGACAAGCAATAATCAAAATTAGGTATTATAAAAAAACGCGATTGAAAGCACGGGAAGATAGTCACGATAGCGAATTGTTATTTAACTGCGCTAACTCACAACGATTTCTTAACATCTTCAAGCAAAACTTTTTACACATTTCTTTGTTGGTTAAGAAAAAACAGCTAATTTTGCACCCGATTTATAACCATCAAAATTTAATTATTTATATGTTAAATCAGTACGAAACCGTTTTCATTTTAACTCCCGTTTTATCTGATGCTCAGATGAAGGAAGCGGTACAGAAGTTCAAGGATCTCATCCTTGAAAACGGAGGAGAAATCGTAAACGAAGAGAATTGGGGTTTGCGTAAGCTTGCTTACCCAATCCAGAAGAAGACTACAGGCTTCTACAACCTGTTTGAGTTCAAGGCTGAACCATCTTTCATTGAGAAGTTCGAGACAGCTTATCGTCGTGACGAGCGAGTACTTCGTTTCTTGACATTCAAGATGGAGAAGTATGCTGTAGCTTACAGCGAGACTAGAAGAAATGCAGTTAAAAAAGAAGAAGTAAAGGAGAACTAAGACATGGCACAGACTCCATCAGAAATTCGTTATCTCACACCTCCTACAGTTGAGATCAAGAAGAAGAAGTATTGCCGTTTCAAGAAGAGCGGTATTAAGTATGTAGACTACAAGAACCCTGAGTTCCTCAAGAAGTTCTTGAACGAGCAGGGCAAGATTTTGCCACGTCGAATCACTGGAACTTCTTTGAAGTATCAGCGCAAGGTCGCAAAGGCTGTTAAGCGTGCGCGTCATTTGGCATTGCTGCCATACGTAACTGATTTGTTGAAATAATAAAGAGGAGGATACGCAATGGAAGTAATACTTAAGACTGATGTGGCTAAGTTGGGCCACAAGGATGACATCATCACAGTAAAGCCTGGTTACGCACGTAACTACCTCATTCCTAACGGAATTGCAGCCGTAGCAACAGAATCAGCTCGTAAGGTTCTTGCAGAAAACTTGAAGCAGCGTGCACACAAGCTCGCTAAGATCAAGCAGGATGCAGAAGAGCTCGCAGCTAAGATGGAAGGCTTGAAGCTTACTATCGGTGCTAAGGCTTCATCTACTGGCAAAATCTTCGGTTCAGTTAACACAATTCAGATTGCTGAGGCTCTCAAGGCACAGGGATTTGATATCGACCGCAAGATCATCCTCATCAAGGACGAGGCTATCAAGGATCTCGGCCAGTACACAGCTACTATCAAGCTTCACCGCGAAGTTAAGGTTGAAATCGAATTCAACGTTGTAGCTGAATAATTTTATTATAAACACAGGATACTTTTTTCACACACATATACAGAGCTCTGACGTGACGTCGGGGCTCTGTTTTTTTATTTTTTTCACTATTTAGTAGCATATTCTGACAAAAGTATTATCTTTGTTGAAACATAAGGCAAATCATAAAGACACTAACCAATCATGGTAAAAAAGATTCTTCTTCTCGGATCTGGCGAGCTTGGCAAGGAATTCGTCATTGCAGCTAAGCGTCTTGGCCAGACAGTCATTGCAGTTGATAGTTATGAAGGTGCTCCAGCACAACAGGTAGCAGATGCGCACGAGGTGATAAACATGCTCGATGGCGCAGAACTCGACAGAATTGTTGCTAAACACAAGCCAGACATCATTGTACCTGAAATCGAAGCCATAAGAACAGAGCGCTTCTATGACTACGAGAAGCAAGGCATACAGGTGGTTCCATCTGCGAAGGCAGCGAACTACACCATGAACCGCCGTGCAATACGTGATCTTGCAGCTAAAGAGCTAGGTTTGCGTACTGCGAAATACCTTTATGCATCATCGCTCGAGGAGATGCGTGCAGCAGTAAAGGAGATAGGCATTCCATGTGTTGTAAAGCCTCTCATGTCGTCGAGCGGCAAGGGACAATCATACATCAAAAAAGAAGAAGACATCGACAAAGCGTGGGCTTTTGCAGAGAAGGGACGTGGAGATGCTCACGAAGTCATTGTAGAAGCATTCGTTCCATTTGTCAGTGAGATAACACTCCTTACTGTAACTCAGAAGAATGGCCCTACCCTCTTCTGTAGTCCGATAAGCCACCATCAGGAGCGCGGAGACTACCAGGAAAGCTGGCAGCCAGCAGCCATACCACAGAAATTTGTAGAAGAGGCTCAGAAGATGGCAGCCAAGGTAACAGAAGCGCTTGGCGGCGCAGGCATCTTCGGTGTAGAATTCTTCATTTGCGAAGACGGCGTAGTGTTCTCAGAGCTATCACCTCGTCCACATGACACAGGAATGGTTACGCTTGCCAACACACAGAATCTCAACGAATTTGAACTCCATGCACATGCTGTTCTTGGATTGCCAATACCAGAAATAGAATTCATTCGTCCAGGTGCGAGTGCAGTCATTTTATCAAAGGGCGAATTTTCATCACCAGACTATACAGGCGTAGAGAATGTACTTTGCGAAAAGAATTGTGATGTAAGGATATTCGGAAAGCCTAATGCACGTGTCAACCGCAGAATGGGCGTTGTCGTAGCATGGGACAAGATGGGTACTGATCCTGCAGACATCAAGGCTCGTGCACGAGAATTGGCAGACAGAATTAGCGTGATAGAGAAGAAATAAACACTCATATTTTGATTAATATGGAGAATATAGAAGAGAAGGCAGAAGCAATAGTTGAAGTTGCTTCTGAAGCTACAAATGAAACTGCAGAGGCAGCGGAGAGTAAGACAGACGTTGAAAACAAAGATTCGGAGGCTAAGACAGAAGAGACTGCCGACAACCTATCTGAAGCAGAACACAAAGAGAACCTCAAGAAGAAGAAAGCGATTATCGCCCAGATGGTAGAACTCATGAAGGGCGACGACTACGGCAAATTCAGCCAGCAGTTCCGCGATTTAATGACACAGTGGAAAGAGACTGGCAACGTAGCAGAAAGCGATGCACATGATATAAACAGTCAGTATAAGCAAGTTACTGACAAATTCTTTGAAATATCGCGTTTAAATCGCGAGATGCGTGAATTAGACCACAAACGCAACTATGAAGCAAAGATCAAGTTGTGCGAGCAGGCCGAAGAACTTGCTAATTCACCATCAGCAACCAAAAGCTTCAATCAGATACAGGCACTCCATGCACAGTGGAAACAGATTGGTGGTGTATCTCAAGTAGTTCGCGAAGAGCTTTGGAACAGATTCAAAGCGGCGACAACTGTTGTCAACGAACGATTCCACAAATATGTAGATGAGAGCAAGGACCGTGAGAAAGCCAACTACGAAGCCAAACTTGGTCTTATTGCTGAAGTTGAAGCGATACTCAAGGAAGACCTTTCGACAGGCAAAGCCATAGATGCTGCAGCAAAGAAAGTAAATGAACTTCAAGAGAAGTGGCGCACAATAGGCATTGTACCGAAAGCAGTAAACAATGAAGTATATGCTAACTTCCGCAAGGTTTGTGACGAGATATACAACAAGAGACGTGCTTTCTACAAGAATCAGACCTCTATACTCAAGGCCAACCTTGAGCAGAAGAACAAGCTCATTGAGCAGGCAGAGGCTCTGAAAGACAGCACAAACTGGAAAGAGACATTCGACAAGCTCGTTGCTATACAGAAGAAGTGGAAGACCATTGGTCCTGTACCACACAAGGTCAGCGATGAAGTATGGAAGAAATTCAAGAGCACATGCGACTATTTCTTTGAACAGCGCGACAAGGCCATGGGCACTGAGGATGCTGCACGCGAGAAGAATCATGAGCTAAAGAGCGCAATACTGGAAGAGCTCAAAGCAGCAACACTTCCAACAGAGTCGGAAGACCTGTTCAAGACAGTCCAGGAATTCCAGCAGAGATGGAATCAGGTCGGTCCTCTTCCAAGCAAGAAGCGAGAGATACATCAAGAGTTCATGGACCTTGTAAACAAGCTCTATGACAAGTGTGCATCGGATGACGCTTCGAAGAATCTTCAGCGTTTCAAGGCCAAGATGGAGCTCTTGAAGGACAGCGCAGACGGTCAGTCGAAGATCAACACAGAGCGCAACCGACTCATACAGAAGATCAAGCAACTTGAGTCAGAGGTCACAACACTCGAAAACAATATCGGTTTCTTCTCTAAGTCGAAGAACTCAGACGCCTTGAAGAACGATTTTGAAAACAAGATTAAGACTGCCAAGAGAAACATCGATCAGGCGAACGAAAAGCTTGACATAATCGACGCTCTCTAAACAATACATTATAATGCCGATATCACAAGATGATATCGGCATTTCTTCTACTTTGCATTTTAAATAAATCTATGAAATACTTGTTTAGGATTTACTTCCGCCAAATGCGGGAGAAATTCCATTGATCAACGTTCTTTGACTTGAAAAAGGAGTATTGATAAAGGACATACCACATGCGCCAGGGCAGAAAGAACAAGACATTGAAGAGTACTTTAAACATGTAATTTAACACTAAAGTTAACAATCAAACAAAATATTGTTTATATTTGTGCAAACACAACATAAACAATTAAACTATGAGCGAATTGGATGTATGGTGGTCAAGCTTAAAGATCACAGAGAAAGAACGTATAGCAACAAAGGCCGTCAGAAATGATGGAAAGGTTGATGCTGTTGTTGTATATCCAGAATGTACACGTTGGTGGATATCAATACCAGAGGAGCGCAAGCAAGCTATACACGCCCATTGTACAGATGTGCACGGTCTTCTTCTTCCAGAATGGAAAGAGGGCAAATGTCTGAGTTACTAATCGATTTAAGGGATAAAAAGAAAGGCCACTAGCTATAAAAGCAGTGGCCTTAATTGTTTTGTAGAGTAAACAGATTACTTAGCGTAGCTTACAGCACGTGTCTCACGGATAACTGTAATCTTAACCTGACCAGGATAAGTCATCTCAGTCTGGATCTTACGTGCAAGATCAGCAGAGATTGTCTCAGCCTCCTTATCAGAAATCTTTTCGCTACCGACTATCACGCGGAGTTCACGACCAGCCTGGATAGCGTAGGTCTTGATAACACCTGGATAGGACATTGCCATATTCTCGAGGTCATTGAGACGCTTAATATAAGCCTCGATGATTTCACGACGTGCACCTGGGCGAGCGCCGGAAATAGCATCACAAACCTGAACGATAGGAGCGATAAGAGTTGACATTTCGACCTCGTCGTGGTGAGCACCGATAGCGTTGCAAATCTCGGGCTTCTCCTTATATTTCTCAGCGAGTTTCATACCAAGTATTGCGTGTGGCAATTCTGGATCCTCATCAGACACCTTACCGATATCGTGGAGAAGGCCAGCGCGCTTAGCTTTCTTAGTGTTAAGACCGAGTTCAGAAGCCATAACAGCACAGAGATTAGCAGTTTCACGAGCATGCTGAAGAAGGTTCTGACCATAAGAAGAACGGTACTTCATCTTACCGATGAGCTTAATAAGTTCAGGGTTAAGTCCATGAATACCAAGGTCGATTGTTGTACGCTTACCAGTCTCGACAACCTCTTCCTCAACCTGCTTACGAACCTTATTAACCACTTCCTCGATACGAGCTGGGTGGATACGGCCGTCGGTCACGAGCTGATGGAGAGCGAGACGAGCGATTTCGCGGCGCATAGGGTCGAATGCAGAGAGGACGATAGCCTCTGGAGTATCATCGACGATGATTTCGACACCTGTTGCAGCCTCAAGAGCGCGAATATTACGACCTTCACGACCGATAACGCGGCCCTTGATCTCATCATTATCGATATGGAAAATCGTAACAGAGTTCTCGATAGCAGTTTCTGTAGCTACACGCTGAATAGTCTGAAGAACGATCTTCTTAGCCTCCTTATTGGCATTGATCTTAGCCTCGTCCATGATGTCGTTTATGTAAGACATAGCGTCGGTACGAGCCTCAGCCTTCATGCTTTCGATGAGAGTCTCCTTAGCCTCCTGGCCGCTCATGCCAGAGATAGCTTCGAGCTTTTCGATTTGCTGCTTATGGATCTTATCAATCTCTTCGTTCTTACGATCAACAACTTCCTGCTGAACGGAAAGTTTCTGCTGAACAGCTTCAAGTTCCTTCTGACGACGCTGAACATTCTCCATCTGACGACCGAGGTCAGACTCCTTCTGTCTGATCTTATTTTCAGCTGCTGCAACCTTAGAATTACGTGCATTAACCTCCTTTTCGTGTTCAGCCTTGAGTTGGAGGAATCGTTCCTTAGCCTGAAGCATCTTATCTTTCTTGATCACTTCAGCCTCATTTTCAGCTTCTTTGATTATCTGGGCGCTTTTGCTCTTCAAGGCTGTGTTCATGAGGATCCAGGTTAGGAGACCTCCGGCCACAAGACCTATAGCACCACCAATTAAGATTTCTATCATTTCCTATTTCCAGTTACTAAATTAATATATAAAACCAGCACACACCAGCTGGATATCTACAAATTAACTAGAGCAATTGGCTAGTGGGAAACACAAACTTATTCAGAGAGGATAACGTCAAGTTCATCATTAAGGCGTTCTATCTGCGACACCAATGGACTTTCACTTTTATCGCGCTTCCCTAGCTGTGCATCGGAAGCGAACTCGACGGCTATTAAAGACAATATATCAGTCAAATCCTTGCGGGGCATACGGCTTTTGAATATTTCAGCCCTCTGGCTGACACTCTTGGCAGCTGCACGAACTACCTCTTCCTGTTCAGGAAGAACGGTAAACTGGAACTTACGTCCACAAACCTCTATAGTTATCGGCAAACGATCACCGCTGGTCATACTGTTTTCTATCTCTCACTAATTAAGCAGTGCTAAGCACTTGTCAATTTCTCGCACAAGCTGATCAATGCGACGTTTAGCATCTGTATTATCTTTTCCCCTTGTGCTGACCGCCATAGAGAGACGATAGATTTCAAAACGTGCCTTTAGATCAGAATAATCAGTAGCCACTTGCCTATTTTCTTCTTGAAGACGCTGATTTTCAGCCTCAAGATCGGCAACCTTCTGCTTCAGGCTCTTATATCGAGTTGCAAGTTCAGCAACCTTGCCTGAAACCTCTTGTGCTAATTCTACTGAATTCTTTTTCACCTAAACCAACTTATGCTTTACAAAGTTAACTTTATTTTTTAAGAATACGAAACACTTTGCCCACATTTTTTATCACCAATACCGTCTATCAGCATTTAAACCAACTTTTTACCTACAAATGCAGTCATAAATGAGCTTATGAATCGCACATTATATAGATGAACATAACATCAATATCGAACAATATAAACAGTGTAAAAGTGCCGATTAAACAGTCACAAAATCAAGATATAAGCATTATAACGAAACAAAAACGGCACAATAAGTGTATAAAAAACAAGAAAGGCTAAAAATCAAGGCCCATTAGTAACCTGCATCAATCTATTATTACCGGATTATGCATTATGACTCACATTCGATAGACAAGGTTATGAAAAGATTTGTATTTATATTATCATTCTTGGCATGCTTCATAAACAGCCGTGCCGACATCAAGATAGACGAAGTAAACTTCCCTGACGAGACGTTCAGGAAATACATTGCCAAAAGCTTCGACAGGAACAAGAACGGCATGCTCTCGAAGGACGAGACAGACAAGGTAAAGAAGATCGTCCTCAAGAAGAAAGGTGTGACCTCGATGAAGGGCATAGAATACTTCCCTGCCCTAAAGACACTAGACTGCCGAAACAACAAGTTGACCCAGCTTGACGTTACACAGAACATCAATCTGACACAGTTATATTGCAGTGAAAACGAGTTGACAGAGCTTGACCTCAGCCAGAACACAGCGTTGACACAGCTTGACTGCAACTACAACCAGATTATGGAGCTAGACATGAGCAACAACCTTGAGTTGAAAAAGCTAGACTGCAACAACAACCTTCTCTTCAAGCTCAACTTGACAAGAAACACAGCCTTAAAGGAGCTCGACTGCTACGAGAATTCGCTATCGGAGCTAGACATAACTCAAAACGTAGCGCTCACTAAGCTTTATTGCCGCAACAACCAGCTCAAGTCGCTCGATGTGTCACAAAACAAGCAGCTCACAAAGTTGTTCTGCTATTTCAACCAGATAGCATCATTGGATTTGAGTCAGAATGTTGCGCTCACAGAATTATGGTGCAACTTCAACAAGCTCAAGGCGCTTGACGTAAGCAACAACACAGGATTGACACAGATCTATTGCAGCTGGAATCAGATAGAGAGTCTGGACGTAACCAAGAACCTCGCCTTGCAGACACTTGACTGCTGCCGCAATCAGATCACAGAACTTGACGTTACACAGAACAAGTCGCTTGTAGAGCTTGAGTGTTCAAGCAACAAGCTCAGCGCACTTGATGTCACACAGAACAAGTCGCTCAAGGAGCTGTCGTGCAGCAACAATCCGCTTACGATATTGAACGTAACGAAAAACCTAGTGCTCAATAAGCTAGAGTGTTCGAACAACATGCTCTCGGAACTCAACATCGAACAGAACAGCATGCTAGTCAAGCTGTCTTGCCACAACAACCAACTAAAGGAGCTCAACGTGAGCAACAACACATCGCTCAAGGAGATTGACTGCTATGACAACAAGATTGACCATCTTGACTTGACAAAGAACATAGCGCTAGAGCGACTTGAATGTCAGAAAAACATGCTTACAAGACTTGACTTGAGCAAGAACACAAGACTAGCCAAATTGTTCTGCTATGACAACAGTCTCACAATGCTCAAATATCCGAACTGCGAGAAAGACTCGAAGGACATGGGTGAAGTAGCCAAAGCCGGCTTCAGCATCAAAGACATCGAGCATGACAAGATAACATGTGTAAGCGGAGGCCAGTTTAAGGACGGCAAGTTCGTACCAGAGAACGCATCGACAACAAAGATGGAGTATTACTATGCGACCGGTTATGGCACGAGAAAGGTTACTCTTAACTTCAAGGTTAAAGGATAATATGTAATAGACAACAACAATATGAACGCCAGCCTCAGAACAACAGGGGGCTGGCGTTTATCTTTTGTTGTAATAGCTATCTAAAGCGTATTATTTTTCTTGACAACATGTCGGACTACAGGCAAAGCGGCAGCACACCCCAACAATGCGCCGACAGAATTAGCCATGAAATCAAGCCAATCACCTGAACGGATGCCAAAGGTAAGATATGCCTGAGCCAACTCAACCAACCCTCCCATAACAACAGGAAGGAGCAGTCCACCAATCAGCAGTCTAGGCCAAACGACAGTTTTATTACGGCGAGCATATTCAAACATTATCACAAAAACGAGAGCACCGTACATAAAGAGATGAGCCCATTTGTCGATAAGAGTAACATCATCGAGAGGTGTCTCTGGAACAGGGATCATGCACAGAACCCATATTGCCAACACGATAAGACAGCTAAGAGGCTGTTGTTTTACATATCTGATCATACGAGTCGATTTTTTCTCCAAAAATAATAAATATTCAGCAGACAATTCTTTACATCAAGCGAAAAACAAGGAACAGGATTGGACAGTCAACGAAAAGGATCCTTTTACTTACAAAAAGTAAATTCGACATGGCATTCTTATCCTCTCGTTATCCTCTCGTTATCCTCTCGTTATCCTCTCGCTATCCTCTCGCTATCCCAGCGCCACCCTATCGGGAAGCGATTGAAAGCCAAGGATGCGCGAAGAAGTTACGGATTGTAAGATGCATAACCACCGAAACAGATTACAATATCATTAGTTATTATTGGGATAATTTATAAATTTGCGGAAAACATTCAAGCGAGATGAATTTCGAGAACTGGAAACATAGAGAAGGCGTTGTCTATTCGACGGCGAGTGACTTTGAATATAGCAATGGTGAAGAAGAGGTGGTAGAAGACATACCGCCTCAGCAGCAGAACCTCAAGGTGCAGCTAGACAAGAAGCAGCGTGCGGGTAAGGCTGTGACCCTTGTCACAGGATTTATTGGCACAGAAGAGACACTCAAAGCCCTTGGCAAGAAACTGAAAACCGCATGCGGTGTCGGAGGGTCGGTAAAAGACGGCGAGATACTAATACAAGGTGATTTCAGAGAGAAAGTCATGGCCATGCTCATAAAAGATGGCTACAAAGTGAAACGCGTAGGAGGATAGCATGGAGCCACTAGCAGAAAGGATGAGGCCCAAAAGCCTCGATGAATATGCCGGCCAGAGGCATCTGGTAGGTGAAGGCGCTATCTTGAGAAGGATGATAGACAGCGGCAACATGTCGTCGATTATCCTATGGGGCCCTCCAGGTGTAGGGAAGACTACACTCGCGAAAATAATCTCAAACCAACTCCAGCGACCATTCTACACACTTTCTGCCATCAGTTCAGGAGTCAAGGAAGTGCGTGAAGTCATAGACAAAGCCAAAGGCAGTCGCTTCTTCAACACCCAGTCGGCCATCCTTTTCATCGATGAGATACACCGCTTCAGCAAGTCACAACAGGACAGTCTGTTAGCAGCCGTAGAGGAAGGCATTGTGACACTCATTGGAGCCACGACGGAGAACCCATCATTCGAAGTCATTTCACCGTTGCTCTCACGTTGTCAGGTCTATGTCTTGAAATCGCTTGAGCATGAAGACCTCATGACTCTAGTAAACAGAGTGATAACGACAGATGATGAGTTCAAGAAACTCAACATAAAGGTCACAGAAGAGGCAGCGCTAGTAAGATATTCAGGAGGTGACGCACGCAAGTTGCTAAACATCATAGAGCTAGTGGTCAACTCGCAAAGAGACCAGGAAGAGATAATCATTGATGACAAGCACGTAGTGGACAACCTGCAGCAGAGTCCGGCGATGTATGACAAGCAAGGAGAGATGCACTACGACATCGTATCGGCCTTCATCAAGTCGATCAGAGGTTCAGACCCAGACGCAGCAGTCTATTGGTTAGCACGTATGATAGAGGGAGGTGAAGACCCTAAATTCATAGCAAGAAGACTTGTCATTTCAGCATCGGAAGACATAGGGCTAGCCAACCCTAACGCCTTGCTGATAGCCAACCAGGCTTTTGATGCGGTGAACAAGATCGGCTGGCCAGAAGGACGTATTCCACTCGCGGAAGCAGCCATATATCTTGCGACATCTCCTAAGAGCAATTCAGCATATAAAGCTATAAATGAAGCTATTGCCTTTGTAAAAGAGACGGGGAACCTACCTGTACCACTACATTTGCGCAATGCACCTACGCAACTGATGGAGAAACTCAACTACGGACGCGAATACAAGTATGCGCATGACTACCCTGGTCATTTCGTAGTTCAGCAATATCTTCCAGATGCCATTGCCAACAAACGCTTTTACCATGCGCAAGAGAATGCGGCCGAACAACGTTCGGATGAGCTGCAGAAGGCGAGATGGGGAGAGAGGGGGAATTACAATTGACAATTATGAGCGGAGCTCATCAGCTGCGCGGCCACAATTAAGAAATATAATTTAAACAATATAATATGAACAATATAGTAAGTACAATACCACAGATAAAGAATACGGATAGCGGGAACTTTTTTGTTTTTGCGGGGCCATGTGTCATTGAGGGAGAAGAGATGGCGCTTCGCATTGCGGAACATCTCACGAAGGTGACAGACCGTCTCAAGATACCATTTGTATTCAAAGGTTCATACCGCAAGGCAAACCGCTCACGTATCGACTCGTTCAGTGGCATAGGAGACGAGAAAGCGCTCAAGATACTCAAGAAAGTAAGCGACACATTCGGTGTACCAACAGTGACAGACTTCCACTGCGCCGAAGAGGCAGCCATGGCAGCAGAATATGTAGATGTGCTTCAGGTTCCAGCATTCCTCTGTCGTCAGACCGACATACTCGTAGCAGCGGCGAAGACCGGGAAGGTAGTCAACATCAAGAAGGGCCAGTTCCTTGCTCCAGAAGCCATGGAACATGCAGTAAAGAAAGTGAAAGACTCAGGCAATGACAAAGTGATAATAACCGACCGCGGCACCATGTTCGGCTACTACGACCTCATTGTCGATTACAGAGGCATACCAGTGATGCAGCAGCAAGCGCCTGTAGTGCTCGACATAACCCATTCGCTTCAGCAGCCAAACCAGGCGTCGGGAGTAACAGGAGGCAAGCCAGCCCTTATTGAGACCGTTGCACGAGCAGGTGTTTCAGTAGGCGTTGACGGACTATTCCTCGAGACACACTTCGACCCAAGAAACGCAAAGTCGGATGGTGCGAACATGTTGGACCTCACACTCTTCGAAGGACTAATGGAACGCCTGACAGCTATAAAGCAGACAATCAACAACTTTAAATAGACAACAGAATGATGAAGAGAAACCTTATCTATGTACTAGCAGCTATAGCGATGGCCAGCTGTCAGGACAAGCGCTTCAGCGTAAGCTGCACTATGCCTGAAGACGCCAACGTGGCAGACAGCACATGGTGCTACATCTGCTCGTATGAAAGTGGCACACGCGACAAAGCCTATACCGACTCAGCCCAAATGATTGGAGGCAAAGTGACAATCGAGGGAGAGATAGACGGCAGTGTATTGCGACGTTTTGAAGTAGGCTATAAGACACGCAACTATGCGAATTTCATCCTAGAAGCCGGTGATATCACAATTGACATCGAGAAACGCACAAGCAAGGGCACCATACTCAATGACAAACTTGCAGATTTCCTAGCATGGGCAGAAGACACCGATGGGAAAGCGATGGCAGAATATGAGAAGATACAGAAAGATGCATCGTTGAGCAGTGACGACAAGCAAGAGCAATCAGACCTTCTCTGGAGTGACTACAGCCGCACAACAATCGAATACGCCCACAACATAGTTGCAGAGAACAAAGGCAATGGCTTAGGACAGTATATATTTTGGCAAGGCATAGCATACAATGAATTCATAACACCAGAAAGATATAAGCAAGAGCTAAAGAGTGCAGGAGAGTTCATAGCAAACTACAAACCAGTAACCGCCATAACCAAACGTTTTGAAGCCCTTGAGCAGACACAGCCAGGAGCAGACTATGTTGATTTCACCATTGAGCACGGCAATATAGACAACACATCGGTCAAACTATCAGACTATGTAGGCAAAGGCAAGATCATCCTTGTTGACATGTGGGCAAGCTGGTGCGGACCATGTCGCAGAGCAATGCCATACATCCGCAATGTATATGAGAAATATGCAGGTGACAAGTTTGATGTAGTAAGCATAGCCGTATGGGATGAACGTCAGAGCAGCATTGAGGCGATACCACAACTTGGCATGACATGGAATCAGATAGTAGAAGCCGAAAGCATACCTACAGAGCTTTATGGAGTCAATGGCATACCACATCTCATGCTCATAGGAGCCGACGGGAAGATATTAGCCCGTGGACTCAGCGAGACAGCGCTCGAATTATGGGTAAGCAGTGAGATAAAAAAATTGGAATAATAGGAAACATGCCATACATTTTTCCGTATTAGAATATACAGGCATTACAATGTGAATAAACAATGACATTTTCGTTCATTTTACAACAGAAATGTTTGTTTATAAAGGAAACATTAATTATGTTTGTAATACTAATTAAGGAAAATATAAACTAATTCACAATCACTATGGCATACAAAGTAGAACAGATTGAGGGCATCGGCGAAGTATACGCAGAGAAGCTCAAGGCAGCAGGCATCAAGACAACAGACGATCTTCTCGCGCAGTGTTCAAAACCATCAGGTCGCAAGAAAGTAGAAGAGGCGACAGGAATAAGCCACAAGCTCATTTTGAAATGGACAAATCATGCAGACCTGATGCGGATCAATGGAGTAGCAGGTCAGTTTGCAGAATTGCTTGAAGCAGCAGGTGTAGATACAATCAAGGAGTTCCGTCATCGTGTAGCAGCCAATCTTCACAAGAAGATGGTAGAGATCAACGAGCAGAAGAACCTCACAAACCGTGTACCAGCTGTTTCTGAAGTTCAGAAGATGATTGACCAGGCTAAAACAATGGAGCCAACCGTTGAGTATTAAATCTGTAAACGACTAAAATAGACCGCAGTACGAGAAATTGTACTGCGGTTTTTGTTTTTGGTTAAAAGTGGTTAAGGTGATTTGCTATTGTAGAAATGTATTTATATTTGCAACAGACAAAGACCTTAAAAACAACAGACAATGACCGCTAATCATGGGCTCACATTTTACATTGTAGGCTTTCTTCTAATTGTAGAGAGCATATTCATGCTGATGCCTGGATTCATGTCACTACGATATGGTGAAGATGATTACATCTATTTTTTCTTCTCTTCAGGAATAACACTTTTAACAGGTGCCGCATGTGCATACTTTTTCCGCAATCACCCAAAAGAAGTCACCAAGCGCGACAGTTTCATCATAGTCACCTGTGTATGGTTATCATTTACTTTATTCGGGCTTCTACCATTTTGGACATCAGGAGAACTCACATTAGTAGATGCTATATTTGAAACAACGTCAGGATTCACCACGACAGGTTCGACAATGTTATTTGACATAGAGTCGGCAACACACGGAATCTTGTTTTGGCGTAGTGTATTGCAATGGCTAGGAGGCATGGGAATCATTGCGTTGTCACTCGTGCTAGTACCAGCTCTTGGCATGAGCAGCATGCAGACCTTTACGGCGGAGTCGTCGGTAACCCGTTCAGACAAAATCCATCCTAAGGTGACAGAGATGGCCAAGTATATGTGGTACATATACATCATTATGACATTTGTGCTCATAGTGCTATATATAATCGGAGGCATGTCGGTATTTGACGCATCGTGCCACGCTTTATCAACGGTATCGACAGGTGGCTTTTCGACAAAGACCGACAGCATAGGAGCATTTAATTCGGCATACATAGAGTATGTAACAATCATATTCATGTATCTAGGCGGCATCAACTATGCATTGTATTATAGCATACTCGTCGGCAAAGGAAACCGATTGCTGCATGACGACGAGATGAAGTCATATTCAATTGTAGCCGTCCTCTCAACAATACTCGTCATCGTCATATTACTGATCGCTGGTAACTATACGAGCATAGAGACAGCAATAAGACATGCGCTGTTCCAAGTCATTTCAGTCATGACAGGTTCAGGCTTCACAACATGCGACTACATGACATGGCCGGTGCAGACAACGACAATCATAGCCTTGCTCATGTTTGGTGGAGGATGTACAGGATCTACGACAGGAGGCATCAAATTCATGCGACTTATAATCATGTCGCGCAATGTCAAGAACGAGCTGAAGAGAACGATGCATCCAACAGCGGTAGTTCCTGTTAAATACAACGGCAAGTCACTCATGCCAGCAGACGCGTCGAACGTACTAACATTCATAGCATTCTATGTACTGATACTCATAATAGGAATGATAATCATATCGCTTACTGGATGCGGTCTTGAGGACTCATTTGGTCTGGCAGTCAACAGTATAGGTAATGTCGGCATAAGCTTCGGCAATTATGGTCCAAGCGGACAAATATGCGAATTGAGTTCGATAGCCAAGATCACCATGTCAGTGCTGATGCTCATAGGACGTCTTGAGATATTTACAGTCATATTGCTTTTCACCCCATCGTTCTGGAAGAGATAAAGCAACGACATAAAAAACTCCGTAACACATACATCCATGATACGAAACTACACCGATCTCTTTATAGACTTTGATGACACCATCTATGACACACATGGCAATGCCGAGATAGCCATAGAAGAGATATTTGAGCACTTCAACTGGAAGAGATATTTCAAGAGTGTAGAAGAGTTTGCCACACCCTATTGGTCGACGAATCACGAGTTATGGGATCAGTATGCCAAAGGCGAAATAGAGAGAGACTATCTCATTGTCGAGCGATTCAGACGTCCGTTGTCGTTAGGAACGACAGAGAACGGGGAGCATTTTGCCCCAACAGAGGAATATTGTCTAGAAGTAAGTGACTATTTCCTTGCGAGATGCGCGTGCAAGCCAGGTGTGGTAGACAATGCGCATGAGGTGATGAAGTATCTTAAAGACAGAGGTTATCGCATGCACATCTGCAGCAACGGCTTTCACGAAGTGCAGTATAAGAAACTAACAGCGTCGAAGCTACTCGACTATTTCGACACCATCATCTTGAGTGAAGACGCAGGAGCCAACAAGCCATCGGAGGCCTTCTTCAAGTATGCATTAGCAAAGACAGGAGCCAAGAAAGAGAGTACTCTCATGATAGGCGACAACCTGTCGACAGATATATCAGGAGCCAAGAACGCCGGCATAGACACAATGTATTTCAATAGGAAAGGAGTTTCACAGCCGACGTCAGAAGGAGTAGATTATGAGATATTCTCGCTGAGGGATATAGAGGGGATATTGTAAGTTATTTGGATGGTCTCTTTGATGGTGTTGTCCACAACTATGCTGTCAGCCTGTGCTTGTACATAGGCTGTGGTATCTACCTGCGCAAAGGTTGTGGCTTGCGCAAGGAGGAATAGGAGCAATAGGTGGAGAAAGCAGCGCATAGCCTTTTTCAATCCCTATCCTTTTCTTTATAATACTTGTTATTTTTCAAAGCATCGCGCATCTCTTTCTCCGATGGATATTTGTCCTTCTTCCTACGGAATATGTTTTTAATGCTTCGCCATAGAGATATTTTATCATAATCACGTCTAGTGTCCCAAATTGATAATTTTCCTTCGTATATAAGATTATTACGTCTTTCTATGCAACGTAGCTTTTGTATTATCCACCAAAGGATATACACATACATCAATACTGAAAGTATAGTAAATATAATATAACCCTGTTTGCCCCAATTTGAAACAATATACTTTTCTAAAGAAACAAGACTCCTTCTTTTGCTAGTTCCGGTTGATTGTTGACTCATTATTTTATCCACAAGTTCATCCTCGGGTGTTTGATACGCATCGAATGTATACCAAATCAAAAATGCCATAATGAAGCAAACAATTATAATATCTCCATATTTATCCCAGATTTGCTGTAATCGATTTTTTATTATATCAATCTTTCTCATCTGTAATCACTATATCTTTCAACGTTTCTTTTAAAATTGATTCCATGTAATCGTACACATTTTCACTGACTGAAGACTTTATTCTGCTCCCCGTTCGGCGTAGGCTCAAGCTTTGCAAAATAGCAAATAATATTGTTTATACATAAAGTAATTTTTGCTTAACCAACTCACTTGTCACCACTTTCATTACCAGTTAGCATTTTCACTTTAAGTTTTCAATCTCTAACACATAAATATCTTATCCTTGATAACTTTAATTTTATATTGCTCGCCATGATATAGCTCCTTAAAACTTTATCTCATAGCCATATTTATCTTTAGTTTCATTGCGGATATAACTAACCGTATAATCGTTTTTTAATTTCGAATCTGCTTTTTCGTTTAGCATACGTTCAAGCATTGGTACGTCAATCTTTACTAGGTAATAATCATCATTTTGGTGCGAAACCTATGCTTCGATATACATCATTATTAACCAAACGTTTTCTTTGATACTAACATCAATACGCGATAAGGCCTCGTTGATTTGGTCATTGGATATAAGACCCTCGGAAAGGAATACTTGCAAGTAAAAATAAACCATTCCTGGACTCGTTTTTATTGGTTCTTGATATGCCAATCCATAAATATCTCCAACTAAAAATGGTAACAAATCATTTTTGATTGCTGATCTCAGTCCATTCGTTCTCACTTCCATTTGAATCCTTTTGGATATTTCATGTGGCGTGGATTTTTTAAGAATTACTGGTTTCATTTTACTATTATTTGAATTTGGATATTATTAATTTTTGACCATGGAACAGCGTCTATTACTGCCTCTAGTTGCCCATTTGATGTTTTACCGCCTGGTAGCCATAAATCGTTTGCTGTAGATTCAATTCCTTTGGGCATACGAAGTTCTTGTATTTGGGAGTATCCAAGATCTATGCGAATGAGTTTGTCTCCTTTGTCACCTTCTGGAACAGACCTTTTTGCCTTGCCTCAAACACAATAGTATACGCATGTTTACTAAGCATTTTTCTTTCGACATCACTCTCTGCCGTCAGAATACTGA
>JAKSLH010000002.1 GCA_024401335.1 Bacteroidales bacterium
GGGCATCTATATGGTGAAGGTAGGAGATATGGTAAAGAAGGTTGTTGTGAGATAAGAACGACAAGTATATAATGAATAACGGAGTGTTAGGCTTATGCTTAACACTCCGTTTTCTATTTTAATGATGTTTTGTCTATCCTACCATTATACGGAAAAGGAAAAAGGAAAAGGCCAGTAATAGAATAACTAGCACAACCTCAGCTACTGAATAGATAAATATCTTTCTCTTCAGATGATCTGAATCATTCATGTTGTCTTTGTTTACAGTCAGGCTCATATCTTCATATAATTTCTATAGTGCAAATTTAAATAGAAGAAATGAATCTTTAATATGCCAAAGTTATCAAGAGATGATGCAAATGTTATAAACTATCGAAACATGTGTTTCTTTTTCTTTTTTTGATGTTACATAATTGCTTTTAATATGTTTGTTATCAGCAAACTATATATTCATCATCACAGAAACGCTCTCCATTTGTCCGCCTATAGGTGGAGCAAGTTTGGCGACCTTAACAGTTCCGCCTACCAACCCGTTACCGTCGAATTGAGTTCTGATGTGTTTGCATATACGAGCAACGACATTTTCCAGAAGATGGCTTTTGATAGACATCTCCTGCTTTACGATGTCATAAACTTCGACATAATTAAGCGCATCTTTTATGTTGTCGGTCTCTGCGGCAATGGTTGTGTCAACATTCAACTTGACATCTACTATGAAGTTGTTACCCACTATTTGTTCCTCCGCATAGCAGCCATGATATGCGTAGATTTGTATCTGGTTGAGTTGAATGGTTGAAATCATAACGCTTTCGATTTAAAAATATACAAAATTAAATCTTTGTTATCTATAAAAGGAGATTTTGAATTGAAAAACTACTATTTTTGCTCAAAATTAAAAAGGAAAATATAACTCAATTATAACACTATGAGTACCGAAGAATTGGAATTATCTAGTGAGAAGAAGACTAATTTCATCATTGATGCCATTGAAAAGGACTTGGCTGAAGGCAAAAATGGAGGAAAAGTTCAGACACGTTTCCCACCAGAGCCTAATGGTTATCTGCATATAGGCCACGCAAAAGCGATATGTATGGACTTCGGTGCTGCTAAGCAGTATGGCGGTGTTTGTAATTTGCGTTTTGATGATACTAACCCTGTCAAGGAAGATGTTGAGTATGTTGATGCGATAAAGGAAGATATCAAGTGGCTTGGCTTTGAATGGGGTAATGAGTATTACGCTTCTGATTATTTTCAGCAGCTTTGGGATTTTGCTATGCGCCTGGTAAAGGAGGGCAAGGCATATATTGACGAGCAGTCGTCTGAAGATATCGCCAAGCAGAAAGGTACACCAACAGAGGCTGGCCAGAATAGCCCATATAGAGATCGTCCGATAGAAGAGAACATCGCGTTGTTTGAGAAGATGAACAGCGGTGAGATAGAGGAGGGCGCGATGGTTCTTCGTGCTAAGATCGACATGGCAAGTTCTAACATGCATTTCCGCGACCCAATCATCTATCGTATTGTAAAGCATCCTCATCATAGGACAGGCAATAAGTGGTATGCATACCCTATGTATGATTTCGCTCATGGCCAGTCGGATTATTTCGAGGGCGTTACTCACTCTCTCTGTACATTGGAGTTTGTTCCTCATCGTCCGTTGTATGACTTCTTTATCGATGAGGTTAAGGAGCAGAAGGATCTCGACGACAACCGTCCACGTCAGTATGAGTTTAATAAGCTCAACCTGAGCTATACCCTTATGAGCAAGAGAAACTTGCTTATATTGGTGAAGGAACACCTCGTGAATGGTTGGGATGACCCACGTATGCCAACTATTTGTGCATTCCGTCGTCGCGGATATTCACCAGAGTCGATACGCAAGTTTGTTGATAAGATCGGATATACAACATACGATGCACTCAATGAGTTTGGCTTGCTAGAAAGCGTAGTACGTGATGACTTGAACAGCCGAGCAACACGTGTTTCTGCAGTCCTCGATCCAGTTAAGTGCATTATAACAAACTATCCTGAGGGACAGGTTGAGGAACTTGATGCTGTCAACAACCCAGAAGATCCTAACAGCGGAACACATAAGATAGAGTTCAGCCGTGAATTGTGGATTGAGCGTGACGACTTTATGGAGGATGCTCCAAAGAAGTATTTCCGTATGACACCTGGTCAGGAAGTTCGCCTCAAGAATGCTTATATTGTCAAGTGTACTGGTTGTAAGAAGGATTCAGATGGCAAGATCGTTGAGGTTTATTGCGAATATGACCCTATGACAAAGAGCGGTATGCCAGATAGCAACCGTAAGGTGAAGGGCACATTGCACTGGTTGAGTGTTGCTCATTGTTTGCCTGCAGAGGTTCGTCTGTATGACCGTTTGTGGACATGTGAGAATCCACGTGATGAGATGGCTCGCATTCGTGAGGAAAAGAACTGCGAGGCACTTGATGCAATGAAGGAGATGATTAATCCGGATTCTCTTAAGGTGCTCAACAATTGCTATGTAGAGAAGTTCTTGGCAGATGCTAAGCCGCTCGACTATCTGCAGTTCCAGCGTATAGGCTACTTTAATGTTGACAAGGATTCTAAGCCAGGAAAGCTCGTCTTCAACAAGACAGTGGGATTGAAAGATTCTTGGGCTAAGGAGACAAAGAAATAATAGAGATACTTTGCATCATGCAATAAAAAACCGGTTGTTCAATAGTTGAGCAACCGGTTTTTTAGTTCTATAGTTTGTAATCTGGGTATGATTTCTATTTGATATTTGGGTTAGTCGACTTCTGTGCCGAGCTGTAAAAGCTTCTGGCTTACCTGAAGTCCACGTTTTGCGATGTTCTTGTTTGATATCTCAAACTTCAGTTTACCTGCTTCAGAGACGAAAGATATACCGGCACCCTGGCCGCAAAGTCCTTTCTTGCCAGCAACGATAAGATTCTTATTTCCCTCTTGAGCGGAAAGGAGAGATCCAATCTGGCTGCTCTTAGATTCGCCAAGGCAGATGATGTCTGATTTCTGAAGGCCATTTGTAGTAGCCGACTCCTTGATGACAACTTTTCTTGATCCGATAGCCTTACTAGCTGCGAGCTTGTTGAGTTCAGCTGCCAAATCGTTGTCACCTATAACAGTAATCACAAGTTCTTTATTGTTGTCTTCTGCTGGCCATCCAATATTCTTAGCGAAATTGTACACATACAGTGCCTGAAACTGTGACATCTGTGCATTTGTTACAAGTGCGCCTAATGCAAATATTAATGTGAGAATAGTCTTTTTCATTTTATGTCAAAATTGCCGTTTTGTTGACTGATACGCTCAGCAAAAAAAAAGGTTATTCTTATGACGACATTTTTATGTGGCCAAAAAAATAATTTTCTATTGGTATAAATGTAGTCTATTGTGTGCAATTAGGATGTTTTCTGACGAGTTATAGCGTATTAAAGTGAAATTTTTTTTGTTGAGTTATGCTTATTTCACAATCTGTTCTTTGTAAAAGTAAAAAAGGTTGGCTATATTTGCATCGAAAATAAACGATAAGGATGATTGAGTCAATCAACATACTCGCCCTTAGCTTGCTAGGTAGCCTTCTATTGGAAAAGCAATAAGGAGTGAGATGTGGTATGCTTAACAATCAATAAAAAACAAGGCCCTTCCCACTCCAGAGTGTGAAAGGGCTTTTTTAATTAAAAGAACGATGGATAATAGAGTCTACATTTTCGACACAACACTGCGTGATGGTGAGCAGGTGCCAGGTTGCCAGCTCAATACCGTTGAAAAGATTCAGGTGGCGAAGCAGCTTGAGGCGCTTGGTGTTGACGTGATCGAGGCAGGTTTCCCTGTATCAAGTCCTGGCGACTTCAATTCAGTGGTTGAAATTTCTAAGGCCGTAACATGGCCAACTATCTGCGCCCTAACACGCGCTGTAGAGAAGGATATTGACGCTGCTGCTGAGGCTCTAAAGTTTGCTAAGCATAAGCGTATTCACACTGGTATCGGTACTTCTGATTCGCATATCAAATATAAGTTCAACTCAACACGCGAGGAGATTATTGAGCGAGCAGTCAAGGCAGTGAAATATGCTCGCCGCTATGTTGATGACGTTGAATTCTACTGTGAGGATGCTGGTCGTACAGACAACGACTATCTCGCACAGGTTGTTGAGGCTGTCATCAAGGCAGGTGCAACAGTAGTCAACATACCAGATACAAATGGATATTGCTTGCCAGCTGATTTCGGTGCTAAGATCAAGTATCTCTTCGATCATGTCGATGGCATAGACAATGCTATCATCTCTACACACTGTCACAATGACTTGGGTATGGCAACAGCCAACACTATGGCAGGTGTATTGAATGGTGCTCGTCAGATTGAGGTTACAATAAATGGTATCGGTGAGCGTGCTGGCAACACTTCTCTTGAGGAGTGTGCTATGATCATGAAGTGTCACCACGACCTCGGTTTGGTCACAAACATCAACACACAGAAGATTTACCCAACAAGCCGTATGGTTTCGAGCCTGATGAACATGCCTGTACAGCCTAATAAGGCTATTGTAGGACGTAATGCATTTGCTCACTCATCGGGCATCCATCAGGATGGTGTGCTCAAGAACAAGTCAACATACGAGATTATGGATCCACATGATGTGGGTATCGATGATAACTCAATCGTGCTCACTGCCCGTTCTGGTCGTGCTGCGTTGAAGCACCGTCTTTCGGTTCTTGGCGTGACTCTCGAGGGTGAACGTCTTGATAAGGCTTATGAGAAGTTCCTTGAGCTTGCTGATAAGAAGAAGGAGGTTAACGACGATGACTTGATGATTCTTGCAGGAATCGACATGAAGGAGAACCATCACCTCAAGCTCGACTTCCTCCAGGTTACAAGCGGTGTCGGTGTTCGTCCTGTTGCTTCAGTAGGTGTTGACATTGCTGGTGAGAAGTTTGAGGCTGCAGCTACAGGTAACGGTCCTGTTGATGCATCTATCAACGCCCTCAAGCAGATCATTAAACGTCACATGACAATCAAGGAGTTCACTATCCAGAGCATCAACAAAGGATCAGACGACACTTGTAAGGTTCATATGCAGGTAGAGCATGAAGGTCATATCTACTATGGCTTCAGTGCAAACACAGACATTGTCTCTGCATCTGTAGAGGCATATATCGACTGCATCAATAAGTTTGTACGTAAATAAGAAATCAAAGAACGAAAAAATATATGAACACTCTTTTTGACAAAATCTGGGACGCGCATGTAGTGCAAAAGGTCGAAGATGGACCTACCCAGCTTTATATTGATCGTCTCTATGCACATGAGGTGACATCTCCTCAGGCTTTCGACACATTGCGTGATAAGGGAATCAAGGCATTCCGTCCAGACCATGTAGTTGCAATGCCTGACCACAATACACCTTCTGACCAGCAGAAGGAGATAAGCGATCCTATTGGCCGTAAGCAGGTTGAGACACTCTCTAGCAACTGCGCTGAGTTTGGTATCAAGCACTTTGCTATGGGTACTAAGGACAATGGTATCATCCATGTCGTTGGTCCAGAGAAGGGTCTTTCATTGCCAGGTATGACAATCGTATGTGGTGACTCGCACACTTCGACACACGGTGCAGTAGGTGCCATTGCAATGGGTATCGGTACATCAGAGGTAGCTCAGGTACTCGCTTCACAGTGTATTCTCCAGAGCAAGCCAAAGACAATGCGTATTAACATCGAAGGTCAGCTTCAGGCCGGTGTTACAGCAAAGGACGTGGCTCTCTATATCATGGCACAGGTTACCACTTCGGGTGCTACAGGTTATGCCGTAGAATATGCTGGTTCAGCAATTCGCAACATGAGCATGGAAGGCCGTCTTACATTGTCAAACCTCTCTATCGAGATGGGTTCACGTGCAGGTCTTATTGCTCCAGATGAGACAACATTCGCTTACCTCAAAGGACGTGAGTACGCTCCTAAGGGTGCAGAGTGGGATGCTGCTGTTGCAAAGTGGCGTGAGCTCAAGAGCGACGACAATGCAGTGTTCGACAAAGAGTTGACATTCAAGGCAGAAGATATCAAGCCACGTATCACATACGGAACAAACCCAGGTGCTGGTATTGCTATTGACGAGTGCATCCCTACAACAGAAGGCATGAGCGAGAGCGAAAAGGCACAGTTTGTTAGCCAGTTGGAGTATATGCAGTTCAAGCCTGGCCAGAAGCTCGAAGGAACTCCTGTTGATTATGTATTCCTTGGTGCATGTACCAATGGTCGTATTGAGGATTTCCGTGCATTTGCTTCTATCGTTAAGGGTAAGAAGAAGAATCCTAACGTTGTAGCATGGCTTGTTCCAGGTTCATGGTTGGTTCGCCAGCAGATTATCGAAGAGGGCATTGATAAGATTCTTGAGGAGTCAGGTTTCGAGCTCCGCCTCCCATCATGTTCTTCATGCTTGGCAATGAACCCAGATAAGGTGCCAGCTGGTAAGCTCTCTATATCAACATCTAACCGTAACTTCGTAGGTCGTCAGGGACCAGGTGCGCGTACAATACTTGCTTCGCCACTTACAGTAGCAGCTAGTGCTATTACAGGTGTTGTAACTGACCCACGTACCCTTACAGCTTCTGCACAGCCAGCTCCTGAAGTGACAAAGGTTGTAGCTTCTCAGCCACAGGATTGTCCTAACTGCGCATTCGGTGGCACACAGGCTGCACAGGCAGCTGATGGTGCTAAGTCGGTACATAAGGCATTCAACGTAGTTAAGTCAACATGTTTGCCTATCAATATCGACAATAACAACACTGATAATATCATCCCTGCACGTTACTTGGCATTCACAACACGTGACCCTAAGTTCTATGGCGACGCCTTCATGCATGATATCCGCTTCGACGCTAACAACAAGCCGGTAGCTGACTTCGTTATGAATGTAGCTCCATTCAACGAGACACCTTCTGAAGGTAAGCGTGAGATAATCATCGGTGGTAAGAACTGGGGTTCTGGTTCAAGTCGTGAGCATGCAGCATGGGCTATCGCAGGTTATGGCATACGTGTAGTTATCAGCTCTTCTTTCGCTGATATCCACCGCAACAACCTCCTCAACTGCTTCGTACTCCCAGTTATAGTAAGCGAAGAGTTCCGTCAGGAACTCCTTGCTTCAGTTGAGAAGGACGCCAACGCTATAGTAACCGTTGATGTTCCTAACCAGACAGTTACCAACGAGGCAACAGGTCACTCAGAGAAGTTCGACATCAACGGCTACAAGAAGTATTGCCTCTTGAATGGCTATGATGATATCGACTATCTGTTGTCGAAGGAGAGTGAAATCAACTCATACGAGAAGAAGTAATATCTTTAGATAGACATTATCGATGATATGTCGCACGGGTAATATATTTATCCGTGCGATTTTTTTCTTCTTAGCGCCACTGTCTATTCTGTTGAGTATGATATTGATTACAATAAATAAAATTCTTAACTTTGTGTCAAATTTCTTTAGAACAGATGATAGAGATACTAGACACAACACTGCGTGATGGAGAGCAGACAGCCGGCGTTTCATTTAATGCTAATGAGAAACTGACAATAGCAAAGCTGTTGCTCGATGATATTCACGTCGATCGAATCGAAGTGGCATCAGCGCGCGTGTCAACTGGTGAACTCGAGGCTTTTAGCAGCATCTGTAATTGGGCGCAGCAGAATGGACATCTCGGTAAGGTAGAGGCACTTGGTTTTGTTGACAATGGAGTGTCTATCGACTGGATAGCAAATGCCGGTGGCAAGGTCATGAATCTTCTCACAAAGGGGTCGCTCAGGCATGTCACTATGCAGCTTAAGAAGACTCCTGAGGAGCATCTTGCCGATATACGCAATAATATCGAACTGGCCGTCAAGAAAGGTCTTGAGGTTAACGTGTATCTCGAGGACTGGTCGAACGGTATGATACAGTCACCCGACTATGTCAAGTATATGCTTGATCATCTGCAGCATCTTCCAATACGTCATTTCATGTTGCCAGATACACTCGGCATCCTTTGTCCCGATCAGACTTTGCAGTTCTGTCGTCAGATGGTAGAGATGTATCCAAGTCTGCAGTTTGATTTCCATGCCCACAACGACTACGATATGGCAGCTGCCAATGTATATTCTGCTATCAAGGCAGGCTTTACTGGCATTCATACTACCGTCAATGGTCTTGGTGAACGAGCTGGCAACGCGCCACTTGCAAGTGTCATAGCTCTTCTCAATGACCATCTTGGTGAAGAGAACAACCTTGACGAACATCGACTTACATATATATGCCGCATGGTAGAGACCCTTAGCGGTGTACGTATACCAGACAATAAGCCTATCGTGGGCGATTCGGTTTTCACCCAGTGTGCCGGTATTCATGCCGATGGCGATAATAAGGGCGGTCTGTATGTCAACAAGCTCCTCCCAGAGCGATTTGGTCGTGTGCGTAAGTATGCCCTCGGAAAGACATCTGGCAAGGCCAACATCAACAAGAACCTGGAAGAACTTGGCATACATCTTAGTCCTGAGCAGATAAAACTTGTAACACAACGCATCATTGAGTTGGGTGACAAGAAGGAGAATGTGACTACTGAAGACCTACCATTCATCATCTCGGATGTATTACGTGGTGGTAGCAACGCAGGCAGCACAACAACTGATAATATCCACATAGTGAACTATAGCCTCAACCTTACACGCGGACTCAAGCCTGTAGCTACAGTTCGCATCAATATCCATGGTAAGGAATATGAGCAGACATCAGCTGGCGACGGCCAGTATGATGCATTCATGAAGGCACTATGGAAGATATACGAGAAACTTGGCAAGAGCCATCCTGTTCTTGTCGATTATAAGGTGTCTATTCCTCCTGGAGGCAAGACCGACGCCCTTGTTGAGGCAGTTATCAGCTGGAACAATAATGGTCAGGAAATACGCACTCGAGGTCTTGATGCTGACCAGACAGAAGCCGCTATCAAGGCAACTGTCAAGATGCTCAATATCGTCGAGAACAAGAACTAGTTCGTGCCGTCTCCATGGACTATGAGATAGCTATAATCGAACCGAATGTCCTGACAAGCTTGGGTCTCAAAAAGGTGCTTGCCGACATTATCCCTATGGCAACAATAAGGTCGTTTTCTTCATTCATCGATTTTATGGATGACACGCCTTACGTGTATGCTCATTACTTTGTCTCTTCCCGTATCTATTTCGAACACCCACAGTTTTTTCGTGAACAGCAGAAGAAGTCCATACTTCTCATTGAAAGCGACGACATTCCCGCATTAAGTGGAATGACTATGCTCAATATATGCCAGGAAGAGAAGACGCTAGTCAAGGATATCCTTAATCTGCGAGAAAGAGGACATCGTGGTGAGGTTACGGTTCGTACGAGGAAGGGTGAAAACTCCATAGGTCTTTCTGCACGAGAAATAGAGGTCTGTATTTTACTGGCAAAGGGATTTACCAACAAGGAAATTGCTGATCAGCTCAATATAAGTCTCACTACGGTTATCTCTCACCGCAAGAATATCATGGATAAGCTCTCCGGTACATCGCTTGCAGATATTATAATCTATGCGGTAATGAATGGCTTGGTTGACATTAGCGAGATTTAGCATAGCCAAATGCAGACAATAAAGCACAAAGTGTCAAAAAATTGCCTACATTTGCAGAAAGAATAAACAAATAAACGCGATATATAACAATGGAACTTAAAATTGCAGTTTTGGCAGGTGACGGCATCGGTCCAGAAATCATGGAGCAGGGTGTCGCAGTATTGTCTGCAGTAGCCGAGAAGTTCGGTCATAAGGTATCTTACAAAGAAGCTCTTTGTGGTGCTCACGCTATCGATGAGGTAGGTGATCCTTTCCCAGAAGAGACATTCAAGATTTGCGAAGAGGCTGACGCAGTACTTTTTGCAAGCGTAGGTGACCCTAAGTTTGATAACAACCCAACAGCCAAGGTTCGTCCAGAGCAGGGTCTTCTTGCAATGCGTAAGAAGCTTGGTTTGTATGCAAATATCCGTCCTGTAACAACATTCGACTGCCTCATCCATAAGTCACCACTTAAGGACGAGATTGTACGTGGTGCTGACTTCATCTGTATCCGTGAGCTTACAGGTGGTATGTACTTCGGTAAGAAGCAGGAGCCATCTATCAACGCTGATGGTGTAGAAGACGCTCTTGATACAAACTATTACAGCCGTCCAGAGGTTGAACGTATCCTTAAGGTAGGTTACCAGTACGCACGTCAGCGTAATAAGCACCTTACTGTTGTTGACAAGGCAAACGTTCTTGCTTCTTCACGTCTTTGGAGAAAGATTGCACAGGAAATGGCTCCACAGTATCCTGACGTGACAACAGACTTCATGTATGTTGACAACGCTGCAATGCGTATGATTCAGGATCCTAAGTTCTTCGACGTAATGGTAACTGAAAATACATTCGGTGATATCCTTACTGACGAAGGCTCTGTAATTACAGGCTCTATGGGTCTCCTTCCATCAGCATCTACAGGTTCATCTACTCCAGTCTTCGAGCCTATCCATGGTTCATGGCCACAGGGTAAGGGCCTCAACATTGCCAACCCACTCGCTCAGATTCTTTCTGTAGCAATGCTCTTCGAGTATTTCGACCTTAAGGAAGAGGGTGCTTTGGTTCGCAAGGCAGTTGATGCTTCTCTCGACGCTAATGTTCGCACACCAGAGATTCAGGTTGAAGGTGCTGGCAAATATGGCACAAAGGAAGTTGGTGCTTGGATTGTTGACTACATCAAGAAGGCATAATAATCCATATCATATTATTAAAGGCCAGGCAGAGATGCTTGGCCTTTTTTGTGTCGATAAATATTATCTTTGTAGAGTGATAGACCATAATTGTTTGATATGTCAGTAATTACTAACCCATCTTCATCACTACACGACAGCTTCGCCCTAATAGACAGAGAAGTCATTGTTCGCAATGATGGAGTGCCAATGTCTTTTGCCGATCTTCAGAACCTTAAGGCAACCTGTGGAGCAACAGATTTTTTTGAAGAGCCAGATTTCGGCATCTGTGTTCTAGGTATAGAAAGCAAGGAACAGTTGCCTGCGGACTATAAGTCCGTTATGATTCGTCAGTTTATCTATGAACATGACGAAGATATGACATTGAAGATCTCAAGGGCAAAAGCCCTTCTGTCGTGGAGAAAGCTGACTCATTATTGTGGTGTATGTGGCACAAAGCTGGTTGACAGTTCCACTCTCACAGCCCGTGAATGTCCATCATGTAAGAACCTCATCTTCCCACGTATAGAACCATGCATAATAGTTCTCATCAGCAAGGGTGATCAGATATTGCTGTTGCGGCACGTGCAACGTAATCAGGATATATATGCATGCCTTGCCGGGTTTATGGAGGCAGGCGAGACGGCAGAGCATGCGGTAGAACGTGAGGTGATGGAGGAGACGGGGCTCAAGGTGAAAAACATCAAGTACTTTGGCAGTCAGAGTTGGCCGTTCCCTGCTCAGTTGATGCTAGCTTTTACGGCCGAATATGAAAGTGGAGAGATAAAACTGCAGGCTGATGAGATATCAAGCGCAAAGTGGTTCAGCCGTGACGATAGTCCGGCAATGCCACCTCCAGGCTCTATTGCTTATCGACTCATCCATCAATGCTAAAATATAAGACCATAGTTGCATGTCGCTACTATGGTCTTTTTCTATTCGTTATATATATCATATAATCTGCACCCGTTGATATCTTCCCATTGGGCGTCTTTAAGGTCAATGCCTTGTGGTGCTTCTACTCCCTTGCCTAAAGTGTGTGGTGCAACGTATATGTTTGCCTCATCCCATAGTCCGTTGTCGATGAACGACTGCAAGGTTTGCGATCCCCCCTCTACAATAACCGACTGAAGTCCTTGTTCATATATCTTGCCTATCACCTCATGAGGCGTTGTTCCTCTTACTATGTGAGTCTCATTGCCATCTGTAAGAACCTTAGATCGTATTGAGATATTATCACTCGACGACCATACGAAACGCACAGGACTCTTTCCGCTCCAGTATCGTGTTGTCAGCGACGGATTGTCCATTCTTATGGTATTGCCACCAACAAGTATCGCCTGTTCTTCTGATCTTTGTTTGTGCACTAATCGTCGGCATTTATCATTCGATATTCTAGCCGCAGGTTCCGCACTGCTGCGCTCTATGTCTATATATCCGTCAGCAGTCTGGGCCCATTTCAGTATTATATATGGACGTTGCTTCTCATGGAAGGTGAAGAAGCGTTTGTTGAGTCTTCTACATTCTTCTTCGTTTACTCCTACTACAACCTCACAACCAGCTTCTCGTAGCATCTCTATACCTTTGCCGGAAACCTTTGAGAAGGAATCTACACATCCCACAACAACCCTAGGTATTCCCATGTCGATGATGAGTTGCGCACAAGGAGGTGTCTTGCCATAGTGTGCACATGGTTCTAGACTGACATATATTGTAGAGTCTTTCAGCAACGACTTGTCACGCACACTATTTACAGCATTCACTTCTGCATGTCCAGTGCCTGCTTTTATGTGATATCCTTCGCCAATTATCCGACCGTTATAAACAATGACTGCGCCAACCATTGGATTCGGATATGTAAGGCCTTTGCCACATTGCGCAAGCTCTATGGCACGTTGCATATATTTCTCTTCTATCTCTATCATGCTAGGATTCTATTTAATAAATTCGGGCCATCCAGCGTTGCCGAATAGCCCGAGAAAAATCTATGGATAAAAAGACTACAGTCCTTTATCTATCTACTAGAGTAGGGAGTCAATCTTCTCGGCAAGCTTGTTCTTCATGACAAGTCCGGTTGACTTATCCACTAACTCTCCGTTCTTGAAAAACAAGAGGGTAGGGATACTGCGTATGCCATAAGTCGCAGGTATTTCAGTACTGCTTTCAACATCAAACTTGCACACTTTTACCTTGCCTTCATACTGTCCGGCAATCTCCTCAACTATTGGTGCCAATGCTCGGCATGGGCCACACCATACTGCCCAGAAGTCTACCATTACAAGTCCCTCTGCCTGAAGTACTTCTGCTTCAAAATTGCTATCGTTTAGTTCTTTCATGATCTCAATAGTTTATGTTTTTTATTATGGGTTGTAGCGAAGACAAATTTAATCATTTTCAGTCCGCTATTTATGTTTTTTGTTTATTTTTGTGTTTAGTAATATGTCCAACGGATGAACTATTTGGCACATCTGGCTTTGTCCCATGACAATTCGGGCGTAATGCTTGGCAATTTTATAGGCGATTATGTCAAGGGAAGTAATTATTCGCGCTACTCTCCAAAAGTGCGAACGGGCATTCTTCTTCATCGTAAAATCGATGATTTTACCGACAATCATCCCATTGTAAAGGAAAGTTCATTGCTTCTCAAGGATGCCTATGGCCGTTATGCCGGTGTCATTGTAGATATGTTCTATGATCATTTCCTCGCTTCTGATTGGGACAAGTATCACCCTAATCAGCCTCTTGGCAAATTTGTCAGCCGTGTTCATCGCATCCTCCTTCTTAACTATTTTCGTGTTCCTGGTGATGTCAAGAAGATGATGCCATTCCTTATCAAGAGCCGCCGTCTTGAGAACTATGCCAACTTTGCCGGTCTCTCTCGTGCCCTCAATATCATGGCTCGCAATACATCTCTACCATGTAACACACAGGATGCCATAAGATGTCTTCATGACAATTACGACCTTTTCCATAGCCATTTTGAAGAGTTCTTCCCTTTGGTCAGAGAAATGGTCGACGAGGAGATCAAGGATATTCAGCCTGATTAGAAACCAGAAAGGACCTGCCATCATGTCGATGACAAGTCCTCTCTCCTCTTTTTGCGTATTCTTATTCTTTGTTTATTCTATTACTTCGATCGCTTCTTCCTTCGGTTCTGCATATTCTATGTCAGAAGTGCTCTTCCATAGTTTTCTTAGCATAATGTAGCAGATACCCCAACATATCAGGCTCAATATAACCGACATTATAAGCATGTTTGTATCATCATTTTCGCCCAACTGCAATGGATCAGTTGATATACTCATCAGATATGTTGCCATTGAGTTGTTGATGATATGGATGATTGTTGTGAGAATTATGTTCCCTGTTCTGTAGTATATTACACCAAATATTACTCCTACTATCATAGCAAATGGCACCTGTACGGGATTTAAGTGTATGGCACCGAAGAGGAATGCTGATACAAGTATAGCTGTCCATGGTTTTACATTGTTTCTTAGCATATATCCCATCATAGCACCACGGAAAACGACTTCTTCAGCAAGTGGTCCGATAACTGCTATAGCCAACGCTCCCATTAATGTATTGCTCATACCTTCCAGTTGCTCTTCGAGCAAATTAGGAAGGTCAAGAGCCGAATTGATAAAATCGGTTCCAAGCATGCCTATGATAGCTCCGATAATTGCTATTACTGAGAGACCGATACTTATTCCTGAAGGACGGAAGTCTCGTCTGAAATCAAACATGTTAAGTGGCTTTATCATCAACAATATTGTTATTATTGACGAAATGATAAGTGTCACCGATATTATAGTGACATTGGTTGTCTGAATATTGGCAATAGTCATTACTGTCATGATTATCACTGATACTAGTACTTGCGAAAGCAGGAATACTACAAGTGCCAATAGTGGCTTGAGATATTTTTTCATGTTATTAATGTATTTGTGTTTGTTACTTTTCTTCTGTTTGTTCTTTGCTCGCATCAAACTCCAGTATGTCGCCAGGCTGGCAGTCGAGAGCTCTGCATAGCGCTTCGAGTGTTGTGAATCTTATCGCCTTTGCCTTACCCGTTTTTAGCACTGACAGGTTAGCTGGAGTTATATCTATCTTCTCTGCAAGTTCCTGTGATGACATTTTACGTTTTGCCATCATGACGTCTACGTTTACTACAATCGCCATGTTGACCTCCTTTTTATATGGTTAATTCCTGTTCTTCTTTCATCTTGCGGGCTATGGTGAATATCTCTGCTACCATAAAGATACCTGTAGATATTACGAGTAGCATGATGTCACCTGATACCCCATTAGTTGTAAGCCTGTAGCCCTCGTGCGCGAAATAGTCTTTTGCTGCCGAAAGTTCGCTATAACGATATGTTATTTGGCATATTGCAAATATTGCCAATGATATGCTGCATTTCTTCAGCCTATTCTCTAGCTTCTGGGTGAAGATCACCGTGCTGTTTCTGTTAACAGATAATACCACCTTTATAAATACAAGCCAGAAGTATATTATGGAAACAAATGTAATTAACGATAGGATTAGATTCAGTGTTTCATTTTCTGTTTTTTTATCCTGATTGGCAATTATTATAAACTGCTCCTTTTTCAATGTCACCCTGTCAAAGCTGTTGGTTTTAGAGTTATATATGCTGTCATTCATGTTGTATTCGTCTCTTTCCATGTTGATTCCATATAGGCTGACTACTCCTTCTTGCTCTATGCTATTGAATCCAAGGTTGAAACCTTGCCAGAAATCTTTTGATGCTTCCTGTATGTTGCTACCAAGATTGACAGCTACCAATAAGAGCATTATTATAAATGTGATATTTAGTTTCGTTTTCATGATTATGTCATTAAGGCGTTGTTTATATTAGTGCTTTGGCAATACTATGAGTGTAGGAAATTCAGAGCTACTGTATGTGGCGCTTTCTTTGCCCATGCTGAAGGTTTTGTTTTGTTTGTTCCACTTCGCGAATGTAAGTGTGTTCTCTTTCTCGCCATAGCTTACTATATATCTGTACGATGGCTCCCACATGCCGTTGATGTTGTTCCATGTGTAAACGGTCTTGCTTGTTGCTCGTCCTTCATTGTCAAGCGCAAACTCTACTTTCATGTCATCTACATTCATCACTACATAGTTGCTGATGCGAACCTCTGATGCATTTGTGTTTGTCTTGTTCTCGCCTTTTGCGCAGATGCTTGCAGCAACGAATGCTGCAATTGCTAATACCTTTTTCATATACATTAGTTTTTGTTTGTTATACTTATATTCGTATCGATTATCGCGATTGATTTATCGTTTATCGATATGCAAATATATATGCTATATTTTAATCTACCAAATAAAACGAGAAAAAATTATCGAAAAACGATAAATAATTCGTCTTTTGCGAGAAATGCGTATATCTTCTGGTTTATATATGACTGGGAAAACGAAAAAAGCCCGGCATGCGTGAGTGCGCATGTCGGGCTAAAACGAATATGTGGGCGAGTTCTTCACGTAGCTGATACGGATAACCTTTATCTTATTAAACGTTTAACAACAACCCTTCCGTGGGATTCGGCATCCCTGGTACATTATAAAATGTTTGCCATTGCGTCACTTGAGATAAAGCAGAAACCGAAAAGAACAACAATGACAATAATAAATATTTCTTCATTTGATTAAACAATTACCTTTTATTCAACTTACGTTTCATTAGATGATATCGAAAACGAGACAATCTTCTTTCCTTTATGTAGATATATCCATTTGACAACACAGAAATTCGACCTTTAGAATATCTATGTTTGTATCCTTGTCTATCATTAATAATATCATCAATAAAATCAGAACGTCTGCAAACAGTTAGAATAGTATTCGATTCTGGACAGCATTTAAAAATTCTATCTACAGAGATGTCTTCAATATCTGTCAAATCACCAATTTCTGCTATTGACACTACATTATCATCAACATAATTCACAAGGTAAGTCGTCTTTGAGGAATACAAAATAGAACTACTGACATCCATATAGATAGAACTAACGACACCTTCGGTCAAATTGACATCACCTAGATACACTCCGAAAACCTGTTGGTCGTCTTTATGATAGTTTACTATATACTTCAAAAATGAATCAAACGAATACACACTACTCGAATTATCTAAATTATTTAAGTCACCATCATACAATATTTCAGAAAATAAGTAATTTGCATACGCTATTTGATTACTTAATGAGTCACTATCAGGCACTAACATCAAACTGTCACTACCAACATTACTATAATCACATCTGCTTACTTTCGGATTTGTATATTTTAGATATGGCATATTGACAGTTTCCTCTCTGCTAATATTTTTGTAATTAACTACTATACTTTCGTTCACAGAGCAACCATTCAATACTATCGTGACCAATACAGCCACCACTACAATCACATATATACTTTTCATATCTTATTTAACCCATATTAATGAAGGACTATAAATTATATCATAATGTAACCTTCCCTGTTAGTGTAAGCTATCCATAACATTGCGTCAGTTATTTGTGGAATGGAACTCTAATGTAATATGTTGTATACACAGGTTCTCCTGGTTTTTCAATATCCTCAGATGGTTTATCAAACTTAACAAGTCGCGTGACTCTTAGAGCCTCCTTGTTTAATTCATCATATTGTGAACTTCTTATTACTTGATGATTAAAGGTATTGCCTTCAGTGTCAACTTCTAAATAAACCAGAACACTTTCATTCAGGTTTTGATTTCGCAAATGTTCTGGATAACGAATATTATCGCGAATAAACAAATCGAGATCACCATCAAAGATAGGCAACGACGGGAAATAATGCACCAATTCTTCATTATTTATCCTTCTCTGAATGCACAAGAACTCTCTGTATTTTGGGTCTGACAATCTAGTCGAATCAACATGCAATGTAAAATGCAAATCTGGCTCCATAGAAGCAGAATTAAACGCTTGATGAATTGCGATGTTTGTTTTATTGTCAGAAAGAGGTTTGATATTCAAACATGACACAAAAAACAATCCTGTAACATAAAATACAAATTTTACCATCTTCTTGGAATTTTATATATAAAATCAGTCCATTTAATACGAAATGATTCGAACTTATATACTTGATTGTAACTAAAATTATTATGAAGATTTAGCATGCTTTCACAATACTCAATTCTTCCTAGATCGACTTTATTGCAATGCAATCCTTGGCTTTTATACAGATAAATAGCACCTTCATATTCTTCTGGCCATCTGTCAATATCTGAAAGTTTGGTGTCGCCCCAGGACATCAATCCTGCCTGATGCCTATACTTATGAAATGATTCTTTTAAGTATGACATCTTCAATTCTGAATAGCTATCAAATGAATAGTTTCTATACCTTATAGTTGCACTATTCCTCTCATAACTAGCATTCCCATCTTTATTAACATACTTCCCTTCGAATCCAAAGTAATCCAATACCTCTTGTTGCCAAGTAGAGCCTTCTGGGATATCATATACACCATTCTTGAAGTTTTGCAAAACGCCTTCATTCGTATTGAACCCCTTGCCTCTTGTCAGATTTCCAAACTGCTCACATGTTAGGAATCCCATGACCCCACCAATAGCTACTCCTTTCCATGCACCATTCATATACTCACGTCCACTGTTGCAACCAGCAGCCCAACAGTTTCCAATGCCAGAACTTGTTCCAACAATAGATCCCCATCCAACAGAACCATACCAGGTATTTCCCATAGGTGCTATACAACCCAACGCACTACTTGCCGCACCAACCAAAGCACCTTTCCATGCGCCTTTCCAAAAACCCTTACCGTTCATATCACTTATCGCGCCATTGTATATTGCGCCATATATAGCACCAAATATCACCATTTCCCAAAACTCCCCATTCGGGTCCGTATACTTCAACGGATTGTTCAGGCAATAGCTATACCTGTTGAAGTTCTGAGTATTGTCAGGTGCCTGTACGTATGGGTCAGGCGAGAGGAAACGGGCCAAGATCGGGTCATAGAATCTTCCGTTCATGTCGATGAGCTGGAAGCTGTTCCAGTGCTCATGACCCGTATAGCCACGCTGGAAACTTATGTTGTTCTTGGTCACTGTCCTCTTGCCCCATACGTCATACGACGCAGTATACGTTGTCGTGAAGTCTGGCTTGTATAGAGCCAGTATGCTTCCCTGATGGTCGGTCAAGGCATATTGCATTGCTGCGCTGTTGCTGTTCTCTTTCACATATACACCGACAAGCCCGTCTGGTGAATCTAAGTACTGGTATTGAATAACATTGCCATTCGGAAGCTTGACTCTTTCATAACTTCCTGCATATATCCTTGTATTCTTCTGACCACTAGACGTGAGGACTGTCTTCACACGCTGCAGGTCCGGACCATAGGTTATTGACAAATCAAATGTAATTCCACCCTTCTTCTCCGTTACAGTCGACACCTTGTTGAATGGCGTATAAACTATTTCCTGTGAGTTTGTTGCTATTTGCTTAGATACACCTCTGACAGCATGCGGCTGGGAACTGCCATAGGAATAGACCCCTACGTCGGTCTTTTCAGATATGTTGCCATTCCCGCTATAAACCATCTTCATCTTCTCAGTCGAACCATTTTTCACCTTCACAAGTCTGTCTGCCTTATCATATTCAAAATCCTCGTTAGTATTGTTTACGCCGTAGCGTGTCATCAGGTTGCCTCTCTTGCCATCAAAAGTGTAACGCTGTAGATTCATCAGATTTGGTGTGACATTTATCTTTACAAGCGAAATAGCTTCAAGGAGTCCAGTTGTCGAGAAAGATGTTGTATGCTTCATAGTCGCTCCAAGCAATGAAACTCGCGACCGTCCTGTATAGGAGTCAAGATTCCATACGGTAGATCCGTCTATCCTTATCTCCACAATGTTCCCATAGCTGTCATAAATGTAGTTTTCAATATTACCTATAGGACACGTCTTCTTCTCTAATTGTCCCTTGCTGTTGTATGTATATGAATACTTGAAGCTTTCACCATCTATGACATATGTCTTGCTTTCAAGTCTGCCATATCTGTCATATGTATATTTGATTGTTTGTCCGTTGGCCGTCTCGCTCTGAAGCTGGTTGCGGGTGGCCTTTGATGTGCCATATGTATATTTTGTCACAAAATCTCCACAGGCCCTTTCTATAAGATTGCCATATTTGTCATAATCGTAAGTCGTTGTAACATTCTTGGCATCTGTGCTCTTCTTGACTCGTCCCAAGGCATCGTATACATATGTCGTTGTACCGGCATCAGGATCGGAAAGCGTCTTCTGATTGCCAACCTCGTAATACGTCATGCTATAGGTGGCTCCTCCCGACTCTATCCTCGAAGGGCTACCATTAGACGCATAGGTATATATGGCACTTGAAACCTCGTCGGTTATGGTCTTTACATTGCCCCATGCGTCGTATGTAGTCGTTGTTCTAATGTCATTGTCCTCGTCACTGATAGTCTCCTTTCTGTTGCTGTACGAATATGATGTATATGGCGTATTTGTGCCAACAACGTAACTGACGCGTCCCATTGTGTCATACGACCATGATCTCGTAACCGTCACTTCACCTGTTTTTGTTGTCTCATTGGTAATACTACCATATTTGCCGTATGCCTTTGTCACTGTCACTCTCACTCCCTTCTCACCGTACGTATCTGTCTTAACCTCGCGCCCGCAATTGTCATACCATACAGTAACAGGAGCTTGTCCTGTAGCTGTCTCCATTACATAATACCTCTGCGTGGAGGTCGTTCCCCATCCTCGCGCTATTGCTGTCGATGTTCCGTCGGGATAAGTCGTTTTCGTGAGGTTACCTATCGCATCATAAGAGTACGACGTCTTGTTGGAGGCCTCATCTGTGGCACTCAGAAGATTGCCCCATATATCATACACGAATGTCTCATCTACAGATTCTACATCATTTTTCTTTCTAGTCACAAAACGGTGCGTCTCGTCGTACTCGAATGATGTGGTAACTGAAGTGATGCCTGTAGCAGATATCTTGTGTGTCTTTACGTTTCCATACTGGTCATAGGTATAGTCATTCGTCACAGGCATTGTTGCTCCTGCGTTTTGCTTCTCCTGCAGCACCTTACCTGTTGATGTGTCATAGGTATAAGTTGTTTTCTGAGAAAATATCGTTGATGAATCGCTGTGTTTTTGCGTACTGATCACTGTCTGAGGCTGCCATACCCCACCTGCCTTGACATACGACGAATATTCCGTCTGTCTGTACATGCTTGAAGAGCCGTATTCGGTTCTTGTTTTTGTGAGATAGCCTTTGCTTGAATCGTAGGTGTTTGTACATGTGGTGCTATTACCATAGATATCAGTGTCAATAATTTTGCTAGGGTATGTAAAATGACATTTCTTAAATATCATACTAGAAGCGTAGGTTGTGACTGTATTCGATGTAAAGCCTCCCATGGTTACCGAGTTTGTTATAGACGAAGGTTCGTAACATGAACTGCTCAAGGCATTCACAGTCAACGTGCGGGTCTCTCCCGTTGTGGCATTTTTTGAAGTTACAGAGGAAAAACCTATGAGTCCCTTACCCTGCATGTGACATCTGAGTCCCTTGTATGTATATGATGTAGAATATGTATATCCTGCCACGGTCTCTTTTGTCTGCTTAACAACATTCAATGGAATCATAATCGAGGAGACAGGGAAATTATCTCCTTGTGTCTTGGCATAAACGGTCTTGTCACTTAAGTTGGAGTATTCTATATCTGTGTACGCCCCATTGTTTGATGTCGATATCCTTGAAATCTTGTTAGCCTGACAGTTATTCAAACTGTTCTTGTATATATGCCACGAGGGAGTGACATTTGCATCAGTGCTGCTATAACAGTTATAGCCATAATTGACAAGTTCGGGGAATCCGTCTCCATTGAAATCACCGGTAAGAAACGCCCATGCGTCCGCATCGCTCTCTTTGTTTGACGAAGCCCTTTTCACCTCAGTAAACCCCACGCCTGTAGATTTCATCCAGCATGTATAAGTCTTTTCAAATTTACCGTATGAACTGCTAACCTTAATACCAAGCACCTTGTCCGTAACCTTCTTGTACTTTGCCTTTGTGATTATAACGTCCTGTTTCCCGTCATTATCAAAGTCTATCACATTACAGACAAACCTCTCATCATCCTTACCTGTAAAGCTATGCTCATGGATATCACTTGATTTGAATGCACTCTTTTTAGTAAACCGGCCTCGGCCATCACCTAAAAAAAGATAGAATTCCTCACTGTCGCTTGAGTTCGATATAAAATCGACTATTCCGTCACCATTGAAATCGCCCGCCTGAACAAGAGATGCGTCTCTGAGGTCAGAGCCGTCATAATAACACTCACAGTAATAAGGAGAATACGAGAAAGGTACGTCGTTCTCTCTTGCGGCTTCATTCCAATATATAGTATAACCACTTTCATAGAGAACAATCATATCTTGCAGTCCATCATTGTTACAGTCTGCTACTACCATCTTTTTAGGCTCACGACTAAAGTGCAAACTGCCTTTTATAGGGTTACTGTTTGAATAGGAGTATATACTATACGTATACAAACCATCATTATTCTTCTTGTTTTCAAGAAAAACAATCTGACCTCGACCATTATTGTATATATTACCGGCAGAACACAAGGGGTCACATTTGGTATTGAGAACATTTGACCGTTTTTTCAACTCTGTCGATTTTGAGTTACTTATGAAACATCCGAAATTAGCGTTCTCAACAAATGGCATTACAATGTCTTCAGTCCCGTCCCCATCGTAGTCTGTATAACAGATGCCTCTAACGCTTGTCTTGTTCACCATATCTGTTCCTGATGGGAAAACATACCGCTGTGTATAACTGAAAGCGCCATTATCCTTTATATACTCATAAACAGAAAGAGACGTGGCTTTCTTATTCAATGCAACAAGGCTCGATTTACCCTTACCTAATATATCTCCTGATGAGAGCCACATGCTTCCGTCGGTTGCCAGATTCAACATATCAACATCAATTTTCTCATGAGACATTTGTGACCCATACACAGATCGCCAGTCGAACGTCACAGAAGGCAATGACCTGTCACCATAGCTCTCGGTTATTGATTTCAGGCGAGAAAAATAGTATGAATCGTAGTATGTGAGCGTATATTTGTTCCTTTTTGTTCCATTTGTCGAAATTGTAACATCCTTAAGCCTTCGACAAACCGAGGTCTTCAGACCATTTGTCATGACGTATTCTATATGATCAGTCCTATATTCATACGCAAAGTCTATCGTATTGGTCAACCCACTACTGCTTGAACCGTATGTAATCCTGGTAAGAAACACGGTATTATCTACCATAGAGTAGGTATATGTAATATAGTTACCGAACGAATCTTCCATTCTGTCCAGATACCACGCATAAGGACTTAGAAGATCTGACAACCCTGTTGTACTACCTAAGACTCGTTGCTCAATGTGACAATTGGCTTTTGAATCTGATGTCTGGCCATAATACGCTGTAGTACCGTTCTTGAGCTTTACAACAAAATACTTCGACAAATCATCCGCCTGTTTTATACTTATAATTTCATACGGAGAGTTTTCTGCACAATATTCTGCACCATTCACACCGTTAGACCCTGTTTTCAACAGCATTCTTGACCCGTCAATGGACAAGGGTGCATCATAGACGTATGAAAATCCTGCAAATGACTCGTCATGGTAAATGTCTTTTGCTGCTTTGCTTATCACTGATATCCCATATATAGAAACTCCCATGCCAGCAATACCATTGCCTGACTGACTGTTATATATAAGACCTATATTGGGCTGCATCCCGTTTACACCTTCGGGAATGTCAAAAGGTAATGTATATGTCGCCGCGCCCATTTCGTTTACGGCAAACTGGCCTCCCATAGAACCCACTAGCGTCTGAGCCGCGACAACAGTCGACAGCATCGACGACATCAACAATACTGATATAAATCTTTTCATGATTGGTTCTTATCTCTTGATTATTTTCCATGTTCTCTTCTCGTCACCCTTGATGATGACAAGCACATACATGCCATTCTCACAGCTAGTAAGGTCTATGGCATTCACATTGTCCGCATTTGCAATGCGATACACATTGCGCCCATTCATATCGAAGACATCTATAGAAAAAGTTTCATCGCCTATAGTGACGATATCAACCCTCAGCATGCCATGTGTAGGATTAGGATATATCTTAATGTCATAGTTTCCTATGGCATCATATACAGGACTGACATCTATATCGTCGTCCGTTGTAATCGACTTGTTGCTTCCGACAACTATCTCTCGTTTTATTCTATTACCATTGGCGTCATAAGCGTATGTCACAGACTGAGCCATAGATTGCAATGCCACACATAGAAGTAGCATCAACAGATTAAATTTTGGTTTCATTTTTATTCTTTGCAGTAGTTTTTCACCAACAAATATATACAGCCACAAACTATACTCCAAAGAAAAAAACGACTATTCGACGAAATAAAACCTTCGGTTTTTAGAGCTAAAGCATTGATTATCAGATATGATTCAAAACAAAAACCTTCGGGCAACTTCAACTGCTGATTTGCATCATTTTATTAAAACTCAAATTCCTCATTACAACCTTGTGCCATGTCATTTTAGCGTGTATTCTTCTATCTATTTCCTATATCATTGCAATATCCTCACAATACATTCGTAATGAAAAAGCACATACCCCCTTCATTTTTTTGTTAGTTTGTTAGTTGTTCGTGATAAATAACGTGAGTTCGATGAAATTATCACTATTCTAGATTTGTAGAACTTACGTTAACACTAACATAACACTAACACTAACACAAAAATATGACACCCCCTATCCCCTTCAAACGATGCCGTTTTATGCTTAATATCATTTATTTATGAGGTATGACAGTAAAATCTCCTAGGGGGTATGCATATTTTTCTGTTATATCTGTTAGAACTGTTAGAAGTGTTAGAACAAAATCGACTTTACATCACTATACCCTCACTATACCCTCAGTATACATTCGTGCCCCATCGGCAAGTCCGGTCTTGTTCTGTTCAACATTGCAAACAGACATTTGTCATTATCTCTACTTTCGTCGAACTTACGTTGGTATATGATATCTTGCCAGTTGAGTATCAGTTTGTTATATACCCAAAAGGCGTTGGGTGAAGAAATGCTCTCATCCAACGCCTTAATAAGGATCCTTATATATCTTTTACTTTTTAAGTGGGAATATGTATGCCAAGAATGCCATGACAAGTGCAATACCAGCAGGGAACAATGAGAAGAGCGACCATATCATGGTCTTTACCGCTTCGTTCACCGACTCTGGGTTGATGCTTTCGTTGCCCATCTCATCCGTTATCATTGTAGCTCCTGCTAAGCCCAGCAAGATTGTGATGAGTGCTCCCGAAACGGCTCCTCCGAGTTTCTGCGACATAGTGCCCGATGAAAAGATAAGACCTGTTGATGAGGTGCCGAATTTCTCTGTTGCATAGTCTGCTACATCGGCATACATCGACCAGAGGAGTGGTGAATAGAGACCTACTCCTACCGATGTGAGAACGACAAGTACTATCATCACCCATATATATGATGGGTCCATAGGGATGAAGAAGAATGCTATCGATAATACACAGCATATCACTGACGACCAGAAGAACGCCATGCGCTTCGACCCTATCCACTCAGTGAACTTTGGTGATACACCGCCGAAGATCATGCAAGTTACTTCTCCAAATGCCATGAATACTGTATAGTTGATAATGAGACTGCTTATTGTTATGTCACCTCCCATGCAGTATGTGAATATGTAGCTGGCTACTGCATAGCGGAATCCGTTAAAGAAGTTAGTGCAGATACCTATTGTAGTAAGGTATATCCATGGCTTATTCTTGAAAAGGTCAGCAAACTGTTTGAATGAGAACTTCTCCGCACGCTTTGGCTTTATGCGTTCCTTGGTCATCAAGCCACAGGCCATAGTCATGATACAAGCTAGAAGACCAAATGCAGCTCCCAATACGGCATATTGATGCTGGTCGGTGCCTCCTACAATCTTCTGCAGATATGGGAAAGAGAGAAGAGTTATGAATCCCATAGCATAGGCTCCTACCATTCTGTATGATGAGAACTGGTTCTTCTCGTTGTCATCTTCTGTCATTACACCAAGCAATGAGCCGTATGGCACGTTTACCATAGTATATACTGCCATCATCATCAGATATAATGTATATGCCCATACTCGTTTACCTACAGGACCAAATTCTGGAGTGAAGAGCAACAAGGCGAATATAAGTCCAAATGGAATAGATCCGAAAATGAGCCAAGGACGATATGTTCCCCATTTAGATTGTGTTCTGTCGGCGAGACTACCCATCAATGGGTCTGTTACAACGTCAAACATACGTGCAATAAGCATCAGTGCCGCTGTGTCACCAAGTGAAAGCCCAAAGACATTGGTGAAGAAGAATGGAAAGGCAATCGACATTATCTTCCATGTTATACCGCCTGAAGCGGCATCTCCTAAGGCATAGCCTATTTTCTCTTTTAATGTAGCCATATTTTTTTCATTTTGGTATTATTCTTTTTATAACGCGAAAAGTGTTTGTTATTTCTTTTCGCTTAATCTGAACACAACGACGTCGTGTCCTGCTATGTCGCGTTCCAATTTGCGTGATGTGTCGCCCACGTCTTTGTGTGATAGGAGGTCGCGCAAATTGAACGTCTGTCTGCCCCATTGTATTTCTCTTTCAACAAGGCCGTCTTTGCAGTAATACTTAGCCCAGTCATAGCTGAGGTGACGAGTGTCTTCTGTCATGTTGACAAAGGCAAAAGCCCAGTCACCACCTTCAAGTGGTTTCACCCAAATATCAAAGCCGTCAAGATTCATAAACCTGAATCCCTGTATGCCCATCTTATCCTGGTCCACTGCGATGACTTCTTTGTTGGTGACCAGCTTACGTGTCTCTTCGTCCATCTTGCGTATGTCGTTGCCGAGCACGAGAGGCGAAGCAAGCATACACCACATCACAAAGTGTGTGCGGTTTTCTGTTGCCGAGAATCCGTTGCCCACCTCAAGCATATCAAAGTCATTCCAGTGGCCTGGTCCACTATACTTGCGTATGTCTTTGCGCATGTTGATGATAGGCCACAAGCCCCATTTCGACCAGTTGCCGAACGACATCTCGCAGTCCCAGCAATGAGCTATGTCACCTGATATACGCCACATGTGACCGATATTCTCTCCCCATTTCCATGGTTCGTTGTCACCCCATTCGCAGATGTTGAATATCATAGGTCGGCCAGCCTTGTAGATAGCGTCGCGCATAAGTGTATATGAAGCGGCAGCATCCTGCTGGTATTCAAAACCTCCATTGCCAGATCCTGTGTAGCACCAGTCATACTTAAGGAAATCTACTCCCCATTGTGCATATTGCTTGGCATCCATATATTCGAAGCCACGAGTACCTGGATAACCTCCGCAAGTCTTTGTGCCTGCACAGTTGTATATGCCAAATTTCAAACCTTTAGAGTGTACATAGTCGGCAACAGTCTTTATGCCGTTAGGGAATTTCTCTTTGTTTGGCACTAAAAGGTATGTCTCAGGATCTCGCTCCATCTCCATCCATCCGTCATCAATGACAACATATTCGTAGCCAGCGTCTTTGAGGCCTAATTTGATGAATAGGTCGGCAGTCTCTTTCACTACTGTCTCATTGATGTCACAACCAAAGGTGTTCCAGCTGTTCCATCCCATAGGTGGTGTCATGGCGAGTCCTTCAAACTTCTGGGCGTTGACAGTCAATGTAGCCATCGCCGCAATGAGACCCACTGTTATGTGTTTGGCATTCATGGATTATTTGTATTGTTTATGTTGTGTGTTCTGGTTATAATCTCAAATCTACAAAATTGTTTTGAGATAATTGGTTAGTTCCTCTGCTATCTCTGCATGTTCTGCTTCACTTGGATGATCTACACCGCCGCCGTTCCATGCCTTTGTATAGAAATAGTATGTCACATTGTCTATGCCCTCGTTGCCTAGTTGGTCGACAATCGACTTTATCATTCTGCAAAGCCAATCGTTCAACTCTCCATGGTCCATAGGGCTCGACAGCATGACGATCTTCTTAGCCTGCGGATTTTTTGCCTTTACGTCTTTTATGAAATCAACATAAGCAGAACAGAATGCTGTTGAATCTTGTATGCCGTCATTCTGTCCCAGACAAGAGCAGATGATATCAGGCTGATATGCATAGTCGTAGCTTAGTTTGTTGTCTCGCAAGATGATCTTGTCATATACCTGTGGCATCGTGATACCCATATCGCAGCAGCTTCTGATGAGTCCTATTCCAGATACTGAAACAAGCGACCACTGTGCATTGAGAGCTCTGGCAGTTCTTGGTCCATAGCCTACGTAAGCTCTGTGCCAGTCGCCCCATTTATACTCATCTTTAGCCTTCATTGTGGTGTCTGATTCTGCTCCACAGGTGATTGAATTGCCAATGAATTCTATCTTCAGGCCATTGTCTGGGCTCCACTTGAATATATTGTCGGCCTTGACAGATACCAACTGTGTATATCCCATTGCCGTTTCGCTGTCGCGACAGATAGTCACGTGATGTTTGCCGGCTCCATTATTTATGGGATAAGATATGACATTGGTTAAGCTGTCCTTTAACTGCTCTGCTTTGTTCTCGTCACCAATGATTATCACATTTCTTATGCCGCTCATTCTATATGCTACCGACTGATTGTCGTCAACAGCAACCTCTATGATGTTCCTGGTCTCTCCGTTTGGCTGTTCATCGTTCATCTCTATGACACATTCGTTGCCCTCAAAGCCAAAGGTGAAATAGCCACCGGCAGCCCATTGCTTAGGTGCATTAACTTCCGAACGGTCGGTTCTGCCAACCATGGTTATTAGCTCGCTGCCACCATCGATTGTCATTGCTTCTCTGGGACCACATGACACTAGCGTTCCCATCATTATCAGTCCATAAATCTTTTTCATGCTGGTATGAATATGCTGTTTTTGATGATATGATTAACCTATTCTGTGTAGCACTTCTACAATGGCTCTTGAATTGTGATATGGACACTTCCAGAATCCAGCCTTCATGTCGTGATAGGCCACCTTCCCGTCTTTATCCACTCTCCAGAACCAGTCACCTCCCTTTTTATCTACAAGATGAGTCTCTATAAAATCCCATACCTTGCTCATTCTCTCCAGATATGTCTCATCTCCTGTTAGTCTCCAAGTGTCGGTTAGGCCTACGAGTGTTTCAGCCTGTGGCCACCAATGTTTGTCAGTGTCCAGATGTCCGTTCACCTTCTCATAGTATATCGATGAGTCTCCGTCAAAACCCTCCTCTATGGTGATATCGACGAGACGCTTACATACAGGCTTTAGTTCATCCATAAGCTTATTGTTGCCTATGACTTCTGCCGCCTCATATATCAGCCATGCACCTTCTATATCGTGGCCATACGAGTCTATGTCACTCTTCAATGTCCAGTCCATGTCAAAGAAAAGGTTGAACCTGCCGCTCTTTGCGTTTATTATCTTATAGCGGAAAATGTCAATGCAATGCTCTATCGACTCCTTCAGCTCCGGTGTAGCTTTAGCTCTATACAGGTTGGTGTATGGCTCAAGTATATGCAGATGTGTATTCATCGATTTAGGTGTGTTCTCGTCTTTGTCACTCAATCTCACATCTTCCATCGGTGTCCAGTCTGCCGCCAGTGCCTCTATATATCCTCCGTCCTTTCTGTCGCGGAAATGCTTCTCTATGAGGTTATATGTCTCATAGGCCATTTCTATTGCTTTGGAGTCTTTTGTCAATATGTAATACTCCGACAATCCGTATATGACAAACCCTTGTGCATAAGCTTGCTTCTTAGTGTCAACAGGATTGCCATTCTTGTCGAGCGACCAATAGAAGCCGCCGTTCTTTTTGTCATAGAAATATGTGCAGATGTAGTCAAAGGCACGCTTTGCAGCCTCCTTATACTCTTCGTTGCCGAAGTTATTGGCAGCCGATGCAAACGACCACAGGATACGGCCATTGAGGATACAGCCTTTAAGCGCCCCTTCTACGAGGTTGTCGTGTTCATCGCGTTCGCCATAGAACCCACCGTTCTCGTGGTCTTCCATCTTGTCAATCCAGTAGCGCATGATGTTGGCATATTCTGCCTTCATCTGCGCCTTCAAGTGATCAAGGTTCATCATAGACTTATTTCTTGATTTCTGCTAGTTCTTCGAGAGTAATAGTGTTGTCGGCCTTATAGATGTCCATTCTTCTCTGCCAGTCGTTCTGCACCTCAAGGAATTCGCACCAGCACATAAACCAAACCCACTTTGGCTGCTTCTTTACGATGTCGGGAGTAGGAAGCTTGCCTACCTCACCCCATGCTATAGGCTTGCCTTCTCCCAATTTCAGGAGAAGCTCATAGTCCTTGCCTTTATAATCGCTGTTGTAGATGTCTGTTGCTAGTATATCTACTACGTCATGTCCTGGATAGTAGCCGTCATACTCTTTTACATTGAAACCATTGAGTTCGTTGGCATTGAATACCCACAACAGATTGTTTATCTTGTGGTAGTTTGTCAATCGGTCATAAAGCATTCTGAAAAGCTTCTTATAGCCGTTCTCACCTGGACGATGTCCCCACCAGAACCAGTCTCCGTTCATCTCATGATATGGACGCCATATAACAGGTATGTTCTCTGCCTGTAGCTGCTTGAGGAAGAAGGCGATGACATCTACCTGTGCCTTCCATCTTGTATTAATCTCAGTGCCCTCGGTGAGCAGATCCTGCCACTGCTTATCTGTGAGTTTGCTCTGCACACCGTTTTCACCTTGCCATGTAGTGAATATGGCATCTGTTGTAGGAGGTACAGCATGCCACATGAGAGTGATGATGGCGCCCTTCTTATGCCATTTGATAGCATTGTCTATTACTCTCTGACGGAAGTTGATACCGTCAAGTGAGTTAGGTTTGCTGTAGCCGAAATCCTGGCCGAAGACTGCTGGGTGCATGCCGTCAGTCAGGTTCTCTACTCGCTCCATATATATGTCGCTGAAGAGAGGGTAGCTGTGCTGGCCTGTGAGTGTGCCCTTACCACCCTGATTATAGATAAATGTCAAGAGGTCTTTTGCCTCTTGTGATGCATTGGGGTTTACTGGACTTTGCGCTATCGCTAATGTCGAAGCGAAGGCGGCTAATACTGTGGATAAGACTTTCTTCATGTCAGTATGCGTTAGTTGTATATTTGTTTCTGATTAAAATTCTTCGAGTGTGGTGAAGCACGACGCTTGCACTCCATTTGCATTGTATAGATTAGGCCAAGCGGTGTCACTCCATGCATAGCGCACCGCTATCGGTGTCTTTACATGTTTGCTTGTCACCTCAATGCTGTATGTCTTGCGACCCTGAGTCTTCTTTGTCACGAGTTTTGCTTTTGCCGGATAGAATATGCCATCTGTACCAGCTATCTCAAACAAGTTAGGGTCCTTGCCTTCTCGTACATGAAGACCATCGTCATTGCTGAAACTTATGACGGCTTTTGCACCTTCAATCTTCATCTTTTCGAACAATGGTGCTTCATATCTGTACTCCTTCTTCCCATAGACATGGTTGAGCACAGCGTTGGCAAAACGTTCTCCTGCTTCTATCTTATGTTGCGGATGTATGTTTGTCGTGTCACCCAGTTCGCCAATGACAACCATCGCTGTTCCAGGTATCTGCAGCGACCTGCGCTGATGCTCTCGTATTCTTACTCCGTTGCCCGAGTTGTAGCAGTATGGTGCTATTTGAGCATATACAAACGGCAGGTCATCGTTTTTTATAGCATATCTCCATTCGTTGACCAGTGCAAACATCATGTCCATATATGCACTTGGATTGCTTGTGTTCTCTTCACCCTGATACCATGCTACGCCTTTTATCTTGTAATCAACGAACGGTGCAATCATCGCATTGTATATTCGTCCCGGACGACATGGGCCCCATTCTCCTTGCTGCAACTCGTCGTTCACTCGTCGTAGTCTGTCGCAGTTTACGTAAGCCTCTTCTGGTGTCCAGCTCTCAATAGGCGTGCCTCCCCAGGAGGAGTTGATGATGCCCACAGGCACTCTTAACACCTTCTCCATTTTGCTTGCTATGAAATATCCTATGGCACTGAAGTTTCCCACGTTGGATGGGGTAGTCTCCATCCACCTTCCACTGACATCGTGATTGGGTGTTGTCGATGTGCGGTAATCTACATGAAACATTCGTATGCTGCTCTGGTTAGCTTGTGCAACGACAGCGTCTTTACCTATGAATCCGGCTCCTATTGTCCACTCCATGTTGCTCTGGCCAGCACATAGTATCACCTCTCCAACCATGACATTGCTTATCACATGGCTGTCCCATCCGTTTACCGTTATTTCATACGTCTCATAAGAACCAGTTGGTGTGTGAAGTGTAACCGACCATGTGGCATCTGCTGCGGCTTCTGTCTCGATGGTCTGCCCGTCCCATGATGCCGTGACACTGATAGGTTCCTTAGGTTTTGCCCATCCCCATATCTTTATGTCACTGTTCTGCTCCAGGACCATTCCGTCAGAATATATTGACGGTAGTGTCACATAGGCTTGCGCTATGCTATACCACAGCAAGAGTGATATCGTGACAATGTATTTCCTTATTTCCATATGAACCCTCTATATATGGATGTAGAGACACGCCAGGGCACGTCTCCACAACCAATCTATAACTCTAATATGTTTATGAAAGGCTTATCCTATCAAAGAGACTTGTTTTTGTCGATGAGTGCATTGATTCGTGCTACCGATGCTGCCGATGTCAGGTCGTCCTGTGGGGTGTTCATGACATAATCTACGAGCTGGTCAACAGTTGTTGTGGCAACATGTAGTCTCGTGTCACTTGATGCATAGTAAATGAATACTTTGCCGTCTTCATCTGCTATCCATCCATTAGCAAAGATTACATTCGACACATCTCCCACGCGTTCTGAACCGTATGGAGCAATGAAATGTCCCGCAGGCTTATGGGTTACTATCCATGGTTTCTCCAGGTCGCTCATGAACATATATAGCACGTAACGAAGACCTGCTGCCGTGTTTCTCACTCCGTGCGCCAGGTTCAACCATCCATATTTGGTCTTGATAGGTGCTGGTCCTTGGCCGTTCTTCACCTCATATATGGTGTGGTAAGTCTTTGCATCCATGATATACTCGTCCTTCACTTCTGCATGGCAAATGTCTTCGCACAATCCCCAGCCTATGCCACCACCTGAACCGGTGTCAATGAATCCGTCTTGTGGACGTGTGTAGAATGCATATTTGCCTTCGACGAAATGTGGAAACAGGACAACGTTTCGCTGCTGACCGGCGTGTGAGATGAGGTCTGGCAGACGTTCCCACGTCTTCAAGTCTTTTGTCCTTGCGATGCCAGCTGCTGCTACCGCACTTGATGTGTCTCCTGCTGGTGCATTAGGGTCTTTTCGTTCCGAACAGAACACTCCGTAGATATAACCGTCGTCATGTTTGGTGAGTCGCATGTCATACACGTTTGTGTCTGGGTCCCCCGGTATCTGTGGCATAGTGACTGGACGCTCCCAGAAACGGAAGTTGTCTATGCCGTTAGGACTCTCTGCTACAGCAAAAAACGATTTGCGGTCCACTCCCTCAGTGCGCACCATTACGATATACTTGTCACCAAGCTTCATCGCTCCTGCATTAAATGCCGCATTAAATGATATGCGCTCCATGAAATATGGATTCGTCTTCTCATTGAAGTCATATCGCCACTCCAATGGCACATGTTCTCGGGTCACTACTGGGTACTTGTATTTGTTGTAGATACCGTTCGTGCTGAATAGTTTCTCGTTAGGCCTTGCTATCAGTTCTTCAAAGTCTTTCTCGATCTTCTCTTTGCGTTCTGTGAATAGTGACATCTGTATATTATTATAGTTTCGTGTGTCTCATAAATCAACATCACAAAATTAAGTCACACTTTTTTACAAATCAAATACTATTTTATCATATTATAATGCAAATCTGCAATGCTCATTCTGTAAAGGCAGATGCTTATGTGTTGTGGTGTTATGGTAAGTAGCTGATAAATAAAGATATAGCACTAATATTTGCTCTTATTAAGAATAATAATACTATTATATCTTGTTGGCGTGGGTGCATATTCATGCTTACAAGTTCTATTCCTATGGCCGTTAAACTTGCATTTATCGGCATTTTGTGTTAAAATTGCATTATTAACATCACAAACTATCCTGTCTTTCTATGAAAGAAAAGTATATATCAAGAGAAGTTACCCCACTCAACGAGAAGACTGACTCTATGTTGGTATTCGACCGACATAAGGAGGACTTTAATTGTCCGTTACACTATCATCCTGAATATGAACTCAATTTCATCTGCAACTGCAAGAATGCTGTTCGTATTGTTGGAGACAGTATAGAGTCTATCGGTGATTATGATCTGTGCTTGGTCGGACCGAATCTCTACCACGACTGGCAGAAGGGCAAGTGTGAGGTTGTTAGTTCTTCTCGTGAGATTACTACCCAGTTCGTTGCATCGCTCTTTCCGCGTGATCTTCTTGATAAGGATATTCTTAAGCCGGTTACCGACTTGCTCAAACGTTCAGAACATGGTGTCCTCTTCACTCCTGAGACGGCTCAGGCTATTGAGCCTATGATGAGCGAAATGGCACACTCAACGGGTTTCGAGGCTTATCTGATATTCCAGCGTCTTATGTATGAACTGGCCATCTCGCCCAACCAACGACTGCTCTCTAGTGAATCTTTTCAGTCTGACAATTCTGTCTCGACAGATGCCCGCATGGAGCGCATTCACAGTTATATGATGCAGAACTATGGACAGAAGATAATGCTAAGCGACGTGGCCGATAGCATTAATATGTCGCCTATATCTGTCACTCGATTGATTAAGCAGCGCACGGGTAAGTCTTTCATCGATTTCCTCAATGAGATACGTTTAGGCTTCGCTACTCGTATGATGGTCGATAGTGATAAGAATATAAGTGAGATATGTTTCAGCTGCGGATTTAATAATATATCTAATTTCAACAGGATATTTAAAAAGCGTCAGGGTATAACTCCTACTGAATTCCGACAGACTTTCCACGGCGTAAAACGCGTTCTATAGGATACAAAAAAAAACGGGATGAAGCTAACCCCTTAACCTCATCTCGTTTTTATGGATTTTTCTAGCTGATAGGATTTTTTTCAACAAACTTGGAATAGTTTCGCTTATTTTTGACTCAAAGTATATGCTTAATTATTGTATGCGTATGTGTTTGGGTGGTTGAAGCATACTGTACGTGAGATGATATCACCACGCATGTCGTTCTTGCTGTCCCACTTGTACACTGTCTCAGAGATCAAGTTGCCATTCTCATCGAACACCAAGTCGCAAAGCTGGTTGTTGTCTTTGCTCAAGTCATTTACATCTACTATCTCTGCATTGTTTGCAGGAAAGATGCAGTTGAGAACAACTGTGCCACTTATGAGTGTTACTGCGAACGCGAATGATAATACCAAATTCTTCATCTCTTTGTGTTTTTATCTTTTCTTCGATAACAAAGGTAAATACTTTGGTTTTCCTACAAAATCACATATTAAATCTTTTGACTAATGTGTTGATTATTTTGACGAACGTCATTTTTAAGCAAATTAGGTAGTGACGAACGTCTCTTTCTTGGTGACGAATGGAAGTTGTAACTTTTATCCCTCGCGGTGCCGACGTTTATTGTCACGGTTTCTTCTCTCGTTGTCTATTATTCAAGGTATATTTCCCATATATGATAGCACTATCTATCTATAATTGTTTTTTTTGTCGCTTCGGCACAGCCTCGTATGACACTTACGTTGGAGGTAGCGGTAGCGGCAACGTTAATAGAATGTATAAGGTATCTGTGTGTGAGGGTATAAAGAATGCCGGATATTCTGTCGAGCCAACTATTGAAAGTGGTTATCTCAACCATATAGCTGAAGAAAAGGCTAAGACGGCTGCCGAAAACTTCTGGACAATTCCTACTTTCTCTGAGATGTCTCTGAAAAAGGCCGATGTCGAGAAGGCTATGTCGTCTGTCGATGTTGCTTTGATGACTATTGGCCGTATGGCTGGCGAAGCAGCTAACGTCTCTGACGTTCGCGAGAGTGCTACGGTAAGTATTAAGTGATTCTGATCTTAATTTGACAAATATGAGGGTGGCTGACAGCCACCCTCTGTTTTTTGCTTATATATATCATGAAAAAAATAATGCCATGAGTCGTTATAACTCACGGCATTATCTATATCTTGTTTGTTGCTGACTAGTTCGCAGACTTGAACTGGTTCAAGAAACGAACGTCATTCTCAAAGAACAGGCGTATGTCTTTAACCTGGTAGCGGAGCATTGCAATACGTTCTACACCCATACCGAAGGCGAATCCGCTGTACTCCTTGCTATCTATACCATTTGCCTCGAGAACCGCAGGGTCGACCATGCCGCAACCCAATATCTCAAGCCAACCTGTGCCCTTGCAGACACCACAGCCCTTGCCTCCACAAAGTGAGCAGCTGACATCCATCTCTGCTGATGGCTCTGTGAATGGGAAGTATGATGGACGAAGTCTTATCTGTGTGTCTGGTCCGAACATCTCCTTAGCAAAGTAAAGCAAAGTCTGCTTCAAGTCTGCAAATGATACGTTCTTGGCTACATACAATCCTTCTACCTGGTGGAATATACAGTGCGCACGAGCTGAGATTGCTTCGTTACGGAATACTCGTCCTGGAAATACGGCACGAATAGGTGGCTTCTGCTTCTCCATGACTCTGACCTGTACACTTGATGTGTGTGTACGCAACAGAATGTCTGGATTGCTGTTGATGAAGAAAGTGTCCTGCATGTCTCGTGCTGGGTGTTCCAATGGGAAGTTGAGTGCAGTAAAGACATGGTAGTCATCTTCTACCTCTGGACCCTCAGCCACAGTAAAGCCAAGACGGCCAAATATCTCAATGATGTCGTTCTTTACAACAGAAAGAGGATGGCGACCTCCGCAGAGATATGATGTTCCTGGAAGTGTGAGGTCTGCACCTGTTGCAGCATTCTGCTGCTCTGTAAATGCCTCCTTGAGTTCGTTGATGCGTTCTGTTGCTGCAACCTTGAGCTCGTTAAGCTTCTGTCCAACTTCGCGCTTCTTCTCTGGAGCTACCTGTTTGAACTCGTCAAACAATGCTGAGATTGAACCTTTCTTGCTGAGGTACTTGATACGAAATGCCTCGGCCTCTTCAGCGTTCTTTGCATGCAGTGCTTTTACCTCTTCTATGAGGTTCTGTATCTTGTCTAACATCGTAGTATTATTTTCTAAGGCGCAAAGGTATATAAAAATAGCGAAAAAGAGTCTCGCTATGTAATAAAAACAATAATACGCTTTTATCTATAGAGACTGAAGAATCCGTTCTTTACGAATTCTATGCCTAATACCGACACATCATCAAACACACGACTGTTCTGCTCGTTGTCATCAGCCATTGCCGATATCCTGCTCATTGCGTCTGTGATGTTCTTTGTTTCACACATTATCTTCTTCACATTGTCTAGTGATCGGCTGACGTATGACCCTTCATCAAGCTCTACAAGTCCATCGGTAAAAGTCACCAGTCGGTTGCCTTTCGACATGTGTATGTCTCCTACTTCAATCGTCGGTATGCAGTCGAGCATTCCCAAGGCTATGCACCCATCCTGAAGCTCGGTTATGGTCTCTGTCTTCGCATCATACACTATCGGTGCCAGATGTCCTGCGTTCACGTAAGAGAGCATGCCTGTAAGCATGTTATATCGGCCCACGAAGAATGTGATGAACTTGTCGTTTGATGCTACATTGTGGCATATCCTTTGGTTGAGCTCTTTCACGAGCTTGTCAAGTGGTATGTGCGCCGTAAACAACGAACGTACCATCGCCTGGAAATTCGACATCAACAAGGCGGCGCTGATACCTTTGCCCGATACATCCGCTATGCAGAAACCAAGCGAATATGGAGATAGCTTCAATACATCATAGTAGTCGCCTCCTACATCCTGGTGAGGACGGTATAGCGATGCTATCTTTGTATGTGATGTGGTTGCAAGATCGTTCTCAGAAGGGATCAATCCGGCCTGTATCTGTGACGCCAACTTCAGCTCATTGCGGAACGCTTGTTGCTTCATGAGCTTCTCTTGTGCCTTCTGACTCTCTATGAAAACGACAATAAGGTTACAGAGTATCTGTATGAATTTGAGATTCTTCAGTGTCGGACTAATTCCTTCACATGTGTCATCATCTCCTACCAGTACATAGCCGATAGGCTTAAACTTATGGTATAGCGGAATGATGGCATCGAAGCCTGCTAAAGCCTCGTTTTCTGTCATCGCAAGTGTCTCTATCTTGTTGATGTGGGCAAGGTCGCGGTTCACATCAACTAGTGCCGCCTGCTTGGCGCTTACTCCACTTGTGAGTATGTTGTTCCAGTGATTGCCGGTTTTGGTATATACCAATATCTTTGTCACTCCTATGGAGTCATGAAGCAAAGTCTCAAACTCTGTCATCAGCTCCTCTATGCTGTGTTCTTCGTTTATGACTTGCGCGACCTCAAGGAGCATGTTCAGTTTTTCCTTGTGTAATCTTACTATATTCTGTTCCTGTATAGGGTCCATTGGGTAGTACAATAGTATATTGGCTTGTCTAAAATAAAAAAACTATTGGTATTTTCCAAACGAATTTCAAATTAGTTTACACAAGATACAGAAAAGAAAAGGTTCGGCATGTTTTCATGCCGAACCTTAATATTGTGCAGTCGATTGAATTACTTCAAACGTTCTACGTATGACTTGTCACGAGTGTCAACCTTGATCTTGTCACCCTGGTTAACAAACAATGGTACCATGATTGTTGCACCAGTCTCGATTGTTGCAGGCTTCAAAGAGTTTGTTGATGATGTGTCACCACGTACACCTGGTTCTGTGTATGTGATCTCGTATGTCATGAATGCAGGAAGATCTACCGCAAGAATTGTCTCGCTCTCTGCATGTACAACAACTTCTACAGACTCGCCTTCCTTCAAGAGTTCTGCATTAGGAATAAGTGACTCTTCGATAGGAATCTGCTCGTATGTCTCGTTGTTCATGAAGTTAAGGCCCATATCGTCCTTGTAGAGATACTGGTATGGACGGCGCTCAACGCGTGCCTCTTCAACCTTAACACCAGCATTGAATGTGTTCTCGATAACCTTTCCAGTCTTTACGTTCTTAAGCTTTGTACGAACGAAAGCAGGACCCTTGCCTGGTTTTACATGGAGGAATTCTACAATGAAGTAGATCTGGCCGTTGTGAACGATGGCCATGCCATTGCGGAAATCTGCTGTAGATGCCATATAATTTTATCTAATAAGTTTATAATGTGTAAATTCTAAAGAATAAATCGTACAAAATTAGATGTTTTTATGCTAAGTGCCAAAAACAATTTCAATTTATTTGCCCAAAATGCCTATGATCTGGTCCATGTTTGGCGCAAGTATAACCTCTGTACGTCTGTTCTTGCGTCGTCCTTCTGGTGTGCTGTTTGTGTCTATCGGACAGCTGTCTGCACGGCCTGTAGCCTCAATATGCGCCTGGTCGATAGAGCCGTTTGCTATGAGTATGCGAAGCACTGATGTTGCTCGTTTGACAGAAAGATCCCAGTTGTCAAGGATTATCTGACCGTGATATGGTACGTTGTCTGTATGACCCTCTACGACAATGTCGAGCTCATTGCGTGATGCTAATACCGACGCTATCTTCTTGAGAGCCGAAACACCCTTGCTGTTCACGTCATATTTACCCGACTCAAACAATAGCTGCTCCTCAAGTGACACATATACCCGTCCGTTCTTGTGAGTTACTGTGAGCTCGTCGCTTGTGAAGTCTGTAAGTGCATTTGCAATAGAATTCTTGAGTTCTGCCATCGCGTTGTCCTTTGCCGCAAGTGCTGCCTCAAGCTCTCGCAAACGCGCTGCCTGGTCTTCTATCTCGCTGCGTGCATTGGCCAGTGCCGCATTCTGCTGCGCTATTTCGCTGTTCTTGTTCTGTATCTCTCGTTCACTTCGTGCCAGATTCTCCTCGCTCTCTGCTAAAGCCTCTTCAGCCTCAGCAAGCGCCTTCTTCTGAAGCTCTATTGCTCGCTCTGTGCCAAGTCGCTTGTCTTCACTGTCAACAAGGTTGTCCTGCATCTGGAGCAGATGCTTCATGAGTGCTTTGTATTCTGGCGAATCACCATTCTTGGCAGCAAGTGCCTTGAGGTCGTTTTCTAATGTAGCAAGCTGATTGAGCAATGTGCGGTTGCGCATGCCATATAGTGTGGTGTCCTGCTCAAGTACGAGTTTGTCCTTCTGTAGCTGGGCTATGTCACTTTCTAATTGCTTTACTCTCTTCTTGAGAATGTCAGCTTCAACATTGCATTCGTCGCTCTTGTCCTGGTAAAAGCGTATTGATCTTTCGGCTTCATGGAATCTTCTGGCTGGTACACACGCAGCTAGGAGTCCAACCGTAGCAGTAATCGCAAGTATTCGTTTAAGCATATTGAGCGTTTCTTAATTGTTTTAGATTTTTTAGCGCTACAAAGATATTTTGTTTTTTTATCTTTGTACGCCTTTCCATAGGTAAAAATGAATGGCCGACGCCGATGTATGAACTTTTAAATACAATAAACACCCCAGACGACCTCAAAAAGTTGCCGGTGAACAAGCTGCCACAGGTTTGTGACGAGCTTCGTCACTACATCATTGAGTCGCTGTCTCATAATCCCGGACATTTCGGTGCCGCACTTGGTGTTGTTGAATTGACAGTCGCTATTCATTATGTCTTTAATACCCCGTATGACAAGCTGATCTGGGACGTTGGTCATCAGGCCTATGGCCATAAGATTCTTACCGGCCGTCGCGAACGTTTTGTTACCAACCGTAAACATGGTGGTCTTAGCGGATTCCCTAATATCTTCGAAAGTGAATACGACGCTTTTGGTGTAGGTCACTCTTCTACTTCCATCTCTGCTGCTCTGGGTATGGCTATCGCCTCTCAGCTTAGCGGTGAGAAGGATAGGAATGTCGTCGCTGTCATTGGCGATGGTGCTCTTACCGGCGGTATGGCTTTCGAAGCTCTCAACAACATGGCTTCTGCCAACCCTGATATGCTTGTCATTCTCAACGACAATAATATGGCTATCGACAAGGTGACCGGCGGTATGAGCCAGTATCTTCTCGATATATCTACTTCTAAAACATACAACCGCTTCAGGACTAAGGTCAATAAGGCTCTTAATGCTGGTAGGGAGAAGCGCAATATCTTCACTCGCTTCACTAATGCTGTGAAGAAATTGGTCACTCGCCATACCAATATGTTCGAAGGCCTTAACATTCGCTATTTCGGTCCTGCTGATGGCCACAATGTTGTCTATCTTGTCCGTATCCTCGAAGATATCAAGAAGATAAAAGGTCCTAAGATGCTTCACGTGATAACCGTGAAAGGCAAGGGCTTTAAGGCTGCAGAGGAGAATCAGACTGCCTGGCATGCTGTAGGTGGGCGATTTGATATTGAAACGGGTCGTGCTCTCGATAAGCCTAACGAGACACCTCAGGCTCCTAAGTTTCAGGATGTATTCGGACATACTATACTAGAACTTGCTAAGAACAATGATAAGATACTGGGCATAACGCCTGCCATGCCTTCGGGATGTAGCTTGAATATAATGATGGATGCTATGCCTAACCGCACTTTCGATGTGGGTATTGCCGAACAGCATGCTGTTACTTTCTCTGCGGGTCTGGCTATAAGCGGATATGTTCCTTTCTGCAACATATATTCTTCTTTCGCTCAGAGAGCTTTCGATCAGGTCATCCACGACGTGGCTCTCCAGAAGCTCAATGTGGTGTTCTGTTTCGATAGAGCTGGTATAGTAGGATCTGATGGCGCTACACATCATGGTGTCTTTGATGTGGCTATGCTCCGCCCTGTGCCTAACCTGATTATCGCCTCTCCAATGGATGAGCCAGAACTCCGCAATATGATGTACTCTGCTCAGCTTCCTGATATGGGTCCTTTCGTTATCCGCTATCCTCGTGGTCGAGGTTCGGTTGTCGACTGGCGCAAGGATATGCATGAGATAAAGGTGGGCCGCGGAAGACAACTGTCTGAGGGTAAAGATGCCGCAATACTTACTCTTGGACCATTGGGCGTAAGGGCTCAAAAGGCAGTTAGCCTGCTCTCCGAAGAGGGTATCGCTGTGGCTCACTACGATATGCGTTTCGCTAAGCCTCTTGACACTGATATTCTTGATAGTGTTCTGCGTCAGTACTCTCACATTGTTACCCTGGAAGACGGTGTCGTAGCTGGCGGTTTCGGTAGCTCGATAGTAGAATACGCCAACGCTAAGGGATATACTTGTCATATTACAACTCTGGGCATTCCCGACCGATTTATCGAACATGGCACTGTTGACGAACTCCATGCTGAGTGTGGAATGGATCTGCAGGGCGTCATGAATGCATTGAGAAGCTGCGTTGATCATCGGTAGTATAAGTTTGGTCTGTTTGGCATCATATTGTGTATCAAACAGTCAGCGAAAAAGAAAAAAAGAGTATCTTTGTACACTTTTAAAGAAGAGAGATGGATCTTAGTTCTAGAATACCATACTATTTGACAACAAAGTCGAATACCATAAAGCTTATAGTCTTTACGGCTATATTCTCTCTTGTTTTCATCAATATCTTCGAACCGTACAACTCTCGTGCCTGGTTGCACGATATGAGTGACTTCAAGTATTTCGTTCTCTCAAGTGTCCTTGTGCTGCTTGGCATGGCTGTCGTGGCTATTAGCCGAGTTATCATGTACCGCAAGTTCGGCTCTAAAGGTCACCGCCTCCGATTGTGGCAGTTCCTTCTGTGGGTTGCCGCTGAGATACTGGCAATGTCGCTTACGTTCAGCATCTTCGAGATGACAGCTATGCGTGACGAACGATGTTTCCTCGATCTTATACGTATCGCTCTCCGTAATACGTCTTTCGTGTTGCTCCTCCCTTATAGCGTGCTTTGGCTCTATTTCTCATGGGACGATAAGAATAAGCGTCTTCTCAGAATTAATGAGTCATATAACTCTGGTGACGATGCTTCTGCTAAGGACAAGCTTATGATGATCAACTTCTATGATAGCAAGGGTGACATCAAGTTTAGCGTTAAGTTGCTCGACCTTATGTATATCAAGGGCGCCGATAACTATATCACGGTCTATTATAAGGATGGTCAGAAGCTCTCTTCTGTCATGATACGTAACACTATGAAACAGGCCGAAGCCGACCTCAAGCCTAAGGGTATAATTCGTTGCCATAAGTCATATATGGTTAACTCTAAGCATATTAAAACTCTTGAACGTAAAGATGGTGGCGTGATGATACGCCTCGAGGCTCCACTGCCACTGCAGATCCCTATCACCAAGAGTTATGTGAAAGATGTATATGAACTTCTCTGATGGCATGAAAGGGCTCCTCTTTATATTTACAGCGTCTTTGCTTTTCTCTGCTTGCTCTATTTCTGCTGGCCGCAGTTCTGCATCTGCCGATGACAGGCCTGTCGTGTCTGTCAGCTTGCCTGTTGAAGAGTATTTTGTCGATCGTCTGACGGGCGGTTCTGTTGCTGTAAATGTCCTTATCCCTCAGTCTGCCGGTCACTCCGACTATTCTCCTCTTCCAAGCCAGATGATGGAGTTGTCACGTTCTAGTGTCTATATGGCGATTGGTGAACTCGACTTTGAACTGTCGTGGAAAGAGCGAATGATGAGCGCTAACCGCAATATGTCTTGGGTTGATCTGGACAAGGGTATGGCTAGGCACGACGAGGAAGAGAATATGCACCATCATTGTGATCCTCATTATTGGCTGTCCCCAAAACAGGTCGATGTGATGGTATCTAATATGGCCGATGCTCTTAAGCCTCTCACCTCTTTTAATGTTGACTCTGCCTTGCAGGCTGTGAAAGACGATATTGCCAGTCTCGATTCTGCTTTCACTGCGGCTGCTGGTACTGCCGATGTCGCTTTCATGATTTATCACCCTGCATTGACTAGTCTCGCTTCCGATTATGGCATGACTCAGCTGGCTATCGAGAAGGATGGCAATGCTCCTTCTCCGCAGGCATATATGGCGCAGATTGACAAGGCTAAGTCTCTGGCCGTATCTGTCGTCTTTGTTCAGAAGGGTTATGATATGCAGAAGGCTCAGTCGGCAGCCGATATGATTGGAGCCACGGTCGTTGAGTTTTCTCCTGAAGGTCGTGACTGGATGCTGACTATGAATACTATCCTCAAATCTTTGTTGCTCCACGATTAGGCTATGGAACATTCTCCTCTTATAAGTCTTCGACATGTCGATGCGGGCTATGAAGGTCGCGTGATTGTCAGCGATGCGTCTCTCGACATATTCCCTGACGATGTTATCGCTGTCATCGGACCTAATGGTGGAGGTAAGACAACCATATTGCGTATCCTTCTCAATATAATAAAACCTATGGCAGGCTCTGTTTACAGACTTGACGGTCTCAAGATAGGTTATCTGCCACAGGTCAATGATGTTGACCTCTCTTTCCCAATAAGTGTTATAGATGTGGTATTGTCTGGTCAGCTGTATGGCAATCGTCTATTCCCTAGTAAGGAGACTCGTGAAAGGGCAATGGCTTTGTTGTCGTTCGCTCAACTCGAAAAGTATGCCAATATGCAGATTGGTGAGCTGTCTGGTGGCCAGCGACAAAGGGTGTTCCTCTGCCGCGCATTGATGGGACAGCCTCAGTTGCTCGTCCTCGATGAGCCGGTTACCTACATGGATAAGGTTGCTGAAACCAACCTCTACCGCTTGTTGCCTGAGCTGGCTAAGCAGATGGCTATAGTTCTCGTGTCACATGACATCGGTGCTATACCTTCCTTCGCTAAGTCTATAGCTTGTGTCAATAGGTCGCTTCACTACCATGAGTCTAATAAAATATCCGACGAGATACTGAATGAGCTCTATATTTGAATACCAGTTTGTTGTTGATGCACTGCTGTCAATGATCTTCTTGTCTGTCGTGGCCGGAGTCATTGGCACCTATATTGTCGTGCGTAGAATGGTCTTTGTGGCTGGTGGTATAACTCATGCCAGCTTTGGCGGTATCGGTATCGCCTACTATCTTGGTATGTCTCCTATAGGTGGTGCTATGGCTTTTGCTGTAATCACGGCTTTGGGTATCGACCTTCTTGGCAATAACGGGAAAGTCAGAGAGGATAGCGCCATTGCTATGCTGTGGTCTCTTGGTATGGCTGTGGGTGTCTTGTTTATGTTCCTCACGCCTGGCTATGCTCCTAATCTTATGGGCTTTATGTTCGGTGACGTTCTAGCTGTCGGCTTGTCCGACGTGATAGCCGTAGGTGTCGTGGCTCTGTTGGCTGTTGTTGTCGCTGTAGTGTTCTACCGACCAGTGATGTATATAGCATTCGCTCCTTCTTTTGCGCGACTCACACAGTGGAATGTGCGCCTTATAAGCAGTCTCATGTCGGTCTTCGTGGCTGTGGCACTAGTGCTCGCCATCAAGGCTGTAGGTATAATCCTTGTATTGTCTCTGTTTACTATACCTCAGTCAATAGCCAATGTCTTTGTGAAGAATATGGGCCGCATGATGATTATGTCGGTGCTGATTGCTCTCGTTGGTTCTATATGTGGACTAGCGGCTTCTTTCTTCTTCGACCTGCCAGCTGGCGCCGCTATAACAGCTTTGCTTACTGTGGTGTTCCTGGTCGTTAAACTCTTTGTCAGAAACTAAGGCTCGCTGTCATACAGGTGTTTCCACTCATATCTGTTGCCTGTAGAATCCATATAACGCTTGAAGTCTTCCAAACCGACACTCAATGACGCTCTGTTGTCGTTGGGATGGAATGACAACCTCTGTGCCTTGAGCAGATTCTCATCGAAAAAGACTATGACTTCGTGATTCTGGTCGTTGAGCAGTCCAAAGGGACTGACCGAACCAGGACGTAGTCCCAGATACTTCATCATTCTCTCTGGTGACGCAAAGCTTAGCTTGCCTTCTCCTAGCACCTTCTCCAGCGCGTGTATGTCAAGGTTATAGTCACAGTGCACTATCACTAGGTAGTGCTTGTTGCCCTTGTGATTGCGGAAGAACAAGTTCTTGCAGTGTGTGCTGTCAAGATTTTTCCAGTATTGGCGTGCTATCTCTATAGTTGGTGCCTCTGGGTGCTCAAGGTAATCGTATGTTATGCCTAGTTGGTCGAGCCTGTCGAATACTATTTGTTGTCCTACCATGGTGCTGTTTTTTTTGTGCTGTTTCTTCTTCCTTTTACCGTCTTCCATCTCTTGGCTATAAATATCACCTCTCTTCTCTCTCTATCCTTATTATTGGTTTTTATCTCTTTTGTCTCTGTGGCTAACGCCTTGTTTGTGTTGTCTTTAGATCCTTCATCTCTCTTCCTCAATGCCATTCCCTTTAGCTCCGCTATATACCATGCTCTTGCACATCCCATGGCAGTCTTATATCCCATCTCGCACGCCTTCTTCTCCCAATATTCTTTGCGCCCCGTCTTTTTGATGTCCTCTCTTGCCATCTTATTAGCTCTCTTGAGCAACTCCCTACACTCCATCTGTGAGGCAGTATTGGGCTGCACACATTTGAACTTCTTAAACGTATAAAGTCTCCCGTTCCTCTTAGTTATCCTAAAAGAACCGCCACGCTTCGTCATTATCCTCCGCGCTCCCTTCAACGTTATATTGTCGTTCAAAACTATTCTGGCCATGCTTGCTTTTTAATACGTCAGACCCTGCACAAAGATAATCATTATTATCCGAAACACGTACTTTCAAGTATATTAATAACATCTCTTACCCTGTGTTTCGATAGCCTGTTCATCGTTTGAAACTACGTGTTTTGCAAAAAAGGACTTGACTAGATTGACAGTTGTTCTTATTATGTTGCACAGGAAATGCGAGCCTTTGCTCACGAAAGCTTGAGGTTATAGATAAACAGAGATAAATGGGAAGATAACTACAAGAACTCAACCGGTTTAGTGTATGAGTCAAGTTCTATATAGTCTGCAAAAAAAAATGGAGGTCCATGAAAATGAACCTCCATCTATACTATATGTCAGATGACAACTGATTAGTATGCTACTGCCTTAGAACGGATAGCGTCAACAATTGTCTTGATCTCGTTGCACTGTGCCTCAGAGATGCCACCGTCTTCAACCTGTGAGAAGATTGTGTGGAGTGGTGTGAGGTCTGCTGTGATATCGTCTATGCTCTCGTTGCCCTTGTACTTGTCAAGGAGGCTCATGAGCTTGTCAAGTGGCTCCTTCTGTGACATTACAATCTTAACCATCTCCTTGTTGTTGAATGTGTATTCAGAGATGTGTGTTGCAAGGAAGAGTCCCTCTGTCCAGCTACCAGCAACGATGAGGAGCGATACAGGACCGCGGTCGTTCTTGTTGAGGTATTCGTATGCGTCATAGAACGAGTCTGTGATGAGCTTTGTGAGCTCGTCCTTGTTGTTCTCGTTGTTCTCAATCTTGCTAGGGAGCTCAGGGTCAACAGCCTGTGTCATGTCGAGGTCATCGATGAGCTTGCGGATAACATCCATATAGAGCATCACTGTTGGATGCTGGTTGTATGTTGATGCATAGCATACGTCAGCGCTATATACGCCAAGGTTGATTGCACGCTTTGGCTCTGTGAGGTATTTGTCAACTGCTGTCTCGTCGTTGCAGAGTGTAATCATATAGTCTGCGCCGATCTCATTGAGCATATCTGTAATCTGGAATGCGGTAGGAAGTGGATATACAAAATCGCGTACCTCTTCTTCTACGCTCTCTTTTGTGATAACTGCATTGTTGTTCTGCTGCTTGCCGCTGCAAGATGTGATCGCCATCAGAGCTACGATGGCTGAAGCTGAAATAACTAATGATTTCTTCATAGTGTATGATAATTTCTTATATCGGTTGTTCCGACCTTATAGTTTGGTACAAAGTTAAAAATAAATGCAGAATTTTGAATACCTTTGTAGCAAAATAATTCTTTATATATAGGTATGGAACGTAATAGTTCAATTCAGTATAAGAGTGTAGAGGAAATAAAGGCCTTTCAGGAAGGGAAGTTGCGTGAGGCTATAGCATATTTGGCGGCTAGGTCGCCTTTTTATCAGCGTATGTTCAAGGAGAATGGCATCGACCCGATGTCTATTCGTACTATCGAAGATCTGCAGAAGCTCCCTGTCACTACTAAGAGTGATTTGCAATTACATAATGACGAGTTCCTCTGCGTGCCAAAGTCAGAGGTGATTGACTATGTCACAACATCTGGCACTATGGGTAATCCGGTGACTTTCATGCTTACCGAGGGCGATCTTGACCGCCTGGCGTATAATGAGCATCTGTCGTTCGAGACAACAGGCTGCACTAAGGATGATATCATGCAGGAGATGGTGACTATCGACCGTCGTTTCATGGCCGGCCTTGCCTACTTTCTCGGTGCTCGTGATCTGGGCATGGGTGTCTCGCGTGTAGGTAACGGTATCCCTGAGTTGCAGTGGGATACTATCAACCGCATACATCCAACGGTGTGCATGTGTGTGCCTTCGTTCTTGATGAAGCTCATTGACTTTGCTGAGAAGAATGGCATCGATTATCATAAGTCCAGCCTCAAGAAGTGCGTCTGCATTGGTGAGGCTCTGAGAACGCCCGAGGGCGGATACACCAAGCTCGGACAAAAGATACATGAGAAATGGCCTGAGCTTGTCCTTCACGGAACCTACGCCTCTACCGAGATGCAGGCTTCGTTCACCGATTGCAGCGAGTTTGCTGGCGGACATGTGCCTGTTGAACTGATAATCGTTGAGTTCCTCGATGAGAACAATAAGCCTGTCGGCGAGGATGAGGCCGGCGAGGTGACGATTACTTCGCTTGGCGTCGAGGGTATGCCTCTGCTCCGATTCAAGACGGGCGATGTGGTCTATCACAGAACTGAACCATGCAAGTGCGGCAGAAATACCATGAGGCTTAGCTCTGTTATCGGTCGAAAAGGTCAGATGATCAAGTATAAGGGTACTACTCTCTATCCACCTGCTCTGTTCGATATCCTTGATGATATAGCAGACGTGAAGAACTATGTAGTGGAGGTCTATACCAACGATTTGGGCACCGACGAGATCAAGGTGCGCATCGGTTCGCTCCGCCAAGACGACGCCTTCGGCAAGGCCATCAAGGATGTCTTCAGGTCTAAGGTTCGCGTTGCACCTCAGATCAGCTTTGAGTCGCCCGAATATATCGCCAAGCTGCAATTCCCTGAAATGAGCCGTAAGCCGGTGAAGTTCTTGGATCTTAGATGACAATATGCTAGAACTACAGATTCATACGTGTAATACGTGTGATTCGTGTTCTTAAATCATTCTCCAATTCGTATTTATTTTAGTTGAATTAACTTTGTTTAAAGAAAAAAGCGTATCTTTGCGCGCATTGTGTAATCTGTGCGCTTTGCAGAGATTATGCACTAAGAGAAAATAAATAACAGACAGTATAAATTTTTATCAAAAATGCAAAACAAAGGCGCGGTACGACTATTTGCCATTCTCTTGGCTCTTGTATGTTTGTACCAACTATCGTTCACTTACTTCACACGCAGTGTGGAGAGCGACGCTAAGGCTTTCGCCAATGGTGACGCTCAGAAGGAGGCGGCTTATCTCGACTCCATCGCAAACGAACCTATCTACAACTTCCTGTTCCTCAAGAAGTACACTTACATGGAGTGTAAGAGCAATGAGATCAACTTCGGTCTTGACTTGAAGGGCGGTATGAACCTTGTGCTCGAGGTTAAGGTATCGGATATCGTAAAGGCACTTTCAAACTATAGTGTAGACCCTACTTTTACACAGGCAATGGATAACGCTATTGCTCGTGAAAACGAGGGTGCAAATGAGGATTTCCTCAAGATCTTCCGTGAGGAGTTCGAAAAGGTTAATCCAAACGGCCAGCTTGCAACAATATTTGCTACAGTTGACTTGAAGGACCGTATCACTCGTGATATGTCTAACTCTGACGTAGTAAGCGTATTGAAGGAAGAGACTGAGTCTGCTATACAGAACGCATTCAATGTGCTCCGCACACGTATCGACCGCTTCGGTGTTACTCAGCCTAACATTCAGCGCCTTCAGGATAAGGCCGGCCGTATCTTGGTTGAGCTTCCTGGTGTTACTGAGCCAGCCCGTGTTCGTAAGCTCCTTCAGGGTACAGCAAGCCTTGAGTTCTGGGAGACTTATAACAATAACGAGATCATGCAGTCACTCATTGAGGTTGAGGCTGCTACTCGTGAGGTAGTTGAGACATCTGCTCCTGCTGCTGTTGCTGATTCTGCTAACAACAGCGTTAACGACCTCCTCGCTGAAACTTCTCAGGATTCAACATCTGTACAGACACAGGCTCAGGTTAAGTCTATCGCTTCTTACCTCCATTTCACTCCTGCAGGTTATGGCCCAGTAGTTGGTATGGCTCTTAAGAAGGATATGGCTACTATCGATGCTTATCTTAACAGCGATAAGGTTCGTCGCATCTTGCCTCGCGACCTTAAGTTGCTCTGGACTGTAAAGGCTATTCCAGCAAAGCGCGCTCAGGCTATGTTCGAGGGAATCAACCCTAAGGAAGAGGTTTATGAACTTGTTGCTATCAAGTCAACTTCTACTAACGGCCGTGCTCCACTCGAGGGTGACGTTATCACAAACGCTAAGTCTAATGTTTCACAGAACAGCGCCTCTTACGAGGTTTCTATGAACATGAACTCTGAGGGTACACGTAAGTGGGCTCAGTTGACTAAGGCTAATCTTGGTAAGTCTATTGCTATCGTACTCGATGGCTTCGTATATAGCTTCCCTACAGTACAGTCTGAAATCAGTGGCGGTTCAAGCCAGATTACTGGTGACTTCACTACTGAAGAGGCACAGGACTTGGCTAACGTACTTAAGTCTGGTAAGCTCCCTGCTCCAGCAACTATCGTTGAGGACAACGTAGTAGGTCCTTCACTTGGTCAGGAAGCTATCGAAAGCGGTCTCTGGTCATTCCTCTTCGCTTTCATCGTAGTACTTATCTATATGGTATTCTACTATGGTCCTAAGGCTGGTCTCGTTGCCGACCTTGCTCTTATCGCCAACCTATTCTTCATCGCAGGCGTACTCGCGTCATTTGGTGCTGTATTGACATTGCCAGGTATTGCAGGTATTGTCTTGACAATCGGTACTGCTGTCGATGCTAACGTGATTATCTTTGAACGTATCAAGGAAGAGATGCGATCAGGCAAGAACGTTGCAAATGCTATAGCAGCTGGTTATGAAAACGCTATGTCGGCTATCGTCGATGCTAACGTGACTACTTTCCTTACAGCTCTTATCCTCTTCCTCGTAGGTACTGGTCCTATCAAGGGCTTCGCTACTACATTGATGATTGGTGTTGTCTCTTCATTCTTTACAGCTGTATTCATGAGCCGCTTGTTCATCGAACACTTCGCTAAGAAGGATGAGAACATGAAGTTCGGCAACAGCCTTACTGAGCATTTCTTGGAGAATGTACACATCGACTTCATCGGTAAGAAGAAGTTCTATTACATCCTTTCAGGTCTTGTAATTCTTGTCAGCATCTGCTCATTCGCAGTTCGTGGCTTGAGCTGGGGTATTGACTTCACTGGTGGTCAGGTATTCGTCGTACGTTTCCAGGAGCCAGTATCATCGGTTGACGTTCAGAACTCACTCCTTGCTCAGTTTGAAGAGTCAAACGTAGAGGTTAAGACATACGGTACAGAAAACCAGGTACGTATCGCTACTAACTACGGTTTGAAGAATACAAGCGAAAACGCACAGGAAGAAATTGAGACAAAGCTTTATGAGGGTGTCAAAGGTTTCTTGCCAGCTGACGTAGATCGCGAGAAGTTCCTTTCAGACTACCGCATGAGTTCTCAGAAGGTAGGTCCAACAATTGCAGAGGACATCATGGAATCGGCTACAATAGCCATTATCATGTCGCTCATAGTAATGTTCCTCTACATTCTCATCCGCTTTAAGAACTGGCAGTATGGTATGGGTGCAACAGTAGCCCTCATTCACGATACAGTTATAGTATTGGGTATGTTCTCATTGCTCAACTCGATAATGCCATTCTCAATGGAGATCGACCAGTCGTTCATCGCAGCTATCCTTACAATCGTGGGTTACTCAATCAACGATACAGTGGTTGTATTCGACCGTGTACGTGAGTTCATTGGTCTCCATCCTAAGAACGATTTGAAGTCGAATGTGAACGGAGCTATCAGCTCAACACTCTCTCGTACTATTAATACATCACTTACAACATTCTTCGTGTTGCTCGTGATCTTTATTTTCGGTGGCGAGGTTATCCGCGGATTCGTATTCGGTCTCTTGATCGGTACAGTCGTAGGTACTTATTCATCAGTGTTCATTGCATCTCCAGTTGCATACGACCTGTTGAAGCGCGATAACAAGTAATATATAATACTATATTATAATGGTGACTAAAGGTCTTCGGACTTTTAGTCACTTTTTTTATGCCCATATATCAATGCTTGTACATACTGTTTATGCTGTATAAATATGCAATATACACCCCCCCCATTTCTTCATTGTTTTTTAACACATATCTGACTTTGTCATTCAAATGACATGTTTTCATTAGTTTAGTTCAGCCCGTTTGCTGAGATATGATAGCAGTTTTAAAGTGTCGATTATTTGATTCTACTTTCAAATTGTTCTTATTATGGGTTTTCGTGTATGATTTTGTTGTTTGAATGTCAGTTTGTGATAGTTTCTTATGTTTTTTGTGTCGTTTAGCTAAAATTAACTAGTTCTGTTGTATAATTATACGAATTAATATGATAACTTTGTACATCACGAGAAAATGGAAGCGATTTTCATTGTTCTGTGGTGACTTTAGGTAGAATCTAAACGACAAAATTTAAACCTCAATTTATGCGTAAACTATTTTTGCTGATGTCGTTTATGGTTATTGGTGTAGTGAGCATGTTGGCTCAGACCAAAACCATTACCGGTAATGTTACTGGTGACGACGGACTGCCAATCCCAGGTGCGGCAGTAGTGGTGAAGGGTACTTCTACAGGTACTGTCACCGATTTTGACGGTAATTACCGTCTTAACGTTCCAGCTGATGCTGAGACCCTTATCTTCACTTTTGTTGGTATGGAACCTCAAGAGCAGGCAATAGCTGGAAGAACCACAATCAACGTTGCAATGCAGCCAGACTCAAAGGAGATTGATGAGGTCATTGTAACAGCCTATGGTACATCTACAAAGGGTACATTTACTGGTTCTGCTGCTGCAGTAAAGGCAGAGAGCATTGAGAAGCGTCAGGTGACTAACGTTACAGAAGCTCTTTCTGGTATGGTAGCTGGTGTTCAGGTGTTGAGCGACAATGGTCAGCCTGGTGTAGCTTCTAAGGTTCGTATCCGTGGTGTAGGTTCTATCAATGCTAGTTCTGCTCCTCTTTATGTAGTTGATGGTGTTCCTTATGATGGTGACCTTTCTACTCTAAATACTTCTGATATTGAAAGCATGACAGTTCTTAAGGATGCCGCTTCTACAGCACTTTATGGTGCTCGTGGTGCAAACGGTATCATCATGATTACTACTAAAAAGGGTAGCCATGGTAAGTCTAAGATTAATTTCGATGCTAAGTGGGGTGTTAATAGCCGTTCTGTAAAGAACTATGAGGTTATGACAAGTCCTGCTGCTTATCTTGAGAAGGAATTTGAGGCTATTTATAACAACGCTATTTATAATCTTAAGTATGATGAAGCTAAGGCTGTAGAGTATGCTAATGCCTCATTGACAAAGAATTCAAATGGAGGTAATGGCTACCAAATATATACTGTACCTGATGGTCAGTACCTCATTGGTGCAAATGGCAAGTTGAACCCTGCTGCTACATTGGGCTATAGCGATGGAAAGTATTTCTATACTCCTGATAACTGGGCCGATGAAATGTTTACTAAGCACTCTCGTCAGCAGTACGACCTTAGCATCTCTGGTAGTAACAATGAGTTCAACTATTATGGATCTTTCGGTTACCTCAACAATGAAGGTCTTATCGATGGTTCTGGTTTTGAAAGATATACAACACGTTTGAAGGCTGACTATCAGGTATACGACTGGTTGAAGGTTGGTGCAAACTTTAGCTTCAACCACGTTAAGAGTCTCTATCCTGACGAACAGGATAGTGATGCAACCTCTTCATCTGGAAATGCCTTCTATATCGCCAACATGATTGCCCCTATCTATCCACTCTATGTGCGTGATGCAAATGGTGAGATCATGACAAACAATGGCCGTAAGGTTTATGACTATGGTACATCTAGCGACTATTCTCCACGTGACCGTGCATTTATGTCTATTGCGAACCCTCTTGGTGACCTTATCTACAACAAGACAGAGTACCTTATGGATGTTTTGCATGCTACATGGTTTGGTGAAATAACTCCAATCAACGGCTTGACTTTGTCGGCTCGTTATGGCTTTAGCGCAGACAATACTCGTTATGGTAGCCTTGGTAATACTTATATGGGTCAGAGCGCCTCTTATGGTGGTACTGCTGTTCAGGAAGGTACTCGTAAATATGGTTTTGACCAGCAGTATCTGATAGCTTATAACAAGACATTTGCTGACGTTCACGCTTTGGATGTGACATTGGGTTATGATGGTTATAAGTATGATAACTATAGCGTTTGGGCAACTGGTCAGAATCTCTACAACCCTGAAAGCTACTATGTAAGCAACACTATTGACCAGCGTAAGGGTGGCGGTTCTCGATATGGATATGCAACAGAAGGTTACTTCGCTCGTTTCAACTATTCTTATGCAGGCAAGTATATTGGTAATGTTGCTTATCGTCGTGATGCTTCTTCTCGATTCTCTGAGGATAACCGCTGGGGTGATTTCTGGAGCGCAAGTGCTGCTTGGTTAATCTCTGACGAGGATTTCATGACACTTGACGCTATCGACATGTTGAAGTTTAAGGCATCTGTTGGTCAGCAGGGTAATGATAACTTAGGTGACAGATATGGTTACCAGTATTTCCCTTATGAAGACCATTATACTGTTGGCGGTGCCAATGGTGTATTCTCTGACGGTGCTTTGCTTTACAAGGGTAACAATGATTTGACATGGGAGACTTCTACTACTTATAACTTAGGTTTGGAATTCGCTTTGCTTAATAATATGATTTCTGGTTCTGTTGAGTACTTCGGACGTAAGTCAAGTGATATGCTCTACTACAAGCCAGTTGCAGGTAGCCTTGGCTATTCTGAGATCCCTATGAACATTGGTTCTATGACAAACTCAGGTGTTGAAATTGACTTGAATGTTGCAATTCTTGACACTGACAATATTTCTTGGGATTTCAATGTTAATGCTACATTTATCAAGAACAAGATCAACGAGCTTCACCCAGACCTTAATGGTCAGTTGATCGACGGTTCTCGTATCTACGAAGAGGGTAAATCTATGTATCGTCTCTACATGCCAAAATGGGCAGGTGTAGAAGAAGAGACTGGTTTGCCAATGTGGTGGGCTAAAGATAATGATGGAAATAGCATAAAGACTACTGAATTCGTTGTTGCTTCTGAGAACAAGGAAGCTACTAAGGACCTTCTTCCTAAAGTATCTGGCGGTTTCGGTACTACTGTAGAGGCTTTCGGTTTCGACTTTAGCGCACAGGCTGCTTATCAGCTTGGTGGCTATATCTACGATTCAGGTTACGCTCGTTTGATGCACGCTGGTCATTCTAGCTACGCTGGTACAAACTGGCATAAGGATATCTATAAGTCATGGACTCCTGAAAACACTAAGACTGATGTCCCACGTGTTGATGCAGGCGTTGGTGGTCAGTATGCAAATAGAATGTCTGACCGTTTCTTGACTAAATCTAACTATTTGGCTTTGAATAACCTTACTCTCGGTTATACTTTGCCAAAGAGCTTGACAGAAAAGGTATACATCAATAAGTTCCGTGTTTATGTAGCAGCTGATAATGTAGCATTGCTTACTGCTCGAAAGGGTATGGACCCACGTCAGAGCTATACTTCTACTACTACAGCGCTTTACACTCCAATACGTACAATTTCTGGTGGTATCAGCCTTACTTTCTAATTACATAAAGGAGATATAGAAATGAATAAGAAATATATATATGCTGCTTTGTCAGTCGCTTCTATGGGCCTCGTTGCTTGTGAAGATCTTGACACAACAATTGAAGGCGATGATGTGACTGCAACAGGCAAGACTGAAGTTGTTGCTAATGATCCTTCTAAGGCGGCTGCCGGCGTGACTGCGATTTTTGCTCAGTTCAATCAGGCATTCCCTAATAAGACAGCTCTTGGAGCCGAGCGTCATAATGATGTTGGTTATCCATCTATTATGATGTTCACAGATGCCAATGGTGAAGATATGGTAAGCGAAGATAACGGTTATAACTGGGCAGGTAACAACCTTGACTTTACTGACCGTGAAAAGACCTCTTATGAAGCCCAGATCATCTGGAACGATTACTATTCTATCATTTATTGCGCTAATGCTGTCGTTGCTTCTTCTGACGTTGAAACAGAATTGGCAGAGGCTCAGTTCTTTGCTGCTCAGGGATACGCTGTGCGTGCATTCGCGTATTCAGAACTTGCTCAGTTGTTCCAGTTTAATATCGTAGGAAACGAGTCTGCTCCTTGTGTACCTATCATAACAAATGAGAATAGTGACCTGGCCGCTCTCGAGGGTGCTCCTCGTGCAACAGTTCAGCAGGTATATGATTTGGTTTATAGTGATATAAATACAGCTATCGCTCTTCTTGAGAAGTCTGAAGCTCAGAAATATACCCGTGCAGACAAGCGTTATATCGACTTGGCTACTGCATACGGTATCCGTGCTCGTGTTAATCTTGTTTGTCAGAAGTGGGCCGATGCTGCTGCCGACGCAACTAAGGCTATCGAAGTCTCTTCTGCTAACCCAGCTTCAATCGCTGATGTAAGCCGTCCTTCATTCTGGTCTATGGATGAAGGTAACTGGATGTGGGGTGTTCTTATCGCAGAAACTGATGACGTCGTAGAAACAGGTATCTGTAACTGGATTTCACATACTGGTACATTTAACTATGGTTATGGTCAGTACTCAGGTGGTCGTCAGATAAGCATGAAGCTTTACAACTCTATTTCTGATACCGATGTTCGTAAGGGCTGGTGGACAAATGAAGATGGTGTTTCTGCTAATTTGACTGAAACAGAATTAGAATATATGGATAGCTATGGCTTCAAGCCATATACTCAGGTTAAGTTTGCTCCTTATAAGAATGAACTTGAGACTTCTGTAAACGCAAATGACGTTGTTCTTATGCGTATCGAGGAGATGTATCTCATAAAGGCTGAGGCTGAGGCAAAGGCAGGTAAGGATGGTTTGACTACTCTTGTCAATTTTGTTAAGACTTATCGTGATCCTTCATATTCATTTGCCGGTGATGTTCAGCAGGAGTGCTTCCGTCAGCGTAGAATTGAGTTGTGGGGTGAAGGCCGTAACTGGTTTGACATCATGCGTCTCAATGTAGGTATCGACCGACGTGGTTGTGGTTTCCAGCCATCATACGTTTACCTTTTCTCTGCAACAGATAAGAATATGTTGTGGCGTATCCCAGAGTCTGAGATACAGGCAAATAAGTCAATCTCTGATGCCGACAACAATCCTGCTGGTGATACTCCAAAGCCAGTTGCAGATGTTCAGTAATAATAACCTTAAAACACTTAAATCATGAAATTCAATAAATTATTCATATCACTTGCTTGCATCGCGACAATGTCGTTTGTTGCTTGCGAGGACTATGAGGATGATTATAAGGCAGGAGAGTTGTCTGAAGGTATTGGCTTGGCTTTTGATGCTCAAACTAAGAGTGTAAAACTTTTGCCTTCAGATACTAAATTCAACGTGCCGCTTCATCGTGTTAACGCATCTTCTGCTGCATCTTACAATGTTAAGATTGTAAAGGTAGACTCGATTTCTGCGGTTGATCCATTTTGTATTGTACCTAGTACTGTTTCATTTGCAGCGGGTGAATCAACAAAGAATCTTACTGTAGATTTGGCAGAGGGTTGTTCTCTTCAAACCACATACAATCTTGTTTTGGCATTGGAGGGCGAGGTTGACAATCCATATACTTCTGGCTCTATTGAGTCATCTGTATCAGTAGTTATCGACTACACATGGGTGTCTGCAGGCTCTGTTATGATGACTTCTGGTTGGGCAGGAACATCTGCAAGAATTAATTTGCAAAAAGCAAAGGAAAATCCAAATCTTTACAGATTGGTTAGCCCATTTTATGTTCTTGAAAAGGATTACTGCGACCTTGGTGAAGGATACCACATACAGTTCTATCTTGATGATGATTACAATGCTGTATCACTTCCTTTAGCACAAAACATAGGTGAGTCGTCAAGTAATGGTGGCGTATGGAATTTGTATTATACTACTGAAGGTAGTTTTGCAAGTTATTGCTCGTTTACCAATGCCAATAATGTTTATACGATTTCTGGTATTTGGGCTTATGGTGACGAGTCTCTTGGCTATTCTCCATACAATACTGCGTCAGAATCTTTCGTATGGGATGTTAACTATCCTCTTGAATTGCCTGCTGTGATTGATTATACAATAGTCGGTGGTCTTCCAACAATTGATGATTATGTTGGTGATTACAGCATCTCATATAAGGCAGGTGGTCTCCCGGTAGATGATCAGGTTTCTATTGAGAAGATTTCTGACAATGTAGTCTCTATCAATACCATTTATGGTTTTGAGGTTAAGGCTGAATTCTTTGCTGGTTTGCTCTATATAAGCGGTCAGACACTTGGCGAGGATTACATTACAGATTCTCTTGTTAAGGATATCACAGCTTATCCTTATGATACTACTACAGGTGAGCCAAACGATTCTACAAATGTTTATCTTGTAGGCGGTTTCAACGAGAATGGTCAACTTGTGTTTACAAGTGCTGTAGGCAACGTAAGCAATGCTGATGGTTTGTGGCTCTCTTTTGAACTTTCTGAAGGTGACATTGAAGATGTTCCTGAAGGAGTATACGAGTATGATGTTGTTACCGACATCTATATGACTCCTGTTGTTGAGGAGGAGGAAGAAGAGGCTAATAAGTCACTCGTTGTTACTTCAGATTTCTCTTCTTTGAAGGGATTTGAGTATAAACCACTCAACGGTAAGTTTTCTACTAAGAGGATTAGTACTCGTTTTAAGGGTGCAAGATTCTAATTAGAGATTTAGAGATATCAATACTTTTCTCCATCCCCAAGTGCTAAAACTTGAGGATGGAGATTTTGTTTTTGTTCGGCATTATGATTATTTTCGCAAAAAAAGATAATTATGGAATCTACTATTTCAACTCAGACCATCTCTTTAGATATTCCAAAGACTGACTTGTCGTTTTTGCGAAAGTTGGCTCGTAGTATGGGATGGACTGAGATAAAGACTAAGTCTAAAAAGGGCAGTTATCAACATGCTATTGAAGACATCAAAAATGGTAGGGTGACAAAATATGATAGTCTTGATGATTTGAAAAAAGAACTTGGACTATGATGTTAGATAACATATCATCTCCATCCCCAAGTGCAAAAACTTGAGGATGGAGATTTTGTATTTACACGGGGCGAAAAGTGACAAAAAAACGCACTTTTCGCCCCGTGTGGTACGAGGTGTGGGGCGAAAAGTGATGAAAAAATACATTTTTCGCCCCGCTAGGGTGTTGGAGTTCTGTTTTAAACGACTACATTTTTAGTTGTTTGTTTTTATATATGGTCTTATGGAGCTTGTAGGAAGAACTAAAGAAGTGGATCTGTTACGTCAGTATGTTGAATCTGATAGGGCTGAATTTGTCGCCATTTATGGACGACGTAGAGTTGGTAAGACTTTTCTTGTCAGTAAAGCGTTGCAGAATGATATCGTCTTTGATGTGTCTGGTGTGATACAGGGAGACAAAGAGGATCAGTTCTCTGCATTTCATCAAGCGTTAAGAAGATTTGGTTATGATGGGAAAAGGCTTAATAACTGGATGGATGTGTTTTTTGAGGTTGAACGCTTGGTGACTCCCGATGTGAATAGTGGCAAAAAGTGTGTTATCTTTATTGATGATATGTGAGATAAAATATTCTAATGCGCCTTATGCTATAGACAAAGACGAAGATTTGAAACTGCGTATGCGGCGACAGGTCTTCGTGGAGCAGACTTCCACAAGTTATGGTATAGCACAAACGATGATTACTACGTTTGGTTTGACGAAGAATGCTTATTCCGGAGGTGTTTTGGCTGAAGTCCTTTTGGATGATTTGTTCGCTTGAGTGCCTTAATTTTAGAATAATGTCTTTGTAAAGTGAAAAAAGTCGCTTATCTTTGTGGTGTTTATAACAGAATGTTATGGTAACAAAGTTTGGTATACTAGTCCTTCACGTCGTGGTCGTGCTTCTCGTGGTGATGCCATAAGGAGTGAGAGTGGTATGCAAAGCAATTAAGATAATACACAAGCCCTTCTCACTCGGAAAAGTGAAGAGGGCTTTTTTATTTAACGGAAAAACAAAAAATACTAAGATACAATGAAGAATAAGTTGCGTAGCGCAGTGACCGTTGAAGGTCGCCGTATGGCAGGAGCAAGAGCGCTCTGGAAGGCTAACGGTATGAAAGACGAAATGATGGGCAAGCCTGTCATCGCCATTGTTAACTCATTTACTCAGTTTGTACCAGGACACACTCATCTCCACGAAATTGGTCAGGTGGTCAAGTCCGAGATTGAGAAGAGAGGTTGCTTCGCAGCTGAATTCAACACTATAGCCATCGACGATGGTATCGCTATGGGTCACGACGGCATGCTCTACTCTTTGCCTTCACGCGACATCATCGCTGACAGCGTTGAGTATATGGTCAATGCCCACAAGGCCGACGCTATGGTTTGCATCTCCAACTGCGACAAGATCACTCCTGGTATGCTCATAGCTGCTATGCGTCTCAACATCCCTACTGTCTTCGTTTCAGGTGGCCCTATGGAGGCTGGCGTTCTTGGTCAGGCTCGTCTCGACCTTATCGACGCTATGATCAAGTCGGCAGATAAGACTCTCTCTGATGATGAAGTCGCAGAGGTTGAGAAGCATGCGTGCCCTACTTGCGGTAGCTGCTCTGGTATGTTCACAGCCAACTCTATGAACTGCCTTACTGAGGCTCTCGGTCTCTCATTGCCTGGCAACGGTACTATCGTGGCTACTCACGAAAACCGTCACCGCCTTTTCTGCGATGCTGCAAAGCTTATCGTTGATAATACATACAAGTACTACCGCGATGGCGACGATAGCGTTCTCCCTAAGTCTATCGCTACTCGTCAGGCTTATCTCAACGCCATGACTCTCGATATCGCTATGGGTGGCTCTACAAATACTGTGCTCCACCTCCTTGCTGTTGCCAACGAGGCTGGTGTTGACTTCAAGATGGCCGACATCGATGCCCTCTCTCGCAAGGTTCCTTGTCTCTGCAAGGTAGCTCCTAACACACAGAAATATCACATCCAGGACGTAAACCGTGCTGGTGGTATCATGGCTATCATGCATCAGCTCGCTAAGGGTAACCTTGTTGACACTAAGCTCAAGCGTGTTGACGGTTTCACTCTCAAGGAGGCTATCGATCGCTACAGCATCGAAAGTCCTAAGGTGTCGCCTGAGGCTATCAAGAAGTATAAGAGTGCCCCTGCTGAGAAATACTGCATCAAGCTCGGTGCTCAGAATACATATTACGACGAACTCGATAAGGACCGCGCAGAAGGCTGTATCCGCGACCTCGATCATGCATATACTAAGGACGGTGGTTTGGCTGTTCTCTTTGGTAACCTCGCTATTGACGGCTGTGTAGTTAAGACTGCCGGCGTTGACGAGAGTATATGGCATTTCACTGGTCCTGCTAAGGTGTTCGATTCACAGGAGTCGGCTTGCGATGGCATCCTTGGCGGTAAGATCAAGAGCGGCGACGTTGTCGTTATCACTCACGAAGGTCCTAAGGGCGGCCCTGGTATGCAGGAGATGCTCTATCCTACATCATATATCAAGTCTATGCACCTCGGTAAGGAGTGCGCCCTCATCACTGACGGTCGTTTCTCTGGCGGTACATCTGGTTTGTCTATTGGTCACGTCTCACCTGAGGCTGCTGCCGGTGGTAACATCGGTTTGATTAAGGACGGTGATATAATCGATATCAATATCCCAGAGCGTACTATTAGCGTCAAGGTCAGCGATGAAGAGTTGGCTGCACGTCGCGAAGAGGAACTTAAGCGTGGCAAGAAGGCCTTCACAGCTCCAGTACGTGTACGTGAGGTTTCTAAGGCTCTCCGTTCTTACGCTGCAATGGTAAGCTCGGCAGATAAGGGTGCAGTAAGAATCATAGACTAATAAAGAGTTAAGAATTAAGAGTTAAGAATTAAGAGGTTTGAGTAAATGTCTCTGGCCTCTTAGTCTTATTGACTTAAGTAAAAATATATGGCAGAGAAGATAACAGGTGCAGAGGCGTTGATGCGAGCATTGGAGCATGAGGGTGTAAACACACTCTTCGGCTATCCTGGCGGTGCTATTATGCCGACATACGACGCTCTCTATGATCATAAGAAGACATTAAACCACGTGCTTGTGCGTCATGAACAGGGTGCAGTGCATGCTGCCCAGGGTTATGCACGCGTAAGCGGAAAGGTTGGTTGTGCAATAGTAACCAGCGGTCCAGGTGCTACAAATACCATAACTGGCGTTGCAGATGCAATGATTGATTCAACTCCTATCGTCGTCATCTGCGGACAGGTGGGCGTGGCTATGCTTGGTACTGATGCCTTTCAGGAGGTTGATGTCGTTGGTGTGACACAGCCTGTTACCAAGTGGAGCTATCAGATACGTCGTCCTGAAGATGTTGCATGGGCTGTTAGCCGTGCTTTCTACATCGCTCGTAATGGACGTCCTGGCCCTGTGGTACTCGACTTCGCCAAGAACGCTCAGACTGGTATGGTCGAATTTGAACCTGCCAATGTCGACTTCATACGTAGCTACGATCCATATCCTCGTATCAATAAGGAGGCTATAGAGAAGGCTGCCCGCATGATCAACAATAGTGTCAAGCCTTTTGCTCTGCTCGGTCAGGGTGTTGAACTTGGCAACGCTTGTGATGAGGTGCGTGCTTTCCTCGAGAAGGCTCAGATTCCTTTCGGTACTACATTCCTCGGCTTGAGCGATATGCCTTCCGATCACCCTCTCAACATGGGTATTCTCGGTATGCATGGTAACCTCGGCCCTAACGTCATGACCAATCAGTGCGACCTTCTCATCGCTATAGGTATGCGTTTCGACGACCGTGTGACTGGTAATCTGGCTACCTACGCTAAGCAGGCTAAGATAATCCACTTCGATATCGACGAGTCTGAGTTCAACAAGAATGTCAAGATCGATGTCGCTGTTCATGGCGACTGCAAGGAGTCTATCCCTGAAATCACTGCTCTTGTTGATGAGGCAAAGCATGACTCATGGATATCTGGTTTCAAGCCATACGCAGAAAAGGAATATAATAAGGTTATCAATAAGGCTATCAACCCTACTGAGGGGCCACTTCTCATGGGTGAGGTTGTAAGCCGTGTCACTGAGGCTACTGGCAACAAGGCCATCATGGTTACCGACGTGGGTCAGAACCAGCTCTTTGCCTGCCGTTATTTCAAGTTCAGCCAGCCTCGTTCTGTTGTCACCTCTGGTGGTATGGGCACGATGGGCTTCGGCTTGCCTGCCGGTATAGGCGCAGCTTTTGGTGCACCAGACAGAACCGTTTGCGTGTTCTGTGGTGATGGCGGCTTGCAGATGACAATACAGGAGCTCGGCACAATAATGGAGCAGGGCGCACCGGTGAAGATAATTCTGATGAACAACAACTTCCTTGGCAATGTACGCCAGTGGCAGGAGATGTTCTTCCATCACCGCTATTCATTCACACCTATGGACAACCCTGACTATGAGCTCATAGCCAAGGGCTACCGCATACCATCGAAGACTGTTGTTGACAGAGCCGACTTGGCTGCGGGCATACAGGAGATGTTGGCAACACCTGGTCCATTCCTCTTGCAGTGCGCGATAAAGGAGGAAGACAATGTGTTCCCTATGACCCCTCCAGGTGCAAATGTTGATGAGATGTTGTTAGGATAACAAAACCTGTCAGAAGGATGCAGCAAGAGCAGTGCCCTATGGGCGACTATAAGAAGGTTGGCGGCCAGTGTGGCGACTGTTCTACATGCGGCAAATGCGATAGAGCATTGAAGCGAGGCGAGCGTCCTGCTGAGAAGGTGAAAAAAGTAGAACCGATTATGGAACAAGATAATAGCACTAAGTTATATACATTTCTGATATATTCTGAGAATATAGCAGGTTTGCTGTCGCAGATATCTGCGGTCTTTACCCGACGACAGGTTAACATAGAGACACTCAACGTATGTGCCAGCAGCACTCCAGGTGTGCATAAATACACCATCACAAGTTTCTGTGACGAGGAGATGGCTATCATGCTCACCAAGCAGATGGAGAAGAAGATCGACGTGTTGCGTGCCAACTATTACACCGACGACCAGATCTTCATCAACGAGACATGCCTCTTGAAGATAAGCAGTCCAATAATGCTTGCCAACAGTCAGGTGTGCAGCATCGTGCGCCAGTATTCAGCACGTATTGTTGAAGTGAACCCAACTTACGCCACTATTGAGAAGACAGGCATAACAAGCGACATCCTTGCCCTGTTCAATGCACTTAACACAATACCAGAGTGCGTACTCCAGTTCGTCCGCTCAGGCCGTATTGCCATCACCAAGTCAAAGGTGGAGCACCTCGACCGTTACCTCGCCGAACGCGAGGTCCGCAGAAAGGAAGAGAGAAGATAAGAGCTATTCAATAGCTAATATATAAGCCAGACAGCGATATGTTGTCTGGCTTTTTGTTTTTGGGTATATGTGTAATCTGTTCGTTCTTTGCAACAGGTGTCTTTAGTCGACAATAAAACCTCATGCGTCCTTACATAAAACCTCCTTTCAATTAGTTTTACTTACAGAAACACCGTTTAAGCGCTCTTCTATTTATAAAATGATGTAAAAAGTAACCTTTAGAGTGTAAATTCTTATATTATTTGTTAAATTATTCTCTATATGTTTTCAGTTTTCAAATTAAGTATCTATATTTGTTTCAAAATATAAACGAAACACCTGATATTTTTTGATATTATAATTAAAACATCAAATATAGGTGCTTATTGAAATGGAAATAATAAGAAAAAACTAATACACTCAAGTTATGATGCAAAAACGTTTACCAAAGGCTCAGGGATTATATGATCCGCAAAATGAGCATGACGCGTGCGGTGTCGGTTTTGTAGCCAACATTAAAGGTGAAAAGACAAACGACATCATTCGTCGTGGCTTACAGGTGAATGTCAACATGACACACCGTGGAGCTGAGGGCGCCGATGACAAGTCGGGTGATGGTGCAGGTATACTCATGCAGTTGCCTCATGAATTTTTTAAGGCGTTAGTGCCTGATCTTCCTGAAGAGGGTAGATATGCTTCAGGTCTTGTATTTGTTCCTAAGAACGAATCGGCCGCACAGAAGTGCATAGAAACATTGAACTCATGCATAGCAAGCGAGGGTCTCGAAGTTATCTGCTATCGTGATGTTCCTGTTAATAGCAGCTGCGTAGGCGAGATTGCTTTGCGTAACGAACCTCGCATTGTTCAGGTGTTTGTTGCCAGCCATGGCGAAGAGACCGATAAGTTTGAACGTAAGCTTTACCTCGTTCGTAAGCAGGCAGAAATAAAGGTTAGAAACAGTAATATCATTGACAAGGAGTCTTACTATGTAGTGTCTCTTTCGTCAAAGACATTCATATATAAGGGAATGCTTACACCAAGTCAGCTTGGTGAATACTTCCTCGATTTCAAGGACACAAGAATGAAGAGTGCCATCGCTGTGGTTCACTCTCGTTTCTCTACTAACACATTCCCTACATGGGATTTGGCTCAGCCTTTCCGTATGTTGGCCCATAACGGTGAGATCAACACAATCCGTGGTAACCGACTCTGGATGCAGGCTCGTGAGGGTCTTCTCCAGTCCGACCTCTTCGGTGACGACCTTAAGAAGGTGTTCCCTATCGTTGAGCCTAACATGAGTGACTCTGCTTCACTCGATAACGTATTCGAATTCCTCGTGCAGGCTGGCCGTACATTGCCACATGCGTTGACAATGATGGTGCCTGAATCATGGAACTCCAAGAACCCTATCCCTGACAGCCTCAAGGCTTATTATGAATACCACTCGACTATCATGGAGCCATGGGATGGCCCTGCTGCTCTCGTATTCACTGATGGTCGTTATGTAGGTGGTACTCTCGACCGCAACGGTCTCCGTCCTTCTCGTTATATCATCACTAAGAACGACATGATTGTCATGGGTTCTGAGGTTGGTGTTCAGGTATTTGATCCAGAAGAGATTAAGGAGAAGGGCCGTCTCCGTCCTGGTAAGCTTCTCCTCGTAGATACTCAGCTCGGTACAATCATCCCTGATGACGAGGCTAAGCTTCAGTTGGCACGTATGCATCCTTATGAGAACTGGCTTAAGAACAACCGTTTCTCACTCGATGATATCGAGAGCGAGGTTAAGTCGCCTGTTGCTCTTGTAGGTGATAAATATGATGTCTATAAGAAGGTGTTCGGATATAACAAGGAAGACTTCAATGTGACTATCGCTCCAATGGCTAATACTGGCAACGAGCCAGCATCGTCAATGGGTAACGATACTCCTATCGCTGCTTTCAGCGATAAGCCACAGAACCTCTTCTTGTATTTCCGCCAGACATTTGCTCAGGTAACCAACCCTCCTATCGACTCTATCCGTGAGGGTCTTGTGATGTCACTTACTCACTACATCGGTTCTATCCAGGGTAACCTCTTGGCTGAAGAACCACTGCAGTGCCGTACATTGAAGTTCGAGAGCCCTCTCATTACTAATACCGACCTTGCTAAGATACGTGACGACCGTAACTCATCGTTTACTCATGTCACTATCCCAATGCTCTTCCCTGTAGGTAGCGGCGGAATAGGTCTCCAGAACGCATTGAAGAGTATCTGCAAGGCTGCAGAAGATGCAGTAGATGCTCAGAAGAACTATATCATCCTCTCTGATAAGGATGTCAACGAGTCAATGGCTCCTATACCATCACTTCTTGCAGTGGCTACTGTTCACCATCATCTGATCCGCGCTAAGAAGCGTATGCAGATTGGTATCATCGTTGAGACAGGTGATGCTCGTGAAGTGATGCATTTTGCTCTTCTCCTTGGTTATGGTGCTTCTGTTATTAACCCATACTTCGCATTTGCAACTATCTCGCAGATGATTAAGGATGGTAAGATACAGGGCGACTATGTTACTGCTCGCGACAACTATATCCATGCTGTTGATAAGGGTATCCTCAAGATCATGTCTAAGATGGGTATCTCTACATTGCTCAGCTACCACGGCGCACAGCAGTTTGAGGCTATCGGTATCTCTGAAGAGGTTATCAATACTAGCTTCGCTGGCACTCCATCTAAGATTGGTGGTGTAGGCTTCAAGGAGATTGCTCAGGAGGTGGAGATGTTCCACAAGAGAGCTTTCGGCGAGCAGGATTTCGCTGCTTCCGATGTGTTCGATATCGACGGCCGCTTCGCATACCGTAAGTATGGTGAGAAGCATGGCTGGAATCCAGAGACTATAGCCCTCTTGCAGTGGGCAACTTCACAGAACGACTACTCTAAGTTCAAGGAGTTCAGTAAGCAGGTTGAAGCCGACAACAAGGCGCCTCTCTTCATCCGCGGCTTCCTCAAGGTTAAGGATGGCGTTGCTATCGACATCAATGAGGTTGAAAGTGAAGAAGAGATAATGAAGCGTTTCGTAACAGGTGCTATGTCATTCGGTGCTATCTCTAAGGAGGCACATGAGGCTATGGCTCTTGCGATGAATACAATCGGCGGTCGAAGCAACACCGGTGAGGGTGGTGAAGACTCTGCTCGTTTCTCTGGTCCTCTCCGTTCTTCTATCAAGCAGATCGCTTCTGGCCGTTTCGGTGTGACTAACAACTATCTTGTAAATGCTGATGAGCTTCAGATTAAGATTGCCCAGGGCGCTAAGCCTGGTGAGGGTGGTCAGCTACCAGGCTTCAAGGTTGATAAGGTGATTGCCAAGATGCGTAACTCAACCCCAGGCATCACTCTTATTTCGCCTCCACCTCATCACGATATCTACTCTATCGAGGACCTTGCTCAGCTTATCTTCGACCTCAAGTGTACTAACCCTAAGGCTAAGATTAGTGTTAAGCTCGTTTCTGAGAGTGGTGTAGGTACTATCGCCGCTGGTGTTGCAAAGGCACATGCCGACCTCATCGTCATCTCTGGTGCTGAAGGTGGTACAGGCGCAAGCCCTGCCTCATCTATCAAGCATGCCGGTCTGCCAGTAGAAATTGGTCTCGCTGAGACACAGCAGACTCTTGTGATGAACAACCTCCGTGGTCGTGTTAAGCTCCAGACTGACGGTCAGCTTAAGACTGGTCTCGATGTAATAAAGATGGCTTGTCTCGGTGCAGAGGAATATGGCTTTGCAACAGCTGCCTTGATAGTATTGGGCTGTGTCATGATGCGTAAGTGTCACCTCAACACTTGTCCTACTGGTATCGCTACTCAGGATGAGGAACTCCGTAAGCGTTTCATAGGTAAGTCTGACTATATCATCAACTACTTCCGTTTCATCGCTCGTGAGGTTCGTGAGACATTGGCACAGATCGGTGCTCGTAGCTTGAGCGAGATCATCGGCCGTACAGATCTTCTTGAGCAGGATAAGAACGTGGGTAACTGGAAGACTGGTGGCATCGATATGTCACGTATCCTTTACTTCAACGAGGCTGGCAAGCGTTTCTCTATCCTTAACAGCGTTGAACAGCAGCATAAGATTGAAGGCGTAATGGATTACGACCTCATCAAGCAGGCTGAAATAGCAATACATGGTGGTCAGAGAGTTTGGATCTCAAAGAACATCAACAACGTTGACCGTACAGTAGGTGCAATGCTCTCGGGCGAGATATCTAAGGTTTACGGTGAAGAGGGATTGCCTGAGGATACAATCAATGCAACATTCTTCGGTTCGGCTGGTCAGAGCTTCGGTGCTTTCTTGGCTAAGGGTGTTACCTTCCGTCTCGAGGGTGAATCAAACGACTACCTCGGTAAGGGTCTTTCTGGTGGTAAGATTATCGTTGTTCCTCCTGTTGGTAGCAAGTTCGTTCCAGAAAAGAATATCATCACAGGTAATACACTGATGTATGGTGCTACTTCTGGTTTCGTTTCAATTCGTGGTGTCGCAGGTGAACGTTTCGCTGTTCGTAACTCTGGTGCAACAGCTGTTGTTGAAGGTGCTGGTGACCACTGCTGTGAATATATGACAGGTGGACGCGTTGTAGTGCTCGGCAAGACAGGACGTAACTTCGCTGCAGGTATGAGCGGCGGTATCGCTTATGTGCTCGATGAGAATGGTGACTTCGACTACTATTGCAACAAGGGTCTTGTAGATCTTTGCAAGATAGAGGATAAGGACGACGTACTCGAGCTTCAGAGCATACTCAACAAGCACTTGCTCTATACTAACTCTGCTAAGTGCCGTACAGTGCTCTCTAACTGGAGCCGCTATGTGAACAAGTTCGTTAAGGTTATTCCATTCGAATACAAGAAGGTGCTCGAAGAGAAGAAGCTCAAGGAACTTGAGGAGAAGATCAAGCACACAGCAGCACCAAACATTCACGAGTAATTGACAAATTAATTAAAAATCCGGATTATGGTTGAGGTGAGAGTCCTTGACAAAGGCTCTCACTCTTAAACCAAAATTCTTAATTATAAAGATCATGGGAGATCCACGAGGATTTATGAAAGTCGAGCGCAAAGAGGGTGGCTACCGTCCACTTGCTGAGCGCATAGAAGACTATAGCGAGGTTGAACAGACCTTGAATGAAAACGACAGAATGCTCCAGGCATCACGCTGTATGGATTGCGGTGTGCCTTTCTGCCACTGGGCTTGCCCACTTGGCAATAAGACTCCTGAATGGCAGGATGCTGCATACAAAGGTGACTGGGAGCTTGCATATAACATATTACACTCTACAAGTAACTTCCCTGAGTTTACTGGCCGAATCTGCCCTGCTCTTTGTGAGAAGTCATGTACATTGGCTGTTCACAACGAGGCGGTGACAATTCGCGAGAACGAGGCTGCTGTTGCTGAGCATGCTTTCAATCTCGGCATCGTGAAGCCACGCATACCAGCAAAGCGCACTGGCAAGAAGGTGGCTGTTATCGGTGGTGGCCCTGCAGGTCTGGCTTGTGCCGACTTGCTTAACCAGGCTGGTCACTCGGTGACTGTATTTGAAAAGAACAATGCCGTGGGCGGTCTTCTCCGCTATGGTATTCCTGACTTCAAGCTCTCTAAGAAGGTTATCGACCGCCGTGTGGCTGTGTTGACTGCTGAAGGCATCACTTTCAAGGTTAACCAGGAGGTTGGTGTTAACATGAAGCTCGATAAGATCAAGAAGGAGTTCGACGCCATCGTTGTTACTATCGGTGCTGGTCAGCCTCGCGACCTTAAGGTTGAGGGCCGTGAATTGAAGGGTGTTCATTTCGCTCTTGAGTTCCTCCAGCAGCAGAACCATGTGGTTCGCGGTGATGAGGTTAAGGATAAGGACCGCATTCTTGCAACAGGTAAGCCTGTTCTTGTAATCGGTGGTGGTGATACGGGTTCCGACTGTGTGGGTACTTCTAATCGTCAGAAGGCTCGCTCTGTTATGCAGATCGAGATCATGCCTAAGCCTCCAGTTGACCGCGCTCCTGGCAACCCATGGCCTTACTGGCCAAATGTCCTCAAGACTACATCTAGCCACAAGGAAGGTTGCGACCGTCGTTGGTTGCTCAACACAAAGCGTTTCATTGGTGACGACCAGGGCAATGTGAAGAAGGTTGAGCTCGTAGAGGTGGAATGGAAGAAGGATGCGGCAACAGGCCGTATGCAGATGGTTGAAAAGCCTGATTCTACATTCCAGGTTGATGCAGAACTCGTTCTTCTCTGTATGGGCTTTGTGTCTCCAGTACATGAGGGTCTTGTCAACGAACTTGGCGTTGAGTTCGACGCACGTGGCAACATCAAGGTCGATGCCAACGGCATGTCTAGCGTTGAAGGTGTGTTCGCTGCTGGCGACGCTGCAACAGGCGCTTCACTCGTTGTTCGTGCAATAGCTCGCGGTCGTGAGACTGCTAAGGGCGTTCACGAATGGCTCATGAAGAAGTAGAAAAACAATTCATCATAACAATTTGAGTATATTCCACCCATTCTAGGGCCGTTGAGGTTCCGGAATGGGTGGAATTTTGCATATTATTAATTTCTGCGTACATTTGTATCCAAATAGTTTTGACTTATGAAAGAACCTGTAGTTAGTGGTGCAGATATCTGCAAATACATACCACAGCGTCAGCCTATCGTGATGCTGGATTCTTTTTATGGCGTTGAAGACAATGCCTCTGTTTCAGCTTTGACAGTGCTACCTGACAACCTCTTCGTAGAGGATGGACACATGGTGGATAGCGGCATCATCGAGCATATCGCTCAGAGTGGTGCTATGCGTCTGGGTTATGAGAGCGTAAGCAAGGGTGAGCCTGTGAAGTTGGGACTTATCGGTTCGGTAAATAAACTCACAATAGATAGATTGCCTAATGTTGGCGAGACAATGGTGACAACCATAGTCTTCGAGGCTCAGATTGGCGACGTTACTCTTATGGGAGCGACAGTCAAGGTGGGCGATGAGGTCATTGCTCAGGGCAAGATGAAGGTGGCTACAAAATAACTGACATTCAGATGGCTAAGAGGCAGAAGATGAGAGAAGCAGCACTGACATGCAGGAAGGAGATTCTTGTGCGTTTCAGTGATGTTGACGCTATGAAGGTGGCTTGGCACGGATCTTATGTGGCCTATCTCGAAGATGCTCGTGAAGCATTTGGAATAGAGTTCCCTGAGGGATTGGGATATGCCGACTATTTCCGCTCAGGCTATGTTGCGCCTGTTGTCAATCTGAATATCAACTATAAGCAATCTCTGCGTTGTGGTGATACAGCAATAGTGGAGATCCGTTATATTCCTACCGAAGCGGCTAAGATTATTTTCGAATATATCATATATCGCAAGTCCGATATGGCCATTATGGCTACAGCTGAGACTACACAGGTGTTCACTACCTACGAGGGGGAAATGCAATATACATGTCCTGATTTTTTCGTCAAGTGGAAGGAGAAGTGGCTTAACAAGTAAGCTGAGACAAAGAGGGGAATGGTGAAGTCGGTGAATACATATCTGGGAAAGACGGCAATATGGACAGGTTTGGGCTTTGGTGTTGTTGACAACTATGAGAAGATGCTCAAGGGTGTCACCGGACTTCAAAGGATAGACATAGAGGGAGATGGTCAGCATTCTCGTCTGGAGAGGATGATGATAAGGGTGATTGAAGAGGTGAAACCGGGTATCGACATGACCTCTGAACGCACAGCTATGTTGTTTTCTACGACAAAAGGTAACATTGCCAATCTTGGTATAGAGTGCCCTGAAGAGGGTAGCGATGTTTACCTGCATAAGATGGCTAGCAGAGTCTGTAAGGCTGTCGGTTTTGTTGGAAAGCCTATTGTAGTATCAAATGCGTGCATCTCTGGTGTTGTGGCGGTAGTGCTTGCTCAGCGACTGATAAACGCAGGAAGATATGATGATATAATCGTTGTTGGTGGTGATGAGATGACAGAGTTCACGACAAGTGGATTCATGGCATTCAAATCGGTAAGTGAACAACCTTGCAGGCCTTATGACGCTAAACGTGACGGTTTGTCACTTGGTGAAGCTGCAGGTGCAGTGGTTGTCAGCAACGACAGAAAGAAATCACATGGAATAGTCGTGGCAGGTGGCTCTATGAGCAATGATGCCAACCATATAAGTGGACCTTCGCGCACTGGAGAGCCTTTGGCAGAAGCCATAAGACAGGCAATGGGTGAACCGGGTATAGCGAATGATGATATCTCATTTGTCAATGCTCATGGAACAGCCACTGTCTATAACGATGAGATGGAGTCGAAGGCTATAAATCTGGCTGGTCTGCAGGATAAGCCGTTGAATAGCCTTAAGCCATATATAGGTCATACCTTAGGTGCCTCAGGACTTGTTGAGATAGCTATTGCGGCAGAAGAACTGCGTCATGGCATGGTGATCGGTACAAAGGGTTTTGAGACTCTCGGTACACCAATGCCGTTGAATGTAAGCGCTGAAAACCGCAGTGTGACGATGAAGCATTGCGTGAAGAGCGCATCGGGCTTTGGCGGTTGTAATGCGGCGGTTGTCCTTTCTCTAGAAGAATATTCAAAGGAGCGAGCTGTCCCTTCAATGACTGATGTGAAGTGTCTTCATAGATGCACTATGAAGAATGGCGAACTGAGTGTTGATGGCGAACTGGTGGTTAAGTCTGAAGCTGATTTCGGAACGTTTGCACGTGACGTATATCATAGGCAGGACGCTAATATGAAGTTTTTCAAGATGACTGATATGTGCAAGATGGGTTATCTGGCATCCAACTATGTGCTGAAGGATGTTGACTATAAGCCTTACGACATAGCGATAGTGATGTCGAATAAAAGCTCTTCTCTTGATGCTGATCTGACACACTGGCGTATCCAGAAAAGAGACAACCAGCCTGCTAGTCCGGCGGCTTTTGTCTATACATTGCCTAATATCGTCATGGGCGAGATAGCTATAAAGAATGGCATAAAGGGCGAGACGACTTTCTTGGTGACAGATAGCAAGAATGATGAGACAGCAAAAGACTATGCTCGACTGCTGTTGTCGGAAGGAAGATACAAATACGTACTTACCGGATGGTGCGAATTGCTTGAAGGTAACTATGAACTAGATATAGAACTGTTAACAACAAAATTTAACTGATGGAAGAATTGAAGACACAGCTTAAGCAGCAGATTATCGATGCTCTTAACCTTGAAGATATAACACCAGCTGACATCGACAATGAAGCTCCATTGTTCGGTGATGGACTCGGACTTGACTCTATTGATGCATTGGAGATCATCCTCATCTTGGAGAGCAACTATGGTATTCATATTGCTAATGCTGGTGAAGCTCGACCATTGTTCAAGTCGATCAATACTTTGGCTGACTTTGTAGCGGCCAACAAGAAATAACGGTTGTTCTCAATGATTAGCGTTACAGGTATAGGAATAGTTTCTGCACTTGGAGTGGGCGTTGAAGCCAACTTGGCATCTTTGCGTCAGGGGAAAGACGGAATAGGTAAAGTGGATAACTTCAAGACTACTATCGATGTGCCTGTGGGTGAATTGAAGTTGAGCAACAAGGAACTCCAACGTCGATTGGGGTTGGATGAGAGGGAAGTGGTTTCACGCACCTCTTTGCTTGGTATGCTTGCCGCAAAAGAGGCATTGGAGGATGCTGGCATACGCGATAGATGCCAGGTAGCATTTATATCATCTACAACGGTAGGTGGTATGGATCTGACACCGACATTCTACAGGGATTATATGGCTGACAGTAGCAAGGGGCATTTGCGTTATGTCTCACAACATGATTGCGCCTCTAGCACTAATGCTATAGCTGATTTCTGTGGTATTGGTGGTTTCAGGACTGCTATAAGTACTGCCTGTTCATCTGCAGCTAACGCATTGATGATGGGAGCTCGCATGATAGAGCAGGGATTGGTTGATGTCGCAGTGGTTGGCGGTACTGATGCTCTGTGCGCATATACACTCGATGGATTCAAGTCTCTTATGATTCTTGATGTCGAGAAATGCCGTCCTTTTGATGAGTCGAGAGCCGGACTAAACCTTGGTGAAGCAGCTGCTTATATTGTGCTGCAACGTTCAGATATAGCTTCTAAATCATATTGTACGCTCGCTGGCTACGGCAATGCTAACGACGCCTATCACCAGACTGCTGTCAGCGCGGAAGGACATGGCCCGAGAATGGCTATGGAGATGGCGTTGGAGAAGGCTGGATTGAAACCTGCAGATATAAGCTATATCAATGCGCATGGTACGGGAACGCCTAATAACGACGCGTCGGAATCGGCTGCCATGAAGGCTATTTGGGGTGATAAGGTCCCTAGTTTCAGTTCTACAAAATCATTCACCGGACATACTCTTGCCGCTGCGGGCGCTATAGAGGCGGTGTTCTCTATATTGGCCATCAAGCATCAGCAGATATGGGGCAACTTGAACTATACGACTCCTATCGCTGGACTCGACTTGGTGCCTGTGACCGAGACCTGCTCGTACGAGGTGAATGCGGTGCTGTCTAACTCATTCGGGTTTGGAGGTAACTGCTCATCAGTAATATTCTCACGCCTATGAAGACCATCTATATTAATGCGATGACGGTATATAACGCTGAATGGGATTTGAAGACTCTTATCCCTGATGCTAATATGCGCCGCAGAATGAGCCGTTTTATCAAGATGGGCGTCGCTACTGGTCTTAAATGTCTTCAGGAGGCTGGGGTGGAGTCGCCCGACTCTATAATAACGGCTACTGCCTACGGATGCCTCGCTGATAGCGAGAAGTTCCTCTCTTCTGCTTTGGCGTCTGACGAACAGATGCTGCCTCCTACTCCGTTTATTCAGTCCACTTTCAACACTATGGGTAGCCAGATAGCTATTCTTACTGGTTGCCATGGATATAACATGACTTTTGTCGACCGACAGAGAAGCTTTGCTGACGCTCTTGTTGATGCCTGCCTCGAGATTGGCGATGGCAAGCATAATGTGCTGCTTGGCTATGCCGACGAGATGACGCCTACGCTTGGCGCTATTCTCAATAGAATGGGCCGTGCTGCCAACAATATGCCACACGAGGATTGCGCATGGTTCTTCCTCTTGTCCGATGTGAGGAACGAGCATACTATAGCTGCTCTCGACGACCTCTCTCTCAGCAAGATCATGGGCTATGGGTCGGTTCACGACTTTATCGCTGCCATCCGATGATCATCGCCATCGTTGCCATATTGCTGTTCATTGTGCTGGCGCGTGAGGTATATGCTGCTACGCATATCCAGGCTGGCTTCTATATCAAGCCTATCTGCACTACTGATGGCCATGGGGTACTTCTTACCTTCGACGATGGTCCAAATGTGAAAAATACGCCTAAGGTGCTCGAGGTCCTTAGGAGATACAACGCAAAGGCTGTCTTCTTCTGCATAGGTGGTGAGGCGGAGAAATATCCCGACATTGTTAAGCAGATCATCTCTGAGGGTCACATGATAGGTCAGCATACCTACTGCCACAATCCTTTTCATAGTTTCTTTAGTAGTAGCAGATATCTTAGCGAACTACAGCAGGCTCACGGCGTTTTTGCCCGTCTGGGTGTCGATATCAAGCTGTTCCGTCCTCCGTTGGGCATCACCAATGTGATGATCAAGAGGGCAGTGGAGCAGATGGGATACCTTACGATGGCCTGGTCGGTGAGGTCGTTCGACACTCGTAGCGAGAGCAGAGCCAAGGTCATAAGTAGGGTAGTCGATAAGATGCAGAGCGACAGCATCATATTACTTCATGATAGGATGGACGATGCTGATATTGTGGCAGAAGAGATAATAAAGGAGATAACTAATAGGGGATGGACATTGTGCAATCCCCATAATATAAATCTATAAAACAGTAAACAATGAAATATCAATACAGAACACAGGGCACTTGCAGCCAGATGATCACATTAGATGTTGAAGACAATATCGTGAAGTCTGTCGAATTCTTTGGTGGCTGCCATGGCAATCTTCAAGGCATAGCAAAACTCGTTGAAGGCATGAAGACCGAAGATGTCATCGCTCGCCTAGAAGGCATCAACTGCGGTGGCAAAGGCACATCCTGCCCCGACCAGCTTAGCAAAGCCCTCAAAGCGATTGCTGAGCAAGCCAACAAATAGGGTCAGAATGAGTGGGAGGATAATGTGGAAAACAAAAAACAGCACTTCAAAAGTGTATATCGCGAATGCTTGATTCTACATCAATAGACGCATTATCACGTATCGGATCACTGCACTTTGAAAACTTAAAAGGTGACAAAGAAGGTATATCATCCATTAGAGTTAATCTTCAATATCGAATAGAGTTCACAGTGGATAGAAACGAGGAAGATACGAAGCTAACTATATGTAATATTTTAGATTTATCCAATCACTATAAATAGAAGCACAATGGACAACAAATTGCAAAACATACCATCAGACATGATTGCTAATAATCTTCATGTAAACAATCCTGTTCATCCTGGGGAGGTGATAAAGGATGAAATGGAGTATTTGGGTTTTTCACAGAAGAGATTGTCCGAGGCAACAGGTATTTCATATACCATCATCAATGAGATAGTACATGGCAAACGTCAAGTGACTGTGGAATATGCTATGTTATTTGAAGCAACGATGAATCTCGAGGCCGAAATGCTTTTGAATATGCAGATGCGTTACAATAAAGAGATAGTATTGAAGAACAATAGCTTTATTGAGCGCCTAAAGAAGGCTCGCAACTTTGCCGCTAGCGTTACTCTCTAAAACATATTCAGCCTTCTGTGAGTCATAAATACGCTGAAACTCACAGAGTTCCGTCCCTCTTCCTATTGTTGTAGCTGTGATGTCTTGTGTCACTATTCTGCCACAAACACCATTTTCACCACTCTTCCGGCAAAATAGTGATAGTTCTACGCTATCCATTCCTCCATGAAAACAACAATGGCACCAAGCTCACCGCCCAGTGCCATTTCTCTATTTCGTTTGTTTATTCATTTGTCATTATAATGACCTAACATTTGAAGTATATTCACACACACAATGTCATCGTGGACTGAATATACTATTCTATCTTTCCCGTTTAGGCGACGTGAATATGTATTGGCTCGTCTTCTCAATAGCTCGGGATTGCCTATTCCAGTTGTTGGGTGTTCCATCAACTCTTGGAGAATTATTTGCAATTTTTTCAGTGCTGACTTGTTCCCTGATTATTTTGATCCTTTCCAAATCATTAAGTGCCCTTGGGGCGAACACCAGTCTATAATTCATGACAACAATGTTGTTAACTCCTCAATGCTGTTTATCGACTTCCCTTTGCCTTTTGCTATATCCTCTTCGGCCATGTCTATATCTTTGTAAAAAGCAGAAGACTCATAGTATTCGTTTTTTTCGACTTCCCATCCCATAGCCTTAGCAATCCCCTTAAGACGCTTGAAATCGACCTTAGGGATGTTAATTATATACGACTCCATATTTATTCTCACATTTTCCATGACTTTGCTTTTTGTTGTTCACTTGTTAGCAAATATATAGAGAATTAATTATCATCGCAAAGCCAATGAACTCCGCTCATAATTGTGCAATGTCCTCTCACTGTCCTCCCATTCTCTCAAAGAAGACTATCACGTCGTCCCAGGTCTTGAATGGGTCCTCGCCGAAGTGGAGGAATGTTCCCATGAACTCCTTGGCGCCATTTACTTCGCGGTCGTCGATGAGGTAATCACCATATGAGAGGTTCTTATGATGGGAGAGAATAAGACGTCGGAACGAACCGACACCGAGGTATCGCTTCACCCACTCTAGTTTGTCACTCCACGCTGTGGGATTGCTGAACGGTGCACTGGAGAGGATATATGTGTCATATTTCAACGAGAGCATGCGGAAGGCTTTTATTGCACTTGGCATCGGCTCTAGGTTGGCAAAGAAATGCGGTGCATCATAGAGATGCCCTTCATATTCTTTTTGCACCTCATCATCTAGCTTGCGCCATCCGTTCTTGTAATCGGCTAACGTGTCGTCAAGATCTATATAGAGGATAGGCTTCTGACGTCCTTCTTGACGGTCGTTGATCCAGTTGATGACGGGTATTACCGAGTTGATGAGGATATGGTCGTTGAGACGATGCTCACCGTCAAAGGTTATCGCGTTGATGTAATGTGCTGAGAAGATGCCAAATGTGTGTACTACCGGATCTTTGTCACCAAAGAGACCATATACATGAGTGCGGCGCTCATCCTCGGTGACTGCCGAGAAGTTCTGCTGGGCTACTTCACGAAACTCTTCTACAATGTCTTGCGTCATCCAGAACTCTGTCTCGCCGTCTTGTCGCTTGTTGAGCCACTTCTGCTTGCCCATGGCATGCAATGTCTTGAATGTCTCGGCTATCTGGAAGGCTGGGTTGACAAGTATTCTGTCGAAGCCATAGAGCTGCTCGGTAAACATGCCTCCCATGGATGTTCCGATGATGAGGTCGGGCTTCTCTGTCTCACAGATGCTCTTGAGCAATGCCATGGCTTCTTTGGGATGCAATGGGAGATCTGGCGAGATGACTTCGGTATTTGGCAATAATATGCGAAGACTCTTTGCTGTTCCACTGTCTCCAGATGAGGCAAAGCCGTGCACATAGAGTATCTTCTTGCCTGCCATGATCTCTGGATATTGTATTACGTTTTCCATTGCCAAATAGTATTAGGGTTTATATGCGGTAAAGTTACTATTTTTCACTATTTTTGCCAAAACTAACAATTACACTTGTTAATATGACAGTAGGCGAAATATTGCGCAACAGAACAACAACTGGATTCTCTATAGAGGTTTTGCCTCCAGTGAAAGGCAGTAACATCAATAAGGTATTCAATACGATAGAGGCTCTTAAGGAATATAACCCTCTTTTCATCAATATTACTACTCACCACTCGGTGCCTGTCTACGAGACTTCTCTCGATGGTTCTCTCAAGAAGGTGTTTGTCAGAAAGCGTCCGGGTACCGTGGCTGTTGCCGCAGCTATTCAGCAGCGATATAACATACCTACTGTGCCTCACGTCATCTGCCAGGGCTATACTAGGAGTGAAACGGAGTATATGTTTATCGACCTCGACTTCCTTGGCATCCATGATGTGTTTGCTCTTCGCGGTGATATGGATAAGGAGATGGACGTGCCTGCCTCTGAATGCCACGACCATGCTACCGACCTTATAGCTCAGATCAACAACCTCAATGCGGGTAGCTTCCTCGATGGTACCCTCAACGACCCTTTTAGCAAGAAGTTCTCTTTTGGCGTTGCCGGCTACCCTGAGAAACACTCTGAGGCGCCTAATATCGACAGCGATATTCGCTACCTTAAGCAGAAGGTTGACATGGGTGCTGAATATATCATCACTCAGCTTTTCTACGATAATCAGAAATACTACGATTTCGTCGATAAGTGTCGCGCCGCTGGCATTAATGTACCTATCGTCCCTGGCCTTAAGCCTCTGACTAAGAAACGCCAGCTTTCGGTCCTTCCTAGTGTCTTCAATTGCGATATCCCTGAAGATTTTGTCAAGGCTATTGAGTCATGTAAGGACGATGAGGCCGTTAAGCAGGTTGGCACGGAATGGCTTACAATGCAGTGCAAGGATCTTATCAAGCATGGTGTGCCAGATCTGCATTTCTACACTCTGATGGCAACAGATAGCGTGAAGGCTGTCTGCAAGGAGATATATTAGGATGAAGCGAATAGCCGATATCATATCGAAAAATATAGCCATTGTTGTACTTCTTAGCGCAATAGTGGCTTTGTTCTTTCCGTCGTTATTTGCTTTTATACGCCCAAGCTATATAAACATATTGCTTGGTATTGTCATGTTCGGAATGGGCTTGACTCTCAACCTTAGTGATTTCAAGGTTGTCTTCTCTCGTCCTAAGGATGTGATCGTTGGCTGCGCTGCTCAGTTCACTATCATGCCGCTTGTGGCTATTCTGCTTGTGAAGGTTTTCGGGTTGTCCGATGACTTGGCCATTGGTGTTGTGCTTGTGGGATGTTGCCCTGGCGGTACGGCCTCTAATGTTATCGCTTATCTGGCTAAGGGTGACTTGGCTCTGTCTGTCGGGATGACTGGCGTATCGACTCTTCTGGCTCCTGTCCTGACTCCTGTGCTGATGTATCTTGTTGCTGGCAGTATGATCGATGTCGATGTGTGGAATATGTTCCTCTCTATCGTTCAAGTGGTGATATTGCCTATTGCTATAGGTTTCCTGGTTAAGCACTATTTCGCTTCCGCTACAGAACGTATCGTTGTCTATCTGCCTATGACATCTACTATTGTCATCGCTGCTATCGTCGCGTCAATTGTTGCGGCTAACTCTTCTAAGCTGATGAGTAGCAGTGCTGTAGTTATGGTTGTCGTGGCTCTCCATAATATATGTGGCCTCTTGTTGGGTTATCTGATTGGTAAACTGCTGAGGCTCGATCATTCTAAAAGGGTCTCTGTAAGCATTGAGGTCGGAATGCAGAATTCTGGACTAGCGAGCTCCCTAGCGGCTACTCATTTCGCTATGCTTCCTATGGCAACTATCCCTGGCGCTTTGTTTAGCGTATGGCACAATATATCTGGTGCTGTGGCGGCGGCTATATACCGTAAGGTCAAAGAACAATAGCGTCGCCCGACTTGTTTATCGGGATGAAACGTGATCCCACTTGTTCTATCTCTCTGCCAAAGGTGTTGGCTTCTGCATACATCTCCCAACAGTGCATGGGTATTAGCTGTTTTGGGTGTACGGCTTTGCAAAATTGCACTGCACCTGCAGCTGTGAGGTCGCCCATGCGTGGATCTAGTGGGAACACGGCGACATCACAATTGCTGACGATGTCTTCCATCTTCGTCAGTTCCGATGTGAAGTAATTGGCCATCTGCATGTTGTCATACTCACTCGCTGTTGTCCGCTGCCAGTTGTTGAAGTCACCGGCATGAAAGATGCGTTTCCCCTCTGTCTCTATGCAAAATGAAACACCGACATCTGTCGAACCTAAGGCATATATCTTGACTCGCTTGTCTTCATACTGTTCGCCTCTGTGCACCCATGCTATTCTGTCATCTGTTCTTAGCACTTTGTTTTTGCGTCTGATGTCTGCCGACAGTATATACTTTATGTGCTGCCCGAAGAAGATTATCTCGGGATTGAAATGGTCGTGATGTATATGTGATGATAGGAAATATACGGTTTTCTCGTCTTGCGCTATCATGTTTGCCACGATCCCGTCATCTGTGTCTCGCCAATAGTCGATGACAAAGTATGCTTCTTCTGTCTCTATGGCAAAGCCGCTGTGATATAGATATGTTATTGTCATCTGTTATGCTTATCGGTGTTGATGCAGTGAAGTTATATTATTTTATCTACATTTGCACCATTATCTTTCAACTCTATCTAATACTATAACTTTATGTCTGAAAACCTGATTATTGCTGAAGGAACAAAAAATGAGAAATACGAGATGCTTCTCCCTCAAATACAGGGCGTTGTGTGCGGCGAGTCTGATGATATAGCAAACATGGCTAACATCGCGTCTATGATTGCTGAGACGTTTGGCTTCTGGTGGACTGGCTTCTATCGTGTCATGGGCGACGAACTTGTGCTCGGTCCGTTTCAAGGGCCTCTGGCTTGCACTAGAATCCGTAAAGGTCGTGGGGTGTGCGGCACTGCCTGGGCCGAAGCGGCGACTCAGGTGGTTCCCGATGTCGATAAGTTCCCTGGACATATCGCTTGCTCCTCTGCTTCTCGTAGCGAAATTGTCGTCCCTGTCTATCGCAATGGCGTGATTATCGCTGTGCTCGATATCGATAGTGCCGACCTCAACACTTTTGATGATGTTGATAAGCTCTATCTTGAGCGTATCGTTAAGGTATTCGATATATGAGAAAGAAATCTAGAGAAATGGATGCCGACTTCGCTCTCGAAGTTCTCCGTAAGGCTCCCTATGTAACGGTCAGTATGACTCGTCCCGACGGGTCTCCTTATGCTGTGCCGCTGTCATTGGCTTCTGTCGATGATAAGACGTTCTATTTCCACTGCGCTCTCGAAGGTGAAAAACTCGACTGTATAGCGCACAATCCTAAGGTCTGCCTCTCGGCTGTGACTAAGTGCGCTCCTCTGGTTGGACCAGACGACGGCAGTTTTACGCTCGAATTTAAGTCGGCTATAGCTTTTGGTAATGCTCAGCTGGTAACGGACGAAAAGGAGAAAATTGAGGCTATGAGGGCCATTTGTGTCCGTTTCTTGCCTCAGCACATGGATGCGTTCCAGACGTCTATCAATCGAAGCCTCTCTCGTACGGCTGTGGTGCGTATCTCTCTCACTCAACCTCCGACTGGCAAGCGTAAGGAATATGGTCCCGACGGAAAGGAGATTCGCGGTAATGTGAATGGGTAGTTGTGCGACTTAGCACATCACTATAAAGCAAAAAGGTTAGCCAAGCATCGTCGCTGGCTAACCTTTTTTATTTGTTGAATGTGTTTATTCCTATTCTCCAAGCACTTCCTTGAATGCCTTGAGGAACTTGTCACACTCTTCTATTGTTAAGCACAATGGTGGCAACAGACGTATCATGTTTGTACCAGCTACTCCTGTGAAGATGTGCTTGTCAAAGAGAAGCTTAGTTCGTATCTCTTTGATTGGCTCGTTGAACTCAAGTCCTATCATCATGCCAAGACCACGTATCTCTTTGATTTTTGATGACTTTGGCATGTTGTCGAGTAAGTACTTTCCTACCTTCGCTGCATTCTCTACAAGCTTCTCCTGCTCAAATATCTCGGCTACCGATATGGCTGCTGCCATGGCAAGATAGTTGCCACCGAATGTTGTGCCGAGCATACCCTTAACTGGCTCAAACTCTGGAGCGATGAGGATTGCACCACATGGGAAACCGTTGGCTATGCCCTTGGCCATTGTGATGATGTCTGGCTTGATGCCAAAGTGCTGGTGTGCAAAGAACTTGCCGCTGCGGCCATAACCCGACTGTATCTCGTCGAGGATGAGCACTGTGCCGTGCTTCTTGCACTCTGCAGAGAGCTGCTGGAAGAACTCTGGTGTAGGGATATGTATTCCGCCACAACCCTGGATGCCTTCTACTATTACTGCTGCTACATCATCTCCCTTCAAGGCTTCTTTGACACTCTCGATGTTGTTGAACTCTGCAAAGACTACCTTGTGATTGGCGTTGAATGGAGAAACGATCTTTGGATTATCAGTAACCGCAACTGCACCCGATGTACGGCCATGGAAGCTGCGCTTGAAGGCTACAACTTTATCGCGCTTTGTGTGGAACGAAGCGAGCTTGAGGGCGTTCTCATTCGATTCTGCTCCTGAGTTGCAAAGGAAGAGTGAATAGTCTGTGTAGCCACTGAGCTTCTGTATCTTCTCTGCAAGCTTCTCCTGTAGTGGATTGATGACGCTGTTTGAGTAGAAACCGATCTTGCCAAGCTGATCTGTTATGTCTGCTACATATTTAGGATGTGAGTGACCAACTGAGATAACTGCATGACCACCATAGAGATCAAGATATTCCTGACCTTTGTCGTCCCATACCTTGCAACCAAGGCCTTTTACTGGCACTACATCAAATAGTGAATATACGTCGAATAGTTTCATTTTAATTACGAGTTACGAAATCCGAATTACGAATAGCTATAGAATTAGAAACCAGAAGGTTTGAGGTTCAAACCAGTGTTCTCTGGAAGTCCAAACAAGAGGTTCATATTCTCTACTGCCTGACCTGAAGCTCCCTTGACAAGGTTGTCGATCATTGAGATGATATGTAGCTTCTTGCCGTATTTCTTGACATAGAGTACATTCTTGTTGGTGTTGACTACCATCTTGAGGTCTGGGTTGAAATCTACTACATTGACAAATGGCTCGTCTTTGTAATATGACTTGTAGAGCTCTACTGCCTCTTCTTCACTCATGTCACAGTCGAAATATACTGACGACATGATGCCTCGTGGGAAGTCACCACGTACTGGCACGAAGTTCATCTCGCCTTCATAGTGTGGTGCAAGTTTCTTGAGTGTCTCGTTGACCTCACCGAGATGCTGGTGTGTGAATGCCTTGTAAATCGACATGTTGTTTGCTCGCCAGCTGAAGTGTGTTGTCTCCGATGGCTTCTGACCGGCTCCTGTCGAACCAGTGATGCCTGTTACATGCACCTCGCCAAGCTTGTCGGCCTTTGCCATTGGTAAAAGGGCTAGCTGTATTGATGTCGCAAAGCATCCTGGGTTGGCTATACGCTTTGCATTCTTTATCTCGTTGCGGAATGCCTCTGGAAGACCATAGACGAAATCTTCTGCATCCTTCGCAAGACGGAAGTCATTTGAGAGGTCGATGATCTTGCCGTCAAAGTCTGCTGGCAATGAGTGTACATAGTCTTTCGACTTGCCATGACCTGAACAGATGAAGATGACATCTACCGCACCTGCAGGAGCATCGGCACTGAATGTCAATTTTGTGTCACCGATGAGGTCGTGGTGTGCTTTCCATACTGGTTCTCCAGCATGGCTTTCACTCTGAGCAAAGATTATGTCTGCCCAAGGGTGGTTTATGAGAATGCGCATCAACTCGCCGGCTGTGTAGCCTGCTGCGCCTATAATTCCAACTTTAATCATTATCTTTTTTCGTCTGGGTGAGCCAAATAATATGCACGAAGTGCTGTAGAAGTAACCTTGATGAAGCCCTTAGCGTCGTCTGATGACCATGCCTTGGCTGTCTCGCCATATTCGCCGAGCTTGTTCTTTACAAGGTCGTTAGGAGAATCTACACCTACAGTCTGGAAGCCGAGTGGACGAAGTTCGAGAGTTACCTCACCTGTTACGTTACGCTGGCTGCTCTCGAGCATTGCCTCGATATCTGGCATTACAGGCTCGAGATACTGGCTCTCGTGAAGGAACATGCCATACCAGTTTGATACCTGGTCTTTCCAGTACTGCTGCCACTTTGAAAGGGTGTACTTCTCAAGGAAGCGGTGAGCACCGATGATGAGCATTGGAGCTGCTGCCTCGAAGCCTACACGACCTTTGATGCCGATGATTGTGTCTCCTACGTGGCAGTCACGACCGATGCCGTATGCTGCACCAATCTCCTCAACAGCCTGGATGGCCTTGATCTTGTCGTCATACTTCACACCATTGACTGATGAGAGTTCGCCCTTCTCAAAGCCGAGCTTCAAGAGTTCTGGACCTTCCTTTGTCGCATGCTTGAGGTATGCGCTTTCTGGCAATCCCTGCTTTGAGTCAAGTATCTCACCACCGCAGATTGATGTGCCCCAGATACCTACGTTATATGAATACTTCAACTTTGTGAAGTCTGCGAAATAACCGTTCTTGTTGAGGTAGTCAACCTCTTCCTGACGGCTGAGATTGCCATCACGTGTGAGAGTGATGATTTCAACGCCAGGAGCCATAACGAGGAATGTCATGTCGAAGCGGATCTGGTCGTTGCCTGCACCTGTTGAACCGTGAGCAATAGCCGATGCACCGATCTCCTTTGCATAACGTGCGATAGCTATGGCCTGGAAAATACGTTCTGATGATACAGAGATAGGGTAGCAGTTGTTGCGGAGAACATTACCATATACCATATAGCGAAGGCTCTTGTCGTAATACTCCTGTGTTACGTCGAGAGTGACATACTGCTTTGCTCCGAGTTTGTATGCATTCTCTTCGTTGGCCTTGAGCTGCTCTGCACTGAAACCACCTGTGTTGGCGCAGGCTGCGTATACTTCATATCCCTTTTCTTTTGCAAGATACATCACTGTGTAGCTTGTGTCGAGGCCGCCACTGAAGGCAACTACTACTTTCTTCTTCTGTTCCATATATTTATGTTTTTCTTTTTATCTTGTTAATTTGCAATCGTTTTACTCTTCCTCTGGGAATCCGTTAGGGAATCGAGCTTCTATCTTCTCCTGGATCTTTACGATGTCTTTTGATACCTCTTCATCAGCATCACGAACACTGCGGGCTCTGTCTGGATCATAGAGCATACCTGTGCAGACACAGTAACGACGGTTTGTTCTTACGAGAATGTCATGATTGATACATCCCTCACACCCCTTCCAGAATGTCTCGTCATCTGTGAGCTGAGCAAATGTAACTGGTATATATCCGTGATCGGTGTTGAGCTTCATAACAGCAGCACCAGATGTGAGGCTGAAGATCTTTGCCTCTGGCCATCGCATACGCGCTAGAGTAAATGTCATATGCTTGATGCGTCGTGAAAGACCACAACCGCGATATTCGTCTTTTACTATCAAACCAGATGTTGTCACATACTGTTTGTGTCCCCACGTCTCAATATAGCTGAATCCGGCAAACTTCTCGCCATCAAGGGCTATTACGGCCTTGCCTTCACGCATTTTCTGCTTTACATAACCAGGATTACGCTTGGCTATGCCTGTACCTCTAACCTTAGCTGCATCACTAATTGTCTTGAGGATTTCATCTACATACTGAAGGTGCTCGTCTGAAGCAACCACTACGTCAATTTCGCTCATTTCTTCTGGCAAAATTATTCTGTTTCTTTATATATCTTATAATACTCGATTTGTAATATCAGGAAGCCATCTTGATAAACTCTCTACCACATTGCGCTGATTGGCATTGGCCCTCAACACAAGCAATACGGTGTCATCTCCTGCAAGGGTTCCCATGATGCCCTCGTTCTGGCTTTTGTCAACGATATCGGCAACAACACTGGCATAGCCTGGACGTGTCTTGAGAACAGCTATCTGACCAGAAAACTCAATGCTGACAGCGCAGTTGCGAATGATTGATGTTCCGGTTACCTCTGCATCAGATGGCATTATCTGTCGGGCAACTGTGTTAGGAGCTATACGGTAACGGTAGTTGCCCATTCCGTCTGGCACCTTGGCTATCTGCAACTCTTTGATGTCGCGCGAAAGGGTAGCTTGTGTGAGTGAGAATCCTCTGGATACGAGGTCGCTCAATATCTCTTCCTGGCTTGCTATGTCTCTCGTGGCTATTATCTCACGGATAGCCATCAATCTGTCGTTCTTGCTTTTTGCCATTGATTGCTGTATTTTTATTCATTGACAATGCAAAAATATGCATTCGTTTTGATAATGCGTGAATTTATATGCAAAATAATGCAAAAACAAATAAATTATTTTTCATGTATTGCATATTAATACATAAGTAGTGAATAAAAGTAGTTCACAGGTGCGATTTCCTGTTTATATTGGCTACCTTTGTTAAGCTATGAGAGATAGGCTTGTTGATGTACATAGTCATTGCGATGTCGCAGCTGATGTTGTTGGTATTCGCAATGTCCGCTTCCCTGAAGTGGCGCCGGCAGGAATGTATTCTGTTGGGGTGCATCCATGGGATGCTGACAGATGTTTGTTGACTTCTGACTTCTATGACCTTGCCGAGAATGCGGTTGCCATTGGTGAATGTGGACTCGACAAGTGTTGTGGTGTCCCTATCGATATTCAGCAGACTGTTTTCGAGAAGCAAATAGAGCTGTCTTTAAGGTTGAACAAACCGATGATCATTCATTGCGTGAGGGCTTATGGCCGATTGATGGATATAAGTCAATCATATTCTCCTCATCCGGCTTGGCTGATACATGGATGTTATGCGTCCGCAGAATGGATTAGGCAGGCTGTGGCTTCTGGCATGTTTTTCTCCTTAGGGCCTTCTCAGATCAGACAGAAAAGGTTTGGGGAAATAATGGAGGCTATACCGAATGATAGACTTTTGCTCGAAACTGACGATTCTGGGTGGAATATAGCGGATGTGTATAATGCGGTGAATATCAGTAGTCAAGATATATGGAGCAACTTTCAACGGTATATTGCAGGTCATACAGAGTCGTAACTTTTTACCAATATCCTTTGCTTTTTCAGAAAAAAGTTGCAAATTTGCAACGCTTTTGACAGATGAGGCGTGCCAAAGCCACCCTTCTGTGATGCAATATTATACTTATGTTTTATAAGTAGGGCCTATAGCTCAGTTGGTTAGTAGCACCTGACTCATAATCAGGGGGTCGCTGGTTCAAGCCCAGCTGGGCCCACGAGCAACAAGAGAATCACTTTATAGTGGTTCTCTTTTTTTTATGCCATTTTGCAGGGATATTACCACTTGGTCTTGCTGCGCATAGTTGTGGCTATAGCGATAGAAAACAAGACGAATGGATAGATGACGGCCAGAGCAATGATGTCGGCAACATTTGATTGGGTGCCCCAGAATCTCTTGCCGCTATTAATTAGCAGATACTCGGAAATGGTTTTGATGACAAAACATGTTATGGCAGCTGTAAATCCTATATACGGGGCTGCAATAAGTGCTATAGGCCACGATGCATTGCCGATGAATACTACTACAGACAACCATTTGATGTCTTTGTCGGTATATCCTGTTGCTTTCCTGAGCCATCGTGTACGTTGCTTGTAGTAGCTGTAGATGTCTTGTGGACAGTGTGTTTCTACAATAGAATCTGGACTTTTGATATATACAACTTTGCCTTTTCTCCTCTTTACCTCTGAAAGCAGAAACATGTCATCACCTGATACATATTGGCTGTGCTGGTCGTGTTGTAGGTAAATGCTTCGTCTGAAGGCCATATTGGCGCCATTGCACATGGTTGCCGTCTTTCTTATGGCAGTGCCAGCACTAATCATCTGAAGTGAAAGAAACTCTAGTTCCATGAGCCGTTGCGATAGTCTGTTGCCATTGGCTTTCATGACCACTGGTGCTATCAGAAGATCTGGCTCTTGTCCTGATATGGCGTTGACGATTGATGTCATCCATTCTGGCTTTAATATACAATCGCCATCGGTTACTGCTATGTATTCGTTGCGGGCAATCTCTATGCCTGCTTTTTGGGCTGTTTTCTTCCCTTGTTGTCCTGCGTTTTCTACTATCTGTATGTTGTTTGCCTCTTTGCTCTCTATGTAGCTTCTTATTTGCGAAATAGTGCTGTCGGTGCAGTGGTCGCAGACCATTATGACTTCGTCTGGTTTTGTGCTTTGGTTATATATGGACTCTAATAGCTGATAGACGGTGTCCTCCTCGTTGTGTAATGTGACAACTAGACTTAATCTGGTATCTGTTGAATGATTGGTGCTACTGCCCCTCTCTTCTTGCCATGCCTTTCTGCAGACCATGAGATATATGGCATATATTACCGCAGATGATATTGTTAGTATTGTTATGGTCATGGCATTATAAAAAAATAGAGGAGGCCTTGTGAGCCTCCTCGTTATTGTGAGATGATGATGTTATTCACCTGAGTTTGTAATGTAGCTTTCAATGCGATATGTATCGACAATGTACTCCTGACGAGCTTCTGCTTCAGGAAGTCTATCATAGCTGTCGATGATTGCTACATAGTTATTGCGGAATGTACCTACAGTAGCATTCTCAAAACCTTTTGCCTGGAGCTGCTTTACACGATTAGCGGCCGCAGCTTCACTGTTGTATGTACCTACGATGATGTTGTAGCGACGTTCAGAAGCGATCTTCTTTATAGGTTCTACTACTACACTGTCTTTCTCTTCAACAGGTTCTGCCTTAGGCTGTACAACTGTTTCTACTTTCTCTACCTTCTCTTCCTCACCAAAGAAGAAGTTATATACACAGTTGTCTTTGTTGAAGACGAACAAGCAAAGGATTACACCTATAAGGAACAAAAGAACAATGGCCAATATAATGAACAGGTTACGACGAGAATTGTCCTCTTCGTAGATGTATGTTGTAGTGGTCTTTGTCTCTTCTGCTGTTTCTACAGCCTCCTGCACGTTTTCTTGCTGCTCCTCAGTTGTCTCAACCATATTGTCTATAAGATTTATCTTGTTAGGTGATTCTTCTATGCTTTCAGAGAATTCATATTTGCCATCAGTCGACTTGATGCTTCCGATGCCCTCGATGGTTATAGTCTCACCATTGTCAAGGCGCTGCTTCTGCTCTGACGAGTAATCATGAACTCTTCTGGATGCCTCATCTTGTGATATGCCAACCTGCTCTGCTACATAATTAGTGAGCATGTTGTCATCAAAATTGAGATACTGATTGAACATTATTCCACCTTCAGGAATAACCTGGAACGCACCAAGACCTGGTACGATGACACGTTGTTCCTTATCTGTCAGCTGCTTTATATATTTATCCATGTTAATTGGAGTATTTTATCTACAAAGTAACCGCAAATATAATAATGTATTTTGAATATATCTCTATATAAACTGATAAATCACCACATTATGAATGAGATGTGCGTTTTTGAGCTGCGCTATCTTTTAATTATCATCATCGACTTGTCTTCCATATTTACTATGTACCTACCGGTTTTTAGAGACGTGAGCGACACTTTTGTCTTTTCACTTGTTGCAATAGCTGTGACAACTCTCTTGCCTGTAATGTCATAGATGTATATTGGAGAACCGACGTTGCATCCGTCTATAATGATATATTCGGTTGATGGATTCGGATATACGTTGAACTTGCTTTCAATGACGTCTGTTACGCCTGTCAATGTGCTCTTTTCTTTCATTACATATTCTATGTATGGAGTCACTGTCATGCCACCTGCATATGCCCATTTGCAGGCTACTTTAACTGTCGTTCCTATAGGGTACGTGAATGTATGTGTGTTCCTGTCTAATAGCTCTCCAAAGGTTTTTGTATTGTCCCATAGATGATTTACGAGTCCTGTGAAGTTACTTGCGTTGTTCGCAACAAATGTATATGTCACATTCTCTCCCTCTTGGGTTATCGCATAGCTGTAGTTGAGTCCCTCTGCTGTTGTGCCGCTTCCTACAACATCTCCTGCCAATTCTGTGCCTGTTGTGCCGCTTGGACTTCCTGGTGTGTCTGTTGTTTCTGATGCTGACGTGTCGCCTTCACCTGGATCCTCCGCAAATCCTCCTATCCATACGTTAACATGACTAGGTGCTTTGGTCGCGCATGTCGATGATTGGTCAAAGGTGTCGTCGTAGGCAAAGGCGTATGTGTATGTTTCATGACTGACTTCTGCACTGTGGAAGAATTTGACATATTCATTACATGTGTTCATTGTGTAGAACTTGCTCTGATCACCCCAATACTGAAGTTCCCCGTCTGCTTTTGTGAGGTCTATCATACCTCTGTTTACAGCTCCGCAAAACATGGCCTGTAATGCCTTGTCCGTTCCACTTCCTGTTGCAAACGATCCCGCTCCTTCTATAGCGTCGTTTGTGGATGGCTTGTTTGGTACTTTGCCTACGGCATTGTCCGATGTCCTTGTCATCACAAATTCTCCTTGCTCATTGACCTTGCCTTTCCAAACACCAAGTTCTCCCATGTCAGCATGGAGTGTCTTGCTGCTGAATGTCGTCCATATGCTGTTTATGTATTGGTCAAACAAGTTGCTGCCTTTTATTGCCGCTACTTTTGATGGCTGCATTATTATGCCTCCAAGATTGTCTGTTGTGATGTTGTCTATGCTGCATTTCGCATATATCGTTTCTCCCAACTGCTCTTGCCATCTGTTCATTATTGTGGTGTAGTCGAGTAAATCTCCTCGTTTCATGTATGCGTTGTTTGCACCGTTCTCTATGTCACCGAAGAGTTCTATGCCCATCGGATATTGAAAGGCGTCAACACGTGTGGTGTTGATAAACATGACATTGTTTATGTCATATGTGAATTCGATTATCTCCCATCTGAAATCACGGTTCGGATCGGATTGATTGTTTAGGTCTGCTCCTGTATATTCTGTTTCATTTTTTGCATGTATATACATCGGCGATTTGAAGCCTACAAACATACGGCATGCTTGACATTTGTCTATGTAGATGGTATTGTCTGTGATTTCACTGAGCTTTTTGAATATGTTGGCATATCCAATGTCGCCTGGCTTCTTGTGCAATGTGTTTATCTCCTCACATAAAAATGACATGGTGACATTCGTGGCACTGTTGTTGTCTAGGTCGAAATAGCAGTATTGACCGCTGAGATTCTGACCTATTATGCCAATGTACAGCTCCTCATCTGAGAAGAGTGATGTGTTTTTCAGATTAATAGGGAATATTGCCATCGCCGACATCGCAAAGGCAAAAAAAATAGTAATAAGTGATATAGTCCTTTTCATAGTGAGATGTTTTTTGCTCCAAATATACCGTTATAGCATTTTGAGAGCAAAAAATATCTTATTCACTTATACTGCAGTGACGTATGGCGATTACGTCATCAATACGTCAATCAGTTCTGATTGTCTGTATCTCCTACAATTATGTATTTGGCTTTCGCGTTCGCTATGTAGAAGCCACATACCGACGCTGCAGGATTCATACCCATGGTTTCTGTCAGTTGTATGCCTGTCGCTTTTTCTGCTCCTAATAGGTCAAAGACGGTTTGTTTATGACGATGATCAGGGTCGGCAGGATAGCCTATCGCTGGACGGATGCCTACATAGTTGCCTCTAATCATCTCACTTGGCTGGAATGGCTCGTCTGCCGCATATCCCCATATTTCTGTTCGTACTTTATAATGCAGATACTCGCTCAGGGCTTCGACAAGTCTATCGGCCAATAGTTTCATCATGATGGCTTCGTAATCGTTGCCTTCGGCTAATAGCTTGTCTGTATGTTCTTTTAGACCGATGCCAGCGGTGGCGGCAAACATTCCAAGATGGTCGTTATACTCTGTTGGCGCTATATAGTCTGCAAGTGAAGTGCAATGTCCATCACTGTCGGCTTTCTGCTGACGTAGGAAGTGGAATTGAGCTTTCTCTTCTTTGTGTTTTTCGTCGGTATATACAGATACTGTCTCTTCCTGCGATGATGCTGGCATTATCTGGACAACAGCATTGGCTTTGGTTAATCTGTTGTCTATCATCTTCCTGAGAATACGTTTGCTGTCTAGCAATATCTTTACGGCCTCTTCTGCCTTGTCTGGTAGCTGACCATCGTATTCTTTTAGCCATCGCATTCCTTCATCTTCATTGGTTATGCTGTAAAGGCCACTGAAGTCTCCGCTTATCTTCCATGATATCAATAGCATCTTCCAGTTGATGAATGGTACTAACGTGTTCAGGTCAATATCATTCATGACAATGCGTTGGCTGTTGTTAGGCTTTCTGATGTCTGCTTTCGACCAATCTGTCTTATGCGCCAGTGATCGTGCCTTTTCGATAGGCAATAACTCAGAAAGCGACTGCTTGGCTGTGTTTGCTTTGCGAACATCTTCCTGATGTTGCTTTAGCTGCTCAAGGAATTTCTGGTCTCCATTGATGAGGGCTGTCGCTACGTATGCATTTTGAGATGCATCTTTTACATAGGCGACGGGACCACTATATTGTGGGGCTATCTTTACCGAGGTATGGATGTCTGATGTAGTAGCGCCACCGATCATGACAGGGATTGTTAGCCCTTGGGCTTCGAGTGCCTGGACTACTTTTATCATCTCATCTAGTGATGGGGTGATAAGTCCACTGAGACCTATGGCATCTGCCTTGAGCTCTATGGCTTTTTCGACGATTGTCTCTGTTGGTACCATGACGCCAAGATCGACAACATCAAAATTGTTACATGCCATGACTACACATACTATGTTCTTTCCGATGTCATGTACGTCGCCTTTGACTGTCGCCATTATTATCTTGCCTGCCGATGACCCTTCCTTGCCGCTCTTGCGTTTCTCCTCCTCAATTACAGGTCGTAGTATCTCTACCGCATGTTTCATGACGCGTGCTGTCTTGACAACCTGTGGCAGGAACATCTTGCCCTGGCCAAAGAGTTCGCCTACCATATTCATGCCATCCATCAATGGCTTCTTTATGATGTCTATTGCCATAGGATATTTGTCCATGGCTTCCTTGAGGTCTGTCTCGAGATACTCTGTGATGCCTTTCTGTAAGGCATATTGCAGACGTTCTTCAACCGTGCCGTTGCGCCACTCTGTTGTGTTGCTTGCCGGCTTCGATCCTTGTGCCTTGGCTTTTGCTATCTCTGCATACTCTACCATTATCTCGGTGGCGTCCGGACGTCTGTTGAGGACAACATCTTCTAGTTTGTTTCGCAGCTCTGGATCGATGTCATCATAATTCATCATCGTGGCTGGGTTGACAATACCCATGTCCATTCCCTCGGCTATCGCATGGTGCAAAAAGACACAATGCATCGCTTCACGAACGGGGTTGTTGCCACGGAACGAGAAGGAGAGATTGGATATGCCACCACTTATCTTCGCGTGCGGAAGATTGGCCTTTATCCACTTTACTGTTCGTATGAAATCAACCGCATAGTTGTTGTGCTGTTCAATGCCTGTGGCTATAGCAAGCACATTAGGGTCGAATATGATGTCCTCTGGATTGAAGTTTATCTTTTCTGTAAGAAGCTTGTATGCTCGCGAACATATCTCTATGCGACGTTCAAAGGTGTCTGCCTGGCCTTTCTCATCAAATGCCATAACTACTGTCGCTGCACCATACTTTTGGATTGTTCGCGCATGGTCGAGGAACTTTTCTTCTCCCTCTTTGAGACTTATGGAGTTGACAATGGCTTTGCCTTGTTGACATTTAAGACCGGCTTCTATCACATTCCATTTTGACGAGTCTATCATAATAGGCAGACGTGCCACATCTGGCTCTGCCGCAAGCAGATTGAGGAAGGTTACCATCTCTTTCTCTGCATCAAGCATGGCGTCATCCATGTTGACGTCTATGATGTCTGCTCCTGCCTCTACCTCTGCACGGGCTATATCAAGTGCTTCCTCGTAGTTTTTCTCGGATATTAGTCGAACAAATTTTCGTGAGCCCGCCACATTGGTTCGCTCACCAACATTATAGAATTTTTTGTTCTTCTTGTCAACAACTAGCGGATCCAAACCGGCAAGACGCATCTCATGAGCATTCTCCGCTGGTTGGTGTATGTGGAAGAGTTCTGGACTTGTGGTGCGCAGCGATTCAATGGCATCCGACATGGCCTTGATGTGTGCCGGTGTCGTGCCACAGCATCCGCCGATGATGTTGACCAGACCTTCGTTTAGATATTCCTTGATCTGCTCGGTCATCATCTCTGGTGTCTGGTCATACTGGCCAAACTGATTTGGCATGCCGGCATTCGGATGTGCACTGATGTAGAATCGTGCCAGATGACCTAGCTTTGTGAGATATGGCTTCAGATCACGGGCTCCAAACGAACAGTTGAGGCCTATCGTTAGCAGTTCTATATGTGATACGCTGTATAGCAGACTGTCTATCGTCTGACCAGAGAGTATTCTGCCACTCTTGTCGGCTATTGTTGCCGATACCATGATAGGGAATTTGTCTATGCCTCTCTTCTCAACCTCTTGGTTGATTGCATACAATGCTGCCTTGCAGTTTAACGCATCGAATATTGTTTCTACCAAAAACATGTCGGCGCCACCATCCAAAAGTCCCCTGACCTGCTCTCCGTAACTGGCAACAAGATCGTCAAATGTTACTGCTCGTGCTCCCGGATCATTGACGTCTGCCGACATGGAGGCTGTCTTGTTTGTCGGACCGATGGATCCTGCAACAAATCGTGGCTTGTCAGTTGTCGAGTACTCGTCTGCAACTCTCCTGGCTAGTTCTGCCGCTGCTTTGTTTAGCTCATATACGTACGACTCCATCTGATAATCTGCTTGCGATATGTCAGTGGCATTGAAGGAGTCTGTTTCGATGATGTCCGCACCTGCTTCAAGATATTGTCTATGTATGTTTTCAATAACATCTGGACGTGTGATAACCAATACGTCGTTATCACCTTTGAGCGCACACGGATGATCTTTAAAGCGTTCTCCTTTAAAATCAGCTTCAGTTAGATTGAAGCTTTGTATCATCGAACCCATTGCTCCATCGAGCACTAGTATACGCTGCTTTAGTATGTCCTTTAAGAGTTGATATCTTGATGATGGCATGTCTTATTGTGGCCTGCTGTTATTGTGTTTGTTGTTTAATGCATTATTTGCTGTCGCTGTTCTGAGGATAGGCCTGAGCGTGTCCCCGATTCTATCTTCTTTCGTCCTATTACGAAGTTGATGCCTGTAGAGAAGCATGCACCATGTGTCTTGGCTATGTTGAATGGTATTCTGTCCACCATTAGATAATACTGGAAGGCTCCTCCTGTTAATACTAAGCCTGTACCCAAAGACGCTTGAATACTATGGTTCATGGTGCCCGATATTGCCCAGGTAAGCCATTTCTTTGCATGAAGCTGCACGCCGGCACTTACCTGTGTGTAGAAGTGGCCGTCAACGGTCTTTGTCCTTACAAGTGCATTGGCCGACAACCAGTCTCTCAAATCACATTCCGCAGAGGCCATTATTCTGCCGCTGAGGCGTGTCTTGAATGCCGATGCTTTGTATGACACATCTGTAAACTGCTTGAGCGAGTCAAGCACCTGATCCCAATATGAATCTTTGTCCTCTTCTTTGTCTTCCGTGTCTTTGAGTTTGTCACTGACATTCACTCCTCTAAACGTGTAGCTGTTTCCGGCTTCTAGCTGATGTGTGTCATTCTTCCATTTTATGAAACCAAGGTCCGTCGCACTAAGTCCTAAAGTTAATCCTAGGATTTTCATTGTGCCACCAAGATCAATGGCAAAACCATTGTTTTTCATCAATTTGACATTGTCAATGTCCTCAAAGTCGATGTTATCTACATAGCCGTCTTCACCAACTTTTATACTTATTGGCGCCGATGCATGGATCGATCCGTGTGTTGATATGTCAAGATGGTAACGATTGTTGTCGTTGACGGTGTTCACGTTGATTCTTAGGTCATCCGAGAAGACAGAGAAGGTGCCGGATAAGAATTTGAATCTTATACCGAAGCGCATGAAGTCATTGACTTTTCTGCTCAATCCTAATGCAGCTTCTGTGTAGTTCATTCCCTTGATGTAAACATCAGAGATGCTGTGTCCTACAACTCTGTCGTTGTCAAATTCGTAGTTGCCATGACGAATGTCTGTAATAGAGCGTGGCATTACTACATCGAAGCGTGTCTTGTTGCTGACTCCAAACGAAACGGCATAGTCGTTGTTGGTGCGGAATCCAAATGCAAGAAGCGGAATGTCTACATTCGCAGATGTGAGATTCAGCTTTCGCATATTCTTGGCTAGCTTGTCCAAGTCTATGTTGTATTCATCCGAAGAACTCTTTGTGAATAGGTCTTCCCAGCAGAATCCTGAGTTTTCCATGTCTACACCTAATCCACCAATGCCTGGAAGAATAAAATATGCCTTGTTGTCTGATAAGAATGCCGGATTGAAGTTGTTACGCTGAGGTAATTCTTTTATAAAAGGTGTAACACTCTCCTGTGCTATTGCTGTGATGCATACAAGCACTAATGAGGCAATTGTGATGATCGTCTTTTTCATGTTTATTACCTCCATTTGTTAGTTCTCGATTTCAAAACCTGCTGCGAATGATACGTCAACAATCATTCTGTCTCCTCTCTTCGGAGAAACGAACACTCCATTGCTGTTAAGCCTTATGCTGACAACTATAGCATCTGCCTGGCCTATGTCGTCAATGTTCTTGTCACTTAATTCAATTATGGTGACCTTCTCTTCACTGCTTGTCGATATGCCTTCGTTGTTTATCTTAGGACTAACTAACGCGCCAGATAGATCTATGTATGAAAGCATCTTATGCTCACCTATGTTTGCTAGCTGCATCGTAATATCTCCTTTGAATGGCAGACTGTTCGTTGTCGTGCAGACAATCTTTGCTCGTTTTACAAAGTCTAGGTTTGGAACATCGCTGATAAATGCAGTGTCACATTCTACTTCACCGTCTATCTTTACGTCAAATGGCACATCATATCTGTATCCTAGATAGATGGTGTCATTCTTTGAGATTGTGATATTACGTTTGCCGTCTGGCATCGACAGTCTCAAGTCTGCCATATACGACACGCTGTCTGGTACATTGCCAAACATTTCTTGAATGTTTGAATTGCTGTCGTCAAGCTCTTTCATGACTCCTGTCGCACCGGCAGGAATGCTGTATGTGCTGTTTTCTAGGGCTATATGTCCATCTCCTATCGAGAATACTTTTGATGCCATATGTCCGTTCAACTGCGACTTGTTGGTTGCGGTTAGCCAAAAACGTGGATCCTTGAATTCCGAATTACGCCCCAGACGTTTGAAGTTCTGTAGGTATGTGAGTGATATATATGTCGATGTGGGAACTGTCAGACCGTTTATTGAACAGTTCACGTTGTCTATGTCTGTCAGCTCTATGTCTATGTCAATATCTCCCCAATATCCATATTGATCCTCTGCCGATTTGATTGTCACAGGCACTGTTACCTTGCCATCAACAGGTGTAATGGTTACCTCTTCTATTGATGACCAGCTCTCTCCATACGAACCCTCGTCTCCTATTCTGAATGTCAGCTCCTTGCCGAACATATCCATGACAACATCCGCATCGCGTGTAAATCCTTCATACCTGATGGTTACTTTGCACGAGGCGTCCATGCTGTTTATTTTCGCACCGTCTTTGTCGATGATGGTCATTGTTATAGGGGCGTTGACATCTGCTCCATAGCTCGACATCCGCAGGTCTATGTTAGTCGCATAGCGTTTAGAACCACTGTAGAAGCCAAGCGCATCCATTATTGGGTATGCTGAGATGGAGTCATGGTTGGCTTTTATTCTTATGCGTTCTGAACCATCCTTCGCCAGATAGTATTCTACTGCATTTGCCTTTTGGTCAAATAGAAACTCTGTGTTTACATCTGCATATACTAACGGTAGCAACAGTGTTGGCTTGATATTGATCTTGTCCGACACTTTGTCGATATCAATATCATCCATACATGCTGTCGCTAACATTGCGATGCATAGTATTCCTAATAATGAATTTTTCATAAATGTTTATTTAACTAGTGAGTCGATTGCTTTTTCTACTTTGTCAAATCCGAACTTGGCCATGTTACGTGCCATTTTTTCACTTACCTTATCTGTACAGAGGTTGCCTATTGAGCCTTCATGTGTATGATGCAACTCACCATTGAACTCAAACTCTCCTCGTTCTATGGCCATGCCTACTTGCTTATATGCATCACGGAATGGAACACCTTCTGTTGCAAGTCTGTTTACCTCCTCTACGCTGAAGGCAAGTTTATACTTAGGGTCTTCCATGATGTGGTCAACAACTTCCATGTTTTCGATGGCATAGGCTGTGATGTCAAGACAGTCCTTTATCTCTTCGAAGGCTGGTATATATACCTCCTTGATTATCTGCATGTCGCGGAAGTAACCTGAAGGTAGATTTGTTGATATGAGTCGGATGGTATTTGAAACTCCTTGTATCTTGTTGCAATGCGCACGTATCAATTCGAAAACATCAGGATTCTTCTTGTGTGGCATGATGCTTGAACCTGTTGTCATCTGCTTTGGAAGATGGATGAAACCGAAGTTTTGTGATGTGTAAAGACATCCGTCAACAGCAAGTCTGCCTATTGTCTCTGCAAGCGATGCAAGGGCAAATGCTACTATTCGTTCTGTCTTGCCTCGACCCATCTGAGCATAGACTACATTGTAGTTCAAGTCCTCAAAGCCTAGCAGACGTGTCGTCATTGTTCTGTTGAGCGGGAACGACGATCCATAGCCTGCCGCTGCTCCAAGTGGATTCTGGTTGGCAACCTCATATGCTGCTTCCATCATTATCATGTCGTCGCAGAGACTCTCTGCGTATGCTCCAAACCAAAGGCCGAATGATGATGGCATGGCTACCTGAAGATGTGTATATCCTGGGATAAGAATGTTCTTATACTGCTCGCTCTTTTGCTGAAGTACATCAAAGAGATGCTTCATCCTGTTTACAACATCTTCTATCTGTGCTCGAGTGTACAGTTTTAAGTCTAGAAGCACCTGGTCGTTGCGCGAACGTCCACTGTGTACCTTCTTACCTATGTCTCCAAGCTTTCTTGTGAGCATCAACTCTACCTGTGAATGAACATCCTCAATGTCATCCTCTATGATGAAGTTGCCCTTTATTGCCTCCGCATAGATGTTCTTCAACTCTTTGAGCAATACATCTAATTCGTCTTTCTTTAACAGACCTACACTCTCTAACATTGTAATATGAGCCATTGTGCCCATGATGTCAAATGGCGCTAGATGCAAGTCTAGTTCGCGGTCAAGACCAACAGTGAACTTGTCAATCTTGTCATCCACGTTATATCCTTTATCCCAAAGTTTCATATTTATTATTCTATTGTATATTGCAAAGATACCTATATTATTGAATAATTTTTATGGGTAACTTCTATAATTTATCTACTAGGACCTCAAGCTTGTTCGAACGTGACCCCTTGATTAATATATATTTATCTGAGGTCGATGTTGCCATGTCAAATAATTCTGACGCCTGGCTCACTATTGTGAATTGTGGAAATTCCGACGCGAATTTGTTAAACTCTTCACCTACGAGATATACCGAATTAAATCCAAGTTTCTGTATCTTACTCATTATGGCGTGATGCTGTGTGTCCTGCTCTGTTCCTAGCTCTCGCATCGCTCCGAGTATTAGCATCTTGTTGTCACCTGGCAATGATGCAAAGTTGTCAAGCGATGCATTCATGCTTGAAGGATTGGCGTTGTATGCATCTAATACAAGTCGATTGCGCGATGTGGTGACTATCTGACTGCGACTGTTTGTTGGTGTGTATTCAGATATTGCTTCACAAATGTCTGCCTCCGATACGCCATAGAAACAACCGACGGTTGTTGCCGCTAATACATTCTCTAGATTGTATGCTCCTGTAAGATGTGTCCTGACTGTCCTATATTGACTGTCGTTGTATCTCCACTCTAGGTTGAGGGTTTCCGACATCTCAACTACATGACCGTCAACGAGACATTGCTCCATATCTGTTCCATACGATATTGTACGGTCATAACTGCCTAACATCCCAACAAGATGCTCGTTCGTGGCGTTTATGAATATCGTGCCATTGGTTGACTTAAGCTGATCATAAAGTTCTCCTTTGGTTTTCTTTACTCCTTCAAATGAACCGAAACCTTGTATGTGGGCAATGCCTACATTTGTTATAAGTCCGGCATCAGGTCTTACTATGGCGGCAAGGTCGCGTATCTCTCCAGGATGACTGGCTCCCATCTCTATTACTGCAATGTCATGCTCGTCTGTTATCGAAAGCAATGACAATGGCACTCCAATGTGGTTGTTAAGATTACCTTTGGTTGAATATACGTTGTACTTCTTGCGCAGAACTGATGCAACAAGCTCTTTTGTTGTTGTTTTGCCGTTCGTTCCTGTGATGCCAACTATTGGAATGTCAAGTTGCTGACGATGATATGCAGCTAGTTGTTGCAAGGCTTTTAGCGTGTCGTCAACAACTGTCGCTTTGGGGGTGTTTTCGTATGTCTTGTCTGTTGTCACAACATGCATGGCCCCTCTCTCCAACGCTTCAGCTATCATGGTGTTAGCATCGAAGTTCTCGCCTTTCAATGCAACGAAAAGTGAATTTGCTGGTATCGTTCTCGTGTCTGTCGATACACCACATGAACTGATGAATATATCGTATAGCTTTTGAATATCCATGGGAATATAATATGGTTGTTATAACACAAAAGGGCTGAGAATGATCTCAACCCTTTCAAATAATATAATAGTTTAGATTACTTGCCCTTAACAGGTGAACCTACTCTGATCATAGCGCAACGGAAACCGAGGTCATCACGGCTCTCACGCTCATCGAGGAATCGACGTGTGCCTGGGCTGAGCCAGTATGCACGGTCTCTCCATCCACCTCCCTTGTATACTCTTGTCTTGTCTGATACAAGGTTGCGAAGACCATTTGAGTTCTTTGTTCCAGAGTACATCGTCTCTGTGTTGTCCTGGCTGTCAAGCCAGTTTGGACTTGCATTCGAACGCGCATCACCATCAAGGTAGTTGATGTTGTCTGCTACTCGATAGTTCTTGCGGTCAAGGATGTCCTTCTCTGTCTCCTTGACATAGCGGATACGACCAAGTGAGTCTTTCTCTACTGGAGCTCCACTCTCGTTGAGAACCTTCTTCTGCATTACGTTACCACGATATGGATTGAACTCATCCTCGTCCTCAAATGTAAGTGGACGATATACGTCATCTACCCATTCGTTTACGTTACCTGCCATACAGTACAAACCATAGTCGTTTGGCCAATATGATCTAACAGGAACTGTGATGTCACCCTTATCGTTGAGGTCGCCAGCTGTACCCATGTAGTCACCATTTCCTCGAACAAAGTTCGCCATCATCTGACCACGATCGTCTTCTGCTGGGTTACGTACTACATGACCGTTCCATGGGAAAATCTTTCGGTCTGTAAGACGCTCCATATCTGTGTTGCCGATAAGACCAAGTGCTGCATATTCCCATTCTGCTTCGGTTGGGAGGCGGTACTTTGGCAACAAGATGCCATCGTCAAGACGTACACGACGGAATTCGTTATTTGGATCAAGATCTTCAATCTGGTTCTCTCCAGCTACACCTTCGTACTGACCATAGAGATATGCCTCAGTGTCGAAGTTGTTCTCACCCTGCTGGTCGTTGATGTTGTTCTCAAGGATGCCTCTGTCGAAAAGAATACCCTCGTTAACACGGTCAGTTCGCCACTTGCAGAAGTTTGTAGCCTGTCTCCAGCTTACACCTACAACAGGATAATCTGCGTATGCTGGGTGACGGAGATAATTCTCTACGTATGGCTCATTGTATGCCAATGGACGACGCCATACAAGTGTATCTGGTAATGCATTGCGATACTGGTCTGGGAACTCGCTATATACACGCTTTACCCAATGAAGCCATTCGCGGTAGTTAGCATTGCTTATTTCGCATTCGTCAATGTAGAATGATGCAACAGTTACTCGGCGTGGAACATTGTCCATGCCCCAGTTTACATCCTGTTCAACACGACCCTGAATAAATGTACCACCCTCGATAAATACGAGACCTGGTCCTGTTTCTTGTTCATAGCCTGACTGATATTCAAATCCACCCCAATCTGGGTCGTTGTAACTCCAGCCAGTAATGTTTGATACACCACTGCCGCCTCGTGATGAACAAGACGTCATAACTGATGCACAAGCAACACAAGCTATGATAGCTAACTGATTGAAACTTAATTTCATATTATCTAAACTTATATATTTTATCTATGCTTTTTGGCCACCTATGGCAACCTTTTATACTGCAAAAATACAAAAAAGGTTGTGTTAGTTTAATTTTTTCTCAAAAATTTGTTCGCTTTTTTGAATTGCGCTTAAAATACTATCGCAGATACAAATATACATATTTATCATTACCAAACATGCTCTTCCCCATAATTTGTTTTGGCTATTTATGTGTTTTGTCCTTAAAAATGTGTCTGGCATTGTTGTTTGCATCTCTTTGAACGCAATAGAGGTGTGCTACTCTTGATTCCGAGGATACGTTATGACGTCTGCGCTGAGATGGCTTGTTGCTTCTCTTTTGCGTTTCAAAACACGTACTTTCATGTGTATACTTGGCTATCTTTGGGCTCGTTTGCCCTATATTAACGAATTACTTTGCCTTATTCTCTTTGCGATTGTCGTTGAATCATGCTTATATAAATAAAGAATTAGCTATTTTTGCAACTAATTGTATTGATACATACATGGGTTTAAGGTATTATATAACATTTGCGTTGTGCCTTTCGGCTAACTTTGTCGCTGCTTTGCCTTTCGTTTCCGACGAAGGTTCAGGCGCTAATGTGTTGTGTGATACTGTCCTCTGTGCTGACGACGTCAGATACGTTGGCTACAATGTTTCCCATACTGGAAATAAATCGCTTGCCGAGGCTTCTTCTGAATCTGTCCTTTCAAAAGGAAGATGGGTTAAGGTTAGGGTTAAGTCTTCGGGAATGAAGAGCCTGACTTTTACTGCTCTCAAACAAATGGGATTCGACAATCCTGATAAGATTTCTGTTTATGGTAATGGAGGCACCCAGTTGCCATTTGATAACTCTAAGTATAGGCCTGATGACTTGGTTAAACAGCCTGTTATAAGGACTTCCAAGGCTGTTCTGTTTTATGCAGAAGGTCCTCTGACTTGGCAATATAATCAGACTTATTCGAGATTTATTGGTGCCATACATCAGACAAGTGAGTATTCTTATTATTTTATTACCGATAGCGGTGTTCCGTCGTCCGAACCTGAACGAAATGTTGCTGATGGTGAACCTACGATGACGACGGATGTATATAACTATCGAGCACATTACGAAGAGAACGTCGTCAATCTTCTCTCTTCTGGTCGTGAATGGTACGGACCTAAAATTCCTTTTGGAAAGCCTTTTGAGATCGACTTGGGACTGCCTAAAAGACCTTCTCCCGAATCTAACATAAAGGTGTCGGCTCGTCTGATCGGACGTTCGGGTAGCGAGCTGCAATATGAAATGTGTTTCAATGGCGAAAAGTCTTCTAGTGGTGTTATTTCTAAGTCTAATGTGTCGGGTAATGGTGTCTCCGATTATGCAAAGTCTATAGTGCGAAACATTAGCGTCAAGAGTGACAATGTTAGCGATTCTAAGTTGTCTTTGGCGTTCGATTATAATTCAGCGACCGATGGCGCGTGGATTGACTATATTAGTGTGACTTCTGATGCGGCGCTAGATATGGAGAACGCTGATGAAATGGATTTCCGACTGTCATCTACTTATAGCAAGAGTGGTGTCACTGAATATATTGTGAAAAACGTCAAGAAGGGAACTCGTGTATGGAACGTTTGTGACTGTACCGGTATTCAGGAGATAAATGTCGATTTTGCTGGCAGCTCTATGTCGTTCAAGCATAACAATGGTGTTAGAACCGACTTTGTCGCTTTTAATCCTGATTCTGAATTTGAAGCTCCTGAGTACGTTGGCGAAGTGAAAAACCAGAATCTACACGCTGTTCAAAGTGCTCAGTATATCATAGTTACACATGAAGATTTTGCAGACCAGGCTCGCAGACTTGCAGAGATTCATCGTCGTGAACAGGGCTTGAATGTCGTTGTTGCCGAATGTGAACAGATTTATAATGAGTTCTCGTCTGGCAAGCGCGACGTTAGTGCCATAAGGGATTTCATTAAGATGGTGTATGATCGTGACCATAGCTCGGAGACTGGATTAAAATATGTTCTTCTCTTTGGCGATGGTTCGTTCGACAACATGACTATTGGAGAGAAAAATGAGGGGAATAAGGTGCCTACATATCAGTCAGCCAATTCTATTCATTCGGCTAACACTTATGTGACCGACGATTTCTTCGGTTGGCTAGATGATAACGAAGGGGCTAGCGATACAGGTGCTCGTATGGATATCGGTGTCGGACGTTTCCCTTGTAGAACTGCCGATGAGGCTAAGGCTCTTGTTGATAAGAGTGAGATCTATTTGACGGCTCTTGAACCGGGAAGGTGGAAGACTCGTGTGGCTGTCGTGGCCGATGATGGCGATAAGAATGAGCATCTTGATTATGCAGAAAAGGTGGCTTGTCAGATTGAAGAAATGCAGCCTGAATTGACTGTGAAAAGGATATATCTGGAGGCGTATTCTGCAACGACGACAAGTACTGGTGTGTTCTATGAAGGCGCCAGAAAGGATTTTACCGACGCAATAAATAATGGCAGTCTGTTCTTGAATTATTTTGGTCATTCAGGCTATAATGCTATGACCGACGATGGTTTGTTTAAGCAGGTCGATATATCGAAATGGACTAACGGCAACAGGCTTCCTATGTTGATTACTGCTTCTTGCGACTTTGGCCCGTTCGATCTGCCTACCACTAGTTCGGGCGAGGAGTCTCTGATGTATAGGGGCGGCGGCTTTATCGGTGTGTTTGCTTCTACTCGTGTTGTATTTAGTGATAGCAACTATTTGATTGATAAGGCGCTGTCTGAACGATTGGTTGGCGTAAATGCTAATGGCGATTACTACAGTATGGGTGAGGCGTCTATGTATGCCAAGGTGAAGGCTGGCGGGTTGATCAATACATTGAAATATGTTTTGCTTGGCGACCCGGCATTATCTCTATGTAAGAATCATCAGAAGGTTGTTACAGATAGTATCAACGGAGTGGCTAGTAGTGCTTCGCAAGAGGCTTTCAGCGCATTGAGTATAAGTAGGTTGTCGGGCAGTGTCCGTGACGAAGATGGTGAAGTCGATGAGTCATTCAATGGTTCGGTTAACGTGACATTGTATGATAAAAAGTCTGTTTCAAAGACAACGGGCATTAAGAGTGACGTTTATAAATTCAATGAGTATAAGACGGTTCTCTTTAGTGGCTCGGCCGATGTTGTTGATGGTCGTTTCTCTGTGGAGTTTAAGCTGTCTAAGGATATCAACTTTGAACTGGGATACGGTAGGATGGTCTATTATGCTGTGTCCGACGACAATCGTGAAGCCGACGGAATAGACTATGAGGTTATGGTCGGTGGTGCATCATCTGAGATGCTTAATGATACTGTGGGTCCTGTCATTGACGCTTGGATCGACTATGTCGGGAATCATGTTACTGGCTTGTCGCCAACTTTATTTGCTTACATAGAGGATCCGTCCGGTGTCAATACTAGCGGATTGGGTGCAGGTCACGATATAGCTTTGTATTTTAATGGTGACAGGAATAATAGCGTGTCATTGAACGGCTATTTTACGTATGATGCAGGAAGCTATACTCGTGGACTTCTTGTCTACAAGATGAGCAATATCGCTGAAGGTGATGTCTCGGTTTCTCTGAAGGCTTGGGATAATATGAACAATTCATCTGTTAAGTCGATCGACATTAGCGTCAAGGGTGATTGTCCGATCGGTTTTGGCGATGTTAAGCTGTTCCCTAATCCGCTCAAGGCTGCCTCTGATTGTCTGAAGCTTCAGTTTAGCCATAATGCTGGCGGTAGTGTGCTGTCTTTGAATATGAGAGTGTATTCGATAGATGGACAGCTGATTGATGTGAGGGATGTTGATGTTGTGTCAACAGATATGCAGACTGAGACAATAGCTATCTCTGATGAAATGCCTGCTATTGCATGTTTGCCTAAGGGAATATATGTTCTGAAGGTCGTCGTGTCCGATAAGAATGGACGTAAGGGCGAATTTACGAGGAGGTTCTCAATAGTTGCTAATAGATAAAAGTGTAAGGCCTATAGGAAACGACTACTAAATTTGTAATAATTTAGAAATGGAAAAAAATATCATTAAGGTTCTAGCTGTTGCATTCATGCTCAGCTCGACATCAATTGCGAAGGCGCAGAAGGATTATAATCCTATCCCTTCAAGTGTGCAGATGCTCAACATCGCTCCTGAGGCTAGGGGTACTGCTATGGGTGACGCGGGTATTGCCTCTACTCCTGACGTCAACTCTCAGCATTGGAATCCGGCCAAATATGCCTTTATGGATTCTAAGGCTGGCGCTTCATTGTCTATTACTCCATGGTTGAAGAGTCTTGTCAGCGATATCAATCTCTTCTATATGGCTGGTTACTATAAGATCGACCAAAGGAATAATGTCAGCGCTTCTATAAGATATTTCTCTTTGGGTGACTTGGTGTTCTATGATGAAAGAGGCGACGAACAGGGTACTTATAAGCCTAACGAGTTTGCTATAGATGCGGCTTATTCTCTTAAGTTGTCTGAGTATTGGTCGGGTGCCGTTGCTCTTCGCTATATTCACTCCGACCTCGGCTTCCAACAGGAAGATGATGCTTATTCTGCAGGTAATGCCGCCGCTGCCGATTTGGCTTTCTATTTCAAGAAGAAGATTAATGTTGATAAGGGAAGAACTGCCGACGTGATGGCTGGTATTAACATATCTAACATAGGTACTAAGATTACTTATGACGATGGTACAACCAACGAATACCTTCCTGCTAATCTTAAGATTGGTGCTGGATTCTGGTATGATATCGACCAGTACAACAGGATTGGGGCGACTGTCGATTTGAATAAGTTGCTTGTCCCTACTCCAAATTACCGTAATGTCGATGGTGATGACGACGATGACGCATATACTCGTAGAATGAAGTATTATGACCAGTCTGTCGTTACTTCTATTTTCAAGTCTTTTGGTGATGCGCCTAATGGCGGTAAGGAAGAGCTCGAAGAGATAGATTTGATGGGTGGTATAGAATATACTTACAATAAGATGTTCTCTGCTCGCGGCGGTTATCATTTTAATCCAGAGAACAAGGGTAACCTTAAGTATGCCACTGTCGGTCTGGGTGTTAAGTACCAGATGTTCGATGTGTCGGCTTCTTATATTTTTACTGTAGGACAGGCTAACAATAATTCTGCCTTGGCTAATACTGTTAGAATCTCTCTGGGATTTGATTTGGGTGGCTTCTTTAAGTAATATTGTATGAACGATATAAGAGTAGGATATGGTTATGATGTCCATCAGCTCAAGGAGGGTCTTGAGATGTGGATTGGCGGCATCAAGGTTGAACATACAAAGGGATGGGTCGCTCATTCCGATGGCGATGTGCTTATACATGCCATCTGTGATGCTTTGCTCGGTGCTGCAGGTATGAGGGATATTGGCTATCATTTCCCTGATACGAGCGATGACTTTAAGGGTATCGACAGCAAGATTCTTCTTAAACGTACTGTTGATATTATCGCTACCAAAGGATATAAGGTTGGTAATGTCGACTCTACAATAGCTCTTCAGAAACCTAAAATCAAGCCTATTATTCCCGATATGCAGAAAATGCTTGCCGATGTCATGGGCATTGACGAGGATAGGGTGTCTGTTAAGGCTACTACAACCGAAAAACTCGGTTTTGAAGGCGAAGAAAAGGGCGCTTCAGCTTATGCCGTTGTTTTGATATGGAAGTAAGTTATTGACAACTATTTGTTAATAACCGATAGAAAAGTTGTTGATAACGCAAAAATTACTAACAAGTATATATCGCAATAAAACCATATCTTTGCGACAATTAGGTTTAGAACTATTATTGAATACTATATGGCAAGAGTCATAGCAATAGCTAATCAGAAGGGTGGAGTAGGTAAGACTACTACATCTATCAATCTGGCTGCCAGCTTGGCAGTTATGGAGAAAAAGGTGCTCGTTATAGATGCTGATGCACAGGCTAATACAACATCTGGTCTTGGTTTTGATGTTAAGAAGGTCAAGACTACCATCTATGAGTGTATGGTTAACGATGCCGATCCTAAAGATGCCTTGCTTCAATGTGAAATCAAGAATTTGTACGTACTTCCTTCTCATATCGATCTTGTTGGTGCAGAGATCGAGATGCTCAACATGTCCGATCGTGAGAAGATCATGCGTAGAATGGTCGATAAGTTAAGAGACGATTTCGATTATATTCTGATCGATTGCTGTCCTTCGCTCGGCCTTATCACTGTCAACGCTCTTACAGCTGCCGATTCGGTTATAATCCCTGTTCAGTGTGAGTATTTCGCACTCGAAGGTCTTGGAAAGTTGCTCAATACAATCAAGATAATCCAGAAGAGACTTCATCCTAACCTTGAGATAGAAGGTTTCTTGTTGACTATGTACGATGGTCGTACTACTTTGTCAAAGCAGGTTTTGGAAGAGGTTAAGAAGCATTTCCAGGATATGGTCTTCGAGACTCTTATCGTAAGAAATGTTCGTTTGAGCGAAGCTCCAAGCCATGGCATGTCAGCTATCGAATATGATGCTACTTCAAGTGGCGCTCAGAACTATATGAATCTCGCTAAGGAGATTTTGGATAAGTATAATAATAAGGAGGAATAAATAGAGAGAGAATGGCTGCAAAGGGTAAAAGTTTTGGTTTGGGTAGCGGTTTGAGCGCATTGCTCGAAGATGCTGCCGCTGAAGAAGTTATTGAGAAGAAGTCTGCTGTCAATGAGATTGACATAGATAGCATTGAAGCTAATCCATGGCAGCCTCGTAGCAATTTCGACGAGGAACAGCTTAATGAATTGGCAGAGTCAATAAAGCAGTGTGGCATTATCACTCCATTGACATTGCGTCAGATGCCTAATGGCAAATATCAGATTGTCAGTGGTGAACGTCGATTTAGAGCGTCTAAACAGGCTGGTTTGACTACTGTGCCTGCCTATGTTCGTGAGGTCGATGATGATGCAATGCTTCAGTTCGCTCTCATTGAGAATATTCAGCGTTCTGACCTTAACCCTATTGAAGAGGCCATAAGCTATCAGCGACTTATTGATGAGTGTAACTTGACTCAGGAGCAGCTTGCTGAAAAGGTTAGCAAGAAGCGCTCTACTGTTACCAATTTCCTCAGATTGTTGAAGTTGCCTGCTGAGATTCAGGCCGGACTTCGTGAGAAGCTTATCTCTATGGGCCATGCCCGCGCAATAATAAGCATTGATGATCCACAGACTCAGCTGATGATTTATCAGCAGACTATTGATGAGGGCTTCTCTGTTCGCCATGTCGAAGATCTTGTTAGAGAATATAACGAAGGTCATGGCGACAATCCTGAAAAAGATAAGAAACCATCTAAGAAAGCTGTTAAGTCACAGCTTGGTACTGCATACGAAGAGATGAGGACAAATCTTTCTAAGATGTTCGGTACATCTGTTAAATTTGAACGCAAAGAAGATACAGGAAAGGGTAAGATAACTATCCCTTTCGCCTCTGATGAAGAACTCGAACGAATTTTGTCTGTTCTCGACCAACAAGCACGCTAGATATTGAAAAGATCTTTATCTATATTATTGATGCTTCTCGTTTCTGGCATCTCTTTCTCCCAAGAGATTATCGGTGGAGATGTTATAGAGGTGCAGGAAGAAAGCCAACAGAATGATGTGAAATCGGGCGAAACGGTGTTGTCGCTCGATTCTCTATTCATTGTGCTGCCTAATGGCGACAAGGAGATAAAGTCTCTTGCTCCAGGTATGCTTGGCCATTCGCCTCATACCGCCACTATGTATGCTGCTGTTCTGCCGGGACTCGGACAGATATATAACAAGAAATATTGGAAACTGCCAATTCTTTATGGTGGCATCGCCGCATTGTGCTACTCAATTCATTTTAATGGTAAATATTACGATATCTATAGAAATGCATATCGTGATTTCATAATTGGTGACCCTAATAATACTAGTTATAGAAAGATTATTTCCGAAAAGACTACTCTTTCATTCGAAGATGTTGAAAATAATGGTCGGTATGCTTCGTGGTTTCAAAATGTACTGAAAAATAAGAAGGACTATTATCGTAGATATAGAGACCTCAGTTATTTCGGTCTTATTGGTGTATATGTGATTCAGATGGTCGACGCTGCAGTCGATGCTCATTTCTTCAAGTTCGATGTCAATGACGATCTCTCGTTGCAATGGCAACCAACAGTCGTCCCTGATAATGGTGGTAATGTTGGCGCTAGCCTTTGTATAACCTTCTAATTCGCTTTTCATGATAGATGTAATTGCAACAGCACAACAAGCACTTGACGTCGATATGAATGGTGCTACTGCTGTCGTGATTGATGTCTTGCGCGCTACTAGTTCGATGACGTGTGCAATCCACAACGGCGCTCGATCTATTGTCGCTGTTAATACACCGGAAGAGGCTTTTGATTTTAAGGCTAAATCTTCCTCACGTGTTATTCTTGGTGGTGAACGTCATGCCGACAAGATTAGCGGTTTCGACCTTGATAATTCTCCTTTGAGTTATTCTGCCGATGTTGTTCGAGGCAATGACATTGTAATGACAACAACCAATGGAACTCTCGCTATTGGTGCTTGCCGACGCGCCGATAGATTGCTGATATCTTCTTTTCTCAACGCTGATAACGTTATCAATCAGTTGCAGTCTGTTTCTGGCGATATATATATTGTCTGTGCAGGGACGGAAGGCCGATTCACAATAGAGGATGGCCTGTGCGCCGGTTATATCGTGAGTAAGCTAGTTGGTGATAAGAGTGATTTCGCAATTTCTATGCAGCAGGTTTATCTGTCTTCATCCGAAGATATCAGACTTGTGGCTTCTAAGGGTGAGCATTTTGAACGTTTGAAGAGAAAGGGATATGCGTTTGATCTTGATGTGTGCTTCTCTGATATTCGCAATTATGAGGCATTGGAATGTGTTGATGGTGTAATAAAGAAGTTGTAGTTGTAATGGCGGTATCGGCATATAAAAAGGATGATAATTATGAAGCCTGGCTGGCTTGGCAAATCATAAGTGAAACGTCTGTAAATGTTTTTCTGACAGGCAAGGCTGGCACAGGTAAGACAACATTCCTGAAGAAGTTGCACGAACAGTCCCCTAAGCGTATGGCTATTGTCGCACCAACTGGTGTCGCTGCTATTAATGCAGGGGGTGTTACAATCCACTCTTTTTTTCAGTTGCCTTTTTCGCCATATATTCCTAATACTAAGTTCAAGACTGATTTCACTATGCGTAAGGAAAAGATTAATATCATCCGAACGCTCGATATGCTTGTTATTGATGAGATCAGTATGGTTAGAGCCGATCTTCTAGATGCCGTTGATGCTAGTTTGCGCCATTACCGCAGGAATGATGCGCCTTTTGGTGGTGTTCAGTTGGTCATGATTGGTGATCTCCAGCAGCTGCCTCCTGTTGTTGTCGATTCTGAAAGGTCTCTTATAGAGTCTTTCTATACATCTCCTTATTTCTTTAGTAGCCTTGCTCTTCAGAAGAGCCAGTATGTTACAATAGAACTAAAGACTGTTTACCGACAGAATGATCTGAAGTTTGTTGGTCTGCTCAATAGTATTCGTGACAACCGCATTGATCAGAGTGTCCTTTCTGCCCTAAACGCTAGATATATACCCGATTTCAATCCTTCTGATGATGAAGGTTATATTCGTCTGACTACTCATAATAGTCAGGCAGATGGGGTTAACGCGTCTAAGCTGAGTGATATAGCGTCTGATGCCGTCTCTTATGAATGTCGTGTTCAGGGTGTGTTCCCCGAAAGTTCATATCCTGCTGATAAGACTTTGACTCTTAAGGTTGGCGCCCAGGTGATGTTTATAAAGAATGATAAGTCGCAGGAACGTCGCTATTATAATGGTAAGATTGGCGTGGTTACTGCTCTCCGTAAGGATAGTGTGGATGTTCGCTGCTTGTCTGATGATATAGTGGCTACGGTGGAGTATGATGAGTGGACAAATGCCAAATATGTTATCGATAAGGAGACTAATGAGATAAGTGAGCAGATAGATGGCGAGTTCAGTCAGATCCCTCTTCGCCTGGCTTGGGCTGTTACTATACATAAAAGCCAAGGACTGACATTCGACAAGGCTATCATTGATGCCCAGATGTCTTTCGCTCATGGACAGGTTTATGTTGCTCTTAGCCGTTGCCGTACTTTGGAAGGTTTGGTTTTAAGTAGCCGGATATCATACGAATCGGTTATATCTGATAATGCTGTCAATTCTTATCTGTATAACCAGACTAAGATGACTCCTTCTGAATCTGCAGTTGACCAGATGAAGGCCGATTATGCAGTGGAAATGGTCAAGCAGTTGTTTGATTTTAGAAATATAACATCATCTGCATATAGGATAGAACGTATTTTTGATGAGAATCTCCACAAGACATTCCCTCGATTACTGGCTGAACTGAAGGCTGTCCTGTCAATCGTAAATAGCGAGATTCTCGATGTGGCCGACAAGTTTGTCGCTTTTTGCTCATTTACACGCCAGCAAGGTGCCGACATAAGGGACGATGATGAGTTGAAGAATAGAATAGCAAACGGATCAAAATACTTCTACACAAAATGCGAGTCGCTACTCATGCCTTTATCGAATAAGGTTGATGTCGAGATTGATAATGCTGCGGTAAAAAAACAGATAACCGATCTTCTAGATGTCTATAATAAAGATATCAAGGTTAAGATGACTGAGCTGAAGGCTGTTTCTGAGAATGGGTTTAATGTCGATGCTTATCTTAAAACTCGCGCTAACGCTATTATCGACGTAGAGAAGAAACCTGCTGCCGCCAAGAAAACCAAGAAAGTTGTTGTGTCTGATGATGTGCGTCATCCTAGATTGTACGAGAAGATTGTCCTTTGGCGCCGTGATAAGGCTGAGGAGCTTAATGTTCCGGCATATGTTGTTCTAAGCCAAAAGGCTCTTGTGGATATTGTCAACAAGCTTCCTGAAAACGAAAGTCAGCTAAAGAAGGTCAATGGCATAGGTAATGTCAAACTGAAACAGTATGGCGCAGAGTTGATTAGCATGGTTAATGAATATTTGGATGAGTGATTGTGTAACATACGCATATTAATATCGTATCTAGCATTAACTCAGATAGTATTGAAATGACTAAAAAACTTTTGTTATCCGGAGCATTGTCCTGCGCGCTTTTCTCGTGTGCTCATGTCGATCCCAATGCTCATGAATGTGAAATTGCTACGTGGGGCGGATTTGCAAAGTCTGCAATCACATATACCTTTGATGATGACTGCCATAACCAGTTTAGTATAGCAGTACCTATCTTTGATAAATATGGGTATAAGGCTACTTTCTATACTGATGTAGATAGGATAGATAATTGGCAGACTCTGTCTATGTGCTCTGAAAAGGGTTACGAGATTGGTAGCCATACATTAAACCACTTCGCTCTTAGTGGATTGGATGGCGATGAACTTGAAGATGAACTGGGTGGCTCTAAGGATGTTATTGAAAGTAATATTGAGTATGGTAATTGTCTGACTTTGGCATATCCTTATTGCGATATGCCCGATACGTCTGTCGTTGCCAAATACTATATAGCCGCTCGTGTTTGCGACTGTAGAATAGAGAACCCTACTCCTGCTTCATTCTATAAGATTAGCTCTTTTGGCGTCGGAAGCGAATCCCCGGCATTCCGACATGCTCAGTCTATAATTGGACTGTTCGAAAAGACTAGGGATGTCGGCGGATGGTCCACTCTCCTTATCCATGAGGTTGACGAAGGTGATGGCTATTCTCCTATCTCTTCTGCCGCAATCGACTCTACTCTTATGTATGTAAAGAATAACGAGTCCGATTTTTGGGTAGCTACATTTGCCGATGTAGTTAAATATATCAGAGAACGCAATCTAACACACATCTTTCTCCTCGATTGTGACGAAGAGTCATTTGCGTTGTCTTTCTCTAACGAACTTGATTATATCTACGATACTCCTATTTCTGTCAGACGCCAATTGCCTTCTGGTTGGAGTGGCGCGTTGGTTACACAGAGCCGTGAAGTTTGCAGCTCATATATCAAAGACGGATATATCTACTTTGATGTCGTTCCTAATAAGGGTGAAGTGATAATATCTAAAGAGTAAGATTATCTCTTATTATTAGATATCTCTAATGGTAATAAAACAAAACGAGGATAGCCGTGTGACTATCCTCGTTTCTTCTTATTGAATAATGATTTATTTTACACCGAGCTTAGCTTTTACCATTGGAGCAGCATCTGTGCTGTTTTCTGCGTGGAAAAGTACTACCTGAGAGCTGATATCGAAGATATATACGAAACCATTCTCCTTACCTACCTCGTTGATGGCGTTCTGTACCTTCTCGAGGATTGGCATAAGAAGCTGCTGCTCCTTCTGTGAGAGGCTCTGCTGTGCCATCTGCTGATAGCTCTGGATGCGCTGGCTAGCATCCTGAATCTCCTTCTCCTTTGTTGCACGGATAAGATCAGGCAATGAGTCGCGCTTTGTCATGTAGTCTTCATATTTCTGCTGAAGATCTGTGTTCATTACATTGAGCTGGTCCTCAAGTTTCTTTGCTTCTTCCTGAAGTGTTGTCTGCGCAGCTATCTGCTCAGGGAGAGTGCTTATGAGAGCCTGTGTGTCGATATGTGCAAACTTGAGTTCCTGTGCCTCAACTGCTACCGTTGCGCAAAGGGCTACGGCTAAAAGTGATAATATCTTTTTCATCTTTCTATATTATTTACATTCCAAGTTTTTTCTTTACTAGCGGTGTTATGTCTGTGCTCTTTGTTGTAGAAACGTATGGTGTTAAGCCACCTTTCTCTTCAAAGATATAGAGGAAGTTGTTCTCTACTCCTACCTCTTGTATCGCTGTCATGAGCTTTTGCATGATTGGCGCCATCAGTTCTCTCTGCTTCTGTACGAGTTCCTGACGTGATACCTGTACGTACTGCTGAATCTTCTGATATGCTTCCTGAAGTTCCTGCTCCTTCTGCATCTGGTCTGCTTCTGTCATCTGCGGACCTTTCTGCTGGTATTCCTGATACATCTTCTGGAAATCCTCATTGAGCGTTGCTACTGTAGATTCGATGCGCGACTGTTCCGCATCCAGTGTCTTTTCTACTTCCTTTACAGCTGGCATGCCATCAATGAAACTGCTGCTGTTGAAGTGACCGAACTTCTGGGCATAAGTGACTACTGTAGCGCTGAATGCAACTGCTAATAGTAATAATAGTTTCTTCATATTAAGTTGATTGTTTCTTTATTTGTAGCCAAGTCGAGTAAGTACCTGGTCGCTTATGTCAAGGCTTGGGTCATTATACATAAGACCAATGTTAGATGACTTGTCAAATATTGCTGAATAATTCTTTTCCTTTGCTATTGCTGTGATGGCAGAATATACCTGATCCTGTATAGGCTTGATCAGTATCTCACGCTGCTTGTAGAGCTCGCCATCCTGCCCGAAATAGCTCTGCTGGAGTTTCTTCGCCTGCTTCTCCTTTTCTACTATCTCGTTCTCCTTCTTTACCTTCATGTCGTTTGTGAGGAATACACTCTCTGTACGGTATGTCTCATAGAGCTTCTCTACCTCTTGCATCTTTGCCTTTATTTCGGACTCATATGTCTTGCTGAGGGTACTCAACTGCTCATTGGCCGATTCATAGGCTGGTATGTTCTTGAGTATGTATTCTGTGTCTATAAATACAAACTTCTGTGCCTGCGCAATTGTTGCGCAAAAGGCAACTGCTAATAATACTAGTATCTTTTTCATAATTGTACGTTTTCTTAAAGCTTATCCAAAAACTATGCCAACAATTAGAATGACTGACCCATTACGAAGTGGAACTGTGAACCTCCGGCCTTGTTGTAACCTGCCACGCTATCAAATCCATAGCCCCAGTCTACACCAAGCAAACCAAACATTGGCAAGAAGATTCTTACGCCTACACCTGCCGAACGCTTCAGGTCAAATGGACTGTAATCCTGGAATTCACTCCAGCAGTTACCTGCTTCCGCAAAACCTAAGGCATATACGGTTGCCTGTGGTTGAAGCGATATAGGGTAACGTATTTCCATCGTATACTTGTTATATACATTACCATTATATGAATATGCTCCATTGCTGTATGTTCTTGGTGTCAATGAAGAGTTCTCATATCCTCGAAGACCAATTGTCTCCTCACCGTATGTGCTATAACCCGACATGCCGTCACCACCCATTACGTACTTCTCAAATGGCGATTTCTTGTATCTGTTATAGTATCCCAAGAATCCCATCTCAAACTTACCCATGATGATCAACTTATGTGCATCGTCGAGTGGTTTGAATACTTGACCTCTTAACGACCATTTATGGTATTCTATAACCTTATAAAGGGTCTGATCGTCTCTCTCATTTCTCCAGTTGTGGTTCGAGAATGCCGAGTATGGAGGTGTAAACGATACACCTATAGAGAAGTTCGAGCCAGAACGTGTATAGATAGGGTTGTCTGTTGAGTTTCTGCTCAATGTCACTCTAAAGTTCAAGTTGTGCGACTGGCCGTTCTGCATCAAGAAATACTGCCAGTTCTTGAGTCGGTACAGCTGATAACTGAACTCTGTGTAGAGCACAAACCAGTCGTCTGGCCATGTCAATCGCTTGCCAAATCCTACTGAGAAACCAGATACCTTGCGGTACTGCTGTATTGATTTGCGGTCAGGTACGTCAGTCGCACCATAACCTCCCTGGTAACCGTTGTAGAAGTTGTTGTAGTATGACTTACTTACACCTGTCTGCGATGAATAGAATGCTGACAATGAAAGCGAATTTGGTCGTTTGCCACCAAGCCATGGCTCTGTAAATGATACACTGAGCGACTTATAGTTCTTGCCGTTGGCCTGCGCCTTGATACCCAGTTTCTGACCGTCACCTGTTGGAAGTGGTGAATACGCCTCCTTGTTGAAGAGGTTGCGAAGTGAGAAGTTGTTGAATGACAAACCTACCGAACCTACAAACATACCAGCGCCCCAACCACCGGAAACCTCAATCTGGTCGTTCGATTTCTCCTCAAGGTTATATACAATGTCAACTGTTCCGTTGTCCTGGTTTGGCTGAGGTACAGGATTAATGGCTTCTGGGTTGAAGTGACCAAGCTGTGCAAGCTCTCGAACGGTACGTATCAACTCAGATTTGCTGAATAGCTGACCAGGCTTTGTACGTATCTCTCGACGTGCTACATGTTCATGTGTCTTGTCGTTGCCGTTGATCACTATCTCGTTGATTGTAGCCTGTGTACCCTCAATTATTCGCATCTCTATATCGATGGTGTCTCCATAGACATTGCTTTCGATAGGTGTGATATTCGAGAAGAGGTAACCATTGTCCATGTAGAAGTTGTGCACTGCGTCATCGTCTTCTTTAAGACGTTTGTTCATCTTCTTGCTGTTGTACACATCTCCTTTCTTCATTCCAAATACATTCTGAAGGAAGTCGCTCGAATAGACTGTGTTACCAACCCATGTGATGTTTCCTATGTAGTATTTGCGACCTTCGTTGATGTTTACTGTTACGTCAACTCTGTTCTCTTTCTTCTCCGATGGAACAACCTCATCACTGATTATATACGCATCACGGTAGCCCGCTTCATTGTATTTCTCTATGAGGGCTATCTTGTCGTTCTCATAGTTTTCCTTGATGAACTTCTTTGTTCTGAAGAAGTTGTATAGCTTCTTGGCATTGGTCTTCTTCATTGCTCGGTTCAACTTGCGGTACGAGAACGCTTTGTTGCCTGTGAATGTAAGCGAATTGACTTTGACCTTCTCTTTCTTGTCAACAAAAACATCAAGAATCACATGATGGTCCTTATATGGGTCGTTGCGCTGAACAATGTTGACATCTACATTGTAATAGCCTTTCTCATGGAAGAAGCTTTTTACATATTTCTCGGCACGTGTTATGAGGAATGGAGTGACCTGAGTTTCCTTCATGATGGCAACTTTAGGCTCTACATCTTTGATCTCACTTCGTTTTACTCCGTGGAAATTGATGTCTGAAAGACGTGGACGCTCCTTGAGCGCTATCTCAAGCCATACCTGTCGGTCCTCTACCTTGGTCTGATATATCTTCACGTCTGAGAACATACCGTGGTTCCAATATCTCTTAAGTGCCTGTGTGATAGCATCTCCCGGAATGGCAATCTCTTGTCCTACTCTCAAGCCAGAGAGGTTTTGAAGAACCTTCTGGTCCATGTTCTCAATTCCTGTGACATTGATCTCCGCGATAGTGTATTTCCTTGGCATTCCTGAATACGAAACACGCTCTATCTTCTCGTCCGACCAAATAGAATCATTGAATACACTCTCTTGTGCCCTGGCAACCAACGAGAGCATCAACCCTGATATTATTACATATAAAAATTTAAACATCTGCATGTTATCTCTTTTCATTATTGCACCTGCTCACTTGTTTTCCCAAAGCGACGCTCACGACCCTGATAATCTACTATTGCTTTGTATAACTCTTCTTTGCCAAAATCTGGCCAAAGTGTATCTGTAAAATATAACTCTGAATATGCTATCTGCCACAACAGGTAGTTGCTTATGCGGTATTCTCCGCTTGTCCTGATAAGAAGTTCCGGATCTGGCATGAAATTGGTCCACATGTGCTTCGATACCACGTCAGCATCTATGGCACTTACGTCAAGCTTGCCCGACTTCACCTCTTCCGCAATCTTCTTTACTGCATCTGTTATCTCTACTCTCGATGAATAGCTCAAGGCTAGCACAAGCGTCAGTCCTGTGTTGTTCTCTGTAAGCTTTTCACATTCGTCGAATTTTGCCCTGATGGCTTCTGGCAGAGATCCGTCACCGATAATCTTGAGGCGCACATTGTTTGCATGTAGCTTCTTCGCCTCTTCTGCAAGTGTTGCACTCAACAGCTTCATCAAACCTTCAATCTCAAGCTTCGGACGATTCCAGTTCTCTGTCGAGAATGTGTATAGTGTGAGATATTTGATGCCTAGTTCGCCTGCAGCTTCTACTACCTGGCGTACTGCCTTGACTCCATTCTGATGGCCGAAAAGGCGTATGTTGCCATGTTTCTTGGCCCATCGCCCGTTACCATCCATGATGATAGCCACATGCTCTGGCAATTTCTCCTTTATGATCTGATCCTTATATGATGACATATTGTCTCTTTTTTTCTTATTTGTTAAAGCTCCTCGTACCATCATTGCATTCTAGCTTTCTAGGCCACATGCTCATGGTGACTGTTATGCCAGCAAGCGAATACCAGTCGTTGTTGTGCGTCAGCACTCTCTTCCCCATCCCGTATGGGTCGGCGGGGTTGATAGTCCCCCTCGTGTCGCCAACAAGATCTAGGTCATCGCAGAATGTCTTGCGCATTGTCCATTCAAATCCTACGCGCAGCCATTCGTTGATTTTATACTTCGCTCCTATTCCAAATGGCAAAGATAATACAATTCTTTGTTTTCCATCACTTTCTTCCTCATAGCTCTTATAACAAGTTGCTGCCAGACCTGCTGTGAGGTATGGTGTGAAGCGTGATTTGTCTTTGAAGAACATGTGATCGTAGCTCATGAAGTTGAATTCTCCCGTTACTCCTACGTCAACTATTGTCCTTTCAAATTCATATTCCTTGCCGCCATAGTTGAGATATATGTCGCCTCCCGAAGGATATTCACCCTCTAGTCTCGCTCCGATGACATTCAGCTTGGCCGCTAGCCTGTCGCTGAACGCATATCTCCCAATGAAGCCTATGGCTGGCCTTGGGTCCTTGAAGTGCTGGCTGGGATTGACATCTCCCATGTAGTAGGAGGCTCCCAGAAATAGTCCCATTTCAAGTTTGTCCTGACCCAAGACGGCTGTTGTGCATGCCATTTCTATTGCTACCAGTAGGAATATGCGCACACTTGCAATAAGCTTGACACTTTTATTGCACAAAGTAAGCAATATATTCTCTAATCTTAGCATGTTTTCTATCAACAGCATGTTTTCTTCTAAAAACAACAGCTCCCCTTCAACAAGACGGCATCCTGCCAATGCGTCTGTTTCAGTTCACTGCTCTATACATTCCTCATATCTGCTCCCCACATGAGCTTGTCTCTCAATGTGGCGAAAAACGAATGTCCTTGCAGACGAACAACTTTCGTGTCGAATGGAGCCTTCGCTATTCTGAGCTGGCATCCATTCTCCATCACATGGTTTCGTCCGTCGAGCGATGTGAGTATGTTCGGACCTCTTCCCTCTATGCGCAGCTGAATGACTCCTGTATTCGGTATTATCAGCGGGCGCACGTTGAGATTGTGAGGTGCGATAGGCGTTATTATGAAGTTCTGCGTTGACGGATAGACTATCGGCCCGCCTACACTTAGCGAATAGGCTGTCGAGCCTGTCGCTGTGGCAACAATAAGTCCGTCTGCCCAGTATGTCGTCAGATACTCTCCGTCAACGTATGCGTGTATTGTGAGCATCGATGAGTTGTCGCATTTGCTCACAGCAAACTCATTGAGGGCATAGTCCACTGGTTCACGCTCGCCGTTGGCATATAGCGAAATGACATCGTGACTGCTCAAACGGTAATTGCCGGCCAAGAGGCTGTCTATGGCGTCGTTCACCTTCTGCTGGGCTACGTCACTCAAGAATCCGAGCCTTCCGTTGTTGATGCCTAGTATTGGCGTCGTGGTCCCCATCATCATCTTGGCTGCCTCAAGAAACGTGCCATCACCTCCAATGCTGAGTACGGCTATCGCACTCTCCTCGGCTGGATTGCCGTTTATGGGTTCCATGACATCGGCAAACTGTATGTTGGCCTGCTGCAACTGGTCATAGAGATTGCGCACCACCTTGATGCGACAGTCTCGCATCTTGAGATGCTGCAGCATCTTGTCGTACAACGGCAGACGTTCCGTATCGACAACTTTGCTGAATAATATTACCGATGTCTCTTGCATACTGTTATTTGATGAGTTTATTTGCCAACTCCTTTATGTTCACACCGTCAAAGTTGCCCGATGTCATGATGAGTATCACCGCGTTGTCATAGCTCTTGTCCTCTATTATCTTGACGAGCTCGCTCGATTTTGTAAACACCTTGAGGTTCTTGTGCTCAAATGCCTTAGCAACTTCGTCGGCGTTGATTGGCTCAAGCCTTTTGTGCTCTATCACTTCTGGATTGAAATATACATACGCTTCATCGGCCGCGTCCATGGTGTGCGCATACTGTGGCAGAAAGGCTTTTGTGAGGCTGCTGAATGTATGGAGCTCCATGCACGCAATGAGCTTCTTGTCTTTATATCTGTCTCTTACCGCCTCTGTGGTTGCCTTGAGCTTTGATGGTGAATGGGCAAAGTCAAGAAAGGCAATGCCACTCTCTCCCTTTTTCAGCGTCTGGAGTCGCTTGGCTGCTCCGCTGAAGCTCTCTATGGCTCCAAGGAACTGCTCTGGCTCTATCCCTACCTGCTCGCAGGCTAGCATCGCGGCGTTCATGTCTTGCATGTTGTGCTTGCCGAATACGCCTACCGTATATTCTTTCCCGTTATAGCAAACTATCGTGTTGTCGCCGTCAACCTTGTAGTCAAGTCCGTTGTATGGTATCGCGGTTACGTCGCTTCTTACCCCGCTGGCTATCTTGCATAGGTTCTCGTCACCACCGTAGTATATGTACTTGCCGTTTGGCATTATCGTCGAAGCGAATTTCTCAAATGTGCCTACATAGCTGTCCCATGTTGGGAACACGTTGATGTGGTCCCACGCTATGCCGGTGATGATGGCTACATCTGGCTTGTATCTCAAGAACTTCGATGTCTGATCAAGGGTCGACGACAGATACTCGTCACCTTCAAAGACTGCTATAGGCGCATCTTTCGAGAGTCCTACCATGGTGTCAAAGCCCTCTATCTGCGCTCCTACCATGTAGTCAAATTTCTTGCCCAATGTCTTGAGCACATGCATTATCATCGATGTAGTGGTGGTCTTGCCGTGGCTGCCACCTACAACGATTCTTTTCTTGTCTTTTGTCTGCTCGTAGAGGTATTCCGGAAAACTGTAAACTTTTATACCCAGCTCTCTGGCTTTCTTCAGCTCTGGGTTGTCGTTCATGGCATGCATACCTAGTATGACGGCATCCAACTCACTTGTGATGCGTTCCGGATGCCACCCGTTCTCCTTTGGTAGCAGACCGCATGCTGCAAGACGTGACTTTGATGGCTCAAAAAATTCGTCGTCAGAGCCTGTCACGTCAAATCCTTTATGATGTAAAGCTAAGGCCAGATTGTGCATTACACTGCCGCCAATAGCTATGAAATGTACGCGCATAGTGTCGTAAGTATATAAAAATGCATTTTAACTGCAAAGATACAAACTTCAAAGAAGATATTGGCGCTTTGGATAAAATAAAAGACGCAAACCATCCGAAGATGATTTGCGTCCGTTGTATTTCTAGTCGACTGAGAATTAGTTGTTCTCAGGACGGAGCTTACGTACTGTAACAGCTGTCTGCCACATCTCGCTCTCACGAAGGGCCTTGAGCTCCTTCTCGAGGCCTTCACGGTAGTTAGGCTTAGAGTTAGAGTCGATAGAGATCTGTGCTTCGTTACCACACTTTACGTTTGCGTAGAGCTTCTCAACAACTGGCTTGCAGGCGTCGTGGAATGGACCCATCCAGTCAAGTGCACCACGCTGTGCTGTTGTAGAGCAGTTTGCATACATCCAGTCCATACCGTTCTTAGCGAAGAGTGGCATGAGCGACTGAGTGAGCTCCTCTACTGTCTCGTTGAATGCCTCAGATGGAGTGTGGCCGTTCTCACGGAGTACCTCATACTGAGCAAGAAGAAGACCCTGGATAGCACCCATGAGTGAACCACGCTCACCTGTAAGGTCTGATGTGGCCTCACGCTGGAATGTAGTCTCAAACATGTAGCCAGAACCGATACCGATACCAAGAGCGAGTGTACGGTTGAGAGCCTTGCCTGTTGCATCCTGGTAAACTGCGTATGAAGAGTTCAAACCACGACCCTCAAGGAACATTGAGCGGAGTGATGTACCAGAACCCTTAGGAGCTACCATGATAACGTCGATATCCTTAGCAGGAACAACACCTGTGCGGTCGTTCCAAGTGATTGCAAAACCGTGTGAGAAATAAAGAGCCTTGCCTGCTGTGAGGTAGTTCTTCAATGTTGGCCATACAGACATAACAGCTGCGTCTGAAAGGAGGCACATGATAATTGTAGCCTTCTCAGCTGCTTCTTCGATGCCGAAGAGTGTTTCACCTGGTACCCAACCGTCTGCAACAGCCTTGTCGAAAGTCTTGCCTGGACGCTGACCAACGATTACGTTGAAACCGTTGTCGCGGAGGTTGAGCGACTGGCCTGGACCCTGAACACCATAACCGATTACAGCGATTGTTTCATCCTTAAGGATTTCACGTGCCTTCTCAAGTGGGAACTCTTCGCGTGTCATTACTTCCTCAATGACACCACCAAAATTCATCTTTGCCATTTTACTAATAAATGTATGTTATTAAATATTTTTATTCTTTTGTTGTACGAATATGCTCTATCCTACACAATTTCGACAAAGATAGACACCTTTTTTCATATTGCAAAGTATAATCGGTTAAAATGCGACACTCGTTTTAGATTTTTATATTTTGTGTTAATCATATAACAAAAAGTGCACCTTGCCAAGAAGACCATTGTCTCTCTCATCTCTTCTTTTTTTTATTTCATGATTATAAAATGTCGAACATTCGCGCTATCTTTGCATTGACATAACGCATATGTAAAGCAATGAAACTGACTCTCATAGCCAATGATCCGCTTGCCATCAAGCGCGCACGCAGCCTCTTCCGACGCCGCGAACATCGTCATAGGCTTACACTCCGTAATGGTAGTTTCTATACTATGCGCTACAATCCTGGCGCCCAGCCTCGCACTGAGTCTCAAGAAAAGAACTGGTCTCTCTTCAAGGAGGCTAACGCTCGCGTGGCGGCCGACTTTGCCGACCCGTCCCGCAAGGCTCACTGGATACGTCTCCAGCAACGCCAGTCTCGCTACAAGACTGCCCGTGGCCTCGCCCGTGCCTACTACATGTCCGCCCTTAAGGCACAGCTCGCCCAGAAGCCGCAAGACATCCAGTCATCCAACAACTCGGCCGCTTGTTCACTCCGCCTTCATCCTTCATTGGCCACTTCGCGTCATGCCGACCTACATCCCGCCGCTGTTTCGCAACCACCCGCATCTCCTCTCCGATCTATCTCCTGGTCACATCACCGCAATGTCCATTGGTGGCGCTCTTCTCTCAAAGTGCTTCGTTGTTGATTAAACGTTATGTTCCATAACTGATATATAGGTATTGCCAATAGCCTCCCATAATGGTGAAGTTGCATAAAAAGGCTAAAAAAATGTTTTTTCTCTTTCTCTTGCCGTTTATTTTGTAACTTTGCACAACTTTCACCTATATAAGGTAATATTTACATACACATTCATTATGAAATATGCATTAGTAACAGGCGGTAGCCGCGGTATCGGCCGTGCGGTTTGCGTTAAGCTCGCAAGCCAGGGCTATCATGTATTGATCAACTATGTGTCCAACCAGGCTAAGGCCGAAGAGACTTTGGCTCTCACTAAGGAGGCTGGCACAGAGGGTGAAATCATAAAGTTCGACGTAGCTAATCTCGAAGAGACAACAGCCGCTATCGAAAAGTGGCAGGCTGACAATAAGGACGCATATATAGATGTTTTGGTCAACAATGCCGGTGTGACATCTGACTCGCTTCTCGCTCTCATGGAGCCTGAATCATGGCACAAGGTCCTTACTACTTCTCTCGACGGCTTCTTCAATGTTACTCGTACAGTAATCAAGAAGATGGTCCGCAAGAAGCATGGCCGTATCATCAACATGGCTTCTGTTTCTGGCCTCATTGGTCTTCCTGGCCAGTGCAACTACTCCGCTGCTAAGGGCGCGATAATCTCCGCTACTAAGGCTCTCTCAAAGGAGGTCGGTATAAAGAATATCACTGTCAACGCTATCGCTCCTGGCTTCATCAAGACTGATATGACAAGCTCACTCGACGAAGAAGAACTCAAGAAGGGTATCTCTCTCGGTCGCTTTGGTGAGGCTGAAGAGGTTGCCGCTCTCGTGGCATTCCTTGCTTCCGACGATGCTGCTTACATCACAGGCGAAACTATCGCAATCACTGGTGGCTTGCGTGGTTAATTGACTAATCTGACATCAGATATTATAGGAGACGGATCTTCGTATCCGTCTCTTCTTATAAATATTATTGAAAGTGACTAACGTAATAGAAGAACTCAAAGTGGCCCTTGCCGAGGAGTTCGAGGTCGAAATAGATGATATCCAGCCCGATTCCGATCTGGTTGCGGTTCTCGATCTTGATAGCCTCGATATGGTTGATATTGTCGTGCTCGTGGAAAGTGTAACGGGTGTAAAGCTCGCTAAGACTGACTTCAAGGGCATAACGACATTTGGTGAGTTCTTCAGTCTGATAGAGAGTCGCAAGGCGTGAAAGCTCAATGGAATGGTAAGTCGAGAGGCGGGGCCTTTGGCACCTGGTTCTTCGTTATGACGTTGAAATATCTAGGCGTTCGTTGCGCCTATGTCCTTCTTCTTCTCGTCGTTCCCTATTTCGTCTTGTTCGCACCTAAGGCTACAAGCGCCGTTATTCATTACAATCGCACCATATTGGGCTACGGCCGCCTCAAGTCATTTCTCAAGACTTTCCCTCATTTCTTTGTCTTCGGACAGACTATTGTCGACAAGATAGCTCTTAAGCATGGCATAGAGAAGCCATATACTTTCGACTATCAGAACTACGACGAGTTTCTCAATGTTCTCGATTCGGGAACGGGAGCCATAATCATCGGCGCTCACGTGGGCTCATGGGAGGTGGGTGCTCCCTATTTCCATAAGTACGGCAAGAATATGAACATCGTCATGCTCGATGCCGAATACGAGGCTATAAAGCATGTCATAGATGATGGCGCCGAAGAGGCGCAGTTCAAGGTTATCCCTCTCGGCGAAGACGGACTCGACGCTATACTCAAGATTAAGGCGGCTCTCGACCGTAAGGAGTATGTGTGCTTCCAGGGCGACCGCTTTATGGACGAATCTAATAGCATGGTCAAGACGTTTATGGGACACGAAGCACGATTCCCTAAAAGCATGTTCCAGATTGCCTCTAAGCTCAATGTGCCTGTCGTGTTCTATTACGCTATGCGTCACCCTCATAGGCATTATAGCTTCTCGTTCCAGATAGCCGACATGGCCGCCTCCAACTCTAAAGAACGTTTCAACAATATCGTTGACCAGTATATAGAATCTCTTCAGAATATCATTAAGAAGTACCCTCAACAGTGGTTCAACTTCTACAGGTTCTGGATTTCGTAACCTTTAAATCTTCTTATCATGAAACTGTTTCCTGATCTCGAAAAGAAATATACCAAAGAGTCTAAGTCGGCTCTCGACGCACAACGTCTTGCCCACGAGATTGCCTTCGCGCCAATGGTGTTCCAGGTCTCTCGCCTTATGCTGAAATTTGGCATTCTTCAGGCTCTTCACGATAATAAGAAGGGGTTGACTCAAAAGGAGATAGCTGAGAAGTGCGGACTTAGCGACTATGCCGCACAGGTGCTTCTCGAAGCTTCTCTCTCTATTGGCACGGTTCTCTTCCAGAACGAGAGATATGTTATTTCTAAGGCTGGATGGTTCTTGCTCAACGATAAGCTTGTTAAGGCTAACCTCGAATTCAATCATGATGTGAACTATCTGGGCCTCTTCAACCTCGAAGAGTCACTTCTCAATGGTAAGCCTGAAGGTCTCAAGGTCTTCGGATCTTGGCCTACTATATACGAGGGCCTCTCTCAGCTCCCTCCTCAGGTTCAGAAGAGCTGGTTCGGTTTCGACCATTTCTATTCCGACAACTCTTTTCAGGAGGCTTTGGAGATTGTCTTTGCTGGCGGACGCACCAAGACTCTCCTCGATGTAGGTGGCAATACTGGCCGATGGGCTACTCAATGCGTGGGCTACGATAAGGAGGTCAACGTTACTATCATGGACCTCCCTCAGCAGATCGAGATGATGAAGAAACAGACTAAGGATGTCGATGGCGCTGACCGCATTCATGGCCACGGAGCTAACCTTCTCGACCCTTCTGTTCCTTTCCCTAGGCGTTTCGACGCTATATGGATGAGCCAGTTCCTCGATTGCTTCTCTGAGTCTGAGGTGACTAGCATCCTTTCCCGTGCAGCTAGCTCTATGGACAACGACTCTACTCTCTATATAATGGAGACTTTCTGGGATCGCCAGAAGTATGAGACTGCAGCTTATTGCCTTACTCTTACTAGTATCTATTTCACGGCTCTGGCCAATGGCAATAGCAAGATGTACCACTCCGATGATATGGAACGTTGCGTTAATGCCGCCGGACTCAAGGTGGTTAAGATACACGACGGTCTTGGAATGGGCCACTCGATTCTTGAATGTAAGCTTGCATAAAAAAACAATAGGCTGCTTAGACGTTTCTAGGCAGCCTACGTAACACAAACGAAAACTATTTATCGAATCAAACTGATAAATATCTACTTTAATGAAAGAGATTGGCTCTCACCACTTCTCTTTTCCGATTACAAAGATAATATTCCCTGTTTTTATATCGTTTTTTTCATGTAACAAAAATCTTTGAAATTGTTACATGTTATGTTTCATCATGAAACGTATGGAAAAATATAGCCTCTATTTTGGCCCATGTGCTCCATGTTTAACATAATTGATATAATATAATTTCATCATATAAATCATATCCGTCTCCGGATATAAATAAATAATTCACACCCATTGTGGGAGAAAAAAATTATATCTTTGCAATGTGAATAAAACTAAAAATTGGCAAGGTACTCCTAAGATGATATAAGAGATATGGCTGACGAACTGGATATGAATGAAGAGAAAAAGACGACTCCCAATTACGATGAAAGCAACATTGTAACCCTTGAATGGTACGAACACATACGTCGTCGTCCTGGTATGTATATCGGTAAACTTGGCGATGGTACATACGATGACGATGGTATCTATGTGCTTCTCAAGGAGGTGATGGACAACTCCATCGACGAATTCATGATGGGACATGGCTCTAAGATAGAGGTTACTGTTTCCGATCATGCTCGCGTGTCTATACGCGACTATGGACGCGGTATTCCTCTCGGTAAGGTTGTCGATGTGGCTTCCAAGATGAATACTGGCGGTAAGTACGACAGCTCTGCTTTCAAGAAGTCTATCGGTCTTAACGGTGTAGGTATCAAGGCGGTTAACGCGCTCTCTACCTCATTCATCGTTGAGGCGGTTCGTGATGGCCAGAAGAAGCGTGTAGAGTTCTCTAAGGGCCTCGTTGTCAAGGAATACGATCTTGAGGCTACTAAGGAGAAGAATGGTACTCGTATCTCGTTTGAACCTGACAATACAATTTTCGAGAACTATCAATACCACGACGACTTCATCATCAAAATGATGAAGAACTATTCTTACCTCAATCGTGGACTCTCGCTTGTCTTTAATGGTGAGACCTATAAGAGTGAAAATGGCGTTGTTGACCTCCTTCAGCAGAATATGAGTGACGACGCTATATATCCTATCATTCACCTCGAATGTGATGACTTGGAACTGGCTCTCACTCATGCATCTCACTATGGCGAGGAGTATTATACTTTTGTCAACGGTCAGAACACTACCCAGGGTGGTACTCACCTCATAGCTTTCAAGGAGTCTATTGTAAAGACTGTGCGTGACTTCTATGGTAAGGACTTTGACGTCAACGATATTCGTTCTGGTATCACGGCTGTTGTGTCTATCAAGGTGCAGGAACCTGTTTTCGAGAGTCAGACAAAGACTAAGCTTGGCTCTAAGGATATGGCTCCTTCCGACGCTGCCGACAATCATCTCGCCGGTGTGACTATCCGCCAGTTTATGCTCGACTTCGTTACCGAACAGCTCGATAACTATCTCCATCGTAATCCGGAAACGGCGCAGGCTCTGGTCGAGAAGATTAAGGATTCTGAGCAGGAACGCAAGCAGATAAGCGGCATACAGAAGCAGGCCCGCGAAAAGGCTAAGAAGGCTAACCTTCACAATAAGAAGCTCCGCGACTGCACTATCCATCTTACATCAAAGGATGAGCTTAACGAACAGACTTGCATTTTCATCACCGAGGGTGACTCTGCATCTGGTTCTATCACAAAGGCTCGCGATGCCAATACTCAGGCTGTGTTCTCTCTGCGCGGTAAGCCGCTCAACACTTTCGGACTGAAGCGCGATATTGTATATAAGAATGAGGAGTTCTACCTCCTTCAGGCGGCTCTCGATATCGAAGAGGGTATCGACAACTTGCGTTACAACAAGGTGATTGTCGCAACCGATGCCGATGTCGATGGTATGCATATCCGTCTGCTGGTCATCACGTTCTTCCTCCAGTTCTTCCCTGAGGTGATACGTAATGGTCACCTGTTCATTCTTGAAACACCTCTCTTCCGTGTCCGCAATAAGCAGAAGACTATCTACTGCTACTCCGAAGAGGAACGCGACAAGGCTATGGCTAAGCTCGGCGCTAAGCCTGAAATAACCCGATTCAAGGGTCTCGGTGAGATCAACTGGGAAGAGTTCCGTGAATTCATCAATGAGAATATGCGACTCAGTCCTGTTACTATGAAAAAGGACGATGCCGTGAAGGAACTTCTCGAGTTCTATATGGGCAAGAATACATCGTCTCGACAGAACTTTATCATCGACAACCTTGTCGTTGAAGAGGACCTCGTTGAGGAAGAACAATACGATTAAGTACTTACGTCTTTTAATCGGTACTTGAAACTTACAACATTAAAAACTGCAACTCACTATGAGCGATGAGATAAACAATAGCCAGGACGAAGAACTGGACGATAATATACAGCCTAACGACGATGACGCTGTTGTCGAAGACGATGGCTCAGCACCATTGTGGAACGATGAGACGGTGAAGCATAGCCACCTCCATGGCATGTACCGTTCGTGGTTCCTCGACTACGCTTCCTACGTTATCCTCGAGCGTGCCGTGCCTCACCTCAACGACGGCCTTAAGCCTGTTCAGCGACGTGTGCTTCACTCCATGAATCGTATGGAGGACGGCCGTTTCAATAAGGTGGCCAACATCGTTGGTCATACCATGCAGTTCCACCCTCATGGCGACGCTTCTATTAAGGAGGCTCTCGTCGGTCTTGGACAAAAGGAACTTCTTGTTGATACCCAGGGTAACTGGGGTAATATCCTTACTGGCGACGAGGCGGCCGCTGGCCGATATATCGAGGCGCGACTTACTAAGTTCGCTCTCGACGTTGTCTTCAACCCTAAGACTACTGTCTGGAAACAGTCCTACGACGGACGTAACGAGGAGCCGGTGACTCTCCCTGTTAAGTTCCCGCTTCTTCTTGCTCAAGGTGTCGAGGGTATTGCCGTGGGTCTCGCTTCTAAGATTTTGCCTCATAACTTCAATGAGCTTATCGACGCGTCTATAGCTTACCTCAAGGGCGAGTCTTTCGAACTATATCCTGACTTCCCTACTGGTGGCTCTATCGATGTCTCGCGTTACAACGATGGCCTTCGTGGTGGTGTGGTGCGTGTCCGTGCTAAGATCAACAAGGTGGACGCTAAGACGCTTGCCATCACCGAAATCCCATTCAGCAAGGATACAGGTTCGCTCATCGAGTCGATACTTAAGGCTAACGACAAGAAGATCAAGATAAAGAAGATTGATGATAAGACGGCCGCTACTGCCAACATCGTCATCACTCTTCCTCCAGGTGCTTCGCCTGACAAGACTATCGACGCGCTGTACGCGTTTACCGATTGCGAACTCAATATCTCTCCTAACGCTTGTGTCATCTACGACAATAAGCCTCATTTCATGGGTGTTAGTGAGATTCTTAAGCATAATACCGACCATACGGTGGCTCTTCTCAAGCAGGAACTCGAGATTAAGCTTAATGAACTTGAACACCAGTGGCACATGCTCTCCCTTGAGAAGATTTTCATCGAAGAGCGCATATATAAGGATAAGGAGTTTGAGGAGTCAAAGAACAATGATGCTGCTTGCGAGCATATCGATATGCGCCTTACTCCTTATTACCCTCAGTTCATTCGTGCGGTAACTAAGGATGACATTCTTCATCTTCTCGAAATCAAGATGGCGCGTATCCTCCGCTTCAACTCCGACGCTGCAGAAGAAAAGCTTGTCGCTCTTAAGGAGGAGATGGCTGAGGTCAAGAATAACATCGAACATATCATTGACTATTCTATAACTTACTTCAAGCGTATCAAGAAGCAGTATGGCAAGGATCACCCTCGTCTTACCGAGATTCGCTCATTCGACAATATCGACTCTACTAAGGTGGCTGTTCGCAACGAAAAGCTCTATCTCGACCGTGAAGATGGCTTCATGGGCTATGCTCTTAAGAAGGGCGACTTTATCTGCGACTGCTCTGATATTGATGATGTGATTCTCTTCTATGAAGACGGACGTTTCGTTGTCAAGAAGATCGATGCTAAGGTCAATGTCGGCATGGGCATCATTCATATTGCTATATTTAAGAAGAACGATAACCGTACTATCTATCATGCTGCTTACACTGACGGTGAAACGGGCGTGGCTTATGTGAAACGTTTCGCGGTTACGGGTATAACTCGTGATAAGGAGTATTACTTCATTACCGAGCATAAGAAGTCTAAGCTGCATTATTTCAGCGCTAACCCTAACGGCGAGGGCGAACTGCTCAAGATCTTGCTTAAGCCAAAACTTAAGATGCGCAACCTGGTGTTCGATTATGACATGGGTGAACTTATGGTTAAGGGACGTGCTGCAAGGGGTAACGTGCTCTCTAAACACGAGATCCATAAGGTTGTCCTTAAGCATAAGGGTGGTAGTACTCTCGGTGGCCGCAAGGTGTGGTTCGAGCCAGAGACTCTCCGACTCAACCCTGACGGTCATGGTGAGCTGCTTGGCGAATTTAACGCTAACGACCTCATTCTTATTATCAACAATAAGGGTGAAGTAATAACTACTGGCTTCAATTTCGAACAGCATTTTGAAGACAATATGCTCCGCATTGAGAAGTTCGATGCTCGTAAGACTTGGACCGCTGTCTATTATGATGGTGAAGCAAAGGCCTACTATATAAAACGTTTCAAGGTCGAACCGCAGAATAAGCCTCAGCTCATAATAAGCGAATCTCCTAAGTCAAAGCTTGTTCTCTTCTCTGATGAAGATCATGCTCGTATAGAACTTACCTATGGTGGCGCTGATAAGTGGCGCGCCAAGGAGGAGATCGATGCCTTCGAATTTATAGGCGAAAAGAGCATCAAGGCTAAGGGTAAGCGTGTTACTTTGTTTGAAGTGTCTAAGTTCACGGAACTAGAACCACTTATCCCAACGGTGCGTGAGGAGCCTTCTTCTGATGGTGATGAAGCTGGCGATGAAGCCGGTGAAGTAGAAGAGGCTAAGTTGTTTTAAATTGTCATTCGTGCCTTCCTGTAGTTCAGTTTGACTCTGAACTGCAGTTTGACATCAATCTTATGTCGGGAGTCGATAGTGTTATATGAAGAACCTATCGACTCTCTGTCGTAATATCTGACATAGCTGCCCCAGAGCCACATGTCTAGGAAGTCGGTGAGTTCTACATGCCCGTTGCCTATGGTGGCGACTCCTCGCCCTGAATATGATGGCATGGTCATCGAATACAAGACATCTGGCTGTGTCGCATAGATTCTGCTGTAGTAGTCGTCTGTGTCAAAATGGGCTAGCTGGAATGAGATAGAGGCTTTGTCCTCATGTATTTTTACTGTGACGTCTTCGCTCGCCCAGAATCCGTCAGACTTCCTGTTGTCCTGGCGGTATCTGACGTCTTCAATGGTTGTCTTGAATTTCAACGATGCGTTTGGCGCTGTTGCCCATGTGAATTTCACTCCTGTTCTCTTTGTGTCTTCTATCTGTGTACGGTTGTCTAGGTCAGAATCTTCATAGTTGTCGTGCCTGATCTTCAGTGACAATGTGTTTCTCCTGTCTATGTTGTAGTTGAATGTCGCACGGGCTTTATATCCGTGTGTTGGTGCAGGCTTCTGGTATTGAAGCCATCTGTTTCTATAGACGTTTACATTGGCTAATACTTCAAGATGACTCAATGGGGTGAATACCATGCCTAGATATAGACCTGTCTCGCCGCTTGGATTGCCCGACTTGCTAAACGGATTCTGGTTTATCGCGTAGTATTTGTTGCTGAAGTTTCTATAGGCTATGGTCAGTGAGCCGCCGTTGAGGTTGATGTCTATACCTTGCATTCCGGCCCAGGCTCCCGTTGTCTGATATGCTAGCTCACCATACAGGGCTACTTGACCTTGCCTTAGTTTATAGTCGGCATGTGCCGTTCCTAGCGTTTTGCTAGAAGGGTAGTATAGCTTATATAGTTCACCTTTGTTTCCTAAAGGCATCGATCCTTGCCAGTGGTTGTATCCGAGGCCTATGTTTGTGTGCATCATTGTGCGCTGCACATAACCACCAAACAGCATTTGCTGAAAATTGTTTCTTCCTGCTAGCTCTGAGGCTGTTCTGTGGTATCCGTCAGTTTGTATGGTGGAGGCGTATGAACGTTCATCTGTCGTGTCCACGAGTGTCACTACAGATACATCATTGTCGGTGTGCGATCCGTATAGGTCAAAACGCCAGTCTGTGTTGCCTAATGCTATAGCTGCGCCTCTCAGGTACCCGCTTTCGCTTGCTGATAAGTTGCCCGAGACGCCTGTCCCGTTGCGCATGATCGATGATTGCACCGACGACATGTCGGCCGAAAAACCTGTCCACAATCCTAATCCTTGTCCGTAGCGGGCCGAATAATGGCCAAGAATGGCTTTCCTGATGAATTTGTCACGTGGTGTATAAGAAGCGTAACCTGACAGGAAATCGGTCGCTGTTATGCCATGCGAAAACATCGGCTCGCCTGCATCGCTTTCGGCAACTATGCCTCCTTTCCAGTCCTCACCTATAGTGCCGCTTATTCTGAGCAATGTCTTGTATTCACTACCTAGGAAGGCTGCCGGTGTCGTGTCGTTCTTGGCAATGAAGCCTTTCATCTTAGGGAAGGTCCTTTGCGCTCTTGCTATGATGTTGAGTTTTGCCTTGGAGTATCTTTTTACTTTCTTATTCGTCGGGATTACCTCTGCGAAGTGCAACAGGCGCATCACATCCTTGCGTCTGAACGAGGGGAGGGTCAAGAGTTCCACATCAGACATGTATGGCCCTAGTCGGTCTCTGTGTGATACTATGGTCTCTATCTGTTGCTCCGAAAGGAAGAATAGTTTGCGTAGCTGCTCTAGTGTAGCTGTGTTGATGTCTAGCTTGTCTTCTGTGAGAGAAATAAGTTCCGAGGCGTCTTCGGTGAAGTCTTCTGTCAAGACGCCGTCTGTGGCCATCTCTTCAAGGAGTTGGTTGACATACGATGTCCCGTCCTCATTGTTTTGGGCCGTAGCGCAAACAAAGGCGGTGCATAGTGCTATGACGGTCAACCATCTCTTCATGCCTTCAAGAATCAGTTGTCAAAGTTATATGAAACAGATGCTGCAGATGTGACTCCGAGTTGGTCGTGGTGCATTAGTCCTGCGTTCAAGCCTATGCCTTTCCACTTGTAGCCAACACCTGCCGACAGTGATTGGCCTTTCGATGAGAAGCCTACCGTCACTTCCAGTTTGTCAATAGGGTAGATGGCTACCGCAGCTTTGCCTATGGCGTCGTGTTCCCACCTCTTTTCTACCTCTAGCATGAGGGAGAATAGGTCTGATCCTTTCCATTTGAGGGCTGTCCAGCATGTAGGCTCCATCTTCACTGTTGTGTACTCGTAATCGATCTCTCTCTGTTCTATGCTGTGCAGCGCAACGGAGATGAGCCATCTGTCATTAGGAGTGAAGTGCAAGCCAATGCGCGAGAATGAGGTGGAGTATTTCTGGTTATCGGTCAATGTATGTATCAGAGCATAGTACTCGAATCCCATTGACCATAAACCGAACGATCTGGCTATGCCACCACCTAGTTGGGTGTAGTGACTGTCTTTGTCGCCACTTTGCGCGACTTGCATTGTCACATTGGCTAGTTTGGTCTCGACGACTCCTTTGCCCGATATCTGTTTGAGCTCGCTTAGGCCATAAGGCATGGCGCACGATACACTGATAGCGCCTTTACTTACGCCACTCATCAACGATGGATTGACCGAGTAGATAGGATCGGATGTCGCTACGGCTAGGATGTCGGTTTTTCCGACAGATTCTCCCGTTGTGGTTATGATGTCTTGGGCCTCTGCCATGAAACTCAAAACCATGGCCAATGCCATGGTTATGGTTCGTTGTATTGCAGTGCTATGCATCCGGAAATCGTTTTACTTGAAGTTCTCTGCGATCTTCTTTGCTATTGCTTCAAATTCAGCAGGTTCGAGCTTCAATTTAGGATTTGACATGTTAATCTCCTTGCCTGTTGTTATTGGAACGAGATGTATATGTGCGTGTGGAACATCTATTCCTATAACTGTAACTCCTACTCTGTTGCATGGGAATGAGGCCTTGATTGCCTTGGCTACGCGTTTCGCAAAAGCCATGATGCCTCCCAGCTCTTCATCGCTGAGGTCAAAGAAATAGTCCTCCTCGCGTTTAGGGATCACCAGTACGTGTCCTTTGGCTACTGGGTTAATGTCAAGGAAAGCATAGAAGTTCTCGCTTTCGGCAACCTTATATGAAGGTATCTCGCCTGCTACTATTCTGCTGAATATTGATGCCATATTCGTTTTGTGTTAGATGCTTATTTCAACTATCTCGAAAGTAACTGTACCGGCAGGTATCTTGATGTCAACCTGTTCACCAACCTTCTTGCCGAGTAAGCCTTTTGCAATAGGTGTTGTCACAGAGAGCTTGCCTGCCTTGAAATCGGCTTCGCTTTCTGGTACTATGCTATATGTCATTGTTGCGTTTGTCTTGACATTCTTGATTGTCACCTTGTTGAGAATCTGTACAGATGATGTGTCTATTTTCGATGCGTCTAGTACTCGACTGTTGGCCAAAAGAATCTTGAGTGAGGCAATCTTCGACTCGAGATGTCCCTGTGCTTCCTTGGCTGCATCATACTCTGCGTTTTCCGAAAGGTCGCCCTTGTCGCGTGCCTCTGCTATCTGTTGAATGATCTTTGGACGTTCTACTCCTTCAAGTTGTGCGAGCTCTTCCTTCATTTTCTTCAAGCCCTCTTCTGTCACATAGTTAATAGCCATAATTATATCTCCTTTTAGTCGTGATTTTTGTTGTTAAGACATAAAAAAAGAAGAATCCTGAAACACTTCATTTCAGGACCCCTTTATATGTCAGTTGCAAAGATACTAAAATATTAATGGTAAAAAAGTGTTTTGTCTTTTTTTTGTTCTTGCGTCAGTATTCTGGTCTCTCTATAATGGTCTGGTATATCAATGCCTGGCGCATCTTCTCTGGTGTCATCTCTAAGCCCTCTCCGTCTTCATCTGGTTGTCTGTTATAGTCCGGATGTATATTATGCTGTGTCACTGGCTTGTGAGGCGCCGATTCGTATTGCGAAGAGTGCTGCTTCCTGCTCGAGCCTTCCTGAAACATGTTGGCTTTGGCTGCTTCGGTGGTTAGCGACTCTTTGTTTTGCTTGCTCTCTTCCTTTGCGCGTTCAATCATTTCCATGAACAGCTCTTCAGGGCTTTTTATCGTCTTCTCCTGTGTCTGCTCGTATCTGTCTTCCTCTTCGTTTTCGTCGGCATACTCATCTTCATTTTCTGGTGTCGCTTCTTGTGTGCTTGCCACCTGCTGCTTGGCCTTGTTCTGCAAATACGAACGAATGCCAAGTATAACCATTATGATTATGTATACGATTACCGTTTTCATAACTTCTCTTTTTTTATATTATATCAAGACAGCTTTCGACTGGTATGCCGTAGCATTTCTCTGGCGTGTTCTGGTATCTGATAACTAGCTCTCTGACAATGTCCATCGCTCTTTGTGTGGCTTCCTTCAGGCTTTTGCCGTTTAACACATCGCTCAATAGCACTGCCGAGAATATGTCTCCTGTGCCTGGTATGCGTACTGGCACTACGTCGTATGGCAGGCGGAAATAGTCGTCTGCTACATTGTCATAGCCTATTACCTCTGTTTTCCCATCTATTACGGCGCTTGTGATGATAACCGACTTTGTCCCCATCTTCCTTAGCGCGTCAACTACGCTAAATGCCTCCTCAAGACTTGTGCTTTCTTTGTATGGAATGTTGGTCAGATATGTCGCCTCTGTATAGTTTGGTACAATCACGTCGGCTATGCGAACTAGCTCTTTCATGCTGTTTACGTTCACTTCACCAACGCCGTTGTATAGACGCCCTTCGTCACCCATTATCGGATCGACAAATATGCGCGTGCCTTTGGCCGACTTCTTCTGGCAATATTCTGAAATGACTTTCGCCTGTTCCTCACTAACGATGAATCCGGTCGATATGGCGTCAAATTCAAACGCTAGCTCCTCATAAACTTTGATGGTCTTGCGTATATGGTCTGTGGTGTCGAGAATGGCAAATTTGCCTAGCTCGAGGTTGTTCGAGACTACACATGTCGGCATGTTATATGTTACATGTCCGGCATGGGTCACAATAGGTATCATCGCAGCCAAGGCTACCTTGCCATATCCGCACATATCATTTATCAGCAACACGCGTTTTTCCATCTCTGTCTTCATTTTATGCAAATATAATTACTCCACCCGTAAAATGAACTATGTCTCGCCTTTTTTCCTTGCGCTTTCATTCTTTGGCTTATCTCCTTTCTGTTCATTAACTAACCATACACTCTTTAACCTCCTATTTTTGCCTATTAGCGTTGGATAAGGCTGTTTTTTCTCTTACATTTGCAATTACTAATACACATTGTTTAGGATAACACATAACAATAAAAATATGAACAAGTTTCTAACGGTAGGCGACATTGGCGACCTCAACGCTGCTCTTAAAGAGGCACAAGAAGTAAAGAAGACTCCTTTCGCATGGCAGCATCTTGGCAAGAACAAGACAATGCTTATAGTTTTCTTCAATTCGTCACTTCGCACTCGTCTTTCGACACAGAAGGCTGCCATGAATCTTGGTATGAATGTCATTGTTCTTAATGTGAACGGTGATAGCTGGAAACTCGAGACTGAGATGGGTGTTGTGATGGATGGCGACAAGACTGAGCATCTGCGTGAAGCTATACCGGTCATGGGTTCATATTGTGATATCATTGGTGTTCGTTCGTTTGCTCGTTTCGAGAATCGCGATTGGGATTACAACGAGACTATTCTCCAGCAATTTATCCAATACTCTGGCAAACCGGTTATTAGCCTCGAGAGTGCTACACGTCACCCATGCCAGGCTTTTGCCGACTTGATTACTATCGAAGAGTATAAGACTAAGAAGCGTCCAAAGGTGGTCCTCACTTGGGCTCCTCATCCAAAGGCTCTCCCACAGGCTGTCCCTAACTCTTTTGCTGAGTGGATGAAGGCTGCCGATGTTGACTTCGTATTTACTGCTCCTGAAGGTTACGACCTTGCACCTGATATCATGGAGGGTCTTACTCCTGAACGTGATCAGATGAAGGCGTTTAAAGATGCCGACTTCATTTATGCTAAGAACTGGTCAAGCTACGATCAGTACGGACAGATACTTGGCGATTGTCATGATCCTAAATGGGCTTCGTGGACTGTTGACAAGGCTCACATGGATGTGACTAACAACGCTAAGTTCATGCACTGCTTGCCTGTTCGTCGTAATATGATCGTTACTGATGAGGTTATCGATAGCCCAAACAGCATTGTAATACCAGAGGCTGCCAACCGTGTCGTTTCAGCTCAGGTCGTAATTAAGCGTATGCTCGAAGCAATTCAGTAATCGATATGGAACTAACACTCATAAAGGTAGGTGGCGCTGTCGTTGAAGATAAGACCACACTTAACACCCTTCTTGACGATTTCGCTGCAATGAAGGGCAATAAGCTCCTCGTGCATGGCGGTGGTAGAGCTGCCGATAAGATGCTTAACCGTCTTGGTGTGGAGATTAAGAAGGTCGATGGCCGTCGTATCACCGATCAGGAGACTATAGATGTTGTAACTATGGTCTATGCCGGACTAGTTAACAAGAATATCATAGCACAGCTTCAGAAACGTGGTGTTAATGCTCTTGGATTTACTGGGGCCGACCTTAATATCATTCTCTCTCATAAGCGTCCCGTTAAGACTATAGACTATGGTTTTGTGGGAGATGTAGAGAGTGTGCAGACCGATGTCCTCTTCTCGCTTATTGAGCAAGGCGCGGTTCCTGTTGTGTCGCCTATCACTCACGATGGCAAGGGCCAGCTGCTCAACACCAATGCCGACACTATCGCTTCTGAGCTCTCTAGAGCATTGGCTAAGTCGTGTGATGTCACTCTTGTCTATTGCTTCGAGAAGCCGGGCGTGCTGATGGACGCTAACGACGACTCTTCTGTAATACCTACTCTTACATACGATAAGTTTAAGGAGTATCAGGCATCGGGCATCATCAACGAGGGCATGATCCCTAAGCTTGACAATGGCTTCGACGCAATCCGTATGGGCGTCAAGAGTGTTGTCATCACCAATACTGATGGTCTCAAGAACGGTGGCGGCACTCGTCTTGTATTGTAAATATCAACCTCAATAGATTAAAGGCACTGCTCCTTTCTCGGGCAGTGCCTTTTTTTATACATACTGATGTTAGCAACCCCCAATGCTTATTTATAGTAGATAGTAAAGCACCCCCAGCCGTTACCCTGGCCAGCTATTTTTAGGAGTAGAACGACTGCGGCACATGTTCGTTTCAATTGTGAATTATTACCTATATGTTAGTTTGATTGGTTGATATTTTCTTTTTATTTTTTTTATGTGTGAATCTTGATATATTTGGCTTCAGATCAACCAAATAAACACTTAATATTTATGAAACACCTTATCACATTAGTTTTAGCATTCTTAGGCTTGCAACTATCAGCTGTCGCGCAAGACGATGATATGTTCAATTACAAGATCATCAAGAATGATGGCGACACAATCTATACGATAGATACTTGGTATAGATATTCACAAGGGTTTGATGGCTTTTTCGTTAAATCCATGTTTGTGAAGGTCGATGGTGAAGATGTGAAATTCACTGCTAATGAAACAAAGCGTGTCGAGATGGTCAATGTAAATGACGAATCGGACAAGTATGTGTTTGAAACAGTGCCAACATCTGGTCAGTTGTTCATCAGAACTTTGGCTTTTCTTCCTATTACATTTGAGGGCAGACGCTTCAAATTAGGAGTGATTCATTGGTCACAAAGAGGCAAGGGTAGTGGCATCAACTACTATCTGTACGATCCTGAACGCAACGGTGGTGATGCTCACATATTTCATCAAAGTCCTCCAGGTGGTTCGAAAACGGCTTATTGGGGTATGGAGAAAACTATCAAGGGATATCTCAGACATTATCCTACTGTAAAGAAGATGATTGACGAGAAGGTGTTTGACAAGGATACCCTTGCACGACATCCAGAATATTTGGTGATGTATCTTGACGAGAATTTCACAGAGGAAGACGGCAAGTAACTAGGGCATAAGATGAAACATCTGTTTTTAGTCTTGGCTTCAATGATGTGGATTGCCGTGTCGGCACAAGAGTCGCTTCAGGCTACATTAGACGATTTTGTGAATGACATGAGCGCGGCTTCTCTAACTCCAGAAATGGCGAAGTATGTAAGCGATGTGCTATGTTCTTCATACAGCGACCAACAAATAAAAGATCTGTCGGTTAAGCACCCATACAGCAAGGCTCTTAAAGAGCTCAATTCGGGCGACAAGAAATTGGGCAAGGTGCTTACGCTCACCAGTACGCTATATCATAGAGCTAAGAACCAAAGAACCATATCGGTGAAAAACATCGGCAATCCCGACGCTGGCGAGGTTACGGTGGTGCTCGCTCTTGGACAATATGAAAAGTCAACGCTTTGGAAGAAGAATGACAACGGGCAATGGCAACTAGTGTCAACCGACATTCTCGACGACGAGCGTCTGGACGTCTATGACGGCGTCACGAAGTTTGAGAAATATATCGACAGAAGCTATGAGTTTGGCATGATCGTTCCTATGACTAAAATGGCTACAATGGGTGCGTCGTTCAGTTGGTATTACTATGCTACCACGATGATGTGGGGCGGAAGTACGGAATTGGGCAAGTTCAAATGCACAAATAAAGATGATGAAGAGGAGATCAGAGGATGCCTCAATTTGATGGCAACTATTGGGTGGCAAAAACAACTTATGCTTAAGAACAAGTCGCTCCTTTATCCTTACGTGAAGGGCTATTACGGTATGAGCTTCCCTTACGCATTTATTTTTGGGGGCGCTCCTGGAGTGCGATACGGATGGAGATCACACAAGGGTAATATATTCTTCTTGTTTTCGGAGTGCGACCTGAGATATTTCAAGGAGCTATCCAAGAGTAATGAAGGAATAGGCAACCACATGACAGCAGGTCTGAAACTAGGTGTCGGATTTGGTCTGAGATAGTACAACGCCTAAAATCAGTCCTATCTCCACAAAAAACGGGGGCGTCAGCTGAACTGTGTCAAGGCTGTTAGCTAAATGGGAATTACTTCATCGGATTTTTCTTCGCTTTCGGTTTTGGAAGGGCGGGAATTGTAGTTTTGATTAATGTTGTCAGGTAATCCCAATCATCCACATCACCAATATAGAAGTAGTCTTTGGCCCCGTCATACGGTGGCCGAAGGATGACTTCCTTCAAGACAACCCTGCCGGGCTCCGTCACCTTCACATAGAAGTTGTTGTCGCAGATGAGACCGAAGAGAACGCCGTCGCAGTAGATGCAATAGTCTCCCATCATTTTCTTGACCGCTATCTCCCCAGCACCTGAACACTGGTCGACTATGTATTGAACGAAGTCTGGATTACAAGCCATAAATTGCAATTTATCGGTGTAAATATAGCGAAACTACAGCAAACTGTATCTATCTCCGAACTTTATTGCAAGTTGTTGTGAGATAATGCCCCAGTTCGGGATAGGCATCGTCCATTTTTTGCGGACGTTGCGGTATGCCAGATAGACGAGTTTGGTCAAGGCCGTGTCGTTCGGGAAGACCCCCTTGTTCTTCGTGACCTTACGGATCTGGCGGTGGTAGCCTTCAACGGTGTTAGTCGTATAAATGAGCTTCCTGATGGGCTCAGAATACTGGAAAAACTCGCTCAGACGGTCCCAGTTGTCACGCCATGACTTGATGACTATCGGGTACCGCTCGCCCCACTTCTCCTCGAGTTTGTCGAGAGCCATCTCGCCAGCCTCCTTGGTCACAGCCCCATACACAGGCTTCAGATCCTTCATAAACTCTTTCTGATACTTGCTGCCGACGTACTTCATGGAGTTGCGTATCTGATGGATGACGCAGAGCTGCACAGCCGTGTCAGGGAACACGCTCTTGATGGCATCAGGAAAGCCCTTCAGGCCGTCTATGCATGCGATCATGATATCCTTGACGCCCCTGTTCTGCAGGTCTGTCAACACGTTCAACCAGAAGTTGGCACCCTCGCTCTTTGAGACATACATACCCAGCAGATCCTTATGGCCTTCCTTGTCTATGCCAAGCACATTGTAGATGGCTCTGGTGACCACTCGGTTCTTCTCATCCATGACCTTGTAATGCACAGCATCAAGCCAAACAATAGGATAGACTTCATCCAGGCTGCGGTTACGCTAGGCTTCAAGCTCAGGCAGCACTCTATCTGTTATGGAGCTGATGGTCTCTGCCGATACGGACGTCCCGACCGTCTCTTCAAGCCAGTTGCTGATGTCTCGTATGCTCGTTCCAAGGGCGTATAAGCCAATAATACGGTCTGCCATACCCTCGGACAGCATGGTCTCTCTCTTCTTGACAAACTGGGGGTCAAATGAGGCATCACGGTCTCTCGGAGTCGTAACTGTAATGTCGCCCACAGGTGTCTGGACCTGCTTCTGCATCTTGCCGTTACGACGGTTGCCAGACTCGCGTGACTCCTGGGTGAGGTGGGCATCCATCTCTCCTTCCAGGGCCGCATTGACGATGTTCTCAATCATCGGAGCGAGGGCTCCGTCTTTGCCGAACAGCGGCTTACCCGCTTTGATGTCCTCAAGGATCTGAGCCTTGAAGATGTTGAAATCTACTTCTTCTTTCATTGTTACTGTGTATTACAAAATAAAACTTTATTCTTGCTTGAAACAGTTCATTTTACACTCTCCCAAAAAACAACAAGCCCCCTGATGCTTTCGCACCAGAGGGCTTGTAACTTTTATTTTTATCTTTTAATTTTTCATTGCTCTGCCTCTTCTTTTTGCATACGTTTTTCTAATGGCGCTCAAAAGAAGAATGCTTGCGCCGAAAATGTGTGGCAAACCACAAAAAATCGGAACAATATGTATTTACGAGGCAGGAATAGTTACTATGGGTCTGAAGCAGTTTTTTATGAATGAGAAGTCGCTGAATATATAGAATAGCGGAAGCTATTAATAATTTCACTCGGAATATGGATGATGATACGATTTTAATTAAATTGCAGTAGAATAGCAATATAGACGATGTCAGAAAAATGCACCGATAATGAAAACATTAATAACTAAGCCTTCATATTTTTCTTCATGTCTTTGATTTCGTTGGTTTTATCTCTATTTTCTCGGGCATCCTGACGATTATTTAGCTAAGACAGGATGAAGTAAAGAGTTCCAAACCCTTGTTTATTAAAATGGCATATTATACTTTGTATAGGTTTTAATATTCATGATAAACAAGGCTCTACTCAAGCAAATTCTCTATTCCGTAAATATGGAAATGATCCCCTAAATAAAAAAGAGGTCCGGAAACGTTTGTCTCCGAACCTCTATTTAGAGTTATAGAATAACTATTCTTTAACCATTCAATGCTTCAGCACCACTGACAATCTCTATCAATTCGCCTGTAATAGCGCTCTGACGTGCCTTGTTGTACTGTAACTGAAGATCCTTGAGCAACTCTGTAGCATTATCAGTTGCCTTGCTCATCGAAGTCATTCGGGCACTATGCTCAGATGCTATCGAATCAAGCAGTGTTGCATACAGCTTCGTGCGGACAGCCTGAGGTACGAGATCTTCCAATACCTCAATCTTGTTTGGCTCAACAATAAAGTCAAGCATCTTGCTGTCTTCCGATTTAGCCTCAGTCAATGCCAAAGGCAAGAACTGCTTTGATGCTACTCGCTGAGTTGATTTGTTGACAAATTCGTTGAATACAAGATGTATCTCACGGTATTCGCCCTTGACGAAGTCGTTTGTCAATTCATCAGCTATATCATACACAGCCTGAAGTGACATGTTGTCAAAAAGACTGTTGTAATCTTTCTTTGGCGCAATTCCTCTTGCTGCGAGTCCTTTTGCGACTTGTTTGCCTATAGCTATAACCTCTACCTCTCCTTTTGCAAACGCCTCAGAATACTCGTCTTTTATCAGGCGTTCAGTCTCTTTGGCAACATTTGAATTGAATGCACCAGCAAGACCTTTGTTAGATGCTATTGACACAAAGAGTATCTTACCTTTCTGGCTAACGCGGAATCCGGCGAATCTTTCGTGAATGCCATCTACCGAGTTGCCAAGGAAATTGACAATCTCAAGGAGTTTGCCGACAAATGGTCTTACATGCTCAACATCACTCTGCGCTTTGTTGAGCTTAGCTGCCGATACCATCTTCATGGCACTGGTAACCTGACGTGTCGTACGCACCGAATTGATGCGCATTCGTATGCCCTTTAAATTAGCCATAGATACTCAATTATTTTACAAATCGTGCACTCACCTGCTTAGCAGTTTCCTCCAAGACCTTTGTGATCTCGTCGTTTATCTGACCCTGCGCGATAGCTGCCAATACATCCTTGTGAGTAAGTTCCATCTCTTCGATGAACGCATTCTCAAAGTCGTGAACAGCAGTTATAGGAATGTTACGCATCAAGCCCTTTGTACCGCAATAGATTGCAGCCACCTGCTTCTCAACAGCTATTGGTGAATACTGAGGTTGCTTCAAAAGTTCTACGTTCTTTCTACCCTTGTCGAGTACTGCCATTGTTGTGGCATCGAGGTCTGAGCTGAACTTTGAGAACGCTTCCAATTCACGGAACTGAGCCTGGTCGAGCTTCAGTGTACCGGCAACCTTCTTCATCGACTTGATCTGTGCTGAACCACCTACACGCGATACCGAGATACCAACGTTGATGGCTGGACGAACACCTGCGTTGAACAATGAGCCTTCCAAGAATATCTGACCGTCTGTGATAGAAATCACGTTCGTTGGGATATATGCCGAAACGTCACCAGCCTGTGTCTCGATGATTGGGAGCGCAGTGAGCGAACCACCACCCTTGACAATTGGCTTCAACGAATCAGGTAGGTCGTTCATGTTCTTGGCAATCTCGTCGTTGTCGATGATCTTTGCGGCTCTTTCGAGCAAACGAGAATGCAAGTAGAATACATCACCTGGATATGCTTCACGTCCTGGTGGACGACGGAGCAACAATGACACCTCACGATATGCGACAGCCTGCTTTGACAAGTCGTCGTAAACAATGAGGGCTGCTCGACCTGAGTCGCGGAAATACTCACCGATTGCAGCACCTGCGAAAGGTGAATAGAACTGCATCGCTGCTGAATCAGATGCGGTTGCTGACACTACAGTAGTATATGCCATCGCACCATGCTTCTCGAGAGTGTTTACTATCTGTGCAACTGTAGAACCCTTCTGACCTGTGGCTACATAGATACAGTATACAGGCTTGCCGGCTTCATAGAAGCTCTTCTGGTTCAATATCGTATCGATTGCAATAGCTGTCTTACCTGTCTGACGGTCACCGATGATAAGCTCGCGCTGGCCGCGTCCGATAGGAATCATCGAGTCAATGGCCTTCAAACCAGTCTGCAATGGCTCCTTTACTGGCTGACGGAAGAGAACCTGTGGTGCCTTACGCTCCAAAGGCATCTCGTAGAGTTCGCCTGCCAATGGACCCTTGCCGTCGATAGGTTCACCGAGTGGATTTACCACACGGCCAACAATGCCATCGCCAACACGGATTGAAGCAATTCGGCCTGTACGCTTTACAGTGTCGCCTTCCTTTACAGTGTCCACGTTACCCATCAACACGATGCCGACGTGGTCTTGCTCCAGATTCATCACGACACCCGTGGATTCGCCGATCTCTACCAATTCGTTGGCCTGCACATTGTCAAGGCCATAAGCCTGCGCAATGCCGTCACCAACGCTCAGTACAGTGCCAACTTCCTCCATGTTCATCGAACTTTCAAACTTCTCCAGTTGCTGCTTGAGAAGGCTTGAAACTTCTGAGGCTTTTATGTTTTCCATGTACTTTACTTTTAAATTACTATACCGTCAACTTTTTCTCTATCTCCGCCAACTGACGTGCAATGCTGCGGTCAACCTGTTTGCCATCTACACGGATGATGATGCCACCTATGATTGATGCGTCGGCCTTGAAAGTAGCTTCGACCTTTGAGCCGAGCTTCGACTCTAGCTGTTTTGTGAAGTCTGCCTTCTTGGCGTCCGTAATCTCCTTGGCTGTTGTCACCTCAGCTGTCTTGATGCCATTGTGCTCTTTATAGACCACCTGGTAAACCCTGAGGATCTCATCAACCATATCAACACGACCTCTGTCAACCACAAACGACATGAATTCAGAGGTTTCTGCAGATACCTTGCCGTCGAATACCGACTTCAAGAATGTTTTCTTCTCTGAAGCTTTCTTTAATGGTGACGCCAACAATTCCAATGCCTTAGGCGCATCCGCAAAGGCATTTCTAATCATATTGACATCGTCATAAATATCAGCCGTTTTGTTCTTATCCATACCATATTCATATAGTACGGTCGCATAACGTCTTGCTATAAGTCCACCATCCATCGTTTACACCCGTTAGTTGAAATTGCTTTCGTTGAGGTATTTCTCTATTAACTTCTCCTGCTTGCCATCTGCCTGCAGGTCTTCCGACAAGATTCGGCCAGCTATCTCTACAGAGAGTTTCGCTACCTGCTGCTTCAATTCGGCCTTCGCATCTGCTGTCTCTTTTGCAATCTGAGCGCGTGCATCTGCAGTTACCTTCTCTGCTGCAGCAATAGCTTGCTGACGTGCCTCTTCTATGATCGAATCTTTCATCGCGCGCGCTTCCTTTAGGATTTTTTCGCGCTCGAGTCGAGATTCTGATTCCATCTTGGCTTTGGCCTCTTCAATCTTCTTGTACTCCTGCGCAGCGTCTTCTGCTGCCTTCAGAGCCTTCTCTATCTTATCCTCACGCTCTTTGATGGCACCCAACATTGGATTCCATGCAAATTTGCCAAGGACACATAGCAAGACGATGAAAGTAACGCCTGTCCAGATGACTAATCCCGGTTCCGGAGACAAAAGATCCATAATGAATTCTTTTTATGTTATAATTAAGAGATCATAGCTACCACAATTGCAAACAGGCCTGCACCTTCGACCATACCTGCTGCAATAAGCATAGCTGCCTGGATCTTGCCTGCCATTTCTGGCTGACGTGCCATAGCGTCAAGAGCTGACTTACCAATGTTACCGATACCAAGACCAAGACCGATAACGATCAAACCTAAACCTACACTAATTAGATTCATAGCTTTAAACTTTTAGTTATTAATATTTTATGTTTATTTCTTTGTTATCAATTATCATTTTTGACTGCCTTGCTGACTGTAGCGCAGCGAAAGTAATTATGAATTGTGACTGCGAAGCTGACTGTAGCGAAGCGGAAGTAATTGTGAATTATGAATTGTCAATTGTGAATTGTGAATTACTCATGATGATCTTCCTGATTAACAGCCAATCCTATATACAAAGCAGAAAGCAATGTGAAGATATATGCCTGCAATGCACCGAATATGAGCTCAAGGGTGAAGATGAGGAACGCGAGCAATACCGATGGTACCGCCATCGCGTATGAATGTACAATGAATATCACAGAGAACAAGCTCAACACCAAAATGTGTCCACCAGTTATGTTAGCAAATAGACGCACAAGAAGTGTGAAAGGCTTTGTGAACATACTTATTATCTCTACAGGTATCAGTATCACCTTCATAAGTGCTGGTACGCCTGGTACTGTTAGGTTGTGCTTCCAGTAGGCTTTTGTACCATTCCAGTTGGTCACAATGAATGTGAAGATTGCCAGTATAGCTGTGAATGAGATGTTACCAGACAGGTTTGAACCACCAGGGAAGAATGGTATGAGACCAATAAGGTTGTTGAACCAAATGAAGAAGAAGAGTGTCAACAGATAATTTGTGTATTTGCCCGACTTCTCCTTGCCAATCTGATCGTCTGCAATGTCCTTGACAAACAAAACAGCCATCTCTACCAATGAATTACCTCCTCTTGGAACCTGGCTTTTCTTGTAAGAACGAGCAGCTCCTACGAATATTAAGAGAAGAAGCACACAACTGAGCATCATAGACACAACGTTTCGTGTCATCGAGAAGTCGAATGGCTTGTCTTCTGAACCTTTGACTTTCAACTTGTCATGTTCCATGTAATAGACGTTGCCATTATGCTCGAGTGTTTTGCCCTCTTCGAAGCTTGCAGATGTAGTAAACAATAGGTCACCTTTGTAGTATGCCATTACTGGCAGGTTGAGCTTTACTTCAACCTCTTCGCCTTCGGCATTCTTGTAGCCGAACAGATTCCAACTGTGTGAGTCTGATATATGATGACCGATGAGCTCGTTCATGTTTATGCCTTCCTCGGCCTCTGTGGCTGTGCTGTCTGCTGCAGCCTCACTCTGAGCCAATGCGTTCCCTGGTGTCAGGAATAACGCAAGCGACATCAACAATGACAATGCTAACTGTTTCATACCTTCTTATTTGTTAGTGTTATCCCAATTTGCTATAGTGTTTACGGCAACAGCCATAAAAAAGTTGCCACAAAATAGCATAGCATATAGAGCTTTTTCTTTATCCAATAGTGATGTTATGCACAATAATGCGACAATTACCAATGCGTATCTGCCCATTTCTATTATGAGTCCGTAAAGCATGTTGTTCGCAAGGCGTTGGGGCCATCTTTTCTCAAGAACGATGTTCTTCAATCCTTCAAGCCCGACTGGGATGAGGCCTGCAAGTACAAGCCTTAGCTCCTCTATGTTGTCTTGTGTGAGCAACACAACTACCCATTCAATGAGTAGCAGCGCCATCGCTATTGTGATATATTTCAATGTGCTTTATTTCTTAGCTGAATCGGCTGTTGCGGCAGTCTTGTTCTTCTCTGCCATATTACAACTACCGTTGAATGTAGCGCCCGGTTCAATGCTTAGTTTGCCTATCGTCATCTCGCCCTTGAATACAGCTGTGTTTCTGAGTGAAAGAAGCTCGCTTACTTCTACCTTGCCGTCGAATGTTCCAGAGATTTCAGCATTTGAACACTTGATAGTTCCTTTTATATTGCCACCTTGACCTAGAACTAATTTGCCTTTAGAAACTATGTTGCCCTCAATTATTCCGTCAACTCTCAAGTCTCCATTAGTATCTATATCTCCAACTATCTTTGTGCCAGCGCCTATTATGTTGGGCAGTTTATTTTCTACTTCAAATGGTTTTGACATTTCTATATGTTTTTTCAAAATTCACGAATACAAATATAAAAAAAGCTAATTAATTTCCGCCTAAAATTGCTTAAATATTTGCTCCAGTATCTCTTTTTGCTTTGGTGCCTGCACCTCTGCCAACTCTCTTGCGGAATTTGTATAGAGGCTCAGATTGTCTAGTATGTGCTGTTGGTTTTTGATCCATTCCTTTTTAGAAAAGTGCTTTTCAGAAATGGCTGCGCAGTTATAAAGGTCCTTTATCTGTTTTACGATGTCCTTGCTGTTGTATATCATAGAGAACGAGTCGTAAACAACCTCTTCTATGTGTGAATCGGCTTTCTTGTTTTGCGCAATCCTGTTGTTGATCTTGGCTATCTCTTCAAGGTCTGTCTCTTCAAAACGCATTTTCCTCAGGCGCTTTTGAAGGACTGCAGGCTCAATCCTGGCAGATTTAGGACAGTTGCTGTTTGCGTAAGCATACATCAGGGCGATTTTGGTCATCATGAGGCCTCTGTCTCCCATTTGTTCCTTTCTGCATATGAGTTCGCAGTTGATTCTAAGTCTCTCAAATCTTTCGGCGAATATCTTTTCTCCTGTAAGTTCGTCAAGGCTCTTTTCAAAGTCGTTGAGCATGTCTTCGACTTTCATCATTCTGATCTTGCTGAGGAGGAGTTTGTTTGGCAGGTGTCCGCTGCCTACCTCGGCATATTCTGCCTTTAGTCTCTTGACGAAATACATGTCGATTTCGCCTTTGTATTTTACAGGCATCTTGCCTCTGTATTCACATTCGAAATAGTCGGCTATTTTATTATAGGTGTCACCGCTGACGTTGACCTCTCCAGGAACACCTGATGACTCCATTCGTGAAGCGGTGTTTACGGAGTCGCCCCATATATCAAATATCTTCTTTGTATGACCCAACGCGCCAGATATGACTGGTCCGGTATTGAGGCCGACGCGGATGTTCCAGAAGCCTCCGGCAGCTGCTTGCCTCTCTTTAACGTATGCAATCATTCCCAATCCGACAAGCGCCACCTCGATAGGGTTCGCACTGTCAGTTGATGGAACGCCTCCGGCACACATGTATGCATCACCGATGGTCTTTATCTTCTCAACGTCATATCTGTCTACAAGTTCGTCAAAGTAGATGAAGTAGCGGTCGAGTTCATCGACTAGCTGTTCCGGATTCATGTGCTCGGCTATCTTGGTGAATCCCTGGATGTCGGAGAACAGAACGGTTACGCTGTCGAATTTCTGCGTTTTTCTGGTTGGTGAAGATATCTCGTCTTTCTCCTTCTCTGCCGCCTTTCTTCTCTTGCGTTCTTTGGCGAGCAGGTATATCAGAGCTACAGATAGGAATGCAAGTGCTATTGTGGTAAGAAGGGCAAGTGCTGAAAATGGTGCACCGTTGTATTCTATCTTTACCGCTGTTCTTATTCCGCTGTTGATGCTTCTTATGCCGACATGCCCCTTTTTGATCCCCTTCGCATTGACAACATAACTGGCGACATTGGTTTCTATGGAATCTTTACATACATCAGCGTCCCATACGGTCACAATATATGGACTGGCAAACGCCTTGGTGGGTTGCCAGCTTAGGGTGACGAGCTCGGATTCTGTCTTTATCAAATCGTTTTTCACCTCAATGAGGTGTCCGTCGGTGTCATTGTAATATATTTCTTGGCCTGTAGCGTTAGTTGAAAAAAGCACTATAAAAAGGCTTAATACACTATAAGTCAGCTTCTTATACATTGAAGACATATTAATACCCTTTGAAATATTCCGCAATTTACTTTTTTTTTTACAAATAAACTACTATTTTTAACGATTGATATATACACCTTAATTCTATGAGTAATTATAGCGACTCTATTATCGTTCCGTACGACTTTACGGAGAAAGCCAATTGCGCAATAAAGCATGCGGCAATAATGGCCAAGAATATGAATGCTGAGGTTATTCTTCTGCATATCGTGAAGAAAATAGCTGAAGCTCAGGAAGTCGAAAGCAAGCTCGTTGAGGTTGCTACTAAATTCACTGCTGAACTTGGCACACCTGTACGCCACATAACTCGTGAGGGAACAATCTTCAAGACTATCAATGAGGTTGTAGAAGAACTCAAGAGCGTATGTGTAGTAATGGGAACACATGGTATGAAGGGCATGCAGAAGATTACAGGTAGCTGGGCCCTTAAGGTAATTGTTGGTTGCCATGTTCCATACCTCATCGTTCAGAAGGATCCTTGCTATCATGATGTAGCAGACATTCTTTTCCCAGTTGACTACAAGCTTGAAACAAAGGAGAAGCTTAAGTGGGTGAGCATGCTTAGCTATCTTAGCAAGATTAAGGTAAGTCTTCTCGGTCAGCAGGGCAATGGTCCTATGTACGACAACCCAACAAAGGCTAACATGAACTTCTGCCGCAAGTATCTTGAAGAGCGTCAGATTGATTATGAGATTGTTTGGCTCGACCAGAAGGGTTCTTTCTATGAGCTTTCTCTTAAATATGCTAAGGAGCACAACTGCGATGTAGTGATGATTACAACAACTCGTGATATCGCATTCCACGATTATATCCTTGGTGCATACGAGCAGACTATCATTGCAAATGAAGCAGAGATTCCTGTTTTTGTGGTTAACCCACGCAGTGAGGTCAAATTAGCTTATCAGAACTTCTAGAGTATAATCCTGCTCAGGAATAAAGGGAGACTGCCTTTCGGCAGCCTCCCTTTGTTCGTTTTTATATTATACCTAATATATATATTATAGTTCTCAGACTAACATCTCCACTGTTCTTCCCTGTTAGATATACTTGTTGATGGCGGATTGAGGCTTCGTTTACGTTTTGCACATATATATTAGACCATATACATAGGTAGAAGAATTACGCTTCTTTTTCTCAAAGGCCATTTTTCAGCTACGTCAATACTACGCAACAGGGGCTTTTTATAAAATATGCTATTGACTGGTCGTGTACTCACTTGCTATCTTTGCAATAATGAAAAACCAATCAAATAATAAATATATGAAACCTATAAAATCTATTGTTGCACTATTGACCGCGTTTTCGCTGTTTGCGTGTGATGGCGTGAAGGATGATGGCCAGTTTGTACGAGTGCAGGGTGTTGACCTTATAAAGCCGGATGGCGAAAAACTATTTATATTAGGTACTAATCTTGGGAACTGGTTGAATCCTGAGGGGTATATGTTTGGTTTTAGTAAGACAAACAGCCCGTGGATGATTAATCAGATGTTTTCCGAGATGGTTGGCCCAGATGCCGCTGCAGAGTTCTGGTCGTCTTTCAAGGATAACTATATCACTCGTGAAGATATAGAGTTCATTGCTTCGACAGGTAGTAACACTATTCGCCTTCCTTTTAACTACAAGCTGTTCACTGATGAGGACTATATGGGCCTTACTGGGAATCAGGATGGTTTTAAGCGAGTTGATGATGTGATATCGTGGTGTCGCGAATTCGGACTCTATCTTATACTTGACATGCATGATTGCCCAGGCGGTCAGACAGGAGATAATATAGACGATAGCTATGGTTATCCATGGCTTATGGTTAGTGAAAAAAGCCAGCAGCTGTTTTGTGACGTGTGGAAAAATATTGCATCGCGATATAAGGACGAGCCAGTTGTGCTTGGTTACGAACTTATGAACGAGCCGATAGCTACATACTTCGAGGCTGAGCGCGATACATTGAATTCAATGCTGGAGCCATTGTATAAGCGTGCGGTGGCTGCAATCAGAACTGCTGATAAAAACCATATTGTTCTTCTTGGCGGTGCTCAGTGGAACGGGACATTCACTTGTTTCAGTGATTGGAAGTTTGACGATAAGATTATGTACACTTGCCATCGTTATGGCGGTTCTCCTACAGAAGAGGCGTTCCAGAATATCATTCAGTTCCGTGATTCGACTGGCTTGCCAATGTATATGGGAGAGACTGGTCATAACTCTATGGAGTGGCAGCATACTATTTGCCAGATGATGCGTGATAATAATATAGGTTATACTTTCTGGCCGTATAAGAAGGTTGATGGGTCTTGCTTCATGGGCATTAAGCGTCCAGAAGGATGGAATGAGGTTGTCGTTGCTTTTTCTGAGGCGGCGCGTTCTACCTATAGCGACATACGAGCTGCGCGTCCCGATCAGAAGGTTGCCGTTAAGCTTATGAATGAGTATATAGAGAATGCCCGATTCAGCAACTGTGTACCACAGGAAGACTATATAGAATCGATGGGGTTAAGATATAGCAAATAGATTATCATAAATTGTTTGTATTCGTCCTAAGACAGTCCAATGCCACTTATGCTGGCACGGCTGTCTTAGGTTTTTTTTGTGCCATCCCCATGTGATTATCTCTGCGGAATCAGCAGAGATGAATCTCCGTAGCTCAAGAATCGGAAGTCGTTATCGAGAGCATATCTATAGACTTTCTGCCAGTCGAGTCCGATGAAGGCGCCGATGAGCAGCAGCAATGTGCTGTGTGGCTGATGGAAGTTTGTTATAAGCAGGTCAACAATGCGGAACTTATACCCTGGCATAATCATGATCTGGGTTATGCTGTGTAGTTCGTCTGTGCCTTTTTCTTCCATATATTTCAGTAACGCACCAAGGGCGTCTTGTGCTGAGTAGTCTTGTGGTAGTTCATAGGCGTCCCACTGGCTCAGTCCGTTCTCTATGTCATGGCCGGCTAGCAGCTTGACACCTAGCCAGTATAATGATTCGAGAGTGCGTACGGACGTTGTGCCAACGGCAACGAGTGGTTTCTTGCCCCAGCCTATGTTCTTTATTGCTTGAGCTTCGACGACAACATGTTCGGCATGCATCACATGCTGTTCCACATCCTTGGTCTGAACAGGTTTGAATGTACCTGCTCCTACATGAAGCGTCAGATTGACAAGCTCGTTGCCGTCGGCCTTGATTTTTGCCAGTATGTCTTCGGTAAAATGAAGTCCAGCAGTAGGAGCGGCAACCGACCCTTTGTGTTCGGAATATACGGTCTGGTATCTGGTGTTGTCGATGTTTTCGGTCTCTCTGTTAAGATAAGGAGGGATTGGAATGACTCCGGCGGCTTCGATAAGCTCGGCAAAGGTCACATTCTCGTTCTCCCAATCGAAGATGATTTCAGAAGTGTTGCCGTCAACTGATTTGCGGGTTGCGTTCAGTACAACATCACCATGAGCTGTTTTGGTGTTCAGGTGTAATGTGCCTTCCTTCCACTTCTTGGAGTTGCCGATGATGCATTTCCATGTGGTGCTTTTTCTTTCGACAAATGCCAGCTGAACTTCGGTTGGAATGATGGGCTCGAGACAGAAGATCTCTATCTGGGCACCTGTCTCCTTGTGGAACATCAGTCTGGCTCTGATGACCTTGGTGTTGTTGAACACCATAGTGAATCCGCCCTTTGGGAGGAAGTCCTCGATGTTTGCGAAATGTGACTGTTTTATCTCGCCCTTGTCGTAGATGAGCAGTTTTGATTTGTCTCTTTTGTCGAGAGGGTATTTAGCTATGCGTTCGTCGGGTAACTCGTAGTCGTAGAGTGCGGTGTCAATATGAGGTACTGGCATTGTCTGTTGTGTTTTAGTCTGTTGTTTACAAAGATAATCCGTCAAGTATCTTGATGTATGTGTCTATACCGTTCTTTATCTCTTCAAGACCGATGTATTCGTCGGCGGTATGAGAGCGGGCTGAGTCACCGGGGCCTATCTTGATTGTTGTGAATGGCATCAGGGCCTGGTCACTCATTGTTGGCGATCCGAAGGTCTTGAGTCCCAGTTCCATGCCTCTCTTGACGATTGGATGAGACATCTCTATTGCGGAGCTGTTGAGGCGTGTAGAGCGTTCCTTTACGTCGCAAGTGACGCTGTCCTTGATCATCTGAAGCAGTTCAGTGTTCTTATACATCTCGTTTACTCTCACATCAACAACGAATTTGCACATGTCTGGAACGACGTTGTGCTGAGTGCCTGCTTCAATCTGAGTGACGCTCATCTTTACTGGTCCGAGGAACTGAGAAACTCTTTCAAATAGATGGGTCCTGAACCAGTCTATTGAAGGTAGAGCTTCGTATATGGCGTTTATACCTTCGTTTCTAGCGGCATGACCGCTTTTGCCATGTGCGGTGCAGTCGAGTACCATCAGACCCTTTTCGGCGACTGCCATTTGCATCATTGTTGGTTCACCAACGATACCTAGGTCAATATGCCCGAGTTGTGGCAGAACACTTTCGATTCCATTTTTGCCACTAACCTCTTCTTCGCATGATGCCACGAAGATGAGGTGGTAGTTCTGTTCTGTTTGAATAAGATAGCGGAAGGTGGCCAAGAGTGATACCATAGGACCTCCTGCATCGTTGCTGCCGAGTCCCCATAATTTGCCATCCTCAACACTAGGGCAGAAGGGATCTCTCGTATATCCGCTGGCAGGTTTTACGGTGTCAATATGTGAATTGAGCAAAATGACAGGCTTGTCGATGCTGCAGTTTTCTTGTCTTATGATGATGTTGTTGCCGAATCTGTTGACGAGCAAACCCTTTTCGAGCATCCAGTTCTGGATGACATCAGCGACATCGCTTTCGTTTCTGGAAGTGGATGGGGTAGCGATCATCTTCTTCAGAAGTTCAATAGACTCCTCCGCAAGTTTTTCTTTTGTCATGATGCTAAATTGTCTTTCTCAATTCATAATGACCGCAAAAATAGCAATTGTTAACTCCCGATGCAACATCTATTAAGTAAACTTTTTTGATGGTACTATTGCCTAGCAAAGGCAAATTTCATACTTTTGCATGGTGAAATAAACTGTATGTTATATTTCACGCCTCAATAGATAATAAATATAAGTATAATGTCTGATTTCAAGAAGGTTAAATTGGTATTGGAAGATGGTACAGTCTTCGAAGGCCAATCATTTGGTGCCGAAACCTCTGTCGCTGGCGAGGTCGTGTTCAACACTGCTATGACAGGTTACCCTGAGAGTTTGACAGATCCATCATATGCTGGACAGATTCTCGTTTCTACATTCCCTCTTATTGGCAATTATGGTGTGCCTAAGGATACTAAGGACGAAAACGGTTTGCCACTCTTCTACGAGTCAGACAAGATCCATATAACAGGTCTCATTATTTCCGACTATTCATTTGAGTACAGCCACTGGAATGCTATAAAGAGTCTCGGTGATTGGCTTAAGGAGTACAATGTCCCTGGTATCTTTGGCATCGACACTCGAGCACTTACAAAGGTGATCCGCGAGAAGGGCGCTATGCTCGGCAAGATAGTTTTCGAGGGTGCTGATGTTGAGTTCCATGATCCAAATAAGGATAATCTTGTTGCTCAGGTTAGCTGTAAGCAGGTTGAGACATACGGCAATGGCAAGTATAAGATTGCTATGGTTGATACAGGAGCGAAGTATAACATCCTCCGTTGCCTCCTCAAGCGCGATGTTACTGTTGTACGTGTTCCTTGGGACTATGATTTCACACAGATTGATTATGATGGTCTTATGCTTTCTAATGGTCCTGGTGACCCACAGATGTGCAAGGCTACAATAGAGAATATAAAGAAAGCTATCAAGATAGGTAAGCCTATCTTTGGTATCTGCTTGGGTAATCAGCTTCTTGGCCTTGCTGCAGGTGCAACAACATATAAGTTGCCTTATGGTCACCGTGCTCACAACCATCCTGTAATCAAGAATGGTACAACACAGTGTTATATCACTTCACAGAACCATGGTTTTGCTATTGACCTCAAGACTCTTCCTGAGGGCTGGGAGGCAAGCTATGTGAATATCAACGATGGTACATGCGAGGGTATCCGTCATAAGCAGCTTCCTATATTCTCTACACAGTTCCACCCAGAGGCTTGTGGTGGTCCTACAGACACAGAGAAGTTCTTTGATGAGTTCATCCAGAACGTAGTCAACAGCAAGAAGTAAAAAGAGAATTTATCAGATATATGTCAAAGGCTGAAATCACAGGTTTCAGCCTTTTTGTTTTGTCATGTGATATGATAATGACTTATTTGCAGTATATTTGGCTAATATAAAAAGGAACTAATATGGCAGCAAACGTAAAGAAGGGAGACAAGGTACGTTTCCTGAATATGCAGGGTGGAGGTATTGTGGCCCGTGTGGAAGGTCGTACTGTATATGTAGAAGATGAGGATGGCTTTGAAATGCCTTGTCAGGAGAATGAGGTGGTGCTTATAGAAGCTGGCGCTCAGCAGAAGAAAGAGGCTGAGGAACGTCGCATAGAGGAGAAGAGGGGAGAGGTGCCTGAGATAATTGTTGATTCTTCTGATGAATATAAATTCTCCGAATCGGCATCTGATGAACATTCGCCACGTTTCTTTCTGGCTTTTATCAAGAGTGACAAGGGTAACAGCGGTTACCTGGATCTATATGCGGTCAATGACAGCAATTCGTATGCTTTCTTTACACTTACTGAACAGGTGGGGGAAACAAACGATGTACGAATGCTTCATTATGGCACGATAGAGCCGAACACAAAGCTCATGCTTGACAAATATAATCCACAACGTATAGACAACCAGACGTGGCAGTGCCAGCTTGTCTTGTTCAAGAAGAGTCGCACATTTGCGGCTTATCCACCGGTGTCAACATCGGTTAAGGTTAAGGCGACTAAGTTCTTCCGTGATAACACATTTGTTCCTACTGACTTCTTCGATGAGAGGGCTGTGCTTTATCCAATCATAGAGGATGAGCTTCAGAGTAAGATAGAGCAGTTGACGTTATCCGACCTTCATAAGATTGTAAAACAGAAGGAGCGTCAATACCAGAAGCAGCAGTCGAAACCGAATAGTAAGCCTGGAGATATCATAGAGGTTGATCTTCATATAGAAGCTATACTTGATTCTACCGCTAATATATCAAATGGTGAGTTGCTTCAGATTCAGATTGCGAGATTCAAGCATGTCATGGAGGAAAATATCAATAAGAAGGGACAGCGTATTGTCTTTATCCATGGAGTAGGGAATGGGGTATTGAAGACAGAGGTCCGCAAGACGTTAGAAAGGCAGTATCGTAAGTGTAATTACCAGGACGCTTCCTTTAAGGAGTATGGATATGGCGCGACGATGGTCGTAATAGGATAAAAAGAAACAGCTCTTTGTAGAAGATACAAGGAGCTGTCTTTTTTATAGGGAGCTATATGCCTGTAATGGCTTGCAACCTAATTATTTTCTTGTTTGTCCGTGACCAAATATCTGCCACTTGTAGGAAGTGAGTTCCTTAAGTGCCATTGGTCCGCGTGCATGTAGCTTTTGAGTTGATATGCCTATCTCTGCACCTAGTCCAAATTGAGCGCCGTCTGTGAAGGCTGTGCTGACGTTGACATAGCAGCATGCAGCGTCAACTTCATTTACAAATCTCAGTGCTGCTTCTTCGTTTTCTGTGACAATCGATTCAGAGTGTTTCAGACCGTATCTGTAGATATGCTCCAATGCCTCATCGATAGAGTCAACAGTTTTGATGGCCATATTCATAGAGAGGAATTCTCTTCCGAAGTCTTCTGCAGATGCGTGATGGAGCAGGTCAGGAGTGTAGAAATCCTTAAGAGCATCGTAAGCTCTCTCATCGGCATAGATGCCTACGCCTTTCTCCTTCAGAGGCTCAGCAACCTTTGTTAGTTCGCTAAGTCTTGCGCTATGAATTATCATACAGTCGAGAGCGTTGCAAACGCTGACTCTGCGTGTTTTTGCGTTACATACGATGTCGGTAGCGATTTTCAGGTCGCCATCTTTGTCAAAGTAAGTGTGAACAACACCGGCGCCTGTTTCGATAACAGGAACTTTAGCCTGTTGTCTTACAGAGTCGATAAGACCTCTTGAACCTCTAGGAATCAGCACATCAATATATCCAACGGCATTCATCAGAGCTGTTGCGGCTTCACGACCTGCTGGTAGAAGCTGAATGAGGTTTTCGTCGAGACCATTTCTGCGGAGTACCTCATGCATTATTTCAACCATAGCAACATTGCTGTCGTTGGCATCGGAACCGCCCTTAAGAACAACGGCATTACCACTTCTGAGGCATAAAGATGCCACGTCAACAGTGACATTAGGGCGAGCTTCGTATATGACGCCTACAACACCGAGAGGTACTCTGACTTTTTTGAGCAGGAGTCCGTTAGGCAGAGTGCGTTCTTCGATGACTTCACCGTATGGAGCAGGCAAAGTGGATACTTTTCGTGTATCGGCAGCTATGCCTTCTATTCTTTCTTTGTTCAGCAGCAGTCTGTCGTATTTGGGGTCTTCCTTAGACATCCTTGACAAGTCTTTGGCATTTTCTGCCACGATCTTATCGGCATTGGCTATAAGAGCATCGGCGATTTCGCTGATTACCTTAGCACACTTCTCCTCTGACAGTTTCACTAGGCTGCGGGCAGCCTCTTTAGTGAGTTCCAGTTGCTGTTGAATATCCATGTCAATTAGTTGTTATGATAGATGTATAAGAAATCGTAGTGAATTAAAGGTTTAGAGTGTTTGGTGTCGGTCATCTGGCTAATCTTAGCTCTGTCCATATTTGCTCGTCCGACGCCAATTATCTGTCCTTCTCCGTCCTTTATGAGCAGCATGTCATCCTTTTTGAATTCGCCGTCAATAGCAACCACTCCAGGGAGAAGAAGGCTGGCTGCATGTTCGTGGGAGAGGAGGGCCAGCTTAGCGCCTTGGTTGACAACGACGGTAGCCTTAGCGAAACCTTCGGAGTAGGCAATCCATTTTTTAACGGCAGGACTGTGTTCGCCAGCTATGAAATGGGTGCAAACAAAATCCTTGTCGTTGTTTGCCAATTTTGTGATGACGTTATCTTTTGTGCCGTTGGCGATGTAAACGTCGATGCCAGAAGCTGCAGTCTTTTGCGCTGTTTTGCATTTTGTCTGCATACCGCCTCGTCCGAAGCCTGACTTTGTTGTCTGTACATATTGGGCAACGTTCAGCTCTGGTTCGATTTCGCGAATCACCTCAGAACCGGCATCGTTAGGGTTGCCGTTGTATATACCGTCGATATTGGATAGGATAAACAGCTTTTTGCAATCCATCATAGAAGCCATGAGACCTGAAAGCTCGTCATTATCAGTAAACATAAGAGCGGTTACTGATACTGTGTCGTTTTCGTTGACCACAGGGATGACATTGCTTTGCCACAAAGTGGTGATGCAGTTCTTCATGTTGAGGTAGTGTTCTCTTGTCGAGAAGTCCTGCTTGGTAACCAGGATCTGTCCGATCTGTATATTATGCTTGTCGAAGAGCTGCTTGTATTGATTGATGAGTTTTGCTTGTCCGACCGAAGAGAGGAGCTGTCTCTGCGATACAGGGTCAAGGTCGGAGTAGTTCTTGAGCATGCTTCTGCCGGCGGCAACAGCACCAGAAGTTACAAATATTATCTTATGTCCAGCCTTGTGAAGTTCTGCTATTTGCGCGACAAGGCTCTCCATGCGTTCAACGTTTAGCATGCCACCTTGACCTGCTAAAACATTTGAACCGACTTTTATGGTAATGGTCATATTCCTCTATAATGCTTTATTATGCAAAGATAAGCAATTGTTGTTAAATATGGTGTTGCTCCGTTAAGTATTAGAACAATATAGAATGCAAAAATGCACCGCCATGATAGTGGCGGTGCATTTTTAGTTGTTGTAATATGTTATGTCTATATTGATCTCTAGTCTCGGCTTCTACCTAAGAATAACCATATGTAATAGAGCAATGTCGCAAGGGCAGACAAAGCAGCTACGACATAAGTGTAGGCAGCCCATTTGAGAGCGTCAATGGCGTTCTCGCGAGTCTCACCGCTGACAATTCCGGCATTAGTAAGCCATGCTACAGCTCTTTTGCTTGCGTTTATCTCGACAGGCAAAGTCACGAAAGCAAATACTGTGAAAATTGTGTATGCTGCGATGATGACGAGCATAGCTAAGTTGTATGGTATAAGGTTAGGTAGGATGAAGGCACCTAAGAACATAACCCAGAATATCACATTAATCACCTTGGAGCTTACATTCTGCAAAGGTACGAGAGTGGTTCTGAGCTCGAGCATTGAATATGCTGTAGCATGCTGAACTGCGTGACCTGTTTCGTGAGCCGCCACTGCCACTGCCGACACGTTGCGACCATAGTAAACGTCGTTGCTAAGGTTGATTGTCTTGTCTGTTGGGTTGTAATGATCGGTCAGAGTGCCTTCTGTTGGACGGATAGTGACATCGTAGATGCCATTGTCGTGAAGCATTTTCTGAGCGGCTTCGGCTCCTGACATAGTAACGCCTACGTTCTGATACTTTTCAAATTTGCTCTTCAAGCGGTTGCTTACTATCCAGCTAAGCAACGCAAATACTATAAATAAGATAAGCATGTTTTTTCTTGTTTTAAGTTGTTTCTAATACCTCTGCAAATATTTTGCCAAACGATATTTCATGACATTTTGTCACCAAGTACTCTATCTACAATGACTTGAGGTTCTATGTCGAAGCATCTGTAGTCGCCGAATTTACAAGCTTTGTTGCCGTATATCGAGCAAGGTCTGCAAGGTAAATCTCTGCTCACGACATCTTCCATCTTTTGGCCATAGCCGAGGAATCCTGCATAAGGATGGGTGGCACCCCAAACAGAAACAACTCTTACGCCGTAGAGTGAACACAAGTGCATAGCAGATGAGTCCATACTTATCATGCAGTCGAGGTTAGACATCAGAGCCATTTCCTCTTTAAGGCTGGCCTTGCCAATGACTGAAGAACATCCTTTTATCTCCTTCTCCCATGCTTCAGCGACAGCCTTCTCTTTCTCTCCGCCACCGAAGACTAATACGCGGGCTCCTTTTTCTGCAAGGAGTTCGACAACAGTCTTCATCTTGTCGGTAGGGTATATCTTACCCATGTGCTGTGCAAAAGGAGAAACGCCGATTAACAATTCGTTATTGTCTCTGTTTACAAGGGAAGACGACTCTTTGTCTCTGTATGTGCCATCTAGTTCAACTGGCAGCCCGGCTTTAGCGAAGACGTCACAATAACGTAGAATGGTGTGTTTTAGCTGCTTCTTGTCTTTCCCGTTGTCTTCTGTCAGTTGTCTTTTCTCCTGTCGTCCCTTGTCAACGACGAAGGTGTCAATGCCAGACAACCTGTGCATGAAAGTTCGGAGGATCTTAGTTCTCAGTACATTATGCAGGTCGATAACGACGTCGTAGTGGTTTTGGGCAAGTTTTCTATATAGCTTCCACAATCCCCTTACACCCTCTCCGCTTTTCCTTATGTTGGTGCCGATAAAGTGCAGGTTTTCGTGTGTCTCGAAGAATGGCTCAAAGAATGGCTCTGAGAGTACATCGAACTGCACGTCCTTATATTTTCTGCAGGCAGCAGAAACAACAGGCGATGTCATTGCGACATCGCCCATTGCTGTAAGTCTTATTATCAACACTCTTTTCATGCGTGTATTATTTCTTGCCCTTGTAGAGTATAGGGTTAAGGCTTTCGTCGTTATACATCTTCATCTGCTTGTAAACCTTCATGTATTTACGACCAGCCTCGATGTCGGCCAACAATTCTTCGATTGCTGTGGAAAGATCCTTATGCTGTTCCTTGAGAACGGCCAACTTTTGTGCGCATTTCTCAATATGAGCAGCGTCAACATCTGTTCTCTTGGTCTCCTGCTCCATGTGATAGATCTTGAGCGCGAGGATAGAGAAACGGTCGATGGCCCAAGCTGGTGACTCTGTGTTGATCTTGGCGTCTGGAAGGACCTTGACATCCTTGTATTTGTCGAGGAAGTATGAGTCGATATACTCGACCATGTCTGTTCTCAACTGATTAGAAGCATCGATTCTGCGTTTAAGAACGAGTGCAGCCTTAGGGTCGATTTCTGGATCACGTATGATATCTTCAAAGTGCCACTGAACAGTATCTACCCAATTCTTGTGATAGAGAAGATGTTCTATCTGATTCTTGCTATAAGGGTTTTCTATTTCGTGGTCAACGTTGTCGAACTTATGGTAGTCAACAATCGATTCATTAAATACCTTCCAAAATAACTCTGTCTGACTCATGGTAGGGTTATATCTATATTTGTAATAGTTTTGTTGCGCAAAAGTACACATTATTTTGCGAATCACCGACTAATGGCTCTAATAATTAGCGAGATGAAAGGATTAATAGGGTGACAATGGGCGTGAAGAAGTAGCCGGAGTGATTTTTTGTAAATGAAACGGCGGATTTATTTACGTGTTTTACTTAATTTCAGTAAAAATATGAACAAAATGACACCATGCGCCAATCGTCGTCTTTATTTTTATTAATTTTGCAAGCATATAGAAATCAATAAAAAACACTAATATATGAAGAAGATTAGAGCTGCCATCGTTGGCTACGGCAACATTGGCAAATATACTCTTGATGCGCTTCAGGAAGCTGAGGACTTCGAAATTGCAGGTATCGTTCGTCGTAACGGTGCAGAAAACAAGCCAGCAGAACTTGCAAACTATCCAGTAGTTAAGGATATCGCTGAACTTAAGGATGTAGACGTTGCTATCCTCGCTACTCCAACACGTTCATGTGAAGAGTATGCAAAGAAGATCCTTGCTATGGGTATCAATACTGTTGACTCTTTTGACATCCACACTAGTATTCTCGACTACCGTGCAGCACTCATGCCTGTTGCAAAGGCTAATGGTACTGTTGCTATTATCTCTGCAGGTTGGGATCCAGGTTCAGACTCTATCGTTCGTACACTTATGCAGAGCCTAGCTCCTAAGGGCCTCTCATATACTAACTTCGGTCCTGGCCGTTCTATGGGTCACTCGGTTTGCGTTCGCTCTAAGGCTGGCGTGAAGGACGCTCTCTCGATGACTATCCCTGTTGGCGAAGGTATCCACCGCCGTATGGTATATGTAGAACTTGAGGAAGGCGCTGATCTCGCTGAGGTTACTAAGGCTATCAAGGCCGACCCATATTTCGCAAGCGACGAGACTCACGTATTCAAGGTTGATAGCGTTGACGCTCTCAACGATGTGGGACATGGTGTAAATCTTGTTCGTAAGGGTGTTTCTGGTAAGACTCACAACCAGCTCTTCGAATTTAACATGAAGATCAACAACCCTGCTCTTACAGCTCAGGTTCTTGTAAATGTTGCTCGTGCATCATTCAAGCAGCAGCCAGGTTGCTACACAATGATAGAGATTCCTGTTATTGATATGCTCCCAGGCGATCGCGAGGATCTTATCGCTCATTTGGTATAATAAAAGCCAATATACAAGCAAAGCCAAGCTCATCGCGGGCTTGGCTTTTTTATTTCTTATATAAAAAGAAGATGGCGGTCTTGTTCTAAAGGCCGCCATCTTGTTTATCAGATAGAAATACTGATTAGTTGAGTAGTATCGACACCTTGTTGTCGGAGCATTCGAGATATCCAGCATTGCAATCGAAGATCTCTTCTTTACCATCTGCTGCCTTAATCCTTATCTGTCCTTTCTCCAAGGTTGATATTATAGGGGCATGATTATGAAGTACAGTAAAGCGACCACGCTTGCCAGGTACTTCAACCAGTTCTATGGCACCTTTGTAGAGTGTCTTTTCTGGTGTGATTATTTCCAACTGCAATTCATTCATAACTGTCAATTTTCAATTGCCATTTTATGCCTGTGCTTCCTTCAAGAGTCGTTCGCCCTTCTCGATAGCCTGCTCGATAGTACCTACCAGGTGGAATGCAGCCTCTGGATACTTGTCGAGTTCACCATCCATGATCATGTTGAAGCCCTTGATAGTATCTTCGATAGATACATAAGCGCCCTTCAAGCCAGTGAACTGTTCTGCAACATGGAATGGCTGAGAGAGGAATCGCTGAACACGGCGTGCACGAGCAACGACGAGTTTGTCCTCTTCTGACAATTCCTCCATACCGAGGATAGAGATGATATCCTGAAGTTCGTTGTAACGCTGGAGAATCTCCTTCACGCGCTGCGCGCACTCATAATGAGCCTTGCCAACGATATCTGGAGTCAAGATACGAGATGTTGAATCGAGAGGGTCAACGGCAGGGTAGATACCGAGCTCAGAGATCTTACGGCTCAACACTGTTGTTGCATCAAGGTGAGCGAATGTTGTTGCAGGAGCAGGGTCGGTCAAGTCATCGGCAGGCACGTAAACAGCCTGAACAGAAGTGATAGAACCGTGCTTAGTAGATGTGATACGTTCCTGCATAGCACCCATCTCAGAAGCCAATGTAGGCTGATAACCTACGGCTGAAGGCATACGGCCAAGAAGCGCTGATACCTCAGAACCGGCCTGAGTGAAACGGAAGATATTATCGATGAAGAGGAGGATATCACGGCCGGCGCCTGATCCGTCACCATCGCGGAAGCTCTCGGCGATTGTCAAACCAGAGAGAGCAACTCGAGCACGGGCTCCTGGTGGCTCGTTCATCTGGCCGAACACCATGGTAACCTGTGAGTCTTTCAAAGCCTGCTGGTCAACGTCGTTAAGGTTCCATTCGCCTTTCTCGAGTCCTTCCTTGAACTTGTCACCATATTTCACGATGCCTGATTCAATCATCTCACGGAGAAGGTCGTTTCCCTCACGAGTACGTTCACCTACGCCAGCGAATACAGACAAGCCGTTGTGACCTTTGGCGATGTTATTGATAAGCTCCTGGATAAGCACTGTCTTACCTACACCGGCACCACCGAACAAACCGATCTTACCACCCTTAGAGTATGGCTCGATAAGGTCGATGACCTTGATACCAGTGAAAAGTACTTCCGCAGAAGTCTGCAACTCTTCAAATTTAGGTGCTTCATGATGGATAGGAAGACCTCCCTCTTTAGTAGGATCTTCAAGGCCATCAATTGACTTTCCGACAACATTAAGCAATCGGCCTTTTACATTGTCGCCCTTAGGCATCATGATAGGCGAGCCTGTAGCTTCGACAGCCATTCCTCTTGTAAGGCCGTCGGTAGAGTCCATTGCGATGCATCGAACAGTATTCTCGCCAATATGCTGCTGACACTCTATGACAACCACTGCGCCATTAGGACGAGTGACCTCAAGTGCATCATAGATCTGAGGCAATTCGTTTCCAGCTACGTCGAATTCGACGTCGACCACTGGGCCTACAATCTGGATGATCTTTCCTTTCTTAGCCATAATGATATGTTATGTTTTCTAGTTATCTTATATGAAAGTTATCTGTTGCGCTTTAATAGCATATTTCCGAAATCAGCAAAGAATCGTTTGCCTTCGGCCGATATGTTCATCTCTCTTAGTGTCTCCATAGCCTTAGAGTAGAGCGCTTCCATCTTGGCCTCAGTGGCCTTGCGTGCGCCTGTGGCCTCGTAGAGGTCTCTCACGGCTTTTACCTTGGCATCTCTCTGTGCATTGGTGTCACCTATCCAACGGAGGAGCTCTTTCTTCTGGTCGGCATCGGCATTCTCTAAGGCGCTTATGAGGAGATATGTCTTCTTGTTCTCCATGATGTCGCCACCGATAGCCTTGCCAAAGGTCTTCTCGTCGCCAAAGGTGTCCAAGAGGTCGTCTTGAAGCTGGAAGGCTAGACCGAGATCGATGCTATAGTTGTAGAGTGCTTCTATGTCGTGTGCGTTACCTCCGCCAATGAGTGCGCCGATCTTTATGGCTCCCGCAAGTAATACGGCAGTCTTGAGGCGTATCATCTCGAGATACTGGGCTAAAGTGACGTCGGTGCGAGTCTCAAACTCCATGTCATATTGCTGTCCCTCACATACCTCAGTAGCTGTCTGACTGAATGTGGAAAGCACAAGCGAAAAGGCTGGCGAGTCGGTGAGTGCAAGGAGCTTGTAGGCCTCGATAAGCATCTCATCACCCGAGAGGATCGCTGTATTGACGCCATATTTGGCTTTGACGGTAGGCTGGTTTCTTCGAATGTCGGCATTGTCCATCACGTCGTCATGAAGGAGCGTGAAGTTGTGGAACATCTCGAGAGCTAATGCTGCCGGCATAGCCTGACGATAGTTGTCGGTAAAGAGGGAACATGCAGCCAAGCACATCACAGGGCGCAGACGCTTGCCTCCGAGTGACATGGAATACTCAATTGGGTCATAAAGTCCGATAGGTTCTCTCTTGAACTTAAAGCCAGCTATTCCTTCCTCTATCTCTTTTCTTAGTGTTTCTATCGACAGCATCACTTTGTATAATTATGTCTACAAAATCCAAAGTTATAAAAATAATCTAAAGATTTGCAGATAATGCAAAATTTATATTATCAAATATCAATCCTGTTGATGCCATATAAACAGCAATCATATCATAATGTTATACGGCATAAATGTACGATGGTTTCATCATAGTGATTCGCCTTCGATAGATCTGATTCTATCTCTCCACTCGTCGGGAATAGGTATGCTCTTGCCCTCTTTTGTCTCTATAGCGACCATTACAGAAAGTGAGCGAGTGTAAATCTTTTTGTTGTCAACGCCTCTGATGACTTGTGCAAGACGAAGGCTCTTGTTGCCCAACTTTACGACAGAAGTGCAAACCTCTATTTCATCTTCAAGTTTTATTTGCGCGATAAAGTCGGTTGTGTATGATGCGACTAGCAGAACCTGTTCGTTACAATAGAATTTCTCACCGTATATTCTTTTGAGGTAATCTGCTCTTCCTATGTCGAAGTAGGATTGCTGCACACCATTGTTGACATGACGGAGACCGTCGAGGTCGTTGAATCTTTTCTGAACGATACAATGTTCGGGATAATTTCTTCCGACAAAGTCTATTTCTTCCATTCCCATTTCCGACAGTATTATTCTCTAATTATCTTGACCAGTCCGTTCTTTCCTAGTTTCACGATGCTAGATGGCTTGTGCTTAGAGGTGTCATCTCGTCTGTAGTTGACTACATAATCGACGCCGTTGACGATGGCGTCAGAGATTTCTGAGAAAATAGCAGCTGTTGGCTCCCCGCTGATGTTGGCTGAAGTTGATACCAAAGGCTTCTTAAACCTCATGCATAAGTCGTGGCTGAACTTTTCGTTGGTTACTCTTATTCCCACGGAGCCGTCTTCGGCGATCAAGTTGACTGCCATGTTCTTTGCGCCGTCGAGGATTAGTGTGAGTGGCTTGTCGGTCAGATCCATCATGTCATATGCCACGTCTGGCATCTTGTCAACGTAGCCGCATACTCTTTGTACACTATCGAAGAGCACGATAAGCGACTTAGAGTCGTCTCTTTTCTTCAACTGGTAGACTTTAGCGACTGCTTCGGCGTTGGTGGCGTCGCAACCAATACCCCAAACAGTATCTGTTGGGTATAATATCAGTCCTCCGTTTCTGAGGACTTCGAGGCATTTCTTTATTTCTTCTTCCATACGACTAGTATATGTGGCGTGTCATTGTCTATATGATACTATTTAGATACCCTTCCTGGGTTTTTGCTGATAAAATCTTTCCAACTTTTGCAGCTCTTATCGGTCATTACAGGACCTGTGATCTGGAGAAAATGGCAATATGCAGCACCCAATGCGTCGGTGGCATCTAGATACTTAGGAGCACTTTCAAAGTGTAGCATTTTCTGTAGCATAGAGGCTACCTGTTCCTTGGCTGCATCGCCATGACCGGTGATTGCTTGTTTGATTCTCAGAGGTGCGTATTCGGTAATGGGCATGTCGTGAGCAACGGCGGCAGCCATGCAAACGCCCTGGGCTCGTCCGAGTTTGAGCATACTTTGTACGTTCTTGCCAAAAAAAGGGGCTTCGATAGCGAGCTGTTGAGGTTTGAACTCGTCAATTATGCTCATTATGCGGTCGTATATTTTCTTTAGTTTCGCATAATGGTCGGGCAGGTCTTTAAGTTCCAGCACTCCCATGACGACAACGGAGGCATGATTGCCTTCGCAGTCGAGGATGCTATATCCTAGAACGTTTGTTCCCGGGTCTATGCCAAGAATGCGGGTCTTCATAATTCAACACTTTCCATCATTGTCACGAAAGATAGACATTTTTCTCCTTTTTCCTCAATGAGTTTCTTCAAAAGTGACTTTGAGTATCTGTCTATTTCACCTAGTTCCTGTAGAGTGCTACATTTCCACTGGCATGAATATGTTGTGCTGTCAGCCGACTGTGCACCTCTTTCAAGACGGTAAAGTTCATTATTGGCGTTAGGGACGATGTCAAAGAATGTTGGAAGATAGTATCTTTTCATCCATTCGCTCCACCATTCTATTTCATTGTTCTCGATGACGAAAGTAGTGTTGTATAGGTACATATATCTCGCTTTTATATAAAACGCACCGACAGAAAACCCATCGGTGCGCGATTTATAGTATAGAACTTACTATATTAGTCAATGTACTCAAATCCTGTGTATGGAATGAGAGCCTTAGGCATGCGGATGCCCTTTTCTGTCTGGTTGTTCTCGAGCAAGGCTGCAACGATGCGTGGCAAAGCCAAAGCAGAACCGTTGAGAGTGTGACAGAGCTCAACCTTCTTGTCGGCAGTGCGATAGCGACACTTAAGGCGGTTAGCCTGATATGTGTCGAAGTTAGATACCGAACTTACCTCGAGCCAGCGCTGCTGTGCTTCAGAGTAAACCTCGAAGTCGTAGCACAAAGCTGCAGTGAATGACATATCGCCACCGCAGAGACGGAGGATACGGTATGGTAATTCGAGCTTCTGGAGCAGACCCTCTACATGGTTAAGCATCTCCTGGTGGCTCTCCTTAGAATGTTCAGGCTTGTCGATGCGAACAATCTCTATCTTAGAGAACTCGTGGAGACGGTTAAGACCGCGAACATCCTTACCATACGAACCTGCCTCACGACGGAAGCACTGAGTGTATGCGCAGTTCTTGATAGGGAGCTGCTTTTCGTCCAGGATGACGTCGCGATAGATATTTGTCACAGGAACCTCAGCTGTAGGGATGAGGTAGAGATCGTCGAGGTCGCAGTGGTACATCTGTCCCTCTTTGTCAGGAAGCTGACCTGTGCCATAGCCAGAAGCCTGGTTGACAACAGTTGGAGGCATTATCTCTGTGTATCCTGCCTTGTTTGCTTCTGCGAGGAAGAAGTTGATGAGAGCTCGCTGGAGTTGAGCACCCTTGCCTACATATACAGGGAATCCTGCACCAGTGATCTTGACACCGAGGTCGAAGTCGATGAGGTTGTATTTCTTAGCGAGATCCCAATGAGGTAACTTTGCCTCACCGTTAGCAGGAATAGTGTCCCAGTTGCCAACGTTGTCGCCTTCTTTACATTCGCGGAGGTTAGACTTAACGACGAGGTTGTCTTCGGCTGCTGTGCCTTCAGGAACGAGGTCGTAAGGTATGTTAGGAATAGTGCAAAGGTGAGCTGTGAGCTCGTCTTCTGCCTGCTTCTGAGCTTCGCCGAGAGCGGCGATTTGTTCCTTCAATTGAGCTACATTGGCCTTAGCGGCTTCTGCTTCATCCTTCTTGCCCTGCTTCATAAGAGCGCCGATTTCGTTGGCGAACTTCTTGCTTTCAGCGAGTGCAGCGTCTGACTTCTGCTGTGCTTCACGACGCCTGTTGTTAATGGCGATAGCCTTTTCAACTGCTTCTTTAGCACCGTTGAAGTGTTTCTTCTCCAGACCAGCTATTACTAGTTCAGTCTGTTCAGTTATCTGTTTGAGTGTTAGCATAATTGTCGTAGATTAAAAACAAAAACTCCCGTTTTGCTACTCGTAAGTACCAAAAGCAGGAGCTTTAAATCTGTTAGTGGAGTAGCTTACTCAGCTGGAACTACAGAAACGAAAGATCTGTCGTTCTGCTTGCGCTGGAAAGTTACTGTACCGTCAACAAGAGCGTAAAGAGTATGATCCTTACCCATGCCAACGTTCTCACCTGGATGGTGCTGAGTGCCACGCTGACGAACGATGATGTTACCAGCCTTAGCAAACTGACCACCAAAAATCTTCAAACCTAAGCGCTTGCTTTCAGATTCACGGCCGTTCTTTGAACTACCTACTGCTTTCTTGTGTGCCATGTTTTCTTATCTTTTGTGCTTACCTAAAAGGTAAAAAGCTAAGTTTCTAAATCAGTGAATTAATTAATTAACCAAGAATGCTCTCGATCTGAATCTGTGAAAGATACTGACGATGGCCATTCTTCTTCTCGTAACCCTTGCGACGACGCTTGTGGAATACGATAACCTTGTCACCCTTGAGGTGCTCGAGTACCTTGGCAGTAACCTTAGCACCCTCAATAGTAGGAGCACCAATCTTAACGGCACCCTCGTTGTCAATAAGAAGAACACGGTCGAACTCAACGCTCTCACCTTCGTTCTGTGCAAGACGGTTTACGAAGATCTTTCTGTCCTTCTCAACCTTGAACTGCTGTCCAGCAATTTCTACAATAGCGTACATTTTTGCTATAACGTTTAAAGTTATACCTGCAGGCGGACGCCCTTTGCGTCACTTAATAGAGCCAATACAAGTTTTCGAGCGCAAAGGTAGCGCTTATTTTTCTTTCTGCCAAAACAAATAGCTAACTTTGTGTGAAATTATTGTGCTTATGGAGAAAAAAATAGGTCTTAATGTTCTTGGAGTAAGCGCTTCTTCGGATGCAGATTCAGCGACACTCATACTGTCAGAGTGTGATGGCAATCGTAGGCTTGCTATCAAGATTGGCATACCCGAAGCTCAGTCTATAGCCGTGTGTCTTGAGGGTGTTGCAACTCCGCGTCCGCTGGTGCATGATCTTTTTCTGTCTTTCTCCGAGTCTTTCGGTGTGGCAGTTTCTGAGGTGGTGATATATGATATTCAGAACGGGATATTTTGTTCGAAAATAGTATGCGACAGGGAGGGTAATGTGTCTGAACTAGATGCCAGGACAAGTGATGCTATAGCGATAGCTTTGCGTTTTAATTGCCCTATATTCATATCAGAAGGGTTGCTTCAGACCTCGTGCCTGCCGGTAGGAGCTCCAAAGTCGAAGGTGTCACTTGAAGAGTGTAGTATAGAGACTTTACAGGAGATGATGGATGAGGCGGTAAGGTCAGAAAACTATGAGTTGGCCTCGCGAATACGTGACATCATTAATTCACGTCAGTAGGATTGTCTTTTTTACCCTCAATAAGTGATGTCTTAAGGGCAAATATGGCTCCAGGCAGAGAACTGATGAGTGAAACCAGATAGAATAATATACTTAGTGATACGGCTACGCCCTCTTGTGTGCCGAGATATTGTGATCCTATAACAAAGGTCATTTCCCTGAGGCCTATACCTCCCATGCTTATTGGTATGGCAGACGCGATGCTGCTCATGAAGAAGAGGAACATGTAGGAGTCGAAATTAGCGTTTTCTCCAAGTGAGAACAGTATAAGACAAGCAGCGCACATCTGGAGCCCTTGCACAATGAATGAGTAACCGACAACTTTCCAGTATGCCTGAAGTGCACTGCGTTTGAATATCCATAGGAAAGCGTAATAGGCCGCTAGTCCCATAGGCATAAGGAGTATAGTCCACTCTTTGTAGGGTATAGGCAGTGTTTTGACAAAGAAACTGACGAAGATGGTGAGGTAGCAGGCGATAATGACAAGTCCGCTAAGTCGGTCGCTGAAGATAAGGGTGAACAGTTCTTTTGTCGATTGCTTATAGTGTTTTTTCAGGTAATATATCTTATAACCGTCACCACCGACGCCTCCGGGTAAGAAGAAATTGTAGAACATTCCGAGCCAATAGAGTCTCATGTTCATAAAGGTGTCAAGTCGGAGAGGAATGGTGACAAATAGAGAGTTGATACGCATGGCGCTCAACATCTGTGAGATGGTGTAGACGAGAAGAGCAAAGGCAAGGTAAGTGATGTCGGCAGAGAGCAGAGTATTTTTGGTGGCCTCGATATCAATCTTAGACACGACGAAAGCAATGGCTGCAATAGAAACAGCTATTTTCAGTATCGTCTTTACTGCCTTTTTGAGGTGTTCTTTTGTCAAATTCATTTCTTGGAGAATTCCTCAATCAGAATATCGGCGGTGTTGACACATTCGGGACAAGGCGTCTTCGCCATCAGCTTAATGTCACGGCAGAGCAGTCCGCCAACCTTTTCTTCGAAAGCCTTAGTTATCTCTTCAGCGTGTTGTGGAAGAGCTTTTTGAGCAGCCACTAGAGCACCGCATAAGCCACCTTCGGCGCGTCCGCTGCCAGACAAGGCCAGTTCATCTAATATCGTAGATGGTGAAGGGTAGAGATTGCACCATTTGTTGGCGACAGCCTGTGCACAGTTGTGGCACCAAGGTTGAGTTCTGAATGTGTCGGTAGCTTTCATTGATCAGACGTTGAAGTGTGGTTTATACAATGGATGGTATGGCCATCGTAGCATGCATGGCAAGAAATCGTTCACGAGGAGCGTCGCCATATTTCGCGACACTTTTCAGTGCTCTTTCAAAGCTTTTCTGCTCTTTAAGGTTGTTGCTTTTGCTGAAGAACTTGTCGGCGTAACAGATGATCTTCTCTTCAATGCTCTGAGGAGTATAGTCCTTCGCAGGTATAGGAAGGTTGAGAGAGACGACCTCATCGGCTGTTATTCCTGCACCGGTATGCCTCTCGCTTACCATGGCATGACGTTCGAGTCCTTCGCTAAGAAGCATCGAACTGCCTTGAGTTCCATGACAAATGTAGTCGGCTTCGCCAAAGCAATGAATTGATGGGGCGTTAGTTCTGATGATGCCTATGTCATGGAGCATAGCACCTTCATAAACAAAACGTTCGTCGGCATTTAGCTCGGGGTGCAAATGAACAATCTCGCTGGCCAAGTCGGCAACGGCCTGACTGTGACCAACGAGTATATTCCAAAGTTCCGAGTTGGGCTCGTAGAACTTATTGATAATCTCAAAAGGATCAACCATTGATTAATGGTGGCGAGATTTGAGTTCGCGTGCTATATCTTCAATGCGGTATCCCTTCTCAGTAAGAAGTACTATGAGGTGATAGATGACATCGGCACCTTCGTAGATGAAGTTTTCGTCGTCGTTGGCCATAGCACCGATAACGCATTCTACTGATTCTTCACCGAACTTCTTGGCGATTTTGCGCACGCCCTTCTGGAAGAGGCTTGTAGTGTACGATCCCTCAGGCATTTCCGCGTGTCGCTTGTCGATGAAGTCTTGAAGTTCCTTGAAGAACATCACATCTTCGGCTTCATTGACCTCGTTCCAGCATGTGTCAGCGCCAGTGTGGCATACAGGGCCGTCAGGGTGAACCTTGATAAGCAATGTGTCCTTGTCGCAGTCGTTGGCGATGCTCACTACATGGAGCATGTTGCCACTTGTCTCGCCTTTTGTCCAGAGCTGCTGGCGTGAACGGCTAAAGAATGTTACAAGTCCTGTCTCTTCTGTCTTCTTGAACGATTCTTCGTTCATATATCCAAGCATTAGCACCTTGTTGGTGTCTGCGTCCTGAATTATGGCAGGTACAAGACCATTGCCTTTTGCGAAATCTATTTCCATTATATAGTATTATTCTGTTTCTTACCTTACTGTTATGCCATTGTTGCGGAGATAGTCCTTGAGTTCAGGAATGCCTATTTCCTTATAGTGGAATATTGAAGCAGCCAGTCCGGCATCGGCTTTACCTAATGTGAAGACATCTTTGAAATGCTCCATCTTCCCGGCTCCGCCGGATGCTATGACTGGTATTGATAATTCTTCGCTGAGTCGTGCAAGTGCCTCGTTGGCAAATCCTTGCTTAACGCCGTCGTGGTTCATCGATGTGAAAAGTATCTCTCCGGCACCTCGTTCCTGTGCTTCCTTTGCCCATGTGAATAGGCGTTTCTCGGTAGGTATACGTCCTCCATTGACTGTTACCACCCATTCGCCATTGTCCTCTAGTCGTGCGTCAATCGCTGCGACGACAAACTGACTTCCGAAGTTGTGGGCCATGTCATCGATAAGCTGTGGGTTGCGCACAGCAGATGAGTTGATAGATATCTTGTCAGCACCGGCATTGAGTAGGATGTCTGCGTCCTTGAGTTCGCTGATGCCGCCACCAACAGTAAACGGAATGTTGATGTTCTGCGCGATTCTTTCCACTAGGTCAGCAAACGTCTTCCTTCCTTCATGACTAGCAGTGATGTCAAGGAACACGAGTTCATCAGCACCCTGTTCGGCATACCATGCGCCGAGCTCAACAGGATCGCCTACCTCCTTTATGTTTACAAAGTTTACGCCCTTGACGGTCATGCCGTTTTTGATGTCGAGGCAAGGTATTATGCGTTTTGCTAACATTGTGTTTAATTTATGACGCAAAGATAGTCATTTTTTTCAGATGTAGGCGTCACTTTTTGCTGAAATAGTCCGTAACTCTACTCGGACTTAACATGTTCCATAAAGAAGCAACGGTCCATCCTGGAGCGAATATGTCGTTATAGAAGCCTTTGCCGTTGCGTCCGTAGTCCCATGTGGTATGCTGAACTACCTCAGGATAGAATCCTTCACGTCCGATGCCACACATCCTTCCGCTTACAGGCATAAGCTGCAGCATTGAGCTTTTTATGACAGAAGAGAAGTCGGCGAAGCGAGGTTCAGAGCGCTCCTGTGAAAGGAAGTCAAGGATAGTAGCAAATTCAAAGATATATACGTCGATATGGTTGTTTTCTACAGAGACATTGCCCCATCCGCGAGATTTGAATTGAAGATCGCCCAACATCTGGCTAGGAGCAAATGGAACATCCCAGGTATAATACCAAGATAACGCGAAGTAAGCTACAGTCTTCATTACATCTATATAGTGTTCACGTTCCTTGCCTTTTGTTACTTGGGTCAAATAATACAATGCCGTTGCGCCATAGAGAGATGCCTCCTTGTCTTCGCAGTCCGCATCGAGAGTTGACGAGAAATAGTCGGCTGTTGCCACCAATTCCTTGTTGAAATAGACAGCAGTACGCTTAGCGCTTTCGAGATAACTTTTAGTCCCGAAATATTTATAGGCCATTGTCAATGGGAGAGTGGCACAAGGAGTGCTTCCTCCCGTAGGGTCTTTTATCTCTAGCTTGTCGTTGAACTTACGTGGAAAGCTGCCGTCGGCCTGTTGTAGCTTTGCGAAGTTGTCGAGTACGCCCTTGATCTTAGCTTCCCATTCTGGGTGCTTGCGTTTATGCTGCTTTTCATATTGCAGGTAATACAGAATAGCCATTACGCCTTCTGATTGTCTTCGTATGCTGTATGTTTCATTTTCCCAGTTGTTGTCATAGTCGATGACATCGCGGAAGAATCCATTGGCAGAAAAACCGTGTTCGAGATATGAGTCGAAGATATTGCGGGCCATTTTGACCAGATCATCTCTGCCGTTGCTTTCGCCATATTCGAGAGCGTTATAGGCGTTGAGGAGTGTTCTTCCTACGAAGCCTACTTCGGCCGTTCCCACTGGGTCTGCTGTGATGCAACGGATGGCGCAACCAGAGAAATACTTGAGTTCATGAGTGTCGACATAGCTCCCTGTGAAGTATTTTGCCAGTGTTGCTTTGGCATTAGCGTTGTCGAGAGTGCCCATGACTTTTTGTGGCTTCATTGTGTCGTAGGAGTATTCCCATACTTTGGCTACGAACTCAGAATAGCTGTCTGCCTTACTGTTTATTATCTCCCAAGTCAGAGAGCAAGATTCACCTTTCTTCAGCATCTCAAAAGCCTTTACAGGATCGATAAGAGTCAGCTTACGGATATACCTCTTAGGTGCTTCTATATAAGGAAAACTGAATACTATGCTAGCCTTGCCATTTTCGTTTCTGAAGCCTGTAGAACCTACGGATGTCTTACCAGGCAAGGCAATGTCGCCAGACAGGTTTTGAGGAATACAGTCATCGCTACCTATTCCGGTATGCATGATGGTGCAATAGCTTTTGTCTTTAGGATTGTAGATGCCTGTCAATGGCGTGCTGAGACGGTCTTCTCTTACCTCCCAACTATCACTTGTATGGAATGAAGGGGCTTCCTTCGGAGATCTGAGATTCTTGTGATACCAGAATCCAGGCATGTAGAATTCACATTCGCTATGGTTGGCGGAGTTTAAAACATATTGCTGGCTGATGTTGAAGTATATATCTTCACTAGCCTTTATCTCTACCGAGACGGTGGTCTTTTCACCCTTTGTGTCGATTGACTGCTTTATGCTTACAGGCAGATCTTCTATATGTTTCAAAGAACCATCGTCTGTAGTTTGCAGTTCATAGGTTTTCGCCGGATTGCCAGGCGTCATAAGAGAAAGTGTACTCCTGATTTGGGTTTGCGCGTTAGCACATAGCGCTGCCATGGACAGGCAGAGCGTGTAAATGGTTTTCATGATATGATGTGTTTTCGTTTGTATGACACAAATATACGGAAATATCAATCGAAAACAAAGCAAGCAGCGCTTCTTGATAATAAGAAACGCTGCTTGTTATGCTAGTCTTAGTGTCAGTCGTTATAGGAACTCTGCCAATTGCTTCATCGTAATACGGTTCTCATATATTGCCTTGCCGATGATGACCGCAGGAACTCCTTTGGCTTGAAGCTGATAGAGGTCGTCGATACAGCTTACTCCGCCGCTAGCAACGACCCATAGGTCGGGAATTGCATCGAGCATTTCACGGTAGAGGTCTACCGCTGGGCCCTGGAGCATTCCGTCGCGACTGATATCTGTGCAGATCACCTTGCGAATGCCTTTTTCGTAGTATGACTTAACGAAGCTCATCAGTTCTGCATCTGTGTCTTCAAGCCATCCTGTAACAGCTACTTTACGGTCTTTTACGTCGGCACCGAGGATGATCTTCTCAGAACCATATTTCTCTATCCATCCACTAAATTCCGCTGGATTTTTTACAGCTATGCTGCCTCCTGTGACCATAGATGCTCCGCAATCGAAAGCTATGTTGAGGTCCTCCGTTGTCTTGAGGCCTCCGCCGAAGTCAACAGTGAGTTTTGTTGCCTGAGTTATAGCCTTGAGAGCCGCGTGGTTGACGATATGTCCTGCTTTTGCACCGTCGAGATCGACGAGATGAAGCCTTTTGACGCCGTTGTCTTCGAACATCTTGGCAACCTCTACAGGATTCTCGTTATACACCTTCTTGGTGTCGTAGTCACCCTTGCTCAGACGGACACATTTGCCGCCTATCATATCTATTGCTGGTATTATCTCCATCTTCTTTAACCTACCATCTGGTTCTTTTCTATCTCGCGATATACGTTGTCAGTGAGCTTCTCGTATGTAGAAGTGTTTCGCTTGTTTGGATATATCGGATCAAGGAATTCAACCTGCACCTTATGAGGACGAGGAACGATAGTGCCCTTTGGCATAGCGTCGAAGGCACCCTTGATAGATACCGGTACAACTGGCACGTTGAGCTCTTTTGAGAGAATAGCGAATGTCTTTTTGAATTCACCCAACTTGCCGTTGAGAGTACGGGTTCCTTCTGGGAAGATGATGACGTTCTTCTTCTTCTTGAGTGCCTCGGCTAATTTCTGTATAGAATCCTTTACATTCGACATGTCGAGGATTATGACGTTATGTCTGTTGGCTATGAACTTGAGCAACGGACGCTTTACGTGCTGCTCCTTGGCGTAGAAGTATGTGTTGCGAATCATTCTATACTTCAAGAAAGACATTACAAACATACCGTCGAGGAAAGACTGGTGGTTAGGAGCAATGATACATGGACCTTCTGGTATGTTTTCAACACCCTTGCCAGTCATCTTGAAGTAGAGCTGGAAGAATAGCTTAGATATCTTTACAAATATGCCACCGGTGAACCATGTTTCAGGGAGTCGTATGTTAGTGTGCTCCTTAAGAATCTTCTTCCAGTCGATCTTTTCAACCTCGATACGAGTCTTGTAGTCGGACACGTATTCAGCCATGTCGCTGATAGTCTTGAAGCTAGTGATCTGGTCTGTAGTAATCTCCATGCCGAATGTTGACTGGAGGAATACCTGCAGACCAACCTTGTCGAGTGAGTCGAAAGCCAGGTCGAGTTCGATGTGGTCGGTAGGCTTTACCTTGCAACGTTTCTCTTCCTGTATGTAATTCTTAATAACTCGGTATTCTTCAAGGTCTGGTTCGACAACAACAGTCTCCTTGTTGTCGATGGCGTCCTTCTGAGTGAGGAGGGCTGGCAACTTGAATCGCTGCAATTTGTCGAGCTTGGTACGTGGAAGGTCGCCTCTATACACGAAGAGGCTCATAAGCTTCTTATATGGAGCGACGGTCTGATTGTATGGTTCGAGTACCTCAAGTTTCAGGGCCTGTTCTACTTCTTCATCACTTAATGAAGCTGCCCATTCCTTCTGAGGAACAATGATAGCCCTCAGCATGTCGCCATCCTGAATGACGCCAGCTTCTTTTACATACTGCTGATAGTTTTCAAGTTTGAACTCTATCTCGTTAGGATTTACGTTTTTGCCATTAGAAAGGACAATAATCTCTTTCCTTCTGCCAGTAATCACGAGACGTCCATGGTCGTCAAGATAGCCAAGGTCGCCTGTATACAACCATCCGTCCTTCAGTATGTCTGCTGTTTCTTCTGGTCTGTTGTAGTAACCCTGCATTATGTTCTTGCCCTTAGCGCAAACCTCACCGTCGCGTATCTCAACTTTGACAGAAGGCATTGGCTGGCCAGAGCATCCTGGGCAGATGTCATCAGGACGGGTAAATGAGATCATAGGAGCAGCCTCTGTCATGCCGTAACCTTCAAGCACATCAAGGCCAATGGTCTTCAGACCCTCACCGATTTCCTTGTCAAGAGCAGCGCCACCGCTTACGCAGTAAGTAATCTTGCCACCCATCTTTGTTCTTACAGACTTGAATATAGTCCTTGACAATGTCCTGCTCCCGACAGCCGCACACAGCTTAAAGAGCATTCTTGTCACAAAGTTGGCGTCGATCTTGTTTTTAATGCCTTTGTATAAAGTAGACCATAGGCGAGGTACGCCGATGATGATAGCAATCTGGTTGTTTTGTAGAGTGGCCATGATGTCGCCAGCCGCCATAGAAGGAGCGAATGCTACACCACCACCTGCTACCAAAGGAGCGACAAGTGACCCGACGAGTGGCAGTACATGGTGAAGAGGCAGTAATACCATTGTCCTGCGTTCTTCATTGAAAATTGGCACCTCCTGTGATACAGCCCTGATGTTGGCATTCATGTTTTCAAATGAAAGCATAACGCCTTTAGGAGAGCCGGTTGTGCCGGAAGTATAGATGATGAGTGCGGTGTCGTCTGGTTCGAACTTAATGTCGGCCTTTTCACCTTTGAGTTCAACTTGCTCGAAGTCATCGATGATGTTTATAGGAGTGTCATCTCTTTGAGCTTCGTTCATAGCCTGCTTGGCGAGTTCAAGTTTTTCTCTTGAGACCCAGATGCATTCAGGCTTGCAGTCGTTTAATATATAGGCAATATCATGTGCTGTAGAAGCGGCGTCGACAGGTACGGCAATACCTCTGTTGAGCCAGATAGAAAAGAGTGCGTATGCCCAGCCCTCACGGTTTTCGCTGAGTATGATCGTCTTAGGCTTGTTGTCACCGACTTGTTTTGGTGAAAACTCCGCATACATGCTGATCCTTACAAGCATCTCGGAGTAGCTGATCTTACGATCGCCAACGGCCATAGCCGTTTTGTTGAAGTCTTTTATCATCTTACACGTTTTAGTGACTATGATAATGCAAAGGTACAAAAATAATACCAAGTAGATTGCCTTTTTGTTCCATAAATGCTATTTCATGTTCTACAACATCGTATGTTGATAAGGTTCCTACGGTCAGGGTGTGGAGTGTTCATTGATGAAATAGGTGTGTCGCCACTTTTACTGTTTGGCACAGTTGTTGTTCATGGGAAGTTAAAAAGTAGTCTAGAAGACGAAAAAACAAAACCTTTTGGATATAAGGTCGTAATAATAACCAAAAGATAGCCCCTGCCTATTTTTAGGCAAAGATGACTAAGGGATTAACATCCCATTGTAGTATATGAAGTTTAATAGACGAATAAAACAAGCTGGTAAAGTATTGTTTCTGATGTCACAAATGAGTAGATAGGATGAAGAAGTTTTTAATCGTAGCATTGTTGGCTCTTGTTGCTAACATCAATATGTTTGCACAGGATGACAATAAGATGTATACCGCATTTATCGTGAATGTGGCTCGTAATATTGCGTGGAATGGTCTTGAACAGGATGCTGATTTCATTGTTAGCGTAATGGGAAATGACAAGCTCTGTGCTTCGTTGTCAGCTAAGCTTAATGATAAGTTCATCGGATTTCATAAGGTGATTGTCAAGAGTGCCTCAACGACTTCAGAGGTCAGCTCAAGCAGCATGGTTGTCATGAGCAAATCGGTATATAAGTTGATGCCACAGATTGCTAATGATATAAAGAGTAAGCCATGTGTTATCATAGCTTGTTCAAAAGATCAGTGTACTAATGGTGCAGACCTTTCGCTCTACAATGCAGGTGATAAGCTTAGCTTCCAGCTCAGTGACGGACGCATCAAGCAGCACGGTTTGGCTGTGAGTGCTAAGCTCCGTGATCTTGGTGAGATAGTAGATTAATGTTTTCTGATATATCAATGCCGCATATCTTGGGTATGCGGCTTTTTTTGTGCCGTAAAGTCATCTCTGTCGCCGTTGGCCTCAATAATATCTTCTATGTCGTCAGGAAGAGCCGGGAAGAAATCATAGCCGGTCATTCTCTCTATTTCATCAACAGAGTTGATATACATGTCGCGTTTCTTTGGCTGGACAGCTCCTGTGTCGTTCTTGCAGATGAATCCTATTGCGGCAGGCTTGTCGCCAAGGTGAAGGATGACTTTGAAGAAGGCTGATGGGATAGGCAGGCGGTTAAGGTACTGCTGGTCTTTTCTAGGAAACATGGGGCCGCAGACTACATATACGTCTCCATAATGTTCTGCCCAACGACGAGTATCCATCTCCATCTGGTTCCATAGACCGGAGTTTAGTCGACCACTTTGTGGACAGCAGTTGGTCAGCAAGAAAGACTCTCCCATGGCTATAGAGTCCCATTTGCAGTCGCCAGCAGGACACATGTGGCCGCGTGACATCTTTATCTTGCCACAACCTTTGTAGTCTTCGGGTAATGCTCTTGGAGCTGGAACATCGGTGTCCTCGTGAAACCCATTCCCTTTCCTTTCGTAGGGACCGTTGGTATGGTCGGCGGTAAGGTGCCATGCTACCCAGTTGGGCTGCATTGTCTCTTTGTTGTAGGATACAATATATCCGCGTCTGAACAATATTTGCTCTGGTATGTCAGCTCGAGGAGCCGGCATCTCGATATATTCCGAGTAGCCTTTTGATGTATTGAAAGACAAGCCGATGATGGCGCATACCACCATCAGCATTCCAGCTATTGAGATTCTCATGTTGTTGCCTGTTAGTGTTTCATTCGCCACTCTATGGTGCGCTTGAGGAAGTCGATGTATTCAGGGTTTCTGCACATATTCTTTCCATCGGCATCAGAAAGCTTGGCTACGTCGCTACCATTGATTATCGCTGTCTTGGCAACGATGTTGAGAGGCTTTATCCCTTGCGGAGCAGACCACCACGTGCCTATGCCGAAGGCTACTTTAGCTTTGCCTCTGAAGTATTTGTTGATAGTGGTGGCTGTTTCACCGTTAAGTCCGTCGCTGAAGAGGAGGGTCTTAGTCGTTGGGTCGATCCCCAGTGACTTATAGTGTGCAATCATCTTGTCACCCCATGCTAAAGGGTCGCCTGAATCATGACGGACACCGCTGAACAGGTTGGAGAAGGTTCGCTGGAAATCCTTCAGGAAGCAGTCTGTCGTTATAGTGTCAGTAAGTGCTATTCCATTCCATGTGCCATATTCCTTAACCCATGAGTCGAGTGCATATTTGTTGGAATAGGCTGGGTTATACTCGGGATGTCCTTGGCCTACAGACATGATGAACTCGTGAGCCATTGTTCCTGCGGCATTGAGATTGTGCTTCATGGCAAGATGCACATTGGATGTGCCCATGAAACCGCTGATGCCAGATTCTTTGAGTTCCTTGATGACATGGTCTTGTGCCTCGTAGCTCAGTCGTCGTCGCGCTCCGAATTCGCTGAATACGCCAATGTCGTATTTGCCATCCTTTATATCCCTTATCTTACATTGTGTCTCCTCCTTGAATTTGTTGAGAAGGTCGTCGTAGTCATAATGGTTGCGGTAGTATGTCTCGGCAGTTATCTCAAGAACAGGTATCTCGTAGTAGGAGATATATTCCTGAACACCTGAGAAATGTATTTCGATGCCCGAGTCTCCCTTCTCTTCTAGCTGGAAGTCCTCTATACGTGGATGCCAGAAAGAGAGGAAGTTGGTGTAATTGTCCTGAATCCAAGGGAATCGGCTGTTCATGAAGGCAAGCTCATCGGCGTCGAACCTTAGAGCGCAATAAGCTCGAAGCTGGTTGTATATTTCTTCAAAGTCGGCATGAGTATATGGTTCATGAATCTTGTCATGGCCCACATTGCGTGCCTTAAAGTCCCAGATGGCATGGTCGCTGGCCCATTGATGGTGATAAACCTGTCCCATACTGAACTTATACAGGTCAGTGTCGATAAGCGACTTCACCATAGGAGAAAATCTCAGATTAAATGCGCTCTTTACATGCTCTTCATCTCTTGTTGCCTTTCCGTTAATTAACCAACTCATCTGGATATGTTTTTAGAAGTGATTATTCTTTATTTGTTGCTGGTCGTTTTGCATACCATAGCCATAACCAATATACGACAGAAAGTACTATTATGGTTATAGAAATCGCATTGCGATCTATATAAGCATCTCGCATAAAGAAGTTGAAAAGGATATGGAAGCAGGAAGCCATCATTATGCTTCGGGTGGTTTTCATTATGAAACTTATGCCATAGCAGCCACCTATGATGGTAGCAAGCTGGATGATGCTGGACAAGAGTGAAGCGTTGAAGTTAAGATGCCACATCCACCACAAAGGAGCAATTATCAATGGTATGATCCAGTCATTGACGCCCATCTTCTCCAGTTCATTCTGCATATATCCTCGCCAGCCAGTCTCCTCAAGAAATCCGTAGGCAAGAAGCACGCACATGCTGATTGTCGCGCTTATTTCTGGAGCATAGACAATGTCATATATAGCGAACAGAGCGATAGGAGCAGTCCATGAGAGCAGTGACTTCTTCACAGATAATCCTGTGATGCTATATTCGGTCTTTCGTCGTAGGATGAAGAAGCAGAACAATGCTCCAATAAATGGGCCTAACCCGCCAGTGAGCCTTATGAGGTGCATATAATAGATGCTTATGCTCATGCCATCGAGAGAGTCGATGTAAAGCTTATAGGCATATCGCAGTACTACCGCTATGAAATAAAAGATGATTAGTGAGATGATAGACTTCTTCATAGATTCATAGGTTACTCTTGTATGTGTATTTGTTTGATAAACTCCTCGCTCATGATGTGCATGCCTTTCTGCCTTGCCATGTCATTATAGAGAGTGATAAATTCCGTAGGATTATCAAAAGAGGTCAGCAGCTTGTCTCTCATTCCGCAGGCTGCTATCAGGCGAACTATGTGTCTCCCGTTAGGGTGACCGCCCATAGGAAACAGGCCAGATGCCTTGTCGAGATATTCGTCACTACCTAGTTCGTTATTGCCATATAGTATAGTCAGTGAGTCAAGTGTAGCCATCTTTTGTGATGTGTTCTCTACCGCTTCATTATAGCCCATTCCTATCTCCTTGGGATATTATCAACTGACGTAAGGCTTATCTTGTTGTCTGTGTACTGATGTGTGCACGCAACAAAAGCAAGTAATGAAGATAATGCGACAACGACAAGGCTTTTCATATATAGGCGTGTTATACTATCTTGTAGTCGAAGAGCTTCTCACCTCTTCTTCGCTTGTATATGATCGTTATGATGACAGACAGTATGATGGTCAATACTCGACCGACATTACCGGCGACAGTACCCACAGCACCATAATATTCGTCGCTCAACGGGAACAACATCCATGCTAAATCCATAAATGCGTGTAGCGATATTGGCACCCAAAGATTGAAGTTCCATTCGCGATAGAGCCATCCGAAGTAGAAGCTGCCAAATGCCGTAACGGCAAAAACCGACAATGCCGACAAGCCTTGTCCGCTCTGATAGAGATGTCCCATACCAAATACTATTGCCGCAGGAAGTGATGCCCATATATATCCCCAATTACACTTGCGATGAAGTTGTCCGAACAGGTAACCTCTGAAGATTATCTCCTCAGATAAGCCTGCCCACAACGACAGCAGCAGATTATCCATTGAGAAGACATACGTACCACAAATGGCGTTGGTGATAAACATTGGCACCGTCATCAACAAGCCAACCAACAGTCCAAGTGCAAAACCACTACCTGCGATACCCCACTCCTTGAGGACATCCTTAGCTTTGTGGAGAATAAACATCACCACAACAAGTGGTATGGCAGCAATGCTATTTGCCCAAACATTACGAAAAATCTGACTTTCCTGCCAAATTCCGTCCAATGCATCAGGCAATAAAGTTCCATAAAAAGTATGCAGTTCACCATCTGACCCTGGAATAAACCTGCAATTTATGAGCACATAATATGCTACATATCCGAGGATTACCAGTAGCGTGTTAGAGTACTTAGATCCCATGATTTTATTCATAGATTTTGTAATTAATTCTAGATTTCCTTGAGGCGAGCGAGCAATTCGTCGTTCTCTTCTGCTGTGCCAACAGTTATTCTCAAGCATCCGCCACAGAGCGATACACTATTGCGGTTGCGGACGATGACACCCTTCTCCATTAGGTATTTATATGCTGCATTGGCATCATCAACTTTAACGAGAATGAAGTTGGCATCTGTTGGATATACCTTCTTGATAAGAGGCATTGAAGAGAACTCCTTTGCCAATCTGTCTCGCTGAGCAAGGAGCATCTTGACCCATTCCTGCTTGCGTGCTTCCTGACTAATCTGCTCGTTGACAAACTGCTGAGTGAGAAGGTTGATGTTGTAAGGGTATTTAACCTTGTTGAAGTACTCCATTATCTCCTCTGAAGCAAATGCCATGCCGCAACGGACTGCTGCCAATCCCCAGGCCTTTGAGAATGTCTGAAGGACGATGAGGTTAGGGTGCTGGTTGAGTTCGCTGAGCCATGACTGCTCTGATGCGAAATCGATATATGCTTCATCGATAACTACGATGCCGTCAAAGCCGTTTACTACCTTGAGCATCTCCTTGCGATTGAGAAGATTGCCTGTTGGGTTGTTTGGTGAGCAGATGAAAATGACCTTTGTGTTCTTGTCAACTGCAGCAAGTAGCTTGTCAGCGTCGAGAGTGAAGTCTTCATTTAGAAGCACCTTGCGGTATTCTACATTGTTGACATCGGCACATACTTCATACATGCCGTATGAAGGTGCTATGGCTACTATGTTGTCTTCCTTTGGCTCGCAGAAGATGCGGACGATGAGGTCTATAGGTTCGTCGCTGCCGTTGCCAAGCATTATCTGCTCAACCTTTACGCCCTTCATCTTGGCTATCTTCGCCTTGAGTTCAAGCTGTAGTGGGTCTGGATAACGGTTGTATGGGCCATTGAGAGGATTCTCATTGGCGTCAAGGAATACAGATGCCTCACCGGTAAACTCATTGCGTGCGCAAGAGTATGGTTTGAGGACAAATATGTTTGGACGAACTAGTTCTTGAAGTTTTTTCATGGGTAGAAAGTTTTTTAACCCTTAATTGAGTTGATACGCAATGTCATAGCATTCTTGTGGGCAAAGAGACTTTCATTCTCTGCCATAACCTCAACAATGCGACCAATATTCTTGATACCAGCAGGAGATATCTCCTGGTATGTCATCTTCTTGCGGAAGCTGTCCAGGTTCACACCGCTATATGCATGAGCATAGCCGCTTGTAGGCAAAGTGTGATTTGTGCCACTCGCATAGTCACCTGCACTCTCTGGAGTCAGATGGCCAAGGAAGAGCGAACCCGCGCTATGTATGCGCTCAGCAATCTGCATATAGTCCTTTGTCTGGATGATGAGGTGCTCAGGAGCATATTCGTTCGTGATGTCTATAACTTCTTCAAAGTCATGAACAACAATGATGCGGCTATGGTCAAGCGACTTCTCTGCCAAGGCCTGGCGAGGGAGTTCTGCCACTTGCTTTTCTACCTCGGCCAATACCTGCTCGGCAAGTTTCTCACTCGATGTGATGCATATTGCCTGGCTATCGGCACCATGCTCGGCTTGTGAGAGTAGGTCTGCGGCTACAAATGCTGGATTTGCTGTGTCGTCTGCAATGACTTCAACCTCAGAAGGTCCTGCAGGCATGTCAATGGCTACATCCTTCAGACTTACACATTGCTTGGCTGCTGTGACATATTGGTTACCTGGGCCAAATATCTTATATACTTTAGGAACTGACTCTGTGCCGTATGCCATAGCTCCAATTGCCTGCACACCACCGATCTTATATATGCGGTTGACTCCTGCTACCTTGGCTGCATAGAGTACTGCAGGGTGTACTTCGCCTTCTTTGTTTGGAGGTGTACAGAGTACAATCTCTTTGCATCCAGCGATCTGCGCAGGAACAGCAAGCATCAATACTGTAGAGAACAGTGGAGCTGTACCACCAGGAATGTATAGACCAACCTTCTGGATGGCTACTGCCTTCTGCCAGCACTTTACGCCTTCCATTGTCTCTATGCATGGCAGTGGGGTCTCCTGAGCAGCATGGAATTTAGCTATGTTCTCTTTTGCTTGACGTATAGAGCTCTTTAGTTCGTCATCAAGTATAGATTCAGCCTTGGCAATTTCTGCATCTGTTACAGCTAGGCTGTTGAGCTCCACTTTGTCAAACTTAAGCTCATATTCCTTGACAGCTACGTCTCCTCGGCTTTTGATGTCGTTGAGAACACCCTGAACAGTTGCCATAAGGCTGCTGTTGTCAAACGACGGACGCGCAAGGAGTTCTGCCCATTGCTGCTTGTCTGGATATCTTACTAATTTCATGGTAAACTACGAATTATAAAATCATCTTTTCGATAGGCATTACAAGTATGCCTTCTGCGCCAAGCTGCTTGAGCTTGCCAATGATTTCCCAGAAATGCTTTTCTTCAAGAACCGATGCCAATGATGACCAACCTTCTGTTTCGAGCTTGGTTACTGTTGGCGCCTTCATGCCTGGAAGAAGTTCAGTAGCGGCAGCAATCTTGTCGTTCGGAATGTTGAGGACGACATATTTCTTGCCTTCTGCGTTCTTGTATGAGTCGAAGCGGAAGAGGAGCTCGTTGAGGATTTCCTTCTTCTCGGTGCATATGCCCTTGTTGCCAATGAGGACTGCCTCGCTCTTCATGACAATCTCTACCTCCTTGAGGTTGTTGCTGACGAGGGTAGAGCCTGAACTTACGATGTCAAATATGCAGTCTGCCAAACCAATGCCTGGGGCAATCTCTACAGAACCAGTAATTACGTGAATGTCACTCTTTATGCCATTCTTGTCAAGGAACTTCTTGAGAATGCCTGGGTATGAAGTGGCAATCTTCTTGCCATCGAACCACTTGAGTCCCATCTGCTCGTATTCTGGGACCTTGGCGTTTGGAATAGCGAGTGATATACGGCATTTGCTGAAGTCAAGACGCTTGATGATCTCTGCCTCTTCCTGACGCTCCTCAAATTCATTTTCGCCTACAATACCGACATCTGCAATGCCGCTTGCTACGGCCTGTGGAATATCGTCATCACGCAGATAGAGAATCTCTACTGGGAAGTTCTTTGCTGGCACAAGAAGTGTGCGCTTGCTTGATTCTATCTTGATGCTCGACTCTGAGAGCATTGTCATTGTCTCCTCAAAGAGACGTCCTTTTGCCTGTACTGCAATTCTAAGTAACATATATTTTTATCTTTTTATTTTCTGATAATAAAAAAGGCCTGCCTTTGTGGGCAAGCCTTATGAGTTTATTGTTGATATCTCTGCACAACCTCATCGCAGCCGCCCTTAGTCGTCTGTATGGTGATGATGGTGATGATGCAAAGCGTTCATATTTCTGTTTGATTATCTGTCTCTATTTCGAGTGCAAATATAAACATCATGTTATAAATTTCAAAACAATTGCATCTCTTTTTCGAATAATTAAGACAGCAATCAGATGCTTTAGGTGTTCCTAGTTAGCTACTTCTGAGATGAATTTGATGCGTACCAGTCTTACCTCATTTTCTGGATATTCGTCTTCGCCAAGCTCCTCAAGCGCAGTGCGTATATCATCGCTCTCAGCCTCCTCGAAATATGTATAGACATCATCAATCTGATCGCTATCCATTATTTCTTGCAGGAAATAGTCGATGTTGAGCTTTGTGCCGGAATAGACAATGGCCTCTAGCTCCTTGATGAGTTCCTCCATGCTGAGGCCTTTGCTGTTCGCAATGTCATCAAGAGGCACCTTGCGGTCTATGCCCTGTATGATGGCTACCTTGTTCTTCGATTTGTTAGCCACTGTCTTGATCACCGTGTCCATCGGACGATCTATCTCGTTCTCTTCCACATAACGTGATATGAGTTCGATAAATGGCTTTCCGAATTTAGCAGCCTTGCCCGCTCCTACACCAGGGATGTTCTGAAGTTCCTCCATGGTGATAGGGTAGTATGTACACATCGCGTCAACCGACTGGTCTGAGAAGAGTATGTATGGCGCCAAATCTCTTTTCTTGGCTTCCGATTTTCTTAGGCCTATGAGCATCTTATATAATGTCTCGTCAAGTGCTGCCGGACCGTTACCTCCCTCTGGCTCTTCTTCGCTGTCAGTGTACTCCCTGTCAAGGGTGAACATGATGTTGTATGGCTTCTCCTCGAATGATTCTGCATTCTTCCCCGGTTTGATAATGCCATACGATTCAATGTCTTTTGCAAGGAATCCGTTGAGTATGGCCTGTCTTACAACTGATGTCCAATAGCGTGAGTCATGGTCATTGCCTTTGCCGAATAACTCATGGTCTGTATTGTACCCCTTCAAGTTGCGTGTCTTCTCTCCAAGAAGAAAATCAACAATATGCTCTGCCTTGAATTTGCCGTTAAAGTCCTTTATGAGTTCAAGCACAAGAAGCACATCTTCCTTGGCGTTGAAACGTTCCTTGGGGTTGAGACAGTTGTCACATGCCCCACATCCACCTGTAGGTATTGTATATGGCTCTCCAAAATAGTTTAGAAGCATCTTTCTGCGACATTCGCCGCTTTCTGCATAAGCAATAGTTTCTTGTATCAGCTGCTTGCCTATCTCCTGCTCTGCTACAGGCTTGCCTTGCATGAACTTCTCAAGCTTCTGTATGTCTTTGTAGCTGTAGAATGTGATACAGCGACCTTCGCCTCCGTCACGCCCAGCTCGACCTGTCTCCTGATAATACCCTTCAAGGCTCTTTGGTATGTCATAGTGGATCACAAGTCTTACATCTGGCTTGTCTATGCCCATGCCGAACGCTATTGTTGCACAGATGACATCAACATCTTCCTTTAGGAATTTGTCCTGATTGTCTGCTCTGGTCTGCGCGTCAAGGCCTGCATGATATGCTAGCGCCTTGATGCCGTTTACGCAAAGCGTTTCTGCCATCTCTTCCACTTTCTTGCGGCTTAGGCAATATACGATGGCCGATTTGCCAGGATTGGCCTTTAATATCTTAATGATGTCTTTAGTCGCATCATTCTTCTGTCTTACCTCATAATAGAGGTTTGGTCGGTTGAATGATGACTTGAAGACTGTAGCGTTGAGCATGCCGAGATTCTTCTGGATGTCGTGTTGCACCTTTGGTGTAGCTGTCGCTGTGAGAGCTATGAGTGGTGCCTTGCCTATCTCATTTATTATCGGCCTTATTCTGCGGTATTCTGGTCTGAAGTCATGTCCCCATTCAGAGATACAGTGAGCTTCATCTACCGCATAGAATGATATCTTGACATTCTTGAGGAATGCTACGTTCTCCTCCTTGGTAAGCGACTCAGGGGCTACATATAGCAGCTTTGTCTTGCCCGCAGCTACGTCGTCTTTTACTTGTGTGATGGCTTGCTTGTTGAGCGACGAATTAAGGAAGTGGGCTATGCCGTTGTCTTCGCTGTATCCGCGTACTGCGTCAACCTGATTTTTCATCAATGCAATGAGAGGTGATATGATGATCGCAGTTCCCTCTTGTATGAGTGCGGGTAACTGGTAGCAAAGAGACTTGCCTCCACCTGTAGGCATGAGTACAAATGTGTCCTTGCCTTCCAATATGTTGCGTATGATGGCCTCTTGACCTCCTTTGAAGGTGTCAAAGCCAAAGTACTGTTTCAGTTGGGAATTCAAATCTGTATGCATATCTTTTCCTCCATTTATAGTTGGCATACAACTATGAGTCTACAGTTGTATTGAAAAAATCACATTAGCAATTCTAAAGATATAGAATTTCAGTTATAAAACAACACGTCAATATAATTATTTACAAAAAATTATACTCTATTGTTCACTCATTGCCACTTCTGCCTGCATTATCCTCCAACAAAAAAGGTGTGCCACCACAATGGGTGACACACCTCGTATTTATAACCCTATAGGGCTTCTTTTTATTACAAACGTGCCTTGATAGCCTTTGTTGCCTCTTCGTAACCTGGCTTCTCAAGAAGAGCAAACATGTTCTTCTTGTATGCCTCAACACCTGGCTGGTTGAATGGGTTTACATCAAGAATGTAACCGCTGATGCCACAAGCCTTTTCGAAGAAATAGATGAGCTGGCCGAGATAGTACTCGTTGAGTTCTGGTATCTCTACACGGAAGTTAGGTACACCACCATCTGTATGAGCAATAAGTGTTCCGAGTTCTGCCATCTTGTTCACTTCGTCAATGCGCTTGCCTGCGAGGAAGTTGAGTGAGTCAAGGTTAGCCTCATCTGAAGGTATAACACACTTGCGGTTAGGGTTCTTTACTGATACTACAGTTTCGAAGATGTTGCGGACACCTTCCTGAATCCACTGACCCATTGAGTGAAGGTCTGTTGTGAAGTCTACACCTGCAGGGAAGATACCCTTGCCGTCCTTACCTTCGCTCTCACCGAAGAGCTGCTTCCACCATTCTGTGAAGTAGTGAAGCTTTGGCTGGTAGTTTACAAGAATCTCAATCTCCTTGCCCTTGCGGTTGAGGATGTTACGAGTTGCTGCGTAAATAGCTGATGGGTTCTGCTCGAAAGGAACATTCTCGCCTGTTGCAACTTCCATATCCTTTGCACCAGCAACGAGCTTGCGGATGTCAAAGCCTGCGATTGCGATAGGTACAAGACCTACTGGAGTGAGAACTGAGAAACGACCACCTACATTGTCTGGAATAACAAATGTCTTGTAGCCTTCCTGTGTAGCCAATGTGCGGAGCGCACCCTTAGCCTTATCTGTAACTGCGATAATCTTCTTCTGGGCTGCTGCCTTGCCATCTTTCTTCTCGATGAGTTCCTTGAGAAGACGGAATGCGATAGCTGGCTCTGTTGTTGTGCCCGACTTAGAGATTACTACAATACCAAATGACTTGTCCTGAAGGAATTCGAGGAGGTCTGCTGTGTAGTCCTCGCCAATGTTCTGACCAGCAAAGAGCATAACTGGGTTCTTGCGGTCACGTATGAGGTAATCGAAACTGTTAGAAAGGCCATCGATAACAGCACGAGCTCCAAGGTAGCTACCACCGATACCAACAACTACTACGTAATCTGCTACTTCACGCATCTGCTTTGCAGCTGCTTCAATATCAGCAAATTCTGCTTCTGTAATAGAACTTGGCAAGTTAAGCCATCCAAGGAAGTCATTTCCAAGACCGTTGCCTGCATGAAGCTTCTTGAGTCCTGCTTCTGCATCTGCCTTGATTGCCTTCAAGTCTGCGTCTGATGCCAAAGCCTTGACGCGAGCTGTGTCCAATTTCAAATTTTCCATTTTCTTATTGTTTCTTTATAATGGTTTGTGTTTTATCTGAGTTGATCTGTCAATAGCATGCATTCAATCATTGGTGATACCTTGCCATAGATTATGTTATACACACAATCTGTGATCGGCATGCTGACCTGATACTTCTCGTTGATTTCGTGTATCGATTTGACGGCATAATAACCTTCTGCTACCATCAACATCTCCATCTGTGCTGATTTTACCGAATAACCTTTCCCGAGCATGGCTCCAAATGTACGGTTACGGCTAAACTGCGAATAACAGGTGACAAGTAGGTCGCCCAAATATGCAGAGCTCTTGATGTCGCGGCTTATCGGATGTACGGTGTCAACGAATCTTTTCATCTCCTGTATCGCATTGGAAATCAATACAGCCTGGAAGTTGTCGCCATATCCCAACCCATGGAATACACCGGACGCTATTGCCATGATGTTCTTCAATACAGCAGCATACTCTGTTCCGTATATGTCATCGGTAACCGTTGTCTTTATAAACTGGCATCCGATGATATTGGTATACTCACGGGCCAACTTTACATTTTGACATGCTATTGTAAGGTATGACAATCTTTCCAACGACACCTCTTCTGCGTGACAAGGTCCGCTTATCACACCGATGTTCTCAATAGGCACCTTAAGTGTCTTGTTGATCCAGCTGCCTACTATCATGTTCTCATCTGGAATGAGACCTTTGATAGCCGAAATGACATACTTCTTGCTCATGTCTTCCGTAAGTGAAGTCATGGCCGACTTGAGGAATGCTGATGGTATGGCGAAAATCAATACGTCCGATCGGCGTACTATTTCGTTGATGTCATCAGAGAAGAATATCTTTGATACATCAAACTTGACTGAAGTCAGATACTTAGGATTGCTTCCAGTAATGCGAAACGTTTCAATGTCTTTCGTGCTTCGCACATACCAGTTGAGTTGTGACTTGTTGCACATCACCATCTTGGCTATCGCTGTTGCCCAGCTGCCACTTCCGATGATGCCGACAGTGAATCCTTCTCTAAGTATGTTGTTCTCTTCTTGTGCCATTACTCTGTCCAAGATTTTACAAGGTCTTGCGATGGATTAGCAAGTCCAAGCTTAAGCTTCTTGTTCTGGCCACAAAGGTCCTGGAACAACTTGCCTGGGTTAAGGCCTTTCATGTCGGCTACTTTGTTGATGCCCATCTTGTAGAGCACTCCAATCCATTCTGTTGGTACTCCTGCCTCGTTGAAAGCCTGCTCGCCATCGCGTTCTTTCTTCTTCTCTGGCTTCATCTGAGGGAAGAGAAGTACTTCCTGTATTGTTGTCTGTCCTGTCATGAGCATGCAGAGACGGTCGATGCCGATACCGATACCAGATGTAGGAGGCATACCATACTGAAGCGCACGGAGGAAGTCCTGATCTATAATCATTGCTTCGTCATCACCCTTGTCTGCAAGCTTCATCTGGTCGATGAATCGCTGCTCCTGATCGATAGGGTCGTTGAGCTCTGAATATGCGTTTGCAAGCTCCTTGCCGTTTACCATGAGTTCGAAACGCTCTGTAAGACCTGGCTTGCTACGGTGCATCTTTGTGAGTGGAGACATCTCAACAGGGTAGTCGGTTATGAACGTTGGCTGGATGAATGTGCCTTCGCATGTCTCGCCGAAAATCTCGTCGATAAGCTTGCCCTTGCCCATAGTGTCGTCAACTTCTACGCCACATTTCTTGGCAACTTCCTTCATCTCCTCCTCACTCATGCCGTTGAGGTCATAGCCTGTCTTCTCCTTGATGGCGTCAAGAATAGGAAGACGACGATAAGGAGCCTTAAATGATATGATGTTGTCGCCTACCTTTGCCTCTGTAGAGCCATTTACTGCAACGCAGATTGTCTCGAGAAGCTTCTCTGTGAACGACATCATCCAGTTGTAGTCCTTATACTGAACATACAGCTCCATACATGTGAACTCTGGATTGTGGTTGCGGTCCATACCTTCGTTACGGAAGTTCTTTCCTATCTCGTATACACCTTCGAAGCCACCAACAATGAGTCTCTTCAAGTAAAGCTCTGTTGCGATACGCATATACATGTCGATATCAAGTGCATTGAAGTGTGTGATGAATGGACGCGCTGATGCACCACCTGCAATAGCTTGAAGAGTTGGTGTTTCAACTTCTGTGTAGCCGGCTCCGTCAAGTACGTTGCGGAGTGTCTTCAAAACTGTTGCGCGCTTCAAGAATGTGTCCTTTACACCATCGTTGACTACAAGGTCAACATAGCGCTGGCGGAAACGTAGCTCTGGATCATCAAACTTGTCGTATGCTACACCATCCTTATATTTTACCACTGGAAGTGGCTTGATTGACTTCGCCAATACAGTGAGTTCTTTGCAATGAACTGATATCTCACCTGTCTGTGTGCGGAATACAAAACCCTTGACGCCGATAAAGTCACCAAGGTCGAGCAACTTCTTGAATACTGTATTGTAGAGCTCTTTGTCCTCTCCTGGACATAACTCGTCACGAGAAATATATACCTGTATACGACCCTTAGAGTCCTGTATCTCTACGAATGAAGCCTTGCCCATTACACGGCGGCTCATCATACGGCCAGCTATGCATACTTCACGCTGTTCTGCGTCGTCCTTGAATTCTGCAATGATGTCTGTTGAAAATGCATTTGTTGGATATTCTGCTGCTGGATATGGGTCTATTCCCATGTCACGCAATGCCTGCAGATTGTTTCTGCGGTTAATCTCCTGTTCGCTGAGGTCTTCTATTAGGCTCATATATGTTTTCTACGTTTGATTACAAAAGACAATAATTGACGCAAAGATAAGAATTATAACTCTTTTGTGGCTATAATTTATGTAAAAATGCTGATGTGGTATGTGCCGTTATGTTTAGGCGTCTCTCTTCTGTCCAGTTGTGGAGTGTCAGCTCACCATTTGACGCTACGGCATATGTATACATGTTCATCCATTCGCCCAGTACAAGAAGGCGTGATGCTGAAGGTGTCAGTGTATAGTCGGCTAGCACGTGTCTGTGCCCGAAGACAAAATAATCGATGTTGTTGCCTTTCTGCAGGTAATCTCTGGCAAACATTACCTGGTGTTCCTCCTCACCTCTGAAGACGTGGAACTTTGTGTTTTTGTTGTCTCTCTTTCTACTTGAATGACTCCATGTCTTGGCTATCCATCCGGCAAGGTCTGGATGAAGGCATGAATAGCACGCCTGGGCTACCTTCCATTCAAATATCCACTTCAGCAATCCATAGCCTTTGTCATAATTGCCAAGTCCGTCGCCATGGCCTACAAAGAAGGTCTTGCCGTCTGCGATGAATGTATAGTGCTCGTGATGTACCGTTACTCCACATTCCTGTGGCAGATAATCCCACATCCATACATCATGGTTGCCTGTGAAGATATGTACTTTGATCCCTTTGTCGGTAAGTTCACATAGCTTTCCAAGGAATCTTACAAAGCCTTTGGGTACTACTGTGGTATATTCATACCAATAATCAAAAATGTCGCCGAGGAGATAAATCTCATCGGCGTCATCTTTTATCTTGTCGAGCCATCCGATGAAGTTCATTTCATGCGCACGATGATCGGTAATGCTTGGGGCACCAAGATGAACATCGGATGCGAAATATATCTTCATCTGCTCTACTTTTTTGTCTGTATATGGTCAGCTGCTATTTAAACAGCTCTGCCATGCGGTTGTCAAGGCGAGTTCCTACGAGGTCCTTGCCTATAAGTGAACCGTCACGGTCAATAATGTAGTTGGAAGGTATTGATGTGATGTTATATACTCTAACGGCAGTAGAGTTTACACCATAAAAGTCACAAACATTTGTCCAAGTGAGTTTGTCTGACTCGACAGCACTTTCCCAAAGGAGCTTACTTGTATCTACTGATACCTGGAAAATCTCAAGACCCTTGCTGTGATACTTCTCATATATCTTTACAAGCTGACGGTTGAGCTTTCTTGATTCCTCACTTTGTGAACCCCAGAACTGAAGCAATACAATCTTGCCCTTCAAGTCGCTGAGCTTATGGATGTTGCCGTCTTTGTCGGCTGCGAAAATGTCTGGTGAGTTGACCTCTGTAGCATCCTTAAGCAATGCCTCTGTCTTCTGCTGCTGCTTTTGCATTGCTCTTATCTGGAGCACATAGTCACAAAGATGCTTTACTCTGTCATTCTCTGGATATGCTATTCTGAGGCTTGTCGCTACAGTGTTGAACAATACAATATCATCCTTGCTCATGATGTCGAATACGGGCATGTCAATGACAGTCTGGAAGAGAGCGAAGTAGCTTACAAATGAACGAGGCTTGTCAAAGATAAGGCTCGTTACGTATGTCTTGTGCTCGTCGATCTTCTTCAGAAGCTCTGCCGATGATGTCTGCTTTTGTTCTTCTGTTAATGTCTTGTCCGATGCAATGGAAACAAGATTCGACTGAATTTCGTCTACACGGCTGATGAGGTCAGCGAGTGCCTGCGACTCCTCAGAGTTGGTGAACTTGATACTGCTTGTCCAGTTTGCAGCCTGAGCATCAGCTGTGAAGTTGATGCTTTCTGTAAGCGAGTCTGCCAATATTGTGATCTGCTTCTTTTTGTCTGATAATTGTGTTAGGAAGAATGTAGGCTCTTTTGTTTTTGGAGCGTTAAGACTGAACGATCCGTCTGCCTTTATCTCTGCTGAATCAACTATAAATGTCTTGTCAAGATTCATCTGCGACAGATATATCATCTGTCCTTCTGCATTGTCTATAGAGCCGCTAACTTCAATGCCGCTCTTGTTACATGATGCCATAGCTACAACAGCTAAGGCTGATATTATTAATTTTTTCATAAGTAGTTATAATCATTCTCACTAGAACGTGCAAATATAGACAATTTTATTAATATATGTAAATGGCTAATTTATTTATTAAGAATACGATTTCATATTTAATCAATGTTGTTTTTGATATACTCCAAATATAAAATCACTCTGATGTGTTTCTAAGTATTTGTCTTCGTATCCAAATAGACATTGCAACATTTTCTCAGAGCACTCATCACGGAAATTATGGGCAATGTCTTTTATTAATGGCATCAATATGTTCCCGCCATATTTTTTCTCTTCTAATACATTGAACAGCCTTCTAAGCGTTGGTAAAATGCTTTCAGAATCAACACATTCTGACGGGTCAGATATTATCATTCGCAGGATTCCTGATCCGTAATACCTGTTTTTGTGTAAATTACATCTATAGATTTTTTTGTATGATGAAGGTAATCTTACAAGTCCGTCGTTTATTGCTGATATCTGTTCCTTCGTATATTGTAGTCTGTTCTTCCCGACATATTCGTTTATTACAATTAGTCCATCGGCTTTCATTGCTGACTTTATCCGTTTTAAAAACGAAGGAATGTTTTTGAAATGGTGTAGTGAAGCATGGAAAAATACTACATCGTAATACTCTTGCCGAAGGGGCGTTTTATATATGTCACCATGGGTGAATATGACGTTCTTTATCGACTTCTCATCTGCAATGAGTGATGCTTTTTGTAGCAGTTTGTCAGCAAAGTCTATACATGTTATTTCGCTGCTGGGATTTAGTTGGGCTAATGCTAATTCATGACTGCAAATACCTGAACCAATGGAAAGTATCCTGATTTTTTTGTTTTTTAAGTACTTCTCTGTTAGATACTCCTCATATGTAGTGTCCTCGTCACCAGTGATGATATAATTCCATCTCTTCCGTACCATTGGCAATTCGTGCCAGTATGCTACTTCTAATGTTGAGTCGTTAAAACTACTTTTGGTCCTTTCTGCCGCAGAAAAACTAAACTTTTTTAGCAAAAAGGATACTCCTCTTTGCATGGCTTTTATATATATATCTCGAATATCTTCTAATGAAACAAGTCTCATAAATACTTTTGTATAGACAATGTTGGCAAAAATATAATAAAATCGCTAATCTGTATAGTTGAGTGCTGGTTTAATGGGCAACATTATCTGTCTTGTCTTGTATTAATGTGTTTGTTTGTCTATTTTTGTTTCAATTAAATCACGCTATGCAGTCGGAATTACTCAAGAATTTCATAAAACTGTTTTCTGCCAATGCAGTGGCTCAGTTAATAGGTATCATTGTCTATCCTATTCTGTGTCGCATATATTTGCCTGAAGATTTCGGTCTGCTTAATATATTTCTCTCTATCGGAGGCGTTTTGGTGATTTTGGCCACGGCTGAATACCAAAATGCTGTGTTGTTGCCTAAAACTGAGAATATGGCGGTGGCGTGCGTATATGTCGGATCTATTGTCGCCCTGTCTCTTTCTGCCCTTTTGGCTTTGACAATTCCTTTGGGCGACTACCTTGAGTCGTGTTTCGAAGTGCATGGACTCTCTCTCTGTCTTGTTTTTCTACCTGCCTATGTGTTGTTCATGGCATTGTGGAATATGCTTAATATGTGGTATACCCGACAGGGCGCCTTTGATGCTGTGTGCGGATACCAGTTGTCAAAAAGTTCGTTGAGCGCATTTTTGAAATGGCTGTTTAGCTTTGCTTTTGTCCCTCAAGTAGCTCTTATCTTTGCCTCTGTTGCCGGTGCAGCCATCCCGTTTGCCGGTAATATATTTGTTCATAAGAAACATAATGTCAGCTTGTTGTCCTGTAGATGGAATGATATAAAACAGGCTGCTCGTGACTATTCTAATTTCCCTAAGTTTACACTGCCTCAGACTCTTGTGAACTACATAAGTGGCAATGTCGCTATTTTTGTCTTGTCTCCCTATTTTAGCCTGGCTGAAGTGGGGTTCTATTCTATGGCGCAGACTTTGGCGTTTCAGCCTATTAGCATGATATCTGCCTCTGTCTATCAGGTGCTTTTCAATAAAATCACTCTGATGAAGAGGGCATCACAGTCTCTCGCTCCATTTGTTCTGAGGTTTGTTGCCCGTCTTTCGTGTATCGTTGTACCGGTCTTTATAGCTCTTTTCTTTGTTGTCCAGCCGTTGTGCTCTTTTTTGCTCGGTGATATTTGGATAAGGTCTGGGGTGTTTATTCAGGTTATGTTGCCTTGGATTGCAATGTCGTTGATTACAGGATGTCTATCCTTTATTCCTGATCTGTATGGTTTTCAGAAAAAGGCTATGGTTATTGAAGTCGCTTATTTCATATTGCGTTTATTGGCCTTAGCCTATGGCGTTATGTGCGACAATATTGTTCTGGCTGTCGGACTTAATAGCGCGGTTGCGTCTGTGGTTTTTGCTTATCAGGTCTTTTGGTACTATTCTATCTGCAAGTCCGAAGATGCTAAATGCCTAGATGCTTGATGGCTGCTATTAAGGTTATTGCCTGTAGCTTGTCGCTCGACAACCCGTTGTCATATACATTGTTTGTGTCTTCCTTGAGTCTCACGTCTTTTAGGCAACCTATGTTTTCATCTTTGTAGCTTTTCATGAATTGCGACATTGATGGTTCCTCTATCCAAGTGTCTGTTGGCTCCATAACCGACCCTTGCTCTGCTTTGTCATAGTTGTATATCCCTGTTCTCTTGGCGACATACATCATCCCTCTTTTGACTACATCATTAATCTTCATGTTTCTGCCGAAGATTGTGATATATCTAGCCTTGTCTCCAATTTGTCTGTCCCCATTATGTTTCCATTGGGCCGCTTGCGGATATTTCTGCAATATCCACTTGTCATTGATGTTATATCCCGACCTGTGTTTATATGGAATGGAACATGTGAATTCAAGAAAATCTACATCGTGGAATGGTGAGATTGTTTCCGTGATGTTTTGAAATGCCAATGGGGAACCCATGTTGTGATGGTAGAAATTGCCTACGTATATGTTTTGAATCTCTCTGTTTGGGTATTCTGTTACATGTCCCTTGCTTATCTGTCTGTCATATTTCTTTGCTGCAGATTTGTTGTTGGCGTCTTTATATAATAATGGCTTGTCATTAGGCCCACTTACGTATAGATATATTCGCATTACATCTCCAGATATTCCCGTTGCTATAATGCCTATGTTCTGGTCTTTATATCTGTTTGTTACTTTGCGTGCAATTGAGCAGCTGTCATAGCAGTTTATGCCATCTGTTTGTCCTATGGTTATGTCAATGTCTTTCAGATGCTCTCCTCCGTCAAGTGGTGTGAAATGCCATTCATGACCTAATGCGTGGGCAATTTCTTGGGGTATGGTCTCATCATAGAAGCCCGATTGAGAGTATGTGAAGTTTACAATCGGTTCGCTGGTCATCTCTCGGGCAATCCAGACTACCATTCTGGAGTCAAGGCCTGCACTCAGTGGCATGATGTTTTTATAACCATATTCTGAGTTCTTGTCTGTTATACGCTTTACTCCTTGTCTGAACAGCAGATCCATCTTTTCTATGTTGTCTTCTTCAGATAGATCATTGGCTTTGTTGCTGAACTGATGGTATCTTATGATTTGGCTCTCGTTTCCTGTAATCTTCAAATAATGACCACCTAACAGCCTCTTTACTCCGTTGACGTATGTCGTGTCGTCTTGCATGAATCCGAAGGACAGCATGTTATAGGCTGCTTCACGGCAAAGGGTGGCTTCTATGTTGTTGTTTTGTAGCGTCTGGACCATCACTTTTAAGTCGGAAGCGATGTATGTGCCTTTATCTGTGTTTATGTAATATATGAGTTTGTCCCCTATATGGTCATTATATACATACATTGTTTCTGATGCCTTGTCATATAATAACCCGCAAAACGATCCTCTGAATTCGTTGAAGAACTCATGTCCTGAAGTTGCATACATCGCGTTTACAAGTTCTGACATGCAACTCACATGGTACTTCTCATATAGCTCGTGGTTGTTTACTATTACTCCCTCTACAACAGCTATAATGCTGTCATTCTCAAACAGGCACTTGTCATTGATGAACTTGTTGAGGGTGACATGGTGAATGCTCAGTCGCGCTGATGAATAGTTGCTGCAAATGTATTGACTATTCTCGAAACACGACAGATTGAAATCTACACTCTTTTCTTTTGTGTTATATATACAAAATAAACCGTGCATTACTTCGCTGTTGTTTGTCCCGTCCTACTATATATGTCAGCCAAGTATATTCCTACATTGGTCTGATTATACTTTTCTGCTAATCTCTTAATCGTGTCTGACTCATATCTGTGTCTGTTTTCTATCATCCACAGCATTTTTTCTGCCAAGTCTTCTACGTCATCGTTTTTCACCCTTATTCCATTCTCGTCTGTCATGACATCTGGCACAATGCCGACTTCAGTGCTTATCACTGGCAGTCCACTCGCCCAGGCTTCACTAATGACTACGCCATGTGTTTCATATCTTGAAAACATCACTAGGCAATCACTTTCAGCCATATATTGACACACCTCCTTGGGCTTTTTTTCACCGGTAAATATGACGTTGTTTGGTGTCAATCCTAGCTCTTTTGCATATTCTGTTGCCGTCTCCCAGTCTTTCCCGGTTCCAACAAGTGTGAGTGCTACGTCCTGACGTATATCCAATACTTTTTTGAATGCTCTCAGTATCCCGCACACGTTCTTCGGACGTTCGTCAAAGCATGATACATGCAGAAATCTGAATGGTCCGCTATGAGCGACTCTCTCGGTTCGGTAGAAGATGTCGTCAACTACGTTGTTTATCAGTCCAAAGTTATCGTTGTCCAGCCCATGTTCTCTCATGGCGTCTCGAAGATGTGCACTTACGGCCATCACAGCCGATGCTTCCCTGACAACCTTCTCTGTTAGTCGCTTTCTGAAAAATCCTTTGTAGTTGAAATTCTGTGGCAGATATCTACTCCAATGTTCTACGACTACGTATGGTATCCCATATTTTTTACAGAGCAGCCACGACAATACTCCGCTTCTTGTCAATACATTCGCCTGCGTCACGTTTGGCCTGCCGAATGTCTCTTCTACTCTCTTATATCCTTTGTGGAAAGCTCTGGCGTAGTTGATAGCTTTTGTCGCCTGTCTAAATAGTCCTCTGTCAACAAACGGATAGTAGACATATATCTCTTTTACACCATCTGTCTCTTGCTCTACAATCTCAAAATCGTTTGCTTCTTCATCCGCGTGCAGATATAACACACAGACATCGCATAACCGGGCAACTGCTTGGGCGTGCTTCCTGACAAACAGTCCTGACATGGCATCGTATCTGTGCGGATACCATGCCGAGAAATACAAGACCTTTATTCTGTCTGCCATTAGAATCTAACTCCAACCAATGAGATGTCATCAAGCTGCGGACATGTACCTCGCCACTCCCAGTAGAGCTTCTCTGCCATGTCTCGCTGCTTTGTGATGTCTTCCTGGCATATCCTTTGAAGCATTCGCTTTAGACCACCCGACATGAGGCGTTTGCCGTTAGGACCATGCTGCTCCTGACCACCAAACTGGTCGCCAAGACCATCAGAACACATATATAGTGTGTCGCCTGGCTGCACTTCAAACTCCAATGTCTCAAATGTCTTGGCACGGCTCATCTCATCTGTGTCGCCAATGCTTCGTTTGGTTCCCTTGAATTCTTCTAGCGTGCCGTCTGCGTGTATCAGATATACAGGACGCTTGGCGCCGGCTGCTTTTACCTTGTGTGTGCTCGGATTATACGACATGAGCGCTATGTCCATGCCGTCACGAGCTTCACCACCACTCTGGCCAAGTACCTTGAACACGTTCTTGTCTAGCTCCTCAAGCATCTCTCCTGGCTCAAGAAGCACCGGATTCGACGAAATCTCGTTCAAACTTGTCGAACCTATCATCGAAACGAACGCTCCCGGTACACCGTGTCCCGTGCAGTCAGAACATGCTATGACTATGTTGTCGCCATGTCGAGTCGCCCAATAGAAGTCACCACTTACAATGTTACATGGTATGAAGAATGCAAACGCACCTTCTATGCCGTAGTTCTTATATTGTTCTAGGTCTGGCAATATTGAGCTCTGGATTCTTTGAGCATAGTTGATGCTGTCAGTGATGTCTCTGTTCTTTTGCTCAATCTCGTTCTTCTGCTCTCTCAACTCCGATGTCTGACGTGCTACTTCGGCCTCGAGCAACTCTTTCTGTTGGCTCAATATCTTCTGCTTTTCCTGACCTTTCCTGTAGTTCAGGTAGATGATCACTATCAATGCCAGCAAGACTACGGTTGCCGATATGGCGAGTGCAAGCTGTCTCTGTGCCGCTAGTGTCTTCTTCTCGTTGTTCAGCTTGTCTACATTCATGATAGTGCCCATTTCCTCTATCTGCGAATTCGACTGCTGTATGTATAGTGAGTCACTAAGGTGCATTATGCGTCTCGAGACATCATACTCGTCCTGATACATCTTCGCATTATGCATCGCGTCGAGCTTGATCTTTAATATCTCTACCTCTACGCTTGGTTTCAACATCTGCTGGAAAAACATAGCAGCACTATCGGCATACATCACTGCCATTTGGTTCTGTGATATCAAGGAGTAGTATTTTGCCTTGGCTGTATACAACTCCGCCATAGAATCATCCTCGTGCAGGTCATACTCGTCCATGACTCTCTGCGCTGCCTCCAGATGTTCCCGGGCTGCCTGGGTGTTTTCTAGCTTGCAGTATGCATCAACATACCATACATGCATCTGCAACTGATACGACCCTGTGCTTATAGATGCAAAACTTACTGTCTTGCTCTTGTCTTCTTCAAATTGGTCTATCTCTTTCTTGAATTCATCGAGTATCTTCAGCGATTGTTTCTTGTCATCAAAGCTTTGGGCTGCCTCCATCTTATACGACTGTACGTCCATCATTATTGGAAGCATGATGCTTTTGTTTTGCCTGCATATCTCAATGCATTCGTCAAAATATTCTATGGCTTTGTCTGTCTGACCCATGGCTCTGTTGGCTAGACCGAGACATGTTAAGGCGTTGCATCTGTTCCTTATATACTGGGGAATGCTGTCGTCATCCTCTTCCTCTTCTGCTCCCTCGTTCTTGCTGTCGTCATACAATTTCTTGGCTTCCTGTATGGCAAGTTTATATTTCCCTTGTTCAATGAATGACAGGGTTTTCAGATATGTCATGTAGTAGTAGAAGTAAGGATACTCTGCCTTCATGTCATACTCACTGTCTATGCTGTCTATGTATGCATTCAAGGTCTTATATTCCGCCAAAGTACTGTATATGGTCATCTTTGTGGTGATGCCATAGTACATGTGCATCCTGTCTCCTGCTTCTCTTGCTGTGACTATCACCTCCTCTGCGGCGTCAAGACCCTCTACGGTCAATGAACTCTCCTCCATCTGGTCCATGAGCGAATTGATCTTTTCTTCATATTCCTCAGAGAACACAGGCTCCTCTTCCGCCCTCACGTTTAAGGCAGATATGAGCATTAATAATGATAATATATAATGTTTGAACATGATAGTCGCTGTTGCGGTTGTTTTCGCAAAAATATCGATTTATTTCCCAAAACTACACTTTGATGTCAAAAATCTTCCTTTCTCTTTGTCATATATGCCTTTTTGACACTACTTTTGCACCAAATTAAAATGCTTCGTTATGCGCTATATTTCTGCCGCTTTTATTGCAGCTGTCTTGGTCGGATGCTCTTCTGGTGAAAACAACTCACGCAGTCTTCTTGTCGATTTTAATGGAACTGTTGAGTCCCCTCTCTATGCGTATGCTTCTCTCGATTCTTCCTCTCCTGTTGATACTGCTATCCTTGTTGACGGACAATATCGTTTCCATACGGACTCATGGAGCGATGGTTTCTATCGTATAGCTTCTGATCCCGACAATTCATTCGAGATATTCATTGGCGATGTCGATAATGTGCTTATCAACGCTCGTCGTAATCACCTCGACGAATCGACTACAAATAGTTATCAGACTCGTATGCTCTGGCAGGTCAACAATCTCGCCTCTCGTATGGCTCTGCTCGCCGATTCGGTGATGCCTCCTTCGCTGCAGGATTCTCTTTTCTCGGTGTTCCGTAAACAGGCTGATGATATTCGCATACATGCCGATACTGCCATGGCTTCACTCTCTCTTCTTCAGTTGTCATTCCATGGCAAACCTCTCTATGACATGGTCGCCGATCATCTTGTCTTTGAGAACTCCATTGAATATCTTAACCGTAAAATGCCTTCTGATGTCGCTGTCCAGCAGCTCTCTGCCAAAGTTGACAGTACACGCGAAGTGGCTTCTTTCCTCGCTCGATATGCTAAAGGACGTAAAGCGCCTCAATTCCATATGACAACGGTCAATAACCAGCGGATAACGAATGATGATCTCGTTGGTGTCCCTTATGTCTTCTATCTGACTAACGACACTACGTCTTCTTCTGAGTCTAAATGGCTTCAGGTCGCTCTCAATCGTTTCAACGGCATGAAGGTGGTTGCAGCTATTCCTTCCTCTCTTTCTCGTATCCACAACCTCAATGTCCTCCAGGGATCTATATTGCCCTCCGAGGCTAACGCGTTATTACGCCATCAGCCTTTGACAATCTTTGTTGATGAGGGTGGTTTGATAACTTCTATGACTATTGACAAATAAAAAACTTCGCCATCGGTTTCCCGATGGCGAAGTTCAATATATGAAAGTTTGTGTTGCTTCTGCTATTAGAACAAGCCTAACAAGCTACGACCCTCGAATGTGATCTTGTCAACAAGTACGTAGTTCAACAAAGAGTAGTCACCTTCTGTGCCAAGGTAGTCTGTCTCTGCTGTCTTGCCAGTCTTCTTGTCGATTACACGGATGTAGATCTCACCCATATATGTCTTCTTGCCAAACTTGATAGTCTCCCACTTGTCGCACACCTTTGTAACCTTGCCGTTCTCGTCTGTTTCGATAAGTGTTACAGCACCTTCTTCTATGCCACCTGCAGCTACACCACTTGCAGCACCCTTCAATGCCTTGAGTGCATCAGAAAGCTTCTTGATGCTGAAGCTCTCTACATAGCCATATGCTACAGCCTCAATGCGAATGTTTGCAGGAAGTGTTGTTGGCATTGACCATGCTTCCAATGTCTCTGTATCATTCTTCGCATAGCTGTTATAGATAACAGGTGCCTGAACACTGACAGACATGATCTTCTTCAATGTCGCATTGGCCATTATGCTTGAGAAATTCTTTGTGAAGAGTGCCTTGCATACCATACCTGGATTTGCAAGCAAGCAGTTGAAGTTGTTTGCGTATGTTCCATCGATAGGTGTTGTAAAGTCTGCCGCATCCTCCTCGCCAACTTTAGCGCCCCATGTTGGTGTGAAGCCACCATAGAAGTAGTTTCCTGTCGATTCTTCATATAGGTTAGGGAAATCGCTTGATGAAAGAGCTGTCTTTTCTACAGCTACACTTTCGTCACCGCTGTCCTCACCTTCTGTTACTGTCGAACCAGTTGCAAAGAAGCTGTTGTAAACAGGGTTGTTCTCTGGTTCTCCTGTTGTATAGTGGAATACCTGAATGTTTCCATCCGACAACATATATGGTACAACGCCAGTTGAACTTACATACTGAACCATCATGCTAGGGAATGTTGCAACTGATACGTTATCAGCAAAATTACTTGTTACGTTGCCGTCGCCATCTTCGTCACCATTATCATCATGACAAGCTGTGAAACATGTTGCAGCACATGCTATTCCAAGTGCAAATAATAAATGCTTCTTCATTTTATTGAAATTTATTTTAGTAATTATTCTTTTCACATTTCATGACTATTTTACGTCATCCAAAACTAGATGTTGCAAAATCTATCTACTTTTTCTGCTTATGGAATATAAGTCGTTGGTTGTCTGTGCCGTTTCGTATGTCTTGCCAGAGTCATAGGAATGCACATAGTTTTAGGTTGCATCCAATAAACAATATGATATTTACCTAAAAAGAGTATCTTTGCATAAACAATATCATTGACAATGAAGCAGCTCATTTTTGCCTCTCACAACAAGCATAAGGCGTCTGAAATCAACGCGTTGCTCAATCCCGACTTCCAGGTCTCTATCCTCGATGAAGTGGGAATCTCTGATGATATCCCTGAAACAGCTGATACTCTCGCTGGTAATGCCTTGATTAAGGCTCGTTTCACTTTCGAGAAGACTGGTAAGTCTTGTTTCGCCGACGATACTGGTCTCGAAGTCGATGCTCTCAATGGTGCCCCTGGCGTCTATTCGGCTCGTTTCGCCGGACCTGAATGCAACTCCGACAACAACATCGATAAGCTGCTTTCTCTTCTTCAGGGCTCTGCTAATCGTTCTGCCCGCTTCCGTACAGTCATAGCATATATCACCGATGATGGTAAGGAGCATATGTTCGAAGGTATCGTTAATGGTAAGATAACTTCCCAACGAATGGGCACTGAAGGTTTTGGATATGATCCTGTGTTTATGCCCGATGAGGCAAATGGCTTAACTTTTGCTCAGATGCCTCTTTCTTCTAAAAACACCATCAGCCATCGCGGACGTGCTATCGCTCAGTTCGTGCACTATCTCAAGAATAATTAATCTATCGCCTTATGCGTAACTTGCTGATATCTCTGTTGGCCCTTTGCTCAATGCCTCTGGGCGCCTTTGCTCAGTGGACTAGCCACCTGTCTCTAAAGTCTTGTTCTTTTGTGGCTATGACTGGCAGAGGACCTGTGGCGGGTAATAGCAGCGGCTTTTTCATATACGACACATCTGAAGGCTATCTTCACTCCTTCACTAAGGCTAATCACCTTTCTGATATAGGGATTACTGCTCTCTTTGCAGATGGTAATAATGTTTATGTTGGCTATAAGAATGGTAATATTGACGTTGTCAATGTCCTCGATTATACCACAATCAACATCCCTGAATATAAGAACTACAAGGTTATAGAGGATAAGACCATAAATGGTTTTTATCGTATGGGGACTTCGCTTTACTGCTCTACCAATGGTGGCGTACTCCATGTCGATCTCCGCAAGCACGAAATAAAGTCTCGCTACCAGATTGATTTCCAGTCTTTGCCTAAGGTAAATGCATTGGCTGCATTCAACGACTCTCTCTACGCGGCGACTAACGTTGGTTTATACCGTGCCTACGCTAAGAGCTCACTGCTCGAGAACAATGAGGAATGGAAGCTGTGTTCTGATTCGACGGCTAATGTGAGTTCTATAGCTGTCTTCAATGATTCTATAGTGGTTTCTATTGGCTCGGTTTCTTCTGAGAATATTATATGTGCTTATTCTAATGGGGTGTTCTGCCCTCATTTGTCTGTCCCTAAGTTCCGCTCAATGACTACCTCGTCCGACGCTAAGTCTCTTGTTGTTGCTTCGTCTTCTATGGTTAGCCTTTATGATGAGTCATTCAATGTTTTGAATTCTTTCGGTTCATACTCTTTGGGACAGAGCGTTAGAACTGCATATGCGATGTCTGCTATTAAGATCGGCGAGAGTCTTTATATTGCTGATTCTGGTAGCGGACTGGTAAAGGTTAACAGTTCTTCTTCTGTCTGCTATTCTCCTGATGGACCGTCCAATAACTATGTTTATCGTATCATAGCAACAAAAAATGGTGTGTTCTGCACTGGCGGCGGTGTCAATCGTGACTATAACAATCTGAACAGGAATATATACATTCATTCTTATGTCGGCGGCAAATGGGCTACCGTAGCTGGTGGCGCCCGTGATCCGCTGAATATTGTTTATGACCGTAATTGTGTGGATTCTATATATTTCTCAACTTGGGGCACCGGCATTTATAAGTATGATGCGATTAATAAAAAACTGGGGTTCCATTACACTGCAGCAAACTCTCCTTTACAAGATATCTTTGGAGGAAGCAATTATACTAGGTCTGGAGCTATTGCGTATGATGATAAGTCTAATCTGTATGTTGCTCAAGCGGAGGTTGCCCCTGGTATCGTTGTGAAGAATCCGGCAAATGAATGGTATGAGTTGTCTTATCCTATAAGCGATGATTTGCACTCTTCTCATAAAATGATTTTCACAAGCAATGGCAATGGCTGGGTCTCGACTCTTACGTCTAATAGGTGCGGTGTGTTCGTCTTTAACACCAACGGCACTCTTGAAGATGATTCTGATGATATGTTTAGAGGTGCTGTCAGTGATAGCTCTGATCCTCGCGATAAAGGTCAGTTGCTGGTGTCTGATGCTTATGGTGAACGTATTACAGAAAATGTCTATGACATCGTCGAAGATCATAATGGTATATTGTGGCTGGCAACCGATCAGGGCATACTGACATTCGCTGATGACAAGACGGTATTCTCTAATCCGACTCCAGTGTTTAGCCATATCAAAGTTCCGCGCAACGATGGAACGAATAGTGCCGATTACCTCTTGGACGGCGTTAGTGTCTCGTCGATAGCTGTCGATGGCGCTAATCGCAAATGGATAGGTACCTCTTCTAATGGTGTCTATCTGTTGAGTGCTGATGGCTTGGAGACTATACATGCCTTTAATGTCGATAACAGCCCGCTTATCTCCAATGAGATAAATTCCATAGCTGTTCATCCTGCTACTGGTGAAGTTTTTTTTGCTACTCCTCTTGGTATCATGTCATACGCAGGCGATGCTACAGAGCCTGAAGAGGCCCTGACTGACATTAAGGTGTGGCCAAACCCTGTAAAGTCTTCGTTTACTGGAGATGTCAAGATGTTTGGTTTCTCTGAAGGATGCAGCGTCCGCATAACCGACATGGAAGGACGTATAGTCTATGCTACGACGTCAATAGGTGGCCTCGCTAAATGGAACTGCAAGAACCTTGACGGTCATCGCGTCTCAACAGGAGTCTATCTGATATGGGCTATCGACACAGAGGGAACGGAAAAACTTGTGTCAAAGATAATGGTGATAAAATAGGGTAGCGGTACTAGGCAAGCAACATCAAAACCTCATTGCTTAGAATGTTGTCATGGTTTGGATCCTGGTCATGCCACTTGTTGTTGTCTATAAGCGTCTTCTTGAGGAATAGGAATTGTGTGATAGGAAATTCATCTTTCTGCCACTTTTGTGCATAGTTAAGCAGACCGATAACCTTGATGAATTTGTCAAGCTCAGATATGATGCAATAGATAAAATCGTGGAATGAACACTCCAGCTCCAGAAGCTCACTCTCTGTGTCGTCACCAAAGAAATCAACAGATTCTGTGACTTTTACATGGCACATGATGTCATCAACGTGCGTTATTGTCCAATTATATGTCGATGAATCTCCATACCATATCACACGACAAACATTCTCCTCACCCCACATGTGTGAAGGCGTGGTTATCATGGTAACCAGTCCTTCAAGGAGGTCACCTAGTGGATTGCTCACATTTGTCAGCTCAAATTCAACCTCTTCGCCATTTGCTTTAAATGTCGCTGTTGCTGAACCTGGCTCTCGCAATTCGTAGATAAATGAAGGCTGTTCGTGTTGCATTTGGAGGTTTAAAACAAGCCAAAGTTATCAAATAAATGCAGATTAACACAAAAAATCATGTATTTTTTTGAATGTGCCACTTTTTTCTTTCATCTAGGCAATTGGACGGGCGTATGCTTTTACATCCTCAGATGTGATTGTCGCATCATTGGTTAATATGGCTAATCGCTCAATCACATTTCTGAACTCTCTTATGTTACCTGTCCAGTTTATCTTCTGAAGCTCTTCTATAGCCTCTTTGTTTATGCTCTTGTTTGGTATGTTAAGCTCCTGACGAACTAGCTCTAGGAAGTACTCTGCAAGTGCAGGTATGTCGTCCTTTCTGTCATTTAACGATGGCACATTGATTATTATGACACTCAGACGGTGATATAGGTCTTCACGGAAATTGCCTGCCTTGATCTCGTCTGCAAGGTTCTTGTTCGTCGCTGCAAGTACTCTGACGTCAACTTTGATGTCTTTGTCACTGCCTACACGTGTGATGGTGCTCTCTTGCAAGGCACGAAGTACTTTCGCCTGAGCTGGAAGACTCATGTCTCCTATTTCGTCGAGGAATATAGTTCCTCCATTGGCTTGCTCGAATTTACCTATACGCTGCTTTATTGCCGAGGTGAACGCCCCCTTCTCATGTCCGAAGAGCTCGCTTTCTATCAGTTCTGATGGTATAGCTGCACAGTTCACTTCTACAAATGGACCCTGAGCTCGTCTGCTTCCCTCGTGCATGGCTCTGGCTACAAGTTCCTTGCCTGTACCGTTGCTTCCGAGAATGAGTACTCTGGCATCGGTAGGGGCTACTTTGTCTATCATCTCACGCATCTTCATCATAGGTTCTGAATCTCCTATCATGTCAAATGTGCGGTTGACTTTCTTTTTTAATGCCTTGGTCTCTACAACAAGGTTTGTGCGTTCTGTGGCGTTTTTGACTGTTATGAGAAGACGGTTGAGGTCAAGTGGCTTCTCGATGAAGTCGTATGCTCCTTTTTTTATCGACTCTACTGCCGTGTCAATGTCACCATGACCGCTTATCATTATCACTGCGGTGTCTGGCTTTGTCTCCATTATCTTGGATAGCACTTCCATGCCATCCATCTCAGGCATCTTGATGTCTGTAATAACCATGTCAAAGTTATCCGCAGAGAATTTGCTCACTCCTTCTGCGCCGTTTTCTGCAAGTTCAATAGTGTGCCCCTCAAGCTCAAGGATGTCTTTGAGTGATGTGCGTATTGCACGCTGGTCATCTATTACTAGTATCTTTGCCATGGTGTTGGTGTTTTATGCCTAATTAAAGTTTGTTGTTGATGAACTGATATACAGCTCCTTGCTTCAACGCATATCCGCATTGGAATATATGCTCTATGCGCATCTCTCTTACCACAAAGTTGATAAACAGGCTCCCGACAACTATCAGGTCTATCCTGCTTGGATCCATCTGCTTCATCTCACTGCGTTGCGCCGCTGTCGATGAGATGATCTTTCTATGTACCTCCTCAAAGTTTGGTACTCTGATGTTATATGATGTTGAGAGCTTTACATTCAGATGCGGATGTTTGATCGCCGCAACGATAGTGGCAATCGTATCAAATGATCCCGATGTTCCTATGAGTGTTGTGGTAGGGTAATTGTGCAACGCTTCATACAGAGGTGTCATCTCCTGGCGAAGATACATCTCTATCGACTTTATCTCTTGTGGCGTTATAGGGTCTGATGGAGTGAACTTGTCCAGCAGTCGCGCCATTCCTAGCTCAAAGCTGTGCTTCCATATTATGCCGTCTTTGTTGGCTAGTATAAACTCGCAGCTTCCTCCGCCTATGTCGAGGATCAATACTCTGTCTGAACCGATAGGCATGACCTGCTTTACGCCGTCATATATCATCTGCGCCTCGTCTTCGCCCGAGATGATCTTTACTTCTATTCCATATTTGTCCTTTACCATGTTGGCAAAATCTACGCCATTACTGCAGTTGCGCAGCGCTGATGTGCCTATTGCTATGGTCTTGTCCACCTTGAACATGTTGATTGTGTCCATGTGGTGTCCAATGGCTGTCATGCCTCGCTCTATCGCTTCTGGTGTTATCTTGCCTTCGTTGATGCCACCTTTGCCCATCTTGGCGGCTTCTTTCCCTGAATAGATTATCTGATACTGGTCTCCTTCTACAGAGGCAATGGCTAGGTTGATGGTGTTCGTACCTATGTCTATTATTCCTAAATGCATAAGTGTTTAAGATGAGTCCTTAGTTCTGTATGTTTTCTACTTCGTCTATTGTTATTGGTATTCTTTGGCCAAGAATGCGACATCCGTTCTCTGTTATGAGAAGGTCGTCCTCCAACCTTATACCGCCGAAATCTCTATATTGTTTCAACTTGTCGTAGTTGATGATGTCTTTGAATTTGCCTTCTGCCTCCCATTTGTCCATCAACTCTGGTATGAAATATATGCCTGGCTCGTCTGTTACGACAAATCCTGGCTTTAGTCTTCTTCCAAGTCTCAATGATGAAAGCCCGAATTCTTTACTCTTCTTCACTTCGTCATCATATCCTACGTAAAGCTCATTGTAGCTTTCCATGTCATGTACGTCAAGACCCATCATGTGACCTATACCGTGTGGGAAGAACATCGCATGTGCTCCCCGGGCTACTATGTCTTCGGCCGATCCTTTCATTATGCCTACTCCGATAAGTCCCTCTGCTATGGTGCGTGCCGCTAACAGATGCATGTCGAGATACTTGATCCCTGGCGCACTCTTTTCGATGACGGCATTGTTGGCATTCAACACAATCTGATAGATGTCTTTTTGTTTTTGTGTGAACTTGCCTCCAACTGGTGTCGTGCGTGTGTTGTCTGTCGCATAGTGTAGGGGTGAATCACTGCCTGCATCTACTAGCAGTAACTGCCCTCTCTTCAATATGCCGTTGTATGTGTGATTGTGCAATGTCTGTCCACTTACACTGCATATCGTAGGAAATGCTACCTGACCTCCTCCTAGCATCGACTGGTAGTCTATCGCCGCATGTATCTCCTGCTCTGTCTTGCCCTCAACGGCCATCTTCATCGCTGTTACATGCATGTTGTATCCATATGCCATGTGACGCTCTATCTCCTCTATCTCACAGGTCTCTTTCTGCGAACGGAGCGCAATCATGGCGTCTATGAGTTTCCTCGATGCACTCTCTTTTACCTTGCCGTTCGGTATGCCCGTGAGCTCTGATAGTTCGATGATCGTCTCTCCACGATAGGGTGGCACAAAGTGTACGGCTCTGTTTTGTGATAGTGCCGTGGCTACGTCATTTATAAGGGCTCTCCTTGGTTTGGTCTTTGTAATACCAACCTCACTGGCCTTGTCTGCAACGCTCTTCTGCGGACCCATCCAGATGATGTCGTCCATAGTGACGTCGTCTGCATATATCGTCGTCTCCCCATCTGCTATCACTGCAGCATAGTCGGGCTCATCTATTCCAAAAAGATAAAGGAATGTACTGTCTTGGCGAAATGCATATTCGTTACTTTCGTAGTTGAATGCAGATTGTCTGTTTCCAAGGAATAGTAGGAAATCGCCATTTGTGAATTCAGCAAGTCGCTTGCGGCGACTCTGATAAACTTCTTTAGAAAACATTGGGTGTCTTGTGTGGTTTAAAGCGCGGAAGGGGCATTGTCTGTGTGTATGTCCTTTACCATTAGTTGTATGTTTCTGTAGCCTCTAAACTCGTTCATCTCTATGGTATAGCATAGGTTGAACGGCTTGCCGCTTTTAAGGTGGTCAATCATGTGGCCCATGCTAAAGGCTACTCCTTGCATCGTGCCTCTAGAATGTGGGTCTGTAACTTCTAGTTTCAAGTGCTTTCTCGACTTGTCTATGTCTGCATCTTTGTCCTTGCCAACAAGTTTCGATGTGCCATAGTCAAATACGTTGTTGGTCACAAATACTGGCTTGGTGTTACCTGGCCCAAATGGTTCAAATTGAATTAAGGTGTTATAGAACGATTGGTCTATGTCCGAAAGTATAAGCTCCGAGTCAACCTCTATCTGTGGCACCATCTGCTCTGGGAGTATGTTCTCTGCAACATTCTCTTCAAAGCGTCTGATAAACTCATCAACATTCTCTCGTTTCATGGTCAATCCTGCAGCATACATATGACCTCCGAAGTTCTCCAATAGGTCTGAGCATGAGTCAATGGCCTTATATAGGTCAAATCCATCAACAGATCGCGCACTTCCTGTCGCAAAGCCGTTCGACTCCGTGAGTATGATTGTAGGCCTGTAATATGTCTCTGTCAGTCTCGATGCTACAATGCCGACAACACCCTTGTGCCATTCCGGATTAAAGAGTACGGTCGACTTTCTATGCTTCATCTCTTCACTGCTCTCTATCATGTCAAGAGCCTCCTGCGTAATCGACCTGTCAAGGTCTTTGCGCTCTTCATTCGAGACATCAATGCTTTTGCTTATCTGGTCTGCCTCTGTCTTGTCGTTGCTTGTCAGTAGTCTGACGGCTTCTATGCCCGACTTCATTCGACCTGCAGCGTTGATTCTTGGACCTATCTTGAACACTATGTCACTGATGGTTATCTCTTTGTCCTCGAGACTTGAAACCTCTATTATCGATTGAAGACCTATTGACGGATTCTCGTTGATCTTCTTCAATCCATGGTATGCAAGTATTCGGTTCTCGCCAATCATAGGAACTATGTCCGATGCAATACTTACTGCCAATATGTCAAGGTATCTAAGGAGGTCATCCTCCTTGTAGTCGTTGTTTCTGCCAAAGGCCTGCATGAGCTTGAAGCCTACTCCGCAGCCTGAAAGGTTTTTGTCTGGATATGTACAGTCTTCTCTCTTCGGGTCGAGACATGCTACAGCATCTGGCAACACTTCTCCCGGTGTGTGGTGGTCGCAGATGATGAAGTCTATGCCTTGGCTCTTGGCGTATGCCACTTTCTCAACTGCTTTTATTCCACAGTCAAGGGCTATGACAAGTGTTACACCATTCGCCGCTGCATAGTCAATGCCTTTATATGAGATGCCATAACCCTCATTATATCGGTCCGGCACATAATAATCTATGTTGCCCTCTCCCACATGTGGCTTTAGATAGCTATAGACGAGCGCTACAGCTGTTGTTCCGTCCACGTCGTAGTCTCCGTAGATCAACAGTTTCTCGCCACTATCTATGGCTTTGTTCACACGCGCAACAGCAGCCTCCATTCCTGTCATGAGAAATGGATTGTGCATGTTGAGAAGATTTGGATGGAAAAACGAACGAGCCTCTTCTGGCGTCTTTATACCTCGTTGTAGAAGGAGCTTTGCAAACACTGGATTAATGTTGCCTAGTGCTTTGGATAGGTTGAGCATATCCATAGCATCCGGACTAGGTTTTATATTCCAATGTTTTATCATTTGCTTTTTTGTGTGTTGCGGGACTTCCGTCGCCTACTATTCAATTTGCAATATTAGTTAAAAAAAGTGTAGTAGGCAATACCTATTGCTAATTATATATGGTCACTTTTGTCTTGTGATAAATGCTCCTGCGTCTAATTGTATCATTGACAACGTAAAACAACCGCCTGCAAATCATCCGACTTGCAAGCGGTCTCTATAAAAAGTTGAATGTGGATATTTCTTAGCAGGCCATAGGCTCAAGTGTCGCTCTTCTCATGCTCATGTTGTTCTGCCACATCGCATAGATGTCGTGGCATGCACGACGAGCGTTGCCTTCTGTCTGAACAAGTCTGCTCCTGCGGGCTACTATGAGTGTCTCGCAGTTCTCTTCAGCAGTGATGAGGAAATCTATTCCGTATGCGTTCATGTTGTTTGTGTCAATGCCGTCATTGGCGTTGTCAACGATCAATGATTTCTTATACTCCTTTACCATCGATCCTATGAGCGACATACTTTCTGTCGAACGCTCACTGCTGCATATCACGTGTGTGATACGCTTGTTACTGTTCATTACTGCCTCTAAGGCGTTCTTGAGGTTGTCCTCTGTGTCTTGGCCGTCAATGACCGACACATTTATAGAGAGATTGTGGCATATGTGACGCCATGTTGTGCAGATGTCACTGTTGCCGATTATAAGTAACTCTCCGTCAAAGGGCATAACAGACGAAATCACAGCCTCACTTGTTGCCAATCGGCTGCCATCAATGTAGAGTTCTTCAAAGCCTGTCCTGTAGAAATCTGTATGTGTGTTCGCTGTTTTCATAAGCCCTGATTTTTACTTGTTTCACTCTCATGACACCTATGTCGCTCTTTACACGTATCCGAAAATCAGAAAAAATTAAAAAAAGCAGTGGTTTTCTCTTCCACTGCTTTTTCTATTTTGACTTGTTTAAAATCAATTAGTATTCTTCCTCATCAAAGAAGAAATCTTCCTTGCTTGGGTAATCTGGCCATATATCTTCGATGCTTTCAAAGATATCGCCTTCATCTTCAATCTCCTGAAGATTCTCTATTACCTCAAGTGGAGCACCAGAACGTGATGCATAATCTATAAGCTCGTCCTTAGTTGCTGGCCATGGCGCATCTTCGAGCTTAGAGGCCAATTCCAAAGTCCAATACATATTCTGATCGTTTGTTTATCTTGTTAATCCTTTTTTCTGAATGGCGCGAATATATAAAAAAAATATATTGCACGAACTATTTTTGAAAAAAAGTTTATTCACCTAACTCGTCGAACGTGAATCCTTCATATATTTCCTCTTTCACAATCATCTCCTCTGCTATCTCCATTGGAAGGAATATCTCGTCCTTGTTGTGTGGCCTGTATTGCTCCAACCACATGAAACCTGGTAACTTGCCATCCTTCTCTCCGAAGAGGAATGGCGGATTCATATTGCCCGATGGCGACACTCGCATCGTGATGTTCGATATCTTCCTCTCATCAAGCCATAGCGTCATGTTGCTGCTCTCGGCTCTGTTGATGCCTATGATCACTTCGTCGTCTTTCGGATAATATAGTGTCTGACCATTGCCGTCCACATCTATCTTGTATATGTCGTTGTTGCGTATATAGCCGGTCATCTTCTTGCCCTTTATCTGGTTGTAGCCTATCGAGTCTTCCGGTGATATTACAAACGCTGCTTCAAGTAACTCGGCCTTGTATAATGCCTGGTTTCTGGTGTATAGCTTGATCTCGTTGGCTGTCATCTGGTTGCCTTGTGCCCAGACAACAGGTGTTTTATACATCGTCGATATCGAATCACGGAAGTCGAATATGAGCGAGTCACAACGGCCTTGCATGTCCTCTCTGAAAAACTTTACTTTGTGATATGCCTTCAGTATTCTGCTGGTGTCTTCGGGTAATGGAACGACCTGAAAGGTGTCTGCGTGCATGTAGATGGTGTCTTCACCGTATGTCTGTATGACCTGCGCGCGCAATGTCGCAAACGCATCTCCTGTTATCTGGTTGTAGAAGCCGTAGTCACCGCATATCTTCATGTTGTTTACGGTGTCTGTCAAGACCATGTCATTCCATACTGTCCCTAGACCTTTGTTGCGCTCATAGAAGATGGTTTTGCCTTCTATGGTCTGCTGACCTGCATAGATGATGTTGTTCTTCAGTAGCTTGGCTTCATTCGACTGTGTGTTATACCATCCGTTTTCGCTCTTTATGATGGTAGAGTCGCTGTTGATGATTGTTGTCGGACCGAGTATCGTGATGATCTCCGTTTTGGTGTTGAACTTCATCGTGTCACTGTCAAGATGATACTTGGGCGATACCCCGACTACATGGTCCTTGAAATATACGTCATTTGATACAGGGAAATACAGACCATTGTCCGATGTGAGCGTGTTGTCTCCGTTGACAACTTTCCCTCCGTTATAGAAATATGCCTTGTCCTGCACTCTGTCATAGTCCAGATATTCTGTGTATAGCCAGGTCTCCCCTTTGTTGGCTCTTACGTCCTCTCTTACCTTGGCAAGATTCTGATTGCCATAGTAGGTCATCCTGTTACCATAGAGATGTATGGAGTCGTTCTGTATGACATGCACATTGCCGTATGCAATGACGACATTTGAGTCGTTATACATATACGCACTGTCGCAGTGCAAAAAGGTTCTTACATGCGACAATATGACGTTGCCGTTAAGCGATTGTGTGTTCTTTCCTATCTTGTCATCATGACGAAGCACATCTGCACGCTCTATCTTGATGCGTACGTTCTGCTGTCGTTGTGCAAGGGCACGAGAAGGACATAACATCACCAACAATAGCCCTATGATGAGATATGTGCTAATGTCCTTCATGTTGTTGTCCGTTGTCTGTCCGCGATGGCTTATTTCACCCAGCCTTTATACTCAAATTCGCTGTTGCGCCACTCTGGTGATATGTTCACATATATCTCCGACTGGCGTTTGCGTATCCATTTGTCAACAGCCTCTTTGCATTTGCGGTCTTCCATGAGCTGCTGGAGCATGCTGTAGTCATCTCGCATATTGGCCTTGTGTGGCTCATGGCGCTTCCTGATCATCACAATGCGGTATGTCTCCTTGCCTCGTCGCTCGTCAATCATCTGGAATGGCTTTGATATCTTGCCTACCTCAAGCCCCTGTATCGCTTTCGCTATCTCCGCTGGTATCTCGCTGAGCTGGAACTTGACAGCACCGTCTTGTGGATTAATCATAAGTCCACCTGTCGAACGCGTGTCTTTGTCCATCGAAAAACGCATGGCTGCCTCTTCAAACGTCATACGTTCGTTGTTGATGAATCCTGCTATGGTGTCGAGATATTCTGTAGCTTTCTTGCGGTTGTCTGCGCTTACCTTTGGCTTCATGAGGATATGACGGCAGTTGATGCGGTCTCCCTTGCGGTCTATAAGTTGTATGATGTGATAGCCGAATTCTGTCTCTACTATCTTCGATACTTTGCCTTTCTCTGTCAGGTTGAATGCTGCAGCAGAGAACTCTGGAACAAAGCCCGATTTTGAATACCAGCCTAAGTCACCACCTCTTGAGGCACTGCCTTTGTCTTCTGAATAGAGCACGGCTAATGTGGCAAAGTCGCGTCCCTCCGACACTTGCTTCTGGAAGTCACGGAGCTTGCCTTTCACTCTGTCTATCTCTTTCTGGTCAACGGCTGGATATACCACAATCTGCTGCAACTCATATTGTGCAGGTATGTTTGGTATGCTGTCTGGCGATACCTTGTCAAAGTAGCTGCGTATCTCCGATGGTGTGATCTTTATGTCTTTGGTTATCTCTTCCTGCATACGCTGCATGATCATCTGTGTGCGCATGAACTCCATCTGCTCTACTCTGAACTGTATAAGTGGCTTGTTGGTGTACTCTTCAAGTTTGTCTTGTCCGCCAAGCTGCTGGATAAACTGGTTTACACGGGCGTCAACCTGACCAATTATCTCGCTGTCTTTTACTATGATACTGTCGATGTTCGCCTGGTTGAGCATCAACTTCTGTATGAGGAGCTGCTCTAGTATGTGGCTCTTCATGTCTCCGCTGTAGTTGACTCCGTCAATCAAGGCCTGCTGATACTGCGCCTCGATATCTGAGTGTAATATGGCCTCGTCGCCTACTATTGCTACGACATCGTCGATAAGTGTCTTCTGGGCGTATGTTACATTGGCACAAAATAATGCCACGATTATAAGCAGTATGTTTCTCACAACTCTTCTATTCATTAGTGTAGTAATACTTTATTTTGTTGTTTTTCATTGCCTCATTGTAAAGGTCGGCATTCATCTGCTTGATGAAGGCTATCTTCTTCTTGTTAAGCAATACTGTGAATATCTTGTCTTTGATATATTCCATAGGTGCTGGCTCGTCTGCCAGTTTGATGTCTGTTACTAGTAGGTAGTAGTTGTTGTCGTCGTCACTCATCTCAAATAGCTTCTTCTGCTGTAGTGCACGGTCGTCTGGCTGCTGCTCAAGTGGAAGGAATTTCTTGAGTGAGGATACTGTCACCCATTTGTCCAGGGCTAGCTCGTAGTTCTTTGAGAATTCAAACAGATACTGTTCCACTGTTGCATAGTCCTCGTCGTTCTGGAATTGCAACGCCTTGGCAAATGTCCTGATCTCTGGAGCGTCTTTAGGAATGACTCCCATAACTCCCTTCATGATGGCTTCGTTGAGACGGAAGTTCTCCTTCATCTGCTCATAGTACCTCTCAATGTCTGCATCACTTATCTCTGGATTGAATTTCTGATCGACAACTTTCTGCTGATATCTCTCTACAATAAGTGCTCTGCGGTACTCCTCTATCGCATTCTCAATGTCTATCTCCTCGTCGCTAAGGTTCAGCTCCGCCTTCTGTAGCATTACCTGCTGATTGACCCATCTGCGCACTATCTCGTCAGCAATTATCGCACTGTCAACCGATGAGATGCTCGAAGGGAAGGCTGCTATGAGCTCCGAGCGTGTAAACACGGCTTCACCGACCGAGGCAATAGGTGTCTCCACCTTCTCGTTTATATTGCATGCTGTCAGTAATACGATACTGACCATATATGTTAGCTTGCTAAGCTTCATGTGTGACATATTTCGGTGCAAATATACAAGTTTTATACCGAAATAACAACATGACGTTTGAGCAACGAAAATGAGAGACATAGAACTGTATCTATGCCTCTCATCTGTATGCGGCTCTCGCCTGGTTGTTATCTGATCGAACCGACGAATTTCTTTATCGCTTCTTCACTGGTGCCGTTCTCTTTGACATAGTTTACAAATGCTGTTCCTATGATCGCACCGTCTGCATGCTCACATGCATGTTTGTACGACGCATTGTCTTTGATGCCGAAGCCTATGACGGCTTTGTTGCGGAGCTTCAGGTTGCGTATGCGCTCAAAGTATGCCGTGCGGTAATCTACACTTGTCTTGATGTTGCCTGTTATGCCGGCAGATGCCACTGTGTAGATGAATCCTTCTGCAAGCGAATCAATATGTCGTATTCTCTCGTCTGGACTCTGTGGCGCAATGAGTGGTATGAAATGCAATTTGTGACTGTCAAACATCTCCTTGTATTTCTCTACATATTCGTCAAATGGCAAGTCTGGCAGAATGACTCCATCTACACCTGCCGACTCCGCATCCTGGGCAAACTTCTCTATGCCGTAGTGCATCACTGGATTGATATAGCCCATCAGTATCACTGGCATCGTTATCTCTTTGCGCATCTCTTTTATCTGCTCCATGAGCTTCTTGATACACATGCCGTTGTTTAGCGCGTCTATGCTAGCAAGCTGTATTACCGGCCCATCTGCTAGAGGGTCGCTGAATGGCATACCTATTTCTACAAAGTCAACTCCTGACTTCTCTAAGCCTCTGAGCACTGGCATCGTGTCTTCCAGTTTCGGAAATCCTGCCGTGAAGTATATTGAGAGAAGATTCTGTTTCTTCTCAAACATCTCGTCTATTCTGTTTTTCATGGTGCTTACTTGTTTCTTTGCAACTTATTCGCATTCTGGCATAAGGCGGTGGATGTATGTTGCCATGTCTTTGTCGCCTCGTCCTGAAATGGTTACGATAACATTGTCTGTTGGTTTGAACTTGTCCTTAAGCATTGGCAGGGCAGCGAGTGCATGCGCACTTTCGAGAGCTGGAATGATGCCCTCTTCTCTGGTCAAAAGACTTGCTGCCTCAAGTGCCTGCTGGTCTGTAGCGGCAAGAACTGTCTCGCGTCCTATCTCGTTGAGGTATGAATGCCATGGCCCTACACCTGGGTAGTCAAGACCTGCTGATATCGAATATGGTTCTGTTATCTGGCCGTCATCTGTCTGCATGAGCATTGTCCTGCTTCCATGTATGATGCCTTCTGTGCCTCGTGCCATTGATGCGGCTGTCTCTCCCGAATCAAGACCAAGACCTGCCGCCTCTACTGCGATGAGTTTTACTGATTCCTCATCAACGAAGTTATAGAACGAACCGGCTGCGTTTGAACCACCACCGATACATGCAACTACATAGTCAGGAAGTGCCTTGCCTGTGTGCTCGGTAAACTGCCACTTCATCTCTTCGCTGATGATCGACTGCAGACGGGCTACCATGTCTGGATATGGGTGTGGACCTACCGCTGAACCAATGATATAGAAGGTGTCGTCTGGGTTTGAAATCCAGTCACGAAGTGCCTCGTTTGTTGCGTCTTTCAATGTGCGGTTGCCACTAAGCGCTGGAACAACTTCTGCACCGAGCATACGCATACGTGCTACGTTTGGAGCCTGACGTTTGATGTCGACTTCTCCCATATAAACTCGGCATTTCAAGCCTAAAAGCGCACAGGCTGTTGCTGTGGCTACACCATGCTGACCTGCTCCTGTCTCTGCTATGATACGGTTCTTGCCCATCTTTATGGCAATGAGTGCCTGGCCTATCGCATTGTTTATCTTATGTGCTCCCGTATGGGCTAGGTCCTCGCGCTTGAGGTATATGTTCGCTCCGAATATCTTCGAGAGCTTCGATGCATAGAACAATGGGGTAGGACGTCCTACGTAATCTACCATCAGTCGCTTAAACTCTTTCTGGAACTCTTCCGAATTGATGATGTCGAGATATACTGCCTTCAGATTCTCTACGTTTGGATAGAGCATCTCTGGCACATACGCGCCTCCAAAACGACCGTATAATCCTTTCTCGTTTACTTGATATTTTGACATGGTTGTTCTTTTTTCTACTTTATCTGACGCAAATTTATAAATATTATTTCAAATAATGCAACAGCGGTTACAATAAATATTGCGCCCCTCTGTCGCTTTTTCGCATAGCGATAATGTATGGCTATTGGTTTGTTGTAAGAAAAAAGTGTTTACCTTTGCACTATCCACTGACACAAACGGTTTATTTCTCAATCTCTAAGCTTATTAATTTTGTATTTCCACCTATGCGGTCCTTTGATTGCATACTAGGTGAAGTACGTAACATATATTATAACTATGAGGAAAATACTATTCCTTTTTGCACTATGCTGCCTTTCTTGCATCTGCAGCATGGCCGAAGAACAGAAATTGACCATCGTCTATCTCGATGGCTCAACCAAGGCAGAAGCGTTGGCTAACGTGGCTCGTATCGAAATCGTCAATACTAGCTACAAGATTATCTCAAAGGCCGATTATAAGACCGTGCTATTTGAGGGCGACGTGTTTGAATTGCATCGCATATCTTTTGTGAAAGATAACATCGTCGATCCTGTCGCTGTTTCAGACATCAAACGTCAAATTTCTGTAACAGCCTATCCTAATCCAACTAGCGACGTGCTTCATATCGACGGCAAGCCTGACAATGCACTCGTAACATTGTTCTCTATCAACGGTAGCATGGTTTTGTCTACAAAAGAGACTGAGATAAACATGGGCGGCATGCAGCCTGGCGTTTATATGCTTCAATGCGGCACAGACATTATTAAGATAATCAAGAAATAATTCGAATCATGAAAAAGATTATAATAGCAGCTGTTGCTTTCGTTGCCAGCTGTGCAACATCTGCGGCGCAGATATATCTGTGGAACGGAGGTGAAATTGAAAAGGGCTTCGAAACGCCGAACTACATTGATAGCTTGACTTTCGAGCACAAAGAGAAATGGTATGAGGCTTGGTATGGTCCAGATGATATAAGACAAAGTACTGGTGAATGGAACGAGATGTATTTGTGGAAAAACAACTCTATTCTGTTCACTTCTTGGCCAGACAGTGTGTCGTTCTCTTACATTGATCTCGACAAATACTCAACGCCTACTACCAGCGACTTGGTCAATAAGTATGAAAGTGTTTACGACCCTATGTACTGGTATGATTGGAATGGCTCTCAATACAATCCATTAAACGTCATCAGCGGCATAATGACCAACGATTTCTATGTAGGAGGAGCATTCAAAAATGACATGCAGAATTGGAATAAGATGGCAGGTCTGTCAGCCGATGCTGTCAACAATATCAGTTCTGTATGGGATATATCATACGAAGGCATAATGAGAGCCAATGTCATCGAACGACTGGTCGATGACGAAGACTACGAACTGACAGATGACGAAAGAATGCTATATAAGGCTGAGGCTAACTTCTTGAGGAACTTCTACTACTCAATAATATGGAAGTGGTGGGGTAACATACCATATAGCAAGACGGCTACGAGCAATGAGACATTGTACAATGCGCCACAATGTGACGCGACAACAGTGGGCGACAATATTGCTGCCGATCTTGAAACGATAATTGAGTCGGACGTACTTCCTATGCGATGGGAAAATGCCAAGAGCGGGCGCATATCGAAAGCCGCTGCCATAATGCTTTATACAGACGTTATAATGTATAACACAGCATCGGAGAAATTTGCAGAAAACAAGAAGAAGGCGAAGGATTATCTGTTGCAGATAGTCAACAGCGGAGAGTATAGTTTGAACCCAGACTATGCAGCATTGTGGGAAGAGTCGGGAGAATGGTGCGCAGAATCGATATTTGAAGTGAATTACGATGACAATAATGAAAGAGGATGGGGCAGTCCACTTGCTAAAGGAGGTACTGTTTTACCTAAACTCATATCACCCACAGATATAGGCTACTATGCTGATAGTGGATGGGGCTTCTTCCCAATGCGTGTTTCTACTCTGAATATGTACAAGCTCAGCGACGCGCGCCGCGATGCGACATGCTGGGACGTGCAAGGCGTTGAATACCAGGAGCGCTATCAGGACACTCATGTATGGCTCAAGAAGTATCGTGCTCAATCAGCTAACAACGTTTGTACCAGAGGGGACTCCGAAATGAACTACAACAACAATCTTAGAATCTACAGATATGCCGAGACATTGTTGTGGCTATCGGAGCTGACAGGCGACGCGAAGTATATGAACATGGTCAGGAACCGCGCTGGATTGGCTGACACAGAGTATTCGCTTGAAGCCGTGATAGAGGAACGTCATCTTGAATTTGTCGGCGAGAACAAGCGTTACTGGGACTTGATAAGAACCGGCATGGCAGCAACTGAACTCAAGGCCAATGTGGACGATATAGACGATAGAGAGTACGATTGGACAGAGCAAGACAACAAATATCTGCTCATCCCAGAGAGCGCTATGGAGACAGCCAAGATATATGGCAATCCGCTGAAGCAAAACAACCCATGTCCGTATGACATGTCGAAAATATTGGAAGGCTCATCGTTTAATGTCACAAAAGACAATTCATTAATCATATTATCTGCTGATTGCTCGCCACTGAACGAGAGATACTACATCGTGGATAAAGATGGCAACGAAACACTGGTCGCTGATGGTCAATATCTCTGCCCTGAAGCAGGCAAGTACACCTTCAGATTATATGCCAACTACAGAGACATTATTAATAGCGAAGATTATGTCGAGAGAAGCATTGTCTTATCTGAAGCTGATATCGAGGCCGATGCTATTTATGCTAAAGACTATGAGGATGTTATCAAGGTAAGCAAAAAATACAATCAAATCACCGCAGAATGTAGCGACGAGAGCGTTACAGTTATGCTTTATAAAGATGATTATGATTATAACTACGGAAGTAGTTTGACTCTGTCTCGAGGAGAACATACCATAAAGGTATACGTCAGCTCTAGCAAAGGAGTCGTAAGCAAGGATTACCTTGAGTATGAGTTCACTGTAAGCCAAGAAGATTTGTTAGCGGATGACATCGATAGATACATGGACAGACTCGCTAACAAAACATGGCGCATAGACAACCAAGAATATGGACACCTTGGTTGCGGACCGTCTGGCACCGATGGAATGGAATGGTGGTCTGCGGAAGACAATGATAAAGCTGATTATGGTGTTTATGACGACCGTATCACATTTGAGCGTGGAGACCAGTTTGATGAAGGTGCGTTCACTTACGACCCAGGTGCAGGCGGTACAGTATATGTAAACCATGGTTGTCAAGATGCACTCTTTGCCGAAGCGACAGGGAACGGAACAGCATATGAAGACGTAATGGTAGAGGTAGAAAAACAGACTTCAACGTTTGCTATTGTAACTGGCCTGTATCGAGGCGAGACTCATCTTTATTTGCAATTAGCGCCAAATACGCTTATGCCATATATTTCAGGCGACGAAGCGTATAACAATCCATTATACAGAATAGAGTCGCTCACAAACCAAAGGTTGGAACTTGTTTGCGACTATGGAGAAGTGGCATGGAGAATGGTGTTTACAAGCGAAGAGCCAGAAGAGGATATTGAATGGGGACTACGATAGCTCTGATAACCTCTGGAAGTCAACAACTCCAACACTTTATGCATTGATGATCGTATTTGACTTCGGTGGTAACCCAGAAAACTTCGAAGTTGAAATCTCTGAAATCATTATAATGGAGGCTAGGTAATCTAGTCAAGTCCATTATATAGAAATGAAAATGGAGGCTGTCACTTAAGAAAGTGGCAGCCTCTTGTTTTGTTTGAGCAGATTGTATTTATTGTGAGGTATTAAAACATACACCCAAAGTGAGCATACATTCCTGCGATCTGTACATAATAAGAAAGCCGAGAGAAAAATCAGCGTTTCCTACGCTTAAAGTAGAGTTTTACAAAAAAATAACTTAGCTTTGAAAAAAATGCAGTTGGTTGTTTGTTAAAATGAGTCGACTAAATATGAAATCGTTTATCAATCTTACTTTCGCAGGTCTTTTGCTATCCTGCTCTTCTGAATCTCAATCTGATCTCGAAGGTGCTCAATGGATTGGCACCGATGAAGTGGTGCTCAACGCTCAGTACCTCGCCGAATTTTCGGTATCATACGATGTTTCGTTACAGGATGCTGAGAAATCTGTATTCTACTTTGGTGGTAACGATGAGCGACTGATGAACCGCAACCTGAATCACATGGGTGTGGAAAACAGGGCAGGGGAGATTTACTTTGCTCTTACTCTCGCTCAAGATGAGGTCTCTCTATCGCGTCGTGGCTATGATGGTGATGGCAAGGTGCGTGAGTTGCAAACCATTGCCTTGCCCGCAGAATGGAAAGGTTCGACACTTCACGTCAAGGCTGAAATAGAGCTTGGCGTAATGCATCTGGCTGTCAACGATTCGTTGCTGGGTGATATCAAGATCACTCCTAATGAACATACAGGTGGTGACTATATTGCTTATCCTGTTTTGGGAGAGATTGGCTGTAGTGGAGTAATCAAGAATGTAGAGGTGCGCAACCTACGTTCGCCATATACCTTATATTTTAATGCAGAAGCATGGAAGGATCAGGAACTGTTCGATCCGTCTAACTTGGGAATGCCTGTTCTACAAAGTGTCCTGACCCTGAAGGACAAGCCTATCGCAAGTGCTACCCTCTATGCCACCGCTCGTGGCATCTATGATGTTTATCTCAACGACCAGAAGGTGGGCGAGGACTACTTTGCACCTGGTGTCTCACAGTACAACATGACTCATTACTATCAGACCTACGACATCACTAAGATGCTCTCTGCCGGAGAAAACCGTGTGACCGCTCTGCTTGGCGAAGGATGGTGGATGGGGCCTATCGGATTCTGGAGTCGTGGCATCAATCACTTCGGCGATCAGCTCTCTTTTTTGGCTCGCCTTGTAGTTCGCTATGCTGACGGAGAAGAGCAGGTGCTGGTGACCAACGACAAGGATTGGATGGTGGCAACGGATGACGAAATACGCTTTGCTTCGCGCTTCCATGGTGAGATAATCGATGGCCGATGCAAGGCGGAGAACTGGAAACCCGCACAGGTCTTGACGCTCGATGGACATCTCCCATCTGAGTCGGCTGTCAACATGCCTGCAGTTGATGACTATTCGCAGTTCCAGCTCTTGCCACAAACCGACGAGGGCGTCAAGCAACGTCATCTGCTTACTGCTCAAAGCATGGAACAGGTCCGTCCTGGTGTCTTTGTCTATGACATGGGTCAGAATATGGCTGGTTTGCCGATTGTCACCTTCCACGGTTTGAAGGCTGGTCAGAAGGTGCGTATGCGCTATGCCGAGGTCAAGTATCCTGATATGAAGGAATATGCTTTGAACAAAGGTATGGTGATGATGGAGAATATCCGCGCCGCCTTCGCTCAAGATATCTATTACGCAGGTGGCCGAGAGACCGAAACTTTTGCGCCTCACTTCACACTCCATGGCTACCGATATGTGGAGATATCTGGTATTGACGAACCTCTTCCTCTTGCTGATGTGCAGGGACGCGTCCTGAGCAGCATTCAGCTGGCTAGCGGATTCGAATGCAGCAATCCGCTCGTCAACCGCCTGTGGCAGAACATACAGTGGTCAACGCTCGGCAATTTCATATCTATCCCTACCGATTGCCCGCAGCGTAACGAACGTCTTGGTTGGGGTGGCGACATCAATGTCTTCTCACGTACATCTACGTTCATTGCCAACAACTACGACTTCCTGCGTCGCCACATGCGTAATATACGCGACCTGCAAGACGCGAATGGCATGTTCCCTGATATCGCTCCGGTCAACGGTGGCTTCGGCGGTTTCCTTTGGGGTAGCTCTGGCATTACCATCCCTTACGAGGCTTGGAGACAGTCCGGACGTACCGAGATTCTTGAGGAGAATTACGATGCAATGAAGCGATACATGGAGTTCGTCAATCAGAACTATATCGAGGAGTCTACGGGTCTTCTCATCCAGTCTCGCCTCTGGGGTGGACTGGGCGACTGGCTCAACCTCGAATATGGCAAGCTTGACAACTCGGCGCAATATGAGTGCTACTACATCTTCGAACTGCAATGTATGGCAGAAATGGCCGACGCGCTTGGTCGTGCCCAAGATGCTGCTCTCTACCGTCAGAAGTCACAGGAGCGTAAGGCATTCTATGTAGAGCATTATGTTGACAAGGAGACGGGCAAGACTCTCTATTCAAACTTCGATACGGCTCGTGATGGTCAGATTTGTGACTATCAGGCTATGTATGTGCTGCCACTTGCCTTTGGTGTGATTGATGATGACGACCTCCGTCAGAAGATGGCCGACAACTTTGTGGCAACCATCGAGCGTACCAATACTACCGATCAAGGTGTCATCTGTCCTGCCTATTCGCTTATGACTGGCTTTGTGTCTACCGCTTGGATATGTCAGGCATTGAGCGAGAATGGCCGTGCAGATGTGGCTTATCGCCTGCTTCAGACAACCACCTATCCTTCTTGGCTCTATCCTGTGACTCAGGGTGCTACCACCATCTGGGAACGTCTTAACTCATATAACGACTTCGAGGGCTTCGGAGGTAACAACTCCATGAATTCCTTCAACCATTACAGTTTCGGAGCTGTGGGTCAATGGATGATGACTCGTGTTGTGGGTATCGACCGTGATCCTGCCTCAGCTGGTTTCCGTCACTTCACACTGCATCCTGTGCCTGATCCTACACATCAGATGACATACGCTCATGGTTGGTACGACTCTCCATACGGCACTATTCGCGCTCGCTGGGAGCTTCAGGATGATAAGTTCATCTATAGGTTCACCATCCCACATGGCTGTTCGGCTACTCTCATCGTCGAAGGTCAGGAACCAAAAGAATATGGTGCAGGAAGCTATGAAACAGAGATTCAGCTATAAATAGGTAGGTGTTCAATGGTGATTGATGTCCTCTATATCATCGATCCTCAATATGCAGTGATTTTACAGAGCATATCGCGCGACCTTTATTGTTGCGGAATTATAAGTTCCCAATGACCGCCTTTTTTTGGTCCTACTCGTTTGATAACACCTCGCTCTAGCATAGCTTTCAAACGATTCGCTACGGCTCTAGGTGTAATGTTCAATTTCACAGACATCTCGTGTTGAGTTATGTCTGGCTTTTCTGCTACCAACTCTGCTATTTCACGTTCTTTTTTCTGCAAGTTCGCTATGAACATTTGCAGTGTTTCTTCTGAAGTTTTTATGAAGTTTTTATGAAGTTCATTTGAAGTTTCTTCACTTGAAATACCCACAGAAGGCCTTTTGAAAGTAATTGTAACAGTTCCATTGCCAGTTGTCCACTCAGGTTCGGCAACACCTTGCTCTCTACAAAGTTCAATCATACGATTAGCACCAGTTCCCCATTTCTCAAGGTTCTTCGTCAGGTAAAGAACCTGCGCAATCTTCTTATTGTATGGGTACGACTCATGACTCATCCTGATTGTGTCTGTCGTGAGTTGTGGAGGAAATTTGCCTGGGTTCACTATTTCAACTCTGTCGTCGTATATGGCAAGGCTTACGCTTGCGCTAGTTCGTTCGTATTGACGATGGCAAAGAGCATTAGTCAGTGCCTCTCGTAAAGCTTCTATCGGAATTTCCAACTTTTCTTCTCTGAGAAGGCCTTTGACCTCTCCGCTAATGCGTAAGTTACGGAAAAGGAAAGCTATTCCAGCATCAAGAAGTTCAAAGAAGTTGCCCTGCTCCATTTTGTTGTCAATGAAGATCATTCTGTTGTTACCCTTGAAGTAACCCATCTTCAACTCCATCTCTGGGTAGTTGCTCGTGTCTTTCGCAAAGAGTGCGACCGCAGCATTCGTTGGCTTGCCGTTGTTGAGAAGATCAAGTTTGGCAAGCACTTCAATAGTGCTCTCATCTTCGGCATCGGGATTCATGCGGCCACTTCTGACACCTTTAGTCACTGCTGTACGAATTCTCTTTTCATCAAGGTCATCAACAGACATGTTGTTGGCGGTCATAGAGTCCCAACGGAATTTGTCTGCATCACGAACGCGAAGCATATCCTCATACATCTGTTGAGGCATAGCCATAGTTGTGCTTTCAAGCTTATAGTACGGCTTGCCATCAAACACGTATGGAGCTGCACTGAAAAGGTTCTTATCTGCGTGCAAAACAACAAGCTGCTTCCCTTCTGAATCTGGGACATCGACATACTCGACTGCCATGTTCACGACAGGTTCTAACTTGCGTATCTCGCGAGCTATTTCCTGACGGGTGTTATCTGTTACTACCTGTCCGATTATTTTCAATGATGTAGGAGCGATACCAATAATGACATAACCTCCGTCACTATTGAGCATGGCGCAGACTGAATGCATGGCATCTTTCAGTTCGCCAGTTGTCTTCTTCAACTCAACCGTGCGTGTTTCATCTATTTTGATAAGCTCTTGTATATCTTGTATCGTCATAATCCAAAACTATGCTATTGTATAACGTTATTTTGACGTTTCACATGTCTTTGGTCCCAAGTATGCGTATGTCGTACGTATATTGCGGCTGCATATCTGTCAGGATGGTGGCTCGTGCTTTCAGCTCGTCAAGATCGGCCTGCTGGCTATTGAATAGGCAGTTGGCTATGACGCAATGTTGTTTCTCTTTGTCGACGGCTATCAGGTCAATGCTGTTTTCGCCTCCTTTCTCCCAGTAGTCGACCACTATGTCATATTCTCCCGATTCGCGATAGAGCTGTCGGAAGTATTTCTTGAGCATCGTCTCGCTATATGCACTATAGTCTTCGTTTATCTTCTGCATGACATAGCTGTAGTCACCAAACTCTACTGCACTGCGATGGCGATAGATATATCTGAACCAGAACGATAGGAAATTGTCTCTCAGCCCATAACGCACATTGCGTGTGTTGTCGGGTTGCAGATATGGACGGTGGCGACGTATCAGGCCGTATATGCGTTCGAGTTTGTCAAGATAACCTCCGCATTCCACACCGATGGCGCTTGTTATTTCGTTGCGCGTGGCCTTGCCTTCCGATATGGCATAGAGAATGGAGAAATAGGTCTGCGAATCACGACCGAGCTCCTCTATGAGCATGTCGCGCCCTTCGGTGATGAACATCGAGCCGTCTGATAGGACCGTCCGAAATATGTCGTCGCGCGTGAAGGCGTTATTGCCGACGAGCTCTCTGACATAGCTAGCTACGCCTCCGGTTATCATGGCAAATGCTAGCAGGTCGTCTGTTGAGTACGACGGATTGTGCTCGGCGAGTATTTGCTTGAGCGTTGTTATCGGGAATGGTGCAAGATGGATGCGGTGGTCAATGAGCGTGGCGAAAGGTGCACTGTCGTCATCGAATATTTTCGTCATCTGCGAATGGTTTGATCCGCATAGGATGAGGTTTATCTTTTTACCGTTTTTGTTTGCTCTCCAGATGTCGGCTATCTGGTCAAAGATGCCGGCATTGATCGATAGCAGATTCTGGCATTCGTCTATGATGAGGGTGTAGTTGATGCTGGCTGCTTGGTCAATGAGCTGACCTAGCAAATCTGCAAAAGAGCTTGATGCCTGCAAATCGACGTTGAGCCAGCTGCTGGCTATTCTCATCACGTCATTGCAGAGCAGATGCTCGTTTTTGCGTTCTACAAAGAAATATACGACGGGTATGATACGTCCACCCAATGCGTCGCGCAGTAGTGCCGTCTTGCCTATGCGTTTGCGTCCGCTTATCACGGTCAGCTGCGGCTCTGTGGCTGATAGCCTCTCAATGCTACGTAGCTGTTCGGTCTCTTTGTCTCTTTGGTAGAATGACATGTCGTTTAATGGGCTTCACTCCTATTTCTGTCCTCTTATGGAAGAAAGCGCGTCTGAGAGTTTGTCATAGTCCTTCATGCCAGGTGCCGTCTCAAACTTACTGTTGAGGTCGAGCACTGCCGCTCCCGTCTGCGCCGCTGCCGCAATGTTATCGTTGCTTATGCCTCCCGATAAGAACCATGGCTTTCTGATTGGCTGACGCAATATCAACTGCCAGTCAAACTCCTGCCCGCTGCCTCCATAACCCGGCGTCTTGGTGTCAAAGAGGAAGTAATCTACATGCTCTGTATATTCCCACACCTTTTCAAAGTCTTGCTCGCTCTCTATGCTGAAGGCCTTGATCACCTCAAAGCCTTCTTCTCTCAGACGCTTGCATACGGTGGGCTTCTCTTCTCCATGTAGCTGTATCACCTTGAGGCCATACGTGCTGGCTGTCTGACGCATCTCGGCTTCACTGCTGTTGACAAAGACACCTACTCGCTTTACACTCTCTGGTATGATGCTGAGCATCTCGGGCTTGAGCTTGCCTACAACATATCTTGGCGACTTGGGATAGAATATGAAACCGAGGAAATCGGGTTCCAGAAATAATATCTTGCTGATATTGTCAATATCAGTCATTCCGCATATCTTGATCAGTGGATGTTGCATGACGTTTATTTAGTGTATGGTGATGCCTATCAAATAATAGTGTGGTGACGACTCCGCTAGATCCTTGAATGAACCGCAGAACTTATAGTTTGTATAATCATCCTGAACTATCTTGTACGCTGAGCCGAATAGACAAAGCGGAACAAATTTGTTCTTTTTTACAGATAACTCTCCTTCGTTACCGACCATCGAATAGAAATAATAAGGTTCTCTGGTGCCACCTGTGTCAAAATCAGTGTCATCTGTAATCTTGAAGGTGTATGGGAATGGCATCGAAACACTTGCGCCCCAGTTCATGCTTATCATCCTGGCACTGTCGCCTTTTTGTTCGGGCAATATACCAATCATTATCTCTGGAGAGTCTGCACTGAACGAGAAACCATCAAAGATTTGCGCCATAAAGCTCTCCTTAACCTCTTGGCCTCCATTATACTCTTTGATAGTGAAAGATGCCCAGCTGCCAACAAATTCCTCAGGTATAGTGAAGCAATACGCATTATATCCAGCTCCATTAAGCAGCTTGATGTAATCATCCGCACTTGCGTTACGACTCTTTACTGTCTGGGCGCTAGCCAATGCTGTGATTAGGGTAAAGATAAACAGCAAAATCGATCTGTTCATATTGTGTGGTTTTGCTTGCTTGATTATTATTTGCCCAATGACTCTGCATACTGCTTGCAGAAGTCTATGCACGCTGCTCCTGGCTTCTCGTTCTTCATGAAGTTCTCGCCTATCAAAAAGCCGTCAAAGCCGCCTTCTCTCAACATAAGCATGTCGTCTATGGTGCGTATGCCGCTTTCCGATATCTTCGGTAGCTCGTCTGGCAACATATGTGCCATCTTTATCGAATGATGCAGGTCGACTACAAATGTCCTGAGGTCTCTGTTGTTGATGCCGGCTACGGTCACTCCCGGAAGTATATAGCCAAACTCATCTTCGTTATGAAGCTCCATCAACACCTCCAACCCTATCTCCTTTGCCAATCCTGCAAGGTCTTCTGCCTGGTTCCTCTCCAATACTGCCGCAATGAGCAGCATGGCCGAAGCTCCATTGGCTCTAGCCTCATATACCTGATATGGGTCGTTGATGAACTCTTTGCGGAGGATTGGTATGTTGACCAGCGAACTTGCCTCTCTCACGTCGGCTATCGTGCCGCCAAAGAACTCCTCGTCTGTCAATACCGATACGGCACTCACTCCTGCCTCTTCATAATATGGCACGACTTCCCTAGGCCAGATGTCGCCATGTATCAGCCCTTTTGAAGGTGACTGCCTTTTGAATTCGGCTATGATGCCATTCTTCTCTCGTATGCTCTTGGCGAATGGAATAGATGGACGTGCATCTGCACACATCGATTTGACATCGGTTAGCGACACTTTACGCTTCGCTGTCGCAACGCATTCGGCCTTCGTGGCCATTATTTTGTCGAGGTAGTTTCCCATTTAATCCTTATATACTATGCAATATTCGGCAGAACCGTTGTTGTGAACGAATTTCGTTACTTTATATTTACGGTTTCGGTTCCTCTGTATTCTATATACCATCACACCGACACTCAACACCAATATCACAGCATAGAATGCTACAAGCCCCATGTCGTCATGACGCGAGTAGTTCCACATGTTGGTGGCCGACATGCCGATAAAAGCACCCATAATGCCCCAATGGTAGTCTTGTGTCTTGGTTTCGAGCTTGTCAAGCTTATCTCTCATCTCACCATTGCCGGCTACTATCACGTGATGGCGTCCTTTCAAAGCGTCCTGCAACTCTTGGTCGGTGTTTACTGTGACACTCATTTACTTCTGTTTCGGTTATATATGCAAATGTAGTAACTTTTTCGGTAACCGAGCGCTTGGGGGCGTTTATACAAACAAAAAAAGGACAAGCAGATGCTTGTCCCTTCAAAATATATTTATGCGTAATTGTTAGTTTGCTGGTGGAGGATTGACAGCCTTGTACTCTTCGTATGCTGTCTCGTAATAAGTGTCCCAAGCAGGAACTGTTGGTAAGGTGCTTGCTAATTCAGAAGATACCGACCATACTGTTTCTGTTTTGTCTTCGAGTTTGTATGGAGCGTACTTGTAGGTTGTTTTGGTTATGATATAGAAGCCTTCCGTGTCCTGTCCAATCTTATATTCTTCCCACTCTGTATTCTTGAAGTTGTTTATCTTCTCGTTGGCCAAAGCTGCCGATTTTTCGATAGCCGCAGCTTTCTCCTTGTTATATTTTGCTTTGAGTTCAGCATAGTTGTTAGAGATAGTTTCGTACATCTCTGTTTTCCAAGTGATGTATTCTTCCGACGTTTCCTTTAATCCGTACGATTTGTCGTCGTCTTCGCAGCTGCACATGAACAACGCTGTCGCAAAAACTATAAATAATTTTTTCATTTTTAATGAGGTTTGTTTTGCATGCAAAGGTAGTTGGCTAAATTAAATAGGTCAACAGCGTGATGTTGAATGGTTTTTTACATAAGTGTATAAAATTATTTTACATATCCGACTCGGATTTACTGATTTCAGAATCGGTGTCGTTGGCAAGATAGGAGAGAAAGTTAACTTTTAAAACTATTGAAATTCGCTTCAGAAGATTACAATCGATGCTTTCGCTTTTTAGGATGTGGTATACGTTTGCACGAGTGCAACATATCTGGTTGGCAAACCATACCTTGCCCCTGTTCTGCTTTTTAAGCTCTTGCTCTATAAGTTTCCCGATATGTACAGCCATGACGAAAACGTATTTGGCTGCTTCCTGTGCCTGATGAGTTGCGTGTGAAACAGAAAAGCGTGGAAGCTAATCGTTGCTTACCATGCTCTCCAAGGCATTTCCACGTGCCACTTCTCTCATAGTAAGCAACGTGAAAGCCCACGCCAATATGCATATTCTCACTAAGCGCTTTATAGGTATGAAAACCCACAAAGTGCTGATATGGATATACACATCACGCAGACGTCATCGTTGCATTATCTGAGAGAAGATTCAGGTGTGGAAATTTTTGAAGAGCCTCTTAGATAAACGCCGATACGTCTATTCTGATATTTCAATTTGGTGTTACGAACACCAATTTTTCACAAAGATACTTTATTTATTGAAAAACAAAAACAGAGGAGATATAAAAAGCTATACCCCCTCTGCTCACGAAAATTAAGTCTCTTACCTGTCGCTTACGAGTTGAGTGCAACGTATTTCTTCAACACCTCAAGCGCCTTCTTCGATTCAAGCGATTCACGTGCTATCGCTATACACTCTTCTAGCGTCTTCTCTGGCTCGATGATGTTTATCGCAAACGCCGCATTGGCTACTACCACGTCGGCCTGGCTCTTTGTTCCCTTGCCTTCGAGGATGTTGTCAAACACCTTCTTCGCATCATCTACTGTCTGATACGACATGCCACTGAGGTCAGCTACATTGGCGTTCTCGAAGCCAAGGTCCGATGGTCGGTATACCTTCTCCTCTTTCTTGGTCGTTACCTTGAAGTCTGATGTGAGCGATATCTCATCATACCCGTCGGTAGAATTGACAATGCCATAGCCTATGCCGAGCTTCTGATATACATTGCTGTAGAGACGCATCTGGTTGAGGTTGGCTACACCGAGCATCTGATACGCCGGACGACATGGGTTGACAATCGGACCAAGAAGGTTGAAGCATGTTGGTACCTTTAGCGCCTTGCGTATTGGAGCCACAAACTTCATCGCTCTGGCAAACAATGGCGCATGCAGATATACAAAGCCTGTCTCCTCGATGCTCTTCTTGAGCTTGTCGTTGTCGTTGGTGAACTTCACACCATGGCCTTCAATGACGTTGCTGGCTCCACTTACCGATGTCGCAGCATAGTTGCCGTGCTTCGCTACCTTATAGCCTGCTCCGGCGACTACGAAACATGCACATGTCGAGATGTTGAAGGTGTTCTTGCCGTCACCTCCTGTTCCTACTATGTCTATTGGCTTATATGGCGACAAATCTACTGGTACACCTGTCTTCAATATGCCACTGCGCAAACCTAACAACTCATCTACCGAGATGCCTCGCATCTGCAATCCCATGATGAATGCTGTAATCTGTTCCTGAGGATACGCCTCTTTCGTGATGTTGATGAGAATCTCTTCTGTCTCTGCTGCCGTAAGCTCGTCATGAGCTATGAGGCGTGAAAGGATGTTCTGCATAGTATTATGTTTTTATATTTTCCTCTATAAAAATTAAAGGCCCACCGGAGTTCGGCAGGCCTTGTTTATCGTTGTTTTGCTACAATAGGGCAGTGCTTACTCCGGTTTAATCGTGTAAGGTCGCCACCACCATATGTTGCTAATAACTTTCATTTCTTAATTATTGTTTGCAAATATGAAGAGTTTTTTTGAAAAATCCAACAGTTTGCTTTTGATTTTTGTTTGCGCCGCATCTGCTAATACTTGTAATCGACTTTCTGCAGATCCTTGCTGTCCGATGAACTGCCTATATACAATTCATACTCTCCATGCATCGGCACCATGTCCTGCTTCTCCTCACTCCACCATGTGAATGTCTCTGATGTGAGAGGGAAGCTTACGCTTACTGCCTTGCCGTTTGCTGGTACCAATACGCGCTTGAATGCTCGCAATGTCTTTAACGGACCGTTTTCATCGCCTTTCTTTCTTACGTATAGCTGCACTACTTCTGTGCCTTCTTTCTTGCTCTTGCTCTTGACATCTACTGTTATCTCTCCGTTCTTGACCTTTGGCTTGCTATATGCGAATGTGGTATAGCTCAATCCGTAGCCGAATGGATAGAGTGGCTCTCCCTTGAAGTAACGGTATGTGTGGCCTGCTAAATTGTAGTCTTCTACCTCTGGCAACTGGTCCACATTCTTGTAGAAGGTCACTGGTAATTTGCCCGATGGCACTACATCACCATACAGTATGTCTGCTATGGCTGTTCCGCCCTCCTGACCAGGATACCACGCCTGCAATATGGCGTCGCAGTTCGCTGTCTCTGGCTCAAGTCCCATGGCTGCTCCCGAGAAGTTTACTAGCACTACCTTCTTGCCTGCTGCCTTCAAGGCCTTTATCAATCGGCGCTGTACGTCTGGCAACTCTATGTCTGTGCGGTCTCCTCCATCAAAACCTGGCACTTTCACTGGCATCTCCTCTCCCTCCAGGCGTGGCGATATGCCTCCGGCAAATATCACGATGTCTACTCCCTTGAGCTGACCTATCACATCTTCTTCGTTGAGCTCTGGTAAGAAGCTTGCCTTCATCTGCTCGTCTCGCTTCATATACATCTTGATGTCCTCGATGCCTATGGCATATTTCTGCGCTATCTCTTTCATCTGCTCCTCTGTCAAGTTGAGGAAGGCTGCTGTCCTTGGGTTTGGACCTGGTGTGTATTTTGAGTCAACTATGCCACAGCCTCGCGTGTAGATGAGGTCCTGGTTGCGCTTCTTCAGCGCTTGCAACAGGGTTACTGTCTCTTGTGGTACTGGGTTGTAGTTGCCCCAGAGCATCTCCGCATCGTCTGCGTTCGGACCGACAAGCGCGATCTTGCTGCCTGGCTTGAGTGGCAAGATGCCGTTGTTCTTGAGTAATACCATCGACTCGTGGGCCATCTCCAACGACATGGCTTTGTGCTCCTTGCCTTCTACTAACGCCGGATCAAGATCATCCCATGGCGATACTCCGTCCATCTCTCCTAGTCTGAATCGCTCTGTCAAGACTCGCATTAGGTTGCGGTCAAGGTCTTTCTCGTCTAGCAAGCCTTCTCTTACAGCGTCTGGTATCTTAGCAAATGAACTGCCACACTCTACATCAAGACCGTTGCTTACAGCTACAGCAGCTGCCTTTGTCTCGTTCTCTGTGTATCCATGATGACCCTCTTCAAAGAAGTCTGGTATGGCCCAGCAGTCTGAAACAACAAGTCCCTCATATCCCCACTCTCCACGCAAAATGTCTCTCACGAGATACTCCGATGCCGCACATGGCACTCCGCGGAATCTGTTATATGCTGTCATGACTTCCTTGACTTTGGCCTTGGTCACTAGGTCCTTGAACGCTGGAAGATATGTCTCGCGAAGATCTCTCTCCGATACCTGGGCGTCAAATGAATGTCTGTTCGACTCAAGGCCAGAATGTACCGCATAATGTTTCGCACAGGCGTGGGTCTTGAGCACTGGAGCATTGGGGTCTCCCTGCAAACCTCTGACTACTGCCATGCCTAGCTGACCTGTCAAGTATGGGTCCTCACCGTATGTCTCCATGCCTCGACCCCAACGTGGGTCGCGGAAGATGTTGATGTTTGGTGTCCAGAAGGTCAGACCTTGATACTGCTTCACCATGTTGCTTTTAAGTGCTATCGCATTCTTGATGCGCGCCTCGTCTGAAATGGCCGAGAAGACTTTCTCTATCATCACTGTGTCAAACGACGATGCCATGCCTATGGCCTGTGGAAATACTGTCGCCGAACCGTTTCGCGCTACACCATGCAACGCCTCGTTCCACCAGTTATATGCCTTTATTCCTAATCTGTCTATGCCCTTTGATGAATTGACTACCAGGCTCGCTTTCTCTTCTAGGGTGAGCTGCTTGAGTAGGTCGGCTGCTCTCTCCTCTGGCGTGAGCGAGGTGTCTTTGTAACTCTGTGTGCATTCCTGCGCATTGAGCGTCAGGGCATTGGCTGTCAGCAACAATGCCGTAAAGATTGCGGTTGTTTTCATGTGTTATGATATTTTGGTGGAACTCGCTGTCCCTTGTTTTTGTTTTGCCTTTATGGCTGTTATTTCTACAAAAATAGAACAATTTCCTATTCCTGCAAACTTATGTTTTCAATTGATTTGCGTTTCTGATGTCTATTATGCCACCATAACTCCGAAACATGTACCCTCACTATACGATCAGCAACCCTGGCAGCCCCAAAGTACATGTCTGAGCGAAGCGAGTTTGCATCGCGTAGCTTACGGCAACCAATTCTTAGCGAAAGAACAAGGTCGATGGACAGACTATAACTGAAAAATGTTTACCTTTGCTTGACATCAGCGGTTTCCTTCTGGGCTCCGCCCTTCAGTCAACTGCATTCCGGGATAAGACAAAAACAAGTCAACCTAATTTAGGAAAGTACAATTATAAATTACTGAACTAATGTTGAATACCAAGGTATATTTGCACATATTGCTAG
>JAKSLH010000020.1 GCA_024401335.1 Bacteroidales bacterium
TGCAGAGGTCGGCATAGCAATCCTGAAGACCCGCCCAGATAGTGTCGATAGAGTATGTCCAGAGACCATCTACGAGTTGATTTTCCCATGCATGGCTTCCCTGAGCGATTGGCTTGTTGTTATTGTCAATAAGAACAGCCTTTATACGTGTAGAACCAAACTCAATACCAAGAATGGCCTTACCTGATTCAATAAAATTCTTCATTGATTACGAATTATTTAAGTGCCTTATTGAGCATGTAGTAAACTTCGTTGTTTCTCAACTGCTGCTTGAAGTTAGAGATTGTAGTATCCTTGTTGATACCGATGAACTCGATGCCCATCATCTCTGCGAAGTCCTCCCAGTACTCAGCTGTGATCTCATAAGAGAAAGCTGAGTGGTGAGTACCACCAGCGAGGATCCATGCACCAGCACCGATCTCGAATGTAGGCTGTGGCACCCAAAGAGCAGAAGCTACTGGCAACTTAGGCATAGGTTTTGGCTTGATACATTCAACATCGCTTGTGATGAGACGGAAGCGGTTACCGAGGTCTACGATTGTAGCCTTGCAGCCTGCACCTGTCTTAGAAGTGAACACAAGACGAGCTGTCTGCTGCTTGCGGATGCCTATATCGAGGTGGTGTACTTCGAGAGTAGGCTTATCAACAGCAATGAGAGGAGTCACCTCAAGCATGTGGCTCTGGAGCGATGATGTCTGACCGTCAGCGAAGTTAAGAGTGTAGTCCTCGAGGAACGAGCAACCCTTCTCCATGCCCTGATTCATGATCCAGAGTGAACGGTAGAGACAAGCTGTCTTCCAGTCACCCTCTGCACCGAAACCGATACCCTCAGCCATCAAACGCTGAGAAGCGAGACCAGGGATCTGGTCGAAACCGCAGAAATTAGGATCGTTGATGTCAGCATCTCCAAGGTCGTCGAAGTTAGTAGTGAAAGCAGTAGCGCCCTCATCCTTCAACACGCGGCGGATAGCTATTTCTGCCTTAGCAGCATTCTTTACTTTTTCCCAGTAAACCTTCTCGCCACTTTCGTCAATCTTGATAGTATAGAGTTTCTTGTATTCTTCAACGAGAGCATCAGCCTCAGCATCAGTAACCTTCTTGAAGTAGTCCATCAAAGAAGATACTGGATAGTAGTCAACATGGTAGCCAAGACGCTGCTCAAACTCTACGCGGTCGCCATCTGTTACGGCAACATTGTTCATGTTCATACCGAACATCAAGCAACGAACATTGTGAGCATCATTTACTGCTGCTGCTACACGAGCCCATACAGCGATCTTCTTAAGAGCCTCTTTGTCCTTCCAGTAACCAACAACAACCTTACGCTGGATGCGCATACGAGTGCAGATATGACCATACTCGATATCGCCGTGAGCCGACTGGTTGAGGTTCATGAAGTCCATGTCCATTGTATCCCAAGGAATCTCAGCATTGTACTGAGTGTGGAAATGGAGCAATGGCTTCTGAAGCTGCTGAAGACCCTTGATCCACATCTTAGCTGGAGAGAATGTGTGCATCCAAGTGATAACACCGGCACACTTAGGATCGTTATTAGCAGCCTGCATAACAGCCTCAACCTCCTTTGAAGAGTTAGCTGTACCCTTATATACGACTTTTACAGGAATGATACCGCTCTTGTTCAAGCCTTCTACCATTTCCTTAGAGTGACCGTCAACAGCAACAACAGCGTCGCCACCATAGAGCAACTGCGCACCAGTCACCCACCACAATTCTATATTTTCAAACATCGTTTTAAAATTTTCAATTCACAATCTACAATTCACAACTCACAATTAAGTGAATTATCACTGAGACTGTGATAAGTTATTTTTTAGTTTATTAATTATCGATATAAGCAATCTATTAATCTCTTGACAATCATTATTCAGACTTTCATATTGCCTCTGATCTATATACTCAGATTGGTACAACAATTCCAACCAATACTCCGTTTCGTTAGCCTCCTTCAAAGCCAACTTCAACTTATGTATAAAATCAGTTCTACTTTCTGCATGTTCAGCTTCTCTGATATTTGCACCAATACTAGTACCTGATTTTAGTATTTGTGTACAGATAGGATGCTCTGCGATTGACATATTGCAAAGAAGAAAACGAGACATCTTTACTATCCTAACAGCAAAGTCTAAACTTTTCCTTTTTACAATATTATCACTTTTCATCTCAAGGCAATTGTGAATTGTGAATTATGAATTGTGAATTTAACTAATGCTTCTGTCCCTTCTGACCATAATATGCATTAGGCCCATGCTTACGCATGTAATGCTTCTCTACAAGAAGAGGATTCATTGTTGTCATAGGGTTAACACTGAAGCTGATAAAAGCCATTTGTGCTACCTGTTCCATAACCTTTGCATTGTAAACAGCATTGTCTGGCGATGTACCCCATGAGAAAGGACCGTGGTTCTTTACGAGAACGGCTGGAGTGTGATCAGGATTGATCTTGCGGATATTCAAGATTTCATCAACAATTACATTACCTGTCTCAAGTTCATACTGACCTTCAACCTCTTCCTTTGTCATGTCACGTGTACAAGGGATAGCCTTGTAGAAATAGTCGGCATGTGTTGTACCGATATTAGGGATATCCTGACCCGCCTGAGCGAAGGCTGTAGCGTATGTCGAGTGAGTATGGACAACACCCTGGATATTAGGGAAAGCACGATAGAGTACCAAGTGAGTTGGAGTGTCTGACGATGGGTTAAGATCACCCTCTACAACCTTACCAGTGTTGAGGTCGACAACAACCATATCGGAAGCCTTCATCGAGTCATAATCAACACCCGATGGCTTGATAACAACGAGGCCTTTCTCGCGGTCGATACCGCTAACGTTACCCCAAGTAAATATTACAAGTCCCTGCTTAACCAAGTCGAGGTTAGCCTTAAAGACTTTTTCCTTAAGTTCTTCAAGCATTGCTATATGTCTATATTGTTAGTTTGAGATAAAGTAGAGACGTGGCATGCCGCGTCTCTACTTGCTATTGATTATCAAAAATCTATTGTTTAGAAGAAGTATGCATAGAATGCAGCGCAGCAAGCGATAACACCAAGTGTGCCAACGATATCCCATACATTCCAGCTATCGCGAATCTGCTTCTTGAAGTCGGCAGTAAATGTGATAGCTGCAATCTGCTCCTCTGTTGGTTTTGGAGTGAAGAATGAAACTACAACCATCAAGACAACAAGGAATACAAGCAACCAGCACTCGAATACGAGCCAGTTTGTCTGCCAGAACCATGCTGTGTTCTCCCAGAAAGCACCTTCCATAACATCGTGACCTGTGTTAGTCAAGATGTTAGTAAGGAGACGGATCATACCGATAACGAAACCAGCTATCATGCCCCACTCACCTGCCTTAGGAGTGATCTTCTTAGAGAAGATACCGAGAGTAAACACGGCAACCATAGCAGGAGCGAGGAGCGACTGAATACCCTGGAGGTAGTCGTAGAGTGAACCGAGGCTCATCATTACAGGAATCCAAGCGAAACCGAGGATAACGACAACAACTGTTGCGATACGGCCAACGAGAACATAATGCTCCTCTGTCATACCCTTCTTCATTGGCTTGTAGAAGTCCTCTGTGAAGAGTGTTGCGCATGAATTGAAGAATGCTGCGAGCGAAGCAACGAGAGCACAAACGAAACCGATAGTCACAATACCCTTAACACCAGCAGGAAGGATATTCTTAACCATGATGGCAAATGCAGCATCTGTCTCGTCAAGAGCGATATCTCCACGTGAAGCGAGTGCTGCGCAGATCATACCTGGAATAAGGAACATGAACACTGGCAAGAGCTTGAAGAAACCGGCAGCAATAGTACCACGACGTGCGCGCTGCATGATAACCTCGTTGCTCTCGTTAGGAGTCTGACCAAGTACACGCTGTACGATATGCTGGTCAGTACACCAGTACCAGAAACCGATGATAGAAGCACCGATGAACACTACGAAACCAGGATAATCCTGATACATGCCATCTCCTTCTTCCCAGTGGAACATGTGTGTTGTACCGTAACCATTGTTGAGCTTACCGCAGAAGTCCATCATTGAAGTCCAACCCTCGCAGATGCTACCATTGCCGAGTGTTGCAAGGCCAAGGAAGAGCACGAGGAACGAACCGATGATAAGGATAGGAGTCTGGATTGTTGAAAGTGTCATTACACCCTTCATACCACCAAAGACAGTAAAGACGCATGTGATGAGGATAAGACCTACAGCACCATACCAGAATGGAATGCCAAGGAGAAATTCGAAGAAGATACCACCTGTAAACGCTGTCACACTCACCTTTGTGAGGATATACGCTACGAGAGTAATGATCGAAAGCCAAGAACCTGTTGCCTTTGTATAACGGAACTTGAGGAAGTCTGGCATTGTGATGATCTTGCCCATCTTGTTGATGAGAAGCTGATAGAAAGGAACGAAGAGCCAGCCGAGGATGAGGATCATCCATCCCTGCATCTCCCAGTGAGCCATACCTACACCCGACTTAGCACCTGTACCTGCCAAACCAACGAGGTGTTCAGAACCGATGTTGGCAGCAAAAATTGCCATACCGATTACATACCAAGGTTCACCCTTACCGAAAAGGTAAGCTGATGAGTCTTCGCCCTGCTGTGCCATCTTGTCTTTCTGGATAGCACGCCAAACTGCCCAAATCACACCAAGCAGACCAACGACGAGAATCGCCCAGTCAAGCCAGATGAATTCATTTATTGTCCAATTCATGTTTTTAGTATTATAGTTATTGTTTTTATTCTTTTACGAATGCAAAGATAAGTTAACGACATGATTGGATGGTGCGAAAAAAGTACATTTTAAGTGGACAAAAGTACATCAAATGAAAAAAAAGGCCGTTGGAACACCAACGGCCTCACATATGATATTGTAATAAATATCTAAGATTGAGCTATTTGCTATGCCTTTTCTACTTCTTTCCAAACGAGTGACGAAGCACCTACGATTGCGGCATCACCGAGTTTCAATTTAGAAGGAAGGATCTTGACTTTACCCTTGAAAGTAGCGAGAAGATAGCCTTCAAGTTTCTCCTTGATAGGGTTGAAAAGAATGTCACCGGCAGCTGTTGGACCACCGAAGAGGAATATAGCCTCAGGGCTTGTGTGGTGGATAGTGTCTGCCAAACCACGAGCGAGATAGTCACCAGTGATCTCAAATACCTTAAGTGCTATCTTGTCACCCTGAACGGCTGCGTTGTAGATATCCTTTGACTCAAGGTCGTTGTATGACTTATTTGCCAAGAGACTGTCTGTTGCATTGTAATATGCGAGGAGCTCAAATGCTGTACGCTTCATACCACCAGCCGAGCAATAAGCCTCAAGGTGACCATTGATACCGCAACCGCAAGCACGACCACCTGGTACGAGCATTGTGTGACCACACTCACCAGCGAAACCGTCATGACCATAAACGAGGTCACCGTTAACGATGATACCAGAACCAACACCTGTACCAAGTGTGTACATCACGAAGTTCTTCATTCCCTTAGCACCGCCATAGATCATCTCACCCATAGCTGCTGCATTGGCATCGTTTGTAAGAGCAATGTTACGCATCTCTGGCATTGCACTCTTAAGAAGGCTTACGAGTGGTACAACACCCTTGAATGCCAAGTTTGGAGCATGCTCAATATTACCAGTATAGTAGTTCGCATTTGGCGCACCAATACCAATGCCTTCGCAGTCAACCATACCCTTTAAGCCGGCGAGAAGCTCACGAACTGTTGCTGCTATGCTTGCAACATATGAATCTACATTACCGTCTTTAGGAGTTGGAATAGATGTCTTTGACAATACATCACCTTCCTGATCAACTACACCGATGGCTGTATTTGTACCGCCAATGTCAATTCCTAATGCTACTTTTTTCATTTTTATTATAGTTTATTCTTGTTGTTTAATGAATTGTGCAATTTTATCAATTTTAACGCAATTTTCCAAATGAAAATCAGAAAACTAGAACCTCCATAAAACAAAGCGACCAACCCACTAAGGAGCTGGCCGCTTTTGTCGTCAAACTTATATAATACTAAAAAAACTCGAAAATCTTTTTCTGGTTATCGATGTGTTATCGAACAATGCAAAGATAGGCTCATCAAGTGGTTGGATACAAATAATCATCAACATAAATATACGCCATTGCTACGTATCAACCATTTTTATAATACGCTAGCAATACGTCAATATTTCACACAACGCTGATTATCAATATATTACTCTAAATACCACTACTCAAACTAATAATTCACCTCAACAAATATGATATTTAGATAACCAAAACATGACGGCTTACGTAAAACAACACAACTAGAATAAAGAATACTAATTTACATATCAAAATGAAGAAGATTACACTCATTATTGCCGCTATTGCAGCACTCTTTTCGACAAATGCAAACGCACAGTTGAAGAACGACACAGAAGGCTACCAGCGCTACGAAGTATCATTTGTTGCACAGAAATTCGACTGGGGACATGATGACAACACTAAACTCAAAGGCTTTGAGCTCGGCTACATCAATGGCATAAACGTAACCAACAAGCTCCCTATATTCTTGGAACTCGGAGGTCAGCTTACATGGACACACGCTAACGATGAAATCGCAACTGGCGAAGAACTGAAGCATACTTTCATGAGCATCGCTATACCTGTCAATGCTGCATATAAGATAGCATTCGCAAGCAGCGAAAACATCACTATCGTTCCATTTATAGGTCCTAACTTCAAGTTCAACCTCATCGGCAAGGAAAAGGGCTCTATACTTGGCAACGAATACGACTTGTCATTCCTCAACAAGGATGATATGGGCGGTAAAGATAACAAGGCATCCCGTTTCCAGGTTGGCATGAACCTTGGTGTAGGTGTGAATATCAGCAAACTTCTTTATATAGGCTACCATTTCCAGCCTGACTTCGCAGACTATCTTGATGGCGTCAAGGCTAAGACTAACTACATTACAGTTGGTGTAAACTTCTAAGCTGACACAAAGGAAGTCTATAGAAGACATAAAACAACAAAGGAGTGCAAGTCAACTTGCACTCCTTTGTTTGTTATTGTCTTCAACTTCTACGTGAGCATTAACATACAAACGCTCGCCATTATACAGACATATCAGCATCTGTCACATCACTCAGTGATATGGCTGCCTTACGTCCCTTGCCATTCATCTTTATCGACAATGGAGCATTTGCACGAACATGCTTGAAGTGCTTTGTCTCTTCTACAATCTCCATGCTACGGATATTGGTCCAGTTTATATAATCGCGGTCAGACATGTCCTGAACGCTCAGATAACCGATATTCATAGATGTGACATTGTGGAAGAAGTGAGATCCAAGAGAAGAGTCAAGAGGGAAACCAGGAAGACTCATCTCTACGATAACCTTGGCCATTGATATCTGCGACCACTGCACAGGGATACCGATAAATCTGTCGCGAGTACCCCAACGTCCTGCGCCTATAAGTACGTAATGTCTGTCTTCGGCTAGCATCTTTGTATTGAGAGCATCAATCTCCTTGGCCATCTCCTCTGTCTCCATCTTGTCGAACAGGTCTGGATCGGCATATATAATATCAGTAATACCCTGCAGATCACCATTACCGAGACTCTGCTCTGTATAGAGCACAGACTCTTTTTCAGACGGCTTTTCTACCACGACAGACGAACCTTGAAGTTCTGTAATAATAGGTTTCATCTGCAACAGATAGAACGAAGGCAAGCCGTTCTTTGCATCAGGATCAAGATCTACAGCCCACTCTATCTCGACAGGAGAACCCAACGCATCTTTTGCGGTATTGAGCAACAGACTGATGAGGTTCGGCATTGGTATATAATTATACTTAAGTATATCGGCGAAATTCACGATACGTGGTCCATACGCATCGGTACCTGCCTCGATAGAATCATTGTCTGGGTTATAGACAGACAGGCAGTGACGCAAAGTACCATGTTTTTCGGCATCATAGATGTCAAGAGTTGCCAAAGGTGCATGCTCTCCATCATGAACATAGTCGATATTCTTCTTGCTCAAATCAACCGCAAGCATATTGACCTGCGTGTTCTTGACCATGTCCTTAACAGACGCTGTATCAATAGATGGCCATACTGGCGAGAATCGGAACGCCTTAGAACCACCAACTACATAATAGCCCAACCCTACAGCAGCAACAGCGAATCCCTCCTCTGGCTTCATGTGGGCAACTGGGTAATAGTTATATGACTGTGCCGTACCAGAGACATGAGGATAATAGTATCCGCTATGGTCGTTGCCTACAAGAACCTGAAGCACAACAGCCATCTTTTCAGCCTCGATATTGAGGTGTATCGTCTGGAAGTATGTGCGCGACGTCTCGGAGTAGATAGAAGAATAGACCATCTTGATTGCTGTAGCTACAAGACGGACATTCTCTTCGAGCGTATCGGCGTTGTTAGGCACCAGATATGTATCGAATACACCAGCAAACGGCTGGTTCATGGAATCTTCTGACAAGCTGGAAGACCTCACCGCTATTGGACGGTGTATCTTACTGAGAAAACGTTTCAGTCGATCCATAAGCTTATCACTCAATGGAGTCGCGGCGAAACGTTCACGAAGCTCCTGGTAGTCAGGAACCTTCCCATCGACAGCAAATGCATATTCAAAGAGGTTGCCTCTTTCCATGAAATGCGTAAACTCATCAGTACCCACAATGGCCGTGATAGGCATACGGATATTTATCTCCTGGTCGAACTGCGACGTGTCGATATTCTGAATAAGAGTATTGATAAACGCTAAGCCACGGCCCTTACCGCCCAACGAACCAGGAGCCATGCTTATGACGTTACGCTCGTCGAGTGTCTCGATATCATCGAAGTCGAGAATCTTACCCCTACGGCGATTAGCCCTATAGTCGTCCATCATATCAAGGATGTCACGACGGAACTGCTCTGGATCATCATAATCGTCAAAACGGATAGGATTTATCTTACGAGCCAAAGGTATCTCGCCACGTGACATAAGCCAAGAGGAGATGCGGTTATCATAGCAATACTCGCCGAGCAGATCAGCTGGTATATTACGGAAGATCGTCTCAAACTCCTTGAAGCCTTTGGCCTGCGCCAATGGTCGTCCGCTATGGTTACGGAAGATGAAGTCACCAAAGCCAAGACGTGACGTAAGGAACTCTACAAGGTCACTCTGCAATGTATCGCTGTCTTTATTAAGGAACGCTACACCCAGCTGTTCAGCCAACTGACGATTAGAAGGCTCCGCACTCTGCAATATAGCCGGAAGAGTTGGCAACTGATGCATGATATAGTCAACCAGCTTTATACCTGCGTGCAAGTCACTCTTGCCATTGTGCTCAAACTCCACGTCCGAAATAACGCACAAAAGATAGTCCTTATACTTTTCAAAGATATACATGGCATCCTCATAGTTGCGAGCATGCAGAATCTTTGGACGCTGACGCATCTTACTGATCTTGTTTATCTCATTGCGTTCTACCTCACCCTCACCGAGCAGACGCTGCACCTGGTTGAATACGGTAGAAAACAGGATCTGTAGATATTTAGAGTAGTATATAGGAGAGTCTTCAACTAGAAGGATAACGCGAACGAGACCTATCTTGGTGTCATTCTCGACATTGGCACTATCCTCTATAGATTTCACTATAGAGAACAATATCTGAGAGTTTCCACTCCACACAAACAACTTGTCAATAGACGGAGTATAGCTGACAAGATTCTCAAAATACTTCAGATTACTCTTCTGGTTCAAGAGGAGGAACACTGGGATATCATTCTGTCTCTGCTTGATGTCGGCACTAAGATCAATAGTAGCCTTAGTATCGAGGCCAACCATGAGAATAGCTAAATCAAAGCGCGTGCTCTCCATAAGTTCAAGAGCCTCTGACGCAGATGTCACACCAGTGATACGTGGTAACGAGAAGAGAGAATACTGATAGATTTCACCCATGAACTGCTCGAAGAACGAGTCATCGTTTTCAAGGGTGAACGCATCATATAGAGTAGCAACGAAAAGAATGTTCTTGATCTTATACTTCATCATATCAAGATATACATACTTTTCGAGTATCTGCTTGTTGAAGAAGAGCTGCAGAGGCTGTTTATCGGTAGTAAGTGTCTTACGGAAATCCTCATTGACCTGTGTTGCTACGTTTGTCTTCTTCACAAAGACATCCCTGCCTTTGTAGTTGTTCAGATAACCACATACTAATCGGGCCACATTATCGACAACTTGTTTCTCCTGCTGCGCAAACGCATCTTCGTCATCTGACACATCCTCCTGCAAACTGAAGACTTCGAGAATCCCTTTCTTACTGTCGAGGGTGACAAAATTAGAGGCATATACCCTATTACTTGTCTTGAAATCTTCGCTGACAACCACGTTGCTCTCGAATGTAAGACGCGCATATGTCATATCAGGCAATTGCATGGCAGAAGGCACCATATTGACGATCTCTTGCAATGTCTCCTTTATCGACAAGCCACGGCTTATAACCTCCGACACCTTGTTTATCACATCAAGACCCTTAATCGATCCAGACGCTGCTGAAGCTACAAAGCTGGCTAGACAGCCCTTGATCATGGTCATCGCCATATCAACAGTCCCATCGGCAAGAGCCGCATCGTAGTTTGCCACATCATCAGCAAAATAGAAATCGAAAACGGCATCATACCCCTGAGCTACATTGAGAGTGTAACTTTTGCATAAAGAGGTCTCAGAAAAGCCTGTCGAACAGGAGCTATACCCGAAAAAAACAATGCGTACAGATGATGCGCCGAAGCCACTCATTGCATCGCACAACTTACCCATTGATTGCTGAAGATCAAGATGAGCGTTGTTTATGTCTATTATTGTGCTGTAAATGTTCTTTATCCTATTCATATCTTCATTGAGGTAAATATTGCGAAAACGAGTCTATCAGAAACGTATTCCCAATATTGTAATATCATCTATCTGCGATATCGAGCCACGCCACTTGTCTATATGCTCATTTATCATTTTGCGCTGAACACTCATATCTTCCTTCTTCACAGAGCGAAGCATATCTACAAAACGCTTCTTTGTGAACCTCACACCCTCCAGGCCATACTCGCCCTGTCCACCAAACTGGTCCATTATGCCGTCAGTAGCCATATAAATGATATCACCTGGCGACATGTTGTATGTATATTTCACAAACTTGCGTTCATGCGACCTTGTCTCCCTATCACCTATACTTCTGCGCACACGATCGACCTCAATACATTCATCACCCTTGAAGATGACGACGTTGCCTCTAGCAGAAGAGATGCGGATTTCGTGAGTCTCTGTGTTGTAGGCCATAATAGAGACGTCCATGCCGTCCTTGACTTCAGCATGGTCCTTGCGGGTCATCACATCGATGATCTGTCTGTCGAGTTCCTCTAGAATCTCTTCAGGCTCTGGCAGTTCGACATGTGAGCATACCTCGTTGAGCACCGTCGATCCGATCATCGACATCAACGCACCCGGCACGCCATGACCGGTACAGTCGGCACAAGCAATGAGAAGATCATCACCATGCATGGTTGCCCAATAGAAGTCTCCACTAACAATCTCACAAGGTCTGCAGATAGAAAATGCACCATCGATGCCATGACGAACATATTTCTCAATATCAGGCAAGATAGCCTCCTGTATCTTCTGAGCGTAATTGATGCTGGCAGTGATATCTCTGTTCTTCTCACGCAGTTCCGAAGTCTGCCTTACCACCTCTTCCTCGAGGTTCTTCTTCTGCTCGGCCAACATTTCCCTTCGTTCATTACCGCGACGCACCTCAACGAATATCGCAAAGATAAGAGTTACGAGGACCGCTATGATCGAGAAGAACACCCAAGAACGCTTCTGCTCTGCGAGCTCATAAGCCTTCTTCTCATATTTCTCAATACCCATAAGCACACCCAATTCATCTACCGACGAGTTAAATCGGTTGTCACTCATAGAGTCGGTCAGCTCAACAATACGTCGGGCCATTTCGTATGTCTGGTCGGTAAAAGGCTTGGTTTTCTGCCATGCGAATCTCATCTTGAGAACCGAAAGCTTCTGCTCCAAGCTGGCTTCAGACACGGCAGTCATACTGTCGAGACAGGCCTCAAAAGCCTTTTCGTCACCAATCATGATGTTATATCTGGCCATCGTCTTATATCCAGATGCTCCAAGCATGGTGGAAGCCTCCGAATAGCCATTTATAATCTCCAGCAACCTCATGTAGTGGTGTGTTGCCCTTGCCCTTTCGTTGATGTCACAATACACATCAATATAACGGCAACGCTGGAAAACGTCATAGAAGAAATAATTCAACTGATATGTCTTGTCGGCACCTGCAAGTTCCTTTATTGTCCGGTCATAAGATTTAAGCAACTTTAGAGTCTCAATCTTATCCTGCTCCTCTGGCGTACAAACCTCACCATCGGAATACTTTCTGAACTTTGGACTCTCTAGTCGATATGTAGCCATGATAAGATCACTCTCAAGGTCTAGCAACTCGCTTGAAAACACCGACTTATTGACAGAGGCGATCTCTATGCCCTCGTTAATATACACCAGCGCGTCCTCTGTCTTGTTTACACCCATATATGCTGTGGCCAAGCATCGCAAGGCCGACAGACGACAGGAGACCTGAACCGGCGCCTCATAAAGGTCATTTTCACCAGGCGGCACATTCTTCACTTCTTCCAACGCCTCGTCGAAGCCCTCTATATCGCGGCTCACCTCATAGAGTTTCTTGGCCTGCTGAATAGCCAACTTGAACCTCGAACGGTGCACGTTCGACATGACCTGCGTATAAAGCACGAAGTAGTAGCACGCAATATTATCTTCTGGAATCGTCGTATGCATCTCAAGGCTATCTACAAACTCATCCAACTCACTGAACATGCTCATATTCACGTAGGTGCCTGCCTTATACTCCAGAGCAAGACACTCCAAAGCCTTATTGCCACTCTCAAGCGAATACTCATGAAGATCCTTGATAGCTCTCATCCCCAAAGCACCAGAACAATAATAGTTCTGCACCCTAGAAACAAGAGTATCCTCTTCAGCGGTAACAATATCTGAATTTGACGTTTTGCCGGCACACGACTGTAATACAAGAACGAAGACAACCGAAAGAAAACAAACTATCTTGCTGTATTGCATATGTTATTAGACTCTTTTTTCATTTATATATCTGTGCAATTTAAAAATTATGTCAGTAAATCGGAAACGTTTGCGACGATTTTTGGTTCGTCAGGTCTTTTTTTTCTATAAAACCCGTTTTTGCCACCGTCAATCTTCACTATCTTTGCGCTCAAAGAATTAACTCATATCTTTCTGATTTATGAAGCATTATCTCTCTACAACCGCAGCCATAGCCGCTGCACTTCTCGGCACAGCATGTCAGACTGCACCAAAGGGACAAGACACCAACGAGGCACAGTCGGTCAGCTCATGGGCTAACCAGGGCATTATTTATGAGGTCAACATACGCCAGTACACACCAGAAGGTACATTCAACGCATTCAGCGAACATCTCCCACGCCTCAAACAGCTTGGCGTAGATATATTGTGGCTCATGCCTGTCAACCCTATATCGGTAGAAGGCCGCAAGGGCTCACTCGGCAGCTACTATTCCGTAGCCGACTATAAAGGCGTAAACCCACAGTTTGGCACAGAAGAGGACCTGCACAACCTCATCAGCAAGGCGCATGAACTTGGCATGAAGGTAATATTGGACTGGGTTGCCAACCACTCGGGATGCGACAACATTTGGACTAAGGAACATGCCGACTGGTATGTCAAGAACGACGACGGCTCTTTCTACTCGCCTTACGACTGGACTGACACTTATGAGCTGAACTACGACAATAAGGAGATGCGTCTAGGCATGATAGACGCCATGAAATACTGGGTCAACGAATACGGCATCGACGGTTTCCGTTGTGACGTGGCCTATGAAGTGCCTAACGATTTCTGGCCAGAGGCTCGCCAGGCCCTCGACTCCATCCGTCCTCTCTTCATGCTTGCTGAGAGCGAACAGCCTGCTCTTCAGCACACTGGAGCTTTCGACATGTGCTACAACTGGCCTCTCAAGAATATACTATTCGACATTGCTAAGGGCAACAACAACGCCGCAGGCATCGACACTATGCTCGTGGGACAGGAGAAGCGATTCCCTAAAGGCAACATCATGATGAACCATCTGACTAACCACGACCTTAACTCATGGGACGGATCTGAGTTCGTACGATTCGGCGACGCTGTCGAAGCTTTTGCGGTGCTCACCTATACCATTCCTGGTATGCCATTGCTCTATACAGGACAGGAAGTGGGAATGGACAAGACGATAGCATTCTTCGAGAAGGATAGCGTAGGAAGCTGGGAGGCAAACGGTTGGACTGACTTCTATACAAAGCTCAACGACATACGTCATTCAAATGCCGCACTCAATTCATACACTGCATGGAGCGAGGCGACAAAATACGAGACTTCGTCAGATAACGTCCTGGCCTTCAAGCGATCAGTCGATGGTAACGAAGTGATAACAATACTCAATCTTTCTGCTGAAGATATCGAACTCAAGTGGAACGGAGAGTCGCCTGATATCACTGGATACACTGACGCATTCAACGGCACAAATGCCGAAATGCCATCAGTTCTTAAGGCGTGGAGCTATTACGTACTCACGAAATAAGCACAAGAGATTCATAGATAAATAGTATAAAAGTTTGATTACAGCAGAGGCGCACTCCATAACGGGATGCGCCTCTGTTGCACTTCTATGGTTGTCGTAACTAATTGCAAGACATGCCTTCTGTCAGCTTATAACCTAGCTGGTTGAGCCATACTGCAGCACCAATCTGATAAAGCACCTTGATGCTCCTCGCATAGACATGCAGAGCTAATGGACTCTGAGGCTCTACCTGCTCATGGCGTATGGCGTCAAGCGACATTTCTGCACACGACAGGACTAGCTCCTCTGCTCGCTTGAAGTCATCTCCTTCAAGTCCTAGGATCTGCCCCCTCACTACCTCATCGAGATAGTCAAAACCGCGAATATCACGCACATATTCGTAGATATTCTCCACCGCGTCATACCTAGCCCAGTCGGTGTCCCACATCGAGGCTACGGCCATGCCCATATACATAGCCCAGCCTAGCGAAACGGTAGGATACTGAACTATCTCCTTTATGGCATCGGCTACATATGAAGGGGCCATCTCCCTCCATTTGTCATCGATATCAGGAGTCTGTAGCATCACCCCACTGAGATACTCCTTAGACGTGCACGAACGAAGCAGATTCTGCCTCAACTGCTCCTCATACTGATTCAAAAAACCCAACTGCTCCATTATGTCACAATGCTATAAAAAACATCGCAAAGATAACAACATTTCTGCGACAATCATAGCCGAATGATCACGCAACACACCTGCTGACCAACAAATCGTGAAACATCAGCAGAACTCCTCTCTAGCTTACAATCCGTAATAGCAATACGCTCCTCTTGCTCACAATCTGTTGCCTCATGGAACTATGCTATAAAGCGATAGGATAACGATAGGATAGCGACAGGATAGCGACAGGATAAGGGCACCTATGCCGATTTACTTGATTGTAAGTTGCCCGTTTAGCAAAAACTCTTAACCATGTTTTAGAATTAAAACCCATTTTATTGCCAATAATTAAGCGTTTGGATGTTGTGTTGTTAACAAATAAATCATAACTTTGTCGCAATAAATATTACAATAAGCTATATAGCAGATTATGGAAAAAAATTTTGACAACAACGAGTCTGGCTACGGCTTCTCACCACGTCGTGAGGGTTCCGACAGATTCAACGCCCGCCGCGATGGCAGCCGTGAAAGCCGTCCACGCTTTAACCGCGATGGCAATAGCTACGGCAATCGTCCACGTTACAACAGCGAAAACGGCGAGAGCCGCCCACGCTACAACAGCTACAGCGATGGCGAAAGCCGCCCACGTTACAACAGCTACAACAACAACAATTCAGAACGACGTCCACGTTACAACAGCTATAACAGCGAGAACGGTGAGAGCCGCCCACGCTACAACAGCTACAACAACGACAATTCAGAACGACGCCCACGTTACAACAGCGAAAACGGCGAAAGCCGCCCTCGCTTCAACCGCAACAACGATGGCGAAGGCCGTCCACGTTTCAACCGCTTCTCTTCAGAAGGCGGAGACCGTGAGCAGCGTCCAAGATATAACAGCGGCGAAGGTCGTCCTCGTTTCAACCGCAACAACGATGGCGAGAGCCGTCCACGTTTCAACCGCAACAACGATGGCGAAGGCCGTCCACGATTCAACCGCAACAACGATGGCGAAGGCCGTCCACGTTTCAACCGCAACAACGACTCACGCAACGGCCGTAGTGGCTATAGCGAGAGCCGTCCACGATTCAACAAAGACCATGGCTTCCATGCACGTCCTGTAGAGGGTCAGCAGAGATCATCTATCACTGAAGATCTTTTCGTTGAAAACGAGATGGCAGCGGTGGCAGAAGAGACAACAGTCATCTCAACAAAGATGCGTCTCAACCGATACATCGCTATGGCAGGCATCTGCAGCCGACGCGAGGCTGACGAACTTATCAAGCAGGGCTTTGTTAAGGTCAACGGCCAGGTTGTCACAGAGATGGGTGTAACTCTCCAGAAAGATGACGTCGTTGAATACCAGGGCCGTCAGCTCCAGGCTGAGCGCAAGGTTTACGTACTTCTCAACAAGCCAAAAGATACTGTTACAACAACAGACGATCCAGAGGACAGACGTACAGTAATCGACCTTGTAGAGGGCGCTTGCGAAGAGCGTATCTACCCAGTAGGTCGCCTTGACCGCAACACAACTGGCGTGATACTTCTCACAAACGACGGAGAACTCACAGAAAAGCTCATGCATCCAAGATACGGCGTAAGAAAGATATACCACGTATTCCTCGACAAGCATGTAACAGAAGACGACATGCGTAAGATGGTTGATGGCCTCGAACTCGAGGACGGACCTATCGCAGTTGATGACGTTCGCTTCGTTGACAATGCCGACAAGAAGCAGGTTGGCGTTCAGATCCACTCTGGCCGTAACCGCATCGTTCGACGCATATTCGAACATCTCGGATATACAGTAGAAAAACTCGACCGTGTATACTTCGCTGGTCTTACAAAGCTCAACCTCCCACGCGGCAAATGGCGTTTCTTGACTGATGCAGAGGTCAACAAGCTCAAGGCTGGTTTCTACAAGTAAATCAATTACACAAGACATATTCTGAAGAGACGTGGCAACCTCAAAAGTGTGCCGCGTCTCTTTTTTCAACTAACCCAATATCAATCAAAAACATCAATATGGCCTGCAAACTCGTTGTGCTGGATCTTGACGGCACACTCACAAACTCGGAGAAGAAACTGCCAAAGGAAAACTACGAGGCTCTTATGCGACTTCAGAAAAAAGGAGTACGCATAGCCCTGGCTTCGGGACGACCAACATACGGCATACAGCATTTGGCACGAGAATTGCAACTCAAAGATTATAACGGCTACATAATGGCCTATAACGGAGGATTTGTAATCGACTGCACAACTGGCAAGGCTATGTCGCGCAACATACTGCCTCGAGACCTCTTCTCTGAATTGCGAGAGGCGTCTAAGGAGTATAATGCGGCGATCATCACATACGACGATGCCAACGATACGATACTCACCGAGACTGAGGGCAACAAATGGATTGAGCACGAAGCTTGGCTCAACAACCAGATGAACCTCAAGGTAGTAGCCGACATCAACGCGGCAGCACCGGCAGAACTGCCAAAGTGCCTTATGGTGGGAGAGCCTGAACACATGGCTGAGATAGAGCCACTGATGCAGAAGAGATTTCCTCAGCTGGCTATTTACCGTTCGTCACCATTTTTCCTCGAGATTGTTCCACAAGGCGTCGACAAGGCTAAGTCAATAGACAACCTCAGGAAGATGATCGACGTAGAAGTGAGCGAGATAGCAGCTTTCGGTGACGGATACAACGACATATCAATGGTCGAATATGCCGGCATCGGAGTAGCCATGGCCAATGGTTGTGACGAGATAAAGAAGGTGGCCAACTTCATCTCTGTCTCTAATGACGAAGCAGGAGTGGCCTACGCCATCGACAAGCTCGGCCTGTAACACCATTGCCAGCTATCAAACACGTTGAACTGCAATAAAACGAGAAACTATGCGTACCCTACTTGTCATAATCCTCAGCCTCTTGTCGCTGACTGCTCTTGCACAGAGCAAGACCGTCAAGACGAAAAACATAACTCGCAACCGCGACATATATGTTGAGAAATATTCCGCATTGGCTTCAGACACTTCGGTCAAGCATGGCACGTATAAGCTTCTCTACAAGGGCAAGGTCATAGAGACTGGCGACTACAAGAAGGGTGAGCGCATCGGTCCGTGGACTTTCTATAACCTGAAGGACGAGGTGGAGTTCATATACGACTACGACAAGAATCTTCCGTTTCAGATAATGCCTCATTACGGCTCCGTATACAGTGCGAAACAGTTCCCTAGCCTTTTCCTCGGCAGCCCGCTTATCCCCTATCATTTCATCGCCCGCAGCACCTACTATCCTGTAAAAGAATCGGGCAACAAAAGGGACTGCAAGGTGGTGCTGGCTCTCGAGATCAACGCCAACGGTCGCATGACTGGCTATCACCTTGAGACATCAAGCCGTGATGACTTCAACCGCGTTGTGCTCGATGCCGCTTCACGAATACCTAAGCATTGGCGATGGGTGCCTGCACGCGAAGGCGGACGCAACATACCTAGCAACTACCGCATCACTTTGATATTCGAGGCTGTTGACTGATTTTTTTACAAAACGTGCCGAAAAAGTTTGTTGTAGTTAAACTAATTTAACAAAAAAGTGTTAGCTTTGCAACAGTATTCAAAGTAATGTCAGGTGCAGTCCGACACCAGTATTTTGACCATGGGAAAGAAAGCTATAGTTTTTTTGGCAGACGGTTTTGAAGAGACAGAGGCATTGGCTCCTGTCGATATAATGCGTCGTTGTGGCATAGAAGTCACTCTAACAACAATCAACGCTACACGTAGCGTAACCAGCTCGCATAACATCACATTAACAGCCGACAAGACGATTGCCGAAGGTATTGGCGAATATGACCTTCTCATGATCCCTGGTGGTATGCCGGGCACATCCAACCTCAACGCCAACCAGCTGGTGAAGGACGAAGTGGTCCGCGCCAACAACAATGGCAAGTGGATTGCTGCTATTTGTGCCGGACCAATGATACTTGGTCAGCTCGGATTGCTCAAGGGCAAGAATGCGACTTGCTTCCCAGGATTTGAGCAGTATCTTGAAGGTGCCAACGTTACAGGCACAGGAGTGGTCAGAGATGGCAACATCATAACCGCCATCGGCGCCGGCGCATCTATAAAACTGGGCATTGAAATTGTAAGTGCCGTCATCGATAAAGAGACTGGCGACAAGGTTGCATCACAAATACAGATGAACAAGTAAAAGAGACCTGATGTCAGCGATGAGACAATTGATAATGAGTTTTCTATTGGCAGTAACGCTCGCTAGCTGCTCCTTGTTCTATCACAAGGCAGACAAGCAGAGCTCAGAGCTGTCGGGCATCATCCCATTCCAGGAAGACGGCACAGGCACGTATGCCATGGAAGCTCGCTACTCTAACTGGCCAGACCCCGACACTCTTATCATATACATCGACGGACTTCGCTACAAGGTGTCCGCAACGGGCAAGGTGTTCGACCCGAACGGAAACAAACAATATGATTTCGGCAATGAATATCCTATAGAGCAGCTTTTCTTCTTCCAGAAAGGACGCGATCTGTTCCTGTTCTACACCGATGTAGATATAAATGGAGCTGGCTCGTTTGTAAAGAGAATGTCGATCGACTCAGGCAAGATGATTTGGGAAATAGAGGTAGAAGGCTTCTCCTTCTCTCGTCCACTCGTTCGCGGACAGTTCGCCTACATAGGAACAATAGGACTCATTGGTAAGCTCAAGCTCAAGAACGGAGCCTTCGACTGGAAATTCTCTGGATTGGGCAACAACGGACGATTCAACCATTTCCGCGACATCGACTTCCCCGACGAGAAACACGTGCGTTTTGTTTCTCCTCACCCATTTTCTAATCACTCCGACACAATCATTGTCAACGACATCACCGGTGTGATAAAAAGCATGAACTAGCCTTTATTTCTCTGGCTCACCAATCAAAACATCAATACCTTCTGTCTCAAGCTTTGCAATAAGCTTAGAGCATATATTGTCAGAGCACAAGAGACTGACCTTGACATGAGGGTCCTTAGTGTGAATGGCATTGGCCACTTCAATGAGCGAATCAGCATCTTTCACGAGCAGACGACGTGAGACAAAACGTATGATGGCAATATGATCAGGGCCAATATATTCTATGCAAGTCTTAGCAGACAAGCCGTAACGTTGACTAAGGCTTTCCATATCTATAACAATTTAAAGTGAGATAACCCCCTCAATAGCAGTAGCGCGTGTAACAGCGTCGATAATAGAATCGGCAGAAGGCATATTATTGACATGAGTAACCGACACATAATGGAGGTCTTTACTAGGTTTGAAAGTCGTCTGTCCGCCTTGAGGCAATGTCTCGACGACAGCATTCACGCGGCCGTTGCTGTTAGGGACGATGAATTTGAACATATATTTGAGAGGCCACTTTTCGGTTTTCAGCAATTGCAATCTGAGACGTTCAAGCGTTTCTACATTCTTCTGTTGAACAACATTCATAATGAGGTATAATTCAAAATAGGAGTATAATCGTCGCAAATATATAGAAATCTCTTATATCATACGACTAAAATTCATATCTTTGTTATTAACTAAACATCGCACATTATGTCAGCAGCAGTAGACACTAAAGTAAAAAAAGTCACGACTCAGCGCTTCATAGAGATGAAGCAGCGAGGCGAGAAGATATCCATGCTTACATCCTACGACTTCTCGATGGCGAGGATAGTAGATGGTGCAGGCATAGACGCCATTCTAGTAGGCGACTCGGCATCGAATGTAATGGCAGGATGGGACACCACCCTACCGATCACGCTTGACCAGATGATATATCATGGTGCATCGGTTGTACGTGCTGTGAAGCGAGCACTTGTCGTTGTTGACCTGCCTTTCGGAACCTACCAGGGCAACTCTAAGGAGGCTCTTAGCTCGGCCATCAGAGTGATGAAGGAAACCGGAGCCGACGCTATCAAGATCGAGGGCGGCGAGGAGATCATCGAATCTGTTCAGCGCATATTGTCGGCCGGCATCCCTATCATGGGCCATCTCGGACTAACACCTCAGTCTATCAATAAATTCGGCACATTTGCTGTCCGTGCCACAGAAGAGGCTGAAGCTCAGAAGCTCATTCGCGACGCTCACCTGCTCGAAGATGCAGGTTGCTTTGCCATTGTTCTCGAGAAGATACCGGCAGAGCTAGCTGCGAGAGTAGCAAGAGAACTGAAGATACCAATCATCGGCATAGGAGCCGGTCATGAAGTAGATGGTCAGGTGTTAGTAGTGCATGACATGCTAGGCATTACAAATGAGTTCTCGCCACGTTTCCTACGTCGCTACCATCATCTATACGAAGAGATATCGAGTGCAGTAGAGAACTACGTAAAAGACGTCAAAGAGGTGAATTTCCCTAACGACAAGGAGCAGTACTAACGACGCCCTGCCCTCGCGACGGATTCCAGCCGCATCATACAGTCCTCCTCTCTTGCGAGTGGAGGATTTTTTCGTCATTTACCCCCCCCCTTTATTTGTGCGAACGCTACGAAGAGGTTATATTTGCGTGGTTCAATCTATTTAGAAATTCTTATACTATGAGCAAACAAATCATCTCGGCACTCTTATGTGCCCCACTTTGCATTAACGCTGTTGCGCAAGATATCCCTGCTGTTTACGAAGTGGAAAACACAGGAGCACACTTCTCTTCTCCTGCCATGCCCAACATCGACGGACTCAGATACTGCCAAGAACTTACCGATCCTCTCGAATGGAGCGACGGTAGTGGACGCATTGCTTCATTTGATGAATGGGCTAAGCGACGCAATGAGATAGCCAACGAGATAATGCACTATGAGATAGGCACTAAGCCTGCTGTCAATCGAGAGAATATCAAGGCCCGCATGGATGGCGACACGCTATACGTAGATATCACAATAGGTAGCAACACGCTAACACTTCGCACAGAGATAGAATATCCGGTGACAGGCGAGGCTCCATACGCTCTGATGATAGGCACCAGTCACATATCGTTGCCTGGCGATGTCATGGCCGACAGACCAATTGCTAAGCTGACATTCCACGAGCGACAGGTCAACGGATACAGCCAGTTTAGAGGCGACCTCGACAGGAAAAACTACGGCTTTGTGAAGCTCTACCCTGACCTCATCAACAACGGCGCCTACAGTGAGTGGACATGGGGCGTGAGCCGACTGATCGACGCTCTGCAGATATTGGGACCAGAGGTGACCCGCATCGACACTAAGAGAATAGGCGTGACAGGATGTTCGTATGCAGGCAAGATGGCGTTGTTTAGCGGAGCCTTCGACGAGCGCATAGCTCTCACCATAGCTCAGGAGCCCGGTGGCGGAGGTGCGGCTGCATGGCGTGTATCACATACAATGACCGAAGTAGAAGACCTCGACAGAACCGACTATCACTGGTTCAAAGAGTCACTCAAGGAACAGTTCCACGGCGATAGCGTATATTACCTGCCCTACGACCATCACGAGCTATGTGCAATGATATTCCCTAGAGCGTTGCTCGTACTGGGCAACCCCGACTACAAATGGCTCGCCGACGGTTCTGCCTACGTGTCCGTCAATGCGGCACGTAAGGTTTGGGAGACATTTGGCGTAGAAGACAGGATAGGCTATTCGATATTAGCCAACCATCCACATTGCCAGCTGCCACGCGAGCAATATAACGAAGTGATGATGTTTATCGACAAATTCCTGCTCGGCAAGAAAGACATCGACACCCAGAATGTCAGAATAGCGCCCATGTTCGACGGCGTAACAGACCTCGACAAATGGATAAAGGAGTAAACCTCTAACTTGATATCATTCTCTACGTCCTCAAGGTGTTATCTGTCACTAGTAGGCATTCAATATGAACAAGACCTTCTAGAATTTGTTTGTAGATTATGTAACCTTCCCTGTTAATGTAACCTTCCCTGTTAGTTGGACTGCGATTTATTGGTATATTTGCTAAATATATATTGAATATGCTATTTGGATTATTCAAAAGGAAATCAGAAAAAGTAGAGCCGCAAGTTGCTCCAAAGCCTGCTGACGGAATCAGAATAACAGGCACAAGCTCGTATATTGATGTCGAAATCGAAGGCCGAACTTGCAGAATTGCGGGTGAACTCGGGCAAGGCTATTTCCTCTGCTATGAGGAGACAATAAGTGAATGGATGACTCCTGAAGTGAAACCAATAACTGACGAGGAGAAGAAATATATCATAGAAAAGCTCAATGAGAAGTCGGAAAAGAATCCGAGGATGAAGATAAAGATACGCAAGGATAAGAACATCTTCATAAGTCGACAGGAAAAGATATATCAAGACATGGTGGCTATCTGCAGCGCATTTGCACAGAGTAGAGCCGAAGTGGTTTTTCTCTACATCTGTGTCGACGAGAATAACAATCTGTTTGCCGAGCAGTTCTATCAGATTGACGGACGGATTTGCAGAATAGATGATCTGAGGGAAAACCATGATGATTTCGATCAGATTGCCCAGAATACTAAGAATCACCTTTATGGCCAGCTTATAGATCTGGCGTCGTTATATATTGAATATAATGAGATAATGCCGAGAGCGTGGAAAGTCAGATATTCAGATGGCGAACTAAAAGTAACGGAAAAATACGTTAACCCAAGCAAGGGTGAGACATTGGGCGATTTTACGCTTGAGAATTGGATAGAAGAACGTAATGAAGTTTTGCAAATAGGCGAACTGAGTAAACCACATAGTATTGAAGAGTATGCCGAGATAATCAAGGCAAGATTTGTTCGCAGATTGAAAATGTCATTTACAAGCATTACTCTCAAGAAGATATTCTTTGACTACACAGAATATGAGACAGGCGAAGACCCAGAAATGCCAGAAGAGACATGGAATAAAAAGTCAATGATGTTTTGCATCACAATAGGTAGTCAAGAATTGTATGTAAAGGCGAAAGAAGAATTGGTGTCGGAAAAAGGGTATACTGAAGAAGAAGCAGAAGCAATATGTGATGGTAGTGGAATATATGAGTACAGAATGATAAATGTCATCTACTATGACTTTGAAGAATATGAAGATATGGGTTTGACAAGCGACATGCTGATAGATAGTTTCAGATTAGGTATAGAAAAAATCAAGGCCATCGATATGGGAGAATATTGTCTTGCCGCCGATTTCTGCTTTGATGAACTTCGTGTGATAGATTGATCGGTTTGACGGGAGTCCCCCTGTGAAGCCTGTATTCTGCGATAAACCCAGGAAGTCTGCAATGACAGGATTCTTTATGTAGACAGAGGCAATACCCGGCATCCAGAGAGGTAAATATCCTATCAAGGCCTTGTATGTGTTACCTGGTAAGGGTGTAACTTCAACATATAAACTTAACGCAGAAATCAAACAAAAATAAAAAGATATGAAACTAAAGAAATTACTTTATGCTTTAGCAAGCATTGTTGTGTCGGTCAATTTTTCCTCGTGCAAAGACGAGTGTCTTAAACTGAAAAAAGTTGACTCTCAAAAACAAGTCAACCTAATTTAGGAAAGTACACTGAAGAATAATCAAGCAGCCTCCCCCCAAATCAACCACAATCTAGTTAGAGACTAAGCGAGAAAGACAAGCAAAATCAAAAAAGTTTTATAATTTTGCACCTTATACTAAACGATTAGGAGTCATGCTCGAAGTACTTTACGAAGACAACCACATTATCGCTGTCAACAAGTCGAATTCGGAGATTGTTCAGGCCGACAAGACAGGCGACGAGACACTTGCCGACAAGGTCAAGGCATACATCAAGGAGAAATACAACAAACCAGGCGATGTGTTCCTTGGTGTGGTGCATCGTCTCGACCGACCAGTGAGCGGTGTAGTGCTTTTTGCACGTACAAGCAAGGCCCTTGCCCGCCTCAACCAGATGTTTGTCGATAAGACTATCAAGAAGACCTACTGGGCTATCACGCAGAACCGTCCGCCACAGGTGGAGGAGGAGCTGCATCACTATATGAGCAAGAACGAGGAGAAGAACAGAGCCCTCGTGTCGGTGAGTCCGCGCACAGGCTACAAAGAGGCTATCCTCTCATATAAACTGCTCTCGAGCACTCAGAATCTCAACCTTCTCGAGGTGAGCCTCAAGACAGGACGTCACCACCAGATAAGGGCTCAGCTCGCACGTATAGGTTGCCCTATCAGAGGCGACCTCAAATATGGCGCAAAACGATCACTGGAAGAGGGCGGCATCAACTTGCACTCTCGCTCGATAGAGTTTGTTCACCCTGTGAAAAACGAACCGGTGAAGATCGTGGCTCCACTGCCAAAGGATAGCGTGTGGCATGTTTTTGGCGTAGCAGAATAGCACTATGATAATACGCATTCACCCTGATAACCCCGACGAACGCAACATCAACAAGGTCGCTGACTGTCTGCAGAAGGGAGGCATCGTGGTCTACCCTACCGACACGGTGTATGGCATAGGCTGCGACATAACCAACCAGCAGGCTGTAGAGAAGATTTTGCGCTTCAAAGACATCAATGTCAAGAAGACTAACCTGTCGTTCATATGCCACGACATGAGCCATATATCGGACTATGTGAAGCCACTCGACAACGCTATCTTCAAGCTGATGAAGAAGAACCTTCCTGGTCCTTTCACCTTTATCCTCGAAGCTAATAACAACGTGCCTAAGCTCTTCAAGGCTAACAAGAAGACTGTCGGCATACGTATTCCTGACAACAAGATAATACGCGAGATTGTAAAAGTATTGGGCAACCCTGTGCTCTCGACTTCGGTGAAGAACGACGGCGACGATGATGATGAGTATATCCGCGACCCTGAACTTATCGAGGAGCGACTGGGTAAGCTGGCCGACATCGTGATTGATGGTGGCTACGGCGGATACGAAGGCTCAACGGTCGTTGATTGCACTGGCGGAGGGTATGAGATTGTACGCCAGGGCAAGGGTGAACTTGAAGAATAAGACATTTTAGAAAACACAAAAACAAATATGATAGTCTCTCCATCTCTTTTATCTGCCGATTTCGGCAATCTGCAGCGCGACTGCGAAATGCTCAACGAAAGTCAAGCCGACTGGATGCACGTTGATGTCATGGATGGTGTTTTCGTACCAAACATCTCATTTGGAGCTCCTGTAATCAAATATATCAAGAAACATTCTCAGAAGCCGCTCGATGTTCATCTGATGATTGTCGATCCGCAAAGATACATTAGCATGTTTCGCGACCTCGGTGCCGACATTCTTAATGTCCACTATGAGGCATGCAACCACCTGCACCGCACAATAGAGCAGATTCGCCAGGCTGGTATGCGTCCGGCGGTGACTCTCAACCCTCATACTCCAGTGGAACTTCTTGAAGATATCATTCAGGATGTTGACATGGTGCTGCTCATGTCGGTAAACCCTGGTTTTGGTGGGCAGAAATTTATCATGAACACTCTCGACAAGGCTAAGCGCCTCAGAGCTATGGCCGACCGCAAGGGTCTCAACACTATCATTGAGGTCGACGGTGGTATAGACAAGAACACTGCTCCACTGGCCGTAGAAGCTGGCATAACAGCTCTTGTCGCAGGTAGCTTCGTCTTTGGCAGCGAGGATCCAAAGGCTACAATTGCTTGGATGAAGAGTCTTTAACGACACCCTATGGATGTAAACATAACCGACACAGAACTTATAGATAAGATGTCATCCGGCAACGAAATGGCTTTTCGTATGCTGTTTGACCGATACTATACACCTCTGTCGGTTTATGCAGACAAGATCCTCAACGACATGGACGCCTCCATTGACATCGTGCAGGCTCTATTTGTCAATATCTATGAAAATAGGAAAGAGATCAAGGTCAGCAACGTTCGTTCGTTCCTCTACCAGTCTGTGCAAAACAGATGCCTTAACGAGCTGAAGCATCGCAAGGTGATAACAAACTACTCTGCCCAGGTCTATACTTTCAGCAGCGAGGAGACTAACGAGACTGACGAACTTATCGAGGTTTCTGAACTTGAGGCGCAGCTGGCTAATGCGATCAACCAGCTACCTGAACAATGTCGCAAGATATTTGAAATGAGCCGTTTCGACGGCATAAGTAACGGCGAGATTGCTGAACGTCTCAACATATCAAAACGAACAGTAGAGACACAGATTAGCAAAGCTCTCAAGTTCCTGAGAGATAAGCTGGGTGCTGGCTTTATTATCATCTCTATCCTTTTCGACCTATAACTACCCTACCATTATCGTCCAACATTTTCAAACCCAATCATAATCTATCATGACCATAGAGCAACTTGTGGCCAACGCTGTTGGCGTCAATATCAAACAGGCTTCCAATACGATAAAACTGCTTGTAGAGGGCGCTACAGTTCCTTTCATCAGCCGATATAGAAAGGAGATGACGGGCAATCTTGATGAAGTGAAGATTCAAGAGATAAAAGATAAGCATACATATTACACGGAACTCCAGCAACGCAAGGAGACGATACTCAAGACTATTGACGAGCAGGGCAAACTCACTCCTGAACTCAGAAAGAAGATTGAGGAGCTCTGGGACGCTACAGAGATAGAGGACTTGTATCTGCCTTACAAGCCTAAACGTAAGACGCGTGCTGCTAAGGCTCGCGAAAACGGACTGGAACCGCTTGCTACGACACTGCTGCTACAGCAATGCAAGGATATCGACCTGGAAGCAGAGAAATACATCAGCGACAATGTGCCTACCGCTGACGATGCTCTGCAGGGTGCTCGTGACATCATTGCCGAAATGGTCAGCGAAGATAAGCAGACACGCGACATCGTCCGTGATGCGTTCAGCCGCTTTGCCCGCATAACGACAAAGAAGGTGAAAGGTAAGGATGCCGAAGCTGAGAAGTATCGCGACTACCTCGACCGCAACGAACAGCTGAGCAGATGCCCTAGCCATCGTCTGCTTGCTATGATGAGGGCGCAGAATGAGGGTGTTATCAACATACACATCGCTCCAGAAGATCCTGAGAGGACAATAGAACGTATAGAACGCCACTACATCAAGGCTCGCAACACTTCGGCGGCTTACGTCAAGCAGGCAATAGGCGACTCCTACGACCGCCTTATCGAGCCTTCTATTGAAACAGAATTCAGCAACTCATCAAAGGAAAGCGCCGACACGGAGGCTATAAAGGTGTTCACAGATAATCTGCGTCAGCTGCTCCTTGCTGCTCCTCTGGGACAGAAGCGTATCCTGGCTATCGACCCGGGTGTCCGCACTGGTTGCAAAACTGTTGTTCTCGATGCACAGGGCAACCTCAAGCATCATACGGTGATATTCCCTCAGCAAAGAGCACAAGAGGCTGAACAGATGGTTAAGGATCTCATTAAGAGACATGACATAGAGGCTATCGCTATAGGTAATGGCACGGCTTCACGCGAGACGGAGAGTTTCATTCGCTCTGTCGCTCCACAATCTGCTGTGTTTGTGGTTAGCGAAGATGGTGCCTCGATATATTCGGCTTCTAAGATTGCCCGAGATGAGTTCCCTGATGAAGACGTGACGGTGCGTGGCGCTGTATCAATAGGACGCCGTCTGATGGACCCTCTGGCCGAACTGGTTAAGATAGATCCTAAATCAATAGGCGTGGGACAGTATCAGCACGATGTTGACCAGAATAGACTAAAGGATGCCCTGAATACAACAGTTGAGAGCTGCGTGAACCTTGTCGGCGTGAATGTCAACACTGCCTCTATGCATCTGCTGACTTACGTGTCGGGTCTTGGCCCTACTCTGGCTCAGAATATTGTTGACTACCGAACTGAAAACGGGGCTTTCAAGAGCCGTAACGAGCTCAAGAAGGTGCCTCGCCTCGGCCCTAAGGCTTATGAGCAATGTGCTGGCTTCCTTCGCATCGACGGCAAGAATCCTCTCGACAACTCTGCCGTACATCCGGAATCATATCACATAGTGGAGCAGATGGCTAAGGATCTTGGCTGCACGGTGAAGGACCTCATCAGCGATGCTTCAAAACGCAAACAGATAAACCTGCAGAGATATGTGACTGCTGAGGTGGGACTGCCTACGCTCAACGATATAATGAAGGAGCTGGAGAAGCCTGGCCGCGACCCTCGTGAACAGATTGAGGAATTCCACTTTGCCGACGGCATATCGAGCATCGAACATCTTATTCCGGGAATGGAACTTCCGGGCATAGTCACTAATATAACGGCATTTGGCGCGTTTGTTGACCTCGGTGTGCATCAGGACGGACTTGTTCATATCAGCCAATGTTCCGACAAGTTTGTCAAAGACATCAATGAGGTTCTCAAACTCCATCAGCATGTCAAGGTTAAGGTGTTAGATGTTGACATACCAAGGAAACGAATAAGCCTTACAATGAAAGGGCTGTAGAAAAGCGAACCATACAGGCGTCGTGCAAACATTGAGTTGCACGACGCCTTTTTCTTTGTGTTTGTGAAAACATTTCGGTAGATTTGCGTAAACACATGAAAAAATCTATAAGTATGGCAGACCAAACAATAAAGATCATATGTGCCAATACTGGCGCAACTCATGAGGTAGAGAGAGGATTGACTTTAAGTGAGATAGCGACAAAACTCGGTGTCGAATTGAAATATTCCATACTCGGTGCTCAAGTCAATAATAAGAATGTGGGATTGACCTACAGACTATACCAACCTAAGAAAGTTCAGTTCTTCGACATAACACATCCCGAAGGCCGCAGGACGTATCTGCGTAGCCTGAGGCTTTTGCTTATCGTTGCCGTTAAGGAGACTTTGCCTGATGCACAGCTTCGCATTACACACTCTGTCTCTCGCGGACTCTATTGCGAACTGATTCGCAACGGACAATGCTCTGTCTCTCTCGATGATGTAGATGCTATCAAGGACCGCATGAGACAGCTCGTCGCAAGCAAGCTGCCTATCACACGCGAGGAAATTGAGACTACAGAGGCTATAAAACTGTTTACCGACATGCCCGACAAGCAGCAGCTTCTCACACAGCATGGCGATATATTCACTACTGTGCATCACCTCAACGGCCACTCATCAGTGCTCTATGGCGACCTGGTGCCTAACACGGGGATTGTTGATGTATGGGACCTCATTCCATATTTCGACGGCATGCTGCTCAGACTGCCTTCATCAGCAAATCCTGAAGTGCTCGGCGACATGGTGAAGCAGGACAAGATGTTCGGCATTTTCCAGGAATTCGACTCTTGGCTTAACCTGATGCACGTGCAGACTCTCAGCGACCTCAACAAGGCTATAATCGAGGGTAAGGGCGGACAGATAATAAACATTGCAGAAGCACTGCACGAGAAGAAGATTAGCCGCATTGCCGACATGATTGCCGAACGACGCGATAAGGTGAAGGTGGTGCTCATCAGCGGACCATCAAGTAGCGGAAAGACGACTTTCAGCAAGCGCCTTGGACTTCAACTCATGGTCAACGGCATTCGCCCTGTGACGCTCTCTATCGACAACTATTTCGTTGACAGGGAAAAGACTCCGCTCGACGAGAATGGCGAGTATGACTTTGAGGCTGTAGAAGCTATCGACATTAAGACGTTCAACGAGCAGCTTCTCGCCCTAACACAAGGCAAAGAGGTTGAAATACCAAAATTCGACTTCAAGAAGGGTGCTCGTTATTATGACGGAGAAAAACTCAAGATGGAAGAGGGCGACGTGCTTGTCATAGAGGGCACTCACGGCCTCACCCCACAGCTGACTGAGGACATCCCTTCCGATGTGAAGTTCAGGATATATGCTGCTCCACTGTCGGGTATCAACATAGATGCTACAACTCGCATACAGACAACGGACAACCGTCTTATCCGCCGCATCGTGCGCGACTATCAGACTCGTGGATATTCAGCACAAGATACTATTGCACGTTGGCCAAGTGTGAGAAGAGGCGAAGATAAGTACATCTACCCTAACCAGGAAGAGGCTGACGTGATGTTCAACTCTAACCTGCTCTACGAGATGTGCGTGCTCAAGGCTAAGGCTGAACCAATGCTTCTCGAAGTGGCACCAAACGCTCCTGAATATGCTGAGGCCCGCCGACTCATCAAATTCTTGAGTTATTTCAAGGCTCTCGCTTCTGACAACCTCCCACCTACTTCTATACTCAGAGAATTCATGGGGGGCAGCTCATTCCATTATGACTAGATCAATGGTGACATCATAAGCACAAGGGTGATTAAACGGGTTTTAATCACCCTTGTATTTTTCTGACTAAAGCAACGACTTTTTCGTCTGCCTGGCAAGTGTTATATTACAAGAAAAACATACATTTGTACATCACACTTTGCATAAGACAACGATTATGAGAAACAACATCCTATTTGCCATATTGGCAATACTCGTTACTATACCTCTACACGCTCAACGTCGCACTAATGTGCCTGTATTCGATGTCACCGCCCTGCCATCTGAATATCGCGCGTTCTTTCCCGACTATAACGGGTTCTTCAACTACGCTGCCCCTGTGGTGTCCGACGGATATGTGTATTTTGAGGAAATGATTCCTTCGGGTACAGACTCTATTCGACTGCTGACACGCATTTATCTACCTGAAGGTGACGGACCTTTCCCTGTCGTCGTTACACGCACACCTTATGTGTTCATGAAGGACGACTATATCTCAATAGCACGCGAATATGCCCGTCATGGCATCGGATATATACAACAGGACTGCCGAGGTAAAGGTGGCTCAGAGGGTTTCTTCACCCCAAATGTCAACGAACGTGCCGACGGCATCGCTCTCTACCGATGGCTCGACGCTCAGACTTGGTGCAGTAGCATCGGAATATTCGGTTCGTCATACACGGCTTTAACGGGTTGGATAGTTGGCGACTCACTGCCAGAAAAGATTAAAGGAATGTATCTGAGCCACTACGGTGTTGACCGTCATATATCATGTTTCCGAGCTGGACTATTCCGCGAAGATATCATGAGCGGATGGCTTATCGACAACGCGGAAGAAGATATACACAAGCCAGAAAAGATGAAGGGCCAAGCACCTGGCACTAACTACTATGATTTTTATCTTTACCGACCTCAGGTAGAAGCCGACGTTGCCATACTCGGACAAAAACTGCAGTACTACCGTGACTGGATTACTCATACGGACTATACCGATGAATATTGGAATAGCGGTGTGTGGGCGGACTTGAAGATGGCCTCTGCATCAGTAAACGTACCAATGACTATCGTCGCAGGACAGTTTGACCATCACGAGGAGGGAACTATCTTGGGTTATGAACGACTCAACCCTGACATCAAGGAGAAATCACGTCTTATACTGGGCGCATGGAACCATAGCTTTGAGACTACACCTACACATACGCCAACAGCTCACGCAAGGGATTTTGACACTACAAAGGACCAGTTTGAATGGTTCTACTCACTGCTGGTCAGAAAAGAAGAACCTAAGGGCGAAATAAAGGTCTACAACATCGAAGCGGATCAATGGGATTCCTTCTCTTCATGGCCTATAAAGCCGTCAGAGGAACTCTCGCTGTCTCTCTCTTCATCTCGCTTGTCCGACAAAAACAATGTCTTCAGACTAGAAGACAAGACGCCATCTACACAAACGATGGTCGAATACACTTATGACCCTACAGACCCTGTTTATGCCGAAGGCGGAGAGACGATATTCACATCGTCAGCTATCCGAGGATGCCATCCTATGAGCGCTCCGGGCTATCGCGACGACATGGTCAGCTTCATCAGCAATCCGCTGACTGATGATCTCACTATTGGTGGCGAAGTCAAAGTGAAACTCAAAGTCAGAACCGATGTCGACGACACTGCATTCGCTTTTACTCTTGCTGAGGAGACTCCCGATGGCGTCACCTACAATATGCGAACAAGCATTATAACATTGGGCTATCGCGACGGCCTTCTTAAGCCACGCGTCACATATACACCTGACGAAATAGTCGAGGTGGAAATTGTTGCCCTTCCGATACTATGGACTGTCAAGGCTGGTAATTCACTCCGCATCGACATTAAGTCGTCACAGTTTCCTGAATACGCTGTCCACAGCAACTATGCTGGCGTATGGGCCGAACAAGCTGTGACACGCAAGGCAAAACAGCAAATTTTCGTGGGAGGTGTTGACGGCTCACGCATCATTCTGCCTGTCATCAAATAAAAAAACGCCTCTCATGGAGACTTCTCAATAGAGAAATACTGCTGATTTTGCAAAAAAAGCACCATATGACATTGTTATCACCTATCAAAACCATACATTTGCATAACTTATTACGAACATCAAAATTTCAAGTATGAAACGATTTATTGGACTAATTCTTATCGCCGTAGGCGTTGTTGTTCTTCTCAAGAACCTTGGATATATCAACCTCGATTGGCTTCACTCCATAGAATGGAAGATCTATATCTGGCCTATAGTACTCATCTTTGTTGGTATCAACCTCCTTTCTAGCAACAACAGAAAGAACAGACTTGAAACAGTAAAATTGTCAGAGCCTGCCGAAGGAGAAGCAATAAAGATATCTTGCTGTTTAACTGGCAACAGAAGCAGCCTAAACGGATCAAGATTTTATGGGGCAAAGATAGAGACATTATGCGGCGGTGCTGAACTCGACTTGCGAGGCGCAATTATCGGACAAGACGTGAAAATAGACATAAGCACTCTCATGGGTGGCGTGTCGCTATGGGTTGACAAAGACGTAAACATCCAGGTTTCCAACAGCGGATTTGCTGGAGGAGTAAACAACAAGACATCTAATAGCACAAACGCCAATTCAAAGACTATTCTCATCAACGCCCAGTGCTATTTCGGAGGTGTCAGCATCCAAAACTAACCGGCTACACTATTCACATCAGTGGCCTGATTTCCTCCACAAAGGTCTGCCATAGTTAAAATATACGAAAAGGCCGCTAGTCAGCGGATAATCACGTATATTTGTATGTTTTGCAAAACAGACTCAAAATGGGAACAATCATACTCGGCATAGAGAGCTCTTGCGATGATACATCGGCAGCTGTTCTCGATGACGGCAAGGTACTATCCAATGTAATAGCATCACAGGCCGTACACATGGCCTATGGCGGTGTCGTACCTGAACTGGCCTCTCGCGCCCACCAACAAAATATCATACCTGTAGTCCATAAGGCTCTTTCCGATGCCGGAGTCAGCGTGTCTGATCTATCCGCCATTGCGTTCACTCGCGGTCCGGGACTTATGGGTTCTCTGCTCGTCGGAACATCCTTTGCTAAGGGACTAGCATTGGCTAGCGACATCAAAATGGTAGATGTCAACCACCTACAGGCTCACGTGTCTGCTCATTTCATCGTCGAAGAGGGCAAAGAACTGCCACAGTTCCCATTCCTCTGCCTCCTTGTCTCCGGCGGCAATAGTCAGATACTTCTGGTGAAGGACTATATGGACATGGAGATAATCGGACAGACTATTGACGACGCTGCTGGCGAAGCCTTCGACAAATGCGCTAAGGTTATGGGGCTCGGCTACCCTGGTGGACCAGTAATCGATAAGCTTGCTCAACTTGGCAACCCTGAGGCATTTGAATTCGCTAAGCCTAACATAAAGGATTACGACTATAGCTTTAGCGGACTGAAAACGTCGTTCCTCTATACTCTTCGCGATAGACTTAAGGAGGATCCTGACTTCATCGAAAAGAACAAGGAGGATCTCTGCGCCTCTCTTCAGAAAACTGTCATCGACATCTTAATGAAGAAACTCATCAAAGCTGCTAAGGATCTCAAGATAACCCACATTGCTCTTGCTGGTGGCGTGTCTGCAAATTCTGGTCTGAGAAAAGCATTCGAGGAACTTCATACAAAACGAGGCTGGACTGTTTTTGTCCCTAAATTTGCCTTCACCACCGACAACGCTGCTATGGTGGCATCGGCCGGTTATAGAAAATATAACAAGGGCATTTTCTGCGACCAGACAGTAGCCCCTTATTCTCGTACCGTCATATAGTCTTTTGCCATGGAGAATACCAGATTTAAAGCCAACGATAACTTTGCTATAAGCGAAGTTGCCGGAGAAACAGTAATCGTTCCTGTGAGCGACTCAGTCGACACTCTCAACAACCTATTCGTCCTCAACGAGACTGGTGCATTCATAATCAACATGATGAACGAAGGGAAGAATCTAGGAGAGATCGCCGACGCATTAGTGGCATCCTACGAAATAGATCGCGAGACTGCCCTCAACGACGCATCTGAATATGCAAAGAGAGCTGTCGAACGAGGATTCTTCACTGTAGAACAGTAACAATCTATCCTTTGATGAGTAACTCTCCTGTCATAGTTTCTGTAGCGGGACTAAACATCCGCTATTCTGCGGAACCCCCTTTGTCTTTCTCCCAAACTGACTATCGAGGCTTCGCAGTTGACAACGCTTGCGACATAACGCTAGACATCAACATTGTCGACTCGCAGGAAACTGGACATGATGAATCAGATCGTGAGGTGTTCTTTGTGGGCGACTGCCGTGGCACCGAGATGCCTGACCATCGTTGGGAAGTGGGATATACCAAAGATGGTAAGGAATATATCGCTGTCGACTTCTTCAACGACTTCCTGCCTCTCAACTGGCTGAAACTTGTGTTCGACGACAAGAACGGCACTCTATACATATCACGTCGCGACAAAGACACGCTTCAGATCGACCCATATATCTACCCACTTAACAACATACTGATATCTCGCCTTCTCCGAAGATATAACTCTTTCCTTATCCATTCTTCTGTAGTTGACGATAATGGCAAAGGATATCTTTTCACAGCAGTCTCTGGCACAGGGAAATCTACAATGGCACGCCTGTGGCAAGGAGAGGGAGCGACTATTATCAATGATGACATGTTGGCTATTCGCACTGATTCCGGCGAGATAACCGCCAACAACATCCCTATGCCCTACTACAACGACTCATCACGTGGTGTTGCCCTCAAAGGCATTTTCCTAATAAGCCAATCAAAAGACGACTACGTCTCTCCTATAAGCGGCGCTAAAGCTACGCTGAAGCTCCTTGCAAATACGATCCACCAGCCGTGTGACAAGACATCTGCCATAGATCATCTTAAAAACATTGAGCTAGTGAGCAAAAACGTTCCTATTTATGAGTTGGGATTTAAGATAAGCAACAACATCGTCAATATCATCAGACAGTTGAACCTCTGACAACACATGCAACAACGGGACCTAAAAAACATAGTGATTGATTTGCTCCGTAACGGCCATACAGTCAAACTACGTGCTACCGGATTTAGTATGGTGCCAACTCTTTGGCCATACATGAATCTTATCGCACGACCAGCAGTCTCTTCAGAGCTAAGCTGTGGTGACATTGTTCTCTTCAACAGTGAAAAAGATGCTCTTATCGCACACCGCATTGTCAAAGTCGGTAACAATAGCATGTTAATCCAAGGAGACTCGTGTATATGCCAAGACGGATGGATAAATAATGATGAGATAGTCGGCAAAGTAATTGGTGCAGAAGTTTTCGGCATAAAACTCAGCATGACATGGAGTGGATTCAGAATATACACCAGACTCATGCTCTCTTCATCTCCAATGTCGCACAAGGCGAACAACATACTCGCGACTGCGATATACAATGCCATAAACCTGAAAAACAAGTTGATAGGCAAATGAAGAAAATAGAAACATATTATCTTTTCCGCACCATGAGACTCATCTGGAGATGTAGTCCCAAATGGTCATTGGCCAATGCATCACTTGTAATAGTCCGAGGTCTCATTCCATTGGCTCAGTTATGGGCTGTAAAGGTTGTCATAGACATCACATCGACACAGGTAGGTACCGGAGTATTTAATCTATCTGAAGCAGCTTTAGGACTAGCAATAATGGCAAGCCTGTTCGTCATCAGTTCTGCTACCGATTCATTACATTCTATAGTCAAAGAACGGCACAGCTACCATCTCAGCAATGTCATAGCACATATCATACACCACAAAACCACAACTATCGGCTACGGATTCTTTGACGACGCCAATTATCACGACATATTCTTCCGCGCAGTAGCGGAATCAACAAGCAAACCGCAGGGAGTCTTCTACAATGTGATCAACCTCATACAGAACACCCTCACCATAGGTTCACTGGCTATATTGCTGACGGCTATTCACTGGACGTTGCCTGTCATTATCTTGGTAATGGGTCTGCCTATTGTCATCGTCAGAGTGATATTCTCTAGGCGATACTTCGCGCTACAACGCGAACAAACAAATGACGAACGAAAGGTACAATACTACAACAGAGTGCTTACTGCTCGCGAATTTGCCAAGGAGATAAGAACATTCCATCTCGCAGAGCATTTCAAAAACTTATACTACAGCACATTAGCATCACTTCGCCACAAGAGACTCAAACTTATGATAGACGACTCTATCAGAGAGTCAATAGTTCAGTTAATAGCGTCACTACTTTTTGTCGCAGTCTTCGGCTTTGTGATGTACCGCGCCGTAACGACACAAATGTCTGTCGGCTCTTTGGCCATGTACCTGATGGCTCTACAACGAAGCTACGGCGTAGCACAAGACATTCTTGGCCGCATTGCGTCATTATACGACTCCAACCTGTTCCTCAAGAATTTCTATTCATTCATCGACATGAATGATAGCTACAACGGCATCAGCAACCTTTCATCACCAACAACAGAGCCTGGATACATATCATTTGAAAACGTCTCGTTCAGTTATCCGAACACGACACGAACCGTACTCAGTAACATATCATTTAGCATAGAAAAGGGCGACACCATTGCCATAGTAGGACGAAATGGATGCGGCAAAAGCACTATCATAAAACTCATTTGCGGACTTTATAAGCCGACATGCGGACAGGTCAACGTTGGAGGTTCTATATCTGCGATATTCCAGGACTTCATGTTATACAACGCATCTGCTCACGACAACATTCGTTTTGGCAATATACATAAAACAGATACTCCACAAGACATCAAACAGGCTGCCCAGAAAGCAGGCGTCGACAAACTGCTGAGCGACCTGCCACATGGCTACGAGACTCAGCTGGGCACACTGACTGCTGAGAGCGAAATGCTCAGTCAAGGAGAGTGGCAACGCATAGCACTCTCGCGCTCGTTCTATGCCGATAGCGACATAATTGTAATGGACGAGCCTACTAGTTCCCTCGACGCATTTACCGAGGCTTCACTCATAGACAACTTCAGAGCTATCACACACGGACGCACTGCTGTCATCGTCAGCCATCGCATAGCATCTATCAAAATGGCACAGAAAATCATGGTTGTTGACAATCACCAGATAGCAGAATTCGGCACTTACGACCAACTCATATCACTCAATGGATTATTCACTGAAATGGTGAGAAGCCTCGAAAAATAACGGAAGGCGACAGCATTCAAGCGCTTAATCATATTTATTCTAAAAAAAGATTGCGACACTTGCCCGTATATGCCAAAAAAGTATTATTTTTATCGAGTCTATTTATAGCAAAAACAAATGGCAGAAGAATTAAACACCAATAACAGCTCAAACGCACCTCATAAGGAGTCCATCAAGGAGTTATTCACTAATTATCTACAAAGCAAAGGACACCGCAAAACGCCAGAGCGCTACGCCATACTTGAAGAGATATACTCTCACAAAGGTCATTTCGACATTGAGACGTTATACACTTTCATGAAAGACAAGAATTATCGCGTCAGTCGCGCTACACTATACAACACAATAGACTTGCTATTAGATTGTAAACTTGTCATCAAACACCAATTTGGCAAGAACATGGCTCAATTCGAAAAGGCCTTGGACATCAATCCACATGATCATCTCATTTGTACAAAGTGTGGCAACGTGATAGAGGTTGTCGATCCCGGCATTCAGCAAGTTATAGAAACATCTGCCGCCGAGAAAAACTTTACAGTCAATCATCATTCGCTCTACATCTACGGTATATGCGAAGACTGTGCAAAACAGGCAAACAAATAACGAGACTGTCGGCATTGAACTAAAAACATAACCACATTATCAATTTATTTAAATGCAGTCTAAAATAAGTTATAAGAAAAAAGAAAAACCGCATTTCAGATTGATAATTAACGACATTAACGTATCTTTACACATCGGGATTTCAAGGCATTGGAGTTCCGATTTTTTGTGCAATAATAAAAAAACAAGCTTGCAAAAGCCGAATATATAACTAATATGAAAGTAGATGTATTACTAGGACTTCAGTGGGGTGACGAAGGCAAAGGGAAAGTTGTTGACGTTCTCACACCTAACTATGAAGTTGTAACACGTTTCCAGGGTGGTCCAAACGCAGGACATACACTTGAATTTGAGGGACAAAAATACGTACTCCGTTCTATCCCATCCGGAATATTCCAGGGTGGCAAAATCAACATTATCGGTAACGGCGTTGTACTCGACCCAGCTCTTTTCAAACAAGAGGTTGAACAGCTCGAGGCATCTGGCCACGATTTGACAAAGCGTCTTTTTATATCTCGAAAAGCACACCTTATCCTTCCTACCCATCGTCTACTCGATGCTGCATATGAATCAGCCAAGGGTTCTGGCAAGATCGGAACAACAGGAAAAGGTATCGGACCAACATATACTGACAAGATAAGCCGCAATGGCCTTCGTGTTGGCGACATCGAAATCAATTTCGAAGAAAAGTACAAAGCTGCTATAGCACGTCACAAGGAGATTCTCTCTCACTACGACTTCAAGTATGATCTTGAACCTATTGAGAAGGAATGGCTTGCCGGTATTGAAAAACTCAAGCAGTACCAGTTTATTGACAGCGAGCACTTTATCAACCACACTCTAGCAGATGGTAAAAAGATACTTGCAGAAGGAGCTCAAGGCACTATGCTCGATGTCAACTTCGGATCTTACCCATTTGTAACTTCATCTGATACTATTTGTGCAGGTGCTTGTACTGGTCTCGGAGTTGCCCCTAACAAAATAGGCGACGTTTATGGCATTTTCAAGGCATATTGCACTCGTGTAGGTAGTGGACCATTCCCAACAGAGTTGTTCGACGAAACAGGCGAAGAACTACGCAAACTCGGCCACGAATTTGGTGCAGTAACAGGACGTCCACGTCGTTGCGGCTGGATCGACCTTGTAGCACTCAAATATGCGGTTATGCTAAACGGCGTGACTAAGCTTATCATGATGAAGAGCGACGTTCTTGACGGATTTGACACTATCAAGGCTTGCGTTGCATATAAGGTCAACGGCAAGGAAACACAGGACTTCCCATTCGACATCACTGAGGGCATCGAACCTGTTCTTACCGAATTTGATGGTTGGAAGACAGACATGACAAAGATGACAAATGAGAATGAATTCCCAGAGGAGTTCAACGCTTATATCGACTTTATCGAAGAATATCTCGGTGTTCCTATCCACATAATCTCAATAGGTCCTGACCGCGATCAGACAATCGTTCGTAGCCAAGATTAATTATGGATACTCTCGAAGCAAAGAAATCACTTCGTAAAGAGATAAAATCACTAAAAGCCCGCCTGACAGAATCTCAAAAGCAAGAAGCTGAAGAGATAGTCCTAGGCGGGCTTCTTCGTGACAAGAGGTTCATGTCTTGCCAGAACATCATAGCTTATTCATCACTCCCAGACGAGCTCCCTACAAGCAAAATAATAAGCGAATTGATGCGGTATGGACATAATATATATCTTCCCGTCATAATAGGCGAAAACATAGAATTTCACCTATATGAAGGCGTAGAAAACATGAAGGAAGAGGTTCAGTTCGGAATAAAAGAACCACTTCAAAGCTGCAGAGTATTACCTGAGAACGAAGCTGTATCAATCATAGTACCGGGCATAGCATTTACCACAACAGGCAAACGTCTCGGACGAGGAGGAGGATATTACGACAGATACCTTACAAAACAAAAAAACTCCTACAAAGTAGGAGTCGCTTTTAAATGTCAATGCGTCACAGATATTCCAACTGACGAATTTGATATATCAATGGACAAAGTCCTTTTCGGATAAGAAATCCTATTAAGCATCACCTTTAGGAACATTAAACCCTACCGGAACCTTAGTCCCTGTAGATACACGGCCATGTTCCATTTCATACTTATCGACATTCTCCTTGAGAGCATTCAAAAGACGTTTTGCATGCTCAGGAGTAAGTATTATTCGCGCCTTAACATTAGCCTTTTGTACTCCAGGCATCACTCGTACAAAATCCAACACGAACTCGCTAGACGAATGAGTGATAATTGCGAGATTAGAATAGACTCCTTCTGCAACTTCTTCTGTCAAATTGATATTAAGCTTCTGATTAGACTCTTCCATCGCTTTATTTATTAGATTGATAAAAAAGAAGGCTACCCGAAAGTAGCCTTCATATAATACTTATTATCTAAGCTATCCAGTATTACTTCAAAATAGCATCAGAGACTGTCTCACGATTAGAAGCCACGAGTGCATCATAATCATCCTTAGAGCCTACGATGTCATCAAGAAGAGTACGAGTACCTGTACCAGCTGGGATAAGGTGACCACAGATAACGTTCTCCTTCAAGCCCTCAAGGTAATCAACCTTACCCATGATTGCTGCCTCATTAAGAACCTTAGTTGTCTCCTGGAATGATGCAGCAGACATAAAGCTCTTAGTGTGGAGAGCCGCACGTGTAATACCCTGAAGTATCTGACTAGATGTAGCAGGAACCGCATCTTCAGCCACAACAAGCTTCAAGTCCTTACGACGCAACTGTGAATTTTCATCACGCAAACGACGAGCGCTCACAATCTGACCCTCATGGAGAGAAGTAGAATCACCTGCATCGGTAATAACCTTCTGACCCCACAACTTGTCATTAGCTTCCATGAAGTCAATCTTATCAACGATCTCCTTCTCAAGGAAGTTAGTGTCACCTGGATCAACGATCTCTACCTTACGCATCATCTGACGAACAATGATTTCGAAGTGCTTATCATTGATCTTCACACCCTGCAAACGATAGACATCCTGAACCTCGTTTACGATATATTCCTGAACTGCTGTAGGACCCATAATTGCCAAGATATCAGATGGAGTAACTGCACCATCAGACAACTGCATTCCGGCTCTTACATAGTCATTATCCTGAACAAGGATCTGCTTAGAAAGCGATACAAGATATCTCTTTACTTCACCAGTCTTAGAAGTGATGATAATCTCACGGTTACCACGCTTAACCTTACCATATGTAACTGTACCATCGATTTCAGATACAACAGCAGGATTGCTAGGATTACGAGCCTCGAAGAGCTCAGTAACTCGTGGAAGACCACCGGTGATATCACCAGCACCACCTCCAGCTGCACGTGGCTGCTTAGAAATGATTTCACCCTGCTTGATTTCCTGGCCATCCTCAACAGCAACGTGAGCACCTACGGCTACGTTATATGAATGGAGAATTTCACCAGAAGCACTAACGATATTGATAGCAGGTGACTTAGTTCTATCACGACTCTCGATGATGACCATTTCACTATTGTTGGTCATTTCATCAGTTTCGAGCATATATGTGATACCTTCTTCAAGGTTATCGAACTGAACCTTACCAGTGTACTCAGTAATTACAGGAGCGTTGAATGGGTCCCATTCGCAGATCACGTCACCCTTAGCAATTTCCTGGCCATTCTTAACGAACAACTTAGAAGCATACATGATAGGGTGAGTCTCGAGAGCAATCTTTGTATTCTTGTCTACAATCTTCATCTCTGCAAGACGACCTACAACGATATCCATTGAGTTGCCATCCTTGTCAGTATAAGGGACGCTACGCAGTTCTTCAATTTCAACGATACCATCATACTTAGCTACGAAGCTATTCTCAGACGCTGAGTTAGAAGCTGTACCACCGACATGGAATGTACGAAGAGTAAGCTGAGTACCAGGCTCACCGATTGACTGAGCAGCGATTACGCCGACAGCCTCACCGAGGTTAACCATCTTACCTGTTGCAAGGTTACGGCCGTAACACTTAGCACAAACACCCTTCTTAGATTCACAAGTGAGTACAGAACGTATTTCAACCTGCTCAATTGGAGAATCCTCGATAATCTTAGCCTTCTTCTCATCGATTTCCTCACCAGAACGAACGATAAGCTCATTTGTAAGTGGGTGGTAAACATCGTGTACAGAAACACGACCAAGTATTCTTTCGTAGAGTGATGCAATAACATCATCGTTATTCTTAATTGCCTTGCAAGTAAGACCACGAAGAGTACCACAATCCTCCTGAGTAATGATAACGTCGTTAGAAACGTCAACGAGACGACGTGTCAAGTAACCAGCATCGGCAGTCTTCAAGGCAGTATCGGCAAGACCCTTACGAGCACCGTGTGTTGAGATAAAGTACTCCAACACAGAAAGACCTTCCTTAAAGTTAGCCAAGATAGGGTTTTCGATAATCTGAGGACCCTCTGCACCAGACTTCTGAGGCTTAGCCATCAAACCACGCATACCGCAAAGCTGACGGATCTGTTCCTTAGAACCACGGGCACCAGAGTCAAGCATCATGTAAACAGAGTTGAATCCCTGACGGTCGCTGCTCAACTGCTTCATCAAGATAGATGTAAGCTCAGCATTGACGTGTGTCCAAATATCGATAATCTGGTTGTATCGTTCGTTGTTGGTGATGAAACCCATGTTATAGTTAGCCATCACCTCTTCTACTTCCTCAAAGCCTCTCTTGACAAGCTTTTCCTTCTCTGGTGGGATAAGCACGTCGGCAAGGTTGAATGACAAACCACCTTCGAACGCCATACGATAACCCATATTCTTAACAGCATCAAGGAACGCTGCAGTCTTAGGAATACCACAAACCTTCTGTACATTTGAGATGATATCACGCAATGACTTCTTAGTAATAAGAACATTGATGAAACCAACCTCACGTGGAACAACCTTGTTGAAGAGGATTCTACCAACAGTAGTATCAATAAGCTTAAGCTCGAGCTCACCATTTTCGTTAAGGTCGTAAGTACGAACCTTTACCTTAGCATGAAGCTCTGCACGCTTTTCATTATATGCTATTTCAGCTTCTTCTGGAGAATAGAACACAAGACCTTCACCCTTAGCACCTGGACGCTCCTTAGTAATGTAGTACATACCAAGGATCATATCCTGTGATGGTACGGAGATAGGAGCACCGTTTGCAGGGTTCAAGATATTGTTTGAAGCAAGCATAAGGAGCTGTGCCTCAAGTACGGCAGCATTACCGAGTGGCAAGTGAACCGCCATCTGGTCACCATCGAAGTCAGCGTTGAACGCTGTACAAGCAAGTGGATGCAACTGAATAGCCTTACCCTCGATCATCTTAGGCTGGAAAGCCTGAATACCGAGACGGTGAAGAGTTGGGGCACGGTTCAAGAGAACTGGGTGATTCTTCATCACATTCTCAAGGATATCCCATACTACAGGAGCCTTCTTGTCAACAATCTTCTTTGCAGACTTAACGGTCTTAACGATACCGCGTTCGATCAACTTACGAATAACGAATGGCTTATAGAGCTCAGCAGCCATATCCTTAGGCAAACCGCACTCATGCATCTTCAATTCAGGGCCAACGACAATAACCGAACGAGCAGAGTAGTCAACACGCTTACCGAGCAAGTTCTGACGGAAACGGCCCTGCTTACCCTTCAAGCTATCGCTAAGAGACTTAAGCGCACGATTTGAGTCAGTCTTAACTGCATTAGACTTTCTTGAGTTATCAAGAAGAGAGTCAACAGCTTCCTGAAGCATACGCTTCTCGTTTCTCAAGATAACCTCTGGAGCCTTAATTTCGATAAGACGCTTCAAACGGTTATTACGTATGATAACACGACGATATAAATCGTTAAGGTCTGATGTTGCGAAACGACCACCATCCAGTGGAACGAGAGGGCGAAGCTCAGGTGGTATAACAGGAACAACCTTTATAACCATCCATTCAGGCTTATTCTGGCCTTCTGATGCACGGAATGACTCAACAACCTGAAGGCGCTTCAAAGCCTCATTCTTACGCTGCTGAGATGTCTCAGTCTTTGCACGTGAACGAAGTTCATAAGAAAGAGAATCGAGGTCAACACGCTGCAAAAGCAACTCGAGAGCCTCAGCACCCATCTTAGCAATGAACTTGTTAGGGTCATCGTTTTCGAGGTATTGATTCTCCTTAGGAAGCTTATCCATAATATCGAGATATTCTTCTTCTGTAAGGAAATCAAGAGCATGAACACCTTCCTGCTCCATGATACCAGGCTGAACGACAACATATCTTTCGTAATAGATAATAGCGTCGAGCTTCTTAGTTGGAAGGCCGAGAAGATAGCCAATCTTGTTAGGCAAAGACTTGAAGTACCAGATATGAGCAACAGGAACAACAAGAGATATGTGTCCCATTCTCTCACGGCGTACCTTCTTCTCAGTCACTTCAACACCACATCGATCGCAAACGATACCTCTGTATCGAATACGCTTATACTTGCCACAGTGACATTCGTAGTCTTTTACTGGACCAAAGATTCTCTCACAGAACAAGCCATCGCGTTCAGGCTTATAAGTTCTGTAGTTGATAGTCTCTGGCTTCAGTACTTCGCCACTCGACATTTCAAGAATCTCTTCAGGCGATGCAAGGCCTATTGAGATTTTTGAAAAGTTACTTCTATTTTTTTGATCTCTTCTGAATGCCATATTTAGTCGAGAAATTTAAATTCAACTCTAAGGGAGTTAATGGAGACGAGTCTCCTCGCCTCCAATTAATATTTAATCCATTGTAACGCTCAAGCCGAGACCTCTCATCTCATGCAGAAGCACATTGAGTGATTCTGGTATACCAGGTGTTGGGAGCAAATCGCCCTTAACAATAGCCTCGTATGCCTTAGCACGACCGATGACATCATCTGACTTAACAGTCAAGATTTCCTGAAGAATATTTGATGCACCCCAACCTTCGAGTGCCCAAACTTCCATCTCACCGAAACGCTGACCACCGAACTGCGCCTTACCACCAAGCGGCTGCTGAGTAATAAGAGAGTATGGTCCGATTGAACGTGCATGCATCTTATCATCGACCATGTGACCCAACTTAAGCATATAGATAACACCTACTGTTGCTGGCTGGTGGAATCTTTCACCTGTACCGCCATCGTAGAGGTATGTTCTACCTACTTCAGGAACACCTGCCTTACGAGTCAATTCATTGATATTTTCAAGTGTAGCACCGTCGAATACAGGAGTAGCGAACTTAACTCCGAGGTTACGTCCAGCCCATCCAAGGACAGTTTCATAGATCTGACCAAGGTTCATTCGTGAAGGCACACCAAGTGGGTTCAACACGATATCTACTGGAGTACCATCCTCAAGGAATGGCATGTCTTCTGGACGAACGATACGAGACACGATACCCTTGTTACCGTGACGACCGGCCATCTTGTCACCTACGCGAATCTTACGCTTCTTAGCGACATAAACCTTTGCAATCTGCATGATACCAGATGGCAATTCGTCACCGATAGTAACATTATACTTCTTACGCTTTTCAATAGCCTCGTATTCCTTATACTTCATACGATAGTTATGGATACAGAGGTATATCAAATCGCTCTTGTCTTTATCAGAAAGCCACTTAGCAGGGTTAACAGTCTGGTAGTTGATATCGTTAAGAATAGAATGAGTGAACTTAACGCCCTTTGCAACCACGTCAACACCGTAGTAGTCCTTAACACCCTGAGAAGTCTTGCCATCAAGGACAGTCATAAGCTTATCGATGAGTGTTCTTCTCAAGCTATCAACGTTAGCATGGAACTCTTCATCAACTCTTGCAACAGCTTCCTTTTCAGTGCTTCTAGACTGCTTATTCTTGATAATTCTAGAATAAAGCTTACGACCGATTACGACACCATGAAGAGAAGGAGTAGCCTTAAGTGAAGCATCCTTCACATCGCCAGCCTTATCACCGAAGATAGCACGGAGAAGCTTCTCTTCAGGAGTAGGGTCGCTTTCGCCCTTAGGAGTGATCTTACCGATAAGGATATCACCTGGCTTAACATGAGCGCCAATTCGAATGATACCATTTTCGTCGAGATCCTTAGTTGCATCCTCACTAACGTTAGGGATATCAGAGGTCAACTCCTCCATACCACGTTTTGTATCACGTACTTCGAGTGAATACTCATCTACGTGTACAGAAGTGAAGATATCTTCGCGAACAATCTTCTGAGAGAGTACGATAGCATCCTCGAAGTTGTAACCCTTCCATGGCATGAATGCCACCTTCAAGTTACGGCCGAGAGCCAACTCACCGTTCTGTGAAGAGAAACCTTCTGTAAGCACCTGACCCTTTACGACGCGCTGACCAAGCTTAACGATTGGTCGGAGGTCGATAGTAGTGCTCTGGTTAGTCTTCTGGAACTTAGGAAGAATGTAGCGCTTAGTATCTGGTTCAAACTTAACGAACTTCTCGTCGTCAGTATAATCATAACGGACAACGATTTCGTTAGCATCAACATAATCAATAACACCATCCTTTTCAGCAGTGTACTGAGTTCTTGAGAAGCGAATGATAGGCTCTTCAAGACCAGTTCCGACGATAGGAGATTCAGGTCGCAAAATAGGTACAGCCTGACGCATCATGTTCGCACCCATCAAAGCGCGGTTAGCGTCGTCATGCTCAAGGAATGGGATAAGAGAAGAAGCGACAGACGCGATCTGGTTGGCAGCGACGTCGATAAGTTCAACTTCCTTCTTGTCAACTACAGGGAAGTCACTATCCTGACGAGCCTTGATATGCTCATCGAAGAAGTTACCTTCATCATCCATTGGAGTACAAGCCTGAGCGACAATCTTATGTTCTTCTTCTTCAGCAGAATAATACTTCAATCCTTCTTCAGAGAAATCGACTTTACCATTAACAACTCTACGGTAAGGAGTCTCGATGAAACCGAGATCATCGACCTTAGCGAAGATAGTAAGAGAAGAGATCAAACCGATATTTGGACCTTCTGGCGACTCAATAGGGCAAAGACGGCCATAGTGAGTATAATGCACGTCTCGAACCTCGAAACCGGCACGGTCACGAGAAAGACCACCAGGACCGAGAGCAGAGAAACGACGCTTGTGAGTAACCTCAGCAAGTGGGTTAATCTGGTCCATGAACTGAGAAAGAGCATTAGTAGCGAAGAAGCTATTAATAACAGATGCAAGAGTCTTGCTGTTGATCAAATCGGTAGGAGTGAACACTTCGTTATCGCGAACATTCATTCTCTCACGAATAGTACGAGCCATACGAGCGAGACCAACGCTAAACTGGTTAGCGAGCTGTTCGCCAACAGTTCTAACGCGACGGTTGCTCAAGTGGTCGATATCATCAACATCAGACTTAGAGTTCAAGAGCTCGATCAGACGCTTAATGATTTCAATCATATCCTCCTTAGTGAGGACACGGATTGAAGGATCAACCTTAAGACCAAGCTTCTGGTTCAAGCGGTAACGACCAACCTCGCCAAGGTCATATCTCTTATCGGAGAAGAAGAGCTTGTCGATAACGTCGCGAGCAGTTGCCTCATCAGGTGGATCAGCATTACGGAGCTGACGGTAGATATAAACAACGGCTTCCTTTTCAGAGTTACAAGGGTCTTTCTGGAGCGAGTTATAGATAATCGCATAATCAGCAAGTCCCTGAACTTCCTTATGAACCAAAATAGTTTTTGCGCCAGATTCTACAATATCGTCGATGTGTTCATCGAGGAGAACTGTTTCACGATCGACGATGATCTCGTTACGTTCGATTGAAACAACCTCACCAGTATCCTCATCAACGAAGTCTTCTACCCATGAATTGAGAACACGGGCAGCCAACTTTCTACCGACGCATTTTTTGAGATTAGCCTTAGTGACTTTAATTTCATCAGCAAGGCCGAATATTTCGAGTATATCTTTATCCGATTCAAAACCGATAGCACGCAACATTGTCGTAACAGGCAGTTTTTTCTTACGGTCAATGTAAGCGTACATTACGTTATTGATATCGGTAGCAAATTCTATCCAAGAGCCTTTGAATGGGATGATTCTTGCCGAATAAAGCTTAGTACCATTAGCGTGTACACTCTGTCCGAAGAACACACCAGGAGAACGGTGCAACTGAGAGACAATTACACGTTCAGCACCATTGATAATGAAGCTGCCCTTTTCGGTCATATAAGGAATCATGCCAAGGTAAACGTCCTGTACAACGGTAGCAAAATCCTCGTGCTCAGGATCGTTACATGACAATTTGAGAGTTGCCTTCAATGGGACATTAAATGTAAGTCCCTGTTCGAGACACTCTTGTATTGTATAACGTGGTGGATCGATACAATAATCCACAAATTCGAGGACATAATTATTCCTCGTATCGCTTATAGGGAAGTTTTCAGCAAATACCTGATACAACCCCTCTTTTTTTCTATCTTCCGAAGTCGTGCCGAGCTGGAATAACTCACGGAAAGACTTCAACTGTACCTCAAGAAAGTCATTGAACTCCAATGGCTTTTTCAAAGTTGAAAACGAAACTCTTTCGGCTTTGATAGGATTCATCTATAAATCAATTTGGTGAACTTAATAAAAGAAACACGAAAAGGTTTGAGACACTTTTAGTGTGTCCCAAACCACATCCTTAACAGGAATCGTTATTACTTAAGTTCAACTTCAGCACCAGCCTCTTCGAGCTTAGCCTTGAGTGCCTCAGCGTCAGCCTTAGAGATCTTCTCCTTAACTGCACATGGAGCCTTGTCAACGAGTTCCTTAGCTTCCTTAAGACCGAGACCTGCGTTCTCCTTTACAGCCTTAACAACGCCGAGCTTCTGAGCACCTGCGCTCTTGAGGATAACGTCGAATTCAGTCTTTTCCTCAGCTGCTGCTGCACCACCAGCTGCTGGAGCTGCTACTGCTACTGCTGCTGCAGCTGGTTCGATACCGTATTCATTCTTAAGAACTTCTGCGAGCTCGTTTACTTCCTTTACAGTAAGATTAACCAATTCTTCTGCAAGCTGCTTAATATCTGCCATTTTATTCTAAAATTAATGTGTTTCTAAATAATTACTTTTTACTTAATGTTTCAAGGACGCCGTGAATTGTATTTGCACCGCTCTGGAGAGCAGAAATAACATTCTTGGCTGGAGACTGAAGGAGAGCGACGATATCGCCAATGAGCTCTTCCTTGCTCTTGATAGCAACAAGTGCCTCGAGGTTCTCTTCGCCTACATAGATAGACTGCTCAACAAAAGCACCCTTCAAGATAGGCTTCTTATTCTTAGCAGAGAACTCTTTGATAAGTTTTGCAGGAGCGTTACCAGTATTAGAGAACAATACTGCTGAATTTCCCTTAAGTGCTGCGTGGAGCTCAGTGAAGTCGCCTTCAACCTGCTCGAGCGCCTTCTTAAGAAGAGCGTTCTTCACAACCAACAACTTAATTTCCTTACCGAAGCACTCACGACGGAGCTTACTAGTAATCTCTGCGTTGAGACCCTCTATGTCAACGATATAGAAGTGAGCGTAAGACTTTACAACCTCAGCTACGTTCTGTATAAGGGAATTTTTATCTTCTTTTCTCATGATTCCTAATTCTTCTGTTAAACATCAATTAAGCTTCAACTGACTTGAAGTCAACATGAACACCAGGACTCATTGTGCTAGAGACAAAAACGCTCTTAACGTAAGTACCTTTAGCTGACGAAGGTTTCAACTTCAATATAACGCTAACGAATTCCTTAACGTTTTCAACGATCTTCTGAGCATCGAAAGATACCTTAGCAACAGAAGCGTGAACGATACCGAATTTGTCAACCTTGAAATCTATCTTACCAGCCTTAACTTCTGTTACCGCCTTTGCCACGTCCATAGTTACAGTACCGCTCTTAGGGTTTGGCATAAGTCCACGAGGACCCAATACACGACCGAGAGCACCTACCTTAGCCATGATGCTAGGCATAGTTATAATTACGTCAACATCAGTCCAGCCTCCCTTGATCTTTTCGATATACTCGTCAAGACCAACATAATCTGCACCAGCAGCCTTAGCTTCAGCTTCCTTATCAGGAGTACAAAGTACGAGTACACGAACCTGCTTACCAGAACCATTTGGCAATGTACATACGCCACGTACCATCTGGTTTGCCTTGCGAGGGTCAACACCCAAACGAATATCAACATCAACCGAAGCATCGAACTTAGTAGTCGTCATCTCCTTAACAAGAGATGCTGCTTCCTCGATACTATATTGCTTGTTGGCTTCGATTTTGCTTAAAGCTAACTTCCTATTTTTTGTTAGTTTTGTCATTGTCGCAAAAAGGTATTAATTAGTTATTGCTTGGGAATTCACCTGTCACGGTTACGCCCATACTTCTGGCAGTACCAGCAATCATCCTCATTGCAGAGTCAATGGTAAAACAGTTCATGTCAACAATCTTATCCTGAGCGATAGTCTTAACCTGATCCCAAGACATAGAACCAACCTTCTTACGGTTAGGTTCAGCTGAACCAACCTTAACTTTTGCTGCTTCCATAATCTGCACTGCAGCTGGAGGAGTTTTAACAACAAAATCGAAAGATTTGTCCTTGTAGACTGTGATGACAACTGGCAAAATCTTACCAGCCTTGTCCTGTGTTCTAGCATTGAACTGCTTACAGAACTCCATGATATTCACACCTTTCGAACCCAATGCTGGACCGATTGGAGGTGAAGGATTTGCGGCACCACCTTTAACTTGAAGTTTGATAAAGGTTTCTACTTCTTTAGCCATTGTAGCAATTCTTATTAAAATAGTTGTTTATTATAACAGCAGCCTGTATGTCTATCTCACGATAGAGGAAGCATTTATACTCGACTACCAATTATTCTTTTTCTACTTGCAAATATCCCAATTCGAGTGGAGTCTTACGACCGAAGATCTTAACCATAACAGAGAGAGTCTTCTTTTCAGCATTAACGCCTTCGATCTCACCACTAAATCCATTGAACGGACCATCAGTAACCTTAACTGTTTCGCCAACAACATAAGGCACTTCAACATCGGCAGTTTCATCACCAAGTTCATCAGCCTTACCGATCATGCGAGCGACCTCAGCGGCGCGCATTGGTTCAGGATTATTCTTCTTGTCGCGCAAGAAGTCGATGATATTTGGCACGTTGCTGATAATGTACTCTGCTTCCTTATCAAGAGCAGCCTCAACGAAAACATATCCACTAAAAAGGATCTTCTCCTTCATTACCTTCTTGCCGTTACGCTGCTGATAAACATGCTCTACAGGAACGATAGCTGGGCTCACGATGTCGCTCATGCCATTACGAAGAATCTCAGCATCAAGAGCTTCCTTAGCCTTCTTCTCCTTGCCACCTATAGCGCGAAGTACATACCAGTGTTTTACTATCTCTGCCATTATAATTAATATAACACGTTATACACGAACTTGAGCAGGTGCTCGAAACAGAAATCCATTGCAAATACAACAAGGGCAATGATAACAGAAGCCACCATTACAACAATTGCGCTATTTGACAATTCAGACCAAGAAGGCCAAGATGTCTTATTAACGAGTTCGTTTTGAACGTCCTTAAAATAGTTTATTATCTTACTCATAATTCATTCCGAATCTTTAGCACGGGAGGAGAGACTCGAACTCCCGACACCTGGTTTTGGAGAC
>JAKSLH010000021.1 GCA_024401335.1 Bacteroidales bacterium
TTTTGCAAACAAGCAAAAATGGTATATCTTTGCTGAGAGGTTAATTGTTTGTACAACCTTTAACCTGCATTACAAAACATCTCCCCACCAATCCTGCCGTAGAGACGGGGCTTGCCCCGTCTTCCATCCCGCCGTCTTCCATCCCCATCTTCAATGCCTTGTCTTTCGTACTCCGTATGTCTATCTAAAACAAACAAAAAAAGGATATTTGCATCAGCAAATATCCCATTTATACATTGTCGTAACCAATCTAAATCTTATACCATTATACCGATGAATATGACATCGTCGGTCTGTGGATAGTCGCCCTTCCATTGGGTGAAGAAATCCTGCATTGTGAGACACTGCTCATCCATGTCATCGTTGTGCGTTGCACGGAGGAAACGTTTGATGTTCTTGAGGTTCAAACGGCTGTTGTTCTGACCACCAAACTGGTCACTGTAGCCGTCCGAGAACATATAGATGGTGTCGTTGGTATGGAGCTGTATCTCTGTGTCCTCAAACTTGCGTTCGTGGATGATGGCTTCGAGCTCACCGATGCTTCGCTTCGTGCCTTTCACCTCTATCATCTCCTGGTCACGTATGACGATGACTGGTCGCTTGGCTGCCGCTACGTTGAGCACCTTAGTCTTCGTGTTGAGCGATATGATCGAGATGTCGCAACCGTCCTTCGCACGAGCCTCTTCCGACTTGTTGTGACCAAGCACGTCAATAAGTGCTGAGTCCAGTTCTTCAAGGATGGTCGATGGTTTGACATCTTCCGGTGATCTGTTGCAGATGTCGCTTATGATGGTAGAGGCGATCATCGACATGAAGGCTCCAGGAATACCGTGACCTGTACAGTCGGCACAGCATACTATCAAATGGTCTCCCTTCTGTGCAAACCAATAGAAGTCACCGCTGACGATGTCAAGTGGACTGAAGAAGATGAACGAGCCTGTTATGTCACACATCTCGAGCATCTCTGGCTGAGGTAGTATCGATCGCTGTATGTGCTCAGCGTATGCGATACTCTCCGACAGATGCTTTGTCGTTACATGCACCATGTCCTCCTGACGCTTCAGCTCTGTTATCTTGTCGGCCAGGTCCTGCTGTAGCTTATGCTTCTCTTTCTCGAGCTTCTGCTTGAATCGCTTGTAGTTGTTCCACCCGAAGATGCCGGCCGCTATGATGCTTATTATGGCGATGATGGCTATTATATAACGTTCGCCGCTTTTCTTCTCTTTTTGGTCAGCTAGCTTCTGACGTATGGCGCTTATCTCGTTTCGCATACGGTTCGACAACGATATCTTGCTTTGAAGCTGTCGGTTGTTGTTTGGCGAGATTATCTTTATCTGAAGGGAGTCGGCAAGCTGCTTCTGACGTGTCTGTATCTTGTATGCCGAATGATAGTCGTTGCGCGCTATGTAATATGCCTCGTGGCTTTCGAGCAGACATGGCGTGTATATTGGCCTGTGGTCGGTCTCTGTTGAGTCGAATAGCAGGAATCGTGCTCTTTCGAAGTTCTTGTTGTTGGCCTCTATCTCTCCGTCAAGGAGTATCTTCTCCTTGATGAGGTTGATGTCGTGTATGGCTGCCAGACTGTCGGCTTTGTCCCTATACATGACGGCCTCTTCGGCATATCCATCGCGGCTCAATGATAGTCCATGGATGATGTAGGTCGATGAGAGGTTCTTCCAGTAGTTGTTCGCCTGCTCGGCCATGGCCTCGCCTCGACTGGCGGTGTAGGCTGCCAACGCATATTCGTTCTGGTAGAAGTGGGCCCTAGCTCTGTTGTAGAGGTAGTATATCTTGGCTTCTGTACTGGCTTGGTCATAATATACTGAGGCTGAGAGAAGCGAGTTGTTGACTATGCGGAAGTCACCGATCTCTGTCGCGATAACTGCGTTGTCGGTAAGCGTGTTGAGCATCCATGTCGCATCGTTGTCAATGACTGGTATGGTGTCACAGATGTCGCTTATGTTGTCGAGATAATGTAGGCTGTTGGTGTATTCGCTTCGGTTCTTGTAGATCTCTGCTATATACTGGTTAGCGTTGATCATGTGACGTATGTCGTTGTAATACTTGAAGCGCTCAATACATTTTGTGAGATAATGTATGGCTGTGTCGGTATTGGTCGCTATGCTGCAATAGCCTACGAGCATCTCCATCTCGGCTATCGACTTGGCATATTCGTCGTCATCCTTCTTTGTGATCTTCTTGAAACCTTCGATTGCACGCTTGGCGTGATAGACTGCACTGTCTTCGTCTTCCGTATAACAGTAGGTCCACGCATATAAAGCATCCGTGATCACCCCATAGTTGTTGTCTGGAGTAACTAGTTGTCTCATGCTGTCTGTCGCGGCTAGTGCTTCATCATATTTGCCGTTGATACGCAACTGGTGGATGTCGTAATATACTTTCGGAAAGTATTCTACTGTCCTCTCATGCTGCTCATTACATGAAATGAATACAATGAAACTTATTATTGCCCCAAATATGGTTTGGAAAACTATCTTCATTAGCTGTGCGTAATACTCTCGCAAATTTCCCCATTTGAGTCGAAAAAAGCAACAGTTTTGTAGATTTTTTTCTACTTTTGTGCCAATATACAATGTGATTATGATAGAAAGTACAGGTGCTGTAATCGATAGGTTGGTGGTGCATCAGATAGGTGCAAAAGCTGAGGGTGGCGTGCTGCGTGTATCGCGCGAGACAATAGATCTTAACGAGGCCGAGGAGATGGCCGATGTGCTTAAGACATTCTTTTTCAAGCCTTTCAAGACCGATGCTTATTTCAATTTCTCGCATCCCGAGTCGCTTGAAATGAATATGCTCTACCAGCATGCGTGCGATGTCTTTGATAATGCCGATTCTTTCTTCGACGCTTCTGTCATGATCGCTGAACATCTTTATGAGTCGTCTAATCACCCTAAGATTAAGGGCGGCGAGTTCTATATGGTCCATTTTAGCGGCTGCGTGGTCGACGGTGAGGTGTGCGACGCTATCGGTATCTTCAAGAGTGAAAGCAAGGAGACGTTCCTTAAGGTCTATCTCGCTCAGAACGATAATATCGAACTGGGTACTCAAGAGGGTATCTCGGTAAGACGACTGGATAAGGGCTGTATAATTTTTAATATAGAACGCGAAGAGGGCTTCCGCGTGTGCGCCGTAGATAATATCAACAAGGGCGGTGAAGCTCATTTCTGGATGGACGACTTCCTCGGACTTAAGCCTCGTCAGGATAGCTTCTATTTTACCGACAACTATATGCAGATGTGCAAGGGCTTCGTGACCGATGTGTTCAACGATGACAACCATGTGCCTCGCACTGAACAGGTGGATATGATGAACCGTACTGTCGATTTCTTCCAGAAGAATCCGCAGTTCTCCCACTCGGAGTTCGCACAGAATGTGATGGAGGAGCCTGATATCATCTCTGCTTTCAACGACTATAAACAACGCTTCGAAGAACAGCGTAAGATGGATGAGCCGCTGCCTGAACTGTTCGAGATATCTAAGGACGCTGTGAAGGGCGAGAAGAAGAACTTTAAGAGTGTCATAAAGCTCGATAAGAATTTCCATGTCTATGTGCATGGAAGCCGATATTATATGGAAAAGGGATACGACGAGGAGAAGGATCTCAATTTCTATAAGCTGTTCTTCAAGATGGAGTCGTAATTGTTTTATCGTTTCCCCTTTTTGCTAGATGACTCCGCTTAACAATCTCTTTGTTGAAAGAATCAAGGCTCAGTTTCCCGGTGAGGCTGAGGCTTTCCTGGGCGCTATCGACAGACCTGTTGTGCCTTCGGTACGTATGCATCCTATCAAGTCTGATGTCTCGGTCAGCGAGGCTATAGATGATGTCAACGCCAAGCCTATACCATGGAATGCCGATGGCTGTTGGCTCGACCAGCGTCCTAACTATACTCTTAATCCGCTTTTCCATGTCGGGGCTTTCTATCCTCAGGAGGCGTCGAGTATGTTCCTGCGCCATGTGCTTAAGGCTGTTGAGGCCGAAATGCCGTCTAATCCTGTCGTGCTCGACTTGTGCGCTGCGCCTGGCGGTAAGACTACTCTGCTAGCGTCGTGGCTTGATGGTAAGGGCGTGCTCGTGGCTAACGAATATGTGCGTCAGAGGGCGTGGATATTGCGAGAGAATATGGCTAAATGGGGCTATGGCAACTGTCTCGTGGCTAACTGCGATTCGGCTCGTATAGGTGGCTTGGGGTCAACTTTCGACCTGGTGCTCATCGATGCTCCTTGCTCGGGCGAGGGTATGTTCAGAAAAGACGACGTGGCACGCACCGAATGGAGCGTTGAGAATGCCGCGATGTGCGCCGAACGACAGAAGGAGATTCTTGATAATATATGGGATGCCGTGGCCGAAAATGGCGTTGTGATATACTCTACATGCACTTTCAATCCCGACGAGAATGAACGTCAGATGGAATGGCTCGCCGAACAGTATGATGTGCAGTTTATAGATATAGATGTTGACAAGGAGTGGAACGTGACTGAGGTGCCTTTCAATGGCGGTCGCGGTTATGCTTTCCATCCGCATAGGGTAGAGGGTGAGGGCTTCTTCATCTGCGCTATGAAGAAGCTCGATGGCATGGGCAAGAGGAGGGCTAAAACTGACAAGAAATCGCCTTGGTCGCCTTCTAAGCTAAAGGTCGATTATCTCAATGGTCATTATTCTCTCTATCAGAACGGTGATGATGTTTTTGCTCTGCCTGCCGGACGAGAACTCCTGATGACTGTCCTGGCCGACGCGTTGAAGGCTATATGGGTGGGTGTGCCGATTGGCAAATCGACACGTAAGGAGCTTATCCCTGCCGAGGAACTGGCATTGCAGATTGATTTCAATCCTGCATCATTTGGTGTCGTGAATGTTGAAAAGGATGATGCCTTGAGGTTCCTTAGGGGCGAATGGACCTGTGAGGATTCAATGGCACAAGGATGGAATGTGGTGCGCTATAAGGCCCATTTTATTGGCTTTGTGAAGGTTATTGGCAATAGAGTTAACAATTATTGGCCAAAAGAATGGCGAATAAGGATGGATTTCTGATTTTTTTGTTGTAATTTTGCACCGAAAATTACGTAACCTCTGGCCGGTAAGAGTTAATGGTGAATGTTGCGTGGTTAAACTAAATACTTAATAAGTACAATGGATTTAATTAAAGTTGCAGAAGCAGCGTTCAAGTCTGGTATCGAAATGCCATCTTTCAAGAGTGGTGATACAGTAGCTGTTTCTTACAAGATCGTTGAAGGTAACAAGGAACGTATCCAGGTCTTCAAGGGTGTCGTAATTCAGATCAAGGGCGAAGGTGCTAAGAAGACTTTCACTGTTCGCAAGATCTCTAACAACGTTGGTGTAGAGCGTATCTTCCCAATGGACTCACCTTTCATCGACAGCGTTGAAGTACTCCGTCTCGGTAAGGTACGTCGTGCTCGTCTCTTCTATCTCCGTGGCCTTACTGGTAAGAAGGCTCGTATCAAGGAGAAGAGAGGTTAATCCTTCTTCGAGTTTTAACTCACATGGCCCTGCTCAGTTCTCTGAGCGGGCTTTTTTGTTTTCCTTCAGGCATCGTAAGCTTTCTTGTCTGTACTAGTTGTCCTAATTCCACATTACCTCCAATAACACAAAGGCTCCTTTGCGTAAGCAAGGGAGCCTTTGTTTATTGAACGCTATGCTCGTCTTTATTTCTTGACAGCTCTGATGTGGAGCTTCGAGTAATAGAGCGATCTGCTGTAGTATTCCGTATATTGCGGATCAAACATTTTCGAGCCGATAAGGTATTTGCGTATGTAGTCTGTCCTCTCGCCTTTCTCTTCTTCTTTCTCTGGCTTGTAGGTTGACTTCTCGCTTGTCCAATAGACACCGAGATTGTTGCTGCCTCGTGGCTCGCTGTCGCTCACAAAGGTGGTGAACGGAATGAAGATGCCTTTGCGTGTTATTGGACTCTCGAAGTATTCACCTCTTACTCGTCCTATCTTTATCCATCTTCTCTCGCATTGTGTATAGAGCTCGTTCCATTGTGCAAGTGTTGGAATGCTTGCTCCGGCACCATAGTAGGCTGTAGCTGCATCGTGCTTCGGATCACCTGCTACACTATATGGAAGCTTGTCGAAGGCTATGTCGTGAGGCACAGGATCTTTCTCTTCGTATGGCTTTGTGTCATACCATGAGTAGAGATTGCCTAGTTTGTTGACTTTCTTTGCTCCGAGGTTGGTTGAGGCCCACTTGACAGATAGGCCGAGATCAACCCATTCTTCGTTTTCGATGCTGGCTGTCATTCTCTCACAGTCGCGTGTGTATTTTACATATCCATCCCACTTGGTATAGGCTACGATGCTGTAGCTGGCGTTGACCTCAAGACCGCTTATGATGGTTGTTATCTGCGTGCCATCGGCGCTTATCTGATATGGCGCGATGTTGCATTTCGCATAACTCTTGTCTTCCATCGCTATCCTGTGAAGATAGCCAGCTTCGTAATTCATGAAGAAGCCTTCTGTGATGGCAAGCTTGACGGCATTAGGTCTCTCTCTGACTTGTGGATGTGCGATGTCGATGATGACTTTGAGGCGTGTAGGCGAGTATGGTATAACGGTTATCTCACCGAGATATTCATCGGCGTTGAGTTCGGCTTCACGCGCCAAACGTGCCGCCTCTGCTTCTTCGGCCTTGATGTCTCTTATCCATTGTGCGTCATTGGCCTCGTCGATATTCTCGATGTCTTGGACTGGGAAATGCAGAGATATCATGTTGCTCTTCTTGAGCAAGGTCTCCTGCTCCTCTATCCACTCTTTCAGCTTTTTGCATTCGCGTGTCTCATAGTCGTTTTCAATGGCCTTGGTGAGCATATCTTTGGCCATGCCGAAACGGTCGGTGTGGGCATAGATGAGAGCTAGGTCGTAGTAGGCGAGGAAACGCATCTTGATGTGGTTCTTGTCCTTAGGGTCTGGGTATCTGTCGAGTATCTGGTTGAGCTCATCTACAGAAGGCTGGAGCGATGCCGAGGCTTCATCGACACCTCCATTGGCTGTCAAGAACGAGAGCCGGTTGATGATGTCTTTGAGTAGCTTCTGGTTGGCCTCGTACTCTGGATGTTTCTTGGAGTCGAGATACTGAATCTTGGCTTTCTGAGTGTCGGTAGGATAACCATAGAGATATTCAAATCGACGCTCCATGTTCTTGAGGAGATTGGTTATGATGTCGGTCTCAAGGTTGTTGAGGATGAGGCCGTGGTTTAGCCTGAGGTATTTCTCGGCCTCCTTGTAGTCTTTGAACTCCTTTGATTTGTACGAGTCGGACTGCGTAGGACTGCTCCTGTGGACGTATTCTTGGTAGATCTTTTGACCGCTACGGTCATATACGTCATAGCTGAGGTCATAGATATAGTTGATTCTGACGCAATAGCTGTTGACTGTAGTCTCGTGGCCTTCTTTGTCCTTGTGTTTTTTGGTTATTGTCTCTATTTCACGTTCTCTCTCTTTGATACCTGTGAAGTTGACTTTGACAACGAGGCCTGCTTCTTCGGTGTTGACATAGGTGAGGCCCTCAACGCGAAGGTCGGTCATGCGCTTGATGTTTTCTGACTTCCTATGGAAGGTTGGGATGATGGTGAATGTCCTTTCGCTCTCGGCTAAAGGCTCCTGGGCCATCTGACGGTATTGCACGCGGACGTTTTTGTTGTCAACGCTTACCTTCTGGCCGAAGCTTGTTGCGGCAATGGCCATTGTTGCTGTTAGGAGGATTAGTTTTTTGTTTTTCATTTTATGTCCTAGTAATTTTGATCTTTTTATTCATTATTCTGTCGGACGTGGCTGAATGACAGTCTGTCACTATTTCAAGAAGTCGTCGAAATACTGGAAGATCTTCTTGAAGAGATGAACGCGGTCGTGGCCGAGGACGTTATGCTCGTGTTGTGGATAGACGGCATAGTCGATGAGTACGTCGTTCTTCACTGCGTTCTGGAGGAGACGGAGTGAGTTCTGCCATACTACAACAGGATCGATGTCACCATGGATGACCATGAGACGTCCCTTGAGGTTGCCTGTCTGCTGGCTTATGTTGTTCATCTTGTAGCCCTCTGGATTCTCCTCTGGTGTGTCCATATAACGCTCGCCATACATGACCTCATAAAGGCTCCAGTCGCATACTGGGCCACCGGCAACGCCAGCCTTGAAGATGTCGTTGTGGTTGAGCATCATCGAGATGGTCATGAAGCCTCCAAAGCTCCATCCGTGGATGCCTATTCGTTCACTGTCAACATAAGGGAGGCTCTTGAGATAGTTGATGCCTACCATCTGGTCCTCCATCTCGCACTTGCCGAGCTGACGGTGGATGGCATGTTCGTATGCGGCACCTCGTAGCTCTGTGCCACGGTTGTCCATGGTGAAGACGATATATCCGCGCTGGGCCAATGCTAACTTCCATGTAGATACACCATTGAGCCATCCTGCAGTAATCATCTGTGAGTGAGGTCCACCATAGAGGTACACTATGACTGGATATTTCTTGCTGGCGTCGAAGTCGGATGGTAGCATGACCATACCTGTGAGGTCGAAGTTGCCGTCGGCGCTCTTGAGATCGACGGTCTTGATCTGAGGCATATCGTACTCCTCGTATGGGTCACGTATCTCTTTGACGGTCTGTATGCATTTCCCGTTCTTGGTGCCGCGTATGGTAGAACGCATGGCGAAGGATACTGATGAACAGTTGTCGAGGAAGACGGTAAGGTCGGGACTGAACTTGGCCGAGTGAACGCCATAGCCTTCAGAGAGTCGTGTGACTACACCCTTGAGGTTGACTTTATATATGTCACGGCATAGGTAACTCTCGCGGTTGGCCTGGAAGTATATCTCCTTTGCCTTGGCGTTGTAGCAATAGAGCTCTGATACACACCACTGGCCGTCGGTGAGCTGCTTGCAAGAGCCGTTGTTGATGTCGTAGAGGTAGAGGTGCTTGAAGCCGTTGCGCTCGCTTATCCAGACAAACTGTGTGTTGCTGATGAAAAGCGCTGGAGTACATGGTTCAACCCATGCCTCGTTCTCTTCTTCAAAAAGGGTCTTGACGAGTGAACCGTCGGTTGCGTCGTATATGTTGAACCACATGTGGTTCTGTTCGCGGTTGATTTCGGCAACGGTGATATACTTGTCGTCGAGACTCCATGCTATATTGGTGAAATAACGGTTGACAGGTGAGGCTGTCTTGAGATATACTGTGCTGAGGTCTGCTGGTTTGAAGACGCCAATGCTTACCTCGTGGCTGGTCATGCCGGCCATAGGGTAGTGGATAGGTTCTACAGCGGCCTCTCGCGACGTGATGTTGACAATAGGGTATTGCTCAACCATCGATTCATCCATGCGGTAGAAGGCAAGTTTTTGACCGTTGTTCGACCAGAATGTGCCTTTCTCGATTCCAAATTCGTTGCGGTGAACTGACTCTCCATACACTATTCCGTCTTTGGTTTCGTCGTTGACTTTTAGTGTGTCGCCGTTGGCAATGACTAATAGGTTGCCTTTGCTGGTGAAGGCTTCGTAACTGGTGATGTTGGCTATGTCGTTGCTGGTATAGACAATGGAGTCTTTTATGAATTCATGTCCGTTGACAAATGTGCCATAGGCCCCATAAGGGTAGTGGGCACGGAATTCTTTGCCGCCTGGAACGAGCATCTCGAGTGATGCCTCTTTCTTCTGGGCTGTCGAAGCCAATGAAGTGAGCAGGGCAGCCGAGAGTAGCAATATGTTTGTTTTCATATTGGGTTGAATGTATGTTTTTTATGTATTAATATGCAAATATAATATGTTTTGGCAAATATATACGGTTGTGTGATGGATGTCTGGTGTATAAAAACAACAAAGGCTGTCCCATGAGGAACAGCCTTTGTGAATATGATGACTAAATGATTAGTCGTTGAGCTTGTCGATCTTCTTGAGGAAGTTGTCAACAGTAACAATCTCAAGAGATGTTGTGCCGCTGCCAGTACCGAAGCTACCGCCGATGTAAGCGATAACATCTGTCTTGTTGAGGTTGCCCTCAGAAATGAGGTTCTCGATCTTCTCACGGATTGTCTTTGACTTAGACTCGCCAAGGATCTCAGCGAATACACCGTAAGAGAGAGCAAGCTCGCGTGCTACGCGTGGCTCGTAAGCGAATGCGTAAACAGGAACTGGGCTACGGAATGCAGCGATGTAACGAGCTGTCTTGCCAGTGAAGCTATCAGTAAGGATAGCCTTGATAGGAAGCTCACGTGAAGCACCTACTGCTGTCTCTGCGAGGTATGCAGAAATCTCACCGTTAACGTGTGGTACAGGGATATCGTTGCGTGAGTCCTTAGCTGGCTCTACTTCGTTAGCGATGTTTGTCATTGTCTGAACGCACTCTACTGGATACTTACCGTATGTAGTCTCGCCTGAGAGCATGATTGCATCTGTACGATAGTAGATTGCGTTTGCGATATCTGTAACCTCTGCACGTGTAGGACGTGGGTTCTTGATCATTGTGTGGAGCATCTGAGTTGCTACGATAACTGGACGCTTTGCCTCAACACACTTACGGATAAGCTGACGCTGGATCAATGGAATACGCTCGCAAGGAACTTCGATACCGAGGTCACCACGTGCTACCATTACACCATATACACACTCGAGGATCTCGTCGATGTTGTTAACACCTTCCTGGTTCTCGATCTTAGCGATGATCTTGATAGGGCTGTTGTGCTCGTCGAGGATGTCCTGAATCTCCTTAACGTCAGCCTTAGAACGTACAAATGAGTGAGCGATGAAGTCGATCTTGTTGTCAATAGCCCAAAGAACGAAGCTCTTGTCCTTCTCAGTAAGTGAAGGAAGCTTTGTTACAACGCCAGGAACATTAACTGACTTACGGCCTGCACGGTGTACGTCGTTACCCTTGCCATCACCGATAAGAGTGTCGATGCTACCGTTGTTCTCGATAGTACATACGAGGTGGTCTGCGTTCTTCTCTGTAACACGGAGAGAGATGTCGCCGTCGTCGATCAATATCTGGTTACCTACATTAAGGTCGTTAACGAAACCTTCATAGTCAACATAGAGAAGTTCAGCTGTAGAGTTGCCCTTCTTGTCGCCCTTAACCTTGATAGTCTTGCCTGCCTCGAACTTGATAGGAGCCTCGCCAAAGCATGTACGGATCTCTGGACCCTTTGTGTCAACGAGGATTGCGATCTTATCAGATACCTTGCGAGTGTTCTCGGCAATAGCATTGATACTGTCTGTTGTCATGTGAGCGGTGTTGCAACGTACTACGTTCATACCTGCTTCGTGAAGCTTGCTGAGGAAATCCACTTCGCAGCGGATGTCCGAGATAGTCGTTACGATCTTAGTAAGTTTCTTTCTCATTGTTTTAAATGTATAAATATTTTATGTTTATTTCTGTTTGTTCATATCGATGAGCGCCTCAACACCTAGACGATAGGAGTCGAGGCCGAATCCACATATCACACCTACGCACACAGGTGAAAGGAATGAATGATGACGAAACTCTTCGCGTTTGTGGACATTGCTGATGTGTACCTCTATGACTGGAGTCTTGACTGCTGAGATGGCATCGGCAATAGCAAGTGAGGTGTGAGTGTAGGCGCCGGCGTTCAGAACGATGCCGTCAATAGAAAAGCCTACTTCATGGATTTTGTCGATTATTGATCCTTCGTGGTTCGACTGGAAATAGTCTATCTCCACCTGTGGAAACTTAGACTTGAGTTCTGTAAGATAATCCTCGAAGCCGCGCGATCCGTAGATTCCAGGCTCTCGAACGCCTAGAAGGTTGAGGTTTGGACCGTTGATAACAAGTATCTTCATACAAAATCCTATTAATGAAACGCGTATCTGTTTTAGAGACCACGAAATTACAATGTCTATTCGAAAAAAAAAAGCCTCTAAAATGCTTTTTGGGTTTAGTTAATTTTTTTTAAACAATCACGAGTTGTTCTTCTTTTAAATTGTCCTAAAATAAAAGTGTATTATATTTGCTGAAAGATCTATGAGAACTCTTTGTTTGCTTGAGAGTGCTAGATAATTTATTGAACTCAAAGATATTAAAAGTAAAAAGATGATTTGGGAACAGGAAGTTGAAGGTTTTGAGGAGTATCTGAAACTACAAAGAGGTTTGTCAGATAATTCCGTCAAGGCTTATGTAAATGACCTTAACAAATTCGTGACTTTTCTAGGCGGGGCCAATGGCGATGCTTGTGCTCCGGAAGATGTTGTGCTGAAACAGTTGAGAGATTTTGTTGAGAATTTGGCGGTGACAGGTGTGGGTGCCAGAACTCAGGCCCGCATAATAAGTGGTGTGAAGTCTTTCTTCAAATATCTCATGATTGAGGAGAAGATTGAGAAGGATCCTACTGCTCTCTTAGAGGCTCCAAAGATTGGTCGTAAGTTGCCTGACGTGTTGTCGATAGAGGAGGTTACGGCTGTTCTTGAGCAGATTGACTTGTCGAAGCCCGACGGCCGACGCAACAAGGCGATAATAGAGACTTTGTATAGCTGCGGTATGCGTGTGTCTGAGGTTGTCGATCTGAAGCTCTCTAACCTGTTCTTCGAGTCTGGTTACGTGAAGATTGAGGGTAAGGGTAGCAAGGAGAGACTGGTGCCAATAAGCAAGAGGGCTATTGCGGAGATTAACCTCTATCTGGCTGAGTTCAGACAGAAGCTGAACGTTGTGAAGGGATCGGAAGATATCGTGTTCCTTAACAGGTCAGGTAGGAAATTGTCGCGTGTGATGATTTTTACTATTATAAAGAAGCTCGTTGCAGCTGCTGGTATAACGAAGAATGTGAGTCCTCATACATTCCGTCATTCTTTTGCTACTCATCTGCTCAACGGCGGCGCTAACCTGAGGTCGGTGCAGGAGATGCTCGGACACGAGTCGATTGTGACGACTGAGATATATACTCACGTCAACACGGAACACCTCAAGGCGGCTATCGCTAAGCATCCTGGCTTGAAATGATATTATAAATAATAGTATATGAAAAGATTAGTTGTATTACTACTGGGTGTTGTCTCTTGTCTGAGCATTAAGGCACAGACTACACAGAATGCGGCTGAACATAAGACGCGTTATCTGAGCACATCTGAATTTAAGGAGTCGGTCTTTGACTATACTGCCAGTAAAGAGTGGAAGTTCAAGGGCATACGTCCATGTGTGATTGACTTCTACGCTACATGGTGTGGACCATGCAAGATGGTTGCGCCTATCCTCGAATCCTTGGCTGCCGACTATGACGGCAAGATAGATATATATAAGGTAGATGTAGATAAGGAGAAGGAGCTTGCTGCCGTGTTCGGCGTGAGAAGCATTCCTACCATGCTATGGGTGCCTATGGATGAACAGCCAAGTCTGACACAGGGTGCTATGCAGAAGGAGGCTCTTACTGAGCTTATCGACGTGTTGCTACTCGGTCAGAAGCCTAAGAACCTCAAGATGTGGCAAAGTGAGGAAACTGCTGAATAGTCGCTGTTCCTATTCGAAGAATTTATCAGAGAAGTTGACTAGATAGAGCTTGGTGGTGGCACGCGTGAAGGCTGTGTAGAGCCACTTGTGGAAATCAACGTCGAGCATCTCTTCTGTTATAAAGCCCAGGTCGACAAAGACTACGTCCCATTGTCCGCCCTGGGCTTTGTGGCATGTTACGGCGTAGGCGTATTTGACGCGTAGTGCGTTATACCATGGGTCGTTTTTCATTGTCTCATAGAGCTTGCGCTGACTACCTAGTTCGCCATAGTCTGCTGCTATGGTCTCATAGAGCGCCTGCTCCTGTTCGTGGTTGAGGTTGGCCGTTTCTGATGCCAGGAAGTCGAGCATGATGGTGGCATCGACATCTATGTCGTTGTGTTCCTTGAAACGCAAGGTGACTTCGGCAAAGCGCAGGCCGAACATCTCGGTTTGTCGTCGTATCCTCTTGACCTCGGCGGTATCGCCATTGGCGATGAAGTCTTTGTTCTTGTCACCCAGCCACTTGTAGTTGTTCTTGCTTATGATGAGCGTGTCGCCGCTTTCTAGCTCGCTCTCGCGATAGAGCACCATATTGCGTATGCCCATGTTGAACTGTAGGGCGCGTTTGTTGCTGCGTGTTATGACGAGTACGCTATCTGTTCCATATTTGTCGATGGCCGACGTGAGACACTCGATGAGGTCCTCTCCGCTTACGCGCTCTACATCGGCTTTGTGTTGGGCCGTTAGACGCGGATAACCGACAAAGCCGGGGTCGGTCTCGATGATCTCTCGTATGGCACTGGCATTGTCGAGGATAAGGCTGTCTTCATCTTGTCTGACAATTTCTGTGAGCCATGATGTGGTTACGTCAAGTCCCATCGACTCCATGAAGTCGGGGTCGAGAGCGGGTGCGTCAGGACATCCTATTGGAGGAAGCTGTGCCGGGTCGCCAATGACTACTAGGCGGCATCCTTCGCGACTGAAGACGTATGAGACGAGGTCGGTTAGCAGACGTCCGGAACCGAAGCCGAAGTCGCCTGTTTCACTGTCGGATATCATGGATGCCTCATCGACAATGAAGATGGTGCCTTTGTGGCGGTTGAAGTTGAGCTCGAAGCCGGAGTTGAATTCACCGGCTGTCTCCTGCCTGTATATGGTCTTGTGTATCGTGTGAGCAGGACGTCCGCTTATGTTGGAGAGCACTTTGGCCGCTCTGCCTGTAGGCGCCATGAGGACGATGTTGTATTTCATGTCGGATGCTACATCACAAAAGGCCTTCATGAGCGACGTCTTGCCGGTTCCGGCATAGCCGTTGATGATGAGCGTAGGACGGGGTAGTGGTGAGACGAGTAGGTCGCTAAAAAGGTCTATGGCATAGTCTTGCGAAGGTGTTGGATTGAATTGCATGGCCGCTCGTATATTGTTGGCGATGCTTGTACTTGTAATGATTGACATTATTTTTTAATTCTTTTCAACACAAATCGCAATAAAAATAGCGATGATGTATTAAGACGTTTATTTTTTTTATAAATTTGTCGCACAAAATCACATTAGAACATACAGCTAATGTGTTTTTGTTTGCAAATATAGAATTAAAAGTAAAAATTAAAGCAATAAAAATGAAAACAGCACTCCAAATCATTTTCGTATTCGTGATTCTTGGTCTCGGATACCTCATTTATGATAGCATTAACCAGCCTATCGAGTTCCAGGACCAGCAGGCAAAGCGTCAGACAGCAGTAGTGAATCGTTTGAAGATGATCCGCGAGGCTCAGGTTGCTTACAAGAGCATCTATGAGAAGTACACTGGTAGCTTCGATACTCTTATCGACTTCGTTAAGACTGGTAACTTCAAGATTACTAAGAATGAAGGTAGCCTTACAGACTCAATGCTCAACGCAGGTATGACTGAAAAGGAGGCTCTTAAGCTTGGCATTATCAAGCGTGATACTGTACTCGTTTCTGTAAAGGACTCGCTTTGTGGTGAACTCGATCCAGACTCGCTTCGTTTCGTGCCATTCTCACCTGACAAGGCTCAGTTTGAGATCGCTGCAACTGCTCTTACTTCTAGCTCAGGACTCGTTATTCCTGTATTCGAGGCTAGCGTAACAAATAAGGTATATTTGAAGGGTCTCGACAACCAGGAGCGTATCAACCTTGACGATATGGCTAAGAAGCTTGGCCGTTTCCCTGGTTTGAAGGTAGGTTCTGTTGAAGAGGCTAACAACAACGCAGGTAACTGGGAGTAACAGTTATTGCAAGATATGAAGGAAACTTCTGTTATAGTTAGCAACTCATACAAAAAGCATCTTTCTACATCTTATTATATGTCCATCCGGCTTAGTCTGGATGGACTTTCTTTTTGTGTCTTTGACCCGGTTAACAATTCGTTTGTTGCTATGGGCGATTTTGACATAGAGGATGAAGACGAGAGCTTCTCGAAACATGAGGAGTTGCTCCTTAAGACTGATATTTTCAAGGACCAGTTTAAGAAGACTACCGTCAGCATTGAGAGCCGCTCGTTTTCTGTTGTTCCTAAGGGCTTGTATGATGCCAGCAAGGCGCAGGATGTCTTGGGCTTTATAGGGGGCAAGGTGACAAAGGATGACAAGGTGCTGGCCGATGAGGTGGAGATGGCTGGCGCAGTTGTGGTGTATGCTGTGTCTAATTTCTTGTATTACTTTCTCCATACCCAGTTTGCCAACCTTCAGATTGTCCACGCCATGACGCCTGTTATGAACGCTGCTTTGCTTAAGCGTGATGAGGACAAGAAGAAGGCTGTCGTTCATGCCGTGTTTGGCTGTGATGGCGTTTCGGTGGTTGTTGTTGAACAGAATGTCTTGAAGCTGTGCAACAAGTTTAAGTATAAGGCTGCTAGCGACCTTGTGTATATAATCACCTATATGCTTAATCAGCTTGGAATGAATAACGAAGAGACTAAGATAATGGTGAGTGGCAGACTGGAGAGGAATGATGATAGGACACAGTTGCTTAAGCGATTCGCTCATAATGTGTCGTATGCTAAGTTGCCTCGTTATTTTGCCTATGACATAAATGTGAAGCAGCCTGAGCATAAATATGTTGACTTATTTAATATGTCGTTATGCGTGTAGTAAGTGGTGAACTGAGGGGGCGCAGATTTAATCCTCCTGATAATTTTTCAGCAAGACCGACAACGGATTTCGCTAAGGAGAATCTGTTTAATGTCTTGACTAATATAGTTGATTTTGAAGAACTGAAGGTACTCGATATCTTTTCGGGCACTGGGAGTATTACATACGAATTTGTCTCACGCGGATGCAAGAATGTAACAAGCGTAGAGATGAACTTTAAACACCAGCGTTTTATCGCGGACACGATAAAGGCTTTTGGCATACAGAAGGAGGCTAGGTCTATAAAGGCGGATGCGTTCAAGTTTCTGCAGGCTACAATGGATACTTATGACCTGATTTTCGCAGATCCGCCGTTCGACCTTGAAGAGGCGTCGAAATTGCCTGATATAATTATGGAACGTCATTTGCTTAAGCCGGGCGGAATGTTTATATTAGAGCATTCTGGCGCGGGTAAGTATAACGGACATCCTGACTTCAAACAGACCAGAAGCTACGGTAAGGTGAATTTCACTTTCTTTGAAGATAATAATGCGACAGAGGCTGATTAATATAAAAGGCGGACTCTATGAGTTCGATCGTCCGAAGGTGATGGGCATTCTTAACCTGACTCCCGACTCATTCTATGATGGTGGCAGGTATTTTGACATGACGGACTCAATACACCAGAGGATTGATCAGATCATGAGTGAAGGTGCCGATATGGTGGATGTTGGGGCCTATTCGTCACGAGCGGGTGCTGATGATGTGTCGGCAGAGGAGGAGTGGCGCAGATTGGCTACTGGACTTGAAGTGGTCAACAAATACTATCCAGATGCTATAGTCTCGGTTGATACGTTTCGTGCGGGAGTGGCGCGTAAATGTGTTGAACAGGCCGGGGTGGCTATCATCAATGATATATCGGGTGGTGAACTTGACAACGATATGTTTGCCACAGTAGCTGATCTTCATGTCCCATATATCCTTATGCACATGAAGGGTACGCCTCAGAATATGCAGTCTGCACCTCAGTATGATAACGTGACTGAAGAGGTCGTGAGTTATCTGAGTGGGAGAGTACTGGAGCTTCGTAAACTGGGGGTGTCGGATATAATAATCGATCCTGGCTTCGGCTTTGGTAAGACGGTGGAGCATAATTATAGACTGATGAAAGAGATGCGTGATTTTGACGTGTTTGATATGCCCGTTTTGGTCGGTATCTCTAGAAAGTCAATGATATATAAGGTTTTGGGCGGAACGCCTGCAGATAGCCTTAATGGTACAACAATTCTCAATACATTCGCTTTGATGAATGGAGCGGATATCTTGAGGGTTCATGATGTCAAAGAGGCTGTGGAGTGTGTTAAGCTGTTCGAGAAACTTGAAGGGAGGTAGAGATGTTTTCTTTTCTTGAAATGCGATTTGTCGATCTGATTGACATTGTGCTGTGTGCCTATATCATGTATGCTATATACAAACTGATAAGGGGTACGGTGGCGTTGTCTATCGTTGTGTCGATAGTGGGTTTCATGCTCTTGTGGTTTCTGGTTAGAGCTCTCAAGATGTCGATGCTTTCGGGCATCATGGACAGTTTCGTGAGTATCGGCCTTCTTGCCTTGATAGTCATATTCCAGCAGGAGGTGAGACGTTTCCTGGTGATGTTGGGCACTAGATATAACCTTCTGCGCAAGTATGGCATCGACAAGATGCTGGCCGAGGAGGATACCGACAAGTCGTTCGTTTCAAGTATAGTTCAAGCTTGCGAGAATATGTCGCGAACAAAAACTGGCGCCTTGATTGTCGTTTCGCGAAATGTGGGTCTGAAGGACTTTATCGCGACTGGAGAGGAACTTAACGCGGAGTTTTCTCAACGTGTGATAGAAACGATTTTCTTCAAGAATACACCACTCCACGATGGAGCGATGATCGTGGACCGTCATAAGATATTGGCCGCGGCTTGCATTTTGCCGGTTTCGCACAACATGGATATTCCTAAGCATTTCGGTCTGCGCCACAGATCGGCTTTGGGCATAACTGAAGTGTCTGACGCTTTGGCTGTTGTCGTCTCAGAGGAGACTGGCAATATAACCTTGTTCGACAAGGGCGTGTTTGTGCACGTGGGATCGGGAGTGGAACTAGGTGAACATCTGGAAAAGATCTGGTAGTGTTATGTCGGAAAAGATTGTCGTTTGCGGAAAGAAAACCATATTGGGCAGGTCCTTAGCCGAGTATCTTAAGAGCAAGGGTCATGAGGTGGTTATGCTTAGCGATGATGATTTGAGCAACATACCAGCCCCTACGCTGGCCAAGCGGATAGACGGTAGTCATGCGATATGTAATACCATAGGTGCGCCTTATGTAGCTAAATGGTCAGATAGGTATATGCATGACATATATTGTACAAGGATGTTGGCCATTAGAGCAGTCATCTCGGCGATCAAGTATTGTGAGCACAAGCCCAAGGTCATGATGCATATGTCGAATGCAATGGTATACGACCAGTATGAGGTGCATGATGACTATTCTGCTCAGTATAGTGATTCTTTTATAGCCGAGGTAGGCCAGATGGAGACCAAGGAGGCGCTCAAGATACGCAAGCAGCAGCCTGACGTAAGACTGGTGCTTGTGAGATGCGGATATGTGATGTCTAAGTCCGACGGACTCTTCCCGCTTATAAAGAAGCTCTTCACTCGCAAGATTAGTGGTCTCGTTGGCGATGGCTACCAGTGTATCCCGATGGTTCATATCGCTGATGCCGTCTCTGCTACCGAGCGATTGCTGTACGACGAATCGGCCGAAGGCATATTCAATCTTACCATACCTCAGATGGCGTCTCTTCGCGAACTCTCCGATGCTTTCGAAGCACGCGATCATGGTTTTCACCTTCCGCTGTTCAATGTCTTTGTCCGCATCCTAACAGGACGTGCTGTTGCTCTGCTCGAACAGAACTGCAAGGTCGAACCTCGTCGCCTCCAGTCGACTGGTTTCCAATTCCAATATCCCGACGTGCAGAGCATTGTCAATTCGTTGTTTTAGTAACCTATCGGTGACTTTTCTCGTATTACTTTAATAAGTTTTGCGTAAAATGGAAATCTTCGAAAATCTCATAACCGACACGTCTATCAATGTCTGGACGGCGATGCTCAAGATTGGCATCAGTTTCCTTCTTGGACTTCTCCTTGGAGCCGAGCGTCAGATGCGTCGACGTGATGCCGGATTACGCACTTTCACGCTTATCTGCCTCGGTTCTACGGGCGCTATGCTTATCTCTATCTGGATTCCTCAAATCTATCCCGACTTCCTCAATGGTGACCCTGGTCGTATCGCTGCTCAGGTACTTACTGGCATAGGTTTCCTCGGTGCTGGTGCCATAGCTCGCGGAAAGGGTAGTGTGCAGGGACTGACAACGGCTGCCTGTATGTGGGTCGATGCCGTAATAGGTCTGGCAGTTGGTGCCGGTCTCTATTTCGGAGCAATAATGCTCACACTAGTAACGCTCTTCATACTCGTCTCTGTTGAGAAAATCGAGCAGCGACTGGTCATCGGAGGTGCCAACCGCATCCTCGTCATCAAGGTCAAGAATTCCGACCCCGATGTCGACGGCATAAGCGCCGCTATCGAACGTGTTGGCATGAAAATCGGCTCGTTCACCTATTCTATCGACATCGAAAGCAATGAATCTGTAATCAACTATAAGGTCACTATCATCCCGAAGACATCACAGAAAGCTCTCTGCGATGCCCTCAAGGCTTGTCCCGACGTTGTCCATATCAACATGATGGCATAAAAACCAGGCTTCCAAACGACAGATAATCATGAGCGACTTTAAGACCGCTGTAAAACTATCATTGCCTGTCCTTGGCGCCTACTGGTTCCTTGGTGTTACATACGGACTTCTTGCTTCTAGCATGGATTATCCATTCTGGGTTCCGCTTTGCATGGCTATTCTCGTCTATAGCGGATCGGCAGAGTTTATCGCACTTACAATTCTATGCAGCGCATTCAATCCTCTGTCGGCAGTTGTGATGGCTCTCATGGTAGGTGCTCGCCATCTGTTTTATGGCATCACGATGCTCGATAGATATCGCGGAGCCGGATGGAGAAAGCCTCTGCTCATATTATGGCTTACCGACGAGACATTTGCGATTAATTATGCCAATAAGGGTTCGTTCGTCCAGCAACTGTGGGTTTCGCTCCTCGATTATTGCTATTGGATTTCAGGTGGTGTGATGGGCTACTGGCTAGGCAGCGCTATGGGCGAACGCCTGTTGCAGTACTTAGACGGACTCGATTTCGTCGTTACAGCAATGTTTGTCGCAATATTCATGGACGACTATATCCGCAACCGAACAACACATATAAGCGCCTGGCTTGGCATCGGAGCTGCCGCAGTTTGCTTGGCTCTGTTCGGACCCAATCAGTTTATCATACCTACCATGGCGTGCATCCTGTTGGCGCTATATGTAAAATATAGAAAAGAGACTCGATGAACACAACTCAGCAGATAATCACCATATTGTTCATCGCAGCAAGCACAATTGCCACACGAGCATTGCCGTTCATCCTGTTCCCTTCGCAGAAGCACACGCCTCGTTTTGTGCAGTTTCTTGGTAAATACTTGGCAAGTGCCGTTTTCGGAATGCTCATTATTTATTGCGTGAAAGACGTGTCATTCCTCAGTGGCAATCATGGCGTGCCACAAGTGATAGGCATAGCATTCTGCGTTCTGCTACATCTCTGGCGCAAGAATATGTTTCTAACCATAGCAGGCGGCACGCTATTCTACATGGTAATTATACATATCATACCAATGCTTTATTGATTACTATAAGATGGCATAGCGAAAGGAAAACATACAATACTAATATGAGAAAATGACAATATTATAAGCAATACAGAATCGTCATTCAATAAGACGATATAAAGAAACGCCTCTATCAGAAATGTATCTAATAATCACATTTTATATGTATAAGTATAAACATTAATCTAAATGTAATTGTTAATTTTACAAATGTTTCTGCAATGATCTTGTTACACCCTTTTTGTATGGATGACGATAAGAAGGCAGACGACTAGGATATTTTATATTCGTATATATAAAACAATGATTCCATTATGAAGAAAATTCTATTAATCCTTTCATTGATAGTAAGCATGACAGGCAATGCTCAGGAGAAGGTTTTGCCTGTGCAGAAGGGCGTGTTCACTACAGAAAAGAGCAAGCTCATTGATGCAGAAGGACAAGTGTTTGTCATACGAGGCATGAATAATCCACATGTGTGGTTTGGAGAAAAGGCATACGCGGCTCTTGATGAGATAAGTGCGGTGGGATGCAATACCATCCGCATAGTATGGGAGACAAAAGGCAACGACGCCGAGCTTGAAAGTATCATCAAACGATGCATCGAGCTTGAGATGATTCCTATGGTAGAGCTTCATGACGTTACGGGCAACACTTCGGGCGACCGTCTGGCAGAGATGGCGGAATGGTATGCGCAGCCCAATCGTGCAGAAATGCTCATGAAATACGAAAGATTCCTGCTGCTAAACATTGCCAACGAATGGGGCTCTCACATTACAAGGGGTGAATATTGGCAGTCGTCATACACCAGATGCATAGACATCATGCGTAAGGCTGGCTATACCACAACTTTTGTCATCGATGCTCCTGGGTGGGGACAAAATATCGACCCAATAATTGAATATGGACAAAAGGTGATAGACTCTGATCCATTGCATAACATTTTGTTCTCCGTCCACATGTACGGCAGCTGGAATAAGGCTAAAAAAATCAGAGAGAAACTTACGCTCTGTCACCAGAAGGAATTGCCCGTCATTGTGGGAGAGTTCGGGTACAATTATGCCAAAGGCAAAAACAACCTTAAATGCAAAGCAGACCATACAGTCATTCTGGAAGTATGCAATAATCTGGAATATGGCTACATGCCATGGTCGTGGACAGGCAACAACAAAGAGAACAAATGGCTTGACCTTGTAGAACCAGATGACTGGAAAAAGCAGACATGGTGGGGACAGCAAGTGATAAGCGGAAAGGGTGGAATCTCCGAAACAGCCAAGAAGGCATCTGTGTTTCATTAAATAATAAATCCTACTTCGAATCGTCAATCAAACAGTAAATAATAAGTCATTTATGAATAAGATATTCTTATCACTCGCAACGCTGTTAGTGGCGGTTGCGGCAACTGCACAAGAGCAAACGCTGCTCTCACCCGACGGAGGTATCAGCATGAAGGTGCGGGAGAATGGTGGAATGCAGATTATGGTGGAACACAAAGGCAATAGCATCATCGACTGGAGTTCTGTTGGCATGTCTACGGTAAGTGGCAGCAATGCTGTGAAGGTGAAGAAAGCTAAGCATCGTAGCGTAAAGCAGGTCGTAAATGCCATAAACTACAAGCGTGCTCAGTTTGAAGAGGCGTACAACGAGATGACATTGACCTTGTCTGGCGATTTCGACCTTGTGCTAAGAGCCTATAACGATGGCTGTGCCTACAGATGGGTGAGCAAGTCAAAGAAGCCTCTGCGAGTAAAGAATGAGACTGTCTCACTCAGCTTCCCATACGACGGCAAAGCCTTTGTGCCATACGTCAACGACAACCGCGGTGGTGAGCGCTACTGCTATTCGTTCGAGTCGTACTACGACGAGCAGAAGGTGTCAGAGATGTACGATGACTCGCTTGCAATCACTCCGCTGGCGGTATGCTCACCAACAAAAGAGAAGGTGGTGGTGATGGAGACAGCCGTGGATAATTATCCGGGAATGTTCCTGTCAAAAGGTGACGTAAGAGATGGAAAGACATCACTTAAGGCAAGCTTTGCCCCTCTGCCATTGGAGACGGTAGTGGGCGGTTTCAATCGTCTTAACCTTGTACCAACACGTCGTGCTGACTATATAGCCGACATTCAACCACAGCAGGCCCTGCCTTGGCGTATGATATTAATTGCCAATAATGATGTGGATTTGCTAGATACAAATACACCTTACAGCCTTGCTCCTGAGTGTCGCCTCGCTGATGTGTCATGGATAAAGCCAGGGAAAGTGGCTTGGGATTGGTGGAACAACTGGAACATCTATGGCGTCGATTTCCGTGCCGGCATAAATACTCCTACATACAAATATTACATCGACTTTGCAAGTCGTCAGAAACTTGAGTATATCATTGTGGACGAGGGATGGAGCAATGAGGAGAATCTGCTTGAGTATGCCAACAACGAACTCAGCATCCCAGAACTTGTAGCGTACGGCAAGGAAAAGGGCGTTGATGTTATACTATGGTCATCATGGCGCAATCTCAACAAGGATTTGGAGCGTAACATGAAGCATTATGCAGAACAAGGTGTAAAAGGCTTCAAGGTCGATTTCTTCGATCGTGACGATCAGGAGGCAATTCGTTCGTCGTATGAGATAGCTGCATGTGCGGCCAAATACCATCTGCTGGTGGATTATCACGGACTGAAACCTTCGGGAGTGCAGCGTGCTTATCCTAATGTGGTAAATTTTGAGGGAGTGAAAGGTCTTGAGAACTGCAAGTGGGAACCTCGTGTAGGCGATGGACCTCTGCATGATATGCCTCGTTATGACGTCACTATCCCTTACCTGCGTATGTTGCCAGGACCATTGGATTATACTCCAGGTGCAATGCATAACGCCTTGCGCTACAACTTCTTTGGCAACAACGACAATCCTATGAGTCAAGGCACACGCGTTCACCAGATGGCTATGTATGTAATCTTCGAAGCACCTTTGCAGATGATGGCCGACAGTCCAACACGCTATATGGAGAATCAGGAGTGTACTGATTTCATCTCACAAATACCTACTACCTTCGACGAGACCATTCCTATAGCCGGAGAGATGGGTGAATATGTGGCTATAGCTCGCCGCAAGGGGGATACATGGTATGTTGCTGCTATGAACAACTGGACATCACGCGACATTACCATCCCATGTTCTTTCCTCAACGGCTCTGCCACGATGAAGGCTTTTGCCGATGGTATCAACGCCGACCGTGAGGCTATGGATTACAAGTCACAGACCATAAGTGTTGACAAACAATCCGAGATACACATACATCTAGCTCCTGCCGGAGGATGGGCAGGTATCATAACATACTAAAATCACATACTAAACAAAACAGGCTGAACCTCCATTGCAGAGGTTCAGCCTGTTTTTATATCTAATCCCAAACGTTAGCGGACTGCAGTTTGTTGCTTTATCCACTATCAGATGTCTGTAATACCTTATTCTTGAGGTATAACGATATCTTTGTAGTTGAAGCAAGAAGGATCTTCGCACTCCACAAAGTCAAATTTTCCCGTAGTCAGTGGTAACGGTTCAAATGTCATCTTGCATTCCGAGTCTTTCCCGAATGGTGACTCTACCGTGGTGTCTAAGCCTATGCTTGACGATACTATCTTATACTCTTTGCCGTTTGCGTGTAGTGTTGTTCCAGAGTTTATTGAGTAATCCGTAGGAAAGAGCACGGAAAAAGTCACAACAGTAGAGTCCTTGTAAAGCTCAACCTTTTCAAGGCCAAGGCTCGTAGACGACGATGTTTTATGCTTCGGATGTTCTACTGCAATATAGTTCTCTTCTTTGACAGTTGTAGTATTCCAGCATTCGGACGAAGGGTTTAAAACTTCAAATAGTTTGTCTGTGTTTACTCCTTCCCATTTGTCTTCGACAATACCGTCTGGTGAAATGACAAAGAAAGTAGGGTAGCATGCAACTCTGTAGATCGCAAATATACCGCTGTTGCACTCGTGGTCGTTAAATGCTTCATAGTCAGGCTTCTCTTCCTTTACCATGTCAAGATATTGCTGTTCATTGTCATTTGTGATGTTTACAATAGCCAGCTTGTCGTTGCTTGCTCTGTTCATGTAGTTCAACAACGGTTTGATCATACGGCACGGACCGCAATAATATGAACTGAAGTCCAATAATAACTGTCGACCTTGGTAATCTGATAGGTGATGTATGCCTCCTTCGGCATCATATAAGTCATAGTCTGTTATCTTGTCTCCTATCTCAATTCCCTTCCCATATAGGGCCATGTATATCGTTTTGCCTTGCTTGGTCTCCTTTTCTGCATCATTCAAGTGATTGTATAAAGTGGTCATCTGCTCTGCTTTAAGACTGTCTCTGTCATAGAAAAGGCTAAGCGCCATTCTGCCTACATGTTTCAGCCAGATGTCATCAACTGGCATCTCTGCAAGAAGATTTATTCTCCTCGCATTTACTATTTCATCTATCGAGCCAATCTTATCGTATATTTGATATCTGGCTTCCCGTGAACTTGCCGAACGTGATTCATAATAAAGGTCGTCAAGCATGTCTGCATATTCCCCTTTACAAGCATTTAGCCTATTCTCGAAAATCTGTTGTGGGTGTTTGCTATCTATTTCCCATCTGTTACCCCTTATGCCATCTCCTTTTAGACAAGCTTTCGTGTTTTTTTCGATGTAAACGTATCTATTGGCACATACATTTCTGTTGCTATCAGCTATCATCACCATGAAATATACGCCGTCGGCCATCACGCTGTCACAATTGAACGTGAAGTGGCATTCTCCTGATTCTGTTGAATGATCAATTATCTTATTCCCTGCACTTCCTTCACATTTGAGGATCTCAAGTTGTGCACCTTCTGGTAAGCCTGTAAGATCTATCTGCAACGTTGTTCTCTTTTGGCACGCAACCATCGATATGGCCGCAAGTGCCAATATTCCAATTCTTTTTTTCATAGATTAATGAATTAAATGTTATAATGCGCATTTCATTCGTCATGCACTTTTAACAAATATACGAAAAGTCTTGCTATTGTTGTCTCTGTCCGCTCACTTTTTTTGTTGTTGTGCGGTTAGCAATTAAAAAACAAAAACACATCTATACATGTCGTTAGTTTTTAGTAAGTTTGCAATTGAAAAACTATCAAGATGAAATCGAAAACAGATATTCAATTTGAACAAGCCATGAAAGTTTGCGAAGATATATTCGCAAAGAAGATGGTTGACTATGGAACAGCATGGCGCATCATGCGTCCGACATCGCTCACTGATCAGATAATGATCAAGGCCCGAAGAATAAGAAGTCTTGAAGAGAAGAAGGAGAGCAAGGTAGGAGAGGGTATACGTCCGGAATTTATAGGCATAGTCAATTATGCGGCTATGGCGCTCATACAGCTTGATCTTGGTTATTCGGATGATCCAGAGATGGAGCATGGCAAGGCTTTGGAACTATATAAGGACAAGGTTAATTCGGCTAAGGCGCTCATGGACAATAAGAATCATGACTATGATGAAGCGTGGCGTAACATGCGCATCAGTTCTTTGACCGATCTTATTCTCATGAAGCTCAACAGGACAAAGGAGATAGAAGACCATAATGGTGAGACACTTATTTCGGAAGGAATAGATGCTAACTATATGGACATGATAAATTATGCCCTGTTTGCCATAATAAAGATGGATTTCCCTGAAGAATAAAAATAAAACATTTCCAGATGAAGAACCGATTGATACAATTGTCACGAATCGTCGTTGGGTTGTTGTTCATGTTTTCAGGCTTTGTAAAATGTGTTGACCCAACAGGTGGAGCTATCAAGATAGAAGACTATTTCATTGCTTGGGGCATGGAATGGATGCCTTTTGAGGTGTGCATGTTCTTGTCTTTGGCGCAGAACATAATTGAGTTCGGTGTAGGCTATATGTTGTTCATCAACGCATATGTAGAACTGGCCTCGCTTGTGGTTCTGGCTTTTATGTGCTTCTATACGCCGTTGACTTTGTACATTGCGATAGCTAATCCTGTAAGCGATTGCGGATGTTTTGGCGATGCCGTGAAGTTGTCAAACTGGGAGACGTTCTGGAAGAACATGGCTTTCTTGCCATTGGCGATACTTGTCTTTATGACACGCAAGAGCTGTCCAACTAGACTGCATGGATGGCGTAAGGTCGCGGTTGCCGGCATCGGTGTGTTGTTGGCACTGCTCATATCTATCAAGGGTATTACTGATGAACCAATAATTGACTATCGTCCATATTCTGTCGGAACTGACATCAACCAGGCTATGATGATACCCGACGACGCTCCTATGCCTGAGTATAAGACGACTTTCATTCTTGAGAAAGATGGCGTGCGTAAGGAGTTTGATGAGATGAACTATCCTTATGAAGATTCTACATGGGTTTATATTGACGCTAATACAGAGGTTATTTCTGAGGGTTATGTGCCACCGATAAAGGATTTCACCCTTACGGATGTTGATGGTAATTTAAGAACAAACGACTTGCTTGCTAGTAAGGAACCTGTGGTTCTGATCAACTCGCCTAAGGTTGAAGAGATATCTGACCAGCATGTCGCTATGTTGGTTGAAATGGCCAAGAAACAAGAGAATGACGAAGGTGATATGTATATCCTTACATCATCTTCGGCTGCCGATCAGAAGTTGCTCGACGAGAAAGCTGGATGGAGCTTTGAATATCTGCAGGGTGATGAGACGATGTTGAAGACTATCACACGCTCTAATCCTGGCGTCTTGGTTTTGCAGAACGGCGTTATTATAGCTAAATATCACATCGACCATATGCCGGTGCAAGGCATTGATAATCCGCTAGCGACAAATTTAGCAAACATAGCATCTGAAAATGCTAGATTAGTAATTTTATGTGTTATCTTTGCAGTCGCGTTACTTATTGTCATGATTGTTGGCAAGAGACGTAGAGGTTAAGAATGATAAAATTATAAATCACATAATTACAAAACAATGAGACAGAAAATTGTAGCAGGCAACTGGAAGATGAATAACACACTCCAGGAAGGTATCGAGCTCGCTAAGGGCGTAAACGAGATCTTGAAGGCTAACGCACCTAAGTGCAAGGTTATTCTTGGTACTCCATTTATTCACCTTACTGAGGTAGTTAAGGCAGTTGATCCAAAGCTCATCAGCGTATCTGCTGAGAACTGCGCAGACAAGGAGAAGGGTGCTTATACTGGTGAGGTTTCTGCATCTATGGTTAAGTCTACAGGTGCTGAGTATGTTATCCTCGGCCACTCTGAGCGTCGTGAGTACTACAACGAGACTCCAGAGATCCTTAAGGCAAAGGTTGACCTTGCTCTTGCTAATGGTTTGAAGGTTATCTTCTGCATCGGTGAGTCACTCGCACAGCGTGAGGCAAATCAGCAGAACGCAGTTTGTAAGGCAGAGCTCGAGGGTTCAGTATTCCACCTCTCAGCTGAGCAGTTCGCAAACATCGTAATCGCATACGAGCCAATCTGGGCAATCGGTACAGGTAAGACTGCTACATCTGACCAGGCTGAAGAGATTCACGCATATATCCGTTCAGTTGTTGCTGACAAGTATGGTAAGGAAGTTGCTGAGAACACATCTATCCTTTATGGTGGTTCTTGCAAGGGCTCTAACGCTCCTGAGCTCTTCGGTAAGCCTGACATCGACGGTGGCCTTATCGGTGGCGCTTCACTCAAGGCTGGTGACTTCTATGATATCATCAAGGCTTGGAACTAATTGATAATTCTTATTGAACTTATCATATTATGGGGTGATCAGTAGATGGTCACCCCTTTTTTCTTTTTTAACACACTTTTTTCTCGCAGATTGTATTCGTGATATAAAAAGTTTCTATATTTGACACCGAAAACAACAGAACGGTTATGATAAAGAAAAACAAGCCACGTATTATAAAGAATTTTGAAAAGCTCGACGAAAAGATGCGTGAGCTTTTGGCAGAACGATTCCCAGAAGGTTATCAGCAGGAGATTCAGGCGTTTGATATTGGAGGCGGAAAGTTTATGTCGGCATTGCCAATAGAAACTGATGACTATTATTATTTGATAAAATTCCCTGTTAAGGATGATCTCGACCTCGATGCTGATGGTCTCGGTGGAGATGACGAGATGGATCTTACGGGCGGTGAAGATATCGACGAGGAGGAAGAGGATGATGAGGTAGAAAAGCCTATGGACAACCTTGAAGACCTTGAAGTTGCTGATGAGGCAGGTATCGAATAGTTTGATTTCTCTTTTCATATATAAGAACTACAGCGTTGCATCCTCAAGTGCAACGCTGTAATTGTATTATTTAATAGGATTTGTAATATGAGAATAGTGTTTATGGGGACTCCTGAGTTCGCTGTTGAGAGTCTTAGAGCTATATGTGATGCTGGACATGAAGTTGTTGGAGTTGTGACTATGCCGGATAAGCCATCTGGACGTGGACAAAAAATCAATAAGTCGGCTGTTAAGATATTTGCAGAAGAGAAGGGCTTATATATCATGCAGCCTGAGAAGTTGAAGGATGAGGCTTTTGTTGAAGAACTCAGAAGTCTCAAGGCTGACATACAAGTTGTTGTCGCTTTTAGAATGTTGCCAGAGATTGTGTGGAATATGCCTCCTATGGGAACATATAACCTTCATGCCTCTATTTTGCCTCAATATCGCGGTGCTGCTCCTATCAATTGGGCTGTTATGAATGGGGATAAGCAGACTGGTGTGACAACGTTTAAGCTTAAGCACGAAATAGATACGGGAGATGTGATGATGCAACGCGTTATTGATATTCTACCAGATGATGACGCGGGTTCTGTTCATGATAAATTGATGATGCTGGGCGCTAAGACTATCGTAGATACTCTCAAGGAGATTGAGGCTGGACACGCAGACCTGAAAACTCAGACATCTATGATGGATGGACAGGAATTGAGACCTGCTCCTAAGCTCTTTAAGGATGACATGAAGATCGACTGGACAAGACCAAGCGTTGAATTGCATAATAAGGTAAGAGGCTTGTCGCCTTATCCTACTGCATGGACTGAGATCTCTGATCAGAAGGGTGAACCTGTAAGCGTTAAGATATACAAGACGGCTTTGTCTGATAAGAAGTTGATGCCTGGACAAATAGAAACAGATGGTAAGAGTTATCTGGCTATCGGTACAGGTGATGGCGCTCTCTTGGTTGACAGCTTGCAAATGGCTGGCAAAAAGCGTATGGACGTAAAGTCGTTCTTGCAAGGATTCCACTTTGGAGCCGATGCTTGCTGTAAATAGCTATTTTTTTGTATATTTGAGATTGTATAAATGCTGTTTCTATGCTAAGGGTTTTTATATCGGTATTTCTTATCTCCCTGTTCTCCATTGTTGTGGAGGCTCAGGGTTATAGCTTTTATGAAAACTCTCAGTTTGACCCTTTTCAGAGAGAGACGTATGTTGTAGGCACTAACAAACTACATTCGTCGCTAAGGATGTACAAACTTGATGAGTTGAGAGAGTTCTATGACCTTGATTCATTGATATATGCTGGTATCTATCGACCAGATGTTTATTTGAACCCGCATGAGGCTACAGATGGAAAACCAATCAGCAGAAATGTATTCCGTAATTTCATTCATGATGACTTCTTGGCATGGAAATACCAAGATTCATATGTAGCTATCAATCCTTATTGCAATTTTCAGATCGGTAAAGAGAATGGCTCTGACCATACTTCATATATCAACTCTAGAGGCTTTTATGTCAATGGTAATCTTGGCAAGAATTTCTGGTTCTATATGGATTTTACGGAGAACCAGTCGCGTTATCCTGACTATTATGAAGAGATAGCAAATGGTTTTGTGACTGTTCCAGGAGAATCAAACTACAAGAAAGAGAGTGACTATTATGACTATGAGGTTGCCAATGGATATATAGGATTCAATATAGGTAAACATGTTGATTTCCAGATTGGTAAGGGTAAGATCTTTATTGGTGACGGTTATCGTTCTCTTTTATTGTCTGATAATGCTCCTGCATATCCTATGTTCAAGTTTAATCTGACTTTCCTCAACTGCAAGTACATGATGATGATAACACAGTTGCAGACACATGATGCGCAGGGAGTTAGTAATAATGGACATAGAGAGAAGTACAGTTTTACACACTATTTTGACTGGAATATGTGGGGCCGTTTCTCATTGGGTATATTTGAGAATGTGACGATGGCGGCATGGCGTCTGACTGGCGAGAGCAGGAATATAGATATGGAGTATATAAATCCTTTTATCATATTCCGTCCAGGAGAATACAATGCTGGCTCACCAGATAAGATGATTGTTGGTTTCAATAGTAAGTTGGTCCTCGCAAAGTCGTTAATTCTACATGGTCAGCTGATGTTCAATGAGTTTAGATTGAAAGAGCTGACGGCAAAGACGGGATACTGGTCGAATAAATATGGATATCTGGTCGGATTGAAGTCAATAGATTTGTTCGGAGCTCCTGGACTGGATATGCAATTGGAATATTCACAGGTAAGGCCATTCTCATATTCTCAATATGATGGTTTGGGTTGCTATACTCATCACCGACAGTCTCTTGCTCATCCATTGGGCGCCAATTTCAAGGAGTTTGTTGGTATTTTGAATTATAGATACAGAAGATTGATGCTTCATACTCAATTCAATCTCGCCAAGTATGGTGATGATATACCTGGTGATACGCTTTCGTATGGACACGATCCTAACATACCAAGCAAAGAAAGAAATGCTCAATATGGTGTTCATATGCTTCAGGGTAACAAGACAACGGTGAAATATGCTGATATGTCTGCCACTGTATTGATCAATCCTCGCAATATGATGAATCTGACTATGGGTGTAAGGATGAGAAACATGAATAGTGATTTTCAGGCAAACAAGTCTACCCATATGTATGTGGCATTGCGTTGGAGTCTTAAAAACACATATTACGACTATTAAATACAAACTAAACATATTTACTTTTCAAACAAATGGAATTTAATACTATACAGGATATTATACGACATGAGGCGGAGGCCGTGTTGAATATTCCTATATCAGATTCTTATGAGAAGGCGGTGACGCTTATTCATCATCATGTGCATGAGTTAGGTGGAAAGATTATAATGAGCGGCATGGGTAAGGCCGGCCAGATAGCGATCAACATGTCGACAACATTTAGTTCTACAGGCTCTCCTGCTGTTTTCCTGCATCCTGCAGAGGCTCAGCATGGTGATCTGGGTGTTGTTCAGCCTAATGACATAATGATTCTTATCTCTAATTCAGGTAAGACACGTGAAATTGTTGAACTTGTTGCTTTGGCTAGAAATCTATATACCAATATCCCTATTATTGTCATAACAGGAAACCCTGTTAGCCAGCTTGCTGATGTTGCGGATATTGTACTTTCTACAGGCAACCCTAAGGAGGTTTGTATACTCGGTTTGACTCCAACTACGTCTACGACTGTGATGACTGTTATTGGTGATGTGTTGGTTGTAACTTTAATGAAGAAAATTGGCTTTACAAGCGCAGAATACGCAAAACGCCATCATGGTGGTTATTTGGGTAATGTGTCTCGTAAACAGGCTGGTGTTTAAATACTGATAGTCCTATGGTTGGTTATGATTGGTTGATGTTGCAGAATGGAGCTGACATTCGTGGTGTCGCTGCTGAGGGCATAATAGGCGAGTCTGTTACTCTGACAACTGACAAGGTGTACGCTTTTGGGCGTGGTTTCGTCTTGTGGCTGTGGGAACAGCTTGGCAAGCATCCTTTGCGTATTGCTGTTGGAAGTGACTGCCGTCTTACCGGTCCTAAGTTTGTTGAGACTTTGGAGAGGAGCATAACTTCTATGGGATGTGATGTGTTGAATTGCGGGCTGTCCTCAACGCCATCAATGTTGCTGTCGACAAAGTTGCCAGAGGTTCGCGCTGATGGCGCTATAATGATGACTGGAAGTCACATGCCGTTTAATCGTAATGGCATGAAGTTCTTTACTATGGGCCAGGATATTTCAAGCGCTCAGATGTCAGAAATCATGGAGTTGGCTGCAAACTCCAATTATTCTAAGGTAGAGAATAGTGGGTTAGTACATATAACTAATCTGCAAGCTATATATTCGGCGGGCTTGCGTCGTATGATTGTTGAGTCTATTCCTGAATCGGAAGATAAGAATCGTCCGCTTGCGGGATTGAAAATTGTCGTAGATGCTGGTAATGGCGCTGGATCTTTCTATGCTCAGCGTGTGTTGAGACTGCTTGGCGCTGATATTTCTGATAGCCAGTTTATGAATCCCGATGGCAGATTCCCCAATCATATGCCTAATCCTGAAGATTATGAGGCTATGAGGTCTGTCGTAAATGCCGTTAAGCTTGCTGGGGCTGATATGGGTATCCTATTTGATTCTGACGTTGATAGAATCGCTATTGTTGACTCTGAGGGTAGATGCATCAACCGTAATGAATTGGTGGCGATGGCATCGGCAATTGTCCTCGAGGAGCATCCGGGAACGTCTATCGTGACCGACTCTATTACGTCAAATGGTCTTAGCTGCTTTATTACTGACGTATTGGGAGGTAAGCACCATAGATATCAGCGTGGTTATAGAAATGTCATAAACGAGGCTAAAAGGCTCAATAGTGAGGGTCAGCCATGCTGGCTTGCCGTTGAAACTTCTGGACATGCAGCATTTAAAGAAAATTCGTTCTATGATGATGGCGCTTATTTCGCTACAAAGCTGGTTATAAAACTGGCTCAGCTAAAACATCAGGGAAAGACTCTCTCTTCACTCATAGAGGGACTTCCTGTGGCTCTAGAGAGTTCTGAACATCGATTGAAGATCCTAGATGGTGACTTTAGCCGTGTCGCATCAGAAACGATGATCGCCTTGCGACAATTTGTGTCGCAGATATCTGGTTGGGAGGAAGTTCAGCAAAATTATGAGGGATTGCGCGTTATGTGTAATAACGATTATGAAAAGGGGTGGTTTATTATTAGACAGTCATTGCATGATCCTGTGATGCCTCTTAATATAGAGAGTGATATACAAGGTGGAACAATGGCTATTATTAAAAAGCTGAAGTTATTTTTCAGGAATGTGCGAACGATAGATTCGTCTCAGCTATTAGATATGTAGTCTACGATTATGATTAAGGAGGTTTTACTTGTTTTTATAGGCAGTGGGGTAGGAGGTGCAATGCGTTTTCTTGTCTCAAAGGTGTTCGCTTCTTTCTTTGTGTCTTCATATCCCTGGGGAACTTTTGCTGTCAATATAATTGGCTGTTTTGTAATAGGACTTGTTAATGGTTTGTTTTTAAATGGCCTAATCCATGATAATCAGACAAAGCTTTTGTTGACAGTTGGCTTTTGTGGTGGATTCACAACATTCTCCAGCCTTATGAATGATAGTTATCTACTGTCGAATAATGGAAGTGTTTTGCTACTGATAGCATACGTCTCCTTAAGTTTCGTCTTAGGCATGTTGGCATTGCTTGGCGGATATGCCCTAGCTAATAGGTTATAAATAAAGGCAATCATATAGGGCTCATTGTCAAATCATATATATTATAGTCATAGAAAACCATAATTGGGCGCGATCATAGAGGGCCATTGTCAAACCATATATATTATCGTCATAGAAAACCCGTAATTTTTGGCGATCATATCGTACTTGATAGAGAGCCAGAAAGCGCAAGAGAAACCCCATCGGGTAGGTTCTAGATAGTTGCCCAATTTTAGAAACCATGTAGAAAAATAAACAAAGAACTATTAGAAACAAACTATTTGATTGATGGGGCAGTTTATAGATGGTTACCAAGTTTTTGAATCCACGTAGATAAATGGCAAAGAACTATATGAATATAACCTGTTTATTAATGGTGTTAGGTTTTGCATAGTTCCATAAATAAAAAAGGCGCTTGTTTTCAAGCGCCTTTCTTTATCTGTATCTCTTTTGTTATTTTACGAGATCCATAGTGTCTGTAGCGATCATCAACTCTTCGTCTGTAGGGATGACGCATACGGTAACCTTTGAGTCAGGAGTTGAGATGATAGCCTCTTCGCCCTGTACTTCCCAGTTCTTCTTCTTGTCAAGCTTCACACCCATGAACTCAAGGCCTTCGAGTGCTGCTTCACGGCAGTTCTGCTTGTTTTCACCAACACCACCAGTAAACAAGATGACGTCAACGCCGCCCATAGCTGCTGCATAAGAGCCGATGTACTTGCGAACACGATAGAAATACATATCCTGAGCAAGTGCTGCACGTTTGTCTCCGTTATCTCTTGCTGCCTGTATCTCGCGCATATCAGATGTTGTACCAGATACACCGAGAAGACCAGACTTCTTGTTCATTATAGTATCCATTTCGTCTGGAGTGAGGTTCTCGTGCTTCATGAGATATGGAACGATAGCAGGATCTATATCACCGCAACGTGTGCCCATCATGAGACCCTCAAGTGGTGTAAGACCCATACTTGTGTCCATACACTTTCCGTCCTTAACAGCAGAGATAGAACCACCATTGCCAATGTGACATGTGATGATCTTTGTGCCCTCTGGCTTTATTCCAAGGTATTCGCATACACGCTTTGAAACATACTTGTGTGATGTTCCGTGGAAGCCGTAACGACGAATGCCATATTTTTCGTAATACTCATATGGCAAAGCATACATATATGCGTAATCAGGCATTGTCTGATGGAATGCAGTGTCGAATACACCAACCTGTGGCATGTCTGGCTTAATGGCCTTTACTGCATTTACACCTTTGAGGTTTGCTGGGTTGTGAAGTGGACCGAGGTCATTGCATGAAGCGAAGATGTCGAGCACTTCCTGAGTCAAGATAGAAGATTTTGTAATCTTTGATCCAGCATGGAGCATTCTATGTCCTACAGCGTCAATCTCGTTGATTGATTTTACTACACCATATTCTGGGTTTGTGAGTTTGCTGAAAATGATTTCTACACCTTTTGTGTGCTCTTGGATCAATGTCTCTTCAATCTGCTTTGAGCCATCTTTAAGTGAGAACTTTATGAATGAATTTGGCATGCCAATCTTTTCGATACCACCAGAAGCTATAACGCTTTTGTCATCCATGTTGAACAGTTTGTACTTGATAGATGAGCTGCCGCAGTTTAATACTAGAATCTTCATGTGCTTTTTATTTTGGTTAAAAACAAAGGAGACAAGAGATTTCTCTGTTGTCTCCTTTATGTAATCTTTATCCTATTGCTTGGTTTGCAGTGATAGCAATCATCTTCTCGATGTCGCTTACTGAGCATCCTCTTGAAAGGTCGTTCACAGGAGCTGCAATACCCTGGAGAACTGGACCGATTGCTTCTGCACCAGCAAGACGCTGAACGAGCTTATATGCGATGTTGCCTACTTCAAGTGTTGGGAATACAAGAACGTTGGCGTTGCCAGCAACCTTGCTTCCTGGAGCCTTGAGTTGTCCTACTGTTGGAACAAGAGCGGCATCTGCCTGAAGCTCACCGTCGATCATCATGTCAGGAGCAAGTGCCTTTGCTTTTTCTGTTGCTTCAACAACCTTTGTTACCATATCATTCTTTGCAGAGCCCTTTGTTGAGAAGCTCAACATTGCGATACGAGGTTCAAAACCACCCAATACACGAGCTGTCTGACCTGTTGCTACAGCAATCTCAGCAAGTTTGTCTGCTGTTGGGTTTGGCTCTACAGCACAATCTGCAAATACCATTACACCATTTTCTCCCCAATTCTTATCCTTCAAGAACATCAAGAATGCGCCTGATACAACGCTGATTCCTGGCTTTGTCTTGATAATCTGGAATGCAGGGCGAAGAACATCACCTGTTGCGTGAATTGCGCCAGAAACTTCACCATCAGCGTCGCCAGCCTTTATCATCAAGCAACCAAGGTAAAGTGGCTCTTCAGCAAACTTCAATGCCTGTTCTTCTGTCATTCCCTTGTTCTTTCTGAGCTCAAAGAGAATGTTGGCATAATCTTTTTTCTTTGGGTTGTTAATAGGGTCTACTATTGTGGCCTTATCTATGTTCTTCAAGCCAAATTTTTCAGCATTTGCCTTGATTTCTGCTGGATTACCAATCAGTATGATGTTTGCATATCCCTCGCCCAAAACTGCGTCTGCAGCTTTGATGTTACGCTCTTCTGCTCCCTCTGGGAGTACAATGCGCTTCTTGTTCTTTGAAGCACGTGCTTTAAGGTTCTCTACGAAATCCATTATCTATTATTTTATATTGTCTTGTTCTATACTCTTTTTTACTCTTTTTTCTTTGTCAAAGTTTCGACTTATAGCTTTTTTCGTTGGTCTTCGATGGCATCCAATGCTTTTTTTAATCCTTCAAAGTCTACAGTTCTTGGGGTAGTATGCGTGTCATTGTTCTTATATGGCGTGCATTCTATCGATAGCTGTTTGCACATCTCTTCAAAAAAATCAGCTTTTTTGTTGGATACTTTAACGATATATTGTTTCATGACAACTCATATAACAAGCTATAGCCGAAGTGCTTTGGGCATCTTCGGCTATTGATTAGCATTTATAATTCTAGATCTCCGTCTACAACTTCCACCCAAGGAAGACCTTGTTCTCCAAGTCTTGCAAGGAATGGATCTGGATCGAAGTCTTCGACATTCCATACACCTGGTTTCTTCCAGAGGCCCTTTAGGAACATCTCAGCACCGAGAGCTGCAGGTACACCAGTGGTGTATGATACTGCCTGCATGCCTGTCTCTTTGAATGCCTCCTGGTGGCTACAGTTGTTATAGATATAATATGTCTTTTCTTTACCGTCCTTTATACCTCTTATACGACAACCTATTGAAGTCTCTCCCTCGTAATTCTCGCCAAGGTCCTGAGGGTTTGGCAACACTGCCTTTAAGAACTGCAAAGGTACGATCTTGACTTTCTCTGTACCAGAGCCATCAGCCTTTGGTGCCTCGTATGTGACCTCGTCTATGCGAGCCATACCGATGTTTTGAATCACATCAAGGTATGTCAAATACTGCTGTCCAAAAGTCATCCAGAATCTAGCCTGCTTGATTGTTGGATAGTTCTTTACGAGTGATTCGAGCTCCTCATGATACATCAGGTAGCTTTCGCGAGGGCCGATGTTAGGGTAGGTGAGTGCCTTGTGTATTTCAAGTGCTCCTGTCTGTTCCCATTTTCCGTCCTTGTAGTAACGGCCCTTTTGTGTGATCTCTCTGATGTTAATCTCAGGGTTGAAGTTTGTTGCAAATGCCTTATGGTGATTTCCTGCATTGCAGTCAACTATGTCGAGATAGTGAATCTCATCAAAATGATGTTTAGCAGCGTATGCAGTGAATACTCCAGATACACCTGGGTCGAATCCGCAACCCAAGATAGCAGTGAGTCCTGCCTTTTCGAATCGCTCTTTATATGCCCATTGCCAGCTGTATTCAAAATGAGCTTCATCTTTTGGCTCGTAATTGGCTGTGTCAAGGTATGACACGCCTGTAGCCAAACAAGCGTCCATTATTGTTAGATCCTGATATGGAAGGGCTACATTGACCACAAGGTCAGGCTTTACTTCATTTATCAGCTTTACCAATTCTTCAACACTATCGGCATCTACTTTCGCTGTCTTGATGCGAGTGCCAGTAGCTTTAAAGATAGCTTCTGCTGTGGCGTCGACTTTAGATTTAGTGCGGCTAGCAAGAGTTATCTCTTCGAAAATATGTGGCTGCTGAGCCATCTTGTGAGCAACAACGGTTCCTACACCGCCTGCTCCAATCTGTAAAACTTTACCCATTTCGTTCTTGTAAGTAAATAGAATCTATTAGTACGTGCAAATGAAATAAATATTTTTGAGAATAATGCCTTGCAGTCATTATTTCTTGGTGACGTTTTTGATGTAGCGACCGACACGCTTTGCAAGATTATCCATGTCGCTGCCTTCAATACCTTTTATGGTGCAGATCACGTTGTTTTCTGAGTCTTTTAAGAGCACATCTGCCAAGAGGTCTTCTATGTCATCTGTGCCTTTTAGGATCTTGAATACCAACGTATATTTTGCCTTTTCGATATCTCCGTATATTCTTTTGCCTCTGCATGCATCCTCAAGTGTTTCTACGGCATCACTATATGCATCAACTTTGTCTTCTTTCCAGTCCTTGAAGTTTTCCTCCGCCTTCTTTTCGTTAAATCCGTTGAAGTATCCTTCAGAGTAGTCTATGACTAGTCTTACCTGGCGTTCTCCTGCAAGAGCGCTCATGCTTCCTTCCACTTCAGCTCTGCCTGTGATGGAGTATTGGAATGTCTGCTGTGCAAATGCTGTTATTCCTATTATAGCAGCGATTATAGTTAGAAATGTCTTTTTCATGTTTTGTCAATGTTATTTGTAGGTGCTAATATAGTTGTTTTTGTTTGTTTTTACAATTGTCATGCCACAAAAAAAAGAGCAACTTCATTTCTGAAATTGCTCTTAAGCGGTATGGACGAGACTCGAACTCGCGACCCCATGCGTGACAGGCATGTATTCTAACCAGCTGAACTACCACACCAAGATGTAATTCATTCTTTTCAATATTTCATTGCTTTACCAACTTGCCGTTAGCAAGTGTTCTTTTCAAAAGCGATGCAAAGTTACGACTTATTTCTTTATTTGCAAATTTATTCAGATAAAAATATTGATATTTTAGGATTCCATATAAACAAAAAAGCAACTTCATTTCTGAAGCTGCTTTTTGCGGTATGGACGAGACTCGAACTCGCGACCCCATGCGTGACAGGCATGTATTCTAACCAGCTGAACTACCACACCAGTTGTCTTTTGACACTGCAAAAATAGGCAATATTTTTATATCTACAAAATATGCGTGATATTTTTTGTTGGCACCGGTATTGTAGGATAAAAAAACAGCTGATACCTAATGAGATACCAGCTGCGGTCAATTTATATCGGTTTCTTATTATTCGATAAACTCGCTTCTGACTTGGTTTATCTTGTCAGTTAAAGCCTGGAGTATTTCAGGAGAAATCTCGCTTTGTATGTTTGCTTTGATGCTTGTCAACTTTGCGTCTGCATCTGTAGTTGCAACGATCTGTCCGTTAGGCTCTGCCTTTACTTCCTGATATATGTTCTTGATCTCTTGCATCTTGCCGTGAAGATATGTGAGGTCGTCATCGGCGCCATTTGGATTGTTTGACTCAAGAATGTTGATAACAGTAGCAAGCGCAAGCTTCTGTGCGATGATTCTTTCTGTCAACTGCTTGTTGCTCTTCTCTGTGTTGTTGATAGTGTTGAGTGCGATGTATAGACCTTCAGTCCATCCGCCTACCATAACTGCAACAGCAATGTTCTTTCTGTTGTTTTCAGTAAGATACTGGTTTGCGTTCATATAGACTTCAGATACTATGTTGAGCATCTCGTCTTTTGTCGTGCCTTGAGTTTCGAACTTGTTGATAGTCTCTTCGTCAACTAACTGAACTATACCAAGACGTTCAGTGAGCTGCTTGAGAGAAGTGATATAGTTTACTGTCTTCTGTGACTGGTTGAAGATGTTCGCAAAGCTCATGTCTGTTGAGTAGATACCGAGGTTGAGCGCCATCTTGAGGTTTGTGTTGTATGAGTTGGCCTTGTTGATGTCATTCAAAAGGTCTTCGTCATATTTTGCTCCAGCCTCTTTAATGATTGAAGCTACCTCTACAGGAGCAGGCAATGTATATAGAATAGTTTTTGACTTATTCAGATTGTCTTTTGCTGAAGCATCATTTATGGAAATAGTCGAATCGTTGTCTTCGAAATTACTTGTAGTCTTATTTCTATTGCATGATGTTGTTGCGATAAGTGCGCAAATGGCAATACTTGATATTGAAATCCAACTTTTCATTTTTCGTTATATACTTTTGTAGATTCTTTTAAACTCTGCTAATATAGTCCTTTTAGCTATTTTAAACAATACATAGGGGCAATTTTTTTTGAAAGTAGTCGCTCCGTCGTATGCTTATTTGCTATCATTCCCGTGTTGATACGTAATAAAAGCGATTTTGTTTTAAATATCAGGTGTTTTTATTGCATCTGATAATATCTTTTTCCGAAAATACCGTTGCCTATTCTTACTAGGGTAGAGCCGCATTCCATAGCGATCTTGTAATCGCCTGTCATTCCCATGCTTATTTCACAAAAGTCGCTATTGTCTGTAAAATACTTGCCTTTGCAGGTGTCGAAAATGTTTTTTATTGTGGTGAATTCATTTCTTACCTGTTGCATATCGTCTGTAAATGAGGCCATTCCCATTAATCCGCATATAGAGACGTTGTTAAGCTCTTTCCATTTGCCCTCGTCTAGGAGTGCGTATAATTCTTCAGGCAACAGACCGAATTTTGTTTCTTCTTGAGCTACATGTATCTGCATCAGAACCTTTATTGTGCGTTGGTTCTTTGCGGCTTCTTTGTTGATAGCTTCTAGTACTTTTAGGCTGTCAACGCTATGTATCATGTAGATATATGGAGCAATGTATTTTATCTTATTGGTCTGCATGTGACCGATAAAATGCCATTTGATATCCTTAGGGAGTGATTCGGCTTTGTCGGACAATTCTTGCACCTTGTTTTCGCCGAAGTGTCTTTGGCCGCAGGTGTATGCATCTTCTATGTATTCCTTTGGGAAGGTCTTTGAAACAGCAATCAATTCAACGCCTTTTGTTAGCGTTGCTCTGTATTCTTCTATTGCTTCAACAATTGCCGACATTGCTTGTGTGATTTTTGTGCAAATATACTAAATACGACAAATAGATAGTAGGGTAGAGATGAAATAAAAACAGCCGATAGAAAAATCTACCGGCTGTCATATGTTGTAATTGGTAAATTACTTATTCAAACGGAACTTCTGGTCACCGTTGGTGAAGAAGTTTACAATCTGATGAGCAGCTGCTACACCAGCGTTGATGTTAGCTTCCTGTGTCTGAGCACCCATCTTCTTAGGAGTGAAGAAGTAACGGCCGTCGAATTCAGCGAATGCGTCCTTGTTGTCAGGAGCAACGTCAGCGATATACTTGAAGTCAGCACGTTCCTTCATGAAAGCAACGATACCAGCCTCGTCGATAACTTCCTTACGAGCTGTGTTGATCAATACAGCGTTCTTTGGCATAAGGCCAAGGAGCTTAGCGTTGATAGAGCCCTTAGTCTCAGCTGTTGCAGGGATGTGGAGTGATACATACTGGCAAGTCTTGTAGAGGTCTTCTACAGACTTAACAGCCTTTACACCGTCAGCCTCGATCTTAGCAGCGTCAACGTACTGGTCGAAAGCGTAAACTTCCATACCGAAGCCCTTTGCGATGCGTGCTACGTTGCGGCCTACATTACCATAAGCGTGGATACCGAGCTTCTTGCCCATGAGCTCAACGCCTGATGTTCCGTTGAAACCGTTACGAGCCATCATAACTGCCATGCCGAATACGAGCTCAGCAACTGCGTTAGCGTTCTGGCCAGGAGTGTTTTCTGCACATACGTTGTGTGCAGTACAAGCGTCGAGGTCAAGGTTGTCGAAACCTGCACCAGCGCGAACAACTATTTCGAGGTTCTTAGCAGCCTCAACAACTTCCTTAGTAACTTTGTCAGAGCGAACTATGATAGCGTTAGCGTCCTTAACAGCGTCGAGAAGCTGTGCGTTGTCTGTATATTTTTCGAGAAGTGCGAATTCGCAACCGCCCTTTTCTACTATTTCTTTGATCTGGTCTACTGCAACCTTTGCGAAAGGCTTTTCAGTAGCAACAAGTACTTTCTTTGCCATTTTTGGTTTTTATTTAATTAGATAACCGGAAGTAACTAATTACCTCCGGTCATCCTTTTATTTACTTTGTAATTATCAACTTATTAGTGCTTAGCTTCAAATTCCTTCATTGTAGCTACGAGTGCGTCTACGCTCTCTTCTGGCAATGCGTTGTATGTTGAAGCGCGGAAACCACCTACTGAGCGGTGACCCTTGATGCCGATCATGCCCTGTGCAGTAGCGAACTCCAAGAATTCCTTTTCAAGCTCCTTATATTCGTCGTTCATGATCCAGCAGATGTTCATGTATGAGCGGTCAGCTGGGTCGATTACTGTTGGCTTGAAGAGCTTGTTGCGTTCGATTTCGCTATAGAGCTTGTCAGCCTTAACAACCTTACGACGTTCCATTTCAGCAACACCGCCCTGAGCCTTGAGCCACTTCAAAGTCTGGAGAGCTGCGAAAACTGATGTACAAGGAGGAGTGTTGAACATAGAAGCCGCGTCGATATGAGTCTTGTAGTCGAGCATTGTAGGGATCTTACGATCAACCTTACCAAGAGCGTCAACCTTTACGATAGCGAAAGTAAGACCAGCAGGAGCGAGGTTCTTCTGAGCACCACCATAGATCAAGTTATACTTAGAAACGTCGATACGACGGCTGAAAATATCTGATGACATATCTGCAATCAAAGGTACCTTTACATCTGGATCCTTGTGGAGCTCAGTACCGTAGATTGTGTTGTTTGTTGTGATGTGGAAATAATCTACATCAGCAGGAACGAGTGCCTCGAAGTTCTTTGGGATGTAGCAGAAAGTCTTGTCTTCTGAAGATGCTACTTCGATAACTTCACCGAAGAGAGTAGCTTCTTTCTGAGCCTTCTTTGCCCAAACACCAGTCTTGAGGTAAGCTGCCTTCTTGTTGAGGAAGTTGAATGGAGCCATGCAGAACTGCAAGCTTGCACCACCACCGAGGAACACAACTTCATAGCCTTCTGGAATCTCAAGAAGCTCCTTGAAGAGCTGCTGTGCCTCAACGTTTACTGCATCGAACTCTTTGCTTCGGTGAGATATTTCAAGAAGTGAGAGGCCTGTGCCTGCAAAGTTGAGAACTGCATCTGCTGTCGCCTTGATAGTCTCCTGTGGGAGGATTGACGGACCAGCGTAGAAATTGTGCTTTTTCATCTCTATAATTTTTTGTATTAGTTGTTATAGTATTTTATTATCGTTTAAGTTCGCCTTCTGAGATTTTGTCTCTTAGCGCACACAAAATTAGTGATTATGTTGTAGTATCGCTATATCTTTTGACTCTTTTTTTTCAACTTTGTGAAAATTTTTAGTCGTTTGTGTGCATTTTATTCTTTGTAAAAGGTGTTTTGAAATGCAACGTATTTTTTATGACGTCTGAAAATCTTCATTCCAAGTGCTACGATGAAGCCTATTCCGTAACCGCATATTTGGATTAGGCTAGATATTGCGCCAAGTAATCCCACCTTAAGGCTTCCTGTGCTGATGGTGGCATGAATTGTGATAAACGCCAACCATATTGGTAAGCACAATGCAAATGCGTAGTGAACAGTGAGTCCAAGAATTATCGAAACAGGTATGCCTATTACGAATAGGGCAGGGAGTATGTGTACAAGCTTCAGTGCCCCTTTATGTCTAGAAGCCAACTCGATTCTTGCTGTTCCAGAGGAATAGACCTGCTTGAAGAATGATTTGAATGTGTTTCTTCTCTTGTGGTATACAAATGTATCATCAATTAGGCCTACAGTATAACCGTTTTCCACTACTCTCATGCTGAAGTCAACGTCTTCGCCATATCTCATGTCGCAGAAACCGTTGATCTTGTCGAATACGCTTTTCTTCACGCCGAGATTGAAGCTTCTAGGGTAGAACTTATCCATTTTTTTGTCGCCTCCTCTGATGCCTCCTGTAGTGAATACGGATGTCATTGAGTATGATATGGCCTTCTGGATAGGAGTGAAGAACTTGTGAGCCCTGTCTGGTCCGCCAAAACAGTCGAATGGCTGTCTGTCGAGGTGCTCTATTGTCTTGCGAAGATAGTCGGAAGGTAAGACGCAATCTGAGTCAAGGAACACGAGATATTCACCGCTTGCCATTTTCGCGCCATTGTTTCTTGCTGGACCAGGACCTTGGTTCTTCTGATATACATATTTAATGTCCAGCTGTTTTTTGAATGGTTCAATTTCTGTCTCACAGCTCTTTTCTGAACCATCATCTATGACGATCACTTCTATTTCGCTCTTGAGTGCCTGCATAGTTAGTGAGTCCAGTAACTCAACCACTTCATCTGGTCTGTTATATACAGGTATGATTACGGAAATTCTTGCCATATTGCTGTTCTTGCTTTATCCTTCGCAATTTAGTTTTATTTTTTGAAAGGTAGTTTTGCACCCTACTTAATAAAGGTTAAATGACAAATAAAGCGCAATGACTCACTGCCATTACGCTTTATTGTTTTATCTGAAAACTGTTAGTTCATTACTCTTCAGTCTCTGCTTTGTCGCTTGCTATGCCAGCAGCCTGAAGGATGTTGTACCAGTTGAAGAGCTTCTTGAGGTCAGAAGTGTATATTCTGTCTTTGTCCCAGTTAGGCAATACATTGTCCATGTACTTCTTGAGGTCGTCGTTTGAAGCAGTCTTTGCGTCTATAGCCTGTTCACCCTTAGTGTACTTATATATATTGGCCATTACTTCGCTGAGTTTTACATCGCCTTCTGTTGTGTACATTGATATATCTTCAAGTGCGCTTACTCGTGAAGTTGCGTATGCTGGCATACGCTTACCTGTAGCCAAAGATTCAACGATTATTGTATTCTTGCCTTGCGAAACCAACTTGAAAAGTCCGCCCTGGCCTGCTATTGAAAGAATTCCCTTAAGCATTGTTTTTAGTGCTATATAAGTTTATAATTTACTATTTTGATTTACGGCTGCAAATGTAGCAATAATTGTTTAGAGTCAGTCTTTAATCGGTATTTATTTCATGCCTCTAGCTTCCTTAACCTTCTCGTAGGCATCCTTAAGTTTCTTGAATTTCTGCTCTGCAGCTTTCTGTGCTTCTTCGCCAAGTTGAGCCACAGTGTCGGGGTGGTATTTCTTGGCCATATTTCTATAGGCTTTCTTCACCTCGTCGTCGGTAGCATCCTTGTTTAGCTCAAGCACTTTGTATGCATCTTCGAGGTTGTCATTACCTCCTTGTGAGAAATCCTTGTAAGTGCCGAACAGCGATTCGATATCGGCAACGGAGAGACCTATTGCGTAGCCAATGTTGAATACCAGATTCTTCTCCTCATTTGTCACAACACCGTCGGCGAGTGCTATTCCGTATAGGATATGAATAATCTGCAGTCTTGTGCTATAGTCAACACTATATCTGATTGTCATGCAGACAGTGTTGGTATCTATATTTGTTTTAAGTATATCTCTCAATCTCAACAGAGCTTCACGAGTCTGTGCCTCTCCGAGATTGCCAAGAAGGATGCGTTTTACGCAGTCGAGCTCAACCTTTTTTACCTGGCCGTCGGCCTTCATCATAGCGGCAATGAGCACAAGAAGAGACTCTATGAAGTCCTGCTTTGCATTTCTTCCGTATGCGCGACTCTGATATGAGCCTTGTCCGTTTGTTGTACGGCTGCTATTGCTGTCTTCGCGGCTGAAAAGCAGCTTGAACAGCAGATATAAGATCAGGAAATAAAATAAGCTACCCATTAATAGTTTATTTGATTAATTCGTTGTGGATTTTAAGTATCTCAGGAATGATGAAATGTTTGTCGTCGGTAGTTATTACGAAGTCGGCGTATTTTACCTTTTCCTCGTCAGACATCTGGTTGTTGATGCGGCTAATCACCTGTTCTCTGCTAGAGTTGTCTCTTGCCATTGTTCTTGCGATGCGTTGCTCTAGCGGCGCCGTTACGACAATCACCTTATCCATTCTCTTGTAGCCTCCGTTCTCAATCATGATAGCGGCTTCGTTGACCACGTAAGGGACACCTGCTTCCCCCTGTTCTTCAGCCCATCTGTCGAAGTCGTTGTGGACCACAGGGTGGATAAGACCATTGACCTGAGCCAGAAGATCCTTGTCGTTGAATATCATCTGCGCCATCTTCTTCTTGTTCAGAAGACCGTCGGCACTGTATATGTCATCTCCGAGTAGTCTCTTTAGTCCGCTTATGATTGTCGGGTCGCTTTGTGTCAGTTGCTTCGACCGTATGTCAGATATATATACAGGCACGCCGATTGTTGTCAGCAGCTGTGTGATAGTAGATTTGCCGCTACCGATACCACCTGTCAGTCCTATTCTAATCATTCCTCAGTTGTTTTTATGCGTTTGCGCTCGAGCAAGTATTCTACAAATAGGGGAGAGTATGATATAGTCCTTATGTAGCTTGGGTATTCAGCGAGTCGAATCTTTATTTTCTGCTGGTTGCTTCCAATCTTGATATCTTGAAGGTCAGCAATTATGTCAATGTCGTTGGCAGTCACCTGGTCATATTTGCTTAACCCCAATGAGATCGTTACGGTAGCTGTCTGTGGGAAAGCCTTGAAGGCGTATCCCGAAGGGGTGTTGATGGCTGTTATGGGCACATTGATGACCTTCTCTGTGTATGGTTCGACAGGATATGACACCTGCGCCCCGAGTGCGCTAGCTTCAACGCCACGTGGCATGTCGAACTCCAGGCTTAGTCTTATACTATCGTGCAGTGTAGTAGGCTGCATAGGCTTGGTATATACCGCCTTCATTGTGTCAACCTTATCGTTAGTGCCGTAAACCCACACGCTGTCCGGTGTCAGTTCTCGTGGCCCTGACAACATGTGCTGTGTCTCCAGAGTGATGTTGTCTCTGACAATCACAGGTAGCATCTTCCTTACTTTGGTGAGAAGCGGAATGTAAACAGTGTCGGCCTCTATGTGTTCAAGTGCAATGTGGTCAGGAAGTGACTGTGCCACTTCGTGCGTATATTTTCTCGGTATAAGAATGGCCATAGTCTGACCGTTAATGACCGTCTTTCTCATTTTGCTTATATCCACACCGATAGATCTCTTCCTTTCAGTAGGGAGCATAAGCAGAGCCATACCTTCTCCCGATACAGTGGCGTGAATAGCCTCCATATCCTCTGTGTCAACAACATATTCGTCGGGAACGTCATGACATGAGATGTGGTATGTCATCTCTATGGTGTAGTTCTCGCGTAGTCTTTCGATGACCCATATAAAAAATGAAATGCACAAGAAGATGATGAAGGTTCTGAAATTCGGACCTTTTATCACTCTCAGTGCCTTCTTTGCATACAGTCTTATGCTATTCTCCATTTCCTTGTTTTTTATATACGCCAAAGCCATTGGCACTCTGAAGTGAATACCAATGGCATTATTTCTTGTTGACTTAGGTGTCTATTAGTTCTGTGCGTCGCCAGCCTGTGAAAGAATAGCGCTCTTGTCGAATTCCACGTTCACACCGTCAGCTATCTCAAGAGTCACCTTGTTGTCAGCGATCTTAACAACCTTACCGTAGATACCACCTGTTGTTACTACATGGTCGCCCTTCTTCAATGCCTCACGGAAGTTATTGAGCTCCTTCTGGCGCTTCTGCTGTGGGCGTATCATGAAGAAATAGAAGATAACTATAATAAGCACGAATGGCAACATGCTCATAAGTGCGCTTGGCTGCTCTGGTGCAGGTGCTTGAAGTAATGTGTTGAACATTTCTTTAATTGGTTAATGGTTAATATTCTATATTGGCTGTTATGGCCAACTTTACTCTTTTTGTGTCGCATCCTTCAAGGATGACGGCTATTGTTTTGTACTGGTAACCGCTGAGACCCTTACTGTCGAATATCACCTCAATGGTTCTCTCACTACCGCCGGCAATCGGACTGCTTTCGTATTTGACTTCCGTACAGGCACATCCTTTTTCGATGTCGCTTATTGTTATCGGGCCATCGCCAGTGTTCTTTATCTTGAACTTGGCTCCTGCTACGTCTCCATATTTCAGCGTTCCGAGGTCGCGTGTGGTTGTCTCCACAAACGCCTTGCCTTGTCTTGGGCTATCAGTCCTCGTGTCAGTGTCGTTGCCACTAGCCTTGTCCTGTCCGCACCCGATGATGGATGCCATGAAAACAAACGCTGCTATGACACTTCTAGGCATGATGGTTTAAGCCTCTTTCTGAGTCTCCTTGTCAACCTGTATGAGCTGTGAAGCGTTGATCTTCTTCTCCTCAACGAGCTGACGAACTATCTTCTCAAGAATGCCGTTGATATAAATGTTACTCTTTTCTGTTGAGTAATACTTAGATATCTCGATGTATTCATTGAGAGTGACTCTGATAGGAATCTCCTTGAACGACATCATTTCGGCAGCAGCCATTACAATGATGATGACATCCATCTGAGCTACACGCTCAGGATCCCAGTTCTTAGAGAACTTCTTGATAAGTTCAAATGTTGACTTGTAGGTTGCCATTGTCTTGCGGAGAAGGGTAGTGACAAACTCCTTGTCATCAGAATCCTTGTATGTTGGCAACAGTTCTACGTCAACTCCGTTTTTGCCGTCGAATAGCTTGAATGTCTTGATAGCAATAGAGATGGCGAAATCTACGTCGTCATTCCAATATATATTTTTAAGCTCCAACGCTTCATACATGAGGTCGATCTTAGGAAGCTCTTTTGTGAAGAACTTCAAGATGAATTTCTGGTCCTCTTCGTATGTGTTGACATTGCTCTCCATGTATTCCTTGTACATGTCTGAGGCAGTCATAGTGTTGAAGATAATCTTTAACAGGTCGTCATCTTCTTTTTCCCATGCATATCCTGTGGCATCAACAAAATCGTTGAGCATCTTGTTGTTCTCAAGCTGCTGGATGAAACTGTTCTGAACGAACTTCATGTTCGGATTCAGTTCCTCTTGTGTTGGACGAATTTTGTTTTTTCCGTTTTCGATGCGCTTCAGTGCATGACGTTTCATTGCAATTGGTAAGAGCAGCATGTAATAATACAGCTCATGCGACTTTGAGATGCTGTGCTGCAGTTCCTTGTCTATGCTTTCATAGCTTGCGTCGCTCTGTTGATTATGAGCGTATACCATCTGCATCACCTTCACTCTTAAGAGTCTTCTACTTAACATGGTCTGACGATGTAATAATGTGTGATTAAATTACGGCAAAGATATACCTTTTTTGATTATAGAAACCTCAATGACATGCTAAATACATTTAAAAAAGATTTAGAAGCCGTAAGGGTTGACTTATTTTTCTTCCTTGTCGTCTTTGTTAGAGCCTAATCCAAACGTATTCTGGATATTTTTTCTGACAATGTTAGGTATATCCTGAAGGTTGTCCTTCACGATATTAGGTATATCTTGTATGTTATTTATGACCCTGTTGTGTATGTCCTGTATGTTCTGCAACGGTATTGTCTGCTGGATAAACTTCTTGATGTCTTCTGCTGGCGCAAAACGTACACTCTCAAAGAAGTCGTTCGATGGTACAACTACCTTCAGTGCCAGTGGTAAGATGCTCACTTTCGCATGCGGCGGTATGCGTATAGGCTCGCCGTCAGCATGACCTAGCATTGCTCTCTTGTTGCATAGGTCTATCTCCTTGGCTTTTATTATCTCGTCATATTTGTTAGCATCGATGTTTTGACTGAGCAACTGCACAAGTAGGGTAGGGATGGCATAGTTCGGAAACTCCGATACAATGCACACGTCTATCAGTCCGTCATCCATCATGGCTCCTGGCGCTATATGCACATTGTTGCCCCATTGTGTCGAATTGGCAAAACTGATGAAGAATGCTTTACGCTGGAAAATATGGCTGTCTATGTCAAGCACATATTCTCGTGACTTGTATTTCGGGTATTCCCTGGCTATCAGATTCATGTATTGCAACGGACCGCGTGTCTTGACCTTAGCAAACTTATGGCTTATATATGCGTCAAATCCTATGCCGGCCACGTTGAGCGAATAGCTGTCGCCTATCTTTATCACGTCAATCTGCTTCGTGATGCTTTCGTTTATTATCTCTATTGCATGCTGAGAACGTAGCGGTATGTCGAGCTCTCGCGCCAGCCCATTGCCCGATCCGCATGGTATGATGCCTAACGCAGTCTGGCTGCCGATGAGCCCACGACCTACTTCATTGACGGTCCCGTCACCACCAACAGCTACCACAATATCTACCTTGTCCCTCAGGCTTGCCGATATCTCGTGGGCATGTCCTGCATATTCGGTATAGATGATCTGATAATCCACCTCATCCTTGTTGGTGAAGTGTTCTATCTCTCCCTCTATGATGTTCTTCTTGCCTATGCCCGAATGTGGGTTGATTATATATGCTATCTTGCGCTTCGACATGTCATTGTTTCTTCAGCCCAATGCCTGTTACCATAAGAAATGGATGAACACTCTATATGGGCTGTAATTCTTTTCGTTGATCTCAGTCATGCTTTCGTTTCTCGCAAATATACAAAATCAACGCTATTTGATGACAGCGCATAATTTTATTTAGATTTTTTTTTGTTGTGATTGTTCTATACGTACAATCCTTTGTCTCATTGTAGAGACATCTCATGCCACGTCTCATAATGACGTTCGAGCGTTAGTTCATCCTTCCTTCATCACCTCTACCTTTATCGTCAATCCACCGCCTGCTGTTGTCGTGGCGTATGCCGAACCTCCGTCGTACTTCACTATATGCCCATATTTGTCTTGCCTCGCTGCATCTACTTGTCGCGGAATGTTTTAATTTTGCAGTAGAATATGTAT